>NZ_JANUGP010000022.1 GCF_024753135.1 Streptomyces pyxinicus | reverse complement strand
CGGCGACAGCGTGGCCGAGACCTCCCGCAACGTGCGCGCGTACCTCGACCACCTGCACATCCGATGAGCGGGCCGCTACTCGTTCTGGTCGGCCCGATGGGCGTGGGCAAGTCCACCGTCGGCCGGCTGCTCGCGGAGCGGCTCGGGGTCGCCTACCGCGACACCGACGAGGACATCGTGGCCGCCGAGGGCCGCACCATCGCCGACATCTTCGTGGACGACGGCGAGCCCGCCTTCCGCGCGATCGAGAAGCGGGCGGTGCGCACCGCGCTCGCCGGGCACGGGGGCGTCCTCGCGCTCGGCGGCGGCGCCGTCCTGGACACGGACACCCGGGAACTGCTAGCCGCGCACCGGGTGGTCTACCTCTCGATGGACGTCGAGGAGGCGGTCCGGCGCACCGGTCTGAACGTGGCCCGTCCGCTGCTCGCGGTCAACCCGCGCAAGCAGTGGCGGGAACTGATGGAGGCGCGCCGGCACCTCTACGAGGAGGTCGCCACCGCCGTGGTGCCGACGGACGGCCGTTCCCCCGAAGAGGTCACCCGAGCAGCGCTGGACGCTTTGGAGTTGAAGGACGCATGAGCGAGGCAGCAGTCACCCGGATCCGGATCGCCGGCACCGCGGGCACCGAGCCCTACGAGGTGCTGGTCGGCCGGCAGCTCCTGGGCGACCTGGCCGGGCTGATCGGCCCGAAGGCCAAGCGGGTCGCGGTGATCCACCCCGAGGCCCTCGCGGAGACCGGCGAGGCGCTCCGTGCCGACCTGGCCGAGCAGGGCTTCGAGGCCGTCGCGATCCAGGTGCCGAACGCGGAGGAGGCCAAGACCGCCGAGGTCGCCGCCTACTGCTGGAAGGCGCTCGGGCAGTCCGGCTTCACCCGCACCGACGTCATCGTGGGCGTCGGCGGCGGCGCCACCACGGACCTCGCCGGGTTCGTGGCCGCGACCTGGCTGCGCGGGGTGCGCTGGATCGCCGTCCCGACCACCGTGCTCGCCATGGTGGACGCGGCGGTCGGCGGCAAGACCGGCATCAACACCGCCGAGGGCAAGAACCTGGTCGGCGCGTTCCACCCGCCGGCCGGGGTGCTGTGCGACCTCGCCGCGCTGGACTCGCTCCCGGTGCACGACTACGTGTCCGGGCTCGCCGAGGTCATCAAGGCCGGCTTCATCGCCGACTCGGCGATCCTCGACCTCATCGAGTCCGACCCGGGGGCCGCGCGGACCCCGGCGGGCCCGCACACCGCCGAGCTGATCGAGCGCTCGATCCGGGTCAAGGCCGAGGTCGTCTCCTCAGACCTGAAGGAGTCCGGCCTCCGGGAGATCCTCAACTACGGCCACACGCTCGGCCACGCCATCGAGAAGAACGAGCGCTACCAGTGGCGGCACGGTGCCGCGGTCGCGGTCGGCATGCACTTCGCCGCCGAACTGGGCCGTCTCGCGGGCCGGTTGGACGACGCCACGGCCGACCGGCACCGCACGGTCCTGGAGGCGGTGGGCCTGCCCCTGCACTACCGCCACGACCAGTGGCCCAAGCTGCTGGAGAACATGAGGGTCGACAAGAAGTCCCGCGGCGACCTGCTGCGCTTCATCGTCCTCGACGGCCTCGCCAAGCCGACCGTGCTGGAGGGCCCGGACCCGGCCGTGCTGCTGGCCGCCTACGGCGAAGTGGGCCAGTAGGCACCCGTCGGCCCGCCGCCCGATTCCTTTGCCGGACCGGGCACTTCGGACCGCCCCCGGTCGTTTCACCGAACGACGGCCGGGGGCGGTACCGTTCGGGCAGGGGTCCCTCCCTCGCCCCTTAGGCTGTGGGGGAGAGCGGGATCCGCACCCGCTCGCCGACGCCAGATGTGTGTACGAGACGGAGTGGCAACGGATGCAGCACGCAGGGGGGTCGCCGCTGCCGCCCCACCGGCAGGGGGCCGGACCGGACGCCGGCTGGACGGCGGCGCACCATCCCGGTGCCGCCACCGGGCCCGTACCGCCGCCGCACCCGGCCGCACCGGGCTTCCCGGCGCCGGCCGGTCCGGGGCCGTCCGGCGCCGTTCCGCCCGGTTCCGTGCCGCCGCCGTCGGTCGGGGGGCACCCCGGGGGCCGGCCGGCCCCCGATACCACCGGCCATGTACCGCTGCCACCCGGCGGTCCCGTCGGAGTCCCTCCGGCGCCGCCGGCCGCCGCCGTCCCGGACCCGGCGGCCACCACCCTGGCCGTCCTGCTGATCGGCCCCGCCGGCGCGGGGAAGACCAGCGTCGCCCAGTACTGGGCGGACCGCCGCCGGGTGCCCACGGCCCACATCAGCCTGGACGACGTGCGCGAATGGGTGCGCTCGGGCTTCGCCGACCCCCAGTCCGGCTGGAACGACAGCTCCGAGGCGCAGTACCGCCTGGCCCGCCGCACCTGCGGCTTCGCCGCGCGGAACTTCCTGGCCAACGGCATCTCCTGCATCCTGGACGACGCCGTCTTCCCGGACCGCCCGGTCGTGGGCCTCGGCGGCTGGAAGCGCCACGTCGGCCCCGGGCTGCTACCGGTCGTGCTGCTCCCGGGCCTCGACGTGGTCCTGGAGCGCAACGCCGAGCGCAGCGGCAACCGCCGCCTCACCGACGAGGAGGTGGCCCGCATCCACGGCCGCATGGCCGGCTGGTACGGCTCGGGCCTCCCGATCATCGACAACTCGGGGCTCGACGTCCCGGGCACGGCGCGCGTCCTGGACGAGGTCCTGGCCCGCGCGATGGCCAGCCCGCCGAGCTGGTAGCCGGAACCGGGCCGCCCCAGCCGCCCGATTCCCGCTCGGCCCCCTAAAAACGGCGCAAACCCCACAAAACTCCTACGCTCATCTCATGTCAGAGGTGTACGCGAACCGCCGATCCCGGCTGAGAGACCACGTGAACGCGGCCGGCACCGCGGCAGCGCTCGTCACCCGCCCCGCCAACGTGCGCTACCTCGCCGCCGCCGCCCCGCGGGGCTCCGTGCTGCTCCTCGGCGGACGCGAGGACCTCCTGGTGTGCGCCGGGCCGCCCGAGGAGCGCCCCTACGAGGGCCGCCCGGACGAGCACCTGCGGCTGCACGTCCTGCCCGCGCCCGGGGACGACCCCGCCGTCGTCGCGGCCGGCCTCGCCGCGGCCCAGGACGCCGACTCGCTCGCCGTCGAGGAACACCACCTCACCGTCAGCCGTCACCGGGCCCTGTCCGCCGCCGCGCCGGGGCTCCGGCTCGGCAACCTCGGCGGGGCCGTGGAACAGCTCAGGGTCGTCAAGGACGAGGAGGAGATCTCCTGCCTGCGCATCGGCGCGGAGATCGCCGACCAGGCCCTGGGCGAGCTGCTGGAGTCGATCCTGGTGGGCCGCACCGAGCGGCACCTCGCGCTGGAGCTGGAGCGGCGCCTGGTCGACCACGGCGCCGACGGGCCGGCCTTCCTCACCTCGGTGGCCACCGGACCGCACTCCGGGCGCCGCGGCCACCGCCCCACCGACCGGCGGGTGGAGGAGGGCGACTTCCTCTCCGTCTGCCTCGGCGCCACCTACCGGGGCTACCGCTGCGAGATCGGCCGTACCTTCGTCATCGGCACCTCGCCGGCCGACTGGCAGATCGAGCTGTACGAGCTGGTCTTCTCCGCCCAGCGGGCGGGCCGCGAGTCCCTGGCGCCCGGCACCGCCTGCCGGGACGTGGACCGGGTGGCACGCCAGGTGCTGGACTCCGCGGGCTATGCGGAAGCCCTGCCACCGCTGATCGGGCACGGGGTCGGACTCGAAATCGACGAGGACCCGCAGCTCGCCCCCGCGGCCATGGGTAAACTGGACGCTTGCGTGCCGGTCACCGTCGAACCGGGGGTCCACCTCCCGGGCCGGGGCGGTGTCCGGATCGATGACACGCTCGTCGTACGCCCCGAGGCGGACGGCGGACCCGAGCTACTCACCATCACGACCAAGGAGCTGCTCGCGCTGTAGCGCGTGACCCGGGGTCGTACGTCAGTCCAGGAGATTCCGCAACCGTGGCTTCCACGAACGACCTCAAGAACGGCCTGGTGCTCAAGCTCGAAGGCGGCCAGCTCTGGTCCGTCGTCGAGTTCCAGCACGTCAAGCCCGGCAAGGGCCCGGCATTCGTGCGCACCAAGCTCAAGAACGTGCTCTCCGGCAAGGTGGTCGACAAGACCTTCAACGCCGGTGTCAAGGTCGAGACGGCCACTGTCGACAAGCGCGACATGCAGTTCTCGTACATGGACGGCGAGTACTTCGTCTTCATGGACATGGAGACGTACGACCAGCTGATGGTCGACCGCAAGGCCGTCGGCGACGCCGCCAACTTCCTGATCGAGGGCTTCACCGCCACCGTCGCCCAGCACGAGGGCGAGGTGCTCTTCGTCGAGCTGCCGGCCGCCGTCGAGCTGGTCGTCCAGGAGACCGAGCCGGGCGTTCAGGGCGACCGCTCCACCGGTGGCACCAAGCCCGCCACCCTGGAGACCGGCCACCAGATCCAGGTCCCGCTCTTCATCACCACCGGTGAGAAGATCAAGGTCGACACCCGCACGAGCGACTACCTCGGCCGGGTGAACAGCTAACCGTGGCTGCCCGCAACACGGCCCGCAAGCGCGCCTTCCAGATCCTCTTCGAGGCCGACCAGCGCGACGCCGACGTCCTGACGGTCCTCGCCGACTGGGTCCGGCTCTCCCGGTCCGACACGCGGCAGCCGCCGGTCAGCGAGTACACGATGCAGCTGGTCGAGGGCTACGCCGAGCACGCCCGGCGCATCGACGAGCTGATCGCGCAGTACGCGGTGGGCTGGACGCTCGACCGGATGCCGGTGGTCGACCGCAACCTCCTGCGCCTGGGCGCGTACGAGCTGATCTGGGTGGACGAGACCCCGGACGCCGTCGTCCTGGACGAGATGGTGCAGCTGGCGAAGGAGTTCTCGACCGACGAGTCGCCCTCGTTCGTCAACGGCCTGCTGGGCCGCCTGAAGGAGCTGAAGCCCTCCCTGCGCAGGGCCTAGCCGGCCTCTTCGCAGGACGCCGAGAGGGGCGCTGGGGACTGTCCGTGCGGCGGCTGCGGGTATTCCGTGGTTGCTCGCGCAGTTCCTCGCGCCCCTTTGGCGTGCGCGCCCGGCGCTGGGACGTGGCCGGGGCGGGACGCGAGAGATGGCGCCGGGGTGGCCGGCAGGCGCCGAGAGGGGCGCTGGGAGACTGTCCGTGCGGCGGCTGCGGGTATGCCGTGGTCGCTCGCGCGGTTCCCGGTGCCCCCTTGGTGTGCCCGTGTGCCCCGGCACAAGGGAACAGCCTTGCCGCACGGGCGCATTCGTGAAAACGCCGCCGGGGTGGCCGGAACCGTCAAGTTCCGGCCACCCCGGCGGCACGTTTCTGCGGGGACGCTAGCGGCTCACGCGTCCTCGTGCGTGGCCACCGCGCGGCGCGCGTCCGCGTCCAGGACGCCCCAGCTGATCAGCTGCTCGGTGAGGACCGAGGGGGACTGGTCGTAGATGACGGCGAGTGTGCGCAGGTCGTCCTGGCGGATCGAGAGCACCTTGCCGTTGTAGTCCCCGCGCTGGGACTGGATGGTCGCCGCGTAGCGCTGGAGGGGGCCCGCCTTCTCGGCCGGCACCGTGGCCAGCCGCTCCAGGTCCAGGACCAGCTTCGGCGGCGGCTCGGCGGCGCCGCCCGGCGTGGTGCCCGGCAGCAGCTCCTGCACGGGGACGCCATAGAAATCGGCCAGCTCGGCAAGACGCTGCACGGTCACGGCACGGTCGCCGCGCTCGTACGAACCCACCACCACGGCCTTCCAGCGACCCTGGGACTTCTCCTCGACACCGTGGAGGGAAAGGCCCTGCTGGGTGCGGATGGCACGGAGCTTGGCCCCGAGCTGTTTGGCGTATTCGCTGGACATATAGCTCCCCGGACACTGTGTCGACGCGGTCGGCTGTCTTCCCGCCGCGCGGCTGGTAACTCACTGTGAGGTTACGCAGCGTGACTCTTCTGCGTCAAGCCGAATGGTCCACCCCGACGCTTCCGTGGTAGTGACGGCGCACTAGGCCAAGGGGGTGAACCGCCCCCGCCGGCGACCTGCTACCGTGGATGGCGCAATTCCGACGTCCTTTAAGGTCCGTCCCGTGAGGCGGAGAAGGAGGTCCAGTTTCCATGGACACGCACGCCAACACCCAGGCGACCGATGCCCGGCCCGTTCTTGAGGGCCCCGACATCGCGCGGGTGCTGACCCGCATCGCCCACGAGATCGTCGAACGCGCCAAGGGCGCCGACGACGTGGTGCTCCTCGGCATTCCGACCCGGGGCGTCTTCCTCGCCCAGCGGCTCGCCGCCAAGCTGGAGCAGATCACCGACCGCCGGATCCCGGTCGGCTCCCTCGACATCACGATGTACCGCGACGACCTGCGCATGCACCCGCCGCGCGCGCTGGCCCGCACCGAGATCCCCGGTGACGGCATCGACGGCAGGCTCGTCGTCCTCGTGGACGACGTGCTCTTCTCCGGCCGCACCATCCGCGCCGCCCTCGACGCCCTGAACGACATCGGGCGCCCGCGCGCGGTGCAGCTCGCGGTCCTGGTCGACCGCGGCCACCGCGAACTGCCCATCCGCGCCGACTACGTCGGCAAGAACCTCCCCACGTCGCTGCGGGAGACGGTCAAGGTCCAGCTCGCCGAGGAGGACGGTCGCGACACCGTGCTGCTCGGCGCGAAGCCGGCCGACCAGTAGCGCATCCGGGGCAAGGGCCGCTCAGGCGTGCCCGGATGTGCCCCGGTTCGCCCCGAACCTCCCGAACTGCCTTACGGAGCCTGACAGATGCAGCGTCATCTCATCTCGGCCGCCGACCTCACCCGCGACGACGCCGTCCTGATCCTCGACACCGCGGAGGAGATGGCCCGGGTCGCCGACCGGCCGATCAAGAAGCTGCCGACCCTGCGCGGCCGCACCATCGTGAACCTCTTCTTCGAGGACTCCACCCGCACCCGGATCTCCTTCGAGGCCGCCGAGAAGCGGCTGTCGGCGGACGTCATCAACTTCTCCGCCAAGGGGTCGAGCGTCTCCAAGGGCGAGTCCCTGAAGGACACCGCCCAGACCCTGGAGGCGATGGGCGTCGACGCCGTCGTCATCCGGCACGGCGCCTCCGGGGCCCCCTACCGCCTGGCCAACTCCGGCTGGATCGACGCGGCCGTCGTCAACGCCGGCGACGGCACCCACCAGCACCCCACCCAGGCCCTGCTGGACGCGTTCACCATGCGCCGCCGGCTGACCGGCCGGGACGCCGGACTCGGCCAGGACCTCGCCGGCCGCCGGATCACCATCGTCGGCGACGTCCTGCACAGCCGGGTCGCCCGCTCCAACGTCGACCTGCTGCACACCCTGGGCGCCGAGGTCACCCTGGTCGCCCCGCCCACCCTGGTCCCGGTCGGAGTCGAGAACTGGCCCTGCGAGGTGTCGTACGACCTCGACAGCACCCTGTCCAAGTCCGACGCCGTGATGATGCTGCGCGTCCAGCGGGAGCGGATGAACGCCGCCTTCTTCCCGACCGAGCGCGAGTACTCCCGCCGCTACGGCCTGGACGGCGACCGCATGGCCAGGCTGCCCGAGCACGCCATCGTGATGCACCCCGGCCCGATGGTGCGCGGCATGGAGATCACCGCCGAGGTCGCCGACTCCGGCCGCTGCACCGCGATCGAGCAGGTCGCCAACGGCGTGTCCATCCGGATGGCCGTCCTGTACCTGCTGCTCGGCGGCAACGAACCCGCCGTCACCCGCCCCACCGGTTCCGAGGAGAAGTAACCAGCATGAGCAAGATCCTGATCCGTGGTGCCAAGGTGCTCGGCGGGGAGCCGCAGGACGTCCTGATCGACGGCGAGACCATCGCCGAGGTGGGCACCGGGCTGTCCGCCGACGGCGCCGAGGTCGTCGAGGCCGAGGGCCGGGTGCTGCTGCCGGGCCTGGTCGACCTGCACACCCACCTGCGCGAGCCGGGCCGCGAGGACTCCGAGACCGTCCTCACCGGCACCCGCGCCGCCGCCACCGGCGGCTTCACCGCCGTCTTCGCCATGGCCAACACCTTCCCGGTCGCCGACACCGCCGGCGTGGTCGAGCAGGTCTGGCGGCTCGGCCGCGAGCACGGCTACTGCGATGTGCGGCCCATCGGCGCCGTCACCGTCGGGCTGGAGGGCAAGAAGCTCGCCGAGCTGGGCGCCATGCACGAGTCCGCCGCCGGCGTCACCGTCTTCTCCGACGACGGCAAGTGCGTGGACGACGCCGTGATCATGCGCCGCGCCCTGGAGTACGTGAAGGCCTTCGGCGGCGTCGTCGCCCAGCACGCGCAGGAGCCCCGGCTGACCGAGGGCGCCCAGATGAACGAGGGCGTCGTCTCCGCCGAGCTGGGCCTGGGCGGCTGGCCGGCCGTCGCCGAGGAGTCGGTCATCGCGCGGGACGTGCTGCTCGCCGAGCACGTCGGCTCCCGCGTCCACATCTGCCACCTGTCGACCGCCGGCTCCGTCGAGATCGTCCGCTGGGCCAAGTCCCGCGGCATCGACGTCACCGCCGAGGTCACCCCGCACCACCTGCTCCTCACCGACGAGCTGGTGCGCACCTACAACCCGGTCTACAAGGTCAACCCGCCGCTGCGCACCGAGCGCGACGTCATGGCCCTGCGCGAGGCGCTGGCCGACGGCACGATCGACATCGTCGCCACCGACCACGCCCCGCACCCGCACGAGGACAAGGACTGCGAGTGGGCCGCGGCGGCCATGGGCATGGTCGGCCTGGAGACCGCGCTGTCGGTGGTCCAGGAGACCATGGTCGAGACGGGCCTGCTGGACTGGGCCGGAGTCGCCGACCGGATGTCCGCCGCGCCCGCGCGCATCGGACAGGCCGCCGGACACGGCCGCCCCGTCTCGGCCGGTGAGCCCGCCAACCTCACCCTCCTCGACACGGCATACCGTGGCCCGGTGGACCCCGCGGGCTTCGCCTCGCGCAGCCGCAACACGCCCTACGCGGGGCGTGAGCTGCCGGGCCGGGTGACGCACACCTGGCTGCGGGGCAAGGCCACGCTCGTCGACGGGAAGCTCACGTGACATCTGTAATCCTGCTGGCCGAGGCCGAGAAGTCGGCCGAGGTCACCGACTGGGGAGCCCGCGTCGGCTGGCTCGTCGGACTCCTCCTCTTCGTCGCGCTCGTCTACTGGCTGATGCGCGAGGGCTGGAAGTGGCGCGGCACGCTCCAGGGCGACCTGCCCGCGCTGCCCGACGCGCCGCAGGAGACCGGTCCGGCGAGACTGAGGCTGAGCGGCCGCTACCACGGCTCCACCACCGCCGGGCAGTGGCTGGACCGCATCGTGGCCCACGGCCTGGGCACCCGCAGCCGGGCCGAGCTGACCCTGACGGACGACGGTCTGGAGGTCGAACGCCCCGGAGCCACCGACTTCTTCGTCCCCGCCGCCGCGCTGCGCGGCGCCCGGCTCGACAAGGGCATCGCCGGCAAGGTCCTCACCGAGGGCGGCCTGCTCGTGGTGACCTGGGCCCTCGGCGACAAGCTGATCGACTCCGGCTTCCGCTCCGACCGCTCCGCCGAGCACGCCGAGTGGGTCGACACCCTGAACCAGATGACCAACGACACGGAAGGCGCACGATGACGACCTCCACCAGGGGAGCCGCGAAGACTCCCGCCGTACTCGTCCTGGAGGACGGCCGCGTCTTCCGCGGCCGTGCCTACGGGGCCGTGGGGGAGACCTTCGGCGAGGCCGTGTTCTCCACCGGCATGACCGGCTACCAGGAGACCCTGACCGACCCGTCGTACGACCGCCAGATCGTCGTCGCGACCGCCCCGCAGATCGGCAACACCGGCTGGAACGACGAGGACGACGAGTCCGGGCGGATCTGGGTCTCCGGCTATGTCGTGCGCGACCCCGCGCGCGTGCCGTCCAACTGGCGGGCCAAGCGCTCCCTGGACGACGAGCTGGAGCGGCAGGGTGTCGTCGGCATCTCCGGCGTCGACACCCGCGCCCTCACCCGCCACCTGCGCGAGCGCGGCTCGATGCGTGCCGGCGTCTTCTCCGGCGAGGCCGTCGCCCCCGACGCCGAGCTGCTGGAGCGCGTCAAGGCCCAGCCGCACATGAAGGGCGCGAGCCTCTACGAGGAGGTCGCGACGAAGGAGGCGTACGTCGTCCCCGCGGTCGGCGAGAAGCGCTTCACCGTCGCCGCGATCGACCTCGGCATCAAGGGCATGACCCCGCACCGGATGGCCGAGCGCGGCATCGAGGTGCACGTGCTGCCCGCCACCGCCACCGCCGACGAGGTCTACGCCGTCGAGCCCGACGGCGTGTTCTTCTCCAACGGCCCCGGCGACCCCGCCACCGCCGACGGCCCGGTCGCGCTGATGAGCGCCGTCCTGGAGCGGAAGACCCCGCTGTTCGGCATCTGCTTCGGCAACCAGATCCTCGGCCGCGCCCTCGGCTTCGGCACCTACAAGCTGAAGTACGGCCACCGGGGCATCAACCAGCCGGTCCAGGACCGTACGACCGGCAAGGTCGAGGTCACCGCGCACAACCACGGCTTCGCCGTCGACGCGCCGCTCGACAAGGTCAGCGAGACGACGTACGGCCGCGCCGAGGTCTCGCACGTCTGCCTCAACGACGACGTCGTGGAGGGGCTCCAGCTGCTCGACCAGCCCGCCTTCTCCGTCCAGTACCACCCCGAGGCGGCGGCCGGTCCGCACGACGCCGCCTACCTGTTCGACCGCTTCGTCTCCCTGATGGAGGGCCAGCGTGCCTAAGCGCACCGATATCCAGTCCGTCCTGGTCATCGGCTCCGGCCCGATCGTCATCGGTCAGGCCGCCGAGTTCGACTACTCCGGCACCCAGGCGTGCCGCGTGCTCAAGGCCGAGGGCCTGCGCGTCGTCCTGGTGAACTCCAACCCCGCGACGATCATGACCGACCCGGAGATCGCCGACGCCACCTACGTCGAGCCGATCACCCCCGAGTTCGTCGAGAAGATCATCGCCAAGGAGCGCCCCGACGCCCTGCTGCCCACCCTGGGCGGCCAGACGGCCCTGAACACCGCCATCTCGCTGCACGAGAACGGCGTCCTGGCCAAGTACGGCGTCGAGCTGATCGGCGCCAAGCCCGAGGCCATCCACAAGGGCGAGGACCGCGACCAGTTCAAGGGCGTCGTGGCGGAGGTCCGGCGCAAGATCGGGCACGGCGAGTCCGCCCGCTCGGTCATCTGCCACACCATGGACGACGTCCTCCAGGGCGTCGAGACCCTCGGCGGCTACCCGGTCGTCGTCCGCCCCTCCTTCACCATGGGCGGCGCCGGCTCCGGCTTCGCGCACGACGAGGAGGAGCTGCGCCGCATCGCCGGCCAGGGCCTCACGCTCTCCCCGACCACCGAGGTCCTCCTGGAGGAGTCCATCCTCGGCTGGAAGGAGTACGAACTGGAGCTGATGCGCGACAAGAACGACAACGTCGTGGTCGTCTGCTCCATCGAGAACTTCGACCCGATGGGCGTGCACACCGGCGACTCCATCACCGTCGCCCCGTCGATGACGCTGACCGACCGCGAGTACCAGATCCTGCGGGACGTCGGCATCGCCGTGATCCGCGAGGTCGGCGTCGACACCGGCGGCTGCAACATCCAGTTCGCGGTCAACCCCGAGGACGGCCGGATCATCGTCATCGAGATGAACCCGCGCGTCTCGCGGTCCTCCGCGCTCGCCTCCAAGGCGACCGGCTTCCCGATCGCCAAGATCGCCGCCAAGCTGGCCGTCGGCTACACGCTGGACGAGATCCCGAACGACATCACCCAGGAGACCCCGGCCTCCTTCGAGCCCACGCTCGACTACGTGGTCGTCAAGGCCCCCCGCTTCGCCTTCGAGAAGTTCCCGCAGGCCGACTCCACGCTGACCACCACCATGAAGTCGGTCGGCGAGGCCATGGCCATCGGCCGCAACTTCCCCGAGGCCTTCCAGAAGGCGCTGCGCTCGCTGGAGAAGAAGGGCAGCCAGTTCGCCTTCACCGGCCCCACCGGCGACAAGGAGGCCCTGCTGCGCGAGGCCGTCCGGCCCACCGACGGCCGGATCAACACGGTCATGCGGGCCATCCGCGCCGGCGCCACGCCCGAGGAGGTCTTCGCGTACACGAAGATCGACCCGTGGTTCGTGGACCAGCTCTTCCTGATCAAGGAGGTCGCGGACGAGCTGGCCGAGGCGCCCGAGCTGACCGCCGGGCTGCTCGCCGAGGCCAAGCGGCACGGCTTCTCCGACCAGCAGATCGCCGAGATCCGCGGCCTGCGCGAGGACGTCGTCCGCGAGGTCCGGCACGCCCTCGGCATCCGCCCGGTCTACAAGACGGTCGACACCTGCGCCGCCGAGTTCGCCGCCAGGACGCCGTACTTCTACTCCTCCTACGACGAGGAGACCGAGGTCGCGCCGCGCGAGAAGCCCGCCGTGATCATCCTCGGCTCGGGCCCGAACCGCATCGGCCAGGGCATCGAGTTCGACTACTCCTGCGTGCACGCCTCCTTCGCGCTGTCCGACGCCGGGTACGAGACCGTGATGGTCAACTGCAACCCGGAGACCGTCTCCACCGACTACGACACCTCCGACCGGCTGTACTTCGAGCCGCTCACCCTGGAGGACGTACTGGAGATCGTGCACGCCGAGCAGCAGGCCGGACCGGTCGCGGGCGTCATCGTCCAGCTCGGCGGCCAGACCCCGCTCGGCCTCTCGCAGGCCCTGAAGGACAACGGCGTACCGGTCGTCGGCACCTCCCCGGAGGCGATCCACGCCGCCGAGGACCGCGGCGCCTTCGGCCGGGTGCTCGCCGAGGCGGGCCTGCCGGCCCCCAAGCACGGCACCGCCACCACCTTCGAGCAGGCCAAGGCCATCGCCGACGAGATCGGCTACCCGGTCCTGGTCCGCCCCTCGTACGTGCTCGGCGGACGCGGCATGGAGATCGTCTACGACGAGACCCGCCTCGCGTCCTACATCGCCGAGTCCACCGAGATCGGCCCCTCCCGGCCGGTGCTGGTCGACCGGTTCCTGGACGACGCCATCGAGATCGACGTCGACGCCCTGTACGACGGCGAGGAGCTGTACCTCGGCGGCGTCATGGAGCACATCGAGGAGGCCGGCATCCACTCCGGCGACTCGGCGTGCGCCCTGCCCCCGATCACCCTCGGCGGCTTCGACGTCAAGCGGCTGCGCGCCTCCACCGAGGCCATCGCCAAGGGCGTCGGCGTCCGCGGCCTGATCAACATCCAGTTCGCGATGGCCGGCGACATCCTCTACGTCCTGGAGGCCAACCCGCGCGCCTCCCGCACCGTCCCCTTCACCTCCAAGGCGACCGCCGTACCGCTCGCCAAGGCCGCCGCCCGCATCTCGCTGGGCGCGACCGTCGCCGAACTGCGCGCCGAGGGACTGCTGCCGAAGCACGGCGACGGCGGCGAACTGCCGCTGGACGCGCCGATCTCCGTCAAGGAGGCCGTCATGCCCTGGTCCCGCTTCCGCGACATCCAGGGCCGCGGCGTGGACACGATCCTCGGCCCGGAGATGCGCTCCACCGGCGAGGTCATGGGCATCGACTCGGTCTTCGGCACGGCCTACGCCAAGTCCCAGGCGGGCGCCTACGGCCCGCTGCCCACCAAGGGCCGCGCGTTCATCTCGGTCGCCAACCGGGACAAGCGCTCGATGATCTTCCCGGCCCGTGAGCTGGTCGCCCACGGCTTCGAGCTGATGGCCACCTCCGGCACCGCGGAGGTCCTCAAGCGCAACGGCATCAACGCCACCGTCGTGCGCAAGCAGTCCGAGGGCACCGGTCCGAACGGCGAGAAGACCATCGTCCAGCTCATCCACGACGGCGAGGTCGACCTCATCGTCAACACCCCGTACGGCACCGGTGGCCGCCTCGACGGCTACGACATCCGCACGGCGGCCGTCGCCCGGTCCGTCCCGTGCCTGACCACCGTGCAGGCGCTCGCCGCGGCCGTCCAGGGCATCGACGCCCTCACCCACGGCGACGTGGGCGTCCGCTCCCTCCAGGAACACGCGGAACACCTGACCGCCGCCCGCGACTAGCAGCCCCGAGGGGGACACCGGAAACGGTGTCCCCCTCGTCATGAGGACACCATGTACAAAGCCTTCTTCACCCTCGTCTTCCAGCGGATGGACCCGGAGCGCGCCCACCACCTCGCCTTCCGCTGGATCCGGCTCGCCGTCCGCGTCCCCGTGCTGCGCACCTTCCTCGCCGCCGCGCTCGCGCCCCGGTACGAGGAACTGCGCACCGAGGCGTTCGGCCTGCGGATGCACGGCCCCTTCGGGCTCGCCGCCGGCTTCGACAAGAACGCCGTGGCGATCGACGGCATGTCGATGCTCGGCTTCGACCACGTCGAGATCGGCACCGTCACCGGCGAGCCGCAGTCCGGAAACCCGCGGAAGCGGCTGTTCCGGCTCGTCGCCGACCGCGCGCTGATCAACCGCATGGGCTTCAACAACGACGGCTCGCTGACCGTCGCCGCCCGGCTCGCGACCCGCGAACCCGTCTTCCGCACGGTCGTGGGCGTCAACATCGGCAAGACCAAGGTCGTCCCCGAGGAGGAGGCCGTCGGCGACTACGTGAAGTCCGCCGAGCGTCTCGCGCCGTACGCCGACTACCTGGTCGTCAACGTCTCCTCGCCGAACACGCCGGGCCTGCGCAACCTCCAGGCCACCGAGGCGCTGCGCCCGCTGCTGACCGCCGTGCGCGCGGCCGCCGACCGCACCGTGCCCGGCCGGCACGTCCCGCTGCTGGTGAAGATCGCCCCCGACCTCGCCGACGAGGACGTGGACGCCGTCGCCGACCTGGCCGTCGAACTCGGCCTGGACGGCATCATCGCCACCAACACCACCATCGCCCGCGAGGGCCTCGGCCTGCGCTCGGCGCCCGCGCTGGTGAAGGAGGCCGGCGGGCTGTCCGGGGCGCCCCTGAAGGAGCGCTCCCTGGCGGTCCTGCGCCGTCTGTACGCGCGCGTGGGCGACCGGATCACCCTGGTCGGGGTCGGCGGCATCGAGACCGCCGAGGACGCCTGGACGCGCATCCTGGCCGGCGCCACGCTGGTCCAGGGGTACAGCGCCTTCATCTACGAGGGGCCCTTCTGGTCCCGCGCGATCCACCAGGGCCTCGCCGCGCGGCTGCGCACCAGCCCGTACGCCACCCTCGCCGACGCGGTCGGCGCCGATGTGAGGAAGACCGCATGACCGTTCTCGAACCCTTCGGCGCCCGCCTGCGCACCGCGATGGACGAGCGCGGCCCGCTGTGCGTCGGCATCGACCCGCACGCCTCCCTGCTCGCCCAGTGGGGCCTGAACGACGACGTGGCCGGCCTGGAGCGGTTCAGCCGCACGGTGGTCGAGGCGGTGGCCGACCGGGTCGCCGTCATGAAGCCGCAGAGCGCCTTCTTCGAACGCTTCGGCTCGCGCGGGATCGCCGTCCTGGAGGACGTGGTCCGTCAGGCGCGCGCGGCCGGCACGCTCGTCGTGATGGACGCCAAGCGCGGCGACATCGGCTCGACCATGGCCGGGTATGCCGAGGCCTACCTGCACAAAGACGCCCCGCTGTTCTCCGACGCCCTCACCGTCTCGCCCTACCTCGGCTACGGCTCGCTCAGCCCGGCCGTGGCGCTGGCCCGGGAGAGCGGCGCCGGGCTGTTCGTGCTGGCCCTGACCTCGAACCCGGAGGGCCCCGAGGTGCAGCACGCGGTCCGTGCCGACGGGCGCGGCGTGGGCGCGACCATGCTCGCCCACCTCGCGGCCGAGAACGCGGGAGAGGAACCGCTGGGCTCCTTCGGCGCGGTGGTCGGCGCCACGGTGGGCGACCTGTCCTCGTACGACCTCGACATCAACGGCCCGCTTCTCGCGCCCGGCGTCGGCGCGCAGGGGGCGACCCCGGCCGACCTTCCCCGGGTCTTCGGGGCGGCGGTGCGCAACGTCGTGCCGAACGTCAGCCGGGGCGTGCTGCGGCACGGTCCCGACGTCTCCGCCCTGCGCACGGCCACGGAGCGCCTCGCGGCGGAGATCCGGAACGCCGTCGGCGCCTCCTGAGTCCCTCGCCGGACGGCGGGGCGGCGGCTTGAGAGTGAATACATCCTCAAATCGAGGGCATTATGTCTCAAATGTCCGTCCTGGCGGAGGCTGACCAGGACTTTTCCGCTGTTCTCGCTGACTCCGGCGGACTTGCCCGCTAGTCTCCGAGCAGAGAACGGGCGAAGCGTGTTGCTCGTGCCTCCCCTGGTGTGGGGCGACTAGGTTCCTCACCGGTCCGTATCCGACAGTTCGACATCCGAGGTGACGTAGGCGTGGCTCTTCCGCCCCTTACCCCTGAACAGCGCGCAGCCGCGCTCGAAAAGGCCGCCGCGGCTCGCCGGGAGCGGGCCGAGGTCAAGAATCGACTCAAGCACTCCGGCGCCTCCCTGCACGAGGTCATCAAGCAGGGTCAGGAGAACGACGTCATCGGCAAGATGAAGGTCTCCGCGCTGCTTGAGTCCCTGCCGGGCGTGGGCAAGGTCCGCGCCAAGCAGATCATGGAGCGTCTGGGCATCTCCGAGAGCCGCCGCGTGCGCGGTCTCGGTTCCAACCAGATCGCTTCCCTGGAGCGTGAGTTCGGCAGCACCGGCTCCTGAGTCCGGCCGCGGCCGGACCGGGAGTCCCGGGCATACCGGGATTGCTGGAATAATCGCTGCATGGCTGCAACATTCCGGGGGACGACCCCCGAGCCCCCGGACGTACGTCCGCGGCTGACCGTGCTCTCCGGCCCCTCGGGGGTCGGCAAGAGCACGGTCGTCGCCCATATGCGCAAGGAACACCCCGAGGTGTGGCTCTCGGTGTCGGCGACGACCCGCAAGCCCCGCCCCGGTGAGCAGCACGGCGTCCACTACTTCTTCGTCACCGACGACGAGATGGACAAGCTGATCGCCAACGGCGAGCTGCTGGAGTGGGCGGAGTTCGCCGGCAACCGGTACGGCACGCCCCGCGCGGCCGTGCTGGAGCGGCTGGAGAACGGCGAGCCCGTGCTGCTGGAGATCGACCTCCAGGGCGCCCGCCAGGTCCGCGAGTCCATGGCCGACGCCCAGCTGGTGTTCCTGGCTCCGCCCTCCTGGGAGGAGCTGGTGCGCAGGCTGACCGGCCGGGGTACCGAGCCGCCCGAGGTCATCGAGCGCCGCCTGGACGCGGCGCGGACCGAGCTGGCGGCCGAGCCGGAGTTCGACGTGACCCTGGTCAACACCTCCGTCAAGGACGTGGCCGCCGAGCTGCTAGCCTTGATGGACGTGGTGTGATCGTGACCGCCGCACCCCGTGCGCGAGCCGGCCGCACCACTGAATCTTTCCCCTCCATCGGAAGGTAGAGCGTGTCCTCTTCCATCACCGCGCCCGAGGGCATCATCAACCCGCCGATCGACGAGTTGCTTGAGGCCACCGACTCGAAGTACAGCCTCGTGATCTACGCGGCCAAGCGTGCCCGCCAGATCAACGCGTACTACTCGCAGCTCGGCGAGGGCCTCCTTGAGTACGTCGGTCCGCTCGTCGACACCCACGTCCACGAGAAGCCGCTCTCGATCGCCCTGCGCGAGATCAACGCCGGCCTGCTGACCTCCGAGGCCATCGAGGGTCCGGCGCAGTAGTCCCGCGGTCGGATGTTCTGATCGTCAGTCGCGTTATCCACAGGCCCGGCAGTCACGCTGCCGGGCCTGTGGTGTGTGATGGTCCCGTACGCAGCGTTGTGCGCGGCCTCGTACGTGCCGAGCCGGGGAGAGATGGCGGAGAGATGGCGGACAAGCCGAGGGTTGTTCTGGGGGTCAGCGGCGGGATCGCCGCCTACAAGGCCTGTGAGCTGCTGAGAAGGTTCACCGAGTCCGGTCACGACGTCCGCGTGGTGCCCACCGCCTCCGCGCTGCACTTCGTCGGCGCCGCCACCTGGTCCGCGCTGTCCGGCAACCCCGTCTCCACCGAGGTCTGGTCCGACGTGCACGAGGTGCCGCACGTCCGCATCGGCCAGCACGCCGACCTGGTCGTGGTGGCCCCGGCCACCGCCGACATGCTCGCCAAGGCCGCCCACGGCCTCGCCGACGACCTGCTCACCAACACCCTGCTGACCGCGCGCTGTCCCGTCGTCTTCGCGCCCGCCATGCACACCGAGATGTGGGAGCACCCGGCCACCCGGGAGAACGTGGCCACGCTGCGCCGCCGGGGCGCGGTCGTGATCGAGCCCGCCGTCGGCCGCCTCACCGGCGTCGACACCGGCAAGGGCCGGCTGCCGGAGCCGGGGGAGATCTTCGAGGTCTGCCGCCGGGTGCTGGCCCGCGGCACCGCCGAGCCCGACCTGCGCGGACGCCATGTCGTCGTCTCGGCCGGCGGCACCCGCGAGCCGCTCGACCCGGTCCGCTTCCTCGGCAACCGCTCCTCCGGCAAGCAGGGCTATGCCCTGGCCCGCACCGCCGCCGCCCGTGGCGCCCGCGTCACGCTGCTCGCGGCCAACGCCGGCCTGCCCGACCCGGCCGGCGTCGACGTCGTCCACGTCGGCACGGCCGTCCAGCTGCGCGAGGCCGTGCTGAAGGCCGCCGCCGACGCCGACGCGGTGGTCATGGCCGCCGCCGTCGCCGACTTCCGCCCCGCCGTCTATGCGACCGGGAAGATCAAGAAGAAGGACGGCCACGAACCCGACCCGGTCGCCCTGGTGCGCAATCCGGACATCCTCGCGGAGATCTCCGCCGACCGGGCCCGCCCCGGACAGGTGGTCGTCGGCTTCGCCGCCGAGACCGACGACGTCCTCGCCAACGGCCGCGCCAAGCTCGCCCGCAAGGGCTGTGACCTCCTCGTGGTCAACGAGGTCGGGGAGCGCAAGACCTTCGGCTCCGAGCAGAACGAGGCGGTCGTGCTGGGCGCGGACGGCAGCGAGACCCCGGTGCCGTACGGCCCGAAGGAAGCGCTCGCCGACACCGTCTGGGACCTCGTCCTGCGGCGTCTGGGCTAACGGCCGGGCGGGCGTTCGGGGGAACTTGAGCCGGCCTCGCGCCGCGCCGGAACATGCCGCGGTGCCTCTGGCCAAGGCCACGGGCATTGTGCAGAATGCCCGTGCCGCAGGTCACAGCGCTCCCGAGAGGCGAGACGGTGGCCCATCGGCCGAGTGCGACCGATAAACTGTTCACGGTCGACGGGCGCAGCCCTACAGTCGACCGCAAATGATCAGCCAGCAGCCGCTGCAACCACAGGGAGCGTTGTGTCCCGTCGCCTGTTCACCTCGGAGTCCGTGACCGAGGGTCACCCCGACAAGATCGCTGACCAGATCAGCGACACCATTCTCGACGCGCTCCTGCGCGAGGACCCGACCTCCCGGGTCGCCGTCGAGACGCTGATCACCACCGGCCTGGTGCACGTGGCCGGCGAGGTGACGACGAAGGCCTACGCCGACATCGCGACCCTCGTCCGCGGCAAGATCCTCGAAATCGGCTACGACTCCTCGAAGAAGGGCTTCGACGGCGCTTCCTGCGGCGTGTCGGTGTCGATCGGCGCGCAGTCCCCGGACATCGCCCAGGGCGTCGACACGGCGTACGAGAACCGGGTCGAGGGCGACGAGGACGAGCTGGACCGGCAGGGCGCCGGCGACCAGGGCCTGATGTTCGGCTACGCGTCCGACGAGACGCCCACCCTGATGCCGCTGCCGATCTTCCTGGCGCACCGGCTGTCCAAGCGCCTGTCCGAGGTCCGCAAGAACGGCACCATCCCCTACCTGCGCCCGGACGGCAAGACGCAGGTCACCATCGAGTACGACGGCGACAAGGCCGTCCGCCTGGACACGGTGGTCGTCTCCTCGCAGCACGCCTCCGACATCGACCTGGAGTCGCTGCTGGCCCCCGACATCCGCGAGTTCGTCGTGGAGCCGGAGCTGAAGGCGCTTCTGGACGAGGGCATCAAGCTGGAGACCGAGGGCTACCGGCTGCTGGTCAACCCGACCGGCCGTTTCGAGATCGGCGGCCCGATGGGCGACGCCGGCCTGACCGGCCGCAAGATCATCATCGACACCTACGGCGGCTTCGCCCGGCACGGCGGCGGCGCCTTCTCCGGCAAGGACCCGTCCAAGGTGGACCGCTCGGCCGCCTACGCGATGCGCTGGGTCGCCAAGAACGTCGTGGCGGCCGGCCTGGCCGCCCGCTGCGAGGTCCAGGTCGCCTACGCGATCGGCAAGGCCGAGCCCGTCGGCCTGTTCGTCGAGACCTTCGGCACCCACAAGGTGGACCCGGAGAAGATCGAGCACGCCATCACCGAGGTCTTCGACCTCCGCCCGGCCGCGATCATCCGCGACCTCGACCTGCTCCGCCCGATCTACTCCCAGACCGCCGCCTACGGCCACTTCGGCCGTGAGCTGCCCGACTTCACCTGGGAGCGCACCGACCGCGTGGACGCCCTGCGCACCGCCGCGGGCCTGTAACCCGCACCGCCCTCGCCGAGGCCCGGCTCCCTTCGGGGGGCCGGGCCTCGGCGTGTTCAGAGCGCCGGCCCAGCGGCTTCGGGAGCCTTCGGGCCCTATTGATATTCGCCGTCATCCACGAGCGGCTCAGTCACGGTGCTGCTCTTCAGCAATGTTTCCTCAGCGTGTTTCTTGCCGTGGGCTCGCGCCACGTCGGCGAGCCGTGTGGCGAACAGATCCCGGTCGGGATCATCGGGTGCGACACCGAACCAGGACAGCAGTGTGTCGGTCGAGAAGGGCGATTCCGGTGCTGGCTCGGCCGGCCCGGCACCGGAAGCCTCGGGCCCCGTCGCGCTCTCGCGGCCCCCATTGTCGGGAGCCGGAGTCTCCCTCGGGTACGCCAGGTGCTCGAACAGCGGCGCCACCGGTTCGTTCCGTGCAGCGGCCGACAATTGTGCGAGCATCCCGATGCGCTCGACTGCGCCCTCGATCTCCTCGTCGTTGCGTGAGAGCCACCACACGACCGCACTGCCCGTGTCCTTCAGGACATCGTCGCCGAGGTATGTCCTCTTGTTTCGTTCGTAATTGCGTTCGTGCTCCCAGACGTCCTCGTCCTTCCGCACGTCCGAGAGCCGCGAGAGCCGCTCGCGGTCGTGTTCCGGGAGGCTGAGTTCGACGCTGTATGCCATGACCGTCACCCGGCCCGTGGCATCTGTGCACATGGTTCCCAGAGCGCCGTCGAGCTGGTGCTGGGCCAGGCTGCTGCGGTGGGGCGGTTGGTGGACGGTGACGGCTCGAGCCCGCTCCAGTACGGCGTCGACCGCGAGCCCCGCTGGATTGATCACCGGTGCGTCGCTCGACACGTCGAGCACCCGCCACTGCACTGTCGCGGAGAACGAGAAGTCGTAGTCTCGTACGCAGCTCGGCAGTGCCACGTGCGAGATCCGATATTCCTGCCGCTGCGTTTCCGGCAGGGGCAGATCAGGATGCGCGAGGAACTCACCGGGGACCGGGACGGGCCTGGGAGCGAGCTGTCTCTGAGTCAGTATCGCGGTGAGGAGCAACAACGCTCCTGCGGCAGGCCAGGCCCACCACGGCCAGCTGGTGGTCAGCCCGAGGATGACGAGCAGGAGACCGAGAATGAGGGCGACGAAGAAGGTCATGGCCCTGTGGCCAGAACTCATGAATAGCTCCTGTTGAGACGTCGGGTCACCGGAGAGCGGAGTCAGGCCGGTCGGTCGTAGTCCCCGAGCCCCTGAGCGGCGTTGATCGCCTGCAAGAGCCTGGACACCATGGCGGCCCGCTCCGTGTCGGGCCGGTCACCGAGCCAGTCGCGGGCTGCCCGGTACAGCCGCCCGAGCAGATGCGGGTCCAGGGCACATGCCATGACCAGAACCTCGGCGATCAAGTCACGTCTCTGCTCGGTACGGCCGCTGCCGAGCCAGAGGCGGACGAGAGCCGTCCAGTCGATCCCACTGCGAAGCATGCCTCCCCAGCAGGCGGTCAGCGAAGCGCGCACACTGGGGCGGCCGATGAGACGACCGGGGCCGGCCAGTTCTGTAAAGAGACCGAGATCAGCGGCCCGCGACCGGTGAGTAATGCCGACAGCGAGTCGCTCCAGCATGAGCCGGTACAACCGGTCGTCCGAAGCCGTCAGCCGCAACACCGCCTGCCGGGCCTCAGACCGCACCCCGTCGTGCCGACCGCGAGCGAGATGATGCAGTCGGACCAGAGCTTGATCGGGATGTGAGCGGGCCATCGTCTGCTCACAGACCATGACCAGCACCCTGCTGCAGTGAGTACTGGTGTCCGCCGACGTCGCCCAGTCATAGATTCGCTGTCGGAAGTAGCGCCCGTGGTGGTCGTCGTCGAGCCCCATCGCGAGGACTCGGGCGGCTTCGGGAATGAGAAGTGCCGAGGCCTTCGACGATGTCCAGCGCTCCACCACCCAGGTGAGGTCCTCGGGGTGGGCCACGCGCAGGGTCTGCTGTGCGAAATGGTCGACCGCGGCGCGTCTGACGTCCGGATCCAGCGCGGGGTCGGCTGCCTGTCGCGTGAGCCAGTCGCGCAGTTGCCGACGGATGTCGGGGAGGAACGTCCAGAAGTGCTGGAGTACGGCGCGGCCGTATCCGGCGATGGCGAAGCGGACGCGGCCGTCCGGGTCTCTCCCGGCTTGTACGGCAGCGAGCTCTGCGGACAGGTCCGCCCGGTCGAGGCGGGGGGTGGGGTCGGGCGGGTGGTTGAGCAGGTCCAGCAGAGCATTCGCCGCTTGGAGGACCACGTCGGGAGTGGCCCCGTGGAACATGGCCACAGCCAGCTGGAGCGCTCGATGGCGTCCGCCGGGCGCTGCGCAGAAGTCCGCGGCGACTCGCCCGCTCTGGTCGTGCTGTTCCTCCAAGGATTGCCTGAGCCAGTCCGGGAGCCCGCGATCGGCCGGCGAGGAGTCCCTGAGGCGCCTGATGCGGTCGGCCAGCGCTGCCACATCTCGCAAGGGCGCTCGCGTGAGGAAGGTGGCGAGTTCCGTGCCACCGAGAATCCCGTCATCGGGGCGGATGCCGTCACATCTGAGGTGCACCGCGAGTACCCGCCGGGCATTCGGGCGCCCCAGCTCCGCTGTGAGGTGCCGGAGATCCTCGCGGATGAGATAGCCGAGGTGATGGGGCACGACCACCACGAGATGGGCGCTCTTGGCGACCACGGCGCCACGGAAGTCCGACAAGGCGCTCTGCACCGCGAGGTATCTGGTCTCGTCCGCCTCGGAGAGGTCGAGCAGCAGCCGGTCGCCTCGGCCGATGTCGTGGCTGTCCAGCGGTGGGCCGGTGTCGTCGTCCGAGGTATCCGGCAACTCGTGGAGAGTGCCCTCGCCGGCTGGCAGCTCGTGCAGCAGCATCAGGGCCGCTGCTCGACGTCCGGAACCCGAAAGGCTGTCGACGAGCACCGTGCGTTCGACGTGCAGGCGGGCGCGGGCATGCTGCAGACCAGGCGGCGGCACGAAACGCTCGGCGAGATGTCGTCGGTCCAGCTCGGCGATCGAGCGCGGGTGTTTTCGCGCCTCGTTCCGGAGCCAGTGCGCGGCCTTCTCGAAGTAGAAGTTGTACTGGTCGCCGTCACCACTGTGGACGGATCCGTGTGCTTCCCGCACGAAGGCGCCAATGGTCTCCGTCACCGCTCAACGCCTCCGCGCGGGGTGCGGGTCCCGAATCCTTGCCGTATACCGCCATGATTGTCGCCCGCCACGTAGTTCGTACCATCCCCGCTGATGCGTGGACCGTCGTAGATGTCTCCGCGACCAGAGTGGAACGGAGCATGTGCCTCGTGGACGTACGTTCCCACCGATCCACCGACGTTTCCGATGCCGCCACTCTGCCGCTCGGTGTGCATCTGCGGGCCCTGCCGGAGGTTCTCGGCGTCTTCTCGTACCGGCGCGCGGTCGAGGGCCGCGAGTGCGGGGATCCTGCGTACCAGGCTGTCCGCCAGCCGCGTCAGATCTGCTTCATGGGTGGCGAGTCCCACGCGGGTGTACTGGCACTCCGCGAGCTCGGCGAGCGTCCGCGGCAGGCTCCGCGGGTCCAACTGCTCCACCTTTCGGCTCATGAAAAGAGGTACCACCAGCGCGCCTGATGTCAGAGCCTCCTCGATCTCGCGTCGTACCCAGTCGTCGGGGTTGTCCAGGGCCCGCCTTCCGAGCTGGTGGCGATCGGGGGCGTTCAGCCACTTCTCGTCGATCAGCGCCAACAGGACGTGGCAGCTGCGTGCTCCGCGGAGCAGGGCGTCGGCGAAGTCGGTCCCTTCAGCGATCGACTTCCTGGCGAGGAAGACGCTGCCCTCGCCGAACCGGTCCTCAAGCACTCCATGGCACACGTAGGCGAGAGGCTTGCCGCCGTCAGTCCGGTAGTTGAGGAAGATCTCGTGCACGTACGGATCCCTTCTCGATGAGATGCGCTAGGAAAGGTGCGTGTGAGTAGCCGAGGCGGTCAGTTCCGGCAGCAGCTGCCGCACCACCGAGGAACGGCTGTGCCTGCCGAGGGTGCGGGAAAGACGCCGTACGTCCGCCGAGACCGTCGCGGACGAGATGAGACGCAGCGACGGCAGCAGTTCGGAGGTGAGCCGGCACGCCTGGTCGATGTCTCCGGCCGAGGCGTGCGACAGCGCCCGACGGACCCCGTACCGTGTCCTGCTGCGGAGGGCGTGCCCGGGTACGCGGATCAATTCCCTGTCCAGTATCTCGGCGGCCTGCCGGGGACGTCCCAGGTCATACAGGCACCAGCCGGTGAACATCGATACGACGTCGGGCACATGGGAGGCACCGAGTACGGGCTGGGACGGGTCGGTACCGTCCCGCTCCAGCAGTTCCCTGGCTTGGTCGAGACTGCGCAGGCAGCCTGTGTAGTCGCCGGCGACCGCTCTGCCCTGCGCCAGGTGCTGGGCTGCCAGCCCGCGGATCCGGGCCGGAGCCTCGCTCTCCAGGGCATGGGCGGCCAGTTCCATGGAATCCGCGACGTCTCCGCGGTAGAGGCTCACCAGCGATCGCCGTACCTGGGCGTAGACGGCGAGTGCGTTGTCCGTTCCCGCTGCCGCGAGACGAACCGCGCGATCCGTCCACCACAAAGCAGCTGTGTCGTCTCCTGATTCCTGTGCCATCCACCCGGTGTATTCGGCATAGCGTGAAGCCAGCACCAGCAGTGCTTCGCGGATTCGGGGGCCGCTGCCCGCCGCAAGCTGCTCCAGGCTGTGTGTCTGGGCGATCAGCGGTGGCAGCACGAAGGCGGGCCCCGAGGCCTGCCCGAGCCTGCGGAGCTGTTCGAACACTAACCGCGAGGCATCGACAAGGGTCGCAGCCCCTTCGGGCGTCGGGCAGGACGGCTGGGGGCTGCCGACCTGTAGGCTCAGTGCCGCGGCCGCACCGGCGGCGATGAGGTCACGACGCGTGACGGGCTGGAACGAACTCGAACCGTCCTTGTGAAGTTGCATCAACCACACCTCTTCTTCGTCGTTGCCGGAAACGGATAAGCGCGGCTGCGCCTGAGGAAGTGCGACAAGGCGGGACAGCGAGCCTTCGGCATCCAGCTCCGTGTCGCACAGCCGTGCCAGCTCGGGCGTGGGGCGCTGGATCCCCCGCTCCACCTTGCTCAACTGGCTCTTGCTGTAGTGGACCCGCTGCCCCAGTTGCTGCAGGGAGAGGCGGGCCGCAAGACGCCGCCTGCGCAGCTCACTGCCGAAGTCGTTTGACTGCTCCAGCACTTAAACCTCCGTTGCTCTCCGGCCGGCAGCCGGAGTGCGGCGCGAACTCAGAGTGCGCCGGACGCCATGGGCCGGACAAGGCGAAACGGGCGTTTCCCGTTTCCACATCCGCGAGGGAAACCGAACGATGACCTGATGTCGAGAAAGTGATTTCGGCCATCGACGGTCACCGGGTTCGGTGTCAGGTGGCTGCCCAGGACCTCACGGCGACACCGCTGAGAGGGGGTCTGCGCTGCTCGGCCGGCGTCATTGTCGGTGGGGTTTGGTAAGAATGCAGGCGTGAGCAGCGAGGACGGGACGGGGGACGGCGGGGCCGAGGGGGCGCCGCCGGAGCAGCTCGCGCTGATCCGGGACAGCGTGCGCAAGGCCAAGGCGCCGCGGGCCAAGCCCCGGACCTGGCGGGGCGCCGCGCTCGCCGAGCACCTGCCCGTCGCCCGGGTGCTGGTCGACAAGGGCGTGCTGCACCTCGACCGGTACTTCGACTACGCCGTGCCCGCCGAGCTGGACGAGCAGGCGCGGCCCGGGGTGCGGGTGCGGGTCCGGTTCGGCGCCGGGCGGGGTCGGGTGCGCGAGGGGCGCCGGGAGGGCGGCGGGCTCATCGACGGCTTCCTGATCGAGCGGCGCGCCGAGTCCGACTACTCCGGGCCGCTCGCCGCGCTCGCCCAGGTCGTGTCGCCCGAGCCGGTGCTGGGCGAGGAACTGCTGGGCCTCGCCCGGGCCGTCGCCGACCGGTACGCGGGCAGCCTCGCCGACGTCCTCCAGCTCGCCGTACCGCCCCGCAACGCCCGCGCCGAGCAGCGGCCGTCCCCCGCACCGCTGCCGCCGCCCGCCGCCCCGGACCCCGGCTCCTGGGCGCGCTACGAGCACGGCTCCGCCTTCCTGGCGGCCCTGGCCTCCGGGGGCGCGCCCCGCGCCGTGTGGAGCGCGCTGCCCGGGCCCGGCTGGAGCGAGGAGACCGCCCGCGCCGTCGCCGCCACGCTCGCCTCCGGACGCGGCGCCCTCGTCGTCGTACCGGACGGGCGGGCCGCCGCGCGCGTCGACGCGGCGCTGACCGCGCTGCTCGGCGCGGGCCGGCACGCGCTGCTCACCGCCGACGCAGGGCCCGAGAAGCGGTACGCGCAGTGGCTCGCGGTGCGCCGGGGGTCGGTCCGGGCCGTCGTCGGCACCCGGGCGGCCATGTTCGCGCCGGTGGCGGACCTCGGTCTGGTGGCCATCTGGGACGACGGCGACGACAGCCACAGCGAGCCGCACGCCCCGCAGCCGCACGCCCGGGACGTCCTGCTGTTGCGCGCTGCCCTGGACGGATGCGGGTTCCTGCTCGGCGGGTTCGCCTGCACCGTGGAGGGCGCCCAGCTCGTGGAGAGCGGCTGGGCCAGGCCGCTGGTCGCGGGCCGGGAACAGGTGCGGCGGACGGCGCCCCTGGTACGGACGGTCGGGGACGACGACCTCGCGCGGGACGAGGCCGCCCGCGCCGCCCGGCTGCCCACGCTCGCCTGGCAGGCGGCCCGGGAGGGGCTGCGGCACGGCCCGGTGCTGGTCCAGGTGCCCCGGCGCGGCTACGCGCCGCGCATGGCCTGCGCCCAGTGCCGGGCACCCGCGCGCTGCCGGCACTGCTCCGGGCCGCTGGAGGGGCAGGACGGCGGCGTCCTCAAGTGCGGTTGGTGCGGGCGCGAGGAGAGCGCCTGGCACTGCCCGGAGTGCGGGGGGTTCCGCCTCCGCGCCCAGGTGGTGGGCGCCCGCCGGACCGCCGAGGAACTGGGGCGGGCCTTTCCCGCCGTGCCGGTGCGCACCTCGGGGCGGGAGCACGTGCTGGACACCGTGCCCGGCACGCCCGCGCTGGTGGTGAGCACCCCGGGGGCCGAACCGGTCGCCGAGGGCGGCTACGCGGCGGCCCTGCTGCTGGACGGCTGGGCCATGCTCGTACGGCCCGACCTGCGCGCCGGCGAGGACGCGTTGCGCCGGTGGCTCGCGGCGGGCGCGCTGGTACGGCCGCAGGGGCAGGGCGGGACGGTCGTCGTGGTGGCCGAGCCGACGCTGCGGCCGGTGCAGGCGCTGGTGCGCTGGGATCCGGTCGGGCACGCGGTGCGGGAGCTGGCCGAGCGGGCCGAGCTGGGTTTCCCGCCGGTGTCCCGGATGGCCGCCGTGTCGGGTACGCCGACAGCTGTCGCCGAGTTCCTGAGGGCGGTCGAACTGCCGCCGGAAGCCGAGGTGTTGGGGCCGGTGCCGGTGGCGCCGACGCTGCCGGGACGGCCGCGCAGGCCCGGCGCGCCCCCGCCCGGTGAGCACTGGGAGCGAGCCCTCGTCCGGGTCCCGCCGGGCAGCGGCGCCGCCCTGGCCGCCGCCCTCAAGTCCGCCCAGGCGGCGCGCATGGCCCGGGGGAGCGACGAACCGGTCCGGGTCCGCGTCGACCCGCCGGACATCGGCTGAGACGGCTCGCTCCGGGCTGCCCGGCCCCGCCCTCCCACAGGCTCGGGCTTCCCGGCAGCCGTGGGGGAGGGGCGGCGGGCGGTGCTCAGCCGTTGCGGGGGCTCGGGAAGGCGGTCGGGCGGACCTCCTCGCGCAGGGCGGGGCTGCCCGCGGTCGGCTGGGTGGGCATCGAGCGGGCCGCGGGGACCGTGGGCAGACCGGTACTCACGCTGACCGGGTGGTGGCCGGCCGGATCCGCCGTCCGCTCCGACTCGGCCGCCGCCTGGGCCGCGGCGCGGCGGGCGCCGTAACGCCGGTGCACCGCCTGCTTGGTGACGCCGAGCGCCGAGCCCACCGCGTCCCAGGAGAAGCCGAGTGAGCGGTCGAAGTCCACGGCCGCCGTGACCAGCGTCTCGACACTGTCCCGGAGTTCCTGGGCGAGGCGCACCGTCGGGGCGGGGGCGCGTCCGTAGACGACGAAGCCCGTGGCGGGGCCGGAGCGGCGCGGGCGGTAGACGTTGCCCAACTGGGCGGTCAGCGTGCGCAGTGCGTCCACCTGCCGGCGGACCCGCTCGATGTCCCGCACCAGCAGGTGCAGGCTGGCCCGGGCCTGGGCGTCGTGGGTTGCGTGGTCGGCCATGAACAAGCCTCTCGAACCGGCGTTGAAAGGGACGGGACCCCGAAGGCGCCCCGAAGTGGTCAACTCTTCCTTGACCAACGCGTGCGCGCTCCGCTGGTCACGGGGTGGGGCGTGCGGGCTTATGCGTACGCCGGTCCCCCGAGCCTGCGCCGTGAGCGGCCGGCCGGGTGTCCGCCGCCTGCCTGCCGGCGGACATCTCGGGCGGGGTCGGGTGGCTGTGAGCACGCACCGGCGGTCGGCAGCTGTCGCTGTGGGCCGGCGGTCCGGCAGCGTAGGTGCGGGTCGGCGGTCGCGGGAGCGGCGGGGTGCGTGGCGCCCGGGGTGGGCGCGGGTACGGGCCCGCGGTCCGGTGGGCGTGGTCATAGACTGGTGCGCTGCCCGTCAACCCCCGCCCGAGAGGCCCGAACCCGCCCATGAAGCTCGTCTTCGCCGGTACCCCCGAGGTAGCCGTTCCCGCCCTGGACGTCCTGATCGCCTCCGGGCGGCACGAGGTGGCCGCCGTCGTCACGCGGCCCGACGCACCGGCCGGGCGCGGACGCAGGCTGGTCGCCTCGCCCGTGGCCGAGCGGGCGGAGGAGGCCGGCATCGAGGTGCTGAAGCCGGCCAAGCCGCGGGACCCGGAGTTCCTGGAGCGGCTCAGGGAGATCGCCCCCGACTGCTGCCCGGTCGTCGCCTACGGCGCCCTGCTGCCCAGGGCCGCCCTGGACATCCCCGCCCACGGCTGGGTCAACCTGCACTTCTCGCTGCTGCCCGCCTGGCGCGGCGCCGCTCCGGTGCAGCACTCCATCATGGCGGGCGACGAGATCACCGGCGCCTCCACCTTCCTCATCGAGGAGGGACTCGACTCCGGGCCGGTGTACGGCACCGTGACCGAGGAGATCCGCCCCACCGACACCAGCGGCGACCTGCTCACCCGCCTCGCCTTCGCCGGCTCCGGGCTGCTCGCGGCCACCATGGACGGCATCGAGGACGGCACCCTGAAGGCCGTACCGCAGCCGTCCGAGGGGATCACCCTCGCCCCGAAGATCACCGTCGAGGACGCCCGGGTCGACTGGGCCACGCCCGCGCTGCGCGTGGACCGGGTGGTGCGCGGCTGCACCCCCGCGCCCGGCGCCTGGACCGTCTTCCGCGGCGAGCGGCTGAAGCTCGTCCAGGCCACGCCCGTGCCCGAGCGCACCGACCTGGCACCGGGCCGGCTCGCCGTCGGCAAGAACAGCGTGCACGTCGGCACCGGCTCCTACGCCGTGGAGCTGCGGTGGGTGCAGGCACAGGGCAAGAAGCCGATGCGCGCCGCCGACTGGGCGCGCGGCGTCCGGATCGCCGAGGGCGAGACGCTCGGCGCCTGAGCCCCGGACGCCGGAGGCGGGGGCGCGCCGACGTAGGCTGGAGGCCGCACCCCCCTCTGACATCCGGAGCACCTTTTTCGTGAGCGAGCAGTCCCGGCGGCCGCGCAGGCCCGCCAAGCCCTACCGCCGTCCCCAGAAGGACCCCGTCCGCATCCTCGCCTTCGAGGCCCTGCGCGCGGTCGACGAGCGGGACGCGTACGCCAACCTGGTACTGCCGCCGCTGCTCAGGAAGGCCCGCGAGAACGGCGACTTCGACACCCGGGACGCGGCCCTCGCCACCGAGCTGGTGTACGGGACGCTGCGCCGCCAGGGCACCTACGACGCCGTCATCGCCGCCTGCGTAGACCGGCCGCTGCGCGAGGTGGACCCGCCGGTGCTGGACGTGCTGAGCCTCGGCGCGCACCAGCTCCTCGGCACCCGCATCCCGACGCACGCCGCCGTGTCCGCCTCCGTCGAGCTGGCCCGGGTGGTGCTCGGCGACGGCCGGGCCAAGTTCGTCAACGCCGTGCTGCGCAAGATCGCCCAGAACGACCTCCAGGGCTGGCTCGACAAGGTCGCGCCGCCCTACGACGAGGACCCCGAGGACCACCTCTCCGTCGTGCACTCGCATCCGCGCTGGGTGGTCTCCGCGCTGTGGGACTCCCTGGGCGGCGGGCGCGCGGGCATCGAGGACCTGCTGGAGGCCGACAACGAGCGGCCCGAGGTGACCCTCGTCGCGCGGCCGGGCCGGGCCACCGCCGAGGAACTGCTGGGCGAGGAATCCGCCGTACCGGGGCGCTGGTCGCCGTACGCCGTGCGGCTCGCCGAGGGCGGTGAGCCCGGCGCGGTCGAGGCCGTGCGCGAGGGACGGGCCGGCGTGCAGGACGAGGGCAGCCAGCTGGTCGCCCTCGCGCTGGCGAACGCCCCGCTGGACGGGCCGGACGACAAGTGGCTCGACGGCTGTGCCGGACCCGGCGGCAAGGCCGCGCTGCTGGCCGCCCTGGCCGCCGAGCGCGGGGCGGCGCTGCTCGCCTCCGAGAAGCAGCCGCACCGGGCCGGCCTGGTGGCGAAGGCGCTGCACGGCAACCCGGGCCCGTACCAGGTCATCGCGGCCGACGGCACCCGTCCGCCGTGGCGGCCCGGCACCTTCGACCGGGTACTGATGGACGTGCCCTGCACCGGCCTGGGCGCCCTGCGCCGGCGTCCTGAGGCCCGCTGGCGGCGGCGCCCGGCGGACTTGGACAACTTCGCCCCGCTCCAGCGCTCCCTGCTGCGCACCGCGCTCGACTCGGTGCGGATCGGCGGCGTCGTCGGCTACGCCACCTGCTCCCCGCACCTCGCCGAGACCCGCGCGGTCGTCGCGGACGTCCTCAAGCAGCACCCGGACACCGAACTGATCGACGCCCGCCCCCTCCTCCCCGGCGTCCCCGCCCTCGGCGACGGCCCGGACATCCAGCTCTGGCCCCACCTCCACGGCACGGACGCCATGTACCTGGCCCTGATCCGCAGAACCGGTTGAGACGCCGAGGAGCGCGGCGCCCCGCGAGGGGCGCGGGGAACCGCACGACCGACCCCACCGCCCCGCGGACAAAAGACCACGTCACGCCCCCACCGCTACAGCCGAGCGCAGCGACATGGCAGGCTTGGGGCATGGCCGCGCAGATCAACCCCAGCATCCTGTCCGCCGACTTCGCACGCCTCGCGGAGGAGGCCAAGGCGGTCCAGGGCGCCGACTGGCTCCACGTCGACGTCATGGACAACCACTTCGTCCCCAACCTCACGCTCGGGGTGCCGGTCGTGGAGTCCCTGGCCCGTGCGACGGACACCCCGCTGGACTGCCACCTGATGATCGAGGACCCCGACCGCTGGGCTCCCCGGTACGTCGAGGCGGGCGCCTCCTCCGTCACCTTCCACGTGGAGGCGGCGGCGGCCCCGGTGCGGCTCGCCCGCGAGATCCGCGCCAAGGGCGCCCGCGCCTCGATGGCGCTCAAGCCGGCCACGCCGATCGAGCCCTACGAGGACCTGCTGCCGGAACTCGACATGCTGCTGGTCATGACGGTCGAGCCGGGCTTCGGTGGCCAGGCCTTCCTCGACATCATGCTGCCGAAGATCCGCCGCACCCGTGAGCTGATCGGCAAGCACGGCCTCCAGCTCTGGCTCCAGGTGGACGGCGGCGTCTCGGCGTCCACGATCGAGCGGTGCGCCGAGGCCGGAGCCGACGTGTTCGTCGCCGGGTCGGCCGTCTACGGCGCCGAGGACCCCGCCGAGGCGGTCCGGGCGCTGCGCGGTCAGGCGGAGGCGGCCACCGCCCAGGCCTCCTGGGCATGCGACCACTGAGCCACAGATACATGAACGGTTAAGGGAACGGCGCCCATCAGGGCGGATCAGTCGCGCCGAATCTGCGAGGATGAACGGCGAATCCAGAGTGTGAACAGCAGTGAGGAGATCGCCGTGTCGGGTATGTCGGCGGGCCGGTCAGCCATGCGGATGGGACCCGCTGAGCTGGTGCAGGCGGCGGCCATGGCCCGCCGCTTCTACCTTGAGGGCAAGTCCAAGATCCAGATCGCGGAGGAGTTCGGCGTCAGCCGCTTCAAGGTGGCCCGGGTCCTGGAGACGGCCCTCGAACGGGATCTCGTGCGCATCGAGATCCGCGTCCCGGCCGAGCTGGACGCCGAGCGCTCCGACGCGCTCCGCGCCCGGTACGGCCTGCGGCACGCCGTCGTGGTCGAGTCCCCGGCCGAGGCGGAGGAGACCCCCGACCCCGAGAACCTCGGTGAGGTGGCCGCCGACCTGCTCGGCGAACTCGTCAACGAGGGCGACGTGCTCGGCCTCGCCTGGGGCCGCTCCACCATCCACATGGCGGCGGCGCTCGACCGGCTGCCCCCGTGCACGGTGGTGCAGCTGACCGGTGTGTACGACGCCGGGACCTCGGAGCGCGGCTCGGTCGAGGCCGTACGCCGCGCCGCCCAGGTGTCGGGCGGCGACGCCCACCCGATCTACGCGCCGATGCTGCTGCCGGACGCGGCCACCGCGGCGGCGCTGCGCAACCAGACCGGGATCGCCCGCGCCTTCGAGTACTTCGACAAGGTCACGGTCGCCTGTGTCTCCATCGGCTCCTGGGAGCCCGGCATCTCGACGGTGCACGACATGCTCAGCGACGAGGAGCGTGCGCACTACGCCTCGCTCGGCGTCGCCGCCGAGATGGCCGCGCACCTCTTCGACGCCGAGGGGCGCCGGATCGGGCGGGACCTCGGGGAGCGCTGCATCACGGTCAAGGCCGACCAGCTGCGCCGTATCCCGGAGGTCGTGGCCATCGCCGGAGGCCAGCGCAAGGCCTCCGCGATCGACGCGGTGCTGCGCTCGGGCCTGGTGACGAGCCTGGTGACGGACACCTCCGCCGCCGACTACCTGATGACGGCCGGCCCGACTCCCAAGTCGACACTCAGCCGCGCCGACCCGGACGGCGTCTGACCGGGCCGGCCCCGGACGACCGGGACCGGACGACCGGCCCAGACACGAGGCGGCCCAGACAAGAGGCGGCACAGACAAGAGGCGGCTCAGACAAGAGGCGGCACAGACAAGAGGCGGCCCAGACAAGAGGCGGCACCGACCAGAGGCGGCACTGACATGAGCGAGGACCCGACCGGCCGTTTCCCCGTCGAGCTGGACCTCGGCGGGGTCGGGGACAAGGCCGGCCTGATGGACCGGGTCGCCCGGGCGCTGGACCTGCCGGACTGGTTCGGCCGGAACTGGGACGCGCTCCTCGACAGCCTCGCCGACCCGTCCGTCTGGCCCACGCCGACGGCCGAGCCCGGTCGTGGTCTGCACCTCGTGGTGACCGGCTGGCGGCCGTACGCGGACGCCCGTCCGGACGAGTGGCGGGTGGCCCGGGAGGTGTTCGCGGAGGCGGCCGGCCGCACCGCCGCGCTCACGGTGACCCTCGCGCCCGAGTGACATCACCCTGTCGTGACGGCATGTCAACTCCCGTCCATGGATAGGCTTCCGCAGGGACGGAGCCATTCGGGACGGGGGTCGAGACAGACGTGGTGTATCAGATTCCGCCGGCGCCGGCGCACTTCGTGGACCGCGAGTGGCAGCAGGCACAGGCCCGCCGGCTGGTCATGGCGGGGCCGCCGGGGGACGACGGCAGCCGGCCGCTGTGCCTGCTGCTGAGCGGCTACGGCGGCATCGGCAAGACCGAGCTGGCCTTCCGCCTGGCCCGCGCCCTGCACGCGCGCTACCCGGACGGCGTGCTGTACGTCGACCTGGACGACGTACGCCGGGAAGACGGCGCGGTGGAGGTCGCCGACGTCCTCGGCGAGCTGCTGCGCGGCCTCGGCGCGGAGTGGATCGCGCCCGCGTTCCCGGAGCGGGCCCGGCAGTACTGGTCCCTGACCCACGGCAAACGGCTCGCGGTCGTCGTGGACAACGCCCGGTACGGCACCGAGGCCGAGCCGCTGCTGCCCGCCGGGAGCGACAGCCTGGTCATCGTCACCAGCCACGGACCCCTGTACGACCTCCAGACCAGGGCGGGCGCCGAACTTCCGCTGGAGCCGCCGGCACCCGCCGACGCGCTGGACCTGCTGGAGCGGATCACCCGGGACGCCCGGCTGTCGGCCGAGCCCGAGGAGGCGCGCAGGCTGCTCGACGTGTGTGCCGGACTGCCCGCCGCCCTGCTCGTCGCGGGGCAGTGGCTGCGCCGGTACCGGGACCGGCCGCTGGCCCGGCTGCTCGGCCGGCTGAGCACCGAACTGGACGAGAAGGGACTCCCCCCGGTGGAACAGGTGTGGGACGCGGCCTACGACAGCCTGGGCGCCGACCCGGCCCGCCTGTACCGCCTGCTGGGCCGGTTCCCCGGCCCCTCCTTCACCCTCGCCGCCGTCGACGCCCTGCTCGGCCGGGGCCCGGACACCGCCGAGGACGCGCTCGACGAACTGCGCGCGTCCGGGCTGCTGCCCGTTCCGGGTCCGGACGGCCGTATGCGGCTGCCCGAGCTGCTGCGCGCCCACGCCCGCCGCCGGGCGGAGGCACACGGCGATCAGGCCGACCGCGAGGTGGCCCTGCGCCGGCTCGTCCGCTGGTATCTGCGCCAGGCCCAGGGCGCGGACCTGGCGGCGGCCGGGCGGCGGCTGAGGACGGCACCCGAGGCGGAGCCGGTGCCCGGCACCCGGGACGTCCTCTTCGAACGGCCCGGAGACCCGCCGGGTGCGGCCGTGGCGCGGGCATACCAGTGGCTGGAGTCCGAACGGCACGCGCTGTTCGGCTGCGTCCGCGTCGCGTACGCCGCCGGTGCGGCCGGCGAGTGGGGCCTGGAAGAGGCGTCGGCCCTGTGCGAGCCGCTGTGGACGCACTACCTGAACCATCCGCACTACGCCGACCACATCGACGTCTTCCGTACGGGCGTGGCCGCCGCCCAGCGCGCCGGCGACATGCGGGTGCTGGTCCGGATGCGCTGCCAGCTCGCCCGGCCGCTGTGGGAACAGGGCGAGTTCGAGGAGGCGGGGCAGCAGCTGACCCAGGCCTGGTCGACCGTCCAGGCCGCTTTCGGCACCTCCCCGGACGAACGCAAGCTCGCCGCGTCCACCCGGGAGTTCCTCGGCATGCTGAGCGCGGCACGCGGCGACTGGCCCGCCGCGGCCGAGGAGTTCGCGGCGTCCGGGGCGGTGCACGAGGAGATCGGCAACGCCTACGGCGCCACCTTGCAGCGGTACCGCCTGGGCGAGGCGCTGGCCCACCTCGGTGAACTGGAGCGCGCCGCCGACCTGCTGGAGCGGGTCCGCGCGGAGTTCGCCGACGGCGGCCGGACCCGGCTCACCGCGCGCGCCGAGTTCGCCCTCGCCGGGGTGCGCGACCGGCTCGGCCGCACCGACGAGGCGCGCGCCCTGTACCTGGCGGCGCTGGACGGGATGCGCGCGCTGCGCGGTGTCCGCGACGAGGCGCGCGTCCTGGACGCCCTCGCGGACCTCGCCGCCCGCACGGGCCGGGAGGCCGAGGCCGAGGGACACCGGACGGCGGCGCGGGAGCGGTGGGCGCGGCTGGGGCTCGCCTGAGGAACACCCCCCGGGGCGGCCTCCTCTGTCTCACACGGGTGTCGCGGCCTCCTCGGCGGTGGCCGGGGCGAGCCGGACCTCGACCGTCTGGGGGCCGATGGCGCAGGTGAGACCGGTGTGCTCGACGTCCGGGCGGGCGAAGAGCACGGCGTGTACCGCCGAGAGGACGGGCACCGGGTCGACCGGGACGGTCCGCCGGTGGGTCCCGTGCGGCCCGATCCGCACGGACAGCAAGGGGCCGGAGCGAGGCCGCAGCAGGCAGTGCGTGCCGGAGACGACGACCGCCGCGCTGCGCCGGCCACCGGGGTGGTCCGCCAGGATCCGCCGCGTCCAGTCCTCCGCCGGCTCGGTCGGCGCACCCGGGTGGCCGCCCGCGCGGCGGTACAGGAGTGCGGCGCTCTGGAGGTGACGCCGGTGCGCGGCGCCGACCTCGGCGGCGAGGTGATGGACGGGGGCGGGCGGTACCAGGTGGGCGGGGTGGCGTAGAACGCGGATCACGCCGTGCTCGTCGTGCTCGACGCGTACCGCGAAGGCGGCGGGCGTGTCCTGCGCCGGTGCCGGGTCGGGCAGCAGGCGGGGGAGGACGGGATGCGTGGGCGGTGGGAGGCCGAGCAGGTCGTACACCGTCTCCCGCAGCCGGTCCAGCGCGTGTCCCCGCTCGGCGAACACCGAGTCCGTGAAGGCACTGCTGCCGCCGGGGCGGTGGGCGCGCAGGATGGCCGCCATGACGTCCGCCGCGTCCGCGCGAGGCAGATCCGGGGCGAGGTGAGGGGCCCGCTTCAGGAGGTCGGCCATCGGGCTGCCGGGAAGCAGTTCGTCGCCGCCGTCGTAGGCGCCGAGCAGCGGGCGGTCGAGGGCCGCCGGGTACAGGGCCGCCGATCCATGGTCGGTGATCAAGAGGTCCGCCGCGATGGCGACCGACGCCCACTCCTCGTGGACGCCGGGCAGCAGCAGGCCCGCCTGGCGCGCGGGGTCCAGGTACTCGTCGAGGTCGAGGGCGCCGCGACGGACGCGCTCGTTGGGGTGCAGGACCAGGGCGAGCTGGTACTCGTCGTGGGGGAGGACGGCGGCCAGCTCGGCGGGGAGCCCGGGGCGGCGGCCGATCAGGGATTCCGGGCCCCAGGTGGAGAACAGGACGACGAGCGTACGGCTGCCGGTGCGCAGCGCGGCCCGGTAGCGGTCACGGCGGTCCTGCGACTCCAGGAACCGCTCCAGCAGGGGGTCGCCGACGACCGCCGCCCGGGCCGCCGCCTCGGGACTGGCCAGGGCCAGCCGTTCGATCTGGCTGGGGTGGGCGAACAGGTACCGGGTGGCGAGCGGTGTGCCGTCGGGCTGGAGGAGGTGGGCGGGGTCGAGTCCGGAGGCGGAATCCTCCGTTCCCTCGCCGGAAAGGGACTTGTTGAAGCCGGCGCCGTGCGGAAGCAGGGCGCGCGGGCCGTGCAGGCGGCGCAGGTCGCCCTTGGGGCTGGCGGCGAGGATCAGCGCGAAGGTCCGGGAGACGGCGTCCGCCCAGGGCAGGGTGCGGCCGCCCGCGCGGTCGATCGCGCCGAGGGCGTGGTGGGAGAAGTCGGAGCCGGGGACGAGGGTGAAGTAGCGGCGTACGCGGTCGTCACCCGCGAAGACCGGGAGTGTGTCGAGCAGCCGGTGCAGCGCGTTCTGCGAGCGCGCCGCGAACAGCACAGCACGCCCGTCGCCCGTCGCCCGTCGCCCGTCGCCCGTCGCCTCAAGTGTCTCTCCAGTGTACTTGGCATGCCCCTGCCGTATCCGGCGTTTCCGCAGATCGGCACGAGTGGCGCCGTAGTGATCGTACCGAGGCGGGAGGGCCCTTCGCCGAGGTGCTTGGCGGAACCTCCGAAGATCGCCGGGCGGGCCTGGAGGTTCTGTCGGGGTACGGCGGCGGCCCCGTCATGGGAGAATGAAGTACGTGCTCTTTTCCCCCTGGCACACCTGTCAGGGGGTCGCCTCTGATCGACTGGGATGTGCAGCACGTGCGTTTCCTCAATGACATCCAGCCCGCGTACGACCTGACGTACGACGACGTGTTCATGGTGCCGAGCCGCTCTGCGGTGGGCTCGCGTCAGGGCGTGGACCTCAGCTCGCCGGACGGCACGGGCACCACCATCCCGCTCGTCGTCGCCAACATGACCGCCATCGCCGGCCGCCGCATGGCCGAGACGATGGCCCGCCGCGGCGGCCTCGTGGTCATCCCGCAGGACATCCCGATCGACGTCGTCACCGAGGTCGTCTCCTGGGTCAAGGGCCGGCACCTGGTGCTCGACACCCCGATCGTGCTCGCCCCGCACCAGACCGTCGCCGATGCCTTGGCGCTGCTGCCCAAGCGCGCGCACAACGCCGGTGTCGTCGTGGACGAGGACCGGCGGCCCGTCGGCGTCGTCACCGACACGGACCTGACCGGCGTCGACCGCTTCACCCAGCTCGAAGTGGTCATGTCCCGGGACCTGCTGCTCCTCGACGCGGACATCGACCCGCGCGAGGCCTTCAACCGGCTGGACGCGGCCAACCGCCGCTACGCCCCGGCCGTCGACAAGGACGGCAGGCTCGCCGGAATCCTCACCCGCAAGGGCGCCCTGCGCGCGACCCTGTACACGCCGGCCGTCGACGCTCAGGGCAAGCTGCGCATCGCCGCGGCCGTCGGCATCAACGGCGACGTCGCGGGCAAGGCCAAGCAGCTCCTCGACGCGGGCGTGGACACCCTCGTCATCGACACCGCTCACGGCCACCAGGAGTCGATGATCAGCGCCGTCCAGGTGGTGCGCGCCCTCGACCCGCGGGTGCCGATCGTCGCCGGCAACATCGTCTCCGCCGAGGGCGTCAAGGACCTGATCGACGCCGGCGCGGACGTCATCAAGGTCGGCGTCGGCCCCGGCGCCATGTGCACCACCCGCATGATGACCGGCGTGGGCCGGCCGCAGTTCTCCGCGGTCCTGGAGTGTGCCGCCGAGGCGAGGAAGTACGGCAAGCACGTGTGGGCCGACGGCGGTGTCCGCCACCCGCGCGACGTGGCCATGGCCCTCGCGGCCGGCGCGTCCAACGTGATGGTCGGCTCCTGGTTCGCGGGCACCTACGAGTCCCCGGGCGACCTCCAGCAGGACGCCAACGGCCGCCTGTACAAGGAGTCGTTCGGCATGGCCTCCGCGCGCGCGGTGCGCAACCGCACCTCCGAGGAGTCGGCGTACGACCGGGCCCGCAAGGCGCTGTTCGAGGAGGGCATCTCCACCTCCCGGATGTTCCTCGACCCGGCCCGCCCGGGCGTCGAGGACCTGATCGACTCGATCATCGCGGGCGTCCGCTCCTCCTGCACCTACGCCGGTGCCGGCTCCCTGGAGGAGTTCGCCGAGAAGGCCATCGTCGGCATCCAGAGCGCGGCCGGCTACGCCGAGGGCAAGCCGCTGCACGCCAGCTGGAGCTGAGCCCCGGCCCCTACGGCCCCCGTCCCTCCCGCGCCGGGAGGAACGGGGGCCGTAGGCGTCCGGGCCCCTCTCGCGTGTCCTGTTGCGCGGGCCGGGCGTCCCGCGCAACGCTCGACAGGGCACGCGCAACGAATGGGCGTTCCCCCGGGAGGAACGCAATGATCATCCGGGGACACGCAAGATTGCCGCATTACGTCCGTGAAGGCCCGGCTCGTAGGGTGCTCACCTGTACGTGGCGTGGCGGGGACCCCGCTCGGTGGGTCCCTGGTCTCGTGGGGCTGCCGTCGGTCCTCGTCCGCCGTGACCGGCAGCGATAAGGAGGCCACCGCGTGCTCGACCATGGCGCGTCCCCGCAGAACCCACCGACGCCGGCCCCCGCGTCCCCGGGCGTCGCCGCGCGCCTGATGCGCCGCAAGCCCGTGGAGCGCCTGATCGCCGAGGGCGGCCAGGGCGAGGGCGGCACGCTCCGGCGCTCGCTCGGGCTGTGGCAGCTCACCATGATCAGCATCGGCGCCACCCTCGGCACCGGTATCTTCGTCGTCCTCGGCCAGGCCGTCCCGAAGGCGGGTCCGGCCGTCACGCTGTCCTTCGTGATCGCCGGTGTCACCGCGCTGTTCTCCGCCCTGTCCTACGCCGAGCTGGCCGGCACCATCCCGGTCTCCGGCTCCTCGTACTCGTACGCCTACGCGACCATGGGCGAGCTGATCGCCTGGGTCTGCGGCTGGTGTCTGCTGCTGGAGTACGGCGTCTCGGTCGCCGCCGTGGCCGTCGGCTGGGGCGAGTACCTGAACGAACTGCTGGACGGCACCCTCGGCGTGACCCTGCCGGCCGCCCTGGCCAACCCGCCCGGCGTCGACGGCGGCGTCTTCAACCTGCCCGCGCTGATCGTCATCCTGCTCGCCATGGTGTTCCTGCTCGGCGGCGCCAAGGAGTCCGCCCGCGCCAACACGGTCATGGTGTGCGTGAAGATCGCCGCGCTGGTGCTGTTCTGCGCCATCGGCTTCATGGGGTTCAAGTCCGGCAACTACGCGCACTTCATGCCGCTGGGCATGGACGGCGTCAGCGCCGCGGCCGCCACGCTGTTCTTCTCCTACATCGGCTTCGACGCCGCCTCCACCGCCGGCGAGGAGGCCAAGGACGCCCAGCGCGACCTGCCCCGCGCCATCATGCTCTCGCTGGTCATCGTGACGGCCCTGTACGTGCTGGTCGCCGCCGTCGCGGTCGGCGCCCGGCCGTGGCGGACGTTCGCCGACTCCGAGGCCGCCCTCGCCCAGATCATGACGGACGTCACCGGGCAGAGCTTCTGGGGCACCCTGCTCGCCTTCTGCGCCGTGATCGCCATCGCCAGCGTGGTGCTGACGGTGCTCTACGGCCAGACCCGCATCCTCTTCGCCATGTCCCGCGACGGCCTCGTCCCGAAGGTCTTCGCCCGGGTCCACCCGAAGACCGGCGCCCCGCGCGCCAACACGGTGATCGTCGCCCTGTTCTGCGGGGTGCTCGCCGCCGCCATCCCGCTGGGGCAGCTCGCCGACGCCACCAGCATCGGCACGCTGTTCGCCTTCGCGCTGGTCAACGTGGCCGTGGTGGTGCTGCGCCGGACCCGCCCGGCCATGCGGCGCAGCTTCCGGGTGCCGCTCGGGTGGCTGCTGCCCGTGCTGGGCTTCGTCTGCTGCGCCTGGATGATGTTCAGCCTGTCCGCCGTGACCTGGGCCGTGTTCGGGGTCTGGATGGCCGTCGGGCTCGTGTTCTACTTCCTGTACGGCTATCGCCGTTCCCGTCTCGCGACCGACGACCCGCTCGCGGCGACGGCAGAGAAGTGAACCGGACGAAGAAGTGAACGACCCCCTGTGTTGAACGATCTCGACGAACGTATCGTGCACGCCCTCGCCGAGGACGCCCGCCGGTCCTACGCGGACATCGGAGACCTGGTCGGCCTGTCCGCGCCCGCGGTGAAGCGGCGGGTGGACCGGCTGCGCGCCACCGGTGCGATCACCGGGTTCACCGTGCGGGTGGACCCGGCGGCGCTCGGCTGGGAGACCGAGGGGTTCATCGAGATCCACTGCCGGCGCAACACCTCGCCGGAGACCATCCAGCGCGGTCTGGAGCGGTACCAGGAGGTGGTGGCCGCGTCCACCGTCACCGGGGACGCGGACGCGATCGCGCAGGTCTTCGCGTCCGACATGCGGCACTTCGAGCGGGTGCTGGAGCGGATCGCGGGGGAGCCGTTCGTGGAGCGGACCAAGTCCGTGCTGGTGCTGTCGCCGTTGCTGCGGAGGTTCTCTTCGGGGGCGCCGGGGTAGGGGGGCGGGGGCAATGGCCCCCTGGGCCCTTCCTAATCCGCCGTCTTCCGCGCCAGCGCGTTGTTGTCCATGGAGTTGCGCACGCTGAAGCTCACCGCGTCCGAGCGGTACCGGTCGTCCGACCACTCCACCGGCCGGCCCTCGCGGGTGGTCGTCACGCGCCGGACGCGCAGCAGCGGACTGGTGCGGCGGACGCCCAGCAGCTCGGCGTCCCGGGCGCCGGCCGCGACCGCGTCGATGACGTGCTCCCCGTAGGCGAAGACCAGACCGGTGTCGTCGTAGAGGCGCTGGGTCACCGAGGGGCAGTCGGGCTCCAGGGGCGCGACCGCCGGCGAGATCCAGTCCGCGTACACCGTGCGCTCCAGCAGCACCGGTTCGCCGTCCAGACCGCGTACCCGGAGCACGTGCAACACCCGGGTGCCGAGGGTTAGTTGAAGGCGTACCGCGTCCTCGTGCGTGGCCGGGTGGTACTCCTGGGCGACGACGTGGCCGGTGGCCTCGCGGCCCATCGCGCGGGCCCACTGGGCGAAGCTGCGCAGTTCCTCGAAGCTCTGGCTGCGGCGGCTGGCGAGCACGACGCGGCGGGCGCCCTGCCGGGAGCCGATCAGCCCCTCGGCGGTGAGGGCCGCGACGGCCTGGCGGACCGTGCCGCGCGAGACGCCGTAGTGCGCGGCCAGCTCCGACTCCGAGGGCAGCCGGCTGCCGACCGTGTACTGCTCGCGGTCGATCGCGCGCCGCAGCTCGTCGGCGATCGCCTCGTGTCGCGCCGTCATGCTTCCCCTCTGCGTAGGCCGCTGTGCACAGCGTGACCAGCCTAGACGAGATCTGCCGGTGATCTGTATCGGCCGGAAGTGTGCAGGGAAACAGGGGTCGGAGTTTCGCCAGTGTTTACGGACAGGACACCGGCGCCGGGCGTACTGAGGCCAACTTGTTCAGACAAGTTATCCGCACTACTCCACCCTCGTGCGTCCCCTGGAGAGACCGTGACCGTGTCCCTGCCGAGAAAGACCGTCCTCGGCGGCTCCCTCGCCGCCGTAGCCGCGTTCGCGCTGAGCGCCTGCGGCGCCGCCCCCGACAACGCGTCGACCACCACCAAGGACGGCAAGAGCGCCGCCACCGCCACCTCCGCGACCGCCTTCGGCGGCATGGACGCCCTGGTCAAGGCGGCCAAGAAGGAGGGCAAGCTGCACATCATCGCGGTGCCCCGCGACTGGGCGAACTACGGCGCGATCATCGACGGCTTCCAGAAGAAGTACGGCATCACGATCGAGGACGAGAGCCCCGACGGCTCCAGCCAGGACGAGATCAACGCCGTCACCTCCCGCAAGGGCCAGGACCGCGCCCCCGACGTCCTCGACCTCGGCAGCTCCTTCGCGCTCAGCGCCGCCCAGCAGGATCTGCTCGCCCCCTACAAGGTGGCCTCCTACGGCGACATCCCCGCCGCCCAGAAGGACCCGCGAGCCCGCTGGTACAACGACTACGGCGGCTACATCTCCATCGGCTGCGACGCCAAGCGCGTCAAGTCCTGCCCCACCACCTTCAAGGACCTGCTCAAGCCCGAGTACAAGGGCCAGGTCGCGCTCAACGGCAACCCCACCAAGTCCGGCTCGGCCTTCGGCGGCGTCTACGCGGCGGCCCTCGCGAGCGGCGGCTCCTTCGACGACATCCAGCCCGGCCTGGACTTCTTCGCCAAGCTGAAGAAGAACGGCAACTACACGCCCGTCGAGTCCACCCCGGCCACCGTCGAGAAGGGCGAGACCCCCATCTCGATCGACTGGGACTACCTGAACGCCGGGTACGCCGACGAGTTCACGTCCAAGGGCGTCGACTGGAAGGTCGCCATCCCGGCCGACGGCCAGTACGCCCAGTACTACTCCCAGGCGATCAACAAGGACGCCCCGCACCCGGCCGCCGCCCGGCTGTGGCAGGAGTACCTCTACAGCGCCGAGGGCCAGAACCTGTGGCTCAAGGGGTACGCCCGCCCGGCCCTGATGGCCGCCCTGGACAAGGCCGGCACGCTCGACAAGCCGGCCGCCGCCAAGCTGCCGAAGGTCACCGGCACCCCCGCCTTCCCGACCGAGGACCAGCAGAGCAAGGCCAAGTCGGCCCTCGCGCAGGGCTGGGGGAAGGCCGTCTCCGGATGACCGCCGCCCTCCCGCGCGCGGACGTGGCGCCCGTCGCTTCGGCGAAGCGGCGGCGCCGCGCCCCCGGCTGGCTCGCCGTGCTGCCGCTGCTGGTCTTCACGGCGATCGCCTTCGGGCTGCCGGCCTTCGCCATCCTCGACGGCGCCTTCACCGTCAAGGACCCGGCGACCGGCGCCGCCTCCTACACCACCGCGAACCTCACCGGCTCGCTCCAGGGGCCGTACCTCACCGCCCTGCTCGGCAGCGTCAAGCTGTCCGCCGTCTCCGCCGCGCTCGGCGCCCTGTTCGGGCTGCCGCTCGCGCAGGCCGTGGTCGGCTCCCGCTCCCGCGCGCTGCGCGAGGCCGTGCTGACCGCCTCCGGCGTGCTCGCCAACTTCGGCGGCGTCCCGCTCGCCTTCGCCTTCGTCGCCACCCTCGGCAACGCGGGCGTCCTCACCGCGCACCTCGGCCTGAAGGACAGCGGCTGGGACCTCTACAGCTTCTGGGGCCTGGTCCTCGTCTACCTGTTCTTCCTGATCCCGCTCATGGTCCTCACCATCACCCCGGCCCTGGACGGCCTGCGCTCCCAGTGGCGGGAGGCCGCCCTGAACAACGGCGCCACCGGCACGCAGTACTGGCGGCACGTCGCGCTGCCCGTCCTCGCGCCCTCCCTGCTCGGCGGCCTGGTGCTGCTGTTCGGCAGCGCCTTCGCCGCCTACGCCACCGCCGCCGCGATGGTCGGCAGCGCGGTCCCGCTGGTCACCCTCCAGATCGCCGACGCGCTGTCCGGCAACGTGCTGGTCGGCCAGGAGAACGTGGCCCTCGCCCTGAGCCTGGACATGGTGCTGGTGGCCGGTCTGGTCATGGCCGTGTACCTGCCCCTGCAACGACGGAGCGCCCGATGGCTCGACGCCTGACCCCCTGGCGCTGGGCCGTCCTCGGCCTGGCCGCCCTGTACTTCCTGATCCCGCTCGGCGCCTCCGTGGTCTTCACGGTGGACGTGCCCGGCCAGGGCGTCACCTTCGACGCCTACACCCGGATCCTGTCCACCGACGGCTTCGTCTCCAGCCTGCTGCTCTCGCTGGAGCTGGCCGTCGCCACCATCGCCGCGGTGCTGCTGCTGATGGTGCCCGCCACGGTCGCGCTGCGGCTGGGCGCGGCCCGGCTGCGTCCGGTGGTGGAGGTGGTGTGCTCGCTGCCGCTGGTGGTGCCGCCCATCGCGTTCGTCGCCGGGATCGTCACCGTCCTCAAGTGGGGGCCCGAACACCTCTCCCGCACCCCGCTGTTCCAGACCTTCGTGGCCATCCAGAACGAGGACTTCCCCGTCGTGCTCGTCCTCGCCTACGTCGTGATGGCGCTGCCCTTCGTGTACCGGGCGCTCGACGCCGGCCTGCGCGCGATCGACGTGCGCACCCTGGTGGAGGCCGCCCGCAGCTGCGGCGCCTCCTGGCCGCAGGCGCTGGTGCGGGCCGTCCTGCCCAACCTGCGCGGGGCCCTGCTGAACGCCGCGTTCCTCACCCTGGCCCTGGTGCTCGGCGAGTTCACCGTCGCCCGGCTGCTCGGCTACCGGCCCTTCGCCGTGTGGATCTACAACGTCGGCGGCTCGCAGGCCCAGATGTCCGTCGCCGTGTCCGTGCTCAGCCTGCTCGTCACCTGGGCCCTGCTCCTCGCCCTCGCCGGTGCCGGCGGCGGACGCGACCGAACCGCTTCTTCCCGGGGATGACCCACCATGACCGCCACCACTGTTGAGAAGATCACCGCCGAACAGGCCGCGACCGTCGAGTTCCGCGGCCTGCGCCGGGAGTTCGGGACCACCGTCGCCCTGGACGGGCTCGACCTGGCCGTCCGGCCGGGGGAGTTCCTGGCCCTGCTCGGCCCCTCCGGCTGCGGCAAGACCACCGCCCTGCGGATGCTCGCCGGGTTCGAACACCCCGACTCCGGCGCCGTGCTGGTCGACGGCCGGGACGTCACCCACGTCCCGGCCCACCGCCGCGACGCCGGGATGGTCTTCCAGTCGTACAGCCTCTTCCCGCATCTCAGCGCCCTCGACAACGTCGCCTTCGGGCTGCGGATGCGCAAGGTCCGCACCGCCGAACGCCGGTCCCGGGCCGCCGAGTTGCTGGACCTGGTCGGCCTCGGCGACAAGGGCGAGCGCTACCCGCACCAGCTCTCCGGCGGCCAGCAGCAGCGCATCGCGCTGGCCCGCGCCCTGGCCCTGCGCCCGCGCGTGCTGCTCCTGGACGAACCGCTGTCCGCGCTGGACGCCAAGGTGCGCCTCACCCTGCGCGAGGAGATCCGCCGGCTCCAGCGGGAACTCGGCATCACCACCCTCTTCGTCACCCACGACCAGGAGGAGGCCCTGTCGGTCGCCGACCGGGTCGCCGTCATGCGCGCCGGCCAGCTCGAACAGTGCGCCGCCCCGGCCGAGTTGTACGGCCGTCCCGCCACCGCCTTCGTCGCCGAGTTCGTCGGCACCATGAGCCGCATCCCGGGCTCGCTGGCGGACGGCACCGCCGAGGTGCTCGGGCAGCGGCTGCCGGCCGAGGGCGAGGTGCCCGACGGCCCGGTGGACGTGCTGGTGCGGCCCGAGGCGCTGCGCGTGCACGCCGACGAGCGGGGCGGCGCCGAGGTGGTCGCCACCGCCTTCCTCGGCGCGGTCGTCCGGGTCACCGTACGGCTCGCCGACGGCACCGAGGCCAAGGCCGACCTGCCCGCGCACGAGGCCGCCGGACTGGGCGCCGGCACCCGTGTCGGCGTGTCGCTGCCCGAGCGGCCGGTACTCGTGGCCGAACGTATCCAGAAGTGAGGAACAACCCCGCCGTGACCCCCCACACTCCCGGCCACCACCCGCTCCAGGCCGTGTTGTTCGACATGGACGGCACGCTCGTGGACACCGAGCGGCTCTGGTGGGAGGCGGTCGAGCAGGCTGCCGGCCGCCCACTGACCGAGGCCGACCAGCCGGAGGTGCTGGGCCGTCCGGTCGAGCACACCGCCCGCTGGCTCGCCGCCGCCACCGGCCGCCCCGCCGCCCTCCTCGCCGCCGAGCTGCACCGCGCGTTCGCCGAGCGGGTCCGCACCGGCATCGTGCCCCGCCCCGGCGCCCTGGAGCTGCTGGACGAGCTGGCCGCCGCCGGCATCCCCACCGCCCTGGTCACCGCGTCCCCGCGCGCGGTCGCGGACCTCGTCCTCGACGCGCTCGGCGCCGACCGGTTCGCGGCCTCCGTCACCGCCGACGACACCCCCGAGACCAAGCCGGCCCCCGACCCCTACCTGGCCGCCTGCCGCGCCCTCGGCGTCGCACCGGCCGCCTGCGTCGCCGTCGAGGACACCGGGACCGGCGTGGCCTCGGCGGAGGCGGCCGGGTGCGCCGTCCTCGCGGTGCCCTCGCTCGCCCCGATCGACGCGGCGCCCGGCCGGACCGTCCGGTCCACGCTGGCCGGGGTCACGGTCGCCGAGCTGAACCGGCTGGTCGTACCCGGACTCCGCGTCATGAGCTGGAACCTCTGGCTCGGCGGCAGCCGGGTGGACGACCACCGGGCCAAGCAGGTCAAGGCGATCCTGGACAGCGGCGCCGACGTCGTCGGACTCCAGGAGGCCGCCGGCACCGCCGCCCGGGAGCTGGCCGAAGCCCTTGGCTGGCACCACCACCGGGCGGGCGACAACCTCGGCATCCTCAGCCGCCATCCCGTCACCGCCCGCCTCGGCGACCCGGACGTCGGCTTCTACGGCGCCGCAGGGGTCCGGATCGCGGTGGCACCCGGCCGCGAGGTGGACGTCTGGACCGCCCACCTGCACTACACGCCCTACGGCCCCTACGAGGTGGCCTTCGACGGGCTGCCGGCCGCCGAGCTGATCGCCCACGAGGAACTGCGGCTCGCCCAGCTGCGGGAGGCGCTGGAGCGGATCGAGGCGTCCGCGCGCCCCGGCGTCCCGGTCGTCCTGACCGGCGACTTCAACTGCCCCTCGCACCTGGACCGGACCGACGTGGCCTGGCCGGTGACCCTGGCCGCCGAGGAGGCCGGGTTCGCCGACTCCTTCCGCGAGGCCCACCCCGACCCCGCCGCCGTGCCCGGGCCCACCTGGTCGCCGGTCCACCCGGTGCACGAGGACGGCAGCGGCCGGCCCGAACCGCAGGACCGCATCGACTACGTGCTGCACCGGGGACTGACCGTTCTGGACTCCCGGACCCTGGTCACCGGCACCCCGCGCCCCTGGCCGGACGTGGCGGGCAACGACTGGCCCTCCGACCACGCCGCGGTGGTCACCAGCTTTGCGCTGCCTGCCCGGTGACCTCGGGTTACCGCAGGTGACCGTTGCGAACAGGGTGAGCGTCCCGTAGTTTGTGCCGGGCTCTCTACTGACTGGTAACTCCGGCAGGTACCCATGCGCTGGCCCCTCGGCCGACCCACCACCGTCCGCACGCGGATCGTGGCGCTCGCGCTCACCCCGGCGCTCGCCCTGATGGCCCTGTGGAGCTTCACCATGGTGTCCGTCACCGCCGAACTCCGGTCCCTCGCCCGGGTCCAGGGAGTCTACGAGGACTTCGGCACCCCCGTGGACACGGCGGTCGGGCAGATCCAGGTCGAACGCCGGCTGTCCGCCGCCTACCTCGGCACCCGCCCCGGCGCCGGCACCACCGCCGGACAGCGGCTCCTCGGCCAGCAGCGCCGCACCGACCGGGCGCTGGACGCCCTGCGCCAGGCCGTCCAGGACGGCGACCGGGACCGCCTGAGCACACGGCAACGGCGGACCCTGGACGCCATGGTCGCGGCCACCGGCAGGCTGGAGGCGCTGCGCGAGCGGGTGCTGTCCCGGCGGATCGGCTGGGACCGGGCGGTGACGGAGTACGGCGCGCTCGTCGAGCCCGGCTTCGACGTGCAGTCCGCGCTCACCGCCCTCCAGGCCGGACAGCTCGCCCGCGAGGCACAGGTCGTCACCGAACTGGTCCGGGTACGGGAGTTCGTCTCCCGGGAGGACGCCCTGGTCGCCGGGGCACGCGCGGCCGGGACGCTCACCGACCGGCAGTACGACGCCCTCGCCGCCGCCGTCGAGGACCGCCGCGTCTTCGAGCGGACCTATGTGCCCGGCCTGCCCGCCGACTCGCGCGCCCTGTTCACCCGCTTCCAGCGCGGTGAACGGCACCGGTCGCTGGAGCGGGCCGAGGACGCGCTGCTGCGGGCCGGTGCCGCCGGGGCCGGCCGGGCCGTCGCCGCCGGCACCTGGCGCGCCACCACCGACCGGGCCGTCGTGGAGTACCGGCGGCTGTGCACCGAGGCCGCCGAGAACGCGGCCGCGCGGGGGCGGGAGTTCGCCGGCCGGGAGCTGACCCGGGCCGCCGTCGTCGGCGCGGCCGGACTGGCCGCCGTCGCGCTGTCGCTGTGGTGCGCGGTACGCGGCGCCCGCCGCCTCTCCCGGCGCCTGGAGGCACTGCGGGATGCCGCCGACGTCCTCACCGCCCGCCAACTCCCGGACGTGATACGCAGGTTGAGCGCAGGCGAGGAGGTCGACGCGAGTGCCGAGGCGCCCCCGCTCGCCGCGTCCGACCTGCCCGACGACGAGATCGGTCAGGTCGGCCGGTCCTTCAACACCGCGCGGCTCGCGGCCGTCGAGGCCGCCGTCCGTCAGGCCACCCTGCGCCGGGGGCTGTCCGCGGTGCTGCTGAACATCGCCCGGCGCAACCAGGCCTTGGTGCACCGGCAGCTGAAGCTGGTGGACACGCTGGAACGGCGTACCGAGGACCCCGGCATCCTGCGCGAGCTGTTCCGCATCGACCACCTCACCACCCGGATGCGCCGGCACGCGGAGAGCCTGATCATCCTCTCCGGGGCCGCCCCCGGCCGTCGTTGGCGCGGGCCCGTGCCGGTGGCCGACGTGGTCGCCTCGGCGGTCGGCGAGATCGAGGACTACGCCCGGGTGGCCGTACCGCCGATGCCGGAGACCGGCATCGCGGCGGACGCGGTCGCCGACGTCGTCCACTTGGTCGCCGAACTGCTGGAGAACGCCACGGCGTTCTCGCCGCCGCACACCCGCGTCACGCTGCGCACCGGACGCGCCGGGAGCGGCTTCGTCCTGGAGATCGACGACCGGGGCCTCGGGCTGGACGCCGGCCGGCGCGCGGCGGCCCTGCGCACCCTCGCCGACCCCGACACCTTCGACCCCACCCGCCACGACCGCCTCGGCCTCTACGTCGTCGGCCGCCTCGCCGCCCGCCACGGCATCGAGGTGACGTTGCGCGACTCGCCGTACGGCGGGACGACGGCGGTGGTACTGCTGCCGGAGACGGTCCTCGCGGAGGTGGAGCCGGTGCGGGCCGGGCCGAAGCGGGACGACGAGGCGGCACTCGCCCCGGTACGACGGCTGCCGTCCCGCGAGCGGACCCGGCCGGCCCCCGCCCGGCGGGACACCGCGCCCGGACCCGCCCACCCGGAACCGGCCGCCCCCGCCCTGCCCACCCGCACCCGGCAGGCGTCCCCCGCACCCCGGCTGCGCGAGGAACCGCCCCGCCCGGAGGCTCCCGCACCCGAGGCCGACGCCGAGGAGATGCGCGCGATCTTCGGCGCGTTCCAGCGAGGCCTGGACCGTGGCCGCAAGGGCCTGCCCGTGCCCGGCACGGACGCCCCCACCGACCTGGCCACCCCCCACCCCACCGAAGGGACGGACACCGACGATGACCGGTGACGCACACGACAGCGAGCGGAGCGGCGAACTCGCCGGGGTGCCCGGGACCGACCTCGGCTGGCTGCTGGACGACCTCGTGGCCCGCACGGAGCACGTCCGGCAGGCCGTACTGCTCACCGCCGACGGGCTCGCGCTCAGCCACTCGCAGGGCATGGCCCGGAGCGACATCGAGCACCTGGCCGCCGTCTGCTCCGGCTTCCACGGCCTGGCGAGGTCGGCGGGGGAGCGGTTCGGCGCCGGACGGGTCCGCCAGACCATGGTCATGCTGGACGAGGCCTACCTGTTCGTCACCCCGGCCGGACACGGCAGCCGGCTCGCCGTGCTCAGCGGGGCCGGCACCGACGTGGGCCAGCTGGCCCACGAGATGGCCCTGCTCGTCCGCCGCCTCGGCCGCCACCTGGACGCCGCGGCCCGCGCGACTCCCTGACCCGCGGTGAGCGACGAGCACTGGTACGAGGACGAGACCGGGTCCCTGGTGCGCCCCTACACCGTGACCCGGGGCCGCACCCGGCCCGAGAGCGGGCACCCCGTCGACCTGATGTCCCACGTCACCGCGCTGGACACGGACGAGCCGGACCCCGCCCTCGACCACGGCGCCGCCGCGCTGCTGGAGCTGATCCGCCGCGGCCCCCGCCCCGTGGTCGAACTCGCCGCCGACACCGACCTCCCTCTGACGGTCGTCCGCGTCCTCCTCGGCGACCTGACGGAGGCCGGCCTGATCCACGTCGCCGCCCCCCGGCCCGGCGCCCCGCACGGCCCGACCGCCGACCCCACCCTGCTCAGAGAGATCGCGGCACGGTTGCGGGAGCTGTAGGGCGGTCACTCCTTCCCGGCGCCGCCCGGCGGTAGCGCGTCGGCTGCGGCGACACCGGCCGGCACGCGCACTCGCCGGCGTGAGTAGCGCGAAGGCCGGGCGTCCGTCGACCCGCCAGGCTGGGCGGGGCCAGGGCCGTGCGGCCCTCCGCCGGCCGACGGGCCCGGCCTCGTCCGCGTCCTGCCGGCGTGCGGGGCGTCGACGGGGTCGTGGACAGGACCGGTGCGCTTAAGCGGTCGCTCCGGTGGCTCCGGTCCATCGTCGTGGACGGCCGGTCGCCCGCGCCGGCGCCGCCACCGGTGACCCGGCGCCGGTGGGCTCACGGCTGCCGGACGGCGTACGCGCCCGCGCCGCCTGTGCCTCGTGCGGCCCGGAACCAGCCGTGCCCGGCAGCCCGCACCCCTCGTGACCAGCCGCTCCGGCCCCACCCCCGCCACTCCGCGCAACGAATCACCGTTCCGCCCCCGCCCCACGCAACGAACCGCGCACCGGCGCGCAACGGCTCCTTCTTGTCCGGTCGAGCGCGCCGACCGTACTGTCTTTCTGGCCCCCCGAACCCCCTCCGCCCCCGGTGAGGATCACGCATGCGCACCGCCCTGCTCCAGAGCTCCGGCCGGCCCGGCTCCGTCGGCGAGAACCTGAAGGTCCTCGACGCGGCCGCGGCCCGTGCCGCCGCCGCGGGCGCCGCGCTGCTGGCCGCCCCGGAGATGTTCCTGACCGGGTACGCGATCGGCGACGACATCGCGCGCCTCGCCGAGCCCGCCGACGGCGACTCGGCCGACGCGATCGCCGAGACCGCCGGCCGGCACGGCATCGCGATCGCCTACGGCTACCCGGAGCGCGACGGCGAGACCGTCCACAACTCCGCCCAGCTGATCTCCGCCGACGGCACCCGGCTCGCGAACTACCGCAAGACCCACCTCTTCGGCGGCTTCGAGCGCGACCACTTCACGCCGGGCGGGCAGCCGGTCGTCCAGGCCGAGCTGAACGGGCTCACGGTGGGCCTGATGATCTGCTACGACGTCGAGTTCCCGGAGAACGTCCGCGCCCACGCCCTGGCCGGCACCGACCTGCTCGTGGTCCCGACCGCGCAGATGCACCCCTTCCAGTTCGTCGCCGAGTCGATGATCCCGGTGCGCGCCTTCGAGAACCAGATGTACGTCGCCTACGTCAACCGGGTCGGGCAGGAAGGGGAGTTCGAGTTCGTCGGGCTGTCCGTGCTGGCCGGCCCCGACGGAGTCGCCCTGACCCGGGCCGGCCGCGCCGAGCAACTGGTCATCGCCGACGCCGACCCCGCCTTCCTGGCCGCGTCCCGGGAGGACAACCCGTACCTGAAGGACCGCCGCCCCGGTCTGTACGGGTCCCTGGCCTGATCCGGCCCACCCCCCCAGCCTCACCCGAGTCACCCGCGCAAGGAGTCCGTACCCCATGACGTCCACGGTGCCCAACGCCGTCGAGCACACCGACGAGCAGCAGCCGCCGATCACCATGTTCGGCCCGGACTTCCCCTACGCCTACGACGACTTCCTCGCCCACCCGGCGGGACTCGGCCAGGTGCCGGCCACCGAGCACGGCACCGAGGTCGCGGTCATCGGCGGCGGCCTGTCCGGTGTCGTCGCCGCCTACGAGCTGATGAAGATGGGCCTCAAGCCCGTCGTCTACGAGGCCGACCAGCTCGGCGGCCGGCTGCGCACCGTCGGCTTCGACGGCTGTGACGAGTCGCTCAACTGCGAGCTGGGCGCGATGCGCTTCCCGCCGTCCTCCACCGCCCTCCAGCACTACATCGACCTGGTCGGCCTGGAGACGCGGCCCTTCCCGAACCCGCTGGCCGAGGCCACCCCCTCGACCGTGGTCGACCTCAAGGGCGAGTCGCACTACGCCGAGACCATCGCCGACCTGCCCCAGGTCTACCGGGACGTCGCCGACGCCTGGGGCAGGTGCCTCGAAGAGGGCGCCGACTTCTCCGACATGAACCGCGCCCTGCGCGAGCGGGACGTCCCGCGCATCCGCGAGATCTGGGGCCGGCTGGTCGAGAAGCTCGACAACCAGACCTTCTACGGCTTCCTCTGCGACTCCGAGGCCTTCAAGTCCTTCCGGCACCGCGAGATCTTCGGCCAGGTCGGCTTCGGCACCGGCGGCTGGGACACCGACTTCCCCAACTCCATCCTGGAGATCCTGCGCGTCGTCTACACCGAGGCCGACGACCACCACCGCGGCATCGTCGGCGGCTCCCAGCAGCTGCCGCTGCGGCTGTGGGAGCGCGAGCCGGAGAAGATCGTCCACTGGCCGTACGGCACCTCGCTGGCCTCCCTGCACGCGAACGGCGAGCCCCGCCCGGCCGTGACCCGGCTGCACCGCACCGCGGGCGACCAGATCACGGTGACGGACGCCAACGGTGACATCCGCACCTACCAGGCGGCGATCTTCACCGCCCAGTCCTGGATGCTGCTGTCCAAGATCGCCTGCGACGACGCGCTGTTCCCGATCGACCACTGGACCGCGATCGAGCGCACCCACTACATGGAGTCCAGCAAGCTCTTCGTGCCCGTCGACCGGCCCTTCTGGCTGGACAAGGCCGTCGACGACAAGGGGGAGCCGACCGGCCGGGACGTCATGTCGATGACGCTCACCGACCGCATGACCCGCGGCACCTACCTGCTGGACGACGGCCCCGACAAGCCGGCCGTGATCTGCCTGTCGTACACCTGGTGCGACGACAGCCTGAAGTGGCTGCCGCTGTCCGCGAACGAGCGGATGGAGGTCATGCTGAAGTCGCTCGGCGAGATCTACCCGAAGGTCGACATCAGGAAGCACGTCATCGGCAACCCGGTCACCGTCTCCTGGGAGAACGAGCCCTACTTCATGGGCGCGTTCAAGGCCAACCTGCCCGGTCACTACCGCTACCAGCGGCGCCTGTTCACGCACTTCATGCAGGACCGGCTGCCCGCCGACAAGCGGGGCGTCTTCCTCGCCGGCGACGACATCTCCTGGACGGCCGGCTGGGCCGAGGGCGCCGTGCAGACCGCGCTGAACGCGGTCTGGGGCGTCATGCGGCACTTCGGCGGCGAGACGGACGCGGCCAACCCCGGCCCGGGTGACGTCTACGACGAGATCGCCCCGGTGGAGCTCCCCGAGGACTGACCGCGCCTGCCACGGCCAAGGCGCGGGCGACCGGTCTCAGACTCCGGCCGCCCGCGCCTTCTCGAACACCTCGGCGGCGACGTCCTTCAGCTCCTCGGCGTCCCGCGCGGTCGGCTGGAGTTCGACGAGGATCTCGTCCAGGCCGATCTCGGCGTGCTCCGCCAGGTCGGCCACGATCTGGTCGACACTGCCCTGGAACGGCTGACGGTCCGGTCCCTCGTACGGCTTGTCCAGGCGCACGGTGTTGACGCGCAGCACCGTCCGCAGCGGCTCGGTGCGGCCCCGCTCCTCGGCCAGCTCCCGCAGCTCCCGCCACTGCGCGGCGATCTGCTCGGCGCTCGCGCCCACCGGCAGCCAGCCGTCGGCGTGGTCCACCAGCCGCCGCCAGGCCCGCCGGCTGCCCGCCGCCAGCAGGAGGGGGATCGGCCGCGCGGGCTTGGGCCCGACCACGGCCGAGGCGATCTTCGTGAGCGGACCGTCGTGGACGACCGGATCCGGACCCCACACCGCGCGGCACACCGCGATGACCTCGTCCAGCACCGCGCCGCGCTCCTCGAACGGCCGCACCCCCGAGGCCGCGTACTCGTCCAGCGACCAGCCGGTGCCGAGCCCCGCGAGCACCCGGCCGCCGCTCGCCGCGTCCAGCGTCGCCAGCGACTTGGCCAGCTGGAACGGCAGGTGCAGCGGCGCCACCAGGACGCTGGAACCCAGCTCCACCCGCTCGGTGGCCGCCGCGGCCAGGGTGAGGGTGACCAGCGGGTCGGCCACCGACCGGTACTGGTCGGGCCAGGGCAGCCCGTCGACGTCGTAGAGCCCCTGGGTCGCGGGCTCCGGGAACAGGGCCCGCTCGAACACCCATACGCTGTCGTAGCCGATGCGCTCGGCGGCGCGCGCCACGTCCGGCACGTCCCTGCCGATCGAGAACTGCCGCATCTGGGGAAGACCGAGACCGAGCCTGCTGGCCATACCGTTGCTCCTCTGCTGCGCGAACGGGCACCTGCGGGTACCTGCCCCTCAACGTGCCACGCCCGGCGGGGTGTTCCGGGGACGCGGCGCCCGGGGGCGGTTTCCGGCCGGATCAGTCGGGCAGCGGGGTCAGCAGCATCCGGCCCGCGAAGCCGACGGCCGCGTCCAGCCGCGCCGTGAACTCCTCGGCCACGTCCGCGCAGTGCCGCAGCGCCCACAGGGCACGCGCCGCCGTCCAGGTCGCGTCCCGGGCCCGCTCCAGGCTCCAGGAACCGAGGAGATGGGTGAGCGGGTCGGCGATCTGGAGCAGATCCGGTCCCGGCATCAGGTCCTCGCGGACCCGTTCCTCCAGCGCCACGAGGAGTTCGCCGACGCGGTCGAACTCGTCCTCCAGGTCGGCCGGTTCGCAGGCGAGCGCCCGGCAGCTGTCGACCACGGCGAGCGCCAGGTCGTGCCCGATGTGCGCGTTGATGCCGGCCAGGGCGAACTGGAGCGGCCGTACCCCGGGATGCCGGCGGAGCTGGAACAGCGGCCGCCAGCACGCCGGGGGACGGCGGTCGTCGTCGGCCGCGTCGACCGCCGCGAGATACCGCTCGGCGAACCGCGCGTCCAGCGTGGCCGCCGCCCGCCGGTCGGGGAACTCCCCGGCGTCCAGCCGGCGGCCGACCTCCTCGGTGACGGCGAGGTAGACGCGGTTGAACACGGCGATCCCGTCCCGCTCGGGCAGGTCCGCGTCGAGCGCGCGCATCCGGGAGAGCACCGCGTCGACGGGGTGTGTGAGGTGTTCCGACCGCGTCATGGGGGAAGGGTCCCAGCCCGGGACCGGCCGGCGGGCCGACCGCCCCGGTGCTTCGCCGGAACGGAGGAACCACGGGACCCGCGTTCCAGCCCCGGGCCCAGCCCCGAGTCCGGCCCCGGACCCCCGGCCGCTACGGCTCGGTGCGCGGGTTCTCGGCGTCGTACGTCGACGTGCCCTCGTCCAGCAGCGGCCCCTGCTGCTTCAGGTGGGCCGGGGCGAAGGCGCGCAGCGCGTGGTAGCCGGTGATGACGACCAGGGTGCCGAGCGCGATGCCGCTGAGCGAGAAGGTGTCGGTGAACTTCATGGAGACGTTGCCGACGCCGATGATGATGCCCGCGGCGGCCGGCACCAGGTTCAGCGGGTTGCGCAGGTCCACCTTGGCGTTCAGCCAGATCTGCGCGCCGAGCAGGCCGATCATGCCGTAGAGGATCACGGTGATGCCGCCGAGGACGCCGCCCGGAATGGCGGCCACGACCGCGCCGAACTTGGGGCAGACACCGAAGAGCAGCGCGAAGCCGGCGGCGGCCCAGTAGGCGGCGGTGGAGTAGACGCGGGTCGCGGCCATCACGCCGATGTTCTCGGAGTAGGTGGTGTTCGGCGGGCCGCCCACCGCGGTCGACAGCACCGAGGCGACGCCGTCCGCCGAGATCGCCGTACCGAGCTGGTCGTCCAGCGGGTCGCCGGTCATCTCACCGACCGCCTTGACGTGGCCCGCGTTCTCGGCGACCAGCGCGATCACCACGGGCAACGCGACCAGGATCGCCGACCACTGGAAGGACGGCCCGTGGAAGGACGGCAGGCCGATCCAGTCGGCGTGGGACACACCGGAGAGGTCGAGCCGCCAGTGGTCGGTGACCTCGCCGCTCGGGCTCGTCGAGTGGATCTTCCCGAAGATCCGGTCGAAGGCCCAGGAGACCACGTACCCGAACACCAGGCCGAGGAAGATCGCGATACGCGACCAGAAGCCGCGCAGGCAGACCACGGACAGACCGGTGAACAGCATCACCAGCAGCGCGGTCCACTGGTCCTGCGGCCAGTACGTCGAGGCGGTCACCGGCGCCAGGTTGAAGCCGATCAGCATGACGACGGCGCCGGTGACGATCGGCGGCATCGCGGCGTGGATGATCCGCGCCCCGAAGCGCTGCACCGCGAGACCCACCAGGAACAGCACGGCGCCCACGACGAGGACGGCGCCCGTCACGGTCGCGCTGGTGCCGCCCTGGGCGCGGATGACGGCGGCCACGCCGACGAACGACAGCGAGCAACCGAGGTAGCTGGGCACCCGGCCGCGGGTGGCGAGCAGGAAGATCGCGGTCGCCACCCCCGACATCATGATGGCGAGGTTCGGGTCCAGGCCCATCAGCACGGGGGCCACGAAGGACGCGCCGAACATCGCGACGACGTGCTGGGCGCCCAGCCCCACCGTGCGCGGCCAGGACAGTCGTTCGTCGGGGCGTACCACCGCTCCGGGCGCGGGCGTGCGCCCGTCACCGTGCAGTTTCCAGCGCACGCCGAGGTCCATGGTGGGGTTTCGCTTTCTTTCGTACCGGGGGCGGTCCGGACCATTGTCACGGGTAACGGACGCCGGGGCTCCGGGAGGGGCCCTGAGCGGTCGCTTAGTATGGGAGGTGCCCGGGGGTGTGCCACCCCGTACCGCACCGCTCAGGAGCCCCGCCCGTGACCGCCGAAGCGCCGACCGCCCCCGCCCTCTCGCACGGCCGGCTGATCCCCGTGACCGTCCACTTCGACGACCTCGACGCGCTCGGGCTGCTGCACAACGCCCGCTACCCGCTGATGGTCGAGCGGGCCTGGACCGAGCTGTGGAACGAGCACGGCATCCGCTTCGACGGCGACTGGGTGGCGGCCGGCGACGCCTGCAACGCGGTCAAGGAACTCCGGATCACCTACGAGGCCCCGGTCACCCGCCCCGGCGGCTACGCCGTCCACCTCTGGCTGGAACGGCTCGGCACCACCGGCCTGACCTACGGCTTCCGCTTCTGCTCGGCCGACGGGACCGAGACCTACGCCCACGGCACCCGGGTGCTGGTCCGGCTGGACGCCACCACCCTGCGCCCGGCGCCGTGGACGGACGACTTCAGGGCCGCGGGTCGGGCACTGCTGCGGACGGCCGGCTGACCTCCGCCCGGCCGCCGCGCTCCGCCGTGCGCAGCACGCCCGCGAACACCACGAGCCCGCATGCCAGCGCGGTGACCACGCAGAACGACACCACCAGGCTGGTCGCCTGGGCCACCCCGCCGATCATGCTCGGCGCGACCAGCCCCGAGGTGTAGGTGATGGTCGCCACGCCTGCGATCGCTTGACTCGGGTTGGGCCCCGCGTGCCCGGCCGCCGCGAAGCACAGCGGTACGACCACCGCGATGCCGAGACCCATCAGCGCGAAGCCGCCGATGGCCACCGCCGGCTGCCCGGCCAGTACGATCAGCAGCCCGCCCAGCACGGCCAGGACCCCGCCGGCCCGCACCGTGCGGACCGCGCCGAAGCGGTTCACCACCGCGTCCCCGACGATCCGGGCGATCGCCATGGTGAGCATGAAGCCGGTCGTACAGGCCGCCGCCACCCCGGCCGAACTGTCCAGCCGGTCCCGCAGGAACACCGCCGACCAGTCCAGGCTCGCGCCCTCCGCGAACACCGCGCAGAACCCGACCGTGCCGATCAGCAGCGCCGAGCGCGGCGGCAGGGTGAAGCGGGGCGGCGGCTCCTCGTCCTCGGCGGGCTGTACGTCGAGCACCCAGGCGCAGGCGACCAGGCCCAGCACGGTGAGCGTGCCCGCCGCCAGGGCGTGGTGCAGGCGCGCGTCGGAGCCGAGGTGCGCGGCGAGGGTGCCGGCCGCCGAGCCGACCAGCGCGCCCGCGCTCCACATGCCGTGCAGCCCCGACATGATCGACTTGCCGAGCCGCCGCTCGATCTCCACGCCCAGCGCGTTCATCGCCACGTCCGCCATGCCGGCGGTGCCGCCGTAGACGAACATGGCCAGGCACAAGGTCCACATGTTCGGTGCCAGGGACGGCAGCAGCAGCGACAGCGTCCACAGCGCGAGCAGCCCGCGCAGGGCGCTGCGGCTGCCGAACCGGTGGGTGATCCGGCCCGCCAGCGGCATCGCGCAGGAGGCGCCGAGCGCCGTGAAGGCCAGGGCGAACCCCAACTGGCCGGCGCTGAGCGAGGCGTGGTCCTGGATCCACGGCACGCGGGTCGCGAAGGAGCCGGTCACCGCGCCGTGCACGGCGAACACGGCCGCCACGGCGAACCGGGCGCGCCTCACCTCGTCCCGCCCGCAGCGCACGTCACTCATGTCCCTTCCCCTTCCCGGGAGTTCCCCGGCCGCCTCCGGTGGCATCGGCGCGTAAACTATCAGGGAGCCTGCCTGATAGAAAGACGGTTTCACGGCCGCCCGTCGTCCCGCCCCCGGCCGGTCCGGTCGCCGCGATCTGGGAGGATTCCCGCCATGCCCGCATCACCCAGCATCGCCCGGGCCATCAACGACCGGCTGGCCCTACGGCTGTTGCAGCAGGAAGGCCCGCTCACGGCCGGGCAGTTGAAGCAGCTGACCGGGCTGTCCCGGCCGACCGTCGCCGACCTCGTGGAACGGCTCACGGCCGCCGGGCTGATCACGGTGGTCGGCGAGTCCGGCGCCCAGCGCCGGGGCCCGAACGCCCGCCTCTACGGCATCGTCGCCGACCGCGCCCACCTCGCCGCCCTCGACGTCCGCACCGAGGGCGTCCTCGTCCTGGTCTCCGACCTGGTCGGCCGGGTGCTCGCGAAGGCGTCGGTGCCCATCGGCGGCGACGCGGGCACCGGGCCCGCCGTGGAGCAGGCGGTGGCCGCGGTGGAGCGGACCGTGAAGGAGGCCGGTGCCGACCGGCTGCACACCGTCGGCATCGGTGCGCCGGGCCTGATCGACCCGGCCACCGGCGACCTGCGAGACTCCGCCGGGCTGCCCGCCTGGCACCGCAGCCTGGCCGCCGCCCTCCAGGAACGGCTGCCGGGGGCGCGGGTCACCGTGGAGAACGAGACCAACCTGGCCGCCCTGGCCGAACAGCGCGAGGGCGCCGCACGGGACCGGGACACCTTCGTCCTGCTGTGGCTCGGTCACGGGGTCGGCGCGGCCGTCGTCCTCGACGGCACCCTGCGCCGAGGCGCCTCCGGCGGCACCGGCGAGATCGGCTTCCTGCCGGTCCCGGGCACCGGCTCCCTGCCCTCGGCCACCGACTGCGACGGCGGCTTCCACTCCCTGGCCGGCGCCGCCGCGATCGCCGCCCTGGCCGCCGAGCACGGCCTGCCGGCCCCGGCCACGCCGGACGGCCCCGGAGCCGCGGAGATCGTCCGGGACGCGACGACGCGCCCCCTCGTCCCCACCCCCCGCTTCCTGCACACCCTCGCCGACCGGGTCGCCCTGGGCGCCGCCTCCCTCGTGGCCGTCCTGGACCCCGGCTGCGTGGTGCTCGGCGGGGAGGTCGGCCAGGCCGGGGGAGAGGTGCTGGCCGGACTCGTGGCGGAGCGGCTGCACCGCTTGTCCCCGCTGCCCACCGAGGTACGCCCCAGCACCCTGGGCGGCACCGCCGTCCTCCGGGGAGCCCTCCTGACGGCACGCGACCGCGCCCAGGACGAGATCTTCGCCCCACCCGAGCGCTGACACCCCGACGACTGGCCCTCGCCCGGAAGGACCGGCGTCTCGGGGGTGCGGCCGGCGATGCGGGGACGCCCATCACCGGAAAGACTCACCGGGAGTCGGGAGTCGGGAGTCGGGAGCCAGGAGCCGGGCGGGAGGCCCCGCACCCGGCGCCCCACCCTCACCCCCCGCTCCCACCACCCCCGAACCGCCGCCCCAGGTACTCCTCGAACGTCCCCTTCCCCACCGCCCGTTCCGCGGTCAGATGGCCGCCCGCGCGGAAGGCGCCGTAGGTGCGGCCGAGGAGTGGGATCTCCAGGACCCGGCGACGGCGGCCGGTCGCGCGCAGGTAGGCCTCGGCCAGTGAGCGGAACGTACGGATCTCCGGGCCGCCCAGGTCCGGTACCCGGCCGGCCGGGGCCGCGAGGGCCAGTCCGGCGAGGCGATCGGCCACCTCCGCGACCTCGACCGGCTGGTCCCACACCCCGGCCGGGACCGGCAGCACCGGCAGCTTCGCCAGGCCTTCGAGGAGGGTGAGCACCAGATCGTGGAACTGCGTCGCGCGCAGCGTGGTCCAGCCGAGCCCCGATGCCTCGACCAGCCGCTCCACGGCCAGCTTGGACGTGTAGTAGCCGAGCGGCACGCGGTCGACGCCGACGATCGAGATGTACACGAGGTGGCCGACGCCCGCCCGCCGCGCCGCCGCGATCAGATGCTCCGCGGCCGTCTCGTCCCCGCCCCGCGGCGTGCTCGCGCAGTGCACGACCGTCTCCGCGCCGGCGAGCGCCGCGTCCAGCTGGGCTCCGCCCTCGCGCAGGTCCACGGCGTACGGCGGGGTGCGCCGACTGAGCACCCGTACCTCGTGGCCGTCCGCCCGCAGCCGCTCGGTGACGAGCCGGCCGAGGGTTCCGGTACCGCCGGTCACCAGGATCGTGGTCATGCTGTGTCTCCGTTCCGTCGAGCACCTTTCGGCAGCGGTGACCGCACAGCACCCCGGAAACGTGACAGCTCTGGCGGACGGTCTCTCAGGCGGGCGCGAGCTGCCGTCGTACGAAGTCCAGCTTGTCCGGGTTCATCACGCACCGCACCTGGGTGATCAGCCCGTCCGCCGTCTCGAACGCGGCGACGCCCAGCAGCGTCCCGCCCGCCCACATGACCAGCGCCGGCGTGCCGTTCAGCTCCGCCGACGAGAGCTCCACACCGACCGCGTGCCGTTGTGCGACCCCTGCCAGGAAACGCAGCACCTTCTCCCGGCCCTCGATCGGCCGCAGGGCCGCGCTGACCTTGCCGCCCCCGTCGCTCCACCAGGTCACGTCCGCCGCCAGCAGCCGCTCCAGAGCGGCGACGTCACCCTCGCGGGCAGCCGAGACGAACGACGCGACCAGGGCCTCCCGGCGCTCCGGGGCCGCCTCGAAACGGCCCTCGGGCACCGCCACCCGGGCCGCCGCCCGCCGGTACAGCTGACGGGAGTTGGCCTCGGTCAGCCCGAGGACGTCCGCGATCTCCCGGTGGCCGTACCCGAAGGCCTCGCGCAGCACGTACACCGCGCGCTCCGCCGGGGTCAGCCGTTCCAGGAGCAGCAGCATCGCCATCGAGACCTGCTCGCGCCGCTCGGCGGACTCCAGGGGCCCGAGGGTGTCGTCGGCGGTCGCCACCGGCTCCGGCAGCCAGGGTCCGACGTACCGCTCGCGCCGGGCGCGGGCCGAGGTGAGCCGGTTCAGGCAGAGGTTGGTGACGGCCTTCGCGAGCCAGGCCCCGGGGCGTTCGATCACCGCGCGGTCGGCGCCGGCGAACCGCAGATACGCGTCCTGGACGGCGTCCTCGGCCTCCGTGGCGGAGCCGAGCAGCCGGTAGGCCAGGCCGAACAGCCTGCCCCGGTGGGCCTCGAACTCGTCTGCGGGCAGGGCGGATTCCATGCGCTCACCCTGCCAGAAGGGCGGCGCGGCGCCGCCCGCGGTCCTGGGCGGCCCGGCGGCGGGCAAGGGCCGTCGTCACCGCCACCGGGCCCGTCCGCACCCTAAAAGGACTAGACCATTAAGGTCAATGGTCCGGACCGGGACCAACGCTCGCCCGGGACGGCTGGGTTGACCCCGGCCGCTGCGGCGCGCAAGTTCGGCGCCACGCACTGTGAGCGAGCCCACACCGCTCGCCTGTCGGGGTGAGTGGCGGGCGTGGCACACTGGCCCTGTACCAGAAGCAGCGCACTCCGGGGTCGGTGAAAGTCCGAACCGGCGGTTACAGTCCGCGACCCGGTCGCTTCCAGCGGCCGGTTGACCAGGTGAAATTCCTGGACCGACGGTTAAAGTCCGGATGGGAGGCAGTGCGCGGCGGGCGAGCACATCCGTGTGCGCGCCGCCGTATCGCGGGACACGTCCATATCCGGGCGGGTCCTCCTTCGGCGACGCCCCCGGTGTGTCCACCCGTTCATTCTGTCGTCATCGACAGGCCCCGGAGTCCGTGCCCCACGAGGCAGGAGGACCCGGGAAGTGTTCACCGGAATCGTCGAAGAGCTGGGTGAGGTCACCGCCGTCGAGAATCTCGGCGACGCCTCCCGCTTCCGGCTCCGCGGCCCCGTCGTGACCGAGGGCGCGCAGCACGGCGACTCCATCGCCGTGAACGGGGTCTGTCTCACCGTCGTGGAGCACGGGGACGGCGAGTTCACCGCCGACGTCATGGCCGAGACGCTGAAGCGCTCCAGCCTGGGCGCGCTCACCGTAGGCTCCCGCGTCAACCTGGAGCGCCCCACCGCCGTCGGCGCGCGCCTCGGCGGACACATCGTGCAGGGCCACGTGGACGGCACCGGACAGGTGCTGGCGCGCACGCCCTCCGAGCACTGGGAACTCGTCAGGATCTCCCTCCCCGCCGACCTCGCCCGGTACGTCGTGGAGAAGGGCTCCATCACGGTCGACGGCATCAGCCTCACCGTCGTGGACGCCGGCCCCGACCACTTCACCGTCAGCCTCATCCCGACCACCCTCGCCCTGACCACGCTCGGCGTGAAGCAGCCCGGCGACCCGGTCAACCTGGAGGTCGACGTCATCGCCAAGTACGTCGAGAGCCTGCTCGGCGACCGCGCGCGGAGGGCCGGCCGGTGAACTGGATGAACTCCGAGGCCTTCACCCTCTTCGGCCAGCACATCATCTGGTCCGACATGACCGGCAACATCCTCGGCCTGATCACCCTGGCCCTCGGCTGGCGCCGCTCCCTGCTGACCTGGCCCGTGCAGTTCCTCTCCGGCCTCGTCCTGTTCGCCGCCTTCTACGGCCACCTCGCCGGCAGCGCGGGCAAGCAGGTCGTCGTCATGGCCGTCGCCCTGTACGGCTGGTGGCAGTGGCGGCGCGACAGGAACCGCGGCACCGACGGCCATATCGCGCCCCGCTTCGCCACCTGGCGCGAGCGCGCGGCGATGCTCGGCGGCGCCGCCGTCGGCACCGTCGCCGTCGCCCTGCTCTTCACGGCCTACCCCAGCCTGTCCTGGGACCCCTGGCCGGACGCGTACATCTTCGTCGGCACCGTCGTCGCCATGTACGCGCAGGCCAAGGGCATGGTCGAGTTCTGGTTCGCCTGGCTGCTCGTCGACGTCGTCGGCGTCCCCCTCAACTTCGCCAACGGCTACGCCTTCTCCGGATTCGTCTACGTCATCTACGGCGCGCTCGTCCTGTGGGGCATGCGCGACTGGTGGCTGCGCTCCCGCCGGAACCCGCGGCCCACCCTGGAAGGAGCCCCGGCATGACCTCGGCACCGCTCCGATACGACACCGACGCCATCGAGCACTTCGGCCTCGACCCCGTCGAACAGGCCATCGCCGACATCGCGGCCGGCCGCCCGATCGTCGTCGTGGACGACGAGGACCGGGAGAACGAGGGCGACCTCGTCATCGCCGCCGAGAAGGCGACCCCCGAGATCATCGCCTTCATGATGAGCGAGTGCCGGGGCCTGATCTGCGCCCCCATGGAGGGTGCCGAACTGGACCGGCTCCGGCTGCCGCAGATGGTCGACGACAACACCGAGTCGATGAAGACGGCCTTCACCGTCTCCGTCGACGCCGCTGCCGCGCACGGCGTGACCACCGGCATCTCCGCCGCCGACCGCGCCACCACGCTGCGACTGCTCGCGAGCGGCACCGCCGAGCCCGTCGACTTCGTCCGGCCCGGCCACGTCTTCCCGCTGCGCGCCCGCGCCGGCGGCGTCCTCGTCCGCGACGGCCACACCGAGGCCGCCGTCGACCTCGCCCGGCTCGCCGGCCTGCGGCCGGCCGGCGCCATCGTGGAGATCGCCGGCGAGGACGGCCGGATGCTCCGCCTGCCCGAACTGATCCCGTTCGCCCGCAAGCACGGCCTGACGATCATCTCCATCGAGGACCTGATCGCCTACCGCCGCAGCAGCGAGCCCACCGTCCGCCGCGAGGCCGAGACCCGCCTGCCCACCCGGCACGGCGTCTTCACCGCCCACGGCTACCGCTCCACCGTCGACGGCGTGGAACACGTCGCCCTCGTGCACGGCGACCTCGGCGACGGCGAGGACGTCCTGGTCCGCGTCCACTCCGAATGCCTCACCGGCGACGTCTTCGGCTCCCTGCGCTGCGACTGCGGCCCCCAGCTCGACACCGCCCTGGAGCGGATCCAGCAGGAGGACCGGGGCGTCGTCGTCTACCTGCGCGGACACGAGGGACGCGGCATCGGCCTGCTGTCCAAGCTGCGCGCCTACGCCCTCCAGGAACAGGGCCACGACACCCTGGACGCCAACCTCGAACTCGGCCTGCCCGCCGACGCCCGGGACTACGGCGCCGGCGCCCGGATCCTCGCCGACCTCGGCGTGCGCAGCGTCCGGCTCATGACCAACAATCCCGACAAGACCGAGGCGCTGCTCGGCCACGGCCTGCGGGTCACCGGCCGGGTGGCGATGCCCGTCCAGGCCGGCGAGCACAACCTGGGGTATCTGCGCACCAAGCGGGACCGGATGGGCCATGACCTGCCCTGGCTGGACACGCCCCCGGCACCGGCCTCCCCGGCTACGTCCGCGTCCTGCGGAAACCAGTAAGCGACAAAGTAACAAGGCAACAAGGCACTAAGGAGAAACGTGAGCGGCAAGGGTGCACCGGAGCTGTCCGTACGCAACGTCAGCGACCTCAGGGTCGCCGTCATCGCGGCGCAGTGGCACGAGCAGGTGATGGACGGCCTGGTGAACGGCGCCCTGCGCGCCCTGCGTGACCTCGGCATCGACGAGCCCACCCTGATCCGCGTCCCCGGCAGCTTCGAGCTGCCGGTCGCGGCCAAGGTCCTGGCCGGCCGCGGCTACGACGCGATCGTGGCCCTCGGCGTCGTCATCCGCGGCGGCACCCCCCACTTCGAGTACGTGTGCCAGGGCGTCACCCAGGGCCTCACCCAGGTCTCCGTCGAGACCGGCGTCCCCGTCGGCTTCGGCGTGCTCACCTGCGACACCGAGGAACAGGCCCTGGACCGGGCCGGTATCGAGGGCTCGCACGAGGACAAGGGCCACGAGGCGGTGACCGCGGCCGTCGCGACCGCGGCCACGCTCCGTTCCGTATCCGAACCCTGGCATTAGGTCGGCCACCACAAACGGCTAGGGTGGGGCGCACCATGTCCAAGAAGACGTTCGAGCAGCTCTTCACCGAGCTGCAGCAGAAGGCCGCCCAGGGCGACCACGCCACCTCCCGCACCGCAGAGCTGGTCGGCAAGGGCGTCCATGCCATCGGCAAGAAGGTCGTCGAGGAGGCCGCCGAGGTCTGGATGGCCGCCGAGTACGAGGGCAAGGAGGCGGCGGCCGAGGAGATCTCCCAGCTGCTGTACCACGTCCAGGTGATGATGGTCGCCCGCGGGATCTCCCTGGACGACGTCTACGCCCACCTCTGACCCTCCGTACGCACCTGCCGTAGAAACCCCGTCACGCAAAGGAAGCCGACCTCATGCTGCGCATCGCCGTCCCCAACAAGGGTTCACTCTCCGGCCCTGCGGCGGACATGCTGCATGAGGCCGGCTACCAGCAGCGCCGCGAGACCAAGGAACTGCGCGTCGTCGACCCGGAGAACGAGGTCGAGCTGTTCTACCTCCGCCCCCGCGACATCGCGATCTACGTCTCCTCCGGCCGCCTCGACATCGGCATCACCGGCCGTGACCTGCTGATCGACTCCGGCGCCGACGCCGAGGAGATCCTGGCGCTCGGCTTCGCCCGCTCCACCTTCCGCTTCGCCGGCAAGCCCGGCACCGCGAGCGGCATCGAGGACCTCAAGGGCAAGACCGTCGCCACCTCCTACGAGGGGATCGTCGCCGCCCACCTCGCGGACCAGGGCGTCGACGCCTCCGTGGTCCACCTGGACGGCGCCGTCGAGACCGCCATCGAGCTGGGCGTCGCCGAGGTCATCGCCGATGTCGTGGAGACCGGCACCAGCCTGCGCAACGCGGGCCTTGAGGTCTTCGGCGAGCCGATCATGAAGTCCGAGGCCATCGTCGTCCGCCGTACCGGCGCCGACGGTGAGGAGCCGAAGGTCCAGCAGTTCCTGCGCCGGCTCCAGGGCGTCCTGGTCGCGCGGACGTACGTGATGATGGACTACGACTGCCGGGTGGAGCAGCTGGAGAAGGCCGTCGCGCTCACTCCCGGCCTGGAGTCCCCGACCGTCTCCCCGCTGCACAACGAGGGCTGGGTCGCCGTGCGCGCCATGGTCCCGGCCAAGGAGGCGCAGCGGATCATGGACGACCTCTACGCCATCGGCGCCCGCGCCATCCTGACCACGGCCATCCACGCCTGCCGCCTCTGAGGGACACGCACCGAGATGCCCGAGACGTTCGACCTGCCCCGTCTTCCCGTCACCTTCCGGCCGGGCCACACCCGGGCCGTCCTGCTCACCGCCGGTGTCGCGATCTTCCTGGTCATCTCCGGGATCGCGCTGCTGCTGGAGCTGGGCCCGGGGGAGCGGCTCACCTTCGTCGTCACCGGGGCGCTCATCTTCTGGGTGCTGGCCCAGCTCGCCCGGGTGAAGGTGGTCGCCGACGACACCGGTGTGACCGTCGTCAACATCGCCAGCCGGCGGCGCCTGGAGTGGGCCGAGATCGTCCAGGTGAACCTCCGTCCGGGGGATCCCTGGGTGTTCCTGAACCTCACCGACGGCACCAGCCTGCCCGCGCTGGGCATCCAGCCCGGTATCGCCAAGCAGCGCGCCATCGCCGACGCCCGGGCCCTGCGGGCGCTCGCGGAGGCCCACGCCGACGGCCGCCCGGAGCAAGATCAGGGCTGACTCGGGGTCCCGGCCCTGCCCGCACGCGCCCTGTCTTGATTAATCTGGTGAGCGGAGGCCTTTTCGCTGTGCCTCCGCCCCTGCGCGCCGCCCGGCGCCCAGGGGTTCCTGCTACCCGAGGAGTGACTCCCTCCAGCGATGGACGGATCGTCCTGTAGTACCCGCGCCACCCCGACCCGGAAGTCCGGGAAGGCGGTGGCATCGTGACCACCCCCCTGCTGCTCCTCGGAGCGGCCTTCCTGCTGATCCTGGCCAACGGCTTCTTCGTGGCCGCTGAGTTCGGCCTGGTGACCGTCGAGCGCCCGGAGGCCGAGCAGGCCGCCGCCGACGGCGACCGGCGCGCCGTCCGGGTCGTGGAGTCGCTCAAGGAGTTGTCCTTCCAGCTCTCCGGCACCCAGCTCGGCATCACCATCACCTCCCTGGTCGTCGGCATGCTCGCCGAACCGGCCCTGGCCGGGCTGCTGCGCGGCCCGTTCGGCGCGCTCGGCATCCCCGAGGGCGCCGCCGGCGGGGTCGCCGTGGTCGTCGGCATGCTGCTGGCCTCCGCGATCCAGATGGTGATCGGCGAGCTCGTACCCAAGAACTGGGCCGTCTCCAAGCCGCTCCAGGTCGCCCGGTTCGTGGCCGGCCCGCAGCACCACTTCTCCCGGCTGTTCCGGCCGGTGATCGCCGCGCTCAACACGGTCGCCAACCGGCTGGTCCGCGCCCTCGGCGTCGAACCCGCCGAGGAGCTGGCCTCCGCCCGCACCCCGGGCGAGCTGGTCTCCCTGGCCCGGCACTCCGCGCAGGCCGGCGCGCTGGAACAGGACACGGCCGACCTGTTCGTCCGCACCCTCTCCCTGGGCGACCTGACCGCGCAGCACGTCATGACCCCGCGCGTGAAGGTCAGCGCCCTCCAGGACTCGGCCACCGCCGAGGACGTGGTGAACCTCACCCGGGCCACCGGCCTGTCCCGCTTCCCCGTGTACCGGGAGAAGATCGACGAGGTCGTCGGCATGGTCCACCTCAAGGACGCGCTGGCGGTCTCCGCGCACGACCGGCTGCGCACCCCGGTCGGCCGGATCGCCCGCAAGGCACTCCTCGTGCCCGAGTCGCTGCCCGTCCGGCCGCTGCTGGCCCGGCTGCGCAGCGAGCAGCCCATCGCGGTCGTCGTCGACGAGTACGGCGGCACGGCGGGCGTCGTCACCCTGGAGGACATCGTCGAGGAACTCGTCGGCGAGGTCCGCGACGAGCACGACGCCAAGGACACACCCGAACTGGCCGCCGCCCCGCCCGAGGACGGCAGGCCCGCCTGGGACGCCGACGGCAGCTGCCGGGTCGACGTCCTGCTGCGGATAGGCCTCGACGTGCCCGAGGGTCCGTACGAGACGGTCGCCGGCCTCGTCGCCGACCTGCTCGGCCGGATCCCCGCCCCCGGCGACCGGGCCGAGCTGCCCGGCTGGCGGCTCTCGGTCCGCCAGGTCGGCCACTACCGCGCCGAGCGGGTCCGCCTGGTCAGGACGGCCGCCGCGGTCAACGTCATGGAGGCGGTCCGATGAGCGTCCTCCAACTGCTCTTCGCCGCGCTGCTCGTGCTCGCCAACGGCTTCTTCGTCGGCGCCGAGTTCGCGCTGGTCTCCGTCCGCCGCAGCCAGATCGAGCCGCTGGGCACCGCGCGGGCCCGGCAGGTCCTGTACGGCCTGGAGCGGCTGCCGCAGATGATGGCTGCGGCCCAGTTCGGCATCACCGTCTGCTCGCTGACGCTGGGCGCGGTCGCCGAACCGACGGTGGCCCGCCTGCTGGAACCGCTGTTCGAGTGGATCCACCTGCCGCACGGCGTGATCCACCCCCTGGGGTACGTCATCGCCCTGGCCGCCGTGGTCTTCTTCCACCTCGTCATCGGCGAGATGGTGCCGAAGAACCTCGCGATGGCGGCACCGGAGAAGGCGGCGCTCTGGCTCAGCCCGGGGCTCGTCTACTTCGCCCGGCTGTGCAGGCCGATCACCGTCTCCCTCGGCGCCTGCGCGCAGGGCATCCTGCGGCTGTTCCGGGTCGAGCCGAAGGACGAGGTGGAGGCCGTCGTCACCAGCGAGCAGCTCAACCGCCTGCTGGAGGACTCCGGCCAGGCCGGGCTGCTCGACGCCGAGGAGCGGGAGCGCCTGGAGGACGCCCTGGAGCTGGGCTCCCGCCCGGTGACGGACGTACTGCTGCGCCGGGAGTCCCTGGTGACGGTGGACCCGTCGGTCACCCCGGGGGAGATTGTGCGGCTCACCGCCCGCACGGGCTACTCCCGCTTCCCGGTCGCGGCGACGGAGAAGGGCCCCTTCATGGGATACGTCCACGTCAAGGACGTCCTCGACCTGGAGGACTCCGCGCGCGCGGTCCCGCAGCACGTGTGGCGTCCGATGACGACACTGCGCGCGGAACTGCCGCTCGACGACGCGCTGACGGTGATGCGCCGGGCGGCGACCCACCTGGCCCAGGTCGCCGACGCCTCCGGGCGCGTACTGGGCCTGGTCGCCCTGGAGGACGCCCTCGAACTCCTGGTCGGCGAGGTCCGCGACCCGGCCCACCGCCTCCCGGCCGACCTGAAACTGACCGAGCCGAGACTCAGCGGAGACCCGGAACAGGCACTGGCGACCTAGCTCTGCTGTCGCCTAGGGGTGTGGGAAGCCGCGCGCGGCTTCCCACACCTTTAGGGCGGTTTAGGACGGCGACGGATCCTGCGGCCCCCGCCCCGACAGCACCTCCCCGTAGGCCTGCATCAGGTCCGGCAGCCGCAGGGTCGCCAGGTCCTCCCGGGACAGCGCCCCCGGATACGCCGACAGCCGCAGGTCCCGGTAGGCGCAGCTCTTCTCGTACAGCGTCCGCAGGAACCGGCCGTTGCCCAGCTCGTCGATCCACCCCTGCTCGACCACGTGCCCGGCGATGGACCGCAGTTCCTCCAGGGCCTCCCCGTCCCAGCCGTCCCCGTTCTCGGCCGCGAGCACCTTGCCGATCTCGGTCAGTTCCTGCGGCCGGTAGGAGGGGAAGTCGACCCGGCTGGTGAACCGCGAGGACAGCCCGGGGTTCGCCGCGAGCAGCCGGTCCATGCCCTCCGGATACCCCGCCAGGATGACCACCAGGTGATCCCGGTTGTCCTCGGCACGCTTCAGCAGCACCTGAAGGGCCTCGTCCCCGTAGGCGTCGCCCTTGCCGTACCCGGAGTTGGACAGGGAGTACGCCTCGTCCACGAACAGCACCCCGCCGATCGCGGAGTCGATCAGCTCGTTGGCCTTCACCGCGGTCTGCCCGAGATACTCCCCGACCAGGTCGGCCCGCTGCGCCTCCACCAGGTGGTCGCCGCCGAGCAGCCCCAGCGCGTAGAACACCCGGCCGAGGATCCGCGCCACGGTGGTCTTGCCCGTTCCGGAGGGGCCGGAGAAGACGAAGTGCCGCTTGGGCGGCTGTACCGGCAGCCCCTGCCCGGTCCGCAGCCGCGCCATGTTCAGCTGCGCGGACAACGCCTTCACCTGCCGCTTGACCGGTTCGAGCCCCACCATCCGCTCCAGCTCGGCCAGGGCCTCCTCCAGCAGCTCCGGATCGGTCGGCCCCGCCGGGATCGGCGAGACGGGCACACCCGTCTTCGTCCGCACCGCCGGATCGCCCACCGACGGCAGCGGGCCGGTCGGCAGATCGGGATCAGGCAGCCGCAGATCACGCCCCTCCGTACCGAAGATGGGATCGAACCCGTCCATCCCGTCCACGGCGTCGAGACCGGCCCCGGTCAGGGTGATCGCGGCGAAGCCGGCCGCGTCCTCGTACCCGTCGCCCTCGGCGATCGCGGCCAGCCGCGCCGAGGTGTCCATGAACGCCGGGTCCACCCGGTGCACCGCCCGGTACAGCGGGAGCGCGGCGGCCGACCGTCCGGTGCCCTCGTGCGCGCGGGCCAGCCAGTACCGCAGCTCCTTGCGCTGCGGCTGCTCGCTGCGGCACCGCATCAGCGCCGCCGCCAGCAGCGGTTCCGCCTGCCCGTACATCTCCAGCCGCACCCGCGCCATGCCGCCGAACAGCCCGGCCTCGATGCCGAGCAGCGGGTCGTCCAGCAGGGGGTCGGTGTGCCGGACGAGCTGGTCCCAGTCCTTGACCAGGTAGGCCCGGCAGGCGTGCAGGAAGCGCACCTGCGGATCGGTGTCGACCGGGGGCAGCCCGGCGAGCGCCCGGTCCAGTTCGGGCACGTGCCGGCCGTCCAGCCAGTGCGAGGCGTGCGCCAGCAGCAGATCACGCGGGCTCTCCAGCACCGGCTGCACCCACCAGCCCAGCCAGTACCAGGAGTTGAGCGGTCTACGGTGCCGGGCACGCTGCTCGCCGAACCGCTCGCGGTGCCGGGACATCCGCAGCAGGGCGGTCGTCGTGTCGACGCGCAGCGCGTGCAGCCCGAGCCAGGCGTCCGCCATCCCCGGGTCCATCCGCACCGCGGTGCGGAACTCCTCCTCGGCCTGCGGGTAGGCGCCCATCGTGTAGGCGTCCACACCCCGCAGCCAGGCGAGGTCGGCCGGGGCCTCGGGGCCCTGCGTGCCGAAGTCCATCGTCCCCCCACAGACCGTGCCCCCGTGGTTCACCGCCGGGCAGTCGCCCGACGGCCGCCGCGGTCGAACCGCTGTGCCGCGGACCGGAGTTGCCGGTGCGCCAGGCAGCCTCGACGGGCGCTCCGAGGGCATCGTACCCGTGGGGCGACCGCCTGCCGAAGGGTGCCGCAGGGGCCGTTTACCGAGGTAGGAGCAGACGGGGCGCACTCACGTTCGTGACCGACGGTGATCGGACCGGTGCGCCGGGGCCCCAAGAAGTGGGCCGTGGGCAGAACGAAGCCCCCGGTCACGGGGGAACAACCGGGGGCTTCGCGTCTGGGGGGCGGCTTCACATCGCCGCACATGGGAAACGTAAGACCTGTACGGGCCCTCGGTCAAGCGAAGTTGAGGCACTCGGGGAAGTTCCCCCGGGTCGATCTTCACCACTTCACCACATTGCCCACGACCCCTCACCCTACGTAGCGACTTGGTCCGGTCCAGCGGGCCGCGCCGGCCCCGGCAGCACCTCGTACCCCTCGGATTTCTCCCGCACCAGCAGACCGGCGTGGGGGCGCGAAGGATCGGCGGCGAAGTGCGCGCGCTCCGCCTCGACCCAGCCGTCCCAGAACCGCCGTTGCGCCGCCCCGTCCCGCGCCCGGCCCCGCGCCCAGGACCGGGACGCCGGCAACTCCATCCACAGCAGCTCCGCCAGGAACGGCCGCAGTTCCCGGCGTCCCGCCCCCACGCCCTCGACCAGCACCACGGGCGCGAGCGGCAGCGGGCGGGGCGGTCCGAAGACGCGGGCGCCCCAGTCGTAGGGGCGGTAGTGCGCGGTCTCACCACGCGAGAGGGGCTCGGCCACCCGGGTCAGGAAGCGGTCGGTCCAGTCGAAGAGCCGCTCGTGGCTGGCGATGTCGTCGAGGTGCAGCACCGGGGCCCCGCCGAGCGCGCCGGCCAGACGCCCGGTGAAGGTGGACTTCCCGGAGCCGGCGTGCCCGTCGACGGCGACCAGCCGGACCGGCCCCAGGGAGGGGGGAAGCCCGCGCAGCCGGGCGGCGAGGTCGCGAATGACGATTCCCGATGTGTGGTGCGGGTGGGCGAGGCTTTCCGGAAACAGTCTAGTGGCGGGCTGCGGCGGCGGAACCGGGCGCACGGACCACGGCCGCCGGGATGTGAACCCCTGGCTGTCAACTGGCCAATCGAGCGGAATGAACAATCCGAATCGCTTGACCGATATGTCGAATTCCGCGTTCCCGGTGCGCCTTCCGCTGAGTAAGGTGCCTCCTGCGCAACCGCGACACGTCGAAACGGGGACAGGGCGGGTGGACATGGCCGCTGAGTTATTCGAGGGGCACTATGTATGGCATCCGGCGGCCGATGACCGCGTGCTGGCCAGCGTTTGCGTCGATGTGCGCGCCGGACGTTATCGGCACGCCCACGAGGCGCTCGTCGAGACGCGCGCCGACTTCGCGCTGCGCGCCCACCGCTCGCTGGTGATCGCCTCCGAGGCGGCCGGCACCGATCTGGTGGAACGCTGGCTGGCCGAGGAGCCGTCGCCCGAGGCGGCGCTGATGTGGGCGCGGGTCGCGGTGCAGCGGGCGCTGCGGGCCGCCGACGCCCGGGACGAGCGGGCCGAGGCGCTGGAGCGGATAGCGCTGACCGCGTGCGACCGCGCCGCCGCCCAGGCCCCCGAGGACCCCACCCCCTGGGTCGCCAAGCTGTCCATGGCCCGGCTGCACCGGCTGCGCGACCCGGCGCCGCACGGCCTGCTCACCGCCCCGCCCGGCCCCTGGCGGCTGTTCGCACACGTGCTGTCCCTGGACCCGTGGCACCGCGAGGCCCATCACCGGTTCCTGTCCTGCTTCTTCGCCCGGCACGGCGGCTCGGTCAACGCGGCCTGGGACGTGGCCGCCTTCCTCAGCCAGCGGGCGCCCGCCGACTCCGCCCTGCGGCTGCTGCCCCTGGTCGCCCTGGTGGAGAGCTACAACCCGACCCAGCTGCTGGCCGACCGGGTCTGGGAGCAGCCCCAGTGGCGGTCCACCGCCCTGGCGATCTACCACAACTGGCTTCCCGCCGTGGCCGGTTACCGCTTCACCCCGGTGCTCGACCTGGCCTACCTCGCGCACGCGCTGGTCATGGGCCGACGCGAGTTCGAGGCCCGGGCGGTGTTCGCGGCGATGGGTCCCTACGCCTCGCGCATGCCCTGGAGCGCCTTCGGCGACCCCGTCGAACAGCTCTCCCGGGCCCGGCGTGCCTGCGGGCTGCCCGTCCCGGGGCCCGCCTGACCCCCCGCCCCGGGAACCTCCCACAAGTCCCCATCGACAGAAAGGCAAAGCCGTGTCGGAACGGATATCGACGCACCGCGCGAAGGCCCGCGCGGGCGGAGAGACGGTCGTGCTCGACGACGACGCCACCCTGCACGCGATGGGCTATCCGCGAAAACTCACCCGCCGTTTCAAGGCATTCGACAATTTCGCGATCTCCTTCACCATCATCAATATCCTCTCGGGAATTTTCTCGTCCTTCGGATTCGGTATGAACGCGGGTGGCCCGCGTATTCTCGTGTTCGGCTGGATAGGCGTCTCCGTCATGGTGCTGCTCATCGGGGCGGCCATGGGCGAGGTCGCCTCCGCCTATCCGACGAGCGGTGCCCTGTATTTCTCCGCCGGTAAACTCGCGAAGCGGCACAAGGGCGCCTGGTCGTGGTACACGGGCTGGCTGAACTTCGTGGGCCAGATCGGCGGCACCGCGGCGACCGGCTACGCGGCGGCCACCTTCATCCAGGCGTTCGCCCAGTTGCAGTGGCCCTCCTACCAGGCGACCGCGCACCAGACGGTGGCGATCACGGCGGTGATCATCGCGCTCCAGGGCCTCGCCAACACCTTCACCGTGCAGCTCGTCGCCGTACTGAACCGCATTTCCGTGTGGTGGCTGCTGATCGGACTCGTCGTGATCGTGGGCGCACTCATAGTGATGCCCGATCAGCACCAGCCGGCGTCCTTCGTGACGCATTTCGAGAACAACACCGGCTTCACAAGCGGACTTTACGGCGGCATGCTCGGCCTGCTGGTCACCAGCTGGACGTTCACCGGGTTCGACGGCAGCTTCCACATGTCCGAGGAAACGGTCGGCGCGACGGTCAACGCGCCGAAGGGGATCATCCGTGCCATCGGCTATTCCGCGATCACCGGGCTGATCCTGATACTCGCATTGGTCTACAGCATCAGCGACTACGCCAAGGTGGCGGGAGCGGGTACGCCGCCCGTCCAGATCCTGATCGACGGGCTCGGGCTCGGCGTCGCCAAGGTCATGCTGCTCATCGTCATCGGCGCGATGCTCTTCTGCGGCCTCGCCAACCTCACCAGCAACACCCGGCAGATCTTCGCCTTCTCCCGGGACGGCGCCATGCCCGGCTCCCGCTGGTGGCACTCCGTCTCCCCGCGCACCCGCACCCCGGTGAAGGCCGTGTGGCTCGCCGTCGGCTGCTCGCTCGCGCTGGTCGTGCCCGGCTGGTGGTCCCACACGGCGTTCACGGCCATCGTCAGCGTCAACGTGGTCGGCCTCTTCCTCGCCTACGCCGTCCCGATCTTCCTGCGCCTGCGCCTCGGGAACGCGTTCCAGCCCGGCCCCTGGCACCTCGGGCGCTGGGGCCGCCCGATCGGCTGGCTCGCCGTCGTCTGGATCTTCCTGAGCAGCATCCTCTTCATGCTCCCGCAGGCCTCCCCGATCACGGTCGACTCCTTCAACTACGCCCCCATCGCCCTGGCCGCGGTCCTGCTGATCGCCACGGTCTGGTGGTTCACCACGGCCCGCCGCCGCTTCCAGGGCCCGGTCAGCTACGGCCGCCCCGACGAGGTGGCGGCCATGGACCTGATCTGACCCGTCCCGATCACCGACCACAGGACCGGGCGGCCCCCAGCCTCGCGGGGCCGCCCGGTCCGCACTTCCGCCTCCGCTCACCCGCACGGCCCCGGGGCACCACCCGTCCGTACCGCCGCCACCGGTCCGAACCAATAATCATCGCGCCGCGTGCGCCGAAGTGCTGGCCGGGCCCCGGCACGTGATCCATAGTGGGCGCGAACCCTGCACCGGACCCGTCCCGACACGGACACACCCTGGGGGTAAGCGCGCCCATGAGCAGAGCCGAACAGCCCTCCCGCAGAACCGTGCTGGCCGTCGCCGTCGCCGCCGCGGTGACCGGCACCGCGGCCCCCGCGACGGCCGCGACACGGCGGCCCGCCCACTCCTCGGGCCGGACGCCGGCCCGCCCCGTCGACTACCACGCCTGGACCACGTACGCCGAGTGGCGCTCGGGCGCAGCCCAGGGCACCCGGGCCGTCCCGGGCGCCCGCCCCGGCCTGGAGATCGGCACCCCGGCCGGCCGCACCGACTACACCGACCCGCACACCTGCACCACCGCCACGTGGGAGTACGGCACCTGGACCTCCCCGGCACACCGCCTCACCGTGCCCGCCACCGAGGTCATCGCCTCCTGGAACGCGCACACCCCCGACGGCACCTGGCTCCAGGCCGAGCTGCGCGGCACCTACTCCGACGGCACCGACACCCCCTGGTACGTGATGGGCCGCTGGGCCTTTGGCGACCAGGACATCAGGCGGACCTCGGTGGACGGCCAGAGCGACGGCAGAAGCAGCGTCTGGACCGACACCCTCGCCGTCGACGACGCGAGCACCGGTCTGCGCGTGGCGTCGTACCGGCTGCGCCTGACCCTGTACCGGAAGCCGGGCACGCGGCTCACGCCGACCGTCTGGCGGCTCGGCGCGATGGGCTCCGACATCCCCGACCGGTTCACCGTCCCGGCCTCCACCCCCGGCCTCGCCCAGGAACTCGCCGTGCCGCGCTACTCCCAGGAGATCCACAAGGGCCAGTACCCGCAGTACGACAACGGCGGCGAGGCGTGGTGCAGCCCCACCTCCTCGCAGATGATCATCGAGTACTGGGGTGCCCGGCCCACCCCCGGGCAGCTGTCCTGGGTCGACCCCTCGTACGCCGACCCGGCGGTCTGCCATGCCGCCCGCTACACCTACGACTACCAGTACGAGGGCTGCGGCAACTGGCCCTTCAACGCCGCCTACGCGGCCACCTACCCGGGCCTGCGGAGCGTGGTCACCCGGCTCGCCTCGCTGACCGACCTGGAGACACTGGTCGCGGCCGGCATCCCGGCCATCACGTCCCAGTCCTTCCTCAAGACCGAGCTGACCGGCGCCGGCTACGGCACCGCCGGCCACCTCATGACCGTGATCGGGTTCACGGCGGACGGCGACGTGATCGCCAACGACCCGGCCTCGCCGAGCGACGACGCGGTGCGCCGGGTCTACCCGCGCCGGGAGTTCGAGAACATCTGGCTCAGGACCAAGCGGTACAACGCCTCCGGCGGGGTCTCCTCGGGCTCCGGGGGAGTCTGCTACCTGTACTTCCCGGCCGAGCCGACCACGCGCCAGCGCACGGCCCTCGCGGCGGTGGGGGTGCGCTGAACCGGCCCGTGTGAGCAAGGTCTCCGCCGCGCACGCCGACGCGGGTGGCATGGTGGACGGATGGGCGGGGGAGTCCCTTGTGTACGTCCGACCTCTGTGAGCAACCATGACCGCACACCCGGCCACCGCCACCCGCGTCCGCACCGGCGGCCCCCAGGAAGACGGCCCCGAGATCCTCGAACACGTCATGGGCTGGACCCTCGTCGTGGTGATCGCGATGCTCGTCACCCAGCTCGGTCTGCTCTGACCCGGAGGTCCGGGCCCGCTCCGCTCCCGGGCCCCCTGCCCGACATGTTCATGTTCTGACATACTGCGGGAGTCCCGCCGACTCCCAGACCAGGGTCGAAATTGAACATGCCTCAGCAGCGCGCCACCGCCGTCGCGCGAGCCGCCGCCCCCGCCCCGGGAGCGACCCCCGCGCGAGCGCGCGGCACCGAGCGCTCGGCGACACGCCGCGCGGACCTCATCGCCATCGGCCGGGGGCTGTTCGCCGACACGTCCTACGACGCGCTGTCCATGGACGACATCGCCCGGCAGGCGCGGGTCGCCAAGGGGCTGATCTACTACTACTTCCGCTCCAAGCGCGGCTATTACCTGGCGATCATCCAGGACTCCGTGGCGGACCTGGTCTCCTTCGCCTCCGGCGGCCTCGAACTCTCCGCCGTCGACCGCGTGCACCGCACCGTCGACGGCTATCTGCGCTACGCCGAGCACCACCAGGCCGCCTACCGCACCATCGTCAGCGGGGGCGTGGGCTTCGACGCCGAGGTGCACGCCATCCGGGACGGGGTGCGCGCGGCCATCGTCGCCGTCATCGCCGAGGGCGCCTACGGCCGCGCCGACATCTCCCCGCTCGCCCGGATGGGCCTGCTGTCCTGGGTGTGCGGCGTGGAGGGCGCCACCCTGGACTGGATCTCCCGCCCCGAGCTGCCCCGGGCCGCGATGGCCGATCTGCTGGTGAAGACCCTCGGCGGCGCCCTGCGGGCCGTGGCGGAGCTGGACCCGTCCCACCCGGCCCCGTCGCCGGCCCGCCGCGGCGTCTGACCGGTGAACGCACGAGGGAGCGGAGGCTCGTGGTCCTCCGCTCCCTCGCCCCCCGTGGGTTCCCTCAGTTGATGGCCTTGATCAGCTCACCGTTCGCGGTGTCGCCGCTCAGCTCCCAGAAGAAGGTGCCGCCGAGCCCCTGCTGGTTCTTGTACGTCATCTTCGTGGCGATGGTCGCCGGGGTGTCGTAGCTCCACCAGTCGCTCCCGCACTTGGCGTAGGCGGTGCCGCCCACCGTGCCGGTCGCCGGGCACTTGGTCCTGAGGACCTTGTAGTCGTCGATGCCCTGCTCGTAGGTGCCGGCCGCCGGGCCGGTCGCGGTGCCGCCGGGCGCCGCCTGGGTGACACCGGTCCAGCCGCGGCCGTAGAAGCCGATGCCCAGCAGCAGCTTCGCGGCGGGGATGCCGAGGCCCTTGAGCCTGGCGACGGTCGCCGAGGTGGTGTAGTCCGCCTTGGGGATGCCCGCGTAGGAGGTCAGCGGGGAGTGCGGTGCCGTCGGGCCGGCCGCGTCCCAGGCGCCGAAGTAGTCGTACGTCATCGGGTTGTACCAGTCGACGTACTGGGCGGCGCCCGCGTAGTCGGCCGCGTCGATCTTGCCGCCGCTCGTGGCGTCCGCGGTGATCGCGGCGGTCACCAGGCTGCCGGCGCCGAACTTCGCGCGCAGCGCGGCCAGCACCTTCCGGAAGGCGTCCCGGCCGCTGGTGTCGCAGGTGTTGCCGCAGGCGTTCGGGTACTCCCAGTCGATGTCGATGCCGTCGAAGACGCCCGCCCACTTGGAGTTCTTCACCAGGTCGTAGCAGGACTGGGCGAAGGCGGCCGGGTTCTTCGCCGCCTCGCCGAAACCGCTGGACCAGGTCCAGCCGCCGAAGGACCACAGCACCTTCAGACCCGGGTGCTTCTTCTTCAGCTTCAGCAACTGGTTGAAGTTGCCGCGCAGCGGCTGGTCCCAGGTGTCGGCGACGCCGTCCACCGACTCGGCGGCCGTGTAGGCGCGATCGGTGGCGGCGTAGGAGTCGCCCATCGCGCACTTGCCGCCGGTGACGTTGCCGAACGCGTAGTTGATGTGGGTCAGCTTGGCGGCGGAGCCCGAGGTCTCGATGTTCTTGACGTAGTACTTGCGGTCGTAGGTGCCCCATTCGGTGAAGTAGCCGACGACCTTGGAGCCGGCCTTGACCTGCGGGGCGGCCGGTGCCGCCGCGGTGGCGGTGGCGGTGCCCGCGCCGGCCAGGAGTCCGGCGCCGAGCACGGCGGTACACGCGGCGGCCACGAGCGCCCGGAAGCGGGCGCGGGGGCGGTGGGGGAGGTGCATCGGGGTGGCTCCTCGTGGGGGTGGGGGAACGCGCGCCGATTGGCATGAACGCGGTAAAGCGTTGGTCATGCACCCTAGGAGGACTAGACCAGTAGGTCAATGGTTCGGACCAATCTCGGCGGGCAGGCAGCGCCCGGGTGGATTCTTGAAGTAAGCGGTCGTTAACTGGTGACGACAGGCCCCGGATCGGGCATACTCACAGCGCACAGCCGCTGGTCAGCAGCTTCCGAGACCCGGAAGCGGGCGCCTTCGGCGGCCATCAGGCGGAGCCGCCCCCACCCTCACGGGCCGGGCCGCCCGTGCCCGAACAGGGAGGAGAGCGACGCCATGTCCGACCGCGACCCGCAGCCGGTGGAGCGTCAACTGCCGACGGAGGAGGCGCGGGACCTCCTCGCGCTCGTCCGGGAGATCGCCCAGCGCGAGATAGCGCCCGGGGCCGCCGCGGAGGAGGACGCGGGCCGCTTCCCGCGCGAGGTCTTCACCCTGCTCTCCGAGTCCGGCCTGCTCGGCCTGCCCTATGACGCCGAGTACGGCGGCGGCGACCAGCCCTACGAGGTCTACCTCCAGGTGCTGGAGGAGCTGGCCGCGGCCCGGCTCACCGTGGGCCTCGGCGTCAGCGTCCACACCCTGGCCTGCCACGCGCTCGCCGGCTTCGGCAGCAAGGAACAGCAGGTCGAGCGCCTGCCCGCGATGCTCGGCGGCGGCCTGCTCGGCGCCTACTGCCTCTCCGAGCCCTCCTCCGGCTCCGACGCGGCCTCTCTGCGCACCAAGGCCGTCCGGGACGGCGACGGCTGGGTGATCGACGGCACCAAGGCATGGATCACGCACGGCGGCGTCGCCGACTTCTACACCGTGCTGGCCCGCACCGGCGAGGACGGCCCGCGCGGCATCACCGCCTTCCTCGTGCCCGGCGACACCCCCGGCCTGAGCGCCGCGCCGCCGGAGAAGAAGATGGGCATGAAGGGCTCACCCACCGCCCAGGTCCACCTCGACGGCGTCCGCGTGCCCGACGAGCGGCGCATCGGCGAGGAGGGGCAGGGCTTCACCATCGCCCTGGCCGCCCTGGACTCCGGCCGGCTCGGCATCGCCGCCTGCGCCGTCGGCGTCGCCCAGGCCGCGCTGGACGAGGCGGTCGGCTACGCCACCCAGCGCCGGCAGTTCGGCCGGCCCATCGCGGACTTCCAGGGCCTGCGCTTCATGATCGCCGACATGGCCACCCGGATCGAGGCCGGCCGCGCGCTCTACCTGGCCGCCGCCCGGCTGCGCGACGCGGGCCGGCCGTTCGCCAAGCAGGCCGCCATGGCCAAGCTGCACTGCACCGACACGGCCATGCAGGTCACGACGGACGCCGTGCAGATACTCGGCGGCTACGGCTACACCGCCGACTTCCCCGCCGAGCGCTACATGCGCGAGGCCAAGGTGCTCCAGATCGTCGAGGGCACCAACCAGATCCAGCGGATGGTCATCGCCCGTCACGTGGCGGGACCGGAGGGTCGCTGAACTGGCCCGAGCGGACCGTCGGGGCCGCCGCCCCGACCCACTCCGGGTCGTGGCGGCCCGGCAGGGCGCGGCCCCGGTCGGACCAGGTCCGCACGAGGTCCCGGTAGATGGGTGGGTCCTGCGGCGCGGGCGGCGGCGGAACCGATTCTGCGGGGCGCGGGACGAAGATGCGGCGCTGACGCCCGGTCGCCGGGTACGTGGGGGTCACGCCTGGTCAACGCGGGGACGGCCGGGCAGGTCACCGGCCACCGGAATCGGGCGTCAGTTCACGGTCGTACCCGTCGGCTGTCACGCACCCGACGGGGCGTCAACTCGCCTTCGTGGGACGGTCCTTGAGGTGGTCCGGACGCGCCGGTCCCGCGCCACGGCAGCCGTGGGCCAGGGCGCGGGGCGGAAGACGAGGGGTGTGCGAGGCGGGCTCAGGCGGCCCGGCGCATCTCCGGGACGCGCATCGGGCGCGAAGCCGGGCCACCGACGTGCGAGAAGGGCTGCGTCCGCCAGTCGAGACCCTGGGGGAGCGTCAGCAGCAGGGCGGTGTCCCGCTCCTGCGGTGCCATGGACGCGTCCGCGGGGCGGGCCTGGGCCGCCGGGCGCCCCGTGCCCGCACACACCGTGAGCCCGAACGGGTTCCACGGCGAGGCGCACAGCGCGTGCTCCGGCAGGATCTCCTCGTCCGCCAGCAGCGCGATCGGCTGGGCGCAGTCCGGGCAGATCACCCGGTACATCTCGAAGGTGTCGTAGGCGTCCGACTCGTCGTCGAGGGCGTCGGGTTCGACGCCCTCCGGTTCGGGCTCGACGACCGGCTGCTGCCTCTTGGACGCGGATCGACCAGGGCGCTTGACACTCTGCATGGGATTCTCCCCCTAAGGCTGGGCCGAGAAGGCACTGCGGCCTCGACCACAGCAAGCACTTCCCGCCGGGTCCGGGGGGTAATCCCGAGGACTTCACGCAGCGCGTCCGAATCGTGTGGCGTTCGTCACATGAGCCGCCCGGAGTGCCGGATCAGGGCCTGTCACGGGGCCGTTCCCGGCGAACCGGCCATGACCTGCGCTCTCGGCTATCCGCGGAGATCAACCGCACGGTAGGTTTTGGCGCCATGGAGGAGCTGGACCGTCAGATCGTGCAGCTGCTCGTCAAGGACGGGCGGATGAGCTACACAGACCTGGGCAAGGCCACGGGCCTGTCCACGTCGGCCGTGCACCAGCGGGTGCGCCGGCTCGAACAGCGTGGCGTCATCCGCGGGTACACCGCGGTGGTCGACCCGGAGGCCGTGGGGCTGCCGCTCACCGCGTTCATCTCGGTGAAACCCTTCGACCCCAGCGCCCCCGACGACATCGCGGACCGGCTCGCCGACGTCCCCGAGATCGAGGCCTGCCACAGCGTCGCCGGCGACGAGAACTACATCCTCAAGGTGCGCGTGGCCACCCCGCACGAACTGGAGGAACTGCTGGCCCGGGTGCGCTCCCTCGCCGGGGTCTCCACCCGCACCACGGTCGCCCTCTCGACGCCGTACGAGGCACGCCCGCCCCGGATCTGAACGCCGGGCGTGCTATCTGAACGCCGGGCGCGCTTCGGGCGGGCCCGGGTGCGACGCTGCGCCGGGGGCAGGGGGAGTGGGCCCGGGTGCGGCAGCGCGCCGGGCGCGAGGGAAACTGTCGCCTATGAGCGACCGCACCGCCGAGCCCGAGCCCCGCACGACCGTCCTGCTGCGCCGCGGTGAGGTGCACAGCCCCGCCGACCCCTTCGCCACCGCCATGGTGATCGAACGCGGCCAAGTCGCCTGGGTCGGCTCCGAGGGGGCGGCCGACGCCTTCGCCGACGGCGTGGACGAGGTGATCGACCTCGACGGCGCCCTGGTCACGCCGGCCTTCACCGACGCCCATGTGCACACCACCGCCACCGGTCTCGCGCTGACCGGCCTCGACCTGTCCGGCGCGCCCTCCCTGGAGGCGGCCCTCGCCCGGGTCCGCGCGTTCGCCGCCGCCCGCCCCGCCGACCGGGTCCTGCTCGGCCACGGCTGGGACGCCGCCCGCTGGCCCGGCGGCCGGCCGCCCACCCGCGCGGAGCTGGACGAGGCCACCGGCGGCCGGCCCCTGTACCTGTCCCGGATCGACGTGCACTCGGCGGTGGTCACCACCGCCCTGCTGGACCTGATCCCCGCCGACCTGCCGCGCGAGGACGCCCCGCTCACCGCGGACGCCCACCACACCGTGCGCGAGGCCGCGCTCGCCGCCATCACCCCCGCCCAGCGCGCCGAGGCCCAGCGCACCGCCCTCGTCCGGGCCGCCGCCCTCGGCATCGGCACGGTGCACGAGTGCGGCGGCCCGCGGATCTCCTCCGAGGACGACTTCACCGCCCTGCTGAAACTCGCCGGCACCCTCCGCGGCCCGCGGGTCGTCGGCTACTGGGCCGAACAGAACGTCGACAAGGCCCGCGAGCTGGGCGCGGCGGGCGCGGCGGGCGACCTGTTCGCGGACGGCGCCCTCGGCTCGCACACCGCCTGCCTGCACGAGCCGTACGCCGACGCCGGGCACACCGGAACCGCCTACCTCGACGCGGACGCCGTCGCCGCCCATGTCGTCGCCTGCACCGAGGCGGGCCTCCAGGCCGGCTTCCACGCCATCGGCGACGCCGCCGTGACCGCCGTGGTCGAGGGCGTGCGCGCCGCCGCCGACAAGCTGGGCCTGGCCCGGATCCGTGCCGCCCGGCACCGCGTCGAGCACGCCGAGATGCTCACCCCCGAGACCGTCGCCGCCTTCGCCGAGCTGGGCCTGATCGCGTCCGTGCAGCCCGCCTTCGACGCGCTGTGGGGCGGCGAGGACGGCATGTACGCGCGCCGGCTGGGCGCCGAGCGGGCCCGCGCCCTGAATCCCTACGCGGCCCTGCTGCGGGCCGGCGTGCCCCTCGCCTTCGGCTCCGACAGCCCCGTCACCCCGCTCGACCCCTGGGGCACGGTCCGCGCCGCCGCCTTCCACCACACGCCCGAGCACCGGATCTCCGTGCGCGCCGCCTTCACCGCCCACACCCGCGGCGGCTGGCGGGCCGTCGGCCGGGACGACGCGGGCGTCCTGGTCCCCGGCGCCCCCGCCGACTACGCCGTCTGGCGCACCGACGAGCTGGTCGTGCAGGCGCCCGACGACCGGGTGGCCCGCTGGTCGACCGACCCCCGCTCCGGCACCCCCGGCCTGCCCGATCTCAGCCCCGGCCGTGAGCTGCCGGTCTGCCTGCGCACCGTGGTCGGCGGACGGGCGGTGTTCGTACGGCCGGGCGAGTGATCTCCCGGGGTGGCGCGGCGGCCGTCCCTCCCGGCCGCCCCGTCGCCCGACCTGCGCATCCTTTGCGATCATCCCGCCCGACGCACTGTTCATACAGGTCAGGAGGCTGTTGACAGTCGGCGGCCGGGGGCCGGTAGGTTCGGCCGAGTCCACCACCGGGACGCCCGACCGGGGAGTGTTCGCGCAACTCGTCGCAGCGCCGCTGGGTCAGGGACGGTGTGCCGCACCGGGGCACCGTCACTGGGAGCCAGGCTCAGCGTCCGCGCCGACGGGGGAACGCTCCGGCCGGTCGGCAAGGTGTGACCCGGGTGGGGCCCGGACGCTCAGTAGACAACGGCTTTCGGTAGACCCGCAGCCAGCGGGTCCCAGGTCGGCCCGAAGGGCGCCGGGCCCCCATCCGCAGCGGCACACAGGTACCGAAACAGGTGTTCTTACCCCGCTCTTGCGGAATCGACACCACGACAAGGACGAGTCGGCACGTCGACGCAGGCCGCGGCCACTATGGTGGATCCTGCGTACGACACGAAGGGGCAGCAGTGAACGACGGCGACGGGACGCTCGCGGCGGAGGCCGGGGCAAGGCGGTTCGGTCCGCTCGGCACGGCCTTGGTGATCATCCCGACCTACAACGAGGCCGAGAACATCAAGACCATCGTGGGCCGGGTGCGCGAGGCCGTTCCCGAGGCGCACGTCCTCGTCGCGGACGACAACAGCCCCGACGGCACCGGCAAGCTCGCCGACGAACTGGCCGCCGCCGACGACCACGTCCAGGTGCTGCACCGCAAGGGCAAGGAGGGCCTCGGCGCCGCCTACCTCGCGGGCTTCCGCTGGGGCCTGGAGCACGGCTACGGCGTGCTGATCGAGATGGACGCCGACGGCTCCCACCAGCCCGAGGAACTGCCCCGGCTGCTCACCGCCCTCAAGGGCGCCGACCTGGTGCTCGGCTCCCGCTGGGTGCCCGGCGGCCGGGTGGTGAACTGGCCCAAGTCCCGCGAGTTCATCTCCCGCGGCGGCAGCCTCTACTCCCGCCTCGCCCTGGACCTGCCGCTGCGCGACATCACCGGCGGCTTCCGCGCCTTCCGCCGCGAGACCCTGGAGGGCCTGGGCCTGGAGGAGGTCTCCTCGCAGGGCTACTGCTTCCAGGTCGACCTGGCCCGCCGCGCGGTCAAGGCCGGCTATCACGTGGTCGAGGTGCCGATCACCTTCGTGGAGCGCGAACTCGGCGACTCGAAGATGAGCAAGGACATCCTCGTCGAGGCGCTGTGGCGGGTCACCGCCTGGGGCGTCGGCGAGCGCGTCGGCAAGATCACCGGAAAGGGTCAGCAGGCCTGACCGGCCGGCTGGTCCATACCTCCCTTATCCCGCGCTGAGCCGCGCCCAGGCACACTGAGAGTATGACGACTGGCGCTCCGACGACCTCTCCTTCCGCCGCCCGGCCCCGGCGCTCCCGGCTGCGCAGGTATCTGCCCCTGGGCGCCGCCCTGTGGCTGGTGCTGGAGATCTGGCTGCTGACGGTGGTCGCGGGCGCGGCGGGCGGCCTCACCGTGTTCCTGCTGATCGTGGCCGGGCTCGTGGCCGGCTCGGTGGTGATCAAGCGGGCGGGCCGGCGCGCCTTCCGGAACCTGAACGAGGCGTTGCAGCGCGGCGGGTCGCCCGAGCGCGGCGGTGGCAACGGCCTGATGATGCTCGGCGGCCTGCTGCTCATGATCCCCGGCCTGCTCTCCGACGCGGCCGGCCTGCTCCTGCTGCTCCCGCCGGTGCAGCGGGCCGTGAGCCGCTCCACCGAGAGCGCCCTGGAGAAGCGGCTGCGCAAGGCCGCCCCGGGCACCCTGGGCGACGCCTTCCAGCAGGCCCGCATGCACCGCCCCGACGGCAAGGTGGTGCGGGGCGAGGTCATCCGGGAGGAGCGCCCCGAGCCGGGGGAGCGACGGCCGCCGCTGACGCGCTGAGCGGACCGCGCGCGGGGGTGGACCTCCGCGCGTGAGCGGACACACGAGAAAGCGGGCGCCGTACGTGGGATCACGTACGGCGCCCGCTTCTGTCGCTTGTGCTGTTCTGCCGCCCAGCCCCTGCGGGGGCTAAGCGGACTTGCGGCTGTCGCGGGGGTGAACCGCGATGTTCATCGCCCCCGAGCGCAGAACCGCCAGGCGCTCCTCAAGGACCTCTTCGAGCTCCTCACGGGTGCGCCGCTCCATCAGCATGTCCCAATGGGTACGCGCGGGCTTGGCCTTCTTCTCCTCAGGGCCGTCGCCGTCGACGAGGAGTGCCTGGGCCCCGCAGACCTTGCACTCCCACTCCGGCGGAATCTCCGCCTCGACCGAGAAGGGCATCTCGAAACGATGGCCCTTCTCGCATGCGTACTCCACGGCCTGGCGCGGGGCCAGGTCGATACCGCGGTCCGTCTCGTAGCTGGTCACCACGAGGCGCGTACCGCGAAGAGCTCGCTCACTCATGAATCGTGCCTCCCGGGCTTGTCGCCCACAGGACAGGTGTCGCTGTCGTCGTCATCCGGTCAACGTCCGGTCGGCGGTAAAGATTCCCGTTCCGGGTCTCGTTCCGGGTCATGCGTCGCCGTCGTAGCCGCCCCTTGTTCTACCCACAGGCGCCCGGTTTGTCACATCTGCTAGCAGATGTCACCCAGCGTTTCGGCATCTTTGACGCGCAGTAACGGTACGCCTGACAGGCCAAACGCGTACACTACCGCCCTTTCTTGTGGAACGCTAAATCGGGTCTAGATCCTTTCGGGTACCGGGTTACCCGCCTGGCCGATCGCACGCCGTACCGGCACCCGCGCCAGCAGGACGAAACCGAGGACGAAGAAGGCCACCAGCGAGACGATCGCGGAGCGGTAGCTTCCGGTCAGCTGGTAGGTCACGCCGAACAGCAGCGGGCCGAGCCAGCTCATCCCGCGGTCGCTCAGCTCGTACGCCGAGAAGTACTCGGCCTCCTTGCCCGGCGGCACCAGATGGGAGAACAGCGACCGGGACAGCGCCTGGCTGCCGCCCAGCACCAGCCCGATCCCGGCGGCCAGCACGAAGAACCACACCGGCGCCCTCGCCGGCAGGAAGTAGCCCGCGGCCAGCGTGACCGTCCACGCCACCAGCGAGCCGAGAATCGTCCGCTTGGCCCCGTGGACGCGCGCCAGCCGCCCCATCGCCAGCGCCCCCGCCACCGCGAGCACCTGCACCAGCAGGACGGCACCGATCAGCGTGGACTGCCCCAGTCCGAGTTCCTCCGAGCCGTAGACCGAGGCCTGGGAGATCACCGTCTGGATGCCGTCGTTGTAGACCAGGTACGCCAGCAGGAAGGCGAGCGTCAGCGGATGCCGGCGCATGTCCCGCACGGTCGCCGCCAACTGCCGCAGCCCGGGCGCCGTAGCGTGCTCCCCGCGCGCGCGGCGGTCCCGCAGCCGGCGCAGCGGTACGAGCGTGAAGGCGCCCCACCACAGGCCCGCCGAGGCCAGGCAGATCCGCACGGCGGCCGTCTCGGACAGGCCGAAGGAGTCGTGCGCCGAGTACAGGACCAGGTCGGCCACCAGGACCAGGGAGCCCGCCGCGTAGCCGAAGGCCCAGCCCCGGGAGGAGACCGCGTCCCGCTGCTCGGGCGGGGCGATCTGCGGCAGGTAGGAGTTGTAGAGCATCATCGCGACGGACTGCGCCGCGTTCGCCACCAGCAGCAGCACCCCGCCGAGCAGGTACCGGTCGCCGTCCAGGAAGAACATCCCGGTCGTCGCGGCGGCCCCGGTGTACGCCGCCGCCGCGAGCAGCGGCTTCCTGCGGCCCGTACGGTCGGCCACGCCGCCCACCAGGGGCATCACGACGACCGCGAGGAGCACCGACAGGGACACCGAGTAGGCGAAGAAGGAGCCGGCCCGCACCGGGACGCCCAGCGGGTGGACGTAGCCGTCCGCGTCCGCGGCGCTCTCGGCGACCGAGGTCAGGTAGGGGCCGAGGAACACCGTCAGGACGCTCGTCGAGTAGACGGAGCACGCCCAGTCGTAGAAGTACCAGCCGCGCTGCTCGCGCCGCAGGTCCGCGGAGTCGTCCGCGGCCCGTGTCCGCACGGTGTCGGTCCCCACCCGTGCCCTCGCTTCCGTGCTGTCCCGCGAAGGCGCGGCCGGGGCGGCCGGGCGCTCAGACCCAGACGCCGCGGTCCTCCATGACCTCGCGCAACGTGTCGATGTGATCGGTCATGATGCCATCCACGCCCAGGTCCAGGAGCCGGTGCATCCGCTCCGCCTCGTTGACCGTCCACACGTGCACCTGGAGCCCGCGCGCGTGGGCGGCGCGGACGAAGCGGTGGTCGACCACCGGCACGCCCGACTGCGCCTCGGGCACCTGTGCCGCGACCGCGGAGCGGCGCACCGCGGCGGGCAGTCCCCAGGAGCGCAGCCGCAGGCCGAGCACCCCGCGCGTGCCGAAGGACGTGGCCAGCCGCGGCCCGGCCAGCCGCTGGGCGCGCAGCACCCGCGCCTCGGAGAAGGAGCCCACGCAGACCCGGTCCCACGCGTTCGTCCGCTCGACCAGACCGAGCAGCGGGCGCAGCGCGGGCTCCGCCTTGACGTCGATGTTCCAGCGGACCTCGGGGAAGGTCTCCAGCAACTCCTCGAACAGCGGCACCGGTTCCCGCCCGCCCACGCGCGCCTGCCGGACCTCCTCCCAGCGGAGGTCGGCTATCCGGCCGGCGCCGTCGGTGACCCGGTCCAGGGTCGCGTCGTGGAAGGCGACGAGCCGGCCGTCGGCCGTGGCGTGCACGTCGGTCTCGATGTACCGGTAGCCCAGCTCGACCGCGCGCCGGAACTGCGCCGCGGTGTTCTCCAGGCCGTCGGCGGCCCCGCCCCGGTGGGCGAAGGCGAGGGGGCCCGGATGGTCGAGGTACGGGTGGCGCTGGGACGGTGTCGTGAGGCTCACGGACGCAGTATCGCCCCTGCCGGTGTCGCCCCGGCAACGGCCGTGCTGCCCGCCGGTGCCGCCGGCACGGCGAACACCCGCAGGAAGCGCTGTGCCAGGGGTCCGATGGACACCGCGTACAGCACGGTGCCGATCCCCACCGTGCCGCCCAGCAGGAACCCGGTCACCACCACCGCCACCTCGACCACCGTGCGCGTCAGCCGGATCGAGCGGCCGGTGCGCCGGTGCAGGCCCGTCATCAGGCCGTCCCGCGGGCCCGGTCCGAAGCTCGCCGCGATGTACAGACCGGTCGCCGCGCCGTTCAGCACGATCCCGGCGGCCAGCAGCGGCACCCGTACGGCGAGGGAACGGACGTCCGGGACGAGCGCGAGGGTGCCGTCCATGGCCAGGCCGAGCACGAAGACGTTGGAGACCGTGCCGAGGCCGGGGCGCTGGCGCAGCGGGATCCACAGCAGCAGCACCGCCGCGCCCACGAGGATGGACACCGTGCCGATGGTCAGCCCGGTGCGCCGCGCCAGGCCCTGATGCAGCACGTTCCAGGGCTCCGTGCCCAGGCCCGCCCGCACGAGCAGCGCGGAACTGGCGCCGTACAGGACCAGCCCGGCGTAGAGCTGGATCAGACGTCGTCCTGGATGGCCCTGACTGGACACGAGATACCCCCCTGGGTGGTGGCGGTGGCCTGACACATGACACTCTGTGGCTCGGGACGACATGCCATCCATGGCCAATCCGGGGAAGGTGGACTGATCTTCATGGCGCAGTGGACCTCGGCGGTGGGTGCCGCTCAGCTCGCACGGCTGCTCACCTCCCAGCAGGACCGGCCCGCCGGCCCCGGCACCCGCCGCCCGCCCGCCTACCGCGCCCTCGCGGACGGCATCCGGCTGCTCGTGCTCGAAGGACGCGTCCCGGTGGCGGCCCGGCTCCCCGCCGAGCGCGAACTCGCCCTGGCCCTCACCGTGAGCCGCACCACCGTCGCGGCGGCCTACGAGGCGCTGCGTGCCGAGGGCTTCCTGGAGTCCCGGCGCGGCGCGGGCAGTTGGACGGCCGTACCGGCGGGCAACCCGCTGCCCGCGCGTGGCCTGGAACCGCTGCCCCCCGAGGCGCTGGGCTCGGTGATCGACCTGGGCTGCGCCTCGCTGCCGGCCCCCGAGCCGTGGCTCACCCGCGCCGTACAAGGCGCGCTGGAGGAACTGCCGCCGTACGCCCACACGCACGGCGACTATCCGGCGGGGCTGCCCGCGCTGCGCTCGATGATCGCCGAGCGCTACACCGCGCGCGGGATCCCCACGATGCCCGAGCAGATCATGGTGACCACCGGCGCGATGGGTGCCATCGACGCGATCTGCCACCTCTTCGCGGGCCGGGGCGAGCGGATCGCCGTGGAGTCGCCGTCCTACGCCAACATCCTCCAGCTCATGCGGGCGGCCGGCGCCCGGCTCGTCCCCGTCGCGATGGCCGAGGGCCTGGGCGGCTGGGATCTGGACCGGTGGCGCCAGGTGCTGCGCGAGGCCGCCCCCCGACTCGCCTACGTCGTCGCCGACTTCCACAATCCGACCGGCGCGCTCGCCGACGACGACCAGCGCCGCCGGCTGGTGGACGCGGCGCGCTCGGCCGGCACGGTGCTCGTCGCCGACGAGACGATGACCGAACTCTGGCTGGACGACGAGTTCGCGGCCGGCGGCATGCCCCGGCCGGTGTGCGGCTTCGACCCGGCGGGCTCCACGGTGATCACGGTCGGCTCGGCCAGCAAGGCGTTCTGGGCGGGGATGCGGATCGGCTGGGTACGGGCGGCGCCGGACGTCATCCGGAGCCTGGTCGCCGCGCGTGCCTACGCCGACCTGGGCACACCGGTGCTGGAACAGCTCGCCGTCAACTGGCTGTTCAGCACCGGGGGCTGGGCGCGGGCGGTGGAACTGCGCCGGGAGCAGGCCCGGGAGAACCGGGACGCCCTGGTGGCGGCCCTGCGCCGGGACCTGCCCGACTGGGAGTTCGAGGTGCCGCGCGGCGGTCTGACCCTGTGGGTCCGCGCCGGCGGCCTCTCCGGCTCTCGCCTCGCGGAGGCGGGGGAGCGGACCGGCGTCCGCGTCCCCTCCGGCCCCCGCTTCGGCGTCGACGGCGCCTTCGAGGGCTATGTACGGCTGCCCTTCACGGTCGGCGGAGCCGTCGCCGACGAGGCGGTCTCCCGTCTGGCGGCCGCGGCCCACCTGGTGACCACCGGCGCCACGAGCGCCACGGAGTCACCGCGCACGTTCGTGGCGTAGCCGCTGTTCCGCCGGGGCTCAGCCGAGTGCCGTCGGCGTTCGTCCACCGGGGCCCGGGGCGCGCACGTCGGTCGGCTCGATGCCCACGCCTTCTCAGCCCTCCGCCGCCACGGCCTCCGCCGGCAGCGGTGCCGTGTCGGCGGGCGGCTTCGTCAGGTCCGTCGGCAGAGCCTCCGTCGGTGCCGGCGCGGGCTCAAGTGCCGTGCCGCGTGGAGGCAGGAGGTCGAGTACCGCCTGGCGATCGGTGTCGCTCGTGGCGTCGTCGTAGGGGTCGGGTGTGCGGGGGACCTGGAGGCGGTGCACCGGGCCCGTGCCCAGGCGGGCGAAGCCGCGGCCCGGTGGCACGTGGGCCGGCTGGGTCGTGTGCGGCGGTACCCCGAGGACCGTCTCCACCTGCCGGGGCGCGGCGGTGCCGAGGACGACACGCGCGCGCGTGTGCTGCCGTACCGCGTCACCCAGCGCCTCCGCGCTGTCGAACTGCTCGGCGACGACGACCGTCACGTTCGCCGCGCGCCCGTGCCGCAGGGGCACCTGGAGCAGGGTCTGCGGGTCCCGGCGGCCGTCCGTCATCGCGAGGTGCGCGAACACGCTCGGCCGGTCCACCAGGATCCACAGCGGACGCCGGGTGTCCTCCGGTGGCGGATCGCCCGCCTGCCGCGCCAGGTTGATCGAGATGAGCCGCCGCTCGGTCTCCTGGGCGGCCCACTCCAGGCTGGCCAGCGCCCCGGGCAGGGCGCACTCCACGGCCAGGACGCCGTCCCGGCCGGTCAGGCAGGCGTACTCGCCGGTGCCGCCGCCGTCGACGATCAGGACGTCGCCGTGGCGCAGGGCCTGCAGGGCGATGGAGCGCAGCAGCGTGGAGATGCCGCTGCCGGGATGCCCCATGGCCAGCAGGTGCGGCTCGGTCGAGCGGATGCCGGTGCGCCAGACGACCGGCGGGATGTCGACCTGTTCTTCCCCGTAGGAGAGGGGGAGCGTGCGCTGCACCTCGCTGGGGTCGGTGAAGCCGAGGACGGTCTCGCCGGGCCCGGTGACGAAGGGCTGCGCGGCGAGGTCCGAGGGCAGCGGGGCGAGCACGGCGACGGTGAGCTGGTTGCCCTCCTCGTCCCACGCGAAGTGGTACTCCCGGCCGCGCCCGGCCTTGACGGTGAGCAGCTGCTCGACCCGCGCGCGGGCTTCCGGGTCGCCGTCCGGGAAGTAGGCGGGGTAGCGGATCACCAGGTGACCCACCCGGCCGCCGTCCTCGAACTCGTGGGCTGTGAAGGCCTTCTCCCACTCCCCGCCGTGCGCGTACAGCGGCGCCGGGTCGTCAGGGCCGGCGAAGTACGGCACCAGGGCCTCGTACAGCGCCTGGAGCCGCTCGGTCTGGGCCTCGTCGGGACCCTCGGGCGCCGGCGGGGTGCGGTCGCGGCCGTGCCAGGCCGCCGCCGCCATCACCGAGACGACGGCGAGCAGCGGCCCGTACGGCACCAGGGCCACGACCAAAAACAGGGAGGCCAGCAGGAACAGCAGCGGCCCCCGCTTGTCCTTGGGCGTGTCCGCCCATCTGCGCCGGCCGGCTGCGGCCAGCCGGCGCAGTCCGCGCGACACCGTGATCAGCGGGTGGAGGACGTCGGTGGCGCTGTCGGCCGCCGTCCGGGCCAGCTCCCGGCTCCGGGCGAGCTGCGTCCGGGCGATCTGCGCGCTGTCTTTGCTCAGAATGCGGGGGAGAGGGCGCCGGGCCACTGCTGTCTCCTGTGGGTGCGTGCGGGAATGTCGGGCCGGATCAGAACTTGATGCCGCCGAGCAGGCTCGCCAGGCTCTCCCCGCCGGCCTTGATGCTCGGCGCGATGCCCGTGCTGGCCAGGTAGAAGCCGAACAGCGCCGAGGTGCACGCGTGTGAGCCCTTGAGTCCGTCCTTGCGGAAGAAGAGGAAGACGATGATGCCGAGCAGCAGGACGCCGGACAGGGAGAGGATCATTTCGGGTCTCCTGGTGTCGAGAGGGGACAGTCACCGTGAGTTCTTCCAGGATCACAGGATGTATCCATACGATTAAAGGTGCAACCGGGTGAAATGCGGGACTTTTCCCCCACTCGGCGGAGCTTCGGTGGAGTCGTGGCGACCTGGTTGACCGGGTTCGTCGCCTCCGGCGCGGTCTGTCGCTGATCTTTACCTCGGGCACAACCGGTCATGTGCCGCGGAAGCCAGTACGCTGGCGATTCACCCGTACGGTCGCGTCGCACCGGCTGCCGTACGCTCCCACACGTCACCGAAGTCCCCAGGAGAGGCGGTCCGGCCGATGAGTGAAGCCCCCGACCCCGAGGTCGTGGAGCTGGCCACCAAGATCTTCGACCTGGCCCGCACGGGCCGGACCGAGGCGCTCGTGGCGTACGTGGACGCGGGTGTGCCGGCCAACCTCACCAACGACCGCGGCGACAGTCTGGTGATGCTCGCCGCCTACCACGGTCACGCCGACGCGGTGCGCGCGCTGCTCGCGCGCGGCGCCGAGGGCGACCGGATCAACGACCGGGGCCAGACCCCGCTCGCGGGAGCCGTCTTCAAGGGCGAGACGGACGTCATCAAGGCCCTCCTGGAGGGCGGAGCCGACCCTTCCGCGGGCACGCCGTCCGCGGTCGACACGGCCCGGATGTTCGGCAGGACGGAATTGCTGGAACTCTTCGGCGCCCACTGAGCCGGGCGCTCTGACCAGGCACTACACGGAAAACGGGGGAGGCGGTACAGGGCCGCCGGAAATACGGTCGCGGCAGGAGAAACCCGCGAGTCATCATGACGTCGTGATTCACGGACGCGATGGCTGGGCAGGTGTTGCCGCACCGCGCGGGCCGTGATGCGGTCCGCGAGGGCCACAGACGAGAGGCAGAGAGAAATGGTCTACAGCAAGCAAGAGACGGCGGGCGCTCCGACGTTGTGTCACGCGGCCAGGTAATGCGTGTTCCCCGGTTGCGTCGACGCTTGATGTGAGGCTGTTTCCCATGTTCGATCCGGTCATAGCGCCCAGCGGTACGCTGCTCGGGCTGCTCCAGCGCGGCCGTGGCGACGGCACGCTGCACGCGCTCACCGCCCCGCGCCCCGAAGCGCTCGCGGCCCTGAACCACTGTGTTCTGCGCGACCCCCGCCACGACTGGCAGCTGGAGAACCGCTCGCTCTACTACGCCCGGCTCTACCTCGACCTGAGCGGCGAGCTGGACGCCGTCGAGGCGCATCTGTTCGACTCCGAGGACGTCCTCGACACCGACGAGTCCCGTACCGGCCTCGCCCTCGCCGTCCTCGGCCACCTCGCCTCCTACGGCAGGCGGGACGCGCTGGACCTGCTGCGCCGGTACGCCGCCCAGGGCTCCAACTGGGCCTGGGCCCTGGACGAGCTGGCCCTGCGGGACGACGACGCGGGCCTGCGCGCCCTCGCCGCCCCCGTCCTGGCCCGTTTCTCCGCCGACCCCGAGGGCGAGGCGGAACTGGCCGTCGCCGTACGCGACGCCTTCGAGCCCCGGCCCTGGCGGCTGTGGGCCGAGGATTCCCGGGAATCGGTCGGCACACGCGTGCGTACCGCCCAGGAGGCCGGCTGTTTCGACCGCTGGCAGCGGCAACTGCGGCCCACCGGTCCGCGCCCCGGCTGGAGCGTGGCCGCCGTGTTCGAGTGGGCCCAGCAGGGCCTGGAGCGTGGCGCCGCGCTGCATGTGCCCGCCGCCCGCTGTCTGGTCGCCGTGGCCGGTCCCGAGGACCGCCCCGAGATCCTCGCGGCGGCCCGGGCGGGCACCGACGGCGCCCGCTGCACCGCCCTGCGCTATCTCGCCGACAGCGCCGACCCCGACACCCTCGACCTGATCGAGGCCGCCGTCGGTGACGGCACGGCACCCGTCGTGGAGGCCGCCGTGGACGCCTTCGAGCGGATGCGCAGCGTCGCCGCCATCGACCGCGCGCGCCGCTGGGCCCAGCGCCCCGACGCGCTCGGCGCCGCCGCCGGACGCATGCTCGCCTGCCGCGGCGGCACCCGGGACAGCGACCTCGTCCTCGGCGCCCTCCGCGAGGCCGTACGCGGTGAGGGCCCCGACGCGCCCACCCTGTGGACCCTCGTCGACGGCGCCGGACGCCTCGGCATCGTCTGCGCGGCCCCCGTGCTGCGCCACGTCTACCGCGAGACGGCCTCCTCCCATCTGCGGGGCCGCGCCGCCCGCGCGCTGGCCGCCACCGACCCCTCCTTCGCCACCGGGTTCGCCGTCGAATGCCTGTGGGACTGCGAGGAGAGCACCCGCGAACTCGCCGCCCGGCACGCCGAGACCGGTGACACCCGGGTCGTGGAGCGCCTGCGCCGCCTGGCCGCCGACCCGGCCGAGGAGGACGACGTGCAGACCGCCGTACGCAGCCGCTTCGGACCGGACCTCGCCGCCGGCTGACCCGCTCGCGTTCCCCGCACGGGCGGATCACCGCCGCCTGACCCCGCTCGCGTCCCCGGCACGGGCGGACCACCGCCCGCCGGATGAACGCCCGGTGACCCGCGGGTCAGGCGGCCATGACCGCCGTCTGGCCCGCTCGGGTGTGCGGGGCAACGCTCACGGGACGTTTCCCGCGCGGAAAGATCGAAGTTGACGCGGCCACGTCCAGCGCGGCGACAACACCCCTATGCGTGTCGTCATCGTGACCGAATCCTTTCCCCCCGATGTGAACGGCGTGGCCCACTGCGCGCTCCAGACCGCCCGGCACCTCGTAGATCGCGGTCACCGCCCGCTCGTCGTCTCGCCGGCCCCCGCGCCCGGCACCGCGCCGGACCCGGACGCCCCGTGCCCGGTCGTCCACGTCCCCTCCCTGCCCCTGCCCGGCTACCCCCAGGTGCGCGTCGCGCTGCCCAGCCGGCGCCTGGCCGCCGCGCTCACCGAGCACCGCGCCGACCTGGTCCACCTCGCCAGCCCCTTCGTCCTCGGCGTCCGCGGCATGGCCGCCGCCGCCCGCCTCGGCCTCCCCGCCGTCGCCGTCTACCAGACCGACCTGGCCGGCTACGCCCGCACCTACATGGGCGCCGGAGAGACGGCCGCCTGGCGGCGGATCCGCTCCGTGCACGCCACCGCCGACCGCACCCTGGCCCCCTCCAGCGCCGCGCTCCGGGACCTGGAGGCGCACGGGGTGCCCCGGGTACGGCTGTGGCCGCGCGGCGTGGACACCGTACGTTTCCGGCCAGGACACCGGGACGCGGCCCTGCGCCGCGAACTGGCCCCGGGCGGCGAGCTGATCGTCGGCTACGTCGGCCGGCTCGCCCCCGAGAAGCACGTCGAACTGCTCGCCGGCGCCTGCGGCCTGGCGGGCGTCAAGGTCGTGGTCGTCGGCGACGGACCCAGCCGCGCCCAGCTGACCGAGGCCCTGCCCGGCGCGGTCTTCCTCGGCCGCCGTACCGGGGACGAACTCGCCCGGATCTTCGCCTCGCTGGACGTGTTCGCGCACACCGGCCCCTTCGAGACGTTCTGCCAGACCGTCCAGGAGGCCATGGCCAGTGGCGTCCCGGTGGTGGCCCCGGCGGCCGGCGGACCGCTCGACCTGGTGGCGCACGGCCGCACCGGACTGCTCGTGCCCCCGCGCGACGCCACCGCCCTGCGGGACGCCGTCCGGACGCTCGCCGCCGACCCCGGACGCCGCGCCGCGTACGGCGGCGCCGCCCGCGCCATGGTCGAGGGCCGCACCTGGGCCGCCGTCGGGGACCAGCTCCTCGCCCACTACGACGACGTCCTCGCCGCCCGCAGGACGGCGGTGGCGGCATGACCGGCCGGCCCCTGCGCATCGTCCGCCTCGCCAACTTCGTCGCCCCGGCCTCCGGCGGCCTGCGCACCGCCCTGCGCGAACTCGGCCGGGGCTTCCGCGCGGCCGGCCACGAACCGGTGCTGATCGTGCCCGGCGACCGCCACACCGACCGCGAGACCGAACAGGGCCGGGTCGTCACCCTGCCGGGACCGCTGCTGCCCGGCACCGGCGGCTACCGCGTCCTCACCGACAAACGGCGGGTGGCCGCCCTCCTGGAGGACCTCGCCCCCGACCGTCTGGAGGTGTCCGACCGCACCACCCTGCGCTGGACCGGCCGCTGGGCCCGCCGGGCGCGGGTGCCCGCCGTGATGGTCTCCCACGAGACCGCCGACGGCGTGCTGCGCACCTGGGGGCTGCCGGAGCACCTGTCGCGGCGCGCCGCCGACGCCCTCAACACCCGTACCGCGCACGTCTACTCGCGGGTGGTGTGCACCACCGAGTACGCCGAGCGCGAGTTCGTGCGCATCGGCGCCCGCAACGTCGTACGCGCCCCCCTGGGGGTGGACCTGACGGAACGCCACCCCGCGCTGCGCGACCCGGGGCTGCGCGCCCGGCACGCGCGCGGGGACGAGGCGCTGCTCGTGCTGTGCTCCCGGCTGTCCGTGGAGAAGCGCCCCGGCACGGCCCTGGACGCCCTGGAGGCACTGCGGCGGCGCGGCCGGCGGGCGGTGCTCGTGGTCGCCGGGGACGGTCCGCTGCGGGCCCGGCTGGAGCAGCGGGCCCGCGACCGCGGACTGCCGGTGACCTTCCTCGGGCACGTCGCCGAGCGGGCCGTGCTCGGCGCGCTCCAGGCGTCTGCCGACGTCTGCCTCGCCCCCGGCCCCGCCGAGACCTTCGGGCTCGCCGCCCTGGAGGCCATGGCCTGCGGCACGCCCGTGGTGGCCAGCGCCGCCTCCGCGCTGCCCGAGGTGATCGGGTCCGCCGGGACGAGTGCCGCCGGTCACGGGGAGGCCTTCGCGGACGCCGTGGAAGCCCTCCTGGAACGCCGTGAGCCCGAACGGCGCGAGGCGGCACGCGCGCGTGCCGAGTGCTTCGGCTGGGGAACGGCCGTGGAGGCGTTCCTGGCCGCCCACGACGCCCCCGTACTGCGCCGTGCCGACGCCCGCCCCGGGATCGCGGAGGGAGTGGCATGAGACCCGTCCGCTTCGTCGCCCTCGGGGACTCGCTGACCGAGGGCGTGGGCGACGCCGCGGCGGGCGGCCGGCGCGGCTGGGCCGCCCTGCTCGCGCCCTGCCTCGGCGACGGCACCGAGTTCACCAACCTCGCGGTCAGCGGCGCCCAGACCCGTGACGTGCTCGAACGGCAGCTCCCGGCCGCCCTCGCGCGCGAACCCGACCTGGTCTCGGTGGTCGTCGGCGTCAACGACACCCTGCGCCACACCTTCGACATCCACGCCGTGGCCGCCGCCCTCGACCACGCCTACGCGGCCCTCACCGGCCGGGGCGCCGTCCTGCTCACCGCCTGCCTGCCCGACCCGGGCGCGATGCTGGGGCTGCCGGGGGCGCTGGCCCGCCCGCTGGCCCGCCGGCAACGGGCGGTCAACACCGTCGTCCACACGCTGTCCGACCGGTACGGCGCCCTCCATCTGCACGCCTCGGACGGCGAGTGGGTCGCCGACCGGGACCTGTGGAGCGCCGACCGGCTGCACCCCGGCGAGCGCGGCCACCGGCAGCTCGCCCTCCGCTTCCACGCCCTGCTCGCCGGGGCCGGACGCGCGGCCGGGCAACCGCCGTCGCCCGACGCGGAGTTCCCGGCGCCGACCCGGGCGGCGAACCTGTGGTGGCTCGCCACCGCGGGCACCGGCTGGGTGGCCCGGCGGTGCCGGGACCTGCTGCCGCAGCTGCTGGGCCTCGCCGCCGGCGAACTGCGCCACCACGCGCGGGGCACCACCGGACGTCTCGACCTCGCCGCGGCGGCGGCGGTCGCGGCGGCCCTCGCCGCCCTGCCGGCGGCCGGCCCGGACGGCCCCGGGGATCAGCGGCGCCCCACCGGGACGAAGCGGACCGGGGTGCCGGGGACCGCCTGCGCGGCGGCGGGGAGGTCGGCGGAGCGGACCACCGCGATCACCGGGTAGCCCCCGGTGGTCGGATGGTCCGCGAGGAACACCACCGGGCGCCCGTCCGGCGGAACCTGTACGGCGCCGAGGACCATGCCCTCGCTGGGCAGTTCGCCGTGCCGGGCCCGCTCCAGGGCGGGCCCCTCGGTGCGCAGCCCGATCCGGTTGCCCGCCGTCGACACCCGGTACGCGCGCGTGGCGAGGTCCCGTACCGCGCCGGGCGTGAACCAGTCGGCGCGCGGGCCGAGGGTCACCCGGAGCACCAGTTCGGCCGGGGGCATCGGCTGCGGTACGGCGTCCACGCGCTCGGGCGGCCCGGCGGGCGGCCCGAGCGGCAGCACCGTGCCGTCCGTGAGGGGGGCCGGGCCGAGTCCCGACAGCAGGTCGGTGGCACGGCTGCCGAGGACCGGCTCGACGGCGATGCCCCCGGAGACGGCCAGGTAGCCGCGCACGCCGGCGGTCGCCGCCCCCACCTCCAGCACCTCACCGGCCGGCACCGTCACCGGGGCGCCCCACGGGGCGGCCCGGCCGCCCACCGTGACCGGCCCCGGCGCCCCGCCGACCGCCACGGTCACCGTGCGACGCGGGCGCACCGCGCAGCCGTTGAGCGTGGTCTCCAGGACGGCGGCGCCCGGCGGATTGCCGACCAGCCGGTTCACGAGCGCCGCCGCCGGCGGATCGAGCGCCCCCGAGCGGGGCACTCCGAGATGCGCGTTGCCGGGCCGGCCGAGGTCCTGCACGGTCGTGAGCGCCCCGGAGCGCACGACGAGAAGCGCGCGGTCGCTCACGCGTCCTCCCTGGGAACGATGTGTACCGGCGCGTGCCCGGTCGTCCGGTCGCCGCGCGCACGCGCGCGGGGCCCGTTCACACGTCCTCCGCCGGGACGAACCGCACGCGGGTGCCGGGGGACAGCAGAGCGGCCGGGGTCCAGGTGTGGTCCCACAGCACGGCGTCGGTCGTGCCGATCAGTTGCCAGCCGCCCGGCGAGGATCGCGGATACACGCCGGTGTAGGGGCCCGCCAGGGCGACCGCGCCGGCCGGGACGGTGGTACGCGGAGTGGCCCGGCGCGGGACGTCGTAGCGGGCCGGGAGCCCGGTGAGGTAGCCGAAGCCGGGCGCGAACCCGCAGAAGGCCACGGTGAACTCGGTGCCCGCGTGGACCCGCGCCACCTCCCGCTCGGCCACCCCCCAGTGCGCCGCGACCGCAGCCAGGTCCGGACCGTCGTAGCGCACCGGCAGTTCGAGCAGGGCACGCGCGCGGGGCGGCGCCGGCGGGATCCGGGAGCCGGTCAGTTCGGCGGTCCAGCGGGCCGGGTCGGCCAGGCCGTCCAGCAGGACCGTACGGGCCGCCGGGACGATCTCGCGGACCACGAGCGAGCCCTCCGCCCGGCGCCGCGCCAACTCCGCGTGCAGGGCCCGCGCCTCCGTACCCGAGGACACCTCGACGAGCAGCGCGTCGTCGCCGACGGGGAGCGCCCTCACGCGAACGCCGCCACACGCACGCCCGCCGCGGCCAACCGCTCGCGCACCCGGCGCGCCAGCTCCACCGCGCCCGGCGTGTCACCGTGCAGGCACAGCGAACGGGCGCGCACCTGGATGCGCACGCCGGAGTGCGCGGTCACCGTGCCGGAGCGCGCGATGCTCACCGAACGCTCCACGACGGCCTCCGGGTCGGCCACCACCGCGCCGTCCCGGCCCCGGGGCACCAGTGTGCCCGCGTCGGTGTACGCGCGGTCCGCGAACGCCTCCGGGACCGCGGGCAGCCCCGCCTTCACCGCCAGCTCCAGCAGCCGCGAGCCGGGCAGGCCCAGCACCGGCAGCGAGGCGTCCGCGAGACGCACACCCTCGATCACCGCGCCCGCCTGCTCCTCGTCGCGCACCACCCGGTTGTAGAGCGCCCCGTGCGGCTTGACGTACGCCACCCGCGCCCCGGCGGCCCGCGCGAACACCTCCAACGCGCCGATCTGGTACGCCACTTCGGCGGCCAGCTCGCCGGGCGGCACGTCCATCGGGCGGCGCCCGAACCCGGCGAGGTCCCGGTAGGAGACCTGGGCGCCGACCGTCACCCCGCGCTCGGCGGCCAGGTCGCACACCCGGCGCATGGTGGCCGCGTCCCCGGCGTGGAACCCGCAGGCCACGTTGGCGCTGGTCACCACGGACAGCAGCTGTTCGTCGTCGGTCAGCCGCCAGCGGCCGAAGCCCTCGCCGAGGTCGGCGTTCAGATCGATCGCGGTCATGGCGCTCCCATGGATGCGGTTTTGGTGTGGTTCGTTCGTCGGGTCCGGCGATGCGGCGCTCAGTCGATGCCGACCAGCCGGTACTGCTCGTCACGGGCGTCGGTCAGGAACATCCGGCCCGGCGCGTGGGTGAGGGCGACCGGCGGCCTGGAGGCCATGACGGCCGCCTGCGGCGTCACCCCGCAGGCCCAGAACACCGGGATGTCCCCGTCTTCGAGGGCCACCGGATCGCCGAAGTCGGGCCGGTCCAGGTCCGCGATGCCGAGGGCCGCCGGATCGCCGCAGTGCACGGGGCCGCCGTGCACGGCCGGCAGCAGGCCGCTCTCCCGGATCGCGGCCCGCAGGTGCTCGGGCGGCACCGGGCGCATGGACACCACCATCGGACCGCGCAGCCGGCCCGCGGACCGGCACGCCCGGCCGGTCGCGTACATCGGCACGTTGCGGCCCTGCTCGACGTGCCGGATCGGCACACCCGCGCGGGCCGGCGCCCACTCGAAGGTGAAGCTGCACCCGAGCAGGAACGACACCAGGTCCGCGCGCCAGTACGCCCGCGCGTCCGCGGGCTCGTCGACCAGCTCGCCGTCCCGCCAGACCCGGTAGCGGGGCAGGTCGGTACGGAGGTCGGCGCCGTCGGCGAGCACGGTCGACGTGGCGCCGGCGTCGGTGACGTCCAGCACCGGGCACGGCTTCGGGTTGCGCTGGCAGAACAGCAGCATGTCGTAGGCCCAGTCGGCGGGGACCGCGACCAGGTTGGCCTGGGTGTGGCCCGCGGCCACACCGGCCGTGGGCCCGGCGAGACCGTCCCGGAAGCGGGCCCGCGCCGTTTTCGGGCTCCACGCGTGCGCGCGTGCGTCGATCGCGGTGACCGGCCGGTCCTCGGTACGGGGCATCAGGTCCGCGGTCCGGCGCGTCCGGTCCTCGGTACGGGGCGGCATGTCCTCGGTACGGGGCGTCCGCGTCACGTCAGCTCCTTCCCGCGGGTCTCCGGCAGCCCGAGCAGCGCGAGTGCCGCGAGGCCGTAGCCGATCGCCCCGAAGACCAGCGCGCCGCCCACGCCCCAGCTGTCCGCCAGGAAGCCCACCAGGGTCGGGAAGACGGCGCCGACCGCGCGGCCGGTGTTGTACGTGAAGCCCTGCCCGGTGCCGCGCACCGCCGTCGGGTACAGCTCGCTCAGATACGAGCCGAAGCCGCTGAAGATCGCCGACATGCAGAATCCGAGCGGGAAACCGAGCACCAGCAGCAGGGTGTCGGCGCCCTGCGGGATGTTCGCGTACGCCAGCACACAGACCGCCGACAGCAGCGCGAACAGCCAGATGTTGGCGCGCCGGCCGAGCCGGTCCGAGAGGTGGCCGCCGGTCAGATAGCCGAGGAACGCGCCGGAGATCAGGAACGTGAGGTAGCCGCCGGTGCCGACGACGGACAGGCCGCGCTCCGACTTCAGATAGGTCGGCACCCAGGTGGCCAGCGTGTAGTAGCCGCCCTGGACACCGGTGGAGAGCAGGCCCGCGAAGACCGTGGTGCGCAGCAGCCCCGGGGCACCGGCCCGGCCCGGCCGGAAGATCGCCGCGAACGAGCCGCGCGCCGGGTCCTGTTCCCGGGCCGCGACCGCGGCGGGGGCGTCGTGCACACGGCGGCGCAGCCACACCACCAGCAGCGCGGGCAGCGCGCCGGTCCAGAACATCACCCGCCAGGCCAGGTCGGCGCCGACGAAGGAGAAGACCAGCGTGTAGACGACCGCCGCCAGTGCCCAGCCCACCGCCCAGGAACTCTGGACCGCGCCGAGCGTGCGCCCCCGGTGCCGGGCGCTCGCGTACTCGGCGACCAGGATCGCGCCGACCGCCCACTCGCCGCCGAAGCCGAGCCCCTGGAGCGCGCGGAAGACCAGCAGCGTCTCGTAGTCGGGCGCGAAACCGCAGGCCACGGTGAACACCGCGTAGGTGATCACCGTGATCATCAGGGCCCGGACCCGGCCCACCCGGTCCGCGACCACGCCCGCCACGGCGCCGCCGATCGCGGAGACCACCAGCGTGACGGTGGTGAACAGACCGGTCTGGCCGCTGTCCAGCCCGAAGTACGCGGAGAGCGCCACCATGCTCAGCGGCAGCGTGAAGTAGTCGTAGGAATCCAGGGCATAGCCGCCGAAAGCACCGGCGAAGGCGTGCCGGCCGCGCGGGCCGAGGGCGCGCAGCCAGCCGAACGCGCCGTCGTGGGCCGGGAGTTCCCCGGGGGCCTGTCGTAGTCCGGTGGGAGCCGATTCGGATGGCGGGGTCGTGCTCATGGGCACCTCGCAGGAAGGGGGACGGAGGGTGCGGGAAGTGAGCCGTGCCGAGCACCGTAGGGGATCGTTCAACGATCCTTCAATACCCTTGTTGTTTCGTTCCGGTGTCTGCGATTGAATTCCGGGCATGGCAGATCAGCCGGCGGGACTGGCCGACGACCGCGCCCTCCTGGGCCGCACGAGCACGGCGGAACGCGTTTCGGACATCCTCCGCGGCCGCATCGCCGACGGCTTCTTCCCGCCCGGCACCCGGCTGTCGGAGGACAGCATCGGCGGCGCCCTCGGGGTCTCCCGCAACACCCTGCGCGAGGCGTTCCGGCTGCTCACCCACGAACGCCTGCTGGTCCACGAACTCAACCGGGGCGTGTTCGTCCGGATCCTGGCCGTGGAGGACGTCGAGGACATCTACCGCACCCGGGCCCTGGTCGAGTGCGCCGTCGTCCGCGGACTCGGCGCACCGCCGTACCGGCTCCAGGGCCTGGCCTCGGCGGTCGCCGAGGGCGACGAGGCGGCCGCCGGGAACGACTGGAAAGCGATGGGTACGGCCAACATCCACTTCCACCGGGAGCTGGTCGCCCTCGCCGGCAGCGAACGCACCGACGAACTGATGCGCGGCGTCTTCGCCGAGCTGCGCCTCGCCTTCCACGTCGTGGACGACCCGCGCCGGCTGCACGAGCCCTACCTCGCCCGCAACCACGAGATCCTCCAGGCCCTGAAGGCCGGGGAACGCGAGGCGGCCGAAAGCCTGTTGGAGACCTACCTCGCGGACTCGCGGCGGCGGATCGTGGAGGTGTACCGCCGCCGGGTCGGCGAGGACGGCACCGGTCCCTCCCGGCCGGCTCCCGAGCCGGTGTGACGCCCGTCGCTTCTGCGTCGTTTGGGTCGTTGTCAGACCGAGGACCTAGTCTGTGCACCGTGACTTCGCCTGCATCGACGGACCCCGCTCCGCCCCAGCTCAGCGCGGGGCCGCGCCCGGCGCCGGGCCCGGCCGCCGACGAGGGGCTGGCGCGTCGTCTGCGCGCGCTCGCCTGCACCGCGCCGCTGCACGACCTCGACGCGCGCAAGGCCAACCTGGCCGGCGAGTACTCGGTGTACGGCATGGCCGAGGTGGCACTCGCCGCCATCGACCTGGTCACGCTCAACATGGACTTCGACACCGGCGCCGACCACGAGCAGATCGTGGCCCGGCTGGTCCCGCGCATCGCCGCCCAGGCCCCGCACCGGCCCGGCGCGGAGCACGAGCGGGTGGCCCGCTGGGTCGTGGAGAACCTGATCAACGTCGGCAGCGTGGACCGCGGCTTCCGCGCGGTGTACGGCACCTTCGCGCCGGACGGCACCTATGTGCGGCGCGACTACGACTTCAAGCTGATCGAAGAGGTCCCCGGCCCCGGCGGCACCGTCTACCTGCGCACCACCGACGAAGCGGTCAACGTCCTGGTCGGCGCCCTCGACACCGACGTCACCAGCGCCCAGATCGCCGCCGAGGTCAAGCTGGAGGTGCTGATCAGCCGCGGCCGGCTCGCCGACGCCCAGCTCGCCGCCGAGCAGGCCCGCTACCGCACGGTGCAGTACTCCGAGACCCTGCGCCGCGCCCTCGACGCCACCCGGCGCAATGTCCGCGCGGTCGACTGGCTCGGCGCCGTACCGGACATGATCGCCGAGGCCCTGGACCACGTGGCCGAGCGGTACCGCCACGAGAACGCCATCCTCACCAACATCCGCAAGGCCCGCGACGAGACCGAGGACCCGGAGAACAAGCGCCGCGCCGCCGAACTGGTCGACATCGTCAAGGACTGCATCCGCCGCCACACCCTGCTCCAGTCCCGCCTGCTGGAGGCCGGCCCGCTGTTCCGCGCCGAGCAGGACCGGCAGGCCTTCGCCACCCCCGCGACCACCTCCGGGATAGACCTCTACGGCCATCTGGTCGCCCCCGTCCTGCCGCTGCCGCTGGAGCGGGCGAGCCGGGTCACCGACGCCTTCTTCGCGCGCGGCACCGGTCTGCGCACCCCGGTGTCGGTGCGGGTCGCCGACCTGGTCGACATACTGCTGACGCCCCCGGTGGAACGCGAGCACCTGGGCGCCGAGATGCCCGAGCCGGACCTGATCGCCACCCCGGACGACAGCAGGTTCAGCGAGGAGCAGCTCGCCGCGGCCATGGAGCTGCTCGACCTGCCCGCCGACGCGCCCCGCAGACTCTCCGGACTGCTCGCCGAGGCCCGCGGACAGGACCCCGACCTGCCCTACCTGGTCGCCCTGCTCGCCGTGCACGCGGCCAGCCCCCCGGTGGGCACCGCCTACCGGCAGGGCGAGGAGAAGCTGCTGTTCGCCGTGGACGACGGGACCGAGCTGGACGACCCCGAGTTCGGCGGGGCCGACCTGATCGTCGGTACCGCCCTGCTGGACGCGGCGGGCATGGCGGCCGACCGCACCGAGGCCGCATGAGCGAGCGCAGCCGTACGAGTAAGCGCAGCCGTGCGAGCGACCGCGGCCGTACGACCGACCGAAGCCGCGCGAACCAGCGCGGCCGTACGACCGACCGAAGCCATGCGAACCATTGCGGCCGTACGACCGACCGAGAAGAACGCGACAAGGAGTCAACGCCGTGAGCGAGCACGTCGAGTGGAGTGACACGGAGGCCCCGGCCCCGTCGGCATCCGCCGCCGTCACCCCCGCCGACGCCGCCGACGCGGCGCGGCTCGTCGCCTTCGGGCTGCAGCCGAAATTGCAGCCCGCGCGCGACCAGGAGTACGCGGAGCTGCTGCGCCGCTACCGCGAGGACCCGGCGTTCGCCCGGCTCGCCGACGCCGTCGCCGCCGGACTCGGCCTCGTCGTGCTGGAGGTCTCCGCGCGCGCGGGGATGGCCGTGACCGCCGCCGAGGACTCCGTCTTCGCCGTCCGCATGGGCGACTACGCGCGGCGCACCGCCGCCGACTCGGGCGACCGCTTCCTGCACGGCCTCGCCCATCTCGCCGTCGCCGCGCTCGCCTTCCCGCGCCCCGAGGACCTGGCCGACGACACCTACATCGGCCGCGTCACGGTCAACGGCGTCGACGCCTTCGTCCGGCAGGCCTGCCGCCGCCTGGAGGAGCGCGCCGAGGAACAGGGCGAGAACACCGACCCGGCCACCGACGCGCCCGGCCTGGAGGCCGCCTGGCGGATCTGGGCCAGACGCAGCGCCACCGGCGCCACCAAGGACGCCCGCCGCCCGGCCGCCTCCACCACCGGCATCGTCGCCAAGGCCGTGGGCTTCCTCACCGACTCCGGCTTCCTCCAGCGCACCGGCGACGACGGCGGCGGCACCTACCGCACCACGGCCCGCTACCAGCTCCAGGTCCGCGACCTGGCCGGCAGCGCCGCCCTCGCCGAACTCGTGGAGCTGGGCGTCGTCCCGGTCACCGACGGCACGGCCAGCCTGCTGCCCGCCGAGGACAGCGACGACCTCGACCTGGTGGCCGACGCCGGACTGCCCTTCCATTCCTGAACCACCGCACCCTTCACCAGACTGACGAAGACTGACGAGAGTCCGCCATGTACGAGCTGTCCCGGGTCCGCCTCTACTCCATCGGGCCCGCCGGTGCGCGCTACGCCGACACCGTGCTTGACCTGCGGGGCGTGGGCGCGACCGTGCCCGACCCGGCGCCCACCCAGGCGGAGTTCTTCGCGGCGGAGCCTTCGGGGCCGCCGCGCCGGCCCGCGCCCGCCGGCGTGCTGTTCCTGGAGAACGGCGGCGGCAAGTCCGTCCTGCTCAAACTGATCTTCTCGGTGATGCTGCCGGGCCACCGCAACACCCTCGGCGGCGCCAGCTCCGGCGTCCTGCGCAAGTTCCTGCTCGCCGACGACTGCGGGCACGTGGCCCTGGAGTGGCAGCACGTGCTGACCGGCGAGTGCGTCGTCGTCGGCAAGGTCAGCGAGTGGCGCGGTCGGCAGGTCTCCAACGACCCCCGCAAGTTCGCCGAGGCCTGGTACTCCTTCCGGCCCGGTCCCGGCCTGAGCCTGGACAACCTGCCGGTCGCCGAGGCCACCGCCGTACGGCCGTCCGCCGAGGGCGTCTCCGGAGCGCAGGGCCGGCGCCGCACCATGAAGGGCTTCCGCGACGCCCTCACCGAGGCGGGCCGCACCTACCCGCACCTGGAGGTGCACTGGGAGGAGACCCACGAGCGCTGGACCGAGCACCTCGGCGACCTCGGGCTCGACCCCGAACTCTTCCGCTACCAGCGGGAGATGAACGCCGACGAGGGCGAGGCGGCCGGACTCTTCGCGGTCAAGAAGGACTCCGACTTCACCGACCTGCTGCTGCGCGCGGTCACCGACACCCGCGACACCGACGGCCTCGCCGACCTGGTCAGCGGCTTCGGCAACAAGCTCGGCCGACGCGCCGAACTCATCGCCGAACGCGACTTCACCGCTGGCTCCGTCGACCTCCTCGGACGCATCGTGGAGGCGGCCGACGCCCGGGCACGCGCGCGGGACGTCCACACCGGCGCCGAGCGCCGCACCCGCGCCCTGGCCCGGCGGCTGTCCGCACGGGCGGTGCGGGAGCGGGTCCGGGCCGCCGACCTCACCCAGCGGGTCACGGCCGCCGCCTACGCCGTCACCCACTCCGAGGGCGCCCGCGAGCGCAGCTCCCTGATCGCCGCCCAACTCGCCTACCGGCACGCCTCCCTGGCGCTGGCCGCCGCCGAGAAGGCCGCCGCAGCGCAGAAGCGCGAACTGGCCGACGCCCGCACCCTGCACTCCGCCTGGCAGGCCGCCGAGGCCGCGCTGCGGCACCGCGCCGCCGCCGACCGGGTCACCCGCGTGTCCGCCGCCATCCAGGAGGCCGAGCGGGACGCGGCACCCGCGCTCGCCGCCCGCGCCAAGGCCGCCGTCGACCTCGTACGGGCCCTGCACACCGCCGCCGAGAGCGCCGAGCACCTCGCCAACGAGGAGGAAGAACGCTCGGGAGCCCTCCAGGAGGCCGGCGACTCGGCGCACCGGGACGCCACCGCCGCCGCCACCGAGGCGCAACGCGCCCGCAGCGAGATCGGGCACCTGCGCCAGCGCCTCGGCGAGGTCGAGGCGGAGACCGCCGAGGCCGTCCGCGCCGGCTGGCTCGACGACAGCTCCCCGGACGCCGACCCGGCACGCGCCGCCCTCGCCGCCAGCGACGCCGAGAAGACCGCCGTGGCCGCCTGGGACGCGGCCCGGGAAGCCGCCCGCAAGGCCACCGAGCACGCGCGCGAGGCCGCCTCCGCCGAGTCCCGCGCCGAACTGACGGCCGCCCGCGCCGCCGACGCGGCGACCGCGGCCGAACGCTCCCACGAGGCCGAACTCCGCCTCGCCGAGGCCCTCGCCACCGAGGAACGGCTCGCCGAACTCCTCGGCCTGCCGGCCGCCCCGGGGGCGGTCCGGGCCGGTGTGCCCGGACCGCGCAGCGGCGCCGACGACACGGACGGCACGTCGGGGGTGCGCGTCGAGAAGGCGGTCCGCACCTCGGCCGACGGCGCGCTCAGCGCCGAGGAACTCGACCGGTTCGCCGACGAGTTGCGGGCCCTGCTGGACGACGCCGTGACCGGTGCCGAACGCCACCTGTTCGAGTTGCGCACGGCCGCCGCCGACGACTCCCGGATCCTCGGCGCCCTCGGTGACGGCGGTCTCCTGCCGCCCGGACCCGACGTACTGGCCACCGTCGAATACCTCGGTGAGCACGGCATCCCGGCGCTGCCCGGCTGGCGTTATCTCGCGCAGGCCGTCGACCCGGTCGACCACGCGCGGGTGCTCGCCGCCCGCCCCGAGCTGGTCGACGGCGTGATCATCACCGATCCGGCCACCCACGCGCGGGCCCGCGAGGCCCTCGGGGACGCCGCGCTGCTGCCCCGCTCCGCCGTCGCCGTCGGCACCGCCGCCGCCCTGCTCGCCCCGGCCCCCGCCGCCGACGACGCCCCCGGGGACGTCTTCCTGGTGCCGCCGAACCCGGCCATGCACGACGAGCACGCCGCGGACGAGGAACGCCAGGCCCTGCGCGCGCGGGCCACCGAACGGGACGAGGAGATCCGCGCCCTCGCCGCCCGGCTCGGCAAGGACCGCGAACTGGCCGCCCGGCTGGCCTCCTGGCGCACCGGCTGCCCCGCCGGCCGCCTCGCCGAACTCGCCCGGACCGCCCAGGAGGCCCGCGCCTTCGCGGAGGAGGCCGAGGCCGAACTCGCCGAGGCCCGTATCGCCCGCGCCGAGGCCGACGAGTCCGCGGCCGAGGCCGCCCACCTGCGCGACGAACGGCAGGAGGCCGCGCAGAAGGCCCGCCGCGCCGCCGACGCCCTGGCCGGTCTCGCCTTCCGGCTCCGCGAACGCGCCGGCTGGCAGGCGCGCCTGCGCGAACTGGCCGACGAGGCCGCCGAGTCCGAGGCCCGCGCTCAGACCTGCCTGGAGCGCGCCCGCGCCGCCGACGAGGACCGCCGCGCCGCCCAGCGCGCCGCGGACGACGCCCGCCGTACCGCGCGCGCCCTGCGCGCCGAGCGCGCCGAGATCGCCGGCGCCCCCGACGACGTGCCCGCCGCGGAAGCGGACGCCCCCAAGGCGTCCCTGCCCGCCCTGCGCGAGGCCTACCGCGCCGCGTCCCAGGTCTACGAGAAGGTCGGCGTCGGCGCCGACCTGCGCGCCGAGCAGGCCCGCGCGGAGAGCGACGAGAGCGCCGCCCGCGCCGAACTGGACCGGCTCAGCAACAAGGTCCGCACCCGCGCCGAGCAGTTGCTGGAGTCCCCCGACGGCTCCGACGGGCCCTCCCGGCAGGCGGCCGCCGCGCGCGCGGAGGAGTTGGTGCAGCTCCTGGAGACCCGGATGTCGACCGCGAGCGAACAACTCGGCCGGCTGCGCGGCGAGGCCGAGCGCCTCGCCCCCGAAGACGGCGAGGCGCACACCGAGCTGCCCGGGGAACTGGTCCCGCGCGACGCCGAACACGCCCAGGCCCTGCTGCGCACCGCGACCGCCGAGCTCGCCACCCGTACCGGGACCCTGGCCGAGGCCCGTGAGACGCACGCGGAACTGCTGGCGGCCCAGCGCGCCGCCGAGGACGGCGCCGGCGGCTTCGAGGAGACCGCGGCGCTCCTCCGCGACCTGCTGCGCGAGCACCCGCCCGAGGAGGAGCAGGAGGAACCGGAGCCGTACCCCGGCAGCCTGGAGGAGGCCCGGCACTCCGCCGCCGAGGCCCGCCGCTCGCTGCGCGGCTGCGCCGCCGACCTGTCCGCCGCCGAGTCCGCCGTGCGCGAAGCCAGCGACGTCCTGGTCCGGCACGCCAACTCCACCCGCTACGAGCAGGTCCGCACCCCCGCCCGGCAGCAGATCCGGGAACTGCCCGCCGCCGCGCTGCCCGAGCACGCTCAGAAGTGGGCGGACGCCTTCGCCCCCCGGCTGCGTGTGCTGACCGACGAACTGGCCCAGCTGGAACGCAACCGCGACTCGATCGTGGACCGGCTGCGCGGACTCGTGGAGTCGGCCCTCGCCACCCTGCGCTCCGCCCAGCGGCTCTCCCGGCTCCCGGAGGGACTGGGGGAGTGGTCCGGGCAGGAGTTCCTGCGCATCCGCTTCGAGGAACCCGACCAGGCCACGCTCACCGAACGCCTCGGCGAGGTCGTCGACGAGGCCACGCGCGCGGCGGTGAAGAAGAACTCCGACCTGCGCCGCGACGGCGTGTCCCTGCTGCTGCGCGGCGTCGGGGCGGCCCTCCAGCCCAAGGGCGTGGCCGTGGAGATCCTCAAGCCCGACGCCGTGCTGCGCGCCGAGCGCGTCCCCGTCGGCCAGATGGGCGACGTGTTCTCCGGCGGCCAGCTCCTCACCGCGGCCATCGCCCTGTACTGCACGATGGCCGCCCTGCGCTCGAACGACCGGGGCCGCGACAGGCACCGGCACGCGGGCACGCTGTTCCTGGACAACCCCATCGGCCGGGCCAACGCCACCTACCTGCTGGAACTCCAGCGAGCCGTGTCCGACGCGCTGGGCGTCCAGCTGCTTTACACCACAGGCCTGTTCGACACCACCGCCCTGGCCGAGTTCCCGCTGGTCATCCGGCTGCGCAACGACGCCGACCTGAGGGCGGGCCTGAAGTACATCAGCGTGGAGGAGCACCTCAGGCCGGGACTGCCCGCCCAGCCCCGGGCGGACGAGGCGGCGCACAGCGAGATCACGGCGACGAGGATGTTCAGAAAGCCGGCCTGAGCCTCGGGCGTCCCCGATCAGGAGGTCAGCGCCCTTCTCACCGGTCACCCCCGCCGTGACGCCAGGGGCCCTGACCTCCCCGCCGGCCGGTGTCGGACGGATCAGTCGGCCGCCGGGGCGGCGAGGGGGGCGCCCGGCCCCGGCTGCTCCAGCCGGTGTTCGGCGCGGACACCGGTGCGGTGGCGCTGGACGAACCAGTAGTAGGCGAAGCCGCCGCCCGCGATCACCGCGACGAACAGCACGGCGCCCCAGCGCAGATACCAGTGGTGGGGAGGGGTGGCGTTGTAGACGGCGGCCCTGGGCCAGATCAGGTTGACCGTCATGGCGGCGCCCCACACCACGGCGACGAGGTTGACGGGCAGTCCCCAGCGGCCGAGCGAGAACTTGCCCTCGCCGGCGGGCTGCCACCTGCCGCGCAGCCGCGCCACCAGCATCGGCGCGGTCACACCGAGGTAGGCCAGGTAGATCATGACGATGCCGATGCTGGTGACGACCGTGAAGATCTGCGGCTGGCGGATGTTGACCACCAGGATGGCCAGCGCGAGCACGCCGATGAGCACGGCGGGCAGTACCGGAGTGCGAAAGCGGGGGCTGACCCTGGCCAGCAGGGCGGACGCGGGCAGATTGGTGTCCCGGGCCATCGCGAACGCCAGCCGGATCGCCGCCGTGTGCACGGCCAGCGCGCACACCGTCACCGCGATCAGCACGCACCACAGCATCGCCTTGCCGGCCGTCGGTCCGAGCACGTCGAGGACGACGTACTGCAGGCCGTCCGTGGACAGTTTCTCGCCCTTCAGGCTGGACACGCTCATCAGCGCGAGCAGCAGGACCAGTCCGCCCAGCACGAACGAGGCGACGATCGCACGGACGATGGCGCGCGGCGCGTTCCGGGAGGGGTCGAGGGACTCCTCGCCGAGGGAGGCGGCGGTGTCGAAGCCGTACATCACGTACGCCGAGGCCAGCGAGGCCACCAGGAAGGCGCCGAGGTAACCCGTGGAATGGGTTGATCCCGTGTGGTTCGTCTGCATGACCACGTGAGGTCCACGGGTGATGTGGACGGCGAACAGGATGATCAATACGACGGTCGCGATCAACTCGATGAACACGCCCGCCGTGTTGATCGTCGCCATCAGCTTGACGCCGAAGGCATTGACGAGCGTGGTGAACACGATCAGCACGGCGGCGAGGATCACCGCGTTGGTCGCCACGTCGTACGTGCCCGTGCCGTCCCCGACGATCTGGAAGACCGAGGAGATCTGCGGCAGCGTCAGCTGGTAGGCCAGGGCCACCGCCGAGATGGACACGATGGACGCGATCAACATCATCCATCCGGCGAGCCAGCCCAGATGCGGATTGCCGATCCGCTTCGACCAGTTGTACACCGAGCCGGCCACCGGATAGCGGGCGGCCAGTTCGGCGAAGCACAGGGCCACCGCGAACTGCCCGGCGAACACCATCGGCCACGACCACCAGTACGCGGGCCCGCCGCTGCCGTAGCCGAAGTAGAACAGCTGAAAGGTGCCGGTCAGGATGGAGATGTAGCTGATGCCGGCGGCGAAGGTGTGGAAGTGGCCGAGGGTGCGCTTGAGTTCGGGCCGGTAGCCGAACTCGGCGAGTGCGGCGTCGTCATGGGTGTGGTGCGGGATGGGCGGTTGCTCGGGTCTCGTCATCGGCGGGCTCCTCGGCACTGGGGGAGACGGGCGGCGTAGGGGGTGCGGCTGCCGGGCCCGGGGGTCAGGCGCGGTCGTCGCCCAGCCGGTGCAGCAGCCACTCGTGGAAGAGGCCGATGTGGTGCTCGTTGGGCACCAGCACCCCGCCCCCGCGGTAGGCCCGCGAGGACATACCCGGCTGGGTCCGCTCGCACGCCTCGAAGTCCTGGACGTTGACGCGGTGGAACAGCTCCACGGACTTCGACACGTCCGCGCCGGACGCCACCACGTCGGGCGCGTACAGCCAGTCGCACTCCACGACGGTGCGGTCCGCGGCCAGCGGGAACATGCGGTGCAGGATCACGTGGTCGGGGACCAGGTTGACGAACACCGTCGGCTTGACCGTGATGGCGTAGTAACGGCGGTCCTGTTCGGCGCTCACCTCGGGCAGCGTGGCGAAGCCCGGGCTGCCGTCCACCGTGAACCCCGCGATGCGCTCGCCGAACTCCGCGCCGTGGCCCACGTAGTACTGGGCGGCAAAGCCCTCGGCGAACTCCGGCAAAATCTCGGTGAGTTCGGGGTGGATCGTGGCGCAGTGGTAGCACTCCATGAAGTTCTCGACGATGAGCTTCCAGTTGGCCCGCACGTCGTAGCTGACGCGCCGGCCGAGCGCCAGCCTCTCGGTGCCGTAGTGCTCGATCGCCGCCGCGTCCCCGAGCCGCTCCACGGCCGCGTGCGTCACCGTCTCCTCGAAGGAGGGCGGTTCGTCGGCGAGGCACACCCAGGCGTAGCCGAGCCACTCGCGCAGGGCCACCTTGATCAACCCGTACGCGACCCGGTCGACGTCCGGCATCTTGATCAAGTTGGGCGCGGCGATCAACCTGCCGTCAAGGTCGTACGTCCACGCGTGATACGGGCATTGAAGGGAGCGCCGTACCGCGCCTGACTCCTCCGTGCACAGGCGGGCTCCACGGTGCCGGCACACGTTGAGGAACGCGCGCAGCTCCCCGGTGCGGGCGCGGGTGACGAGGACGCTCTCCCGGCCCACCTGCACGGTACGGAAGGCGCCGGGCCGGTCCAGGTCGGCGACGCGGACCGCGCAGAACCACAGGGACTCGAACAGCAGCTCCTGCTCGCGCCGGAAGACCTCGGGGTCCGTGTAGTAGTGACCCGGAAGGGTCGCGACGAGGCTCGGGGAGGTCGGGGTCGTCGTCACGGGCGGGCTCCTCCGGCGGGCGCGGCGGCGAGGCGGGCGGGGTCGAACAGGCCGATCGGATGCGCGGTGGAGCCGGTCAGGGCCAGGTCGGCCAGGATCTCGCCGACCACGGGCACGAACTTGAAGCCGTGCCCGGAGAACCCGCAGGCCACGGTCACCGACTCGGGGTGGTCCGGATGCCGGGCGATCACGAAGTGCTCGTCGGGGGTGGTGGTGTACATGCAGGTGGCGGCCTTCAGGAAGGTGCCGGGCAGGTCCGGGATGTGCCGGGACACGTGGCCGGCCATGTCCCGGACCTCGTCCTCGCGCACGGTCCGGTCGATGGTCTCCGGGGTGGTCGCCCGCCCCTTGCGGAAGAAGGCGACCTTGGCGCCCAGCCCGGGCCCGTCGATGGCCGGGAAGCCGTACACCTGGACGCCTGCCGCGTCCTCCCAGACGTAGATCGGATGGCGCTCCGGCACGAACGGCCCGGTGCCGCCCCGGGGCTGGAACCAGTACATGACCTGCCGCTCGACCGTGAACGGCACCCCGAGGTCCGCGAGCAGCCCGGGCGCCCAGGCGCCGGGGCAGATCACCAGCCGGGCGGCCGTACAGGTGTTCTCGGCGGTGTGCACCCGCACGCCGTCCCGGTACGGCTCCCAGCGCAGTACCGGTTCCTCGAAGCGCAGCTCGGCGCCCTGCCGGGTGGCCAGCTGGAGGTGCGCGGCGACGGTGTTCTCGGGCCGCAGCAGGCCGGCCTTGCGCTCGTACAGCGCCACCTCGTCGTCGTCCGGGGTGAGGGTCGGGAAGCGGCGCCGGATCTCCTTGGCGTCGAGCATCTCGTGCGGCAGGTCCCACTGCCGGGCCGAGCGCAGCGAGCCGGCGACGGTACGGGAGTCGGGCCGGCCGACCATCACCCCGCCGCCGAGGATCGCGATCTCCCGGCCGGTGGCCCGCGCCAGGTCCTCGTACAGCTCGTAGGCGCGCAGCAGCAGCGGCACGTAGGCGGGGTCCTCGAAGTACGACTGCCGGGTGATCCGCGAACCGCCGTGCGAGGAGCCCCGGTCGTGCACGGGACCGAACTTCTCCAGACCGAGCACCCGGGCGCCGCGCGCGGACAGGTGGTGGGCGGCGGCGCTGCCCATGCCGCCGAGGCCGATGACGATGACGTCGTAGGACGGTGACACGGACGCCTCCTAGCGGCGGATTCGGGTCATCTTCGGGTCGAACAGCGGCTCGTCGGCGACCGTGGCCGCGGTCCTCTCGCCGAAGTACCCGACATGGACGGCCGTACCGGCGCCGAGCCCGGCCGGCAGCCACGCGTAGGCGACGCACCGGCCGAGCGTGTAGCCGTACGACGCGCTGGTCACGTAGCCGGACGGGACGCCGCCGACGTACACCGGCTCCTTGCCGAGGACCACGGCGGCGGGGTCGTCCAGCAGGAGCGGGGTGAGCCGGCGGGCCGGTCCGGGCAGGTTCCGCAGGGCCTCCTGGCCGGTGAAGCCGTCCTTGTCCATGCGGACCGCGAAGCCGACGCCCGCCTCGAAGGGCGTGTGCTCGTCGGTCATGTCGGTGCCCCAGGCGCGGTAGCCCTTCTCCAGGCGCAGCGAGTTGAACGCCGACCGGCCGGCCGCGACGACCCCGAGCGCCTGCCCGGCCTCCCACAGCGTGTCCCACAGCCGCAGTCCCAGATCGGCGGTGGTGTACAGCTCCCAGCCCAGTTCGCCGACGTAGCTCAGCCGCAGCGCCGTCACCGGCACCTGGCCGATGTGCGCCCGCTTCGCCCGGAAGTAGCCGAAGCCCTCGTGCGAGAAGTCGTCCGGAGTGAGCGGCTGGACCAGGTCCCTGGCGAGCGGACCCCAGACGCCGACGCAGCAGGTGCCCGAGGTGATGTCCCGGATCAGCACGTCGTCGGGCGCGTGCCGCAGCAGCCAGTCCAGGTCGGCGGGGGAGTTGGCGCCGACCTGGAAGCGGTCGGGGGCGAGCCGGGCCACGGTGAGGTCGGAGCGGATGCCCCCGGTCTCGTCCAGGAGCAGGGTGTAGGTGACCGCGCCGGGTCTTCTGCGCAGGTTGTTGCTGGTCATCCGGTCGAGGAAGGCGAGGGCGCCGGGGCCGGTGACCTCCAGGCGGCGCAGCGGCGTCATGTCGTACAGCGCCACCCGCTCCCGGGTCGCCCGGGCCTCGGCGGCGGCGATCGGGGACCAGTAGCGCGCGGACCAGGCATCGCGCTCCGGCAGGTCGCCGAGGGCGGCCACCAGCGGGGCGTTGGCCTCGTGCCAGTGCGGCCGCTCCCAGCCGCCGCCCTCAAGGAAGAACGCGCCGAGCCCCTGCTGACGGGCGTAGAAGGGGCTGACCCGCAGCGGCCGGGGCCGCTCCAGCGGCTGGAGCGGGTGCAGCACGTCGTACACCTCGACGAACTGCTGTGAACCGCGCTCCCGGACGTACGACGGTGAACGCTGCGCCTCCTCGAACCGCGTGAGGTCGCACTCGTGCACGTCGACGGACGGCCGCCCGTCGATCATCCACTGGGCGACCGCCCTGGCCGCACCCGCGCTGTGCGTCACCCACACCGCCTCGGCCAGCCAGAACCCCCGGACCTCCCGGGCCTCGCCGAGGAGCGGCATGCCGTCCGGGGTGAAGGAGAAGACCCCGTTGAACCCGGTCTCGATCTCCACCCCGCGCAGGGCCGGCAGCAGCCACCGGCAGTCCTCCCAGCTCGGCGCCCAGTCCTCGGTGGTGAACGGCTGTGAGGACGGCATCTCCAGATCCCGCGCGCGCGCCTCGTCGTACGCCGGTACGGCGAACGGGTCGACCGGCAGCGGCCGGTGCGCGTACGAGCCGATGCCGACGCGGTCGGCGTGCTCCCGGAAGTACAGGTCCCGGTCCTGGAAGCGCAGGATCGGCCGGGACGCCTCCGCCGTGGCCCCGCGCAGCTCGGGCAGCGGCGCCGTCCTGGCGTACTGGTGCGCCAGCGGTTGCAGCGGTACGTCGACTCCGGCCATGCGTCCGACGACCGGGCCCCAGAAGCCGGCCGCCGAGACGACGTGGTCGGCGGGGAAGGCGCCCCGGTCGGTGACCACGGCGGTCACCCGGCGGTCCGCCCGCTCGATCCCGGTGACCGTGTGCCGCTCCAGGAAGCGGGCGCCGCGCGCGGTGGCGCGGTCCCGCTGGGCGCGGGCCGCCGGCAGGGCCCGGGCCAGGCCGTCGTCGGGGGTGTGGAAGCCGCCGAGCACGACCGACTCGTCCAGCAGGGGCCACAGTTCCTTGCAGCGCGCGGCGCTCACGACCTCGCCGCGGATGCCCCAGGCGGCGGCGTGTCCGGCCCTGCGGTGCAGGTCGGCGAGGCGCTCGGGAGTGGTGGCCAGCTCCAGGCCGCCGACCCGCTCGAAGCACGGCACGCCGTCCACTTCCAGGCCGCCGAACTTCTCGACCGTGTACCGGGCGAACCGGGCGAGGGTCTGGGACGGGTTGGTCTGGAAGACGAGGCCGGGCGCGTGCGAGGTGGAGCCGCCGGGGGCGGGCAGGGGGCCCTGCTCCAGGACGGTGACGTCGGTCCAGCCGCGGGCGGTCAGCTCGTCGGCGAGGGAGCAGCCGACGATGCCGGCGCCGATGACGACGACACGGGGGACCGGGGGCCGGGTCTCGGGAGTGCGGCGGGATGCTTCCGGTGTGCTGGACATGCCCCTCCTCGTGGTGGCGGGGATGGCAGGTGCGGGGGAGCCGCTCAACTGTTGCGCACTGCACGATGGGTTGCGTGGTGGGGAACATAGTGAGAACGGCGTCACGAGGCCGTCAAGGGGCGGGCGTTAACCCTTGGCAAAAGACGCCCGGCGGACGAAACAAGTCGGACACGCGGCGGTGCGGGGCCGCCAAGTCACCGGTTTCGCGCCGTGGTTCGCGCCCTCTGGAGTACCGCGATCAGATGACTGGAGCAGCCGTCCTGTTCCGCGTCAGAAGCCGTATCCCATACGGCGCGACAGCTCGGCGCCCGCCGCCACCGTCCGCTTCGCCACCTCCGGCAGCCGGTCCGCGTTCAGCCGGTACACCGGGCCCGACACGCTGATCGCCGCGATCACCTTCCCGTCGTGCGCGTGCACCGGTGCCGCGACCGCCGCGAGTCCCAGCTCCAGTTCCTCGACCGTGACGCCGTACCCCTGCTCGACCACGGCCTCCAGTTCGGCCCGGAGCATGGACGCGCCGGTGACCGTGCGCTCCGTGAACCGGGGCAGCGACCGCGCCAGCAGGCCCTCGCGCAGGGTGGGTGACAGGTGCGCGAGCAGCACCTTGCCGCTCGATGTCGCGTGCAGCGGGGTGCGCCGGCCCAGCCAGTTCTGCGCGGTGACCGACGCCGTGCCGCGGGCCTGCATGATGTTGACCGCCGCGTCCTCGTCGAGCACGGCGATGTTGACCGTCTCGCCCAGCTCGTCGGCGACCTCACGGCAGACCGGGACGCCCTCCTGGGAGATGTCCAGCCGCACTGCCGCCGCCCCCGCCAGACGCAGTACACCGGCCCCCAGGTAGTACTTGCCGCGGTCCTTGGCCTGGGCCACCAGGCCGCGGCTCTCCAGAACGCCGAGCAGCCGGAACGCCGTGGACTTGTGCACGTCCAGCTCCTCGGCGATCTCGGTGACACCCGCCTCGCCGTGCCGGGCGAGGATCTCCAGCACGCTCACGGCACGGTCCACCGACTGCACCGCGCTGGCCGCCCCGCGACCGCTCTGCCGCTCACCGCTGTCGGACTGCTTCGCGCGGGCCATGGCTCAACTCCCACCACCTGTGGACCCGGTTCGGGCCGCATCTACGGGAAGCCCTTGACGCGACGGTCGTCCCGACCGGATTCTGTTGCGCACAGCGCTCTCTCATGCGCCATGCGAAACATCATGCTACCGAAGCGTCCGTATCCCGGAAGGGCGCGGACCTCTCGGCCCCGCGCGGCCCGTCCCGCATCATCCGGACCGAGGGCGGTCCGCCTGATCCGTGAGAGCGCCGCGGGCCGGGCCGGGCCGTCCGAAGCCGGTCGGCCACCACCCGCATCCCTGAAGCCTGCACCGAGCAGGTCCCGGACCCCGTGTCCCGGACCGAGAGGGGTCCCGTGATACCCGTCTGCCGTCTCGAAGACCTTCCCGAGGGTGAGTCCGTCCGCGTCGAGACCACACCGCCGATCGCCGTCTTCCGCACCGAGCAGGGCGAGTTGTACGCCATCGACGACACCTGCACCCACCAGGACGCCTCCCTCTTCGAGGGCTGGCTGGAGGGCTGCCTGATCGAATGCCCGCTGCACGCGGCCGCCTTCGACCTGCGCACCGGCGAACCGGCCTGTCTCCCGGCCCGCCGCCCCGTGCGTACCCACCGCGTCACGGTCGAGGACGGCATCATCCACGTCCACCTCACGGCGGAGGAGGGCACGGCCGCATGAACACACAGCGGGAGAGCGGGTCTCCTCGGACACCCTGAGGAGACGTGCCCGGCGGTCGTCAGGAATGCGACAACTGGCCGGTGCCGCCCCGCCTGCGTATCCGCTCCTGCTCTCGCAGGGCCCGCCGCTCCAGGCGCCGGCGGGCGCGCCGTTCCCGGCGCAGCGCCCGGGCCGTGCTGCTCGGCTCGGAGACCACGCCGTACCGCTGGTTCCAGACCTGGCGGGTCACCCAGACGTCGACCACGGCCCAGGTGGCCACCACCGTGCTCGCGACGCTGCTGATCACCATGGGGAAGGCCAGCCAGGTCCCGGCCATCGTGCACAGGAACGCCACCATCGCCTGGATCAGCGTCACCGCGATGACGAGGACCGCCCGCACCGCCGCCGTCCGCACCGGGTCCGGTAGCGGGTGCCGGCGGGCGGGCTGCTCGACCCACAACGTCCGCGACATGCGCGGTTCCCCACCGTCGTGCTCATCGCCGCGCCGGGCCGCCGGAATGTCACGATCCAGCGTCTTCGTGCCCCACGGCTTTGCCGGCCGCCCGGTCACGCTCTCCTCGGGCGCCTCGCGCCGCTCCGCCGTCCCCATCACCGTGTCACTCCCCACCGCCGGCAGCCCCCTCGCCCCGGCGTCCGAAGACTCCGACTCCCCAGTGGCTGCCCGGCTTGCGCTCTTCTACGCCGCCAAGATGCGGGATACGGCACCTGAGTCCCATTCCGCCCCCATCTCCCATAGACAAGGACGAACGAGATCACGCGAAGATTCCCCATCCGGCGAAAGAATCCGGCCAACCGCTCACGCATCCCGACGAGGTGCCCCCGACGCGGCCCGCGTAATCGCGGTGGCAATCTCCCGCAATGCCCGGACAACTCGCCATGTCTCGCCGCCGCAACGGAGTTTCACCCTCCGGACACGTCTTCGAGTTAGCGGTGCGGCGGTAGTAGGCTCGCGCCGTTTGTTGACGACATGTACACCCCCGACCGGCGGGGGTCGAGCTGGGGGAGGCCATGCGCTTTCGCGGAAAGGCGATCCGCCGGAAGATCGTGGCGCTGCTTCTCGTGCCGCTGGTGTCCCTGACCGCCATCTGGGGTTTCGCCACGGCACTCACCGGCCGTGAGGCCGGGCGGCTCTTCCGGGTCTCCGACGTCGTGCGGCACATCGGCGACCCCACCGAGGACACCGTCCGCGTCCTCCAGCAGGAGCGCCGCCAGAGCCTCGTCTACCTCGCCGACCCGCGCGCCGCCGACGCCCTGTTCGCGCTGCACCGCACCCGCGGCGCCACCGACCGGGCCATCGCGGAGGTCCGCCGGAACGCCAAGCACCACGCCGTCCGGGACGGCATGGGACCGGGCGACACCGAACACCTGACCGCCGTCCTCGACGCCTTCGACGGCCTTGACTCCCTACGACACAGCGTCGAGGACGGCACGGTCACCCGCGCCCAGGCCCTCGACCTCTACAACCGCCTGGTCGACCCCTGCTACACACTCCTCGCCGCCCTCGACGGCATCGACGACGTCGACATGGACCAGCAGTCCCGCGCCCTGGTGAACATCGCCCGCGCCCGGGAACTGCTCTCCCGCGAGGACGCCCTCCTCGGCTCCTCCCTCGTCGTCGGCCGGCTCACCCGCGACGAGACCCGCGACATCTCCGACCTGGCAGCCCAGCGCACCGTCCTCTACGACATCAACCTGCCGCTGCTGCCCACCGGCGAACGCGAACGCTACGAACGCTTCTGGAAGAACGCCACCACCGCCCCCCTGCGCGTGGCCGAACGGGCCGTCATCGCCACGGACTCCGGCACGCCCCACGGCGTCACCGCCAAGAACTGGGACACGGCCGCGGCCGGTGTCCTCGACGACCTCGGCACCCTGGACGACCAGGCCGGAGACCGCTTCCACGACCGTATGCGCCCGGTCGCCTTCCGCGTCATCACCCAGGCCGCCGTGGCCGGCCTGCTCGGTCTGATCGCCGTCCTCGTCTCCCTCGTCCTCTCCGTCCGGGTGGGCCGCGGCCTCATCCGCGACCTGCGGCAGCTGCGCCTGGAGGCGCACGAGGCCTCCGGCGTCCGGCTGCCCGGTCTGATGCGCCGGCTGTCCGCGGGCGAACAGGTCGACGTCGAGACGGAAGTGCCACGCCTGGAGTACGACAAGAACGAGATCGGCGAGGTGGGCCAGGCGCTCAACACCCTCCAGCGCGCCGCCGTCGAAGCCGCCGTCAAACAGGCCGAACTGCGGGCCGGTGTCGCCGAGGTCTTCGTCAACCTCGCCCGCCGCAGCCAGGTACTGCTGCACAAGCAGCTCACCCTGCTCGACACCATGGAACGCCGCACCGAGGACACCGACGAACTCGCCGACCTGTTCCGCCTGGACCACCTCACCACCCGCATGCGCCGCCACGCCGAGGGCTTGGTGATCCTCTCCGGTGCCGCGCCCTCCCGGCAGTGGCGCCGGCCCGTGCAGCTGATGGACGTCGTCCGCGCCGCCGTCGCCGAGGTCGAGGACTACGAGCGCATCGAGGTACGCCGGCTGCCGCGCACCGCCGTCACCGGGTCCGCCGTCGCCGACCTCACCCACCTCGTGGCCGAACTCCTGGAGAACGCCACGGTCTTCTCGCCCCCGCACACCGCCGTCCAGGTCCTCGGCGAACGGGTCGCCAACGGCTTCACCCTGGAGATCCACGACCGCGGGCTCGGCATGACGGCCGAGGCACTTCTGGACGCCAACCTGCGGCTGGCCGAGACCCCCGAGTTCGAACTCTCCGACACCGACCGGCTCGGCCTGTTCGTGGTCAGCCGCCTGGCCCAGCGCCAGAACGTCCGCGTCTCCCTCCAGCCCTCGCCCTACGGCGGCACCACCGCCGTCGTCTTCGTCCCCGACGCCCTGTTGACCGAAGACGTCCCCGACACCAACGGCATCGGCTTCCGCCTCGACCGGGACCGCCCGGGCAGGGAAACCGGACAGCTCGCGGGCCGTGCCGGCGGACTGCCCACGACGCCGGCACAGCTCCCGGCCCTGCCGACCTCCCTACTGGACGGCCCGGTCGAGCTGGACGCTCCCGTCGACCTGGACGCCCTCGACGGCTTCCCCGGTGTCCTCGCCGACGAGGACAGCGAGCGCGGGGGGCTCTTCCGCCACCGCCGCTCGCTCGGCGGCGGGGACCGCACCACCGGCCTGCCCGGCGAGGGCCCGCGCGACCAGCCCGCGGCCGACCGGGGCCCGGTGCCGCTGCCCAGGCGGCAGACGCCCAAGCTGGTCAGCTCGCACGGCAAGCCCGTCACCGACCAGCGCCCCCGGCGCCCGGACCCCGACCCGGGGGCTCCCACCGGCCCGCGTCGCGCCGACACCGACGGGCTCGCCCCGCTGCCCTCCCGCCGCCGAGGCACGGCCTCCCGGCGCCCCGCCGAGATCACCGACCCGGCGACCGAGCCCGGGAGCCTCCCGGCGGGCGAGCGCGGCGAGCCGGCCGGGCCCCCGGCACTGCCCCGGCGCAACCGGCCCGAGGCACCGGCCGCCGGTGGCCCGGGCGACCGGCGGAAGCAGACCGGCGACCCGTCCCAGGCCGGGCCGGGGACCACCCCGCCCGCCGAGGAGAGCGCCCCGGAACCCGGCGGGGCGGCACTGCCCCGGCGGGTCCGCCAGGCCAGCCTGGCACCCCAGCTCAAGAAGGACACCGCCCGGCGTGCCGAGCGCGCGGCCCAGCCCGCCGACCGCGACGCCGACGAGGTCCGCAACCGCATGGCCTCGCTCCAGCGCGGCTGGCAGCGTGGCCGCGAGGAGAACACCGCGGGCGACCAGGCCCGTGACGGCACAGCACCAGGAACGAACAAGGGGGACGGTCGATGACCGCACCGAAGACGACCGACCACGCGACGACCGACAAGAGGGAGCTGAACTGGCTGCTGGACGAACTCGTGGACCGGGTCGCCAGCATCCGCAAGGCCGTCGTCCTGTCCGGCGACGGCCTGCCCACCGGCGTGTCCAAGGACCTGACCAGGGAGGACGGCGAGCACCTCGCCGCCGTCGCCTCCGGCTTCCACAGCCTCGCCAAGGGCGTGGGCCGCCACTTCGAGGCGGGCAGCGTCCGGCAGACGGTGGTCGAGCTGGACGACGCCTTCCTGTTCGTCACCGCCGCCGGCGACGGCAGCTGCCTCGCCGTCCTGTCCGACGCCGACTCCGACGTCGGTCAGGTCGCCTACGAGATGACGCTCCTCGTCAAGCGGGTCGGTGTGCATCTGGGTGCCGCCCCGCGCACCGATGTGCCCGCGGGCGGGTAGTGGGATGACATGAGCGGAGACGGTCAGGGAAGACACCACTGGTTCGACGACGAGGCCGGACCGGTCGTCCGCCCGTACGCCATGACGCGTGGCCGCACCACCAGCGCGGCCCAGCACCGCCTCGACCTCATCGCGGTGGTCACCACGGAGCCCGGCGCCGGCGACCCCGAGAAGGACCCCACGCTCTCGCCGGAGCACGTGGAGATCGTCGGCCTGTGCCGGGACACGCCGCAGTCGCTCGCCGAGCTCGCGGCGGAACTCGACCTGCCCATCGGCGTGGTCCGCGTCCTCATCGGCGATCTCGTGCACGCGGAACTCGTCCACGTCACGCGTCCGGTGCCCCCGGCGGAACTGCCGGACGAGAGTATTCTGCGCGACGTGATCAACGGCCTCCGGGCGCTGTGACCCGCGCGGAAGCGGAGTACTGACATGACAGGCTGGCAGTTCTGGGTCGACCGGGGCGGCACCTTCACCGACATCGTCGCGCGTCGCCCGGACGGCCGGCTGCTCACGCACAAGGTGCTGTCCGACAACCCGGCCCGCTCCGGCGCCGACGCGGCCGTCACCGGCGTACGCGAACTCCTCGGCGACTCCCGGGAGACCGTGGAAGCCGTCCGGATGGGCACCACCGTCGCCACCAACGCCCTGCTCGAACGCACGGGCGAACGCACCCTCCTCGTCACCACCCGCGGCTTCCGCGACGCCCTGCGCATCGCCTACCAGAACCGCCCCCGCATCTTCGCCCGCCGGATCGAGCTGCCCGAGCCGCTCCACGAACGGGTCGTCGAAGTGGACGAACGCGTCGCCGCCGACGGCACCGTGCTCCGCGCGCCGGACCTCGACGCTCTGGCCGGGCCGCTGCGCCAGGCGTACGACGACGGCATCCGCGCGGTCGCCGTCGTCTGCCTGCACAGCCACCTGTACCCGGACCACGAACAGGCGGTCGGCCGGCTCGCCGCCCGCATCGGCTTCCCGCAGATCTCGCTGTCCAGCGAGGTCAGCCCGCTGATGAAACTCGTCCCGCGCGGGGACACCGCCGTCGTCGACGCCTACCTCTCGCCCGTGCTGCGCCGCTACGTGCGGCGTGTCGCCGACGAGCTGCACGATGTCCGCCTGCTGTTCATGCAGTCCAACGGCGGACTGACGGAAGCCGGCCAGTTCCGCGGCAAGGACGCCATCCTGTCCGGGCCGGCCGGCGGCATCGTCGGCATGGCGCGCATGTCGCAGCGCGCCGGCTTCGACCGTGTCATCGGCTTCGACATGGGCGGCACCTCCACCGACGTGTCGCACTTCGCCGGCGCGTACGAGCGGGTCTTCACCACACAGATCGCGGGCGTGCGGCTGCGCGCCCCCATGCTGGACATCCACACCGTCGCCGCCGGCGGCGGATCCGTCCTGCACTTCGACGGCTCCCGCTACCGGGTCGGGCCCGACTCCGCCGGCGCGGACCCGGGCCCCGCCTGCTACGGGGCCGGCGGCCCGCTCACCGTCACCGACGCCAACGTGATGCTCGGCCGCATCCAGCCGGACCACTTCCCGGCCGTGTTCGGGCCCGGCGGTGACCAGCCTCTGGACCCGGCACCGGCCCGCGACCGGTTCACCGCCCTCGCGCGCGAGATCCACGACCGCACCGGCGACGACCGCACCCCGGAGCAGGTCGCCGAGGGCTTCCTGCGGATCGCGGTCGCCAACATCGCCAACGCGGTGAAGCGGATCTCCGTCCAGAAGGGCCACGACGTCACCCGGTACGCCCTGACCACCTTCGGCGGAGCGGGCGGCCAGCACGCGTGCGGAGTCGCCGACTCGCTCGGCATCCGCACCGTGCTCGTACCGCCCATGGCCGGGGTGCTGTCCGCGCTCGGCATCGGCCTCGCCGACACCACGGCCATGCGCGAACAGTCCGTCGAGGCACCCTTGGAAGCTGCCTCCATGCCCGGCGTCCGCGAGACCGCCGACGACCTGGAGGCCGCCGCCCGCGCCGAACTCCTCGCCGAGGACGTCCCGGAGGACAGCATCCGGATCAGCCGCCGCGCCCAGCTGCGCTACGACGGCACCGACACCACCCTCACCGTCGACCTGGGTGAGCCCGAGGCCATGCGGCGGGCCTTCGAAGAACGTCATCGCGCCACGTACTCCTTCGCGCTCGACCGCCCGGTCGTCGTCGAAGCCCTCTCGGTCGAAGCCACCGGCATCACCGCACCCCCCGATCTGTCCGCCCTCGCTCCCTACGAGGGCCGGCCCGCCACGCCCGAGACCGTCCGCCTCCACACCGGCGGCGCCTGGCGCGACGTACCCCTCCACCGCCGCGAGGCCCTTCCTCCCGGCGAGACCGTCACCGGCCCCGCGATCATCACGGAGGTCGGCGCGACGACCGTCGTGGACGACGGCTGGCGCGCCGCGCCCACCGACGACGGGCATCTGGTCATGGAACGCGCCGCGGTCACGCAGAGTTCCCGCCCGAGCACGGAAGCCGACCCGGTTCTGCTTGAGGTCTTCAATAACCTCTTCATGTCGATCGCCGAACAGATGGGCGCCCGGCTGGAGTCCACGGCGCAGTCCGTCAACATCAAGGAACGCCTGGACTTCTCCTGCGCCCTGTTCGACCCCGACGGGAACCTGGTCGCCAACGCGCCCCACATCCCCGTCCACCTGGGCTCGATGGGCACCAGCGTCAAAGAGGTGATCCGCCGCCGCGGCACCGCGATGCGGCCCGGCGACACCTACGCCGTCAACGACCCGTACCACGGCGGCACCCACCTGCCCGACGTCACCGTGATCACCCCCGTCTTCGACACCGGGCGGGCGTCGGACACGCGGAGTGACCCGGAGATCCTCTTCTACGTCGCCTCCCGCGGTCACCACGCCGAGATCGGCGGCATCGCGCCGGGCTCCATGCCGGCCCACAGCCGCACCATCGACGAGGAGGGCGTCCTCTTCGACAACTGGCTCCTCGCCGAGAACGGCCGCTTCCGCGACGACGAGACCCGCCGCCTGCTCACCGAGGTGCCCCACCCCTCCCGCAACCCCCGCACCAACCTGGCCGACCTGCGCGCGCAGATCGCCGCCAACCAGAAGGGCGTGGACGAGGTCCGGCGGATGATCGGCGAGTTCGGCCTCGACGCCGTCCAGGCATACATGCGCCACGTCCAGGACAACGCCGAGGAATCCGTGCGCCGCGTCATCGACGCCCTGGACGACGGCGCGTACGCCTACGAGACCGACTCCGGTGCCGTCATCCGCGTACGCGTGCGCGTGCACCGCGCCGAACGCCGGGCCACCATCGACTTCACCGGCACCGACGCTCAACTGGACAGCAACTTCAACGCCCCCCGCGCGGTCGTCAACGCCGCCGTGCTGTACGTCTTCCGCACCCTGGTCGCCGACGACATCCCGCTCAACGACGGCTGCCTGCGCCCCCTGGACATCGTCGTGCCGCCCGGCTCGATGCTCGCCCCCGAGCCGCCCGCCGCCGTCGTCGCGGGCAACGTCGAGACCTCCCAGGCCATCACCGGCGCGCTGTACGCCGCGCTCGGGGTGCAGGCCGAGGGCTCCGGCACCATGAACAACGTGACCTTCGGCAACGAACGCCACCAGTACTACGAGACCGTCGCCTCCGGCTCCGGAGCGGGCGACGGCTTCCCCGGCGCTGCCGTCGTGCAGACCCACATGACGAACTCCCGGCTCACCGATCCCGAGATCCTGGAGTGGCGGCTGCCCGTCAGACTGGAGGAGTTCACCGTGCGGCGGGACAGCGGCGGCGCGGGACGGTGGCGCGGCGGCGACGGTGCCGTACGCCGTATCCGGTTCCTCGAACCCATGACCGTCTCCACGCTCTCCCAGCACCGCAGGATGCCCCCCTACGGCATGGCGGGCGGCGCGCCCGGAGCGCTCGGCGCCAACCGCGTGGAGCGGGCCGACGGCACCGTCAGCGACCTCGGCGGCAGCGGCACGGCGAACGTCGGCCCCGGCGATGTACTCGCCATCGAGACCCCTGGTGGCGGCGGCTACGGCCAGCCGTCCCCCGACCATCACCAAGCAGGAGAAGAGAGCGATGATCTTCGGGCGTTCTGAGCGCGGCAAGCCCCCGGTCGAGCCCGTCACGCTCAAGATGCTGGTGGCGGGCGGCTTCGGCGTGGGCAAGACGACCCTCGTCGCCGCGGTCAGCGAGATCCGGCCGCTGCGCACCGAGGAACTGCTCACCGAGGCCGGCCGCCCGGTCGACGACACCAGCGGCGTCGAGGGCAAGCACACCACCACCGTGGCCATGGACTTCGGGCGCATCACCCTGCGCGAGGACCTGGTGCTGTACCTGTTCGGCACACCCGGACAGGAACGGTTCTGGTTCATGTGGGACGAGCTGTCCGAGGGCGCGCTCGGCGCCGTCGTCCTCGCCGACACCCGCCGTCTGGAGGACTGCTTCGCCGCCGTCGACTACTTCGAACGGCGCGCCATCCCCTTCGTCATCGGCGTCAACTGCTTCGAGGGCGCCGCGCGCTACCCGGCCGAGACCGTCCGCAGGGCCCTCGACCTCGATGACGACGTGCCCCTGCTGCTGTGCGACGCGCGCGACCGCGAGTCGGCCAAGGAGGTCCTCATCGGCGTCGTCCAGCACGCCATGGACCACGCGGCCGAAAGCCGCCAGGCCATCGGCACCTGAACGAACGCGTGATCGGATACAGTCCGCGCGTGTCCGAAACTCAGCACCCGCCCGCCAACTCCGCGCCGGGCTCCCACTGTTCGAGCTGCGGAGCGCCCTACGGAGAGGGCGTCGCCGGCTGGCCGCGCACCTGCCCCGTCTGCGCGGCGGTCGCCTACCGCAACCCGCTCCCGGTCGCGGTCGCGCTCCAGCCCGTGTACGACACCCGGGGCACGGCCCTGGTCGTCATCACCCGCACCATCGCCCCCGCGCGTGGCGGCACGGCCCTGCCCGGCGGCTACATCGACGACCGGGAGGACTGGAAGCAGGCCGTCGTCCGCGAACTCCACGAGGAGACGGGCCTCGACGCCGCCGTACGCGACGTGCGGCTCGCGGACGCCATCAGCGCGCCCGACGGGCACCTGCTGCTCTTCGGACTCCTCCCGGAACGCCCCGCCGACGGTCTCCCGCCGTCCGGCCCCACGGACGAGACCGAGGGCTGGCACCTGCTACGCGGGCCCGAGGAACTCGCCTTCCCGCTGCACACCGTGGCCGCACGAGCCTGGTTCGAGGGCCGCTACGTGTGAGCCGTGCCGACCAGCGGGACGGTCGCGTGCGGTGGCTCAGCCGAGCCCCCGCAGCCGCACCGGGTAGGGCGGCTCACCCGAGCCGTCCTCCCGCTCGCGGGTGACCACCACGCTCGAACCCTGCGAGCGGGCGACGTAACGCTCGATCTCCGGGTCGTCCCAGCCGTCGCCCGCGTCCGGTACCACGAGCCCGCCTCCCGTCCGCCCGCGCGCGGGAGCCCACACCTCCAGTTCGACGCCGCCGCCCGGACCCCGCACCGGCAGGACGGCCCCCGCGCGGGCGAACACCGGTATCCGGGACAGCGGCGCGTCCACGAAGACCTGCCCCGGCCCCTCGTACGCCTCCTCGGTCGCCGTGTCGTACCAACGGCCCCCCGGCAGCCGCACCGCCCGCCGGCCGGCACCCGGATCGAGCACAGGGGCCACCAGCAGACCGTCCCCGAGCAGGAACGCGTCCTCGCAGGCGCGCAGCGCCCGGTCCTCCGGCGCCCCCCACCACAGCGGCCGCACATAGGGCGCACCGGTACGCCGGGCCAGCTGGGCCAGCGTCACGAAGTACGGCCGCAGCCGCCGGCGCTCCAGCAGCGCCACGCGCGCGTGCTCCAGCACCTCCGCCCCGAACTCCCACGGCTCCCCGCACCCCGCCCCGGGACCCGCCTGCGTGCGGAACAGCGGCAGATACGCGCCCAGCTGAAGCGATCTCAGGTACAGCTCCGGGGACGGACTGCCGCCGGAACCGCCGACGTCGGATCCCGAGTACGGCACCCCGCACAGCCCAAGCCCCAGCACCAGCGACAGCGACGCCCGCAGCCCCGGCCAGCCCGTCGCGACGTCCCCGGACCAGACGCCGCCGTACCGCTGTATCCCCGCCCAGCCGGAGCGCGAGAACACGAAGGGCCGGTCCTGCGGAGCCAGCTCGCGCAGACCCTCGTACGCCGCTCGGGCCATGCACAGCGCGTACACGTTGTGCGCCTCGCGGTGATCACCCCCGCGCCCCTCCAGGTCGTGCCGGGCGGAGCGCGGCAAGGTCCGCTCACCGAAGGCGTGGTACGACGTCGGCTCGTTCCCGTCGTGCCAGAACCCGGCGAAGCCCTGGCTCAGCCGCTCGGCGTACAGGCCGCCCCACCACGCGCGCACGCGCGGGTGCGTGAAGTCCGGGAAGACCGACTCGCCGGCTCGCACCTCCCCGCGCACCGTGCGCCCCGAACCGTCCCGGACGAACGCGTCCAGGGCCGCACCGCCGTCGTAGACGGCGTCGCCCGGCACGGCCCGCACCGCCGGCTCGACTGCCGACACCAGCCGGACACCATCCCGGCGCAGTTCCTCGGCGAGCACCGGCAGCTTCGGGAAGCGCTCCTGGTCGACCGTGAACAGCCGGTGGTCGTCGTGGTGGCCGACGTCCAGGTGGACCGCGTCCAGCGGCAGACCGAGCTCCTGATGCCCCGCGACGATCTGGCGCACCTCCTGCTCACCGCCGAGGCCCCACCGCGCGTGCTGATGACCGAGCGCCCACGCGGGCGGCAGCGCGGCCGGTCCCGTCAGCGCGGCCCAGGTGTGCAGCACGCGCGCGGGAGTGCCCACCACCACCCAGCAGCGCAGCGGACCACCGTCGATCCGCACCTCGCAGCACCCCTCCCGGTCGTGACCGGAACCGGCCCCTTCCGTACCCTCCCGGAGCAACACCGTGCCGTCCCACGTGGTGTCGTGGCACACCAGATGTGTGCCGGCGTCGGCCACCACGAGCTGCACCGGCATGGTCAGATACAGCGGGTCGTCACCGGGGCCGAACGCCCGGCCCGGATCGGTGTTCCACAACCGGTACGAGCCGTCCCGAAGCCGGGGGCCGCCCGCTCGCCCGCCCAGACCGAAGAACCGGGCGTCCGCCGGCACCTCGGACCGCTGCATCCAGCGCCCCGCGCCCCCACCGACCGGCTCCCACCAGCGCGGCGGCAGATCCCGCCGCAGCATCACCCCGCCGGGTGTGCGTATGTGCACCGCCCCGTGCCGGGACACGACGACCGTCACCCGCTCGGCGACCACCCGCCAGCCGCCGTCCTTGTCCGGTTCCAGGACCACCCGCGGATCCGGTTCCGGTTCACTTCCCGCCAGTGCGTACGACGGCTGCGGGCCGGCCCCGTCCCAGCCCCAGAAGACCGCCCCGTTCACGGTGACGATGATCCGCAGCTCGGAGCGGCTGAAACGGATCAGCCCGCCACCCGGCCCCGGCTCGACACCCTCCAGCCGTCCCGGCACCCGCGCCCGCTCCGCGCCCCGGCGCGGCAGCCCGGCGGCGTCGATCCGACGCCTGCGCCACGCGGCCCGGACGGTACGCAGCCCCCGAGCCGCCCGCTCCGCACCGCCCACATTCACCGAACGCACCAGGTCACGACCGTCCATGCTGCTCACCCTGCCACCGAGCGCCCCACGCGCGGGTGTCGTTCAACTGCCGTTCACCCGCGCTCGGGCCACATCCTCACGAGACGGACCATGTGGGGCGCGCCCTGGTGCCAAAGTCGATCACATGGCATCGTCCCTGTCAGCCGCGTCACGCGCACACCCCAGCCGTGCGCGCACCGACGCACACGACGCGCACCCGGGAGCCGCCCCATGTCGACCGCGAACCCCCAGCCGCTCTGGCAGCCCGATCCCGAGCGGATCGCCCAGGCACGCATCACCCGGTTCCAGGCCTGGGCCGCCGAGCGCCACGGCGCACCGGCCGAGGGCGGCTACCCGGCCCTGCACCGCTGGTCCGTGGACCGACTGGACACCTTCTGGGAAGCCGTCACGCAGTGGTTCGACGTCCGGTTCTCGGCCCCCTACGCGCGCGTGCTGGGCGACCGCTCCATGCCAGGCGCCCAGTGGTTTCCCGGCGCCACCCTGAACTACGCCGAGCACGCCCTGCGCGCCGCCGCCGACCGCCCGGACGCAGCCGCGCTCCTGCACGTGGACGAGACCCGCGAGCCCCGTCCGGTCACCTGGGCCGAACTGCGCCGCCAGGTCGGCTCCCTGGCCGCCGAACTCCGCGCCCTCGGCGTACGCCCCGGCGACCGCGTCAGCGGCTACCTTCCCAACATCCCGCAGGCCGTCGTCGCGCTGCTCGCCAGCGTCGCCGTCGGGGCCGTCTGGACCTCCTGTGCCCCCGACTTCGGCGCCCGCAGCGTCCTCGACCGCTTCCAGCAGGTGGAGCCGGTCGTGCTGTTCACGGTCGACGGCTACCGCTACGGCGGCAAGGAGCACGACCGCCGGGAGACCGTCGCCGAGCTGCGCCGAGAACTGCCCACCCTGCGCGCCGTCGTCCACATCCCACTCCTGGGCACCGAGGCGCCCGAAGGCGCCCTGGAGTGGTCGGCCCTGACGGCGGGGGACACCGAACCCGTCTTCGAACAGGTCCCCTTCGACCACCCGCTGTGGGTCCTGTACTCCTCCGGCACCACCGGCCTGCCCAAGGCCATCGTGCAGTCCCAGGGCGGCATCCTGGTCGAACACCTCAAGCAGCTCGGACTGCACTGCGACCTCGGACCGGAGGACCGTTTCTTCTGGTACACCTCGACCGGCTGGATGATGTGGAACTTCCTCGTCTCCGGCCTGCTCACGGGTACGACGATCGTCCTGTACGACGGCAGCCCCGGCTACCCCGACACCGGCGCCCAGTGGCGCATCGCCGAACGCACCGGCGCCACGCTCTACGGCACCTCCGCCGCGTACGTCATGGCCTGCCGCAAAGCCGGCGTCCACCCCTCCCGCGACTTCGACCTCTCCACGATCGAGTGCGTCGCCACCACTGGCTCACCGCTCCCGCCCGACGGCTTCCGCTGGCTCCACGACGAGGTCCGCGACGACCTCTGGATCGCCTCGGTCAGCGGCGGCACGGACGTCTGCTCCTGCTTCGCCGGAGCCGTACCCACCCTCCCCGTGCACATCGGCGAACTCCAGGCCCCCGGACTCGGCACCGACCTGCAGGCCTGGGACCCGAACGGCGAACCGGTCATCGACGAGGTCGGCGAACTGGTCGTCACCACCCCCATGCCCTCCATGCCGATCCGCTTCTGGAACGACCCCGACGGCAGCCGCTACCACGACAGCTACTTCGACACCTACCCCGGCGTCTGGCGGCACGGCGACTGGATCACCCTCACCTCACGCGGCTCCGTGATCATCCACGGCCGCTCCGACTCCACCCTCAACCGGCAGGGCGTGCGCATGGGCTCGGCCGACATCTACGAGGTCGTGGAACGCCTCCCCGAGATCAGGGAATCCCTCGTCATCGGCATCGAACAGCCCGACGGCGGCTACTGGATGCCCCTGTTCGTCCACCTCGCGCCCGGCGCCACCCTCGACGAAGGACTCCTGACCCGGATCAAGCAGGCCATCCGCGAACAGCTCTCACCCCGGCACGTCCCCGACGAGGTGATCGAGGTGCCCGGCGTCCCGCACACCCTCACCGGCAAGCGCATCGAAGTCCCGATCAAGCGACTCCTGCAGGGCACACCCCTGGAGAAGGCCGTCAACCCCGGCTCCATCGACAACCTCCCCCTGATCGCCTTCTACGAGGAGCTGGCCCGCAAACGCGCCTGACCACCCTCCGACCTGCGCGAAAGCCCCCGCGACCATGCCCCGGCCCGCCCGCGCCCCACCCATTGTCAGTGGGGCCGGTTACGGTGAGTGAGCATTGATCGACCGCGCAACAGGGGGAAACATGGCGCACACCGAGCACCAGACCATGCGACGCGTTCTGCGCCGCGAGATCGCCGGCACCATCGGCCTGCTCACCGACGAACACGACTTCCGCGCCATGCGGCGCTACCGCAGCTTCACCTTCGACGACCACGCCGCCTACCTGCGCCAGGTCGAGGCCATCCTGCGCACCCGCGCCGCCCAGGGCACCCACACCACACTCGCCCTGTTCGACCCGGAGGACTACGCCGCCTACTGCGCGGAGACCGGCCTCGACCCGGACGCCCCGGCAAGCCGCTCCCGCTTCACCGCAGAACTGGCGGCCACCGGCCCCACCATCCCGTACGACGGCCAACCGATCGCCACCCTCGTACCCGCCCTCGTGGACGAAGCCGTACGCCAGGCCACCTGGGAATACGCCACCACCCTGCTGACCCGCCTCGGCCCCTGCCCCACCTGCGGCGAGGACATCGGCAGGGCAGCCTTCACCCGCGCCTCCGACCTCGTCGTCCGCATCCTCGACACCGCACCGCCGGGCGAACGCCACCTCGTGTGCAGCGTCTCCGGGCCGCCGGACACCCTCGTCTCCGTCCTCCACGGTGACCAGGACCCCGGCGGCGACACCCGGCTCGACGAGGCCGAGGCCCTCGAATTCACCAGCGTCCTCGCCCTCGGCCTCGCCACCCGCAGCCCCGGCGGACTCGTCATGCGCACCACCACACCCGGCACGCCCGACCGCGTCTACGGCTGGCGGCTGCGCGCCGGCGGACTCGAAGCCCTCACCGCTTCCGAAGTCTTCGACGCCTACTGCACCGACGTCGAATCCGGTGACCTCATCGCCCCGGAATCCGGCGTCGACTACTGCGAACCCCCCGGCCTCGGAGAGGAGGACCAGCCACAGGGACACCGCCACTGAGCACCCGAGCGGACACGGCAAGGGGCGCCCCACCCGAAGGCGGGACGCCCCGAACCAGCCGGCACCACAGGCACCGGGACGGCTACTCGCCGGACAGCACCGCCTGAGCCGCCGCCCGCGCCTCCTCGGCGCTGTCCGCCGCACGCGCGGCCGCCGCGGCCCGCTCGCACTGCGCCAACGTGTACTTCGCCAGCGTCGCCCGGACATAGGGAAGCGACGCCGCACCCATGGAGAGGGAGGTGACACCCAGACCCGTCAGCACACATGCCAGCAGCGGATCGGACGCCGCCTCCCCGCACACACCACAGCTCTTCCCCTCGGCCCGGGCCGACTCGGCCGACAGCGCGACGAGGTCGAGCAACGCGGGCTGCCACGGGTCCTGCAACCGCGAGACGGCACCGACCTGCCGGTCGGCCGCGAAGGTGTACTGCGCGAGGTCGTTCGTGCCCAGAGACAGGAACTCGACCTCCTGAAGGATCGAACGCGCCCGCAGAGCGGCGGACGGGATCTCCACCATGGCACCGAACTTGGCGCGCAGGCCGGCCGCACGACAGGCGTCCGCGAACGCCTTCGCGTCCCTACGGTCGGCCACCATCGGCGCCATGACCTCAAGGTGGACGGGCAGTCCCTCGGCGGCCCGCGCCAGCGCGGTCAGCTGGGTACGCAGGATCTCCGGGTGGTCCAGCAGCGTACGCAGCCCCCGCACACCCAGCGCGGGGTTCGGCTCGTCCGCCGGCGTCAGGAAGTCCAGCGGTTTGTCCGCACCCGCGTCCAGCACCCGCACGACCACACGGCCCTCGGGGAACGCCTCCAGCACCTGCCGATAGGCCTCCACCTGCTTGTCCTCGGAAGGAGCGTTCTCGCTGTCGTCCAGGAACAGGAACTCGGTACGGAACAGGCCGACGCCCTCGGCGCCCGCCTCCAGCGCCGCCGGCACGTCCGCCGGACCGCCGACGTTGGCCAGCAGCGGTACCTGGTGGCCGTCCGCCGTCGCACCGGGCCCGGACGAGGCGGCGAGCGCCGCCTTGCGCTCGGCGGCCGCGGCCTCCAGCCGCGCCTTCCGCTCCTCGCTCGGATTCACGAACACGTCACCGCTGCTGCCGTCCACGGCGACGACCGTGCCCTCGGCCAGCTCACCGGCGCCCGGCAGCGCCACGACGGCCGGCACCCCCAGGGCACGCGCGAGGATCGCGCTGTGACTGGTGGGGCCGCCCTCCTCGGTCACGAAACCGAGCACGAGGGACGGATCGAGCAGCGCCGTGTCGGCAGGAGCCAGATCCCGCGCCACCAGTACGTACGGCTGGTCGCTGTCCGGAACACCCGGCATCGGGACGCCCAGCAGCCGGGCGACGATACGGTTGCGCACGTCATCGAGGTCGGCCACCCGCCCGGCGAGGTACTCACCGGCGCCCGCCAGCAGCTCCCGGTACGCGGCGAACGCGTCGTACACCGCGCGCTCGGCCGTGCTGCCGACGGCGATCCGCCGGTCCACGTCCGCCATCAGCTCGGGGTCTTGGGCCATCATGGCCTGCGCCTCAAGGACCGCCTGGGCCTCACCGCCCGCCAGGTTGCCGCGCGCCATCAGGTCGGCGGCCACCGCGTCCACGGCCTGCCGAGCCCGGCCCTGCTCGCGCTCCGCGTCCTCGGCGGCGATCTGCTTGGCCGGCGGTTCCAGCACCGCCGTGCCCATGTGCCGAACCTCGCCGATCGCCACGCCATGGCTCACGCCGACGCCTCGCAGCGTTGTCTCCATCTCACCCGTCTCCGTTAGTGCGGCGGGTCCCGCCGCCGCGGTGGTCGTACTGTCCGCCGTTCTGCGACGGCACTGTCCTCAGGCCCAGGAGAAGAGGCTGTCGCCGGACTTGACGGCGCCGTCGTCAACGAGGTCGGAGAGGGACTCGGCCGTGGCTTCGAGCGCGACGACGGGGCACACCGGGGACTTACCGGCGGCCTCCACGGCGGCGGGGTCCCAGCGCACGATGCTCTGGCCGCGCGTCACGGTGTCGCCCTTGTTGACGAGCAGCTCGAAGCCCTCGCCGTTCAGCTGCACCGTGTCGATGCCGAGATGGGTGAGGACACCGTGTCCGCTCTCGTCCACCACGACGAAGGCGTGCGGGTGCAGGGAAACGATGACGCCGTCGACGGGAGCGACGGCCTCGGAGGGCTCACGCACCGGATCGATGGCGGTACCCGGGCCGACCATGGCCCCGGAGAAGACCGGATCCGGCACGGCGGCCAGTCCGATGGCGCGTCCGGCAAGCGGGGACGTCACGGTGGTCATGGGAAGCCTCCCAAGGAGTGGAGCTGCTTACGGGCCGTCACCGGCTGTCCCGAACGGCCGCTGAGCAGCAGGGTATGTCAGATGAAGTGGCGGTTCCGTATAGAAGCTACCAGTAAGTGGTCTAGACCACCAACCCTGCGGATTTGCCCCGCGTTCGAGGCTCCGTGTACTGTCGTACTCCTGCCGGGACGGAGCGGTGCGCCAGCATCCTCACCCTGCAGAACCCAAACTCGTCAGATCCTATCTCTGGATCTCCTTCTGCATGCCTGCAGGGGAGTGGTCAGAGGGCCGGAAAAACCCTGATAGAGTTT
>NZ_JANUGP010000021.1 GCF_024753135.1 Streptomyces pyxinicus | reverse complement strand
AGGCGCCGAAGGAGGCGCCGGCAACGTCCTGCGCAGGGAGGCACGTCAGGCAACGGAACAGCATCCCCACGCCACGTCACGCCAGCCTGGCGAGCTGACATGCGAGAAGGACCCCGTCGATGTCGCCACGGGCAGCGTTCTACTTTCCCAGACGGATGCCAATCTGCCGGCCGGGCTACCCCTCCTTTTCAAGCGCGAGTTCTGTTCCTCCTACCGCGCGGGACGGTGGTTCGGTCCCACCTGGTCCTCCACCGTCGACCAGCGTTTGGAGATCGACGCCGAGGGAGTCGTTCTCCTGGGCGAGGACGGTCTGCTGCTGACCTATCCCCACCCCGCTCCCGGCGTACCGACACTGCCCAGGCATGGAAGCGCGCTGTGGCCTTTGGATCGCACCCCCGACGGCTACCTGCTCAGTGACCCCGATCACGGACGCCGATGGCACTTCACACAGGTGGACGACGAGCTGGCGCTGCTCGACCGGCTCGACGACCGCAACAGTAACTGGATCCGGATCACGTATGACGAGCATCAAGCGCCTCGCTCTCTGGAGCACAGCGGCGGCTACCGTCTGACGATCGACAGCGAAAACGGGCGCATCCGCCGGCTCGCGCTCACGGGGGCCGGGCCACTCGGTGGCAATCAGGAACTGGTCCGCTACGGATACTCCGACCACGGGCACCTGATAGAGGTCGTCAAATCCGGCGGGGTACCCACACGCTTCGACTACGACAGCCACGGACGCATCGTCACCTGGACAGACACCAACGGCCGTGCTTTCACCTACACCTACGACGATCACGACCGCTGTACCTATCAGTCCGGCGAGGACGGCCACCAGCGCTCGGCCTTCACCTACACCAAGGACTCGGAGGAAGTGCGCACCACCACCGTCACCGACTCCTTCGGTCATGACACGCGGTATGTGATTAACAAACGGGACCAGGTGATAGCTCGCGTCGACCCGCTGGGCAACACCACAAAATACGTTCGCGATCGGCACAACCGACTACTGCGGCACACCGATCCACTCGACCACACCATCACTTTCGACTACGACGCAGCCGGACATCTTGCCACTGTGACCCGGCCCGACGGGCGCACAGCGCGCGCCGAATACAACGACCTCGGCCTGCCCGTGAAAGTGGTCAACCCGGACGGCACCATCGTTCGACAAACCTACGACAACCGCGGCAACTGCACCTCACAGAGCAGCATTTCTGGCCAGACCACCTACCGCACTTATGATGTGGCGGGACGCCTCACCTCGGTGACCGACTCACTGGGTAACACCAGTACCATCGAATCCGACCGTGCCGGGCTGCCCGTGACCGTGACCGATGCCCTCGGGGCGACAACGCGGTACGAGCGCGACCCATTCGGGCGGATTACGGCAGTCGCCGACCCAGTCGGAGCCGTGGCGCACTTCGCCTGGACGGTCGAGGGTCGCCTGGCGCAATACACCGCACCGGACGGCACAGTTGAATCCTGGGCATACGATGGCGAGGGCAATTGTGTAAGCCATACCGATGCTCTGGGCGGGGAGAGCCGCTACGAATACACTCATTTCGATCTGCTCCTGACGCGGACCGGACCGGACGGTGCCCGCTACGATTTCACCCACGACACGGAGCTTCGGCTGGCGAGCGTCGTCAACCCCCTTGGTCTCACCTGGCAATACGAATACGACGCCGCCAGCAATCTGGCAGCCGAGACCGACTTCGACGGCCGCCGTATTTCCTATTCCCACGACAGAGCAGGCCGACTGGCAGCACGTACTGACCCCACAGGCCAGGTAATCAGCTACGAGCGGAACTTCCTCGGGCAGGTGACTCGCAAGGAAGCCGCAGGCCAGACAACCGAGTACACCTACGACCTCACCGACCAACTGACTCAGGCGACCAGCCCGGATTGCACGCTGACGCTGCTGCGAGACCGGTTCGGATGCCTTCGCTCCGAAACCATCAACGGCCGCACTCTCGCCTATAGCTACGATCGGTGGGGGCGGCTCAGCACCCGAACCACCCCGACCGGCGCGGTCACCACCTGGCATTACGACATCGCCGGCCGCCCGACACGGATGGATGCCGCAGGCCGCGCCGTCGAATTCGAGTACGACGCGGTGGGCCGGGAAGTCTCCCGCCGCATCGGAAACCACCTCACCTGGTCCAACCAGTTCGACCCCATGGGGCGCCTCACCGCCCAGACCGTATCGAAGACTGGTAGCAGCGATCCGATCCGGCAGATCAGCTACGCCTACCGCGCCGACGGCAGCGTCACTCAAATCGACGATCACATGATCGGCCCACAACGTGTCGCCCTGGACATAGCCGGCCGCGTCACCGCTGTGCACGCGTCGAATTGGAGCGAGACCTACGCCTACGATCCAGCAGGCAATCAAGTCTCCGCGTCATGGCCCACCAGACACCCCGGGCACGAGGCCACTGGCACCCGCTCGTACATGGGAACCAGAATTACCAGTGCCGGTGCGATCCGCTATGAACACGACACCCTGGGCCGCGTCACCCTGCGGCAGAAGACCCGCCTGTCCCGGAAATCTGATACCTGGCGTTATCAGTGGGACGCGGAGGACCGCCTCACCTCGGTAACCACGCCTGACGGCACCCGCTGGCTCTACACCTATGACCCGCTTGGTCGTCGCACCAGCAAGATACGGCTGGCCAAAGACAGTGAAACCGTTATCGAACGTACCGATTTCACCTGGGATGGCACGACACTGTGTGAGCAGACTACCGTCGCGACGCGCTCATCTCACGCCGTCACTCTGACTTGGGACCACCACGGCCTACGCCCAATAACCCAAACCGAGCGAATAACCAGCGCTAACGCGCCTCAGAATGAAATTGACGCACGATTTTTCGCCATAATCACAGATCTAGTCGGCGCCCCAAGCGTACTCGTTGACGAAAATGGTGGTACCGCCTGGAGGACACAACGAACCCTGTGGGGATCCACGGCATGGGCAAGTAACAGTTCCGCGTACACGCCCTTGCGGTTCCCGGGGCAATACTTCGACCCCGAGTCCGGACTTCACTTCAACCACTGGCGTTACTATGATCCTGAAACAGCACGCTATCTCACGCTCGACCCGCTGGGGCTCGCTCCAGCACCCAACCCAGCGGCCTACGTTCACAACCCACACCTGTGGGTCGACCCGCTGGGTCTCACGCCTTGCAAGGCCGCAGCGCAAATCGCCAAAGACAACCACACCACCCCACTCGGTAAGGAGGTACCCACCCGTGAAGAAGCCTCCGTCGGCAACGCGACCAGCCACAACTACAAGAAGAATTTCTTCGATGAACACCCGGAACTCAAAGGAAAGGTTGTCGTTCACCATGCCATAGAACAACAAGTTCTCAAACGTTACCCTGGCTTGTTCACGGCGGACGAGATGCACTCTATCGAAAATCTCCGCGGAATCCCTAAGGGTGACATTAACAGCAAAATCCATCTTAGCGAGATACGTGTCTCGTGGAATGATTTCTATCGAACCCACCCCACTGCAACACGGCAGGAAATCCTCGACCAAGCGAGCAAGGTGGATGATATGCTGGGCCACTGGTTCAGTCCCCGCATTAGATAACCCCCAGAGAATGGAGAAGGGCAGATGTGGAGAGAGCTTGCCTCTGAGTACCCCGATGTGGAACTGCAGGGCCCCGCAGACCCTGTCGCCCTCGACGCTATCGAGGAGCAGCTCGGCGAGACCCTTCCCGTGCCTTTGCGGGAACTGCTCGCAGAAACGGACGGAATCGAGGCCGAGTACGGCACCGAGGTAATCTGGACCGCTGAAAGAATCTTGACTGAGAACCACTCGTTTCGCCGCAACGAGCAGTTCCGCGATCTTTATATGCCGTTCGAACCACTCATGTTTTTCGGAGACAACGGCGGAGGCGACCAATTTGCCTTCGTGCGCGCCCCGGCCCGCAACGACATCTTCGTGTGGGATCATGAAACGGACAGCCGCACGTGGGTGACCTCGTCACTGGAGTCTTACCTGCGCAGCGCGCTAAGCAGTGATGGCGAAGACTGGTACCGATGATGCGGCTCCTCACGTGTTCCATTGCTTTCGAAACAGCGAGATCCGGTGGCTAGCAGCGGACCAAGTCGCACGAACGGCGAGCGGAAGCCCCGTCACGGCGCCCGCGCAGCCTGGGCCGGGTGCACCCTGCTCGCACTTCTCGCACTGACGGCCTGCGATCACAGCGGCGGCGACCGGCCCCCGCCCGGGACCGGAGGGGCGTTCAGGAAGGCCGCTCTCGCGGACGGCAGTCGGCTCGTCATCACCACCGAGGGCGGCGTCCGGGTCGTCGGGACGGACGCCGACCGTGTGACGGTGGACGGCACGACCCTCGCCCACTGGGACGGGAGCGGCAGCACACACACCCTCGACCTGCCCTGCGACCAGGGCGACGACCGGGCCAGGGCCAACTGCGGCGGCATGCCGCTCGTCCACGTGCCTGCCGGTGTCACGCTCACCGTGCGGGCCCGCAACGCCGGGGTCGACGTGAGCGGCGTGCGGGGCGGCCTGAGCCTGAGCACCGTCAACGGCGACGTCACCGTGCGGGACTCGGGCACGAAGGGCGCCGTCCAGCACCTCGTGACCCGCAACGGCTCCGTGCGCGCGACCGGCCTGGACGCACGCGGCGTGGCCGCCGAGACGGTCAACGGCGACGTCGACCTGCTGTGCACGACCTCGCCCGGCACGCTCGACGGCGTGACCCGGAACGGCTCCGTGCGCGTGACCCTACCGGCGGACGCCCCGCCGTACACGACCGACACGAGCACCACCAACGGCCGCTCCACCGTAGACCTACCGGCCGCCGACTCCGCGGACCACCGGCACCGGCTGACCCTGCGCACCGTCAACGGCGACACCGAAGTCCACCGGGGCTAGCGTCCGGCAGGCATCACGGAGTACGCGTGGTGCCGTAGTGACGCCAGATGATGTGGAAGGCGTCGCCGGCTCCCTCGGCCAAGGGGCCGGTGTCGGCGAGCAGGTTCGCGCCGGAGGGGTCCAGGCCCGTGTTCTGGACGAGCTGCTTCTTGACGAGGTTGGCCTCGGGATACGTCCGCAGGGCCGCCCCGTTGACCTTCACCCTCAGGAAGTCGAAGTCGCCGAACCTGGTCAGCGGATAGAGCCACCGGCCGTCGACGGGGCGTTCCGCCACGGCTTCCGCCGAGTTCAACTGGGGTGTCACGCCGCCCGGGACGGAGGCGGTCGTCTCGTCGCTCCAGAGGGGCGGCCCGTCCGTGGAGTTCACCTGACCGTAGTCGACCACGTTGAAGCGGAACTGCGCGCCGGTCTCGTGCTCCACGGCGATCTTGATGAAGTCGCCGGGTCGCACGGTCTCGGTGATCTGGTGGGAACCCGCGTTCTCGGAGGGGCCCTCGACCTCCCACCAGGCGTGGTACTGGGGCAGCTCCTCCAGGCAGTTGACGTCCACCCCGGCCTGCTCGATGGTGGTGTTCTGACCGGTCGGAAGCCCCCCGTCCAAGCCGATCCAGAAGGCCGCGTTGGTGTAATTGCCGTCGCCCTGGGCGGAGCAGTCGGCGGTCGGCACGATGAAATGTGCCGTGATCTTCGTCAGCCCCGCCTGCCTGAGGATGTACCCGCCCCAGTTGTAGGACTTCTCGGTGACCTGCGCCGAGGCCGGACCTGAGGAACTCGCCTGCGCCTGGGGCACTTGCCCGGCGGCGACGAGGGCCAGGGCGCAGGCCGCCGCAGCGGTGAGCGTCCGGCTTCGTGAGGGAACGGCTGATAACGCCATCGAAGGCTCCCGCCGGCTCGTCCATGGACGCGGACACCGCCTGGGACCGACGGCGCCGCGCCAGAGTCCCGCCAATGTAGCGCCGTCGCCACGCGACCGGAACAGGGGCGGTCCCCGGAAATCCAACGCCGAGGACGGTTCGCGCCAAGTCGGTGCCAAGCCGAGATGAACTCCGCTGGAACAAACCGGATGTGCCCGGACCGGGTCACAACCGCCCCACCCTTCGCCCGGTCGAACGGAGTACCCGGACGCGCGCATCAGAAGCGCAAGCGATCCGGGGTCTCGCCGAAGGAGAACCATGTTCAGCCGTCCCACCGCCGCCTTACCGCAAGCACTCGCGCTCGCCGCGACGACCATCGCCGTGTCCGGGATGATCTCGATCGCCCCGGCCGGCGCCACGACCGCGCAAGGCGCCGAGGCGGTCTCCACGGGCCAGAAGCTCTTCTACACGGCGGCATCCGGACAGACCAACCACCTGAAGATCGACTGGGCGCTGGGCCCGACCGATCCGGACTCCCAACTCACGGACTACATCTACACGTTCGATGACACCGTGACGATCACCCCTGGCGCCGGCTGCATCCGCCCCGACGTGAAGGACGACACCAAGGTCGTCTGCACGGTCACCGAACCCAACACCTCGGCATCCGACCTGGACACCTTGATCGTCGACCTCGGCGACCGCGACGACACCGCGACCGTCGACCCCGACAACAGCGGCTACTCCCGCATCCACGGCGGCTCGGGCGCCGACACCCTCACCGGCCACGGCGACGACGTCCTCTACGGCGACGCCGGGAACGACCACCTGTCCGGTGGCGGCGGCGCCTACAGCGAAGGCGCGTTCGGCGGCGCCGGCGACGACACCCTCACCGACTGCGGCCACACCTGCCACGGCGGCCCGGGGAACGACACCCTCACCGGCGGTCTCAGCGAGTTCGACGAGGAGTACACCGACTACGGAAACGCCCTCTACGGCGACGACGGGGACGACGTCATCCACGGCAACGAAGGCGACGACACCCTCACAGGTGGCCGGGGCGACGACCGCCTCTATGGCGGCCCCGGCGCCGACACGATCTACGGCAACACCGGCGACGACATCCTCCACGGCGGGCCGGGAACCGATCGCCTGTCCGGCGGGGCAGGGGTGAACCACGTGTACCAGGACTGACGCGGCGCGCCGCCCGTCCCTCTCACCGGCCCACGCCACTTCCAAGGTGACCACGGCCGAGGTGAACCGCGGTCCCCATGTCCACGTAGTACCGCACGCACCGTGGCGGCATCGTCCGGATGCCGCCACATGCGAGTCGTTTCCGTCCGCGGACACGCGGACGCCCTTCGTGGCCGGACCGATGGGAAGTGGACACCCTGATACACGAACGCCTGTCTGCGGGCAGTACGGTACGGCCGCCCGCGGTGTGGGTGGTGCTCCCGCCGGCCAAGGGCCGGGCGAAAGCCACCGCGCCCGGAGGTGCGGCGTGAAGAGCGTGCGGAAGAAGGCTGTCCTGGTGATCGCCGTAGGCTGTGCCGTCGCGCTGCTCGTGGTGGCCGGCCTCACCGATCTCCCGCGCCGGATCGTCGCCGGATCGTCCGGCCGGGCGGACAGGGCGGCGGCCGACTGGCGTGACTGGGACCCGGCCACCTGGGCGCGGGACAACTCCGCCTTCCTGAATCCGGTCGTCAAGGGTCTCTGGAATCCCGAGCGGATGCGCAAGTCCGGCAGTTCCGATCGTCCGGTGCGCCAGGACGTCGGCGTGGACGAACCGGGGCTCTCGGATCCCGAACCGGCGCCGGTGGCCGCCGAGCCGGTTCCGGCGCCGTACCGGGAGAACGCCCCGGTCGTCGGGAAGCTGTTCTTCGACACCCCGGACGGCCCCTCGGTGTGTTCGGGCACCGTCGTCAGCGACCCGGCGCAGCCCGGCGCCTCCGACCTGGTGTGGACGGCCGGGCACTGTGTCCATGCCGGTGCGGGTGGCGGCTGGTACCGGAACATCGTGTTCGTGCCCGCCTACAACGACCCGGCCGCGACACGGACCGCGGGGATGGGCCGCGAGCAGCTCGCTCCGTTCGGAGTGTGGTGGGCCGACGGGGCCCGCACGTCACCGCAGTGGATCAGTCAGGGCCGGGCGACCGGAGGTGACGGCTCGCCCTTCGATTTCGCGGTGCTGCATGTCAAGCGGACGGACGCGGCGGGCGCTGCCTCGCTGGAGGAGAGCGTCGGCGCTGCGGCCGACCTCGGTTTCGCGGCTCCGCGTACTCAGGACGTCGCCGCCATGGAGCTGTGGGGATATCCCGCTGTGCAGCCCTTCGACGGCGAGCGGATGTTCCGGTGCCGTTCCCGGCCCGGGCGCCTGTCCGTCAAGGCCGACCAGCCCTCGCTGTACCGGGCCGGTTGCACCATGACCGGCGGTTCCTCGGGCGGCGGCTGGTTCATCGAGGGTACGGACGGCAAGCCGACCCTGGTCAGCAACACCTCCATCGGTCCGGACAACCAGAGCTGGCTGGCCGGGCCGCGTCTGGGGCGGGAGGCGCGGGCGATGTACGAGACGCTCAGCGGACAGTTCGCCGGCCGTGGCTGACCGCTGGGAAGCCGGTGAAGGGATACCCGTGTTCCATCATTCGGTCGCGCGATGCGGCCGAGGTAAAGACAGACGAAAGGACCGTTTTCATGAGCCAGGCCAAGTCACCGATCCAGATTCCGAAGACGATGCCCGCCGTGGCGTACCGCACTCCCCTGCCGGCCGACGATCCGGAGAGTCTGCTCGACGTCGAACTGGACGTGCCGGAGCCGGGGCCGCGTGATCTGCTGGTGAAGGTCGAGGCGATCGCCCTCAACCCGGCGGACTACAAGGTCCGGCAGAACACCGACCCGGGCGGCGAGGCGAAGGTGCTGGGCTGGGACGCGGCCGGCACCGTCGTCGCCGTCGGCGGCGAGGTCGAACTGTTCTCCCCCGGCGACGAGGTCTACTACGCGGGCGCTCTCGACCGGCCCGGCGCGAACTCCGCGTTCCACGCCGTCGACGAGCGTCTTGTCGCCCACAAGCCCGCCACCCTCACCTTCACCGAGGCGGCGGCGCTGCCCCTGACCTCGCTCACCGCCTGGGAGGGCCTCTTCGAGCGGCTGAACCTGCGGGAGCGCCCCATGGAGCGGACGGGCAGCCTGCTCGTGACCGCCGCGGCGGGCGGCGTGGGTGCCATGGTGGCGCAACTGGCGCGCGCCCTCACCAGTCTCACGGTCATCGGCACCGCCTCCCGTCCCGAGACGGCCGATTTCGCGCGCCGGATGGGCGCCCGGCATGTGGTCGACCATCACCAGCCGCTGCCACCGCAGTTGGCGGAGGTGGCGCCCGACGGACTGGAGTACGTCTTCGGCACCGCCGGCACCGACCGCAACCTCGACGCCTACGCAGAGGTGCTCAAGCCGTTCGGGCACATCGTGGCCATCGACGACTTCGAGAGCCTGCCCGTCGGTGTCCTCAAGCCGAAGAGCATCTCGTTCCACTGGGAGCTCATGTTCACACGATCGATGTTCCGCACATCCGACCAGGCGGCACAGCACCACATCCTGACCCAGGTGGCCCGCCTGGTCGACGCGGGCCACCTCGTCTCGACCGCCACCCAGGACCTCGGTCCGGTCAACGCCGCCAACCTGCGCCGGGCGCACCGCCTCCAGGAGTCCGGCAAGGCGGTCGGCAAGACCACGCTCACCGGCTTCTGAACCACCGTCCGTACCCGCGGCGCGCGTCAGTGAGGAGCCTCGGGCGGTGAACCCGAGGCCTCCTTGGCCCGTAGCCGTCGATGACCACGTATTCCCCCATCGTTCGAAGGAACCGACATGCCGTTCTCCGGAGCCCTTGCCCAGCCCTCCCCCGCCGAGGCGGAAGCGGGCCGTCATATCGACACCGTCTTTCAGATGCTCACCGGGCACTGGGTCGCGCAGACGGTGCGCGCGGCCGCCCATCTGCGGATCGCGGACCACCTCGCGGCCGGCGACCGTACGGCGGACGACGTCGCGCGGCGGGAGACCAGTGACCCGGCGACCACCTACCGTCTGATGCGGGCCTGTGCCTCGCTCGGACTGCTGGCCCAGGAGGGAGAGGGCCGTTTCACGCTCACCCCGCTCGGTCAGGTGCTGCGCGAGGGCGTGCCGAGTTCGCTGCGCGAGGCGGCGCTCGCCCAGGGCGCCCCCGGCCACTGGAGGAGCTGGGGGGTCTTCCCCGAGGCCGTCCGGGTGGGGGGCAACGGCAGCGAACTCGCCCTCGGTGAGAACCTGTTCGACTATTTCGGGAAGAACCCCGCCGAGGCGGCACTGTTCTCCAAGGCCATGTCCAACATGACCGGACTGGTCGTCGAGGACACGGTCGCCCTGCTGGACCTGGGTGAGGCCAAGCGCGTCGTGGACCTCGGGGGCGCGGACGGCGCGCTGGTCATCGCGCTCCTGCGGGCGCACCCGCACCTCCAGGGCCAGGTGTTCGACCTCCCGCACGTGGTGGCCGGCGCCGAGCGCGCGGCCGCCCAGGCCGGTGTCGGCGACCGCTTCACGCCGGTTCCCGGAGACTTCTTCGCCGAGGTGCCGGAAGCCGACTACTACCTGCTCAAGTGGGTCCTGCACGACTGGTCGGACGACGAGTGCCGGGCCATCCTCGCCAACTGCCGCAAGGCGGCCCGGCCGGGCGCCCGCATGCTGGTGATCGAGGCCCTGGTCGGGGAGACGACCGACGGGCCCGACCCCGCCGCCGTGCTCGACATGAACATGTTGGCCGTTTCCAGCGGCCAGGAGCGTGACCTCAGCGAGTTCGACGCGCTCTTCACGGCCACCGGCTGGAAGCGTACGGACATCCGTCCCACACGGTCGCTGTACTCGCTGATCGAGCTGGAAGCCGTCTGACGCACGCGCCGACGCCGCGCATCTCCGTCCGCCCTGTTCCCGTTCCGTACCGGGGGCAGGGCGGACGCATTGCCAGGGCTCGCGCATATCCATGGTCACGGAACCGTCTCGGCTGATCATGCGGCGAACCATTCCCGTGAAACGCCCGTAATTCGAGTGTCAGCGTCCCACCGCGACGGTGTGGGACGGAGGTTGTTCGGTGTTCCGATTACCAAGGGGTATTTAGATGTTCCGTACGCGCACCATGGCTGCCGTAGCCGCCGTGACCGGTGCACTCCTGCTTTCCGCTTGTGGTGGCGGCGACGGTGAATCCAAGAACGACGCGGCCGCGGTCGGCACGAGCGGATTCCGGTTCCTGTCCGGTACGGCCAAGCAGAACAGCGCCGATCTGACTCAGGGCGACACCGCGGACAACGCCACGCCGAGTGTGGTGACGAAGAATCCGAAGCCGGTCCTGCGTAAGTGGGTCCAGCTTTCCGCGGGAAAGGCCGGCGACCTGAATCCGGTGACGATCAACGGCGCCGGATTCGTCCTCTACCGATTCGACAAGGACGCGACCGACCCGTCGAAGTCGAACTGCTCCGGTGACTGCGCCACGACGTGGCCGCCGTACCTGGTGGCTCCGGGCGGGAAGGTGTTCCTGGACGGCGTCAGGAAGGAGAACGTCGGGTTCATCCGGCGGGATGGCGGCTTCCAGGTGACGATCGGCGGCAGCCCGGTCTATCTGTTCAGCCAGGACACGAAGGCCGGTGACACCAACGGGCAGGGGCGCAACGGCACCTGGTTCGGGGTGACCCCGGACGGGCAGCGCGCGGGTCGGAAGGGCGGCGGCAAGGGTGCCGTCCCGCCGCTGCCGTCCGGTCCCGCCACCACCCCGGCGGCCACCAGTGCCACGTTCTTCGACTCGGCCGACTTCGCCGAGCCGGCCGAGGGGATCGTCGGTCCGGGGTGCAAGCCCGTCCGGTTCAACGGCTCCGTCTCCCTCACCGGTTTCGCGACGGTGTGGTCCGGCGACAACTGCACCGGCAGGTCCGCGCGCGTCGACAAGAACGTCAAGGACCTGAACGCGCTGGGCATCGGCCCGGTCAAGTCCATCGGCTTCGCCTCCGGCGAGTCGACCGGCAGTCCCAGCCCGACCGCCTCGGCCGCCGCGAACGCCACCTTCTTCGACGCGCCGAACTTCGGTGAGCCGGCCCAAGGGGTGGGCGGTCCCGGCTGCCAGGCCGTGCGGTTCGGCGGCTCCGTCTCCCTCTCGGGCTCCGCGAAGGTGTGGTCGGGTGACAACTGCACCGGCAGGTCGAAGGTGATCGACAGCAATGTCGCCGACCTGGACGCGCTGGGCATCGGCACCATCAAGTCGATCCGCTTCGCCGGCTGACCCGGACCGGTATCCGGGTTCACCGGTGGCCCCTCGCGCAGCCGTGTGCGGGGGGCCACTCGCATGGTGCGGCGCGGGTCGGACGGCCGCCTCAGCAGAAGCACGCCAGCACAGAGGGCGTGGCGGCGAGCCAGCCGTGGACCGTGCTCACGTCGACCGCGGCGGCACCGCCGGCCGACCGGCAGGCGTCGAGCCGCTCCAGCAGGACGCCGATGGCGCGCCGGGCGAGGGGTTCGAGCACCCGGCCGTGCGCCTCCCGGGCCCGGTCGGCCCACAGCGCGGCGGTGTCCCGGGCCCGGGGATCCGCCGAGTCGCACAGCGCTACGGCGGCGAGACCGGCGGCGGCCACCGCCCGGCGGTCCAGTGGCGCGGCCGGGGACTCCCAGACGCCGCGGAGGATCGTCTGCGCGGCGCCGAAGTCGCGGCCGTGCAGCGCGAGGAACCCGCGCAGGCCGGCCGTGGCCGCCAGGAGGTCGTCCGCGCTCAGTTCGTGGGCGATCCGCACCGCCTCCACCAGCCGCCGCTCCGCCTCGGCGAAGGCGCCCTCGGACAGGTCCAGGAAGACGATCCTGAGGACGACGTACGCGTAGCGGGCGCGGGCCCCGATGGGACGCAGCACGCGCGCCGCCTCGGCCCACTGGTCACGGGCGCGTTCGCGCAGGCCGTCGCTCTCGTCCGCGTCGCCGCAGAGCATGAGCGAGAAGGCGCGCGCGAAGTCGTCGCCCGCGGCCCGGGACGCGGACACCGCGATCAGTCCGTGCCGCCGGGCGCCCTCGACGTCGCCGTGCTGGAGGCAGTACGTCGACCAGTTCGTCTGGAGGACGGCCCGCTCCCAGTGGAAGTCGGTGTCCCGGACGACGGACTCGGCGCGGGCGAAGAGTTCCGCCACGTTGTCGTACCCGTTCAGCATCGCGTGCAGGGTGTCGTAACACGGTCCGACGACGGCGAGCGCGGGGTTCCTCGCGTGGTGCCAGGCCGCCTCGTGCCGCTCGATGAAGGAGCCGGCCTCCTCGTGCCGGCCGGCGACGTGGTTGAGCCAGGCGAGCCACGCGATGGTGTAGAAGAGCGCCCATTCCTCGTCCTCGACCGGTGCCGGGGGCTGCTCGCCCGGTGCCGTCTGCGGCGCCGCGAGCGTCGTGTCGTATGCGCGCAGGCCGCGCCGGAGGCGATCGATGCCCTCCTCCTCACGGCCGCTGATGAACCAGTAGTAGCCGAGCCGCGCTTCCAGCAGCAGGCAGGTGACGGTGCGCGACCGGGCTTTCAACAAGTCGGAGGCGGCCTTGATGTTGGCGGACTCCTCGGTGAGCCGGTCGGCCCACCGGGCCTGGTCCCCGGAAGCGAGGTTGCGGGTGCCCTCGGCCACGAAGTGGACGGCCCAGCGCGTGAAGCGGTCCTCGGCCTCCCCCGCTCTGCCCTCGTCACGGAGCCGCTCGCCCGCGTACTCGCGGACCGTCTCCAGCATCCGCAGCCGGGTCCCGTGCGCACCGGGGACCGGCACGAGGAGGGACTTGTCGACCAACTGCGAGAGCAGGTGGAGGAGTTCGGTGCTGTCCTCGCCGGCGAGCCGGGCGGCCGTCTCGACCACCTCCACACAGCAGCCGCCGGCGTAGAGGGACAGTTCGGTCAGCAGCTTCTGTTCGGCGGGGTCGAGCAGCGCGTAGCTCCAGTCGAGGACGGCGCGCAGGGTGCGGTGCCGGGCCGGGGCGGTGCGCTCGCCCTTGACCAGCAGGGCGAAGCGGTTGTCGAGACGCGCCTCGATCTCCTGGACCGACAGCATCCGTATGTGGGCCGCGGCCAGTTCGACGGCCAGCGGCAGGCCGTCGAGCCTGCGGCACAGGGAGCGGATGTCGTGCCGCGCGGGGCCCTCCGTACCGAAGGACGGGTCGATCATGACGGCCCGCGCGCTGAAGAGATCGGCCGCCTCGTCGTCGGGCAGCGGTGCCAGGACGTGGAACGCCTCGCCGTGGATGCCGAGCGGCGCCCTGCTCGTGGCCAGCACCGTCAGGGCGGGGCAGCGCCCGAGCAAGGTCGCGACCAGCGAGGCCACGGGTTCCAGTACGTGCTCGCAGTTGTCGAGCACCAGGATCACCGCGCGGCCGGCGAGGAAGGAGACGAGGCGGTGCGTGGTGTCGTGCGGGGGCTGGTCGGGGCGGACGGAGGCGTCGGACAGGCCCAGGGCGACGGCGACCGCCGCGATGACGTCGGTCTCGTCCGCCGAGGCCAGTTCGACCCACCGGACACCGTCGCTGGACGGCTGAAGCCGGGCGCAGGCCTCCAGGGCCAGCCGGGTCTTTCCTACGCCTCCGGGTCCGAGTACGGTGACCAGCCGCTCGCGTCCGACCGCGGCGGACAGGTCGCCCAGTTCGCGGCGCCGGCCGACGAACGGCCCGAGGGAAGGGCTGAGGTTGCCCGCGGGCAGCGGGGCGGCGGACGCCGGCGCGGGGCCGGGGGCGTGCACGGCCCCGGCTGTGGTGCGGGCGGGCTCGGCGGCCGGGCTCAGGGAGGTGTCATGGCGCACCATCAAGGCGTGCAGGGAGCGCAGTTCGGCGGAGGGTACGGCGCCGATCTCGGCCATGAGGAACCGCCGCCCCTCCTCGTAGGCCTCCAGGGCTTCGGCGACGCGTCCGGCGCGGTAGAGCGCCAGCATGAGGCGGCCGCGCAGTCCCTCGCGCAGCGGTGAGCGGGACACCTGGGCCTTCAGATCCGGTACGAGTTCATCGGCCCGGCCGAGTTCGAGCGCGGCCGTCGCGCTGTCCTCCAGGGTGCTCAGCCGCAGTTCCTCCAGGCGGGCCCGCTCCGCCTCGAAAGCGGGCCCCTCCAGGTCCTCCAGCGCGGACCCGCGCCACAGCGACGCCCCCTGCCGGAAGGCGGCCAGGGCCTCGCGGTGCTCCCCCGCGGCGAGGTGGGCCCGGCCCCGCGTGACCGCGGCGTCGAACAGGGCGGTGTCCCTCTCGTCGTCCGGTTCCAGCACCAGCCGGTAGCCGCCGTGCCCGAACAGCAGCCGGCCTTCCTCACCGTGCGCGGCCAGAACGGCGCGGGTCTTGGCCACCTGTACCTGTAGCGCGTTGACCGGGTCCTTCGCCTCGCGGTCCTGCCACAACTCGTCGATGAGGGTGTCGCGTCGCACGGTGGCGCCCTCGGCGAGGAGGAGCCGGCCGACGATCGCACGGGAGAGGGCGCCGGGCAGGACGACCGCGCCTCGGCGGCTGTCCAGCTCCAGACGGCCGAGCAAGCGGAACTGCATGGAGGTCATTGTGCCGTGCGCCTCCCGCCTGCCCAAACGGGTGAGGGCGTGGGCGGGATCGTCCCCTTGTACCGACCCGGTGAACCGGGAGGGCACCGAGGCCGTAGGACGGATGCGGCCGGACCTGTGCTCCCCTCCCGGCCGCTCCGGGCCCACCCGTCCCCCCGGCGCTGGGCCCGGACCTCCTCCTTCCATCCGCCGGCACGACGGCGCACACCCCACGGAACGCCCCCCGCGGGTCACCGCGTTCGTGGCGCGGGGGGCGGACCGGACGCGTCGTCAGGAGCGGATCGGGGTGTACCCCCGCTTGACCAGCGCTTCGCGCAGTGCCCTCAGGGCCAGGTGGGTCCGGGACTTCACCGTGCCCGCCGGGATGCCGAGGAGCTGAGCCGTCTGCGTCACGGACCGGTCCAGGTACTGGACGTGGACGAGTATCTCCCGGTGCTGGAGCGAGAGGTCCCCGAGGGCCTCGCGCACGATCTTCTTGGTGAGGGAGCGCTCCATGTGCTCCGGGCCGGGCAGGTCGTTCAGCGGGGTGTCGCCGGTCTCCGGGGGGCGGGCCTGCCGGGCGCGGTGGCCGTCGATGACGAGGTTGCGAATGACGGTGACGAGCCAGGGCCGTACGCCCTCGGCCTCCGGGTCGAGCTGTGCCGCGTGCCGCCAGGCGCGCAGGACGGCCTCCTGCACCACGTCCTGCGCCTGGTGCGCGTCCCCGAGCAGGAGCCCGGTGGCGAACCTCAGGAGATATCCGCCGTGCTTGTCGTAGACGGCACGGATGAACGCCTCGTCGCCGGCCCTCTCCCCTTCCCTGTCCCGGTGCTCGGCGCTGTGCCCCTGCCCGTCCGTGCGCCGCCCCGCCTTGCCTGGCCGGACCGGCTTGGTCCCCCGGTTGCCCGTACTGAGTCTCATGCTGCGTCCCCGAAGTGCGCCGGTGGTTGAGGCCGGGCACCTGTGCTCGTTGAAAACTGAACGAGATCCACGTTCGGGGAGGGCTCTTGCCGGCCGCTTAACGTCCGCTTTCCACGCTCACGAGGGCGGGAAAGCGCCGCGAAAGCGTGGGAAAGGGAGAGCGGGTGCGCCGGCTCAGCGTGGCTCCGGACCGCCGAGGCTCTTCAGGAGCGTGGCGACGCGTTCGGCCGCGTGCGGGTCCCGTTCCTCGAAGATGTCCAGGGATGCCTCCCAGGCCTTCCGGGCGCCGTCGGGGTCTCCCATGGCGAACCTGGTCTCGCCGACGTGGGAGAGGGTGTCGGCCTCGTTGAAGGAGTCGTCGAGTTCGCGGTCGATCTCCAGGGCGCGGCGGTAGCAAGCCAGCGCCTGCTCGTGCTCCCCGAGACGGTGGTGGACGTACCCCAGGGTGTCCAGAGTGCCCGCCTCGGCCGCCCGGTCCCCCACCGAGCGCAACGCGTCTAGCGCTCGGCGGCAGCAGTCGAGGGACTCCTCGAAGGCGCCGTTCTGGGCGTGGATCCAGCCCAGGTTGTTCAGCGCGGGGCCCAGTCCGCGCAGGTCGCCGGCCGCCTCGCTCAGCGCCACGGCCCGCTCGGCGTGCGGCACGGCGGCAGCGTGTTCACCGCGCAGCGTCAGAACCGCCGCGAGGTTGTTGAGGCACCGCGCCTGGCCGTCGGAATCGCCCAGGACGCCGAAGAGGCCGATGGCGGCGGTGAGGTGGGTCTGCGCCTCGTCGTACCGTCCGGCCTGGCCGTACGCGCGGGCCAGGTTGCGACGGGAGTGGGCCTGGCCGAGCCGGTCCGCGCCGCGCTCCGCAGCTCGCAGCGCGGTGTGCTGGGCCGCGATCCGGTCGTCCCAGCGCCCCTCGCGTTGCAGGTGTTCGGTCAGCGCCCACACCAACTGCCAGGTCTGCGTCTCGCAGCCGGGGGTGGCACCGGCGCGCTCGACCAGGTGCGTCAGCGCGTCGTCCTCCCGCGCGAACCACGTCAGCGCCCGCTCCAGGTCGGGGATGTCCTCGGCCGGGGCGTCGATCGCCTCGGGGTGCGGGGCCAGGGGCGGCAGGTGCACGGAGAGGACGCGCGCCGCGGCGTGGGCGGTGCGCAGGTAGTGGGCCAGGAGCCGGCGGAAGGCGGCCGTCCGGGCGTCGGCGTCCTCGTGAGCGGCGAGTTGTCCGGCGGCGTACTCGCGGAGCAGGTCGTGGGAGACGAAGCGTCCCGGGTCGGGCTCGTCCATCAGATGGGCGGCGGTCAACTCGTGGACCAGGGGGCGGACATGTGTCCTCGGCAGACCGGCGAGCGCGGCGAGAGCGGTGTGGGAGCAGCCGGTGCCGGGGGCGAGGGCGGTGAGCCGGTACAGCCGCGCGGCCTCGTGCGAGAGGGCGTCGTACGACCAGGAGAAGACGGAGCGTACGTCGAGTGTGCTGTCGGCGTCGCCCAGCGCGTCCAAGGTGGCGTCGGCCGCCCGGAGTTCGTCCGCCAGGACGGTCAGCGAAGGGACACGGCAGGTCGTCGCGCGGGCGGCGACGAGGGCGAGAGCCAGCGGCAGTCCGGCGCTGCGCTCGATGACGAGCCTGGTCGCGGCGGGATCGGCGTCGACCCGGGCGGCGCCGAGCCTGCGCGTCAGCAGTGCGTGGGCCGCTGCCGGGGCCAAGGCTTCGAGCCGCAGATGGTGCGCGCCGTCCCTGACCACCAGGGCGGTCAGCTGGTCGCGGCTGGTGGTGAGGACGAGGCTGCCGGGGGACGGCGGCAGCAGCGGACGGATCTGCCGGGCATCCCGCGCGTTGTCCAGGAGCAGCAGGACGCGCCGGTCGGCGAGCAGGCCCCGGTACAGGGCGGCTCGGGCGGTGGCGTCTTCGGGCAGCCGGTCCCCGGACACCCCGAACGCCTCCAGGACCAGGCGCAGGGCGCGCCGGGGGGAGATGGGGCTCTCGTGGGCGTCGAATCCGTGCAGGTCCAGATGGAGCTGTCCGTCCGGGTAGTCCTCCGCCAGGCGGTGGGCGGCGTGGACGGCGAGGGTCGTCTTGCCCACGCCCGCGGCTCCGGCGACGACACAGACCACCGCGCCGGCGCCCTGCCGGCGGCCCGTCCGCGCCGACTGGATCAGCTCGTCCAGTTCCTGGTGCCGGCCCGAGAACACCGGCAGGTCGTGCGGGAGTTGGGCGGGCGCCGGGACTCGTGCGGGGTGTGGGGCCGGGGAGCTGTGGGGGCTGGGGGTGGTGGGGCTCGGCTCGGCCGTGCCGGTCCCGGTGTGCTCCACGGGCTCGGGGGCGAGCAGCCCGGTGTCACCCCGGAGGATCCGTTCGTGGAGCGTGCGCAGGGCCGGTCCGGGGCCGACGCCCAGTTCCGCCGACAGCAGCTTCCGGGCGTCCGTGTACGCCGCCAGTGCCGCCGCCCGCTGTCCGGCCCGGTACAGCGCGAGCATGTGGATCTCACGGAAGCGTTCGTCGAGCGGATACCTGGCGATGACGTCCGGGGCCTCGGCGACGACGTCACGGTGGGACCCGTTCTCCAGGCAGCGCCGGAACAGGTTCTCCCGTGCCTCCAGGCGGAGTTGGTCCAGGCGGACCCGCTGGGCCCGGGCCCAGTTGCCGGGCAGGTCGGCGAGCGCGTCCCCCTGCCACAGCGCCAGCGCCTCGCGCAGCAGGACGATCGCCTGCCCGGCCTCGCTCGGCCGGGTCCTCAGAGCCCGCGCCACCTTCTCCTGGAACACCTCCACATCGACCGCGCCCGAGGGGAGTGGGAGGCGATAGCCGCCGGGAACGGACTCGATCAGCGGGCTCCGGCCACCCGCGCGCTCCATCGCGCGCCGCAGCTTGTGGACATGGATGTGCAGCTGGTTCACCGCCGACCGCGGCGGGCGCTCGCCCCACACCGCCTCCAGCAGCTCGCCGGTGGGCACGGGGTAGGAGCGGCGCAGCAGCAGGACGGCCGTGGTCACACGCTGCTGTGGGCTGCCCAGGTTCACCTCCTCCACCCCGTACCACGCCCGGACCGGGCCCAGTACGGCGAACCTCTCGGCACTTCCGCTCATGTCACTCCTCGGTCGCTCGTGAGGCTCGACAACCGGCGCGGCCCCGCATGGGGGGAACGGGAGCCGACCAGGAACGGTTCAGTGCGGCCGGGTTCCCCGGACGGGCGGACGGCGAGCCTTACCGGCGCGTGCCGGTCTCCGAGGGTAGTACGGCACCGGAGGCACCGTCCGGCCCCGGCCGGACCGGTCGGTCTCCTGGTGAACCACCGGGCCCGCGAGGCCGTAGTGCTGTCGAGTCGCCGGGGGGGCGTTCCTCACTTCCAGGAGATTGCAGCGTGACGTGCGAGCAGGGAAAGCCGGAACTGGCCGCCTACGCCGTGGCGGCCCTCGACGCCGAGGAGTCCGAGCGCTTCGCCGGGCACCTCATCGGGTGTCCGTCGTGCACGGCGGACATGAACGAGGTGTTCGCCACCGTGGCGGCCCTCCGGCACCTCCCCGCCGGCGAACTTCTCGGCGACTGGACCCACCGCGTCCCCGCGCTGCGCGAGGCGGCCGTCGGCTCCGTCCGCCAGGAGGGTGGTCCGGCGCCGGCCGTGGCCGCTGTCTCCGTCGCGGCGGTGCCGTCCGGGCGGCGCACCGGCCGCTGGAACTGGGCGTTCGCCGCCGGCGTCGCCGGCGTCATCCTCGGCCTCGGCGGCGGACCCTTCCTCCTGCGCTCCCCCGACCGGCCCGCGCCGACCGCGCTCCCGCGCCCCGAGGGCCCCACCGTCCTGCGCGCCACCGCCGCCGACGGCGTCACCGCCGCCCTCCAGCCCGAGAGCACCGGATGGGGCACCCAAGTCCTCATGGATCTCAGCGGGGTCCCCGGCCCCCAGGACTGCTCCCTGATCGCCGTGTCCCGCGACGGCACGGAGCAGACCGCGTTCACCTGGCACGTCCCCGACGGCGGCTACGGCCTGCCCGCATCCGCCACGGACCGGCTCCTCGCCACCGGGGGCGTCGGCATCGCCACCGACCGGATCGGCGAGTACGTCGTCAAGGCCACGAGCGGCAGAACCCTCCTGCGCATCCCGGTCCCCGAGAAACCGGCGAGGACCGACTCCTGAACCTTCCGCACCCCGACGACATCGACCGGCACGGTCGGCTCGCGCACCCCTCTCGCGCTCAAGGCCCGGAAAAGGGCTCTGCGCGGCCGGCCCGTAATTCACGTGAGTCCGCGAAGACACCGCGGACCCGATCAGAACGGAAACACCCCTCCATGAACCACAAGCGCTTCGGAATGATCGCCGCATTCGTGATGACGGGAGCCTTGGCACTCACCGCGTGCAACGGCGACGACAGCGCGGGCAAGACCAAATCGGAGCAGGCGACTTCAGGGGCCCGCGTCCTGGGTGCCTACGCCAAGGACACTCCCGGGGCGCGCTATTTCGGCTCGGTCCTCAGCGGCACCAACGAGGCCCCCGCAGGCAAGCAGGCCGTGGGCGACAAGGACGGCCGGGCGACCGCCCTGATGCGCATACAGGGCGACGACGTCTCCTTCGCGTTCGCCTGGACCGGCACCGAGGCTCCCACCATGGGCCACCTCCACCAGGGCGCACAGGGCAAGAACGGTGACGTGAGGATCTCCTTCTTCACCAGGAAGCTCAAGGACGCCCCGTACGTCTACGGCACCGTCAAGGTCCACGACGACAGCCTTCTCGAAGACATCGAGGCCCATCCGGACGACTTCTACGTCAATCTCCACACCGCCGAGTTCCCCGGCGGCGCGGTCCGCGGCCAACTCGCTGCCCTGCCCGGCAAGTTCTCCCTGCCCCACGCCATCGCGTACTCGTCTCTGCGCAGCGTGGTCAAGGGAGCCCAGGTCTACGCCTGCACGAAGCAGGAGGACGGCTCGTACGCCTTCACTCAGGATGGCGTCGAAGCGACCCTCCAGGGCGACATCCGCCACGACTTCGCCGAGCACGGGCCGGCGGGACCTCCCCGGTGGACCGCTCCCGACGGCTCCGCCGTGACCGGCACCGTGCTCAGAAAGTTCGACCACGGCGCCGGCAACATCCCCCAACTCCTCCTGCGTGCCCGACAGGTCGGCAAGGGCCAGGGCCTCCTCGCCAAGACGGAGGCCGTCCTCCGCCTGAACACCTCGGGCGGCGTCGCCCCGGCCGGCGCCTGCGACCCGGCGAAGCAGCCGACCACACGCGTCCCCTACCAGGCCGACTACCTCTTCGTCTCCATCCGCTGACGACGCCGGGCGCCAAACGCGCCCTCGCCCACTCGCCACTCACCGAAAGAAGCACTCCATGAGCACAGAGTCGGTGCCGCCGCCCCAGGGGCGGCGCACCCCGCATCCCGTCCTGACGGCCACACGGCGGCTGATCGTCCTGCTGGCCGTCCTCACCACCGCTCTCACCACGCTGATCGCCCTGCCACCCGGAGCCCGGGCGAACGACCAGGACAAGTACCAGCTCACGACCTGGAACATGCAACGCGGCAGCAACCGGTGGGCGCAGGTGTTCACCCTGGCCAGGGGGGCCAACATCGTCGCGCTGCAGGAGGTGCCCAACGTGCCGCCCGCAGGCGCCCAGCCGACCGGGGAGGTCGACCACGACACCAACACCACGGAGTACCTGTGGCTGGAAGGAGGTTCCGATGCCCGGTATCTCTACCTCATGCGGGGCGCCGAGAACCAGGGGGGCGGCCTGAACCTCGCGTTCGTCACGGATTTCCCGGTCAACATGCGCACGGAGTTGGTGCGTGTTCCCGGGGTCCACAGGGATGCGATGGGAATCGTGAGGGACGCCGACAACATCCTCTTCGCCAACATCCACGCCTCGGCCAACGGCGGCAGCGACGCGGCCAGTCTGGTGAGCCGTGTACGCAACGCTGCCATTGATCTGAACGTGCAGAACTGGGCAGTGCTGGGTGACTTCAATCGTGTCCCGCATGATCTGCAGGCCACGGCCGGAATGCCGGGCGGAGTGCACATCTACAACGCCGGCCAGGCCACGCACCAGGGCGGCAACGAGTTGGACTACCTTGTCACGAACGTCAACACGCAGGAATGGCGGGCCGCCGTCCAGGTCAACACTCTCAGTGATCACTGGCCGGTCTTCTTCGGGGGTATGCGGGCGGCGGCCGATCCCGCGGAACTGACCATGTCCCCGGAGAACAGTCCGGGCCAGGTGCTGGACGTCGAGGGGGCGGGCAGGAGCAACGGCACCCACGTGATCCTCTTCCACCCCACCGCGGCCGGAAACCAGAAGTGGAAGCTCGTCCAGAACGGAGTCAACGGACTCAGCAAGCCCCTGTACCGGATCAAGACCGAGGACTCCGGCAAGTGCCTGGACGTCGACTGGGGGCAGAGCAGCTTCCAGGGCGCGAAGTTCAATGTCTGGGACTGCCACGAAGCCAACGGAAGCCCCAGCCCCGGCGGCCCCGCCCGCGACACGCAGAACTTCACCCTGGAAGTACCCGACCCGTTCTTCCCCAACGAGGTCATGATCCGCGATAACGCCACCGGCTACTACGTCAACATCAACCAGGAGCAGACCGGGGACAACGCCTCGGTGATCCAGTGGCCCTCTCAGGGCGGAACACCGAACGAGGTGTTCTACCTTCGCCCCGCCGCCGGCACCGGCAGCCGTCCCAGCGCCGGCTGAACCGCCGGACACGGCCGCGTACGACAGGGCACCTTCCGTCGTACGCGGCCGTTTCCGTCACCTGCGGCAGCTCTAGGACTCGACCGGTGTGCCGGGGCTGATGTCGTACGCCTTCTGGACGATCGCCGGGCGGCGGCCGTCGTTGAGTTCGCGCTGCCACTGGGCGTCGAGCTGTTCGCGCGCCCCCGGCTCCATCTCGGCGGGCAGCAGGTTGCGGTAGCGGCGTTCCTCGCCGAGCAGGACGCGGACCGTGTGCGCGTAGACGGGCTCGGGGTCGTACTGCTCGTGGGGGAAGGCCAGTTCGGCGTAGTCGTAGAGGCGGTCGGCCGGGTTGTCGCGCCATTCCTTCCACGTCTCGAACATGGTGTCGTTGAAGCCGGTGAGGAACGGCCCGGGGTTGATCGTGGCGACGGTGACGCCGAATTCGGCGAGTTCCTGGTCGAGGGCGTCGGCGAACGCCTCGACGGCGTGCTTGGAGCCCGCGTAGGCGCCGGTGAACGGGTCGACGGTCAGGCCCGCGACCGAGGACATGAAGACGACGCGTCCGCTGCCGCGCGCCGCCATCTGCCGGGCGATGCCCTGGGTGAGCAGGATGGGCCCGAAGACGTTCACCTCGAACTGCCGGCGCAGCCGCTCCTCGGGGATGTCGACGGTGGCGCCGCCCTCGGAGACGCCGGCGTTGTTCAGCAGGATCTCCACGTTCCAGGTGAGGGCGTTCTCGCGGTTGCCGGGATCGGTGACGTCCAGCTTCTCGACGCGCAGGTCGACGCCTCGGTCCCGGGCCTCGGCGCGCACCGCGCCGACCTGGGCGATGATCTCCACGCTCGCGATCACGTCATGTCCCGCCTCCGCGAGCCGCAGCGCCACCTCCTTGCCGAAACCGCTGCCCGCGCCGGTGATGAGAATGGGTCCCGCCATGTCGTTCATGCCCTTCCCACGGTGCTGCCCGGGGTCGCCGGGAGGTTCGCAGCGGATGTGCTGCGCCTGCGGCCCACGGTAAGTCGCTGAGGGCCGGAACGTCCCGGTGGCGTGCCCGACGAGGGCAGGGTCCTTGTACGTCGGGCGGGGCGTGGGGGCGAGACGCGGCGAAGCGGGTCCCGGCGTGTGTCGCCGGGGCCCGCTCGCGGTGGGGTGCCGCGTGTGCCCGTCAGCGAGAGGACAGGCGGCGGCGGACGGCGAAGGCAGCGCCCAGGACGGCTGCCGCGGCGACGGCCAGGAGTGTGGTGCCGGTGCCGGAGATGCCGCCGGTCGTGGCGGCTGCCGTGACGTCGGCGGACTTGTGCCGCGCGGCGGCGGCGTTCGGGGCGGCGTTGCCGAATCCGCCGGCTTCACCCCGCTTGTCGTAGGACGAGCCGGGCAGCTTGTGGCCGTAGGCGCTGTGGACGTGCCGGTAGTAGGCGGCCAGCGATGTCCCCGAGGGGCCGACCACCGCACGCGCCTCGGTGTTGAGCGGCTGGACCCGGTCGCCGCGCACCGTGTACCAGGCGTTGATCTGCGGCTCGCGGAAGACCGTGCCCTTGCCGTGCGCCTTGGCGGTGTAGTCGGTCTCGTTGGTTCCGCTGGCGATGTTGACGACCTGCCAGTCCTTGGCCGCCAGGGCCGTCTGCACGGTGGCCGTCTGGCCGGTGGGGGACACCACGTTGGTGGCGACGTAGGACGGCTTGGCGACCGGTGCGCCGGTCTGCCCGGCCACGAACGCGGGGTTCAGTGAGCTGACGGTGACGCTCCGGCCGAACGCGCGGGGGGCGGTCTGTCCCTTCTGGACGGCGTGCGCGATGCCGCGTACGGGGTCGTGGGCGAAGTACTTGCCGAGGACGGTGATGGTGGCGTGGTCGGTGGCGGCCGTCCGGGCCGCGGACAGCTGTGCGGCTGTGTAGGTCTGCGGAGCGCGGGCGTGGGGTGCGGTGCCGGCGGAGGCGGTCGTGGTGGCGAGGCCGAGTGCGGCGACGGCCAGCGTCGCGGCGCTGAGGGCGCGTATCGCGGTGGAGCGGCGTGTCACGGCGGCCTGGGGGGTGCTGGGGGTGTCGGGGGTCTTGGCGGTCATCGGGTCACGCTCCGATTCCGTAGAGCGTGTGGGTCCAGGTGAAGTCGCTGTTGTCCCGGTAGTAGCTGTAGGTGGCCCAGTTGTAGCGGTAGTCGTCGGGCCACGGGTCGCCCCAGTAGACGTAGTTGGTGGAGGTGTCGTAGCCGTAGAGCACCTCCATGTGGCCGCCGCCGGAGGACCAGCCGATACGGGTCTGCACGGGGCGGTCGCTGTCGATCTCGCTCTGGAGCTTGGCGTAGTTGACGGTGCCGGTGATGTAGGTGCCGGGGGTCATGCCCAGCCACCGGTACGCGGTCTGGTCGTTGCCGAGGGTCGCCTGGTTGTTGGGACAGGTGCTGTCCTGGCTTCTCCCGAAGGCGGCGTTGCAGAAGCTGTTCTGGGAGACGGAGTGTCCCTTGTACGCGGCGATGGACGCGCCGGTGGCGGCCCAGCACCAGTTGTCCTTGCTCTGTTCCTGTTCGGTGAAGTTGAGGACGTTCTTCGTGCCGGCGGCGGATGCGTCGGTGACCGATATCGCGGTCGACGACAGGACCGCGGCCAGCAGAAGGGACGAGGCGGTCACGCCGCGACGCCACCGGGACAGCGCCGAGCGCTGTGAATGAGGTGCCATGGAACCGGTTCTCCCTGTGGGGGATGGAGACGGGGAGTGCCCGGACGTCTTCCGGCGGGAAGCTGGGGAGGGAAGCGTCCGGACGCTTGCCGAAGAGCATCCGGTCATGACGGGTCACGGTCAACGACATGCCCGGGCCGAGGTCCGGCAGTGTGAACAGCGGGACTGACGGTTGTGAACAACGCGGCCTACACTGCAGCTCTCCCGGGTCGGCCGACGCCGCCCGGGCTCCGGGGCGGAGGTGAATATTCACGTCATCGGCCGATCCGGGTCGACCCGGCCGCAGGCACCGGCCGGTTCGGGTACAGGGCAGGAGGAAGCAGTGGCTCTCTCGGACGGCAGAACCGCGACCGGCCGTGCCGTGGGTGAGGCCCAGTTGCGGGAAGCGCTGCGCACGGGGCCGTTCTCCCTCGCCCTCCACACGGCGCTGTCCACCCGGGGCCTGGCCCTGCACCGGGTCCGTGAGCGGTTGTCCGAGCGGGGCATCCAGGTGGGCGTCACGACGCTGAGCTACTGGCAGCGCGGCGTCCGGCATCCGGGCCGGCTGGAGTCGCTGCGTGTGGTCGCCGCTCTGGAGGATCTCCTCGGCCTGCCCGAACACGCTTTGACCAGGCTGCTGGAGCCACGGGACACGAAGGTGCACCCGGCGGGCCGCAGATACAGCACCATGATCGGTTCGGGCATCGGACTCGTACTGGCGCAGTTGGGGGCGCCGCAGGACGGCGGCCTGCACACCGTGATGCAGTCCGAGTCGGTGACCGTGGACGCCCGTCGGCGGCTGGCCTCGCGCGAGTCACAGCAGGTCCTGCGCGCCCACCGGGAGGACGTGGACCGGTATCTCGCCGTCCACGTCGGTGAACAGGGCTGCGCGACCGAGCGGGTCGACGTCACCGGGCTCGTGAACTGTCGTCTGGGGCGGGTGCGCAGGAACCAGGAAGCGGGCCTGGTGGCGGCCGAGTTGCTCTTCGACACCCGGCTGCGGGCCGGCGACACGACGATGGTGCGCTATCGCTTCCACGACGGCACGGGCGAGCCGTGCCGCGAGTACTCGCGCGGGTTCCTCTACGCCGGCAGCGCGTACGCCCTTCAGATCGCCTTCGACCGTGCCGCCCTGCCGGTGCGGTGCCGCAGCTTCACCCAGACCTCGGTGTCCGGAGCGCCCGCGTTCACAGCGGAACTCACCCTCAACGCCCACGGCACCGTGCACCTCTTCGACCAGGAGACGGATCCCGGCCTTGTCGGCGTGTGCTGGGACTGGGAGTGAGCCGTCAGCGGCGCAGGAGGGTGGCGTCGCCGTCGTCGTCCTCGTACGAGTAGCGCTTTCCGGTCCACACGTCGCCGATGTGGTGGTAGCCGCGCTCCTCCCAGAACCCGGGCCGGTCGGCGGTGAGGTATTCGATGCCCCGGAGCCATTTCACGCTCTTGTAGCCGTAGAGGTGCGGCACGACCAGGCGCAGCGGAGAGCCGTGTTCGGCGGTGAGCGGCTCACCGCCCCGGTGGGTGGCCAGCAGGGTGGTGGGTGCGGTGAAGTCCGACAGCCGCATGTTGGCGCTGAAGCCGTACTCGGCCCAGGCCATGACGTGGGTGACGTCCGGTGCGGGCGGCGCGAGCCGGAGAATCGTCCCGGTCGGGATACCGAACCATTCATGGCCCGTCGACGTCGTCCCCTGGGCGCAGTGCAGGTCGGCGACGACGGTGACGCGGGCCAGGGCCGTGACCTCGTCCCAGGTCCAGCCGTACGGTTCCGTCCGCCGGGTGGCGCCGAAGACCTTCAGGTCCCACCGCTCGGGGCGGAAGCGCGGCACCGGTCCGTAGTGCGAGACCGGCCAGCCGACCACCCGCCGCTGCCCGGGAGGCAGCACGTCCGGACCTGACGGCTGGGCGGAGGACGCGGTCGGTCGGTCTCCTGTCACGGGCGTGGTCTCCCTGCTGGCCGGGGCAGCGGGACCCGGGAGGGGCCCCTCGCACATACATTCTCCCTGACTCCCGGGGCCACGCCCGATTCCACCGGGATCACGCCCGATTCGCCGTGGCGTTCACCCCCGCCAGTCGGGCGGCCTCCTCGCGGCGCAGCCCGGCCACCCGCCGCACACCGCGGCTCGCCATCCCCATCTCGTCGGGACGTACGGCGGCCCGGTGTGCCGCCTGGGTGTGGCGTACCCAGGCAGCACACGGCCTGGGCCGCCCGGCGCAGCCCGCCCAGACTCGGTCTCCTCGACGGAAAGTCCTTGTGGGAGAAGGGGCAGTCATGACAGCAGACAGCCAAGCTCGTCGCGATCACGGGTGCCGGTAGCGGGATCGGGGAGGCGAGTGCTCGCCGGCTCGCCGCCGACGGGCACCGCCTGTTCCTGGGGGGACGGCGCACGGATCGTCTGGAGCGGCTGGTCGCGGAGATCACCGCCGCGGGTGGTACGGCGGCGGCCCGGCACCTGGACGTCACCGAGGCCGGCAGTGTCCGGGCCTTCGTGGCGGCCGCCGGCGAGCGGTACGGCCGGGTGGACGTGATGGTCAACAACGCCGGGGTGATGCCGCTGTCGCCGCTGGCCGAACTCAGGACGGAGGAGTGGGACCGCATGATCGACGTGAACGTGCGGGGTGTCCTGCACGGCATCGCCGCCTCGCTGCCCGTGATGCGTGCGCGGGGCGGCGGGCACATCGTGAACATCGCGTCCGTCGGCGCGTACGAGGTCTCGCCCACCGCCGCCGTCTACTGCGCCACCAAATTCGCGGTCCGCGCGATCTCCGAAGGCCTGCGGCAGGAGTCCGCCGGTGACATCCGGGTCACGCTGGTCTCGCCGGGCGTCACCGAGTCGGAACTCGCCGACGGCATCTCGGACCCCGCCGCCCGGGAGGCCATGCGGGCGTACCGCGCCGTGGCTCTGCCGGCGTCGGCGATCGCGGACGCCATCGCCTACGCCGTCTCCCAGCCGCCGCAGGTGAACGTCAACGAGATCGTCGTACGACCCGCCGCGAGCGCCCAGTGATTCCCCTTGCCGGCGCCGCTCGGCTCAGCGTTCCTCGTGGTGGTCCGTGCGGCCTTCGAAGTCGCGTCGTACCGCGGCGCCCTGGTCTTCGGTGAGCCCCGCGTCGTCCGGGAGGTCCAGTACGGCGCCGCAGTGACTGCACAGTTTGCCGTCTTCCGCAGGTGTGCCGCAGGCCTTGCAGAAGCGGTTGCCTTCTTCTTCGCGGGTGGGGGGTGTCATGGGTGTCATGGGATTCCGCCGATGTGGACAGTGGTGCGTGCGCGAAACGGGTTCAGCTCCGGCCTGTGGTGGTCGGAGCTGAACCCAGGGGTGACGTCGTCCTGCCCGCCGCTCAGGCGTGGCGGTGGGAGCGTCGGTTGCCCGTGACGAGGCGGTACAGCACAAGGAGGATGAGCGAGCCGACGATCGCGGCGATCCAGGTGGACAGCTCGAAGAACCCGTCGACGGAGTCAACGCCGAAGATCACCTTGCCCAGCCAGCCACCGAGCAGACCGCCCGCGATGCCGATGAGCATGGTGATGATGATGCCGCCGGGGTCCTTGCCCGGCATGAGCGCCTTGGCGATGGCACCGGCGAGCAGGCCGATGATGATCCATGCGATGATCCCCATGATGCGTCTCCGCTTCGTCGTATAAAGGCTGTGTTAACTCCCCGTCTGCACCGTCTGCGGCCGAACAAACGTCTTTTCTTTCTGCATTCCGCTTCGGTGTCTTCCGCTTCGGCGGGGCGGGGCAGCGGTTCTGTGGGGGCAGGTGGGCGAGGCCGGTGTCGTGCAGGATGCGGTGGACGGTCTCGTGCAGCGTGCCGGCGGCGCCGATGACGGCCTCGGTGCCGTCGGGCAGCAGATCGCGGGAGCGGTACCAGTCGCGTAGTTGACTCTCGGTGACCTCGGCGGCGATCGGCTTGGTGGCGTGCCGGACGAGGGTGTCGGCCAGCGGGACGTCCAGGTAGTAGCCGTGGGTCGGACCTCGGTGGTCGGCGCGTAGCCGGGTGAGCATGTCGCCGTAGTGGTCGGCGGGGAGGATGCCCTCGACGACGACGTGGTATCCGGCGTCCAGGGCGTAGCGGGCGGTCAGGTCGATCAGGCCCAGCCGGGTCTCTTCGGTTCCCACCCCTCACGGTGTTCACGGTAGCGGCGGTGGCCGTGTCGCAGGGGCGGCTCTCACAGGTGCCCGCCGGGGATGGGCGGGGGCGGGCCGAGTGGCAGTGCTGTACCGCCGCCCTGGTCCGGGACCGGGCGGCGGTGCAGCTAGGCGGGTGGGGTCAGAGAGCCGAGGTCGTCGACTGGCCGGAGGCGCTGCCCGCGAGCCACTGGTCCCAGCCGAGGTTGAAGGAGGCGTAGCCGTTGTCGGCCGGGGCCTTGGCGCGGGGTGAGCCGGTGATGGTGACCGGGTCGCCCTGCTTAACCTGGCCGTAGAACCACTTGGCGTCCGCCATGGACAGGTGGACGCAGCCGTGCGAGCCGCGCGCGCTGCCGCTGCCGGGGTTGGGGTCGCCGGTCGAGTAGTGCACGTAGGTGCCGGACTGGGTCAGGTGGACGTCCCAGGGCAGCGTCAGGTCGTAGTAGTTGGGGCTGCCCTTGTCACAGCTGATGCCGACGCTGCAGGAGGTCATGTGGACCTTCTCCTGCTTGTCGATGACGGCCATCGTGCCGTTCCACGTCGGGTACTGGGCGCTGCCCGCGTTGATCGACAGGGTGCGCAGCACCTTGCCGTCGCGGGTCACCTTCATGGTGTGGCCGGTGACGGAGACGTCCGCGCGCACGTCGTCGCCGACCTTGAAGGTGTGCGTGTAGTCGCGGACGCCGTAACGGCCGTTGCCGTTGTTGACGCCCTTCATGTCGACGTCGACCTTCACCTTCGTACCGGAGGGCCAGTACTCCTTGGGGCGCCAGTCGGCGCGCCTGTCGCCGAACCAGTGCCAGGCGCCGGCCACCGGCTGGGAGGCGCTCACCTTCATGTGCTTCTCCACCGTGGCGCGTGCCTTGGCCGCCACCGGGTTGGTGAAGACCACCGAGACGGGCATGGCCACGCCGACGGTGGTGCCGGTCTGCGGGGTGATCGTCTCCAGCAGCATCGGGGGCCCGGCGGGCTTCGTCGGTGACGGTGAGGAACTCGCGCTCGGCCCGCCCGACGCCTTCGCGTCGTCGCCGCCCGCCCGGTCGCTGCCGCCTCCGCCGCAGGCACTCGCGGCCACCAGTACCGCCCCCGTGACGAGTGCGATGCCTATGCTGCCCTTGCGCCGTCCCACGTTCTGCCCCGCTCTGTCGTTCCTCGGCCCCTACGGGCCCGCTTCCCTGTCAGATAGCCGGGATAGGGGTCCAAGTTGCACGCGTCGCGTAAAACGTGTCCCAAAACTCGCGGTGGGGCGTCCGGGAGTGAGTCGGGTGCCGTCCCGTCGGGGTGACCGGGGCCGGGTTCACTCGTTTGCAGGAGGGCCGGCTCTCGCTCCCCTTTCCTCGGTCGTGGAAGACATCCGTCTGAATGGTTTCGTCCTTGCTTCGCCGTCTGTCCCAGGTGCCCACCGCGCACGGCCTGCCGCACGCCAAGCGCCGGATCACCGAGCGGTACGGCGACCTCGTGCGGCCGGCGTATCTGGTGCTGCCCGTCTCGCTGAGCCGGCACCGGCGTGTGCTGCCGGCCCATGCGCTGGTGCAGCGGTCGCTGCCCGCCGTGGTGCCCCGGCCGCCCGCGCCCCGGGAGGCCGCGGGCCACCTCTCCCCCACCTCCCGGTCACTGCATGTGCCGGTGTTGCGCGAGGTGTTGGCGTTGTTCCGGCGGCCGGTGGGATGGCCCCGGCGGGTGCCGCCGCCGCGGCTGCTGCTGCTGCCCCGGCTGCCCGTGGTGTGGGGGCTGCGGCTGCTGCCCCGGGCCGGCGGCGCCGACGAACTCGTGCCGAGCCGGGCCCTGTCGGAGCTGTCGGCGACCGCGCGGGCCGCGTTCGTCCTGCTCAGGGTGGAGGGGCGCACCGGAGCGCAGGCTCGTGAGGCCCTTCAGGCGGCCGGATGCGGTGACGCCGAGGCCGTCGAGACCGAGGGGCGATGCGCGCGCCGGCTCGACGCGACGCTCGGTGTGCGCGCCACCGGTGCGCTGGCGTCCCAGGAGTTCGATCCGTGCACGCTGCGGGCCCGGCCCGGGGACCTGCTGCGCCGGCGGCGGCGCGTGCGCCTGTCGGGGGCGGCGGTGCTGGCGTTGCTCATCACCGTCGTGACGCTGGTGGTGTGCGGCGGGGTGCCGGCCGGGTCCGGTGGCGTGACGGGTGCGGGGACGGGCCGTGTTTCCGGGACCCCGTCGGCCGTCGGGTCGGTCGTGCGGGTGGCGCCGGGGGCCTGGACGGCCACCTCGCGCGTCGACTTCACCGCCTGGCCGCCGCGCGGGGAGCGGACCGGCGACCGGGCGCTGCTGCGGCGGGCGCTGGCGACGTGGGCCGGGAGCCGGAACGGGACGCGGATCGGCCTGAGCGTCGGCACGTCCGCCGGTCCGCCCGCGCGGGCGCCCCAACTGCTGTACGCGGGAGAGGCCGACGGTCGCACCGTGGTGCTGCTGTACGACGGTCGGCGTCTCGCCCGGTACAGCGAGTCCGCGCCTCTCGGAGAACGGTCCCTGACCCTGGCCCGGGTGGACGACGCGGACGTGACCACGGCCGCCGCCGTCGCCCTGGTCGTGCGGGACGGTGCGGTGCGCTACCTGCTCGCGCCCTGGGTGGCCGAGTCGGGCACCCGCGATGTCCTGCGTCCCGATGTCCCCGCCCGGCCGCTCGGCGTGGGCGCGGACGGGCTGACCGCGCCGGTCCCGGTCTTCGGCGCGGGCGGCGACTGCGGCCGGGGGCCGGTGCTTCACCTGCGCTCGTCCTCGCGCATCGCCGAGCATCACGCCTTCCTGCTGGCCGGGCTCGGCGACCTGACCCCCGTACACCTGACGTACACGCCGCTTCCGGCCCCCGGCGCCCCGCCGCGCGAGGCCACCGGTCCGGCCGCCCTGCTCGCCTGGGCCCGGCTGGGCTGCTCCCTGAACTCCCTGCGGGGTCGCGGGGTGAAGGCGGTCAACGCCTGGGACTTCGCCCGGCAGCGGCTGCCCGACGGCGCCGGAGACGCGGTGTGGACGTGCTCGCGCGCCGACACCTGGCGCGGCCCGGGGGACGTCACGGTGAGCCTGCGCACGGTGGGCGCGTCCGGCGCCGGGCAGCGTGGCCGGCGGGCGCGGGCCGTGGCACGGCCGCGGGCGACCGGCGCGTGCGGCAGGGGCGCGCAGCGCATCGTCGTACACACCAACTGGCGCTCCCCGAAAGGCTCCTGGTACGTGCTTGCGGCGGCGAGCCGTGCGGTGAACGGGCTCGCCGTCACCGGTGACGTCACCGCCTCCGGTGCCGGCCCCACCCTCGCGGTACGTGCCGGGGCCGGGGCCCGTGTTCTCGTGCGGACCCGGACGGATGAGGGGCCCCGGGTCATCGATCTGTCGTCCGGTGTCCTGAACCGGCCCGTACGGGGTACACGCGCGCTTGACCGGAAGGTGCCACGGCGTCCTTCCGGCGGACGGACAAGTACAGGGAGGTGATCGCCATGTCGTCCAGTACACAGCCGCACCAAGCGGGGACGGTCCGCCCGGCACAGGGCACCGAACCGGTGGGTGAGCTGGTGCAACGCGCTTCGCAGCAGCTGACGGAGCTGGTGCGCGGCGAACTGCGCCTGGCGCAGGCGGAGATGAAGGAGAAGGGCAGGCGCTACGGGAAGGGCGGAGGCCTGTTCGGCGGCGCCGGCCTGGTCGGGTTCCTGATGCTTCAGGCCCTCGTGGCCACCGTGATCGCCGCGCTGGCGGTGGTCCTGCCGGTGTGGGCCGCGGGCCTCGTCGTGACCGCCGTCCTCGGCGTGATCGCCGCGGTACTGGCGCTGACGGGGAAGAAGCAGGTCTCCCAGGCCGCGCCGCCCGCACCCGAGAAGACGATCGAGAACGTGAAGGCCGACGTGGCCGAGATCAAGGAGAGTGCCCACCGATGACCCAGCCGCCTCACGACGAGCCGACCGCCGAGTCCCCCGAGGAACTGCGCGAGCAGGTCGAGAACACCCGCCACGAACTCGGCGCGACGGTGGAAGCGCTCGCCGCCAAGGCCGACGTCAAGGCCCGCGCCCAGGAGAAGGCCACCGAGGTCCGGGAGCAGGCGGCCGTCAAGGCCGGCGAGCTGCGCGAACAGGCCGTGCTCAAGGCGGAGCAGGCGAAGGCCGCGGCCGCCCAGGCGGTCGCCCGCGTGCAGGAGAAGCTGCCCGACCCGGTGAAGGACCAGGCCGCCCAGGCGGCCGGGCAGGCCCGGGCGGCGGTGGCCCAGGCCGGCCAGGTGTGGGAGGAGAAGGTGCCCGAGCCGGTGCGGGCCCGCACCGTCCAGGGCGCCCGGACGGCACGGGACAACCGCGCACTGCTGCTGGCCGCCACCGGAACGGCGGTCGCGGCGTGGCTGGTGTACCGGCGCAAGCGCTAGGCCCTGTCGTCAAACTCACGCCTGCTCCGCGACGCCATGCACGCACTCTCGCCGCACCGGGCCCTGACCCAAGTACGTCCAGTACGAGGATCAGGGCCCGGCACACCGAGAGCACGCACCTGACGCCGCGAAGCCCGCCCTCCGGGCGAACGGCGGGAGTTTGACGACAGGACCTAGCCCCGGACCCGACCCGCAGGGCATCCGCCTCCGCCGCCCCGGCCGACATCCGGCCGGGGCGGCGGCGTTCGCGCTCCCCTAGGCGGGCGGAGTCGGGGCGTTGAGGCGCACGGCCATCAGGGCCACGTCGTCGCTGCCGTCGGGCGGCAGCCGTTCCAGCAGGCGGGTGCAGGTCTCCTCCGGGTCCGTGAGGCTCTCGCCGACCACGGCGGCGAGGGTGTCCAGGGAGTGCCGGAGGTCCTCGTGACGGCGTTCGATCAGCCCGTCGGTGACGAGGAGGACGAGCGTTCCGGGCGCGGCGGTGATCCTGCGGGCCGGCGGGTGCGGCAGGCCCAGGCCCAGCAGGGGGCCGTGTTCGTGGACGTAGGAGGTGGTGGCGTCCGGGGCGCGCAGCAGGGGCGGCAGGTGTCCGGCGTTGGCCACCAGGAGGGTGTCGGAGCCGGACTCGATGAGGACGACGCACAGGGTGACGGTGGCCCCGGGTTCCACGGAGGTCAGCAGGTGGTCGAGCCGGGTGAGGATCATGTGGGGCGAGTGGCCCTCGACGGCGTAGGCGCGCAGCGCGTGACGCACCTGGCCCATGACCATGGCGGCGTCCAGGGAGTGTCCGGCGACGTCGCCGACGGCCACCACCAGGCCGGCGGGGGTGCTGATCGCCTCGTAGAAGTCGCCGCCGATCTCGGTGCGTTCGCTGGCGGGCAGATAGCGCACGGCCAGGTCCGCGCGCGCTGTCGTGGGCAGGGTCTCGGGCAGGAAGCTGCGCTGGAGGGTCAGGGCCAGGGCGTGTTCCTCGCTGTAGCTGCGCAGGGCTTCCAGGGCCAGTCCGCTCGCCTGGGCCAGCTGGGTGAGGAGTTGTTCGTCGTCGGGGGTGGTGACGGCGTCGGCGCGGATGAGGACGGTCACCGGTGGGCGGTCGGCCTTCGCCGGGGCGGTGGCGGTGTGCCGCTGGGCCGGGTCCTTCAGGTCGGGGGGCAGGCAGGGCAGGTCGGCCGCGGTCGTCCTGCCGTACCGGGTGCCGGGGTGGGCGGGGTGGTCGTGCGGTCTGGCGCGGGTCGGCAGGGTGTGGACCTGGGGGCCGGGCGGGTGCGCGGGGCCGGGCTGGTCCTGCCAGGTGTGGGCGGTCAGGGTGGTGCCCTGGGGGCTGGTGAGGACGGCGGCGGCGCTACAGCGAAATATGGCTGCGGCCGCCTCGGCTGTCACCCGGACGAGTTCGTGGGCGTCGCCGGCGCTGTGCAGGGCCAGGGTGAAGCGGTTGAGCAGGTGCAGGCGTTCGGCGAGGAGTTCGGCGCGGCGGCGGGCGCGTGCGTAGCGCAGGCTCGCGGTGACGGTGGCGAGGAGTTCCTCGGGGGCGACGGGTTCGACGAGGTAGGCGTCGGCGCCGCGGAACAGGCCCTGGGCGCGGTCGTTGACGGTGATGGCGGAGGCGGAGATGTGGATGACGGGCAGGGCGGCGGTGGCCGGGTCGCTCTTGATGTGCTCGCACACCTCGAACCCGGTCATGTCGGGCAGCCGTACGTCGACGATGGCCAACTCGGCCGGGGGCCGGCACGCGGCCAGCAGCTCCAGGGCCTGGGTGCCGTCGACCGCCTCGGTGACCTGGTGGCCGGCCCGGCGCAGGAGGGTGGCCAGGACGTACCGGTTGGTGGGGGCGTCGTCCACCACCAGGATGTGTGCCGGGGTGTGGTCCGTGTCGGGCGGTCGGGTCGTCATCGGGGGTCCTCGGCCGGGAAGGTCAGGGAGGGGTGCGGCGGCAGGGCCGCCAGGGCGGCGGCCAGCTCGGGGGCGGTGAGACGGGACTTGTTCAGCACCGCGCGTACGCCGGCCAGGCGGGAGTGGTCCACGTCGGTGCCCTCCAGCGCGGTCAGGACGATCACGGGCACGCGGGCGGTGGCCGGGTCGGCGGCCAGCAGCCGGTACACCTCGTAGCCGTCCAGGACCGGCATGGTGAGGTCGAGGAGGACGGCGTCGGGCTGCTCCCGGGCGACGGTCGCGACGGCCAGGGTGCTGTCGGTGACGACGCTCACCCGGGTGGCGACCTTGTCGAGGTGGGCGCGGAAGACGTGGATCACGGCCGGATCGTCGTCGACGACCACGACCGACCGCGCCACGGCACCGCTTACCGCGTCCGATACGGCACTGCCTACGACGTCCGCCGCGGCACCGCTTGCGGTGTCCCCCACGGCACCGACTGCGGCGGGAGCCGGATCGGTGGACCCGTCACCGGCCGACGGGAGCACCGGCTCCTCCGGGCGCCTGCCCTGCGCGGGCTGGGGCCGGAACGATTCGCCCGGTGGCGGGCCGGGAAGCGGACCGGCGGCCGGACGGGCGGGGGACGCGGGGATCCGGACGAGGACGGTGGTGCCGTGGCCGATCCGGCTGTCGAGGGTGAGGCGGCCGCCCAGCAGTTCGGTCAGTTTGCGCGCGTAGGGCAGGCCCAGGCCGGTGCCGGCCTGGCCGCGCTGGTGCGCTCCACGGACCTGGTAGAACTCCTCGAAGACGCGGTCGAGGTCGTCGGCGGGGATGCCGACGCCGGTGTCCCGGACGTGGAAGACGACGTGCCGGCCGACGTCGGACTCCTCCTCGGTGACGTCCAGGGTCACCGCGCCCTCAGCCGTGAACTTCAGCGCGTTGGAGAGCACGTTGCGCAGCACGCGGGTCAGCATGACCTCGTCGGTGACCAGCGGGCCGGCCGGCAGACTGAGGGGTATGCGCAGGCCGACACCGGGCTGAGCGGTGCCCTGGAGGGTGCCAGCGAGCTGGTGCAGCAGCGCGGCGAGGTCGACGTCGGCGGGATGAGGTTCCAGGCGGCCGGACTCGGCCTTGGCGACGTCGAGGAGTTCGTCGACGAGGGCCAGCAGCGTGCTGCCCGAGGCCTGGACGAGAGCAGTCTGCCGGCGCTGCTCATCGCTGAGCGGGTCGGGGCCGGACTCCAGCAGGCGGGCGAGCGCGATGACGGAGTTCACCGGGGAACGCAACTCGTGGCTGACGTTCGCCCAGAAGCGCGTCTTGTACTCGTGGGCCAGTTCGAGCTGGCGGGTCTTGTCCTCCAGCTCCGCGTACAGGGCCACCACGCCGGTGTTCGTCGCCTGGAGTTCGCTGGTCAGCTCCGAGTACAGGGCCATGACGCCGGCGTTGGTCTCCTCCAGCTCGGCGTTCAGCCGCTGGAGTTCCTCCTGCTGGCCCTGGGACTCCTCCAGTGCGGCCAGCAGGTGACGGTTCTGGGTGCGCAGCGCCTCGATGAGGTCGGCGGCCGTGTCGGCTCCGGCGAGCCGGACCCGTATCCGCGCGGCCAGCTCACCGGCCGCGGTGGCGGGGGTGGTGGTGCGCTGGGCGAGGACGAGTTCCTGGCGGCCGCCTCCCGCGGGCAGGAGGCGGCTGTCGTCGAGGAGACGCGCGGCGGCGTTCAGCAGGGCCGGGGAGGGGCTGCGGTCCTCGCGCCAGGCGAAGCAGACGGCCAGCGCCGCGCGGCCGGCCGCCGCCTCCAGACGGAGCTGCGCGGTCAGCCCGGCCGCGCCCAGCAGGTGTTCCCCGGCCTCGCTGACGACCGTGGTCAGCCGGACCAGGGCACTGCCCGTCAGCCCCGCGGCCCGGCAGGCGGACTGGGTGCACCGGCGCAGGATGACCACGTCGCCGCCCTCCCGCACGGCGATCGTGATCAGCTCATGGCCCTCTCCCGGGGCTGTCATGGCCCGCGGTGTACGGCGACGGCGATCCCGGCGTCGTCTCGCCGGACCGCCATCTGGTTGAGGAGCTGTCCGGCGATCATGGCCGGGTCCTGTCCGAAGAGGCCGGGGAAGTCGGCCGGCTTCCAGCGATCGCTCAGACCGTCCGAGTGCAGGACGAGGACCGCGCCGGGCGGCCAGGGCGTCTCGAACATCCGCGGGCGCGGCATGTGGGCGCCGACGATGCCCGGCATCGACAGCAGGCCGACCCGGGTGTCGTCCGTGACGACGGCGGCCGTGATGTTCCCGGCGCCGGCCAGCTCCACCCGGCCGCGTGCCACGTCGACCAGGGCGATCGCCGCCGCCGCGCCCCGCGTGCCCCGCAAGTGCCGGTGCACGTCCTCCAGCACGGCCACGGGGCTGGTGTGCCGGCTCTCCCGGAACGCCTCCCGGGCCCGGTCGGCGACCCGCGCGGCCAGCGGTCCGTGCCCCAGACCGTCACACATCATCATCAGCGACCCGTTCCGGCCCTCGTCCCCGACCGCACGGATCGCCCAGGTGTCACCGCACACCTGCTCGCCGCTGATCGGACGCGTCAGACCACCGCTCACCACGCCGCCGAGCCCGGCAGCGGGGGCAGGAGGCGGCGCGAGCACGGCGGCAGCGGGCTCGGGTATGGGGGACAGGCTGGGGGTGTCGGTCCAGAAGCGGGCGAACACCACCGTGCCCCGACCGGGCAGGGAGTGGACGCCGAACGCGTCCGCGAGCCGGCCGATGGCCCCCAGTCCGATGCCGAGCGTGCCCGTCCCGGAGGTGCCGTCACGCATCGCTCCCGCCAGGTCCTGGATGCCCGGACCGTTGTCCAGGGACAGGCACTCCACCGCCACCCGGCCGCCGCCGCGCGCGACCCGGAGGGCCAGGGAACCGTCATGGGCGTGTTTGAGGAGGTTCGTCGCCATCTCCGTCACGCACAGCTCCATCCGCCCCACCGTCTCGGCGGGCAGGCAGATGCCGCGGGCCAGTTGGCCGGCCTCCCGGCGCGCGGCCGCCGCCAGCGCGACGTCCGCCCGCAGCCAGCAGACATCGCCGGCCTCGACGACCCAAGCGTTCACCGGCTCCACTTCACAATGCGCACCGTGGTCCCGCCGGGGCGGGACGCGATGTCGAACTCGTCCACCAGGCGCCGGGCACCGCTGAGGCCCAGTCCCATGCCGTTGCCCGACGTCCAGCCGTCCGTCATCGCCAGGTCCAGGTCCGCTATCCCCGGACCCTCGTCCGCGAACTCGACGAACACGCCCGAGCGCGTACCGTCCAGCACCGACGCGGCCCGCACCACCCCTCCCCCGCCGTAGATCAGCATGTTCCGGCCCAGTTCACTGGTCGCCGTGACCAGCTTGGTCTGGTGCACCAGCGACAGGCCCGTGCGCTGGGAGAGGGTGCGCACCATCTGCCGCGCGGAGACGACATCGCTGCTGCTGGCCACCGCCACGGACTCGGCCGAGGCGGACTCGGCGCCGTAGTCCTTCATACCCGGCCCGCGCTGATCCGCCGCAACAGTTTCAGCCCACGCTCCAGATTCAGCGCCGTACGCACACCCGTCAGCGACAGCCCGAGTTCGACCAGGGTCATCGCCACCGCCGGCCGCATGCCCACCACAATGGTCTCGGCGCCCAGCACCCGCGAGATCGACGCGTTCGTCGCCAGCATGCGCCCCACGAAGGAATCCACGATCTCCAGTGCGGAGATGTCGATGATGACACCCTTCGCACTGGTCTCCGCGATCCGGTGCGAAAGGTCCTCCTGGAGGTCCATCACCATCTGGTCCTCCAGATCCGTCTGGATGGAAACCAGCAGGACATCACCGATTTTCAGAACGGGAACGCGATCGGTCACAGCAGGCCTCGCACGTCGTCCTCGGCATTCGCCGCGATTTCCTTCAGGGCCTGACGCAAGGCGTCGGACAGTGACGCGTTCGTCGGAATGTCACCGAACTCGATGCCCAATGCCACGATCGTCTGGGCGATCTGCGGACGAATTCCCGAGATGATGCACTGCGCGCCCATCATCCGGGCGGCGACCACGGTCTTCAGCAGATGCTGAGCGACCTGGGTGTCCACCGTCGCCACACCCGTGATGTCGATGATGGCGTGCGTGGAATCGCTGTCCACCAGCGTCTGGAGCAGCTTCTCCATCACCACCTGCGTACGCGCGGAATCGAGCGTTCCCACCAGCGGAACGCCCACCACTCCGTCCCAGAGCTTCACGACCGGCGTCGACAGTTCCAGAAGCTGCTCCGCCTGCGAGGAGATGATCTCCTCACGCGTGCGCACGTACGCTTCCGTCGTCAGCAGTCCCAGGTCGTCAAGCAAACGCGCGAACTGCAAATAGACCCGCGCGCCCTCGGCGTCCGCGGCGAGAGCCGGCTCCAGTACCTCCTTCAGCGCGAATACGCTCCGTGCCGTCTCCGTGGGGGTGAAACCCTGTCGCGCGCGCGTGCGGGACAATTCGATCAGCAGGCTCCGCGCCTCGCCGAAAGACTCCCCACGGCCGTCCAGTCCGCCCGCCGAGAGTCCGGCCACGACCGCCTCGTACAACTCCCCCAGCTCACGGCTCAGCTCGACCGTGCTCAGCCGGCCCCGCAGCTCCTCACCGACCCGCCCCGTCCACTGCGCGACGAACTCCTCGCGCCCCGTCACCAACCGGTCCAGCAACACCCGCGCGCCCTCGTCCACCATCACACCCGACCCCTCGACCCGATCCTCGGCCAACAAACCAGGCACAGACACTACGCCACCCGGCAAACGCCCATGACCAGCCGGTCCCTTGGGTCGTCAAGGGTTCTCCAGGGCTAAGGCGAGGGGTGAAAGCGGTCGGTGAGGTCGTCCGGGAAGCCGATTGCCCGACCCGCGGCCGAGTGGCGCCGCGCGTCGGGCAACCGTGGTGTTCAGATGCGTACGGTCCAGGTGAAGGTGCCCCGGAGAACGGATCGCAGCGCGGGGTCGCGTACCCAGGGGGTCGGGTCGGTCACGGTGGCGGTGAGGCGGTGCCGTCCGCGGCCGGCGAGCAGGGCGGCCGGGAGGTGCGAGGTGTCCAGTCGTTCGCCCCGGTGGGCCAGGGGGTGGCCGTCGATCCGCCAGCTCACCTGGAGCGGCGGGCCGTCCGGGTGCTGCGGCCGCACCCGGAGGAGCCATCCGCCGGCCGCGGTCGGCCGGGCGGGGTCCTGGGCGGCGACACCCGCCTTGCGGTAGAACGCGGCGATCATGGCCTCTCGCCCGGGCGCGTTGTACTCCCGGCCCAGGGTGCGCATGATCGAGTTCTGGCTGGGGCGGTAGATGCCGAGGGCGGCGTACTTGGCGCCCTCGTAGGTGCCGATCGTGCCACCGTCCGGGGTGGGCCGCCCGAGCCAGCGGTACCACTTCGTCCGCTGTGCGGCCATGTCGGCCTGGGGGTGGACCGAGACGTTCGGCTCGGACGGTTCGTCGCCCTGGTAGCGGCCCGGGCTGTCGTACTCGTCGGCCAGGCCGCCCAGGGAGTGGCCGAGTTCGTGGACGACGATCTGTCCGGCCTGCGCGTTGCCGCCGGCCGCGGTGGCCGCCGTGCCGCCCGCGCCGCCGTAGGTGGTGCTGTTGGCGAGGGCGACGACCTGGTCCGCCTGCGGTGCCTGGGCGGCGTACCGCGCGGCCTTGGCCTCGTCCACGCACAGCAGCCGGGCCAGGCCGTCGCAGTAGTAGTTCATGTCCAGGGCGGTGTCCCGGCGGACGCCCGGGGTGGGGTCGTCGTCCACGCCCGACTCCCGCGAGACGACGTTCACCTGCCAGATGTTGAACATCGAGCGGTAGCTCTTGAACGGCTCGACGGCGAACAGTTCGGCGACCTTGGAGCGCACGTGGGCGCGGTAGGTGTCCAGCTCCGCCGAGGTGTAGCCGTCCCCGACGAAGACCAGGTCCAGCTTGCTGCTGCTCGGGCCGTTCACCTCGACGGGCTCCACGGTGGCCGCCGCCGCGGCTGCGCGGGTGCGGGCGTCCGGTGCCGCCTGGGGGCGTTGGGGCACCTGGACGGTACGTATGGACCCGTCGGGCGCGAACACCTCGCGCCGCTCGCCGGGCGCGCCGGCCGCGGTCTGCGCCGGCGCGGTGGCCAGGCCCAGTGCGGTGAGGGTGAACGCGGCGGCGAGCGCCGAGTACAGGGTTCTTCTCATGCGGTGAACTCCTTGGCGCGTGGGGAGAGTTAAGTGCCGAGATAAGCGGAGTTACACAGGCACTTAACAGGCGGCCCAACCTAGGACCAACGTCCGGATCGGCGCAAGGAGTTGGGTGAATCCCAAACAGCCTTGACATGCGCGGGACGATGCCAGTAGTCCAAGAGAGGTGAATCCATGGCCCTGTTGAGAAGAGCACGGGCGGCCGCGCTGCCGTTCGCCGTCTCCCTGCTGGCCACCACGCCCGCCATGGCCGTCGAAGCCGGCGGCGACTTCGCGGCGGCGGCGATCTGCGACACGTACTGCGACGGCCGCGACCCCGCCGCCGCCACCTCGGACCGCGTCCCGGCCGGCAGTTCGCTCTTCGGCCGTACGGTCCGGCTGCACCTGTCCGACAACGATGTCATGGGCTGGGCCACGATCGACAACGGGAATCCCGGCGACGAGGTGTGGCTCGACCGCAGCTTCGACGGCGGCAGGACCTGGTCGTCGGGCAGCAAGCTCGGCGACACCAAGACCCCCGAGGGGGCACGCGGATGGCGCACCGGGATGTACAACGTGGACGACTGGAACACCGCCGGCGTCGGGGCACTTCGCGCCTGCGGCAAGGCCGGTGACCGGCCGGAGATCACCTGTACCGCCTGGGCGCGGGTCGACCGCAACGCCTGGAGCCGGGGCACCGCCGCCGCCACCGCGCTGATGATGTCGTACGACCGGGGCACCGGTCTGTTCGGGGGCGACGGCTGGTGGACCGCGGCCAACGCGCTGACGGCCGTCATCGACAACGCGCGGGCCAGCGGGATGCCGAGCTACCAGTACGCCATCGCCGCCACCTACGACAAGAACCTCGGCGCGCAGGGTGGCGACTTCACGAACGACTACCTCGACGACACCGGCTGGTGGGGGCTGGCCTGGGTGGCCGCGTACGACGCCACCGGTGACCGCCGGTACCTGGACACCGCGCGCGCCGACGCCGACCACATGAACGCGTACTGGACGAGCGCGTGCGGGGGCGGGGTGCTGTGGAACCAGACCAAGACCTACAAGAACGCGATCACCAACGAACTCTTCCTCCAGCTCAACGCGGCGCTCCACAACCGGATCCAGGGCGACACCGGGTATCTGGACCGGGCCCGGCGGGAGTGGTCGTGGTTCCGGCAGAGCGGCATGGTCAACGTGGACCACATGATCAACGACGGTCTCACCGACGGCTGCGCCAACAACGGCCGGACGACCTGGACGTACAACCAGGGTGTCGTGCTCGGCGGCCTCACCGAGCTGTACCGGGCGACCGGTGACAGCGGTCTCCTGAGTACGGCCCGTGAGCTGGCCGACGCCTCCACCGCCCGGCTCCAGACCGACGGCGTGCTGCGCGAGCCCGGCGAGTCCGACGGCTGCACCGGCGACGGCCCCTCCTTCAAGGGGGCGTACGTACGGGGGCTCGGCCGGCTGGACGCCCAACTGGCCGGCCATCCCTACGCGTCGACGCTCGACCGCTGGGCGGACACGGCCTACGCCAAGGACCGCGACACCCTCGACCAGTACGGCCCCCACTGGAGCGGCGGCGCGGGCACCACCGACTACGGATGCCAGCAGAGCGCCCTCGACCTCCTCAACGCCGCGGGGCAGTAGGCAGGACCCCGCACCGGCCCCGTCGCCATGACCGTTCGGCGGTGTGGGCCGTGTCACCCCACCAAATTTCCGCCTGAGTTGCGTGGATCACAGCGGAAATGTCCCTTTAGCGGGCATGCTCGATGCCGGATGCCGGTGCCGGAAATGGACCGCATCGGCATGGACTTGGGTGTGATGTGCCGAAGTGACCCAGGGCACAGCACGTGTGACGTTCCCCCTCATTCCCCGTGGAAAGGTGCCCGTCATGGCCGCTTACCTCTGCCCTCCCGCCGTGATACACGGCGCGCACCCCGTGACGACCGGCCAGATCGTGGCAGAAGTACGCGACCGGCACCGGCACGCGGCGTGGGCGCCGCGGATCGACGGCATCGCGGCCAGTACGGGTATCGAGACCCGCGGGTGGATGCTGCCGCTGGAGGCCGCCGTCGCGGCCGGCGGCGGTCCGGGGGCACCCGGCACCGAGGAGACCCAACGCGCCTTGCTCCGGGAGGGGTTCGCCGAGCAGGACGTGGACCGCGTGATCGCCGCCCTGGAGGCGATACCCAGGCGGCAGACCGTCCAGGAGCGCACCGCGCCGGCCTTCGAGGCCGTGCAGGCCTACGGCGAGCACGCGGCGCGCGGCGCCCTCCAGATCGCCGCGCTGGACGTCGCGGACGTCGACTGCCTGATCACCAGCAACTCCACCACCCCGGCGCTGCCGGGCCTGGACGTCGCCCTGGCCAACCGGCTTCCGCTGCGCGGCGACGCGATGCTGCTGCCGGCGACGCAGTGGGCCTGCGTCGCCGGGACCCGCTCACTGGCGCTGGCGGCGGAGCTGGTGGCCGCGGATCCCGACCGGGTGGTCCTGGTCGTGATCTCGGAGGCGCTGAGCACGACCTACCAGCCCGCGGACGACACGCTCGAATCGCTCATCGTGCGGCTACTGTTCGCGGACACCGCGGTCGCCGCGGTGGTGACGGGCCGCCCGCGGCCCGAGTCGGTGCTGCGGCTGGACGCCGCCTGGCACCACACCCTGCCCGGCACCCGGGACCTGCACCGGCTGGAGACGCGGGCGGACGGCACCCACTTCGTGATGGACCGCCGTGGGCCGCGCGCCGTGCAGGAGACGGTCACGGCGATGTGGGAGTGGCTGCGCCTGCGGCACCGGGACGCCCCCGAGCCGTGGCATCCGGACCTGCTGCTCGCGCATCCCGGCGGGACCCGGGTGCTGGAGTACATGGAGCAGACGATGCCCGACTCCTGGCCGTCGGGGCTGCTGGAGCACAGCCGGGACAGTTACACCACCGGGAACCGTGGTGGCGCCGCCGTGTTCGACATCCTGCGGCGGGCGCACGACGCCGGGCAGAAGGCGGGCAGCCGTGCCGTCCTGTACGCCGCCGCCCCCGGCCTGACCGCCACCGCCCTGGAAGGAGAGTGGCTGTAAGGGGGTCCGCACCGCACCCGCGGGGGCGGCCCTGCCGCTCCCGCCGGTCGCGTCACCGGGCGACTTCCGCCCAGACCACCTTGCCGGTGTCGGTCCACCGCACCCCCCACCGGGTGGTGAGCCCGTGCACGACGTACAGCCCTCTGCCGCTGTCGTCGAGGAGGCCGCCCCGGCCCAGCCGGGGCCTGCCGTTGCCGGTGTCGCCCACCTCGCACAGCAGGCCGTGCCCGGCCCTGATCATCCGGACCGTGACGGGTCCGGTGGCGAAGCGGACCGCGTTCGTGACCAGCTCGCTGACCAGCAGCAGGACGGTGTCCCGGGTGCCGTCCCTGGTGTCCCAGTCCCGCAGCAGCGCGGAGATCAGCGCACGGGCCCGCGCGGGCGCGTCGTAGCGGGCCGGCAGCCGCCAGGTCGCGGTGTCGCCGTTGCGGTAGCCGATCATGCGGGCGAGCAGCAGCGTCACGTCGTCGCGCTGCCGTGCGGGCGCCAGCGCGGCGACCACCTGCCGGGCGGCCCCCGGCAGGGCGTCCCAGGGGTGCACCGTGGACAGGGCGTCCGCCAGCCTGTCGATGCCGTCGTCGATCGACACGGCGGGGTCCTCCACGAGACCGTCGGTGTAGAGGGCGAGCAGGGAGCCCGGGGGCGCGGCGAACGAGTGCACGTGGAACGGCTCCCGCAGCGCGAACTCGGCCCCGAGTCCGGGGTGCGGCTGCACCGGCAGAGGGCCGGCCTTCCCGTCCGGGGACACCAGGACCGGCGGGAGGTGGCCGGCGCTGGAGAGTTCCATGTGGTGGCTGACCGGGTCGTAGACGGCGATGCAGCAGGTGGACCCGAGGGCGCTGTAGCCGGCGGCGAGTCCGGACTCCGTGTCGTCCAGCAGGGTCACGGTCTCGTCCAGGTGCTCCAGCACCTCGTCGGGCGCCAGCCCCGCGGACAGCAGCGCGCGGGCCTCCATGCTGAGCTGGCCCATGGTCGCCGCCGCGCCCAGGCCGTGCCCGACGACGTCTCCGACCACCAGGGCGGTCCGCCCGTCGGGCAGCGGGAAGCTGTTGACCCAGTCGCCGCCGACGCCCGCGCTGTCGGGGGTGGCCGGCTGGTAGACGCTGGCGATCTCGATCGTGTCGCCCCCGGTCCGGGGCAGCAGCCTGCGCTGCAGCGCGAGCACCTGGGTGTGCTCGCGCTGGTGCTGGCGGGCCAGGTCGACGTGATGAGCGGTCCTGGCGACGAGTTCCTGCAGGTCGAGGAGTTCGCTGTCGTGGAAGGGGCGGTCGGCGCGCCGCCATACCTCGGCCACGCCCAGGACGACGGGCGGTGGGCCCTCCAGGACCAGCGGTATGCACGCCACGCCCGCCGACCGGTCGCCGGGCACCAGGGCGCGTACCACCCGCGGGCTGCCGAGGACCCGCTCGACCGTCTCCCGGTCGGGTAGGACGAGGGCCTGGGGGGCGTCGTCCCGCCGTACCGCCTGGGCGAGCAGGCGGCTGGCGTCGCCGGGCAGGTCGTCGCCCGGGGTCGCGTAGCCCTCGGGCCACGCCCGGTCCGGTACGAGGGCCGCCCGGCGCAGCCGGATGCGCCCCGGTGCCCGGTCGGTGACGCCCTCGCCCGTCCATACGGCGAAGTCCAGGTCGACGGCGGCCACGTCGCCCCAGGCCAGCAGGGACTCGGCGAGCGACTGCGCGGTCTCGCCGATGTCCAGGGAGGTGCCGATCGCGGTCTCGGCGGCGTACAGGTGCAGTCGCTTGGCCATGGCGATCAGGGAGACGGTCAGGCCTTCCTGGGGTGCCGCGGCGGACAGGATGCTCATGGAGACGACCAGTTCCGAGCCGTCGCGGCGGCGCAGGCGCTGCACCCGGGCGACGTGTGCCTCACCGGTCTCCAGGACCTGCCGCAGGCGCCGGGTGACCGTCGGTACGTCCCCCGGTGGCAGGAGGTCGACGAACGGGGTGCCGATCGCGGCGTCCAGACCCGCGAAGACGGGGGCGTCCAGGTTGCGGAGGGTGATCCTCAGCTCCCGGTCCAGGTTGACCGCGCCGAGGATCTGCTCCTGCCGGCCGGATTCCGGGTCGTCCGGGTCGCCCCGGCGGGTGCCGGGCTCGCCCTGCGTGCCGGCGGGAGGGGTGGCCGGTGCCGCAGCGCCGCGCGGGAGGTAGCGTCCCAGGGCGCTGCTGACCAGGTCGAACGGCGACGAGGACGAGGAAGAGGGTGTGGAGTCCATGCGGCTCTCTCAGCTCGCTCGCCTGTGCCCGGCGCGGTGCCGGGGCCGTACCCGAGCCCGTGCGAGTGGGGCCCCGAGATCCCTGACCACACACTTCATTGAATAACACCGGGGACCGCTTCGCCCACATCAGCGGCTCGGGCGCTGGTCGCGGGGTGCCTGGGGGGCCGGCCCGGCTACTCGGACTCCAGCCGCCCCAGCGGGTGGGCGTCACCGGCGAGGGCGGCCCGGGTCCTGGCCCAGTCGGTGTGGTCGGTGCCGGTGACATGGCGCAGATAGGCGAGGGTGACCTGCTGGACGAGGGCGACGCGCCGGGGGTTCTCGTCGGTGGTCTCCGCTGCCCCGTACCCGGAGATTCCGCCGAGGAAGTGTTCGCCGCCGTGGACGGTGAGCAGGCTTCTGCTCACGCGGTTGACGCTGAGGGTGTGGGGGTCGACGGTCCAGGCCGGCCCCCGGGTGGAGAGGGGGAGGTCGTCGTGGTCGCCGGCGACGACGAGGCCGGGGGCGGTGATGTGGGAGAAGTCCTGGTCGCGCAGCCAGGGCAGGTTCTCGTGCGCGAAGCGGGTCAGCTCGGCGCCGCCCCGGCCGGCCGTGGCGAGCTGGACGCTGGCCATGACGCGGGGGTCGGAGAGGTCCTGCGCGGTGCCGGTCCCCGGGTCCGTGACGCGCAGGCCCACGAGGATGCCGGCGGTCTGGCCCCCGAAGGAGTGGCCGGCCGCGACGACCCGGCTCCGGTCGACCCGGCCGGCCAGGCCGGGCACGGCCGCCTCCAGGGTGTCGAGTCCGTCGAGGAGGAGCTTCATGTCCTGGACGCGATGGCGCCAGACGTGGGGGGCTCGGGGGTCGTCCGCCGCCATGGCGAGGCGCCTGGAGTCGAGGTGCGTGGCCTGGATCACGACGAAGCCGTGGGAGGCCCAGTGGTCGGTCAGGGGCGCGTAGCCGTCCAGGTCGGAGCCGAAACCGTGCGCGAACAGCACGACCGGCAGTTCGGTTCCGGTGACCGGTGCGGAGACGCGTATGCGCAGATCCTGGCCGCGCCGCGGCGCGGGCAGCGCGATCGGCCGGACCGACACGGTGGGGGTGGACGCGGGGTGGGTGAAGCCTGTGATCTCGTGCGTGGTCATACGGGCGCTTCTTTCCGAGGTCTTCGCAGGTCAGGGCGCGGGAGGCGGGAGCTTCCGGCGGGTGCGGCGGCGCACGCCGGTTACGCTAGAACCTGACGTTGACGTCAGAGGCAAGCCGGTCGGGTGGCCGTGGCCGCGCTGGAGGAAGAGATGCGCATCGGAGAGCTGGCCGCCCGGACCGGCGTCAGCGTCCGGGCCCTGCGCTACTACGAGGAGCAGAGCCTGCTCGGCGCCGAGCGCGGCCCCGGCGGGCAGCGCCACTATCCCGAGGGCGCGGTCGGCCGGGTCCGGCTCATTCAGCAGTTGTACGCCGCCGGACTGTCCAGCAGGACGATCGTCGAGCTGTTGCCGTGCGTCGTCGACGGCCAGGCCACCCCGGCGCTGCTCAAGCGGCTGGCGGCGGAGCGTGAGCGTGTCGACCAGCGCATCGCCGAGCTGGCGCAGGCTAGGGACCGGCTCGACTCGGTGATCACCGCCGCCACCGGCAGCATGCTCACGGGCGCCTCCTGCCGGCGGGCGGCGGACACCTAGGACACCGGCCCCGCGGAGATTGGAGGCGCAGGGTTCCACTGCTGCTTCCGCCGGACCGGTGCATGACACATCTACCCTCCGTCGCGCCCGATGCGTCCCGGGGCGGTGGGGCGGGCGCGGTCGCCGGACATGACGTGGGGCCCGGCCGTTCCCGGCCGGGCCCCACGTCATCTCCCGTCAGCAGCGGTGCTTCGCACGCCGCCGAACGCCACTACCAGCGGTACCAGCGTCCCTTGCGGCCCGCGCCGTCCGCGGACCGGAGCACGAAGCCCAGCAGCCAGACGACCAGCACGATGACCGCGATCACCCAGAGCGCCTTCAGGGCGAAGCCCACACCGAAGAGGATCAGAGCCAGAAGAAGAACCAGAAGCAGGGGAACCATATGTATCAACCTCCTGGCCACCGAATGCCCTTACTTCAGGCCTACAAGCACACAAAATGTGAGTTAGTTTCACGAGATGAAGGGCACGCGCGCCAGGCAGGTATTTCTATGGCCTTAGGTTTACCGGGAGTCTCGGAGGTCATGCGCCCAGTCAGGAGCTCGTACCGGAAATCCAGGAGGTTGAGCAGGATGGCAGCCAGTGAGAAGGCTCGGGCCAAGGTCGAGCAGGCCGTCGGCAAGGTCGCCCAGGCGGCCGGACGCGCCGCGGGCAACGAGAAGCTGATCGCCAAGGGCCACGCGGCCGAGGCGGCCGGCCATGCCCGCGAGGCCAAGGAGTCGGTCAAGGACTCCGGCCGACGGCACTGAGCACCGCACGGAGGCATTGAGGGTGGGTCCCGCCGCGGGGCCCACCCTTTCGTGTCGGGGAGCGGTGCGGGCGAGGTTCGGTGCGAGAGTCGGATACCGCGTCCGGTCGGGCCGCCGGTCCCCCGCCCCGGCCGTCGGCGCGCCTGTCGCGATCCCGTCACCGGAGCAGGAGCAGACCGATGCGTCTCTACGCCCAGACACGTGCCCGACGGACGCGTCAGGTGCTCGCGGATCTGCTCGCCGTGGCCCTGCTGATCGCCGTGGTGGCGTTCGCCCTGACCGTCCGCGACGCACTGCTGTCGCTGGCCGAGCCGGGCCGTAGGGCGCAGAGCGCGGGGGACGACCTCGTCGGCGGTCTGGACGCCGCCGCCGACACGGCTTCCGGAGTGCCGCTCATCGGCGGCGCCCTGAAGAAGCCGCTCCAGGCGGCGGCCGCTGCCGGTGACGATCTCTCCGACGCCGGACAGTCGTTGCAGCACTTCGTGGGTCAGGTGGCCGACCTGACCGCGCTCGCGCTGGTCGTCTTCCCCGTCGTCCTCGTGCTGGCGCTCTGGCTCCCTCCGCGCCTGTACTGGATCCGGCACAGTGCCGCCACGCGGCGCCTCCGTGACGCCCCCGGAGGTGCCGACCTGTTGGCCCTGCGCGCCCTCTCCGGTTCGCCACGCGCTCTCGCCGCCGTTCCCGCGCCACCGGGCGGACTGGCCGACGCCTGGCGGCGCAGGGACCGGCGCGTGATCGCCGAACTGGCCGAGGTGGCGCTCGGCCGGGCGGGGCTGCGGCCCTGACAGTTCGGTTCACCGGCGGCCGGGGGGACCGTGCCTGAACGGGGCCGGGCTGCCAGTCTCAGGGCGTGACGATGGCGAAGTCCGGGTCGGGTGCGCCGAGATGGCCGAGGAGTTCGGTGAGCTTGGCGGTGTCGCCGGTGACCTCGACTCCGTCCCGGGCCGCCAGGTCGGACGGGCCGAGGGTGCCCAGGAGTACGCCGCGCAGGTCCGCCTCGGCCAGGGCGAAGGTGACGTCGGGCTCGGCTGCCGCGGGGCCGCTGCCCCTGACGTGCGTGAGGACACCGTCGCGCAGCCGCATCGTGACCCGCTCACCGCCGGTGATCTCCCAGCGCACGGTGATGTCCGCGTCCCAGGCGCGCGGCCCGTCCACCCGGATCGCCAGGGCATCGCCGTACCCGCGTAGACGTTCTCGCTGACGGCGTGGGCGACGAACCCGCGCGGGGCGAACACGGGGACGCCGGCGGCGACGTCCGCGTCGGTGAGGACGCCCCGCACGCCGCCGAAGTGGTCGGCGTGGCTGTGCGTGTACAGCACCGCGGTGACCGGCCGGTCACCGCGGTGCGCGCGGTACAGGGCGAGGGCGGCGGCCGCGGTCTCGGCGCACCGCAGCGGGTCGACGACGAGGACCCCGCGCCCGCCCTCCACCAGCGTCATGTTGGACAGGTCGAAGCCGCGCACCTGATAGATGCCCTCGGTCACTTCGAACAGGCCGTGCTCGGAGCACAGCCTGCTCTGCCGCCACAGGCTCGGGTTGGCCGTGGCGGGGCACTCCTGCGCAAGGAATCCGTAGGCGCCCAGGTCCCATACCGCGGCACCGTCGGCGGACCGGATGACGTCCTCCTCGGCGGTTCCCATGAAGCCGCGCCGGGCGTCCGCCAGGTCCGCGGTGTCCTCGAAGGGAAACCGGCGCACGAGGTCCGCGTCGGCCTGGGCGACCGCCGTCCGCGCGGGCTTGGCTCCGGTGATCCTCGGCATACGGGACTCCCTCGTCAACAGGGACGCACGGGACCGTCACGACGGCGGACGGCCACTGCCACCCTGACCCGCCGCCCCGGTTCACGAGCGGATGTACGCCACACGGGTGGCGGCTGTCGTCGCCGCGCGGCGGCCGTCGTTCATGGCCCAGGGCGTTCTCGGCGGGCCGACTCGGCGAGGCGTGCGGCGAAGTCGGCGACGAGTGCGCGCAGGGCGTCCGGCCGCTCGACGGCGAAGGGGCGGTCGAGGGAGGCGAGTACGGCGGGCAGCCAGTCGAGCCGGTCCACGCGCATCGCGACCCGGGACCAGGGCTCGTCCCGCGCGTCCGGGCCGTCTGCCGGGGGTGGTTCCTCCACGAGCGCGAGGCTCGGCGGAAGGCGGGTCCGGATGTGCCCGGCGGTCGCCCGGACCCAGACGGTCACCTCGTGCCGGTACGGAGCCGTCGCGAGGCCCCACAGGACCCGCTGCGCCGGATCGAACGCGGTGGGCGGGTCGAAGGAGCCGGGCAGGACCCTCGCACCGGCCATGCGGTCCAGCCGGAACGTACGGCCCTCGCCCGTCGCCCGGTCCTGGCCCGTGACGTACCAGCGGCCCGAGTGGGCGACGAGCCCGTACGGGTGCAGCACGCGCTCGCTGCGCCGGCCCTCGGCGTCGACGTACCGGATCTCGACCGGCCGGTGGTGGCGGACGGCGTCGGCGACCGGCAGGAGTACGGCGGTCTCCGGTGCCTCCGACGTGCCGAGCGGGGTCGTGAAGGCGAGGGAGTCGAGCACGGCGTCCAGCCTGCGGGTGAGCCGTGCGGGCAGGACCCTGCGGATCTTGGCCCGCGCGGTCTCGGTCGCCGTACCGGTGGCGGCGCTCGGGCCACCGCGCCGGCCGGCGGTCAGGCCGAGCAGCACGGCGAGTGCCTCGTCGTCGTCGAGCATCAGCGGGGGCATGCGGTAGCCGGGGGCGAGCCGGTAGCCGCCGTGCCGGCCGCGTACCGACTCCACCGGTATGTCGAGGTCCCGGAGGTGCTCGATGTACCGGCGCGCCGTCCGCTCGTCCACGCCGAGCCGGCCGGCGAGTTCGGAGACGGTGCGCAGGCCGCCCGACTGCAGGAGTTCCAGCAGGGCGAGCACGCGCGCGGTGGGTCGGGGCATGCCGGAAAGTCTGCCGCACATACCGGGCGGGTTCTGCCCGGTATCCGTCCTAGCGTGAGCCCCACAAGCACCGCGGCACCGCCGCACGAACATCGCTGACCTGGGAGAACCCGTGAACCTCGCCTCGATCCGTGTCATCACGGCCGACGTCGCCCGCCTCGTCGCCTTCTACGAGCGCGTCACCGGAGTGGAGGCGCGCTGGTCCACCGAGGACTTCGCCGAACTCGTCACCGCCTCGGCAACCGTCGCCGTCGCGAGCACCCGGACCGTGCCGCTCTTCGCGCCCGGCGCCGCCCGGCCGGCCGACAACCACACCGTCATCATCGAGTTCCTGGTCGAGGACGTCGACCACCTCTACCGCGATCTGGCGGCCTTCCTGGAAGACGTCGTCCAGGCGCCCACCACGATGCCCTGGGGCAACCGCTCGCTCCTGTTCCGCGACCCGGACGGCAACCTGGTCAACTTCTTCACGCCCGTCACCCCGGCCGCCACCGCCCGGCTCGCCCGCTGACCAAGGCGACGGGCCGGGGCATCGCCGTCGCGTCAGGCGCTCCCTTCGCCTGTACCCGCGCCGGCGGTCCAGGCGTCCGCCTGGCGGGTCAGCCGTCGCAACAGCGCGCGGACGGCTGCCAGGTCACGTTCCGTCACGCCCTCGCCCATGACGTGGTGCGCCGTGGCCGCGCGCGCGGTGATGGCAGTCAGCGTCCGCTGTCCGGAGTCGGTCAGGGCCAGCAGCGGCGACGTGCGGTGGTCGGGGTTGTCCCGGAATTCGGCGAGGCCGTCGCGGACGAGTTCGTTGGCGAGGCGCTGCACACCCTGCCGGGTCACCCCCAGTCGGCGCGCGGCACGCGGCACGGGCAGCGGCTCCTCGCTCACCGCGCTCATCAACTGCCAGCGGGCCTGCGTCTGCCCCTCCGCTCCCGCCACGGTCTCGCCCGCCCGGCGCAGCGCACCGGCGGCTTCGTAGACATCGGCCACGAGGAGTGCCAGTTCCTCCGACATGTCGTGGTACCCCCTCTCCCATCGGACAACATGTTGTCATTCTGGCATCATGGTGCCATATTCGGGACGCGTCCGCACCACGGACGCCCGCACGAACACGTGCACACCCCTGCCGGATCCATGGGAGAAATCATGACCACCGACGCCCTCACCCGATTCCAGGCCGCCTTGGAGCGCGGCCAGGCCGTCCGCCCCAGGGTCGGCGGCTTTCCGCATCTCGCCGAGAGCCTGCGGCAGGCCGGCGTGACCCACTGCCGCATGGCCGTCCCGGCCAACGCCTTCCTGTACCTGACCGAGCACGGCGATGTCGTGGTCCAGGGCGAGCCGCTGGTCACCGGCTTCGCGGCGGCGCCACCCCTCGACCGGGCGGCCCTCGTGGCGGCCCTGCGCGCGGACCAGGCCGGCGAGACGACGTTCCCCGAGTTCGTGCGCGGCGCCTGGGAGGCGGGTGTCGTCTGGTACGACGTCGACACCGCCGCCCGCACCTGCACGTACTACGGCACCGACGGGGCCTCCTACGTCGAGGACTACCCGGCGGTCACGCTGCCGTCCTGAACCGGGCGGGCGGGCGCCGGGCCCGCCGCCCGCGACCACGGCGTGTGGTGGCGCGGACGGCGGGCCCGGTGGGGCCGGCGCCGGCCTCCCGCGGTCTCCGCCGTCAGGCGTTGACGCAGGTGTTGCCGAACGCGGGGTTCAGCAGGCCGATGACGTTGACGGTGTTTCCGCACAGGTTGACCGGGATGTGGATCGGCACCTGGATCACATTGCCCGACAGCACACCGGGCGAGCCGACAGCGGCCCCCTGAGCGCCGCTGTCCGCGGACGCGGCACCCGCGCCGCCGAGCACCACCACGCCGGCGGCCGCCACCAGAGCGGCCGTCCTCGCCATCCGGGACCTCGTGTATGCCATGCCAGTGTCCTCTTCTCGTCTCGCACGCGACGGCGGTCGCCGTCGGCCGGGCGCATGTCGCGTCCAGGCACCCGTGATCCGGTGTGGCCACGGGCCCGGACTGCTCGCGGCGGCCCGCTTCACCTGATCGGCCTACCCGCGGCCTCCGTCCGGGCCGCCTCGGCCCAGTCGCGCCGCGAACTGGGCGAGCAGCAGATCGAGGGCGTCGGGGAAGGCCGAGTCCGCCATCGCGGCCAGGTGGTCGCGCACCGTGTGCAGGTTCGGGTAGCCGCCGGGAGGCAGGGCGCCGTAGACGTCGTGCCAGGCCCGGCTCTCCTGACGGCGCTGCGGTGCGGTGAGGCCCGCCACCTCCGCGTCCAGGGCGGCGTGGGCGAGGACGGTGTCGATGAAGGTGCGGTACAGGCGCACCGCCTCGGCGGGCGGGAAACCGGCCCGCAGCAGGATGCCGATCCCGGTGTCCACCGCACGGCACTCCGCGGGTCCGGCGGTGACCCGTGCGGCGCGGACCGTGGCCAGCCGGGGGTGGCTCAGCACCGAGCGGTGCACCCGCGTCGCGAAGTCCCGCAGGGCCGCGGTCCAGTCCTCGCCGGGCGTGTAGCCCTCGAAGGAGTCGCCGATCAGCCGGTCGGCGACCGCCAGCAGCAGGGCGTCGGTGTTGGCGAAGTAGCGGTAGACCGCCGAGGGATCGCAGCCTAGGGCCTCGCCGAGCCGGCGCACGGTGAGGGCGCTGCCGCCGGGTGCCTCGATCAGTTCGAGCGCCGCCGACACGATCAGTTCCTCGCTCAGCACGGTCCCGGTGCGGGTGGGGCGCCTGCGTCTGCGTCCGACGGGGATGCGCTGCGGTTCGGGCACGTACGTCTCCTGCCTGCGGGTGCGCCCCGCGAGTCCGCCCGCGGGTCGCGGCCTCGGGAGTTGGTCCCCGGACCCGCGCCCGCGCCGCTTACGACAACTTATTGACGTAATACTGACACGGCTGTTTCATCAGCGCACACCTCTCAAAGGAGCGCGCTCATGGCTGCAGTCATCCCGGAGACGGAACCGCCGACGACGGCGATGCGCCGCACGCTGGGCGTGCGGGACGGTGTGGCGATCGCGGCGTCCAGTACGGCCGCGACCACCAGCATCGGCATCGGCATGGGGGTGCTCGCGCTGTACGCAGGGCGGCAGACCCCGGCGCTGCTGATCATCGCCTTCCTGCCGATCCTGGGGATCGCGCTGTCCTACGCGCGGCTGAACCGCACGGAGCCGAACTGCGGCAACGGCTACACCTGGGTCGGGCGCTCGGTCGGGGCCTGGCCGGGCTTCCTGACCGGGTGGGTGGTGCTGGTGGCGAACGTCGTGTTCATGGCGTACACCAGCACCGTCACGGGTTCGGTGGTCCTCCAGTTCGCCAACAAGGCGCACGTGTACAGCGTGCTCGGTGTCGCTCTCGATCCCGGCTCCACCGGGGTGAGTACGGTGGTGGGGCTGGTGGCGCTGGTACTGGTGACCGTGACCGCCGTGACGGGGGTCCGCTCCGCGACCCGGCTGCAATGGGCGCTGCTGGTGTTCGAGTACGCCGTACTGCTCGTCTTCTGCACCTGGGCGATCGTCTCGGGGCACCAGTCGTTCTCATGGGAGTGGCTGAACCCCTTCGCGATCGGCTCGGTCAAGTCCCTGGCCCAGGGGCTGGTGCTGGCGGTGTTCGTCTTCTGGGGCTGGGACGCGGCGTTCACGGTGAACGAGGAGACGAAGAACGCCGACGACGCCTCCCGGGGCGGACTCATCGCCCTGGGGGCCATGCTGGGCCTGCTCGTGTTCGCGGCGATCGCGTTCCAGCGGGCGATGGGCAACGCCGAGCTGGTCGCGCGGGGGCCGCAGGCTCTGACGTATCTCGGCGCCAAGCTGGCCCCGGAACCGTGGGCGTCGCTGCCGCTCGCCGCGCTGATGTGCTCGGCGTTCGCCTCGCTCCAGTCCAGCGTCATCCCCACCGCGCGCGGCGCGCTCGCGATGGGCCGGGACCGGACCCTCGGCCGCAGGTGGACGAAGATCCACCCGCGCTACGGCTCGCCCGCGGTGGGCACGGTCATGATCATGGCCCTGTCGGCGGCCGTCGCGGTCCTGGCGGTCGGCATCCCGAAGATCAACCTGATGATCCTCACCGCCGTGAACTCCATCGGTCTGATCGTCGCCCTGTACTACGGCCTCACCGCGCTGGCCTGCGCCGTGCGGTTCCGCGGCGCGCTGCGCGACGGCCCCCTGGAGGCCCTGCGCCGCGTCCTCGTCCCCGGTCTCAGCGCGCTGGTGCTGTTCGGACTCGGCGGGTACCTGGCCTGGCAGTACGCCACCATGAGCGATCACTTCGAGGCGACCCCGGACAACGGCTGGTTCCTGCTGTTGATCCCGACGCTGTTCGTCGTCACCGGTCTGACGGCCGCGGCCGTCGCCAAGTGGCGCCACCGCTCCGCCTACTTCGCCACCGGCCGTGGCACGGATGCCGATGCCATCGCCCTGCCGATGGACGAATCCGCCCGAGGTCCGGTCCGGCCCCTTCCCTGAGACTCCCCCTGTCCGCCACCCCCACCCCTGGAGCCACGCCATGCCTGCCGACACCACCGCCGACCTCGTGTTCACCGGCGGTCCGGTCCACACCGTCGATCCCGCCCGCCCCCGTGCGACCTCGGTCGCCGTCCGCGGCGACCGGATCGTCGCGGTCGGCCACGACGAGGTGCGCGATCTGATCGGTCCCGCCACGGAGATCGTCGACCTGCGGGGCCGCCTGCTCGTCCCGGGTTTCCAGGACGCGCACGTGCACCCGGTCGGCGCGGGTGTGGAGATGGGCCAGTGCGACCTGTCCGATGCCACGGGCACGGAGGACCACGCCGCCCGGATCCGCGCCTACGCCGACGCCCACCCCGACCGCCCCTGGATCACCGGCGGCGGCTGGTCCATGGAGGCCTTCCCCGGCGGCACCCCCGACCGGCACCTGCTCGACACCGTCGTCCCGGACCGGCCCGTCTACCTGGTCAACCGGGACCACCACGGCGCCTGGACCAACACCCGTGGCCTCGAAGCCGCCGGTATCACCCGGGACACGCCCGATCCCGCCGACGGCCGGATCGAGCGGGACGCCGACGGCGAGCCCAGCGGCATGCTCCAGGAGGGGGCCATGCGGCTGGTCGCCGTCCACGTCCCCTCGGTCACCCCGGACGAGCAACTCGCGGGCCTGTTGCGCGCCCAGGCGGTGCTGCACTCCCATGGCATCACCGCCTGGCAGGACGCCCTGCTGGGAGAGCACGCGTCGATGGCCGACGCGGCGCCCGCCTACCGCCGCGCCGTCACCGAGGGCCTGCTCACCGCGCGGGTGCGCGGGGCCTTGTGGTGGGACCGCGCCCGCGGTCTCGACCAGCTCCCCGAACTGCTCCGCCGGCGGGAGGAGTTCACCGTCGGCACCCTGAACTGCCACACCGTCAAGATCATGCAGGACGGCATCGCGGAGAACCACACCGCCGCGATGCTCGCCCCCTACCTCACCGCGTGCGGCTGTGCGTCCGGGAACTCCGGGATCTCGTTCGTCGACCCCCGGGAACTCGCGGACATCGTCACCCGGTTGGACGGCGAGGGCTTCCAGGTCCACTTCCACGCGCTGGGGGACCGCGCGGTGCGCGAGGCGCTCGACGCCGTCGAGGCCGCCCGGAGTGCAGGCGGCCGGCGGGACAACAGGCACCACCTCGCCCACCTCCAGGTGGTCGACCCCGCCGACATCCCCCGCTTCCGCGCGCTGGGCGCCACCGCCAACATCCAGCCGCTGTGGGCCGCGCACGAGCCGCAGATGGACGAGCTGACCATCCCGTTCCTCGGCCGGCAGCGGGCTGCCCGGCAGTACCCCTTCGCCGGCCTCGCCGACAGCGGGGCGACGCTGGCGGCCGGCAGCGACTGGCCGGTGTCCAGCCCCGACCCGATCGCCGCCCTGCACATCGCGGTCAACCGCCGCCAGCCCGGGTCCGACCGGCCCGTCTTCCTGCCGGAGCAGCGCATCACCCTGAGCACGGCCCTCGCCGCCTACACGGCGGGCAGCGCCTATGTGAACCACCTGGACGACACCGGCACCATCAGCCCCGGCAAGCTGGCCGACCTCACCGTGCTGGACCGCGACATCTTCTCCCGCCCCGCCGAGGAGATCGCCGAGGCGCGGGTGCGGCAGACCTTCGTCGGGGGCCGTCGCGTCCATCACGCCCCGGACGCCTGACCTCGTCGTACCGGTACCGACAGGCGAGGGCCCGGCGCACGGATGCGCCGGGCCCTCGTCGGCTCCCGGTGGCCTGCCGGTCGGCCGGGCTCAGGTCGTCGTGGCGGACGCCCGGCGCGGCAGCTTCCAGCCGGGACGCGGGAAGTGGCAGGTGTAGCCGTTCGGGTAGCGCTCCAGGTAGTCCTGGTGCTCGGGCTCCGCCTCCCAGAAGTCACCCACGGGCTCGACCTCCGTGACCACCTTCCCCGGCCACAGCCCGCTCGCCTCGACGTCCGCGATGGTGTCGACGGCGACGCGGTGCTGCTCCTCGTCCGTGTAGTAGATGGCGGACCGGTAGCTGCGACCGAGGTCGTTGCCCTGGCGGTCCCGCGTGGTCGGGTCGTGGATCTGGAAGAAGAACTCCAGGACGTCCCGGTAGCTCGTGGCCGAGGGATCGAAGAGGATCTCGATGGCCTCGGCATGATCGCCGTGGTTGCGGTAGGTGGCGTTCGGCGTGTCACCCCCGCTGTAGCCGACCCGCGTGGCCACGACGCCCGGCTGCTTGCGGATCAGGTCCTGCATCCCCCAGAAGCACCCGCCGGCCAGTACGGCCCGCTCGGTTCCCACAGTCATCCGTCGCTCCCTCACACTCGACCCGCGGTACGGCGCGGTCTCTCGGCCACATCGGCGTGGCGGACGGCCGGGTACCGGCCGCTCACCACGTACTCCTGCAACCGCGAAACGGCTCGCGGTGTTCCCGGTCGTCCCGGGTCGCGCCGGGCTCCCTGGCCGGGGAGGGAGAGGACGGAGGGCGGCTACCCACCACTCACGAGTCCCGACTCCCGGCGCATGTCCGAGGTGGAGGACCTCCGTCGGCGTCGAGTCGGGCGAGTCCGTCCTCCCAGCGGCGTCGGCGTTGTCCCTCGGTCTGCTCCCACCAGGGTGTGCCGCGCTCCCCCAACGCCACTTTCGCCTGCCGCACCCGCGCGCGTGCCGACCGCTCGGCCTCGGGGTCGGCGGCCGACGTCGCGGCCCGTACCGCTCGGCGCGCGGCCATGAGGTGGTGGCGGAGACGTCCGGCGGTCTCCTCGGGGAGGGAGGGGTCCGTCGCTCGCCATCGCCGTCCGCCGATCAGGACGAAGTGTCCGTCCGGGGTCCGTTCAGGGGGAGGGCGCTTTGTCATGTGATCGATTCTGTGCGGCGGGCGGCGCGGATGCCTCTCGCCCGGGCCGCCCGCCCCCGCCGTCTTCCGGCGGTTTTCGGCGCGGTCGTACGGCTGAAGTCGCGGGACGGGGGTACCGGCTGGGCGTTGGGTGACGGTTGCTCGGAGGGGTGACGATGGGGTCGGGACGTCAGTTGCGGCAGCTCAGGGCCGTGTATGCCGGGGGTGTGGTCGCCTGGACCTTGTGCCTCCTGCTGAATCTGGTCGGCGACGACGACTCGGCGCGGCAGACCGTCGTGCTGCTGGGGTTGCTCGCCGTGTTCCTCGGCCTGTTGCTGTGGTCGACGTGGCGGCTCTGGGAGGCCGGGCCGCGCGGTGCCGTGGCGCGTGTGGAGGAGGGGGCCGCCGCTCCGGGTGAGTCCTTCTAGACGGCGTCCTCAGGGATCACCCTTTCGGGTGGGTGTCCCCGGGCGAGCGCAGGGCAGACGCTGTGGTGTCACCTGATGGTGCTCTGGTGGCGGTGCCGCGACCGGCCTTCGGAGGCGGTCGCGGCACCGTCGTGTTCCCCGGGGGGTCCGCCCGGGCGCCTTTTTGCCGGACCGGCAACAAGACTGGCGTGGGCCGCGGTCGCTGGACGACGGTGGGCGCATGACTGACAGAATCGCGGCGGAACCGCCCGCTTCCGACACGCCGTCACCCGCCGACCAGTACGTCGGTGATCCCGCCGTGCGGGCGGAGTGGGACGCCCGTTACGCGGACCGGGGGCAACTGTGGAGCGGCCGGCCCAACGGCGCGCTCGTGGCCGAGACCGCCGGGCTCACCCCCGGGCGCGTGCTCGACGTCGGCTGCGGTGAGGGCGCGGACGCCGTGTGGCTCGCGCGCGGCGGCTGGGACGTGACCGCGCTGGAGGTCTCGGGTGTGGCGCTGGAGCGGGCGGCCGGGCATGCGCGGGACGTCGGCGTCACCGTTCGCTGGGTGCACGCCGCGCTCACGGAGGCTCCCCTGCCGCCGGCCTCCTTCGACCTGGTCTCCGCGCAGTACCCGGCCCTGCTGCGGACGCCCGACGCCGCTGCCGAACGGGCGCTCCTCGCGGCCGTCGCGCCCGGCGGTGTGCTGCTGCTCGTGCACCACGCGGGCATGCACACCCGGCAGGCGGACGACAGCGGCTTCGACCCGGCCGACTACGTCTGGCCCGCCATGGTCGCCGCGCTGCTGACCGAGGACTGGCTGGTGGAGGTGGACGAGACACGGCCACGTGTGATGCCCGACGGAGGTGCCGGCGCGCACCACACCGACGACGTGGTGCTGCGCGCCCGCCGACTGCGCTGAGTCCTGCGGGGCGTGCGCCGTGCTGTGGGCCCCTCGGCAGGAGCGGGAATCGCGAGCCGCTGGGTAAGAGGGAAGGCCGGGGGGCCACCTCGGCGTTTCGGTGATCGCTTCGGCGACGGGTGATCGGGACTCTGGGCGGGTGATCCTCGTACCGGGTTGGGTGTGGCAGGGAGGCCCGCTGCGCAGGGCGCTGGGCACGGGGCTGCCCGCCGGTGTCTTCTTCGGGGCGTTCGTCCTGGTGGAGTCCGGCTCGTGGGCGGGCGCGGCGGTGGTGTTCGTGATCCTGGGCCCGTGCCACGGGATCCGGTCGGCGCGGCGCATGCGGAAGGCGTGGCCCGGGGCCGGGGAGCTGGATGCCGGCGGGCGCGCCGCGGCGGTCCGGGCGACCAGGCGTGGCGAGGACGTCGGGGATCGGCGGCCGGCGCCCGCGGTCGTCGAGTACGCCGATGGTCTGCGCCGGGTCGCCGAGGACGACCGGCTGCGCCGCCCGATCGTCCTGTCCGTCGCCGTGCTCGCGCTCGCCCTCGCCGGCTACGACACGCTGACCGCCCCGGCCGCCGAGGTCATCGCCTCCTGGCTGGTCGTCGCGCTGTTCCTCGCCGACCTCGTCTGGTGGCCGCGCCGCCGGGCCGCCTTGCTGACCCGGGCGGAGCGGGCGGCGCGCTCGGCGCGGCGGGCGTCGGACGGGGGCTCTCCGGGAACTGCCGGTCACTGACCGGCGGACCGTGCCGGGCCCCTGCGAGGCCGGCTGACACGACATCAACTGTCGTCCGGATCAAACACCTTGCCCCACCATCAAAACTTCTTCCCAGCCCAAAGCAACAAATCTTGACGGCAACCATCAGGATGCGTAGCTTCCGCAGCGGTCGCCAGGTGCTCCAACTCGACGGTCCAGAACCGCACTTCCCTCCTTCAGCAAGGAGCCCAGCATGCGCGGAAGTCCCAGATCACTGATTCCGATACTGGCCGTCATCGGCCTCGTCCTGGCCACGGTGCTCGGTCTGCCCCAGACCTCGCAGGCCGCCGGTTCACTGCCGTGTGACATCTACGGCGCCGCCGGCACCCCGTGTGTCGCCGCGCACAGCACGGTGCGGGCGGTCTTCTCGGCGTACGACGGTCCGCTGTACCGGGTCACCCGTGCCTCCGACGGGGCAGGTACCGACATCGGGCTGCTGGCCACGGGCGGTTACGCGGACGCGGGCCGGCAGGACGCGTTCTGCGCGGACACCACGTGCGTGATCACGAAGATCTACGACCAGACCGCGCGGCACAACGACCTGACCCCGGGCCCGGCGGGCACCGCCGGCATGGGCGCGGACCGGGGCGCGGACGCCTCCGAGATCGCCGTGACCGCGGGCGGGCACAAGGTGTACGGCGTGTGGATATCGCCGGGAGTCGGCTACCGGTACACGGGCGTTGCCTCCGGTGTCGCCGTGGGCGGTCAGCCCGAGGGCGCCTACATGGTGGCCAGCGGTACCCACGTCGGCTCCGCCTGCTGCTTCGACTACGGCAACGCCGAGCGCACCCCGGCCGACACCGGCAACGGCCACATGGACGCGGTCAGCATCGCGACCACCTGCTACTTCGCCCCGTGCACCGGTTCCGGGCCCTGGGTCGAGGCCGACCTGGAGAACGGCATGTTCCAGGGCGACAACGGCTCCAACACCGCCAACCGGGGCAACGCCAGTACATACGTCACGGCGGTGCTGAAGAACAACGGGCAGACGCGGTACGCCCTCAAGGGCGGCAACGCGCAGACCGGGGGGCTGACGACCTGGTGGGACGGGGGGCTGCCCACCCGGGGCGGTTATCAGCCCATGCATCAGGAGGGCGGCATCATCCTCGGCACGGGCGGTGACAACAGCAACTGGAACATGGGCACGTTCTTCGAGGGCGTGATGGTCTCCGGTTATCCGACGGACGCCGCCGAGAACGCGGTCCAGGCGAACATCGTCTCCGTCGGCTACTCCGGTGAGACCGACGTCCCCAACGGCCCGCAGGGCACCATCACCGGTCCCGGGAACAAGTGTGTCGACGCCGCCGCCGACGACACCGGCGCCAACGGCACCGCCGTACAACTGTGGGACTGCCAGTCGTACGCCGAGGACCAGCACTGGACGCACCGGGCGGACGGTTCCCTGGCCACGATCGGGCGGTGCCTGGACATCGAGGGCAACGGCACCGCGAACGGCGCCAAGGTCGAACTGTGGGACTGCAACGGCGTCGGCGGACAGAAATGGGTACAGCAGGCCGACGGCTCCCTCCTCAACCCCCAGTCCGGCCGCTGCCTCGACTCCCCCAGCGGAGCCACCGCCAACGGCACCCGCCTCCAGATCTGGGACTGCAACGGCTCCACCGCCCAGAAGTTCGCGGTGAACGCCGGCGCGCCCGTTCCCGGGCCGGGCGGCAAGTGCCTGGACGTGGCGGCCGACGACAGCGGCGCCAACGGGGCCGCCGTACAGCTCTGGGACTGCCAGTCCTGGGCGGTCGACCAGCACTGGGCGCGCCGCACGGACACCTCCCTGCGCACACTGGGACGGTGCCTGGACATCGAGGGCAACGGCACCGCGAACGGCGCCAAGGCCGAACTGTGGGACTGCAACGGCGTCGGCGGACAGAAATGGGTACAGCAGGCCGACGGCTCCCTCCTCAACCCCCAGTCCGGCCGCTGCCTCGACTCCCCCAGCGGCGCGACCGCCAACGGCACCCGCCTCCAGATCTGGGACTGCAACGGCTCCACCGCCCAGAGGTTCCGGCTCGGCTGAGTCCGTCCTCACCACCAACGCCTCCCGTTCACACGGCATTCGAGGCCCGGACGTGCACACCCCTTCCCCTCGTCCGGGCCTGCTCCTAGCCTCGGCGCGAGATCGGGGCGGTGGCGTGCGCGAGGCGCGTGCGTCACCGCCCGTCGTCCGAACTCCTCCTCGGAAGGGGACCGTTCATGCACCCGTCCATGCCTCGCGCCGTGCGCGGCAGACGTTCGGCGGTGGCTCTCGTGGCCACCGCTCTCACCGTCGCAGTGGCCTTGCCGGCCCTGCCCGCCGTCGCCGCCGACGGCCCGCCCGGGCACCCCTCGTCGCTGGTCGACCCGCTCATCGGCTCGTCCGGTGGCGGCAACACGTTCCCCGGCGCGACCCTCCCCTACGGCATGGCGGCCTGGTCGCCCACCAGCACCCGGGGCGACCAGACCGGCACGGGCGCCGCCAACGGCTACGACTACGGCACGACCCGCATCCGCGGCCTGAGCCTCACCCACGTCAACGGCGCCGGCTGCAACCCCGGCGCGGCGGGGGACGTACCGGTGATGCCGTTCGTCGGGGACGTCACGTCCTCGCCGTCCGCCGACACCAAGGACGCCGTCTACGCGTCCGACTTCAGCCACGCCGACGAGCGGGCCACGCCCGGCCGCTACACCCTGGGCCTCGCCTCCGGGGCCCGTGCCGACCTCGCCGTCAGCAGGCGGGCCGGGGTCGCGGACTTCACGTTCCCGGCGGACCGGCCCGCCAGCCTGCTCTTCCGGGTGTCCAACTCCCTCAACGGCAGCGCGGACGCGCACGTCGACATCGACGCGGCCCACCGCAGGGTCAGCGGCTGGGTGCTCACCGGCGCGTTCTGCGGCCGGCGCGCCAACGGCGGGGTCAACAACCGCAAGAGCTACTACCGGCTGCACTTCAGCGCCTCCTTCGACCGCGCCTTCTCCTCCGTCGGCACCTGGCACGACGGCACGGTGTCGCCGGGCTCCACGTCGGCCTCCGGCGGCGAGGGCTACGCGACGGGTGCCGACCGGGCCGGGCGTGGCTCGGGCGGCTGGGTCGGCTTCGACCCGCGCTCTGACAACGATGTCCACATGCGGATCGGCATCTCGTACGTCGATCTCGCCGGCGCCGAGGCCAACCTGCGCCGGGAGATAGCCCCGGGGGCCTCCGTCGACCGGGTCGCCGCCGCCGGTGCCCGGGCGTGGGACCGTGAGCTGGGCACCGTGCGGGTGACCGGGGGCAGTGCCCAGCGGCGTACCACCTTCTACACGGCGCTCTACCACTCCCTCCTGCAGCCCAACCTGATCAGTGACGTGGACGGCCGCTACCGGGGCATGGACCAGGCCGTGCACCGGCCGGCGCGCGGCCAGCGGGCCCAGTACAGCAACTTCTCGGGCTGGGACCAGTACCGGGCACAGATCCAGTTGCTGGCGCTGCTCCAGCCCACCGTCGCGGGGGACTTCGCGCAGTCGCTGTACAACTTCGCGCGGCAGAACGGCGGGGTGTGGGACCGGTGGGTGCACATCAGTGGCGCCACCCATGTGATGACCGGTGACCCGTCGGCGGCGACGCTGGCCACGTTCTACGCCATGGGGGTGCGCAACTTCGACTACGAGGGCGCCTTCGACTCGCTGGTGCGGCAGGCGACCGTGCCGCATCCGGACGGTCTGTCGGACGCCGGGTGCCCCGGGCAGTGCGTGGGGCAACGGCCGAATCTGGCCCAGTACGTGAGTTCGCACTACGCGGCGCAGGACGTGTGCCACTGCTGGGGCGGCGCCGCTGAGACGCTGGAGGACGCCGTCGCCGACTCCGCGCTCGCGCGGTGGGCCCGGCTCCTCGGACGCGGGTCCGAGGCGAAGGAGTGCGGTGCGCGGGCCGCCTACTGGCGCAACGTCTTCAACCCGGACGCCACCGCGGACGGCGGCTACGCACAGGCCCGGAAGCTGGACGGCTCGTGGGTGACGCCGTTCGGGCCGGGCAGCGATCTCGGCTTCGCGCAGGGCACCAGCGCCACCTACACCTGGATGGTGCCGCAGGACGTGCGGGGCCTGGCGCGGGCGATGGGCGGCCGGGAGACGGCGGCCCGGCGCCTGGACGCCTTCTTCCACGACGCCGACGGCTCCTGGTCCCTGCGCGGCGGCGATCCGCTGCGCTACGACCCGACCAACGAGCCCGGCATCCACGCCCCTTGGCTCTACAACGCCCTGGGGCAGCCCTGGAAGACCCAGGCGACCGTGCGCCAACTCCTGGACACGGTCTACGGGACGGGCCCCTCGGGGCTGCCGGGCAACGACGACCTCGGCACGATGTCGGCGTGGTACGTCTTCTCCGCCCTCGGCCTGTATCCGCAGACGCCGGGCAGCGCGAACCTCCTGCTGGGCGCGCCGGTCTTCCGCGAGGCGGTGCTCGACCGGCCCGGTGCCACGGACATCGTGATCTCGGCGCCGGGCGCCGACGACCGTCACCCGTACGTCGACGCGGTGCGCCTCGACGGGCGCCCGCTGAACCGGTCCTGGACGGACGCCGGGCCGACCCTGCGGGGCGGCCGGATCGCCGTACGGACGGCGGCGGAACCGAACACCTCCTGGGCGACGGACCCGGCCGGACTCCCCCGGTGAGGCCGTCCGCCCGCGCCGCCCGGCCCTCGGGGGCGGGCGGCGCGGGCGGGCCGTGACCCGGCGGACGTCACTTGCTGACGGCGAAGCGCATCAGGGCGTGCTCGTCGCCCTGCTTGATCTTGCCGGTCACGTTGATCACTTCGAGCTTCCAGGCGCCGCCCACCCGGACGGCCTTGGCGACGGCACAGCCGTTGTCCTGGGTGAGCAGGCTGGGCCAGATGTCGGCGACCTGCTGGGAGCTGCCGCCCGTGGCGTCGTAGACCTTGAAGCTGATGTTGCGCGCCTTCTGGAAGGAGCTGCCCTTCTTGAACGCGGCGGCGACGAACACGATCGACGTGATGTTGGCCGGAACACGCGCGAACTCGACCGTGACGGTCTCGTCGTCGCCGTCCCCGCGCCCGGTCTGGTTGTCGCCGCTGTGCACCAGCGAGCCGTTGCCCATGGGGTCGAGCGAGTCGAGGCCGGCGAGGCGCACCGGGTCCGAGCCCTGCATGGCTATGGCGATCAGGTCGAGGTCCGTGCCGGTCTTGCGGCGGAGCAGGCCGACCACGCCGCCGCTGGCGCCGGCCGTGGGGTCCCAGGACGCGCCGATGGACAGGTGCGTCACTCCGTCGAGGTCCGCCGGGCCGTCTTCCTTGGTGAGCGTGATCATGCGCTGACCGTCCTTTCGTACAAGTCTCTACAACACGCAGAGTCTGCCTGGCGCCGCCGTGGTTCCACCGACCGGGTCCTGCTGTCGGCTCAGCGACAGGGCCTGCTCATGTAGAGGGCCTGTTCGCCCTTGGCGGGCGTGCCGTCGTAGAGCGAGGTGTCGAGTCCGCAGAGGGCGAAGCCCATCCTGCGGTAGGCGCGGACGGCCGGTGCGTTGACGTTGCTGACCTCCAGCCAGACGTGTACGGCGCCCCGCTCGCGGGCGAACTCCACCGCGAGCCCCATGAGCGCACGGCCGACTCCCCGGCCCCGGTGCTCCGGGGCGACCCCGATGTCCTCGACGGTCAGCCGGCGGTTCCAGCCGGAGTAGGAGACGCTGACGAATCCGGCGAGGCCGCCGTCGCTCTCGTGGGCGCTCTCGTGGGCGACGAAGACACGCGCGTCCGCGTCGTCCGGCCGGTGTCCGTCGTCGTCCGGCTCGTCCTCGGGGAACACCTTGGTCAGCGGCGGGTCCACGGGGGTCTCGCGCAGGGCGCACCCGTCGTCGGTGACGGTCACTCGGAAGACGGTGGCGGTGGTGAAGGAGTTGTCGAGGGCCTCGATGGCCTCGTCGTCCCCCGGGACGGCGGTGCGGTACCGGAAGACCGGCGCGTCGGCAGTGCTCATGGCACGACGTTACGGCCGCTGTACACGCGGAGGGACCGATCCCGGCCCCGGGACCGGTAGGTTCGTGGCCGGTCGACCGGAGGAGGCGGTGTGCGGGAGCGCGATCTGGTGCTGGACGACGGGCGCCGGCTGCATGTCTACGACACCGGCGCGGGCGACGCCGACGGCCGTCCCGTCGTGCTGTGGCAGCACGGCACGCCGAACATCGGCGCCCCTCCCGCGCCGCTCTTCCCCGCCTCGGACCGCCTCGGCATCCGCTGGGTGTCGTACGACCGCCCGGGCTACGGCGGTTCCACCTCCCGCCCGGGCCGGGACGTGGCGTCGGCCGCGGGCGACGCGGCCGCCGTCGCCGACGCCCTCGGTGTCCGGCGGTTCGCGGTCATGGGCCACTCCGGCGGCGGCCCGCACGCCCTGGCCTGCGGTGCCCTGCTGCCCGATCGTGTCCTCGCCGTGGTGAGTGTCGCGGGCCTCGCGCCGTTCGACGCGGACGGGCTCGACTGGTTCGCGGGCATGTCGGAGTCCGGGACGGCGTCCCTGCGGGCCGCCGCCGCGGGGCGGGCGGCGAAGGAGGCCCACGAGGCCGCCGCCGTGTACGGCCCGGAGATGTTCACGGCGGCCGACCACGCCGCCCTCGCCGGACCGTGGTCCTGGTTCGCCGAGGTCGTCGGCCCGGCCGTGGAGTCGGGTCCGGGCGGCCTGATCGACGACGATCTCGCCTACGTCGCCCCGTGGGGCTTCGACCCGGCCCGCATCACGGCACCGGTCCTCCTGGCGCACGGCGGCCGTGACCGCGTGGTGCCCTGCGCGCACGGCCGGTGGCTCGCGCGCCGCTGCCCCGGCGCGGAACTGCGGCTCGGCCCCGAGGACGGGCACATCTCCGTGCTCCGCGAGGGCGCTGCGGCCCTCGACTGGCTGGCCGGGCGCTTCCCTTCCGTGTAGACGGGGCCGGGCACATCACATATCCATCACACGGCCGGCACCTCATGACATGGGTCCGGCACGAAGGGGCATCCGTAGGTCACGTCAAGAACGAGTAATGAGCGGCCAGTTCGGTCCGCGTCACCCACAACCGGGAGCAGGAAATGACGAGTTACGGTGGTTCCTCTGCCGCGTCCGCCGGATCGCGCACCAACGGCCTGGCGATCGCGAGTCTGTGCTGCGGCGTCATCGGTCTGTTCATCCTGAACATCGTTCTCGGCCCCCTGGCCATCATCTTCGGTGCCGTCGCGCGCCGCCAGGCCTCGGTGAAGAACGGCGCCGGGATGGCGAAGGCGGGCATCATCCTCGGTGTCGTCGACGTGGTCCTCTGGCTGGTGCTCCTGGCCGTCGCGACCAGCAACGGCGGCTTCAGCTGGTACGTGGGCGGCTGACCGCCCCCGTCGGAGGGCACGTGGATCGAGGGCGGCCGGGACTCCCGGCCGCCCTCGATCCGTGCCGTGCCCCGTGTCTCAGGCGCGCTTCCCGGCGCTGTCTCCCGCCGCCCGGCCGCCGAGCAGCGTCAGCGGGCCGGATCCGGGGACGCTGACGGCGACGGTGGCCATGTCGTCGTGCCGGCCGGTGCCCAGCCACTGGGCGGCGAGCAGCTGGACCCGTGCCACCACCGCTTCCGCCGGCAGGCCCGCGCACTCCGACAGCGCCTGGCGCAGCCGGTGTTCGCCGAAGAGCTCGTCGCCCAGCGGGCCGCCGCGGGCCTCGGTGATGCCGTCGGTGTAGAGCAGGCAGGTCTCCCCCGGCGACAGCACCGTCCGGACCGTGCGTGCCGGGACGGTGGGCAGCGCACCGACCAGCGTGCCCCGGGTGGGGAGTTCCTCCACCGTGCCGTCGGCGCGCACGACCAGCGGCGGCAGGTGTCCGGCACTGGTCAGCCGGATCTGGGCCCGGCTGCCCCGGCGCCGGACGGAGGCGAGGACCAGGGTGGCGAAGCGGGTGTGGCCGGAGCCGAGCAGGGCGCCGTTGAGCAGGTCGAGCACCCGCTGGTGGTCGCCGGCCAGGGGCAGCAGAGCGTGCAGGGTGTTGCGGATCTTCCCGGTGAGCACCGCCGCGTCCAGTCCCTTGCCGGCGACGTCGCCGAGGACCACGAGGGTGTCCTGGGAGGGGTCGGAGCCGGGGTGGACGTCGTAGAAGTCGCCGCCGACCCGCTCGTGGTCCTTGGCCGCGCGGTAGCCGCCGGCGTAGTCGACACCGTGGACGCCGCCGAGCGTCGGCGGCAGCAGCTCGCGCATCAGGGCCGTGGTGACGGTGGCCTGTTCGCCGTAGCGGCGCGCGGCGGAGAGGGCGGCGCCGGCGCGGGCCGCGAAGAGGCGGGCGAAGACCTCCTCGCCCTCGGTGAAGACCTGCCCGGTGCCGGCGCGCAGCAGGATGAGGGCACCGGCGGGCGCCCCGTGGCCGGGCAGCGGGGTGACGATCACGGAGCCGGCCGGTCCGCGGAAGCCGTCCGGTGTGACCCAGTCGGGGAGGCCGGCGGCGTCCGTCCACCGGGCCGGCATGTGCGGGAAGCCCTGGAGGGCCTCGGTCAGTCCCGGTACGCCGGACACGTCGACCTGCCGGGTGAGCCGGGTGACGGGGCCGCCCCGGCCCGCGTACGTCAGCGGGTGGCGCCGTCCCTGGGGCGGGGCGACGAGGACGGCGGCGTCGGCGAGATGCCGGGCGGCCAGGGCGGCGGCCACCTCCATGCAGCGGGGCGCGTTGAGGGTGGACAGCAGGGCGCCGGAGGCCTCGGAGAGGATCTCGGTCCAGGCCAGCGCGTCGGTCAGCGCGGCCTCGGCCAGCTGGCGGTCGGTGTCGTCGACCAGCCACCACACGACGTCCCCCGCGCCGGCCGTGGTGGGGTAGGCCGCGAAGTGCCGGCCCTGGATGCGGCCCCTGAGCGGTCCCGCGCGAGCGCCGCGTGACGCGTCGCCGATGTCCCGGTGGGCGCGGCAGAACCAGGAGGGGAGGTGGTCGCGCAGCCGGTCGCCGGCGGCGGCTCCGGGGAGCAGGGTCCGGGCGGCTCGGTTGACCTCGACGAGGCCGCCGTGCCGGTCGACGATCAGAACGGGACAGGGGGCCTCGGTCCAGGCCGCGCCGACCAGGTGGCCGGCGTCGGGCGGACGGGCTGAGGTACCGGGGGAAGCAGACACGAGCGGGGGTGCGCGCGTGCGCACCTCACCACCTTCCTACCGTGGGAATCGGCTGCCGTACGGCAACGGTCCCGTATCCGCGTCCGCGCTCGCAACCCGCTTGCGCGAGCGACACGGGACCGTCACATCAGACGTTCCCGGATCTGCCGGGCCAACCCGCGCCAATTCCGGCAATACCGCCGCCGACGGCGGCGACGCCAGTAGCCTTGTCACTCAGCCCGGCGAACTCTCGCTGAGACGTTCGACCGGCCGTCGCTCTGCCCGGGACCTGGAGGTACGGGGTGCTGCACGTCACCGAGCGGGCCGGGGACCGGGTCGTGGCGCGACTGCCGGAGGATGTCGACCTGCACACCACCCCGGGATTACGGGCGGTGGGTGACCGCATCATCGACGAGGGCTGCCGGCATCTCACCCTGGACGCCTCCCGCACCCTCCATCTCGACTCCACCGGAATCTGCGCGTTCGTCGTCTGGTATCAGCGACTGGACGCCCTGAGCGGCTCGTTGACCCTGTCGGGCGTCAGCGAACACCTGTACGGCCTGCTGGCCCGGCTGGGGCTGCACACCGCCATGACCATCACGGCCGGCGGGGCCGCCAGCGACTCCCCCGGGCCCCGGGACTGACGGCCCCTCAGTCGGCGGACCGCGGCTCCGGGGTGCCGCCGGTACCCCGTCCCGTCCAGTCGAGGCAGACGACCGCGGCGTCCGCGAGCAGGTCCTCGCCGCCGACGTGTTCGACCAGCCCGGCGACGACCGACCGGGCGGTCTCGTGGGGCGAGGCCTGCCTGGTCGCGCTCAGGATCCGGCTGAGGACGCTCTCCCCGAACAGCTCGCCGGCCGCCGACCGGGTGCCGTGGACGCCGGTGCTGATGGCGACCAGGCGGTCGCCCGGCTCGACATGGAAGGTCTGCTCCTCGTAGAGGGTCTCCTCGAACATGCCGAGCGGCAACTGCGCCTCCAGCTCGATGTGTTCGATGGTGCCGCCGCGCTGGCGGTAGAGCCGCGGGGAACCGGCGTCGACGGCGCGCACCCGGCCCGTGGCGAGGTCGAAGCGCAGCAGGAGGGTGGAGGCGTACATCTTGCCGCCGTACTGGGCGTACACCGCCTGGTCCGCGAGGCAGGCCTGGTCCGCGAGGCCGATGCCGGCGCGGCGGGCGTTGCGCAGCGCGCCGACGGCGAGGGTGGTGAGCAGGGAGGCGTCGATGCCCTGGCCCATGCCGTCGGTGACGGTGAGCGTGAGGTGGTCGGCGCTGGTGGACCAGTCGAAGTTGTCGCCGCCGACGGCGTAGGCGGGCTCCAGGTGCGCGCCGATGACGTACTCGTCGCGGGCGCAGCCGCGGCCCGGCAGGAGCTGCCACTGCATCTCGGCGGCGAGGGTGAGACGACGGGTGCGGCGGGCTTGCAGGTACAGGTCGGTGTCCCGGCCGGCGGTGGCGACCTCGTGGCCCAGCGCGGTGGCGAAGTCGAGGAGTGCGAGGACCGTGCCGGAGGTGGTGGCGGTGTCGGGCACCCGGACGGTGAGCACGCCGAGGCGGTCACCGCGGACGGTGAGGGGAAGGTGGACCAGTTCGGTGGCCGGGTCGGCGGTGACCTCGACCACCGGCTTCTGGGTGGTGAAGGCGGTACCGGCGGGGCCGTCGTGCGCGGAGACCGGATCGCCGGTGTGCGGCAGGTGGGTGACGGGCTGCAGGACCGTCAGACCGTAGTCGGCCAGGAAGAGCGTCACGTCCTCGGCACCGAAGCGCTGCGCCAGCAGGCGGGCCGCCGTGGCGACGAGGGCATGGGGCGGAGCGGTGCGCAACCGCCCCTCCACGGACGGCGCTGCTTCCCAGGCGTGCACGGCATCTCCATCCTCTCCCCTTGCGGCCTCCACGCTATCGCGCCCGGGACGGCCGCCGGGGCCCCGGGGTCACGATCGCGCCGGGGGTCGGGAGGAGACGGCGTCCTGCGCCGTCGGCCGGGTCTCCGGGACGGTGTCGACGCCGGTGATCTCGCAGAGCCGCCGGAGCCGGCGCGGCGGCGCACGCCCGACCGGTGGACCCGGATCAGCCTCTCGCGCACGCCGGCAGCGCCCGATCGGGCGGCACTGGAGCGCATACGTCACCTCGCCCGTGGCACCCGGGAAGTGATCACCTCCCCAGGCCGCGCATCCGGTCGGCCGGGAGCACGCCCCCAGAGTCGAGGAGGTACGACGTGTCGCAGGTGGAAGAGTCCATCGAGGTTCACGTCCCCGTCCACACCGCCTACAACCAGTGGACGCAGTTCGAGGACTTCCCGCAGTTCATGGACGGGGTCGAGCGCATCGAGCAGCGCACCGACACCCTGACCCACTGGAAGACGAAGATCGGCGGAGTGGAGCGGGAGTTCGACGCCGAGATCACCGAGCAGATCCCCGACGAGCGGGTCGCCTGGACCAGCATCGGAGGTGAGGCGAGGCAGGCGGGTGTCGTCACCTTCCACTACATCGACGACGACACCACCAAGATCATGCTTCAGCTCGACTACGACCCGCAGGGCCTCGCCGAGACCGTCGGGGACAAGCTCGGCTTCGTCAAGCGCCAGGCCACGGGTGACCTGAAGCGGTTCAAGGAGTTCATCGAGTCCCGCGGCGGCACGGAGACCGGCGCCTGGCGCGGCCAGGTCTGATCCGCGGGTGCCGCGCCGTCCCCGGCCGCGGCGCCGGGGACGGCGTGTTCCTGTGCGGGCCGGTCAGCCGGCCTCCGGCACCGGCTCGGCCGCGGTGATGACGAGGGCGGCCTGGTCGTCCTCGACCTCCCGGCCCGCCATGAAGCCGCGGACGTCCTCCGCCACGGTGCGCACGACGTCGGCCGCGGCCGGCCGGGGCGGGACCGAGGCGAGGGCCTTGGCCAGCCGGACCTCGCCGTACTGGTCGGTGCCGGCGGTACGGCACTCGGTGATGCCGTCGGTGTACAGGAACAGGCTCTCGCCGGGGCGGAGCGTGAAGCGGCACGCGGTGAGCCGGGGCGGGATGCCGATGCCGAGCAGCCCGCCGGACGCCTCGACCGCCTCGACGGCGCGCTCGGCGCCGAGCAGCAGCGGCAGCGTGTGACCGGCCCGGACGAGCTGGACGGCGAGACCGTCGGCGGCCGGGGTGAGATGGCCGTAGACGAGGGTCACGAAGCCGTGGTTCTGGTGGGCGTAGCGGTCGTTCAGGGCCTTGTCGACGGCCTTGGCGACGGCCACGGGGTCGTCCAGCAGGGGGGCGACGGCGCGGGCGGTGTGGCGGACCAGCGCGGTGGTGGTGGCGGCCGTGGCTCCGCGCCCGCAGACGTCGCCGAGCACGAAGGCCCAGCTGCCGTCGCCGCGGGGGAAGGCGTCGTAGAAGTCGCCGCCGATCTCCAGACCTTCGCCGGCCGGGTGGTAGAAGGCGGCGAGCTGGGCGCCGGGGATGTCGGGCAGGTCGGGCAGCAGCAGGCCGGTCTGGAGGTCGCGGGCGAGGGCGGCGCGCTGCGCGTACTGGCGTGCGTTGCGGGCGGCGGAGGCGGCGCGGCGGGCCAGTTCCTCCGCGAGGGCGACGCGATGGCCGTCGAAGAAGTGCCCGTCGGTGGAGAGCAGGGTCAGGGCGCCGAAGGCGCGTCCGCGGTCCATGAGGGGCACGCAGACGTAGCCGGTGACGCCGAGTTCACGCCAGGGGCCGGGCCCGGTCGGGGTACGGCGGGCCACCTCGGTCAGGCCGGAGGCGAGGACCCGGGTCACGGCGGCGTCCTCGGTGGCGTGGTCCGGGGTGTGCGCGGCGAGCAGGGCGCGCGCCTCCTCGGTCGGCGCGGCGGTCGCCACCCGGGCCGGGCGGCCGGCCTCCACGATGTCGACGGCGGCCAGTGGGGCCAGGGCCGGGCCGGCCAGGGCGGCCAGGCGTTGCAGTATCTGCCGTTCGTCCAGCCGGCCGGACAGGGCGGTGCTGGCGTTCAGCAGGAAGGCGAGGTCGTCGCGGGCCGCCTTCTCCCGGGCGTCGGCCGCCCGCCGGGCCTGTTCGACGTGGTGGCGTTCGATGGCGAGGGCGGCGGTGTCGGCGAAGACGTGGGCCAGCGCGAGATCGGTGTCACGGGGGGCTCGCGGGGTGCGGTGGTACATCGCGAAGGTGCCCAGCAGCCGCCCGTCGTGGGCGAGGATCGGGGTCGACCAGCAGGCGGCGAGGCCCGCGCGGGTGGCGAGCGGGCGGAAGTCGTCCCAGAGGGGGTCGGCGGTGATGTCGTTGACGATCACGTTCCGGCGCCGGTGGGCGGCGGTGCCGCAGGAGCCCACCCCCTCGCCGGTGGCGATGCCGTCGATGGCCTGGTTGTAGAAATCGGGCAGGCTCGGGGCCGCGCCGTGGCGCAGGTGGCGGCCGTCCTCGTCGGCCAGCAGGACGGAGACGATCACCTCGGGGGACAGTTCCTCGATGGTCCGGCACATCCCGTACAGCACCTCGGGCAGCGGTGCCTGGCGGGCGATCTGCTCCAGCAGCGCCCGCTGCTCGCCGGCCAGCCGCTGGGCGTGCTTGACCTGCGTGGTCTCCACGCCGATCATCCGCACGCCGATGACGTTGCCGCCGGTGTCGCGGCGGGCCTCGTAGGTGAAGTCGTAGTACGCCTCGCGGGCGGCCTCGCCGACGCCGATGACGACGCGGGCGTCACGGCCGATGTGCCGCTCCCCCGACCGGTACACCTGGTCGAGGAGGTCGATGAACCCCTGGGCGGCCAGCTCCGGCATGAGCCGCACCAGCGGCACGCCGGTGCGTTCCCGCCCGGCCCCGCCGATCGAGGCGAAGAAGGCCGGGTTCGCCGCCTCCAGGACGTGCGCGGGCCCCGCCATCGACGCGAACAGCGCGGTGGACGTGCCGAACAGCACCGACAGGTCCGCGTCCGCCTCGCGCACCGCCCGGGACCGGCCGGCTTCGCCCGTCGGCCGCCGTTCACGTTCCGCTGTCATCTCGCCCCCTTCGCCGGTCGTCTGCCCCGAATGGCAGGCGAGACATCATCTCGCACGCGAGCGGTCGCCGTCGCGCGGGGTCGCGGCACCCCCGGTCAGGGTGCCGGCGGGCCGCCGGCGGCGTGGACGGCGACGAGGTCGGCCAGGCCGGAGACGGTGAGCACCGGCTCCAGCAGCGCGGGGACGACGAGTTCGAGGCGGTCGGCGTGGGCGAAGAGCAGGCTCAGCCCGGCACTGTCCAGGTAGTGCACCCCGGTCAGGTCCAGGACCAGGCGGCCCGGGGTGCCGTCCAGGGCGTCGGCCAGGACGCCGGCGTTGCTCATGTCGATCTCGCCGCTGACCGTCAGGCAGGGGGTGCCGTCCGGGCGCCGTCCCGGGGCGAGCGTGAGGTCTGTGGTCATCAGGCGATCCTCATCTGCATGTCGACGGTGGTGCCGGACGGGCCGGGGGTGATGGTCACCTGCTGCATCAGCGCCCGCATCAGCGTGACGCCCCGGCCTCGGTGGGGGTTCAGCTCGGGCTGCGGGACCTTCCACCGGCCGCTGTCGGCAACCGTCAGGCGCAGGCTGTCGACGACGGCCTCGGCGCGCAGCCGCACGGTTTCGCCGGGGGCGTGCCGGTGCCCGTGCTCGATGGCGTTGGCGCACGCCTCCCCGGCCGCGACGAGGACGTTCTGCACGGTGTTCGGCGGCAGGTCGCACTGGTCGAGCCAGCCGCGCAGGGCGTTGCGGACCGGTGCGAGCTGGGACGACTCGGCCGGGAAGGAGACGTCCAGCGGCGCCGGGTGCCGGTAGAGCAGCAGGGCCACGTCGTCGTCGTAGCCGCCGGCGGGCGCGAGGCGGGCCATGACCTCGGTGGCGAGGTCGTCCACCGGGACGTCGCGCCCCTCCCGGACGGCCTCGCCGGCCAGGCCGATGCCGGTGCTGAGCGGGCGGCGGCGGCGTTCCACGAGCCCGTCGGTGTAGAGCAGCAGCGTGGCGCGGGCGGGCAGGGTGCAGGCGGCCTCCGGCCGCTGCCTGCCCGGGCGGATGGCGAGGGGCAGCGAACGCCCCTCCTCCAGCAGCCGCACGGTGCCGTCGGGAAGGGTGAGGATGCCCGGCGGGTGTCCGGCGCTCGAATAGGTCAGCTCGCCGGTGCCGGCGTCGAGGACGCCGCAGAAGACGGTCGTGCACTGCGCTCCGGGCACGCTCGCGGCGAACTGGTCGAGCGCCGTGAGCGTGGTGGACGGGCTGGGGTGCTGGAGCAGCAGGGCGCGGCAGGCGCTGCGCAGCTGTCCCATGACGCTGGCCGCCTCCAGGCCCCGTCCGACGCAGTCGCCGACGACGATGCCGATCCGTCCGTCGGGCAGGGCGACGGTGTCGTACCAGTCGCCGCCGACCTCCAGGGGCCGGGTGGCGGGCTCGTAGCGCACGGCGAAGCCCTCGGGGAGCCGGGCCGGGCCGAGGATGGCGCGTTGCAGGGCGATCGCGGTCTCGCGCTGCTCGTCGATCTGGTGCGCCCGCACCAGGCCCTGGGCGAGGTGTCCGGCCAGCAGGGACAGCAGGAGCCGGTCCTCGGAGGTGAACGGCCGCTGGTCGCCGAGGTCGACCCACAGGGCGAGCGGGCCGTCGGGGTGTTCCAGCAGCACGCCGGCCCCGGTGCCGTCGGCGACCGCGGTGAGCGGCGGCTGCCGGCGCAGTCCGCTCAGCGCGTCCCGCCGCTCGACGGGCAGGTCTTCCCAGCACGGGTCCGCGCCGGTGGCGGTGAGCACCGGCTCGTCCCCGCGTGTGAAGACCGCCGCCACGACGTCCCGCGCGCGCCACAGGTTCCGCAGTGCGGCGAGCGCGCCGGTCAGCGCCTCGGGCAGGCTCGCGGCCCGCGACAGGGCGGTGCCCAGCGCGGCCAGCGCCGTCTCGCGCTGGATCGCGTAGTGCTCGGCGGTGACGTCGCGGAAGGTGCCGACGGTGACGACGCGTCCGGTGTCGGGATCGTGGGCCTTGTTCCAGGCGACGGCCACCCACAGCCGGTGCCCGTCCCGGTGGGTGACGGGGACGGTGACGGAACCCCTCGGGTCCGCCAGCAGGTCACCGAAGGCGTCACCGACCTGCCGGTGGGCCGCGGCGTCGGCGCGGGCGTCCGGCCACCACGGGTGGACCGGGGCGTACGGCAGGTCCTCGGGGCCGTACCCCAGGATGTCGGCGAAGGCGGCGTTGACCTCCACGACGGCGCCGGACTCGTCGCAGACGAAGAACGCCTCCTGGAGGGAGTCGACCAGCGCCGTCCGCCACCGCAGGTGATGGGTGCGCAGCCGGGCCAGCTCGACGTTCCCGCGTACCCGGGCCAGGAGTTCGGCGGCGGCGAACGGTTTGACCAGGTAGTCGTCGGCGCCCGCCCGCAGCCCCTCGATCGACGCCTCCTGTCCGGCCCGGGCCGACAGCAGCAGGACGGGCACCGAGGCGGTACGGGCGTCCGCGCGCAGCCGCGCCACCAGGGCGAGCCCGTCCAGCCGGGGCATCATCACGTCGCTGACGACGAGGTCGGGGGTGTCGCGGCGGACGGCGTGCAGTGCCTCGACGCCGTCGGCGACCGCGGTGACCCGGTACCCGGCTCCGGTCAGCAGCCGGGTCAGGTACTCCCGCATGTCGGCGTTGTCGTCGGCCACCAGTACCCGGGCGCCGGTGGCGTTCTCCGCGCCGGGCGCCGGGGTGGCGTCGGCCACGGTGCCGGTGTCGTCGGAGGGCAGCCAGCGCAGCGCCTCCTGGACGTAGGGCTCGGCGGTGCGGGCGGTCCCGGTGCCGCTCGCCTCGGGCGCCAGGGACCCGGGCGGCAGGTGCGCGGTCCCGAACGGCACCCGGATGGTGAAGACGGTCCCCCGGCCCACGGCGCTCTCGGCGGTGATCGTGCCGCCGTGCAGACCGACGAGTTCGCGCACCAGGGCCAGTCCGATGCCGCTGCCCTCGTCGGAGCGGGCGCGGGCGTTCTCGATCCGGTGGAAGCGTTCGAACAGGCGGGGCATCTCCGCCTCCGGCACCCCGACGCCGCTGTCCGCGACGGTGACCACGGCCTCCGCACCCGCCCGCCGGGCCCGGACCCGGATACCGCCGTCGAAGGTGAACTTCAGCGCGTTGCTGAGCAGGTTGAGGATCACCTTCTCCCACATGCCCGGGTCGACGTACACCGGTGCGTCCAGCGGCGGGCAGTCCACGTCGAGGGTGAGGCCGGCCCTCTCGACGGCCGACCGGAAGACACTGGCGAGTTCGGCGGTCACCGCGGCCAGGTCGACGGGCTCGTAGCGGGCCCGCATGCGGCCGGCTTCGAGGCGGGAGAAGTCCAGCAGGGTGTTGACCAGTTTGCCCATCCGCAGGCCGTTGCGGTGGATGGTGTCGAGTTCCCCGCGCACCGGTTCGCCGGCTTCGCCGAGCCGGGCCCGCAGTTCCTCGACCGGTCCCATGATCAGGGTCAGCGGGGTCCGGAACTCGTGGCTGACGTTGGAGAAGAAGGCGGTCTTCGCGCGGTCCAGCTCGGCCAGTTCCTCCGCGCGCCGCTGCTGCGCCTCGAAGTCGCGGGCACTGGCGATGCCGGAGGCGATGTGTCCGGCGGCCAGCTCGATGAACCCCCGGTAGGCGTCGTCCAGGAGGCGGTAGCGGTTGAGGCCCGCGACGAGGAAGCCGTACGGCGTGCCGCCCTGTCGCAGGAGGGGGACCAGGAGTGCCTGGACGGGCGGCTCGGACCAGGCGCCCGTGGGCAGACCGGCGAAGGCGTCGCCGGCGAGCGGTACGAGGGCCGTCTCCCCGGCGGCCGGGGTGCCGGCGGGCCACGGTGCCGGGGGGCCGCCGACGGGGATCGTGGCCGGTGCCGCCGGGTGCCCCCGGGGGATCACGGTCGCGCCGGCCAGCCGGGCGGTGTCGCCGTCGAAGAGATAGGTCAGGGTGAAGGGCAGGTCCCTGCGGTTGCGGTCGAGCTGCCGGTCGGCGAAGGCCAGCACCTCCTGCTCGGTGCGGATCACGCTCGGGTCCGAGCCGAGGTCGCGGAGCGTGGCCATGCGCCGCTCCCCGATCACCCGTTCGGTCTCCTCGCTCACCACGCACAGCATGCCGACGACAGCTCCGGTGTCGTCCCGCAGCGGGCTGTAGGAGAAGGTGTGGTACGTCTCCTCGCTGTAGCCGGACCGCTCCAGGAGGAGCAGCAGTCCCTCGTCCCAGGTGGCCTCCGCGGTGGTGAGCACGGTCTCGATACGGGGGCCGGCGTCGTCCCAGACCTCCGACCACACCTCCTGCGCGGGCCTGCCCAGGGCCCAGGGGTACTTGCGGCCGAGGGTGTCGCGCCGGTAGGCGGCGTTGCAGAAGAAGGTCAGCTGCTCGCCCCACGCCATCCACATGGGGAACCGGGAGGAGAGCAGGATGCTGACGGCGGTGCGCAGACTCTGCGGCCAGTGCCGGGGCGGACCGAGGGGGGTGGCCGCCCAGTCCACCGCCGCGAGGTCGGCACCGATCTCGGGGTCGGCGGCGAACGGGTCGACGGCGGGTCGGTCGGCGGCGGGTCGCTCAGTGGCGGGTCGGTCTGTGCGTAGGGTCGCTGCGGACCGGGCGGCGGGCGGGTTCGCGGTGGACCCGTCCGCGTCACGCTCCGTCGGCCGTGGCTCGTGACCGGTCTCGCCCGAACGCTCCACTCGTCATCCGTCCCCTCGTGCGGGCCGGCCCGTGGCCGCGGCCGTGCCGAACGCGCACGCGACGTGCGCCGCGTGCCCCTGCCTGTCTGCCCCCGGAGCGCGGCCCGACACCGGCGGACGTTCCCTCAGGCGGCTCGCCCGCACTCCGGCCGTCATTCTGGCAGACCTCGGGTGACCCCCGATCCGGGTGCCCCGGCGCCCGGCCGGGGGGAGGCGTCAGGCGCTCTCCGTCCCCGTGTGCGAGGGGTGGCGCTCAGGGCGGCGGGAGTCGTCGCGGAGCCCTCGGGCCCGGGTGACGGCGTCGGGGAGGGTCTGGGTGACGTCCATGACGGAGTCGAGGCCGAGGATGTCCAGGCGCCAGCGCAGATGCGGATCGGGCACGGACAGCACCATCGCGCCGCCCGCCTCGTCGAGGCGCTGCCAAAAGGCCAGCAGGACCGTGATGCCGCTGGAGTCGATGTGGGCGACGGTCGAGGTGTCCAGGACGAGGAAGCGGCAGCCGCCGTCCAGCAGACCTTCGCCCGCGGCACGGACGTCGGGGCTGGTGAACAGGTCGACGTCCTCGGGGAGCGCGGCGACGATCAGGGCGTCCTCGCGGTCGATGAGCTGGAGCACCGGCCCTCCTCCTTCTCGCTCCACACCCACGTCACTCTAGCCATGGCGGCAGGGCTCCGGGGCACGGGCCCGGGCGGCACGGGCGCGGACCGGCCGGATCATCGCGTTCCCCGCGGCGGCCGACTTATGGCTGCTCCCGGTACGAGGGTGACCTGGTCCGCGCGTCCATGGCGACGAAAAGCGCACGTCATACGCGCTGAGCGGGTCATCGGCCGGCAGTCGGCGGCGGCGGCGCCCCATGAGAGCGCCGTGAGTGGGTAGGCGGGACTCCTCAGCAATCACATCATCTGACCCGAAGATCATGTGCCCCGTAGACACGGAACGACCCTCAGGAACAGTTCTATGGTCATCCCGCTCAGAGACCAGGCACCGGATGAACGAGAACCGGCGGTGCCCCTGCGCCACAGCACCGTCTGGGACGCGGAACACACGCCGGTCACCGAAGCCCGCCAGGCTGTACGGGCCCTGCTCGCCCGGGCCGGGCATCCGCCGTCACACCCGACGAGCCAGGACGCCCAGATCGTGGTGAGTGAACTCGTCGCCAACGCCTACCGCCACGCCCCCGGCCCCGGCGCACTCCTGCTGGAGGTCGTCCCGGACGCCGCGCTGCTGCGGATCAGCGTCAGCGACAGCTCCCCCGACCCGCCCGAGCCGCGGGCCCACGACGCCGGGCGGATCGGCGGACACGGCCTCCACCTGGTGTCCCGCCTGTGCGCGCAACTGAATACCGTGGTCTCGGCGACGGGCAAGAAGGTGGTGGCCCACCTCCGCCTCCACGGCACGCCGGCCGACCCGGTACGGCAGGGCGCGGGCGCGCCGATGGCCGGCCGCTGACGCTTCACGGCGGGCCCAGGCCCTGTGCCAGCCCGCGGCGAGCAAGCCTTCCCGCAGCCGGGCCAGGGTCGTCCTCGGGTGCCGCCGCTGTGCTCAGGAACACCAGGATGATTCCCCTCCCCAAGTCGACGCCGACCGCTCGGGCCCGCCGGGACCGGTTGACGGCCGCCCGGATACCCTCCCCTGACGGAGCTACACCTTCGACCACACGAACGGGCGAACCCAACGGTTTTGACGACAGGGCTAGACCCCCGGCAGCGCCTGTTCGAGGGTCGCGTACAGGGGCACGACGGTGGTCAGGCGGGTGAGTTCCAGGATGCGTCGGACTTGCGGCTGCAAGCCGGTCAGCCCGAAGCGGCGCCCGTCGGCGTGGCGGCGCCGATACAGGTCGACGAAGGCTCCCAGCGCGCTGGAGTCGCAGAAGTCGACCTCGCTCAGGTCCAGGACCAGCAGCGGGACGTCGCGCATCTCCGGGGTGGTGAGGTGGCCCAGCAGCTGGGGCGTGGTGTGGTAGTCGATCGGTCCGTCCACACTGACGACCGCGTGCCGCGGGCCTCGGCGGGAGAGCAGGGTGAGCGTGGGGCCGGTGGGGAGCAGGCCCCCGGAATCCTCCGGCGGCCGTGCGGGACCGGCTCCGGGTGCCTGAGGCGCGTGCGGCGTGGGATCGGACGCCTGGGGGCCGTGCGGGGTGGGATCGGACGCCTGGGGGCCGTGCGGGGAGGAAGAGGAATTGGCTGTCATGACGTCTTGACCTCCGCCCAGACCACTTTTCCTCCGTCGATCGCCCGGGTGCCCCACCGCGTCGCGATGGCGTCCACCAGGAAGATGCCCCGATGCCCGAACTCCCCGGGTGGGGAGACGAACAGGCGGGGCTCCTCGGTACTGCTGTCCGTGACCTCCAGGACGACCCGGTCGCCGCTGCGCCGGACCTCCACCCGCAGTGGCGTCCTGGCGTGGCGTACCGCGTTGGCCACCATCTCGTCCGTGATGAGCGTGAGGTCGTCGGCCAGGTGGGACAGTCCCCACTCGCGCAGCGTCCGGGAGACGAGGTCCCGGGCCGCGGGGACCGCGCCGGACACCGGCGGGTAGTCGCGGGCCACGGCCACCGCCCGGCGGGAGGGGTCCTCGGGCCGGTACAGGTACAGCAGCGCGATGTCGTCGTCCTGCCGGCCGGCGGCCAGCGCGTCGATCCAGGAGTCGCAGTCCGCCTCGATCTCGCCCACGGGGCCCGCCAGCAGTTCACGCAGGAGCCGCAGGCCCTCGTCGATGTGCCGGCCACGGCGTTCGACCAGGCCGTCGGTGTAGAGCAGCAGCCGTGCCCCGGGGAGCAGTTCGGCCTCCTGCTCCGGGTACCGGCGGCGGCCCACGCCCAGCGGCGGCCCGATCTCGTCGTCCAGGAACCGCACGCCGCCCTCCGGGGCGCGCAGTGCGGGCGGCAGGTGGCCGGCCATGGCCATGCGCAGACGGCTGCGCTCCCGGTTCAGCACCGCGTAGACGCAGGTGGTGATGTGGCCGGGCGCGATGTCGTCGACGAGGACGCTCAGCTGTTCCAACACCTCGGAGGGGGCGAGTCCGAGCCGTGCGTAGGCCCGGCAGGCGGTGCGGAGCTGGCCCATGACCGCCGCCGCCTTGACCCCCTTGCCCATGACGTCGCCGACGACCAGGGCGACCTCGCCGTCCGGCAGCGGTATGAGGTCCACCCAGTCGCCGCCGGCACCGCGGTTGTGGGCGGCGGGCAGGTAGCGGGAGGTGCTGGCGATGCCGTCCACGCCGGGCAGCCGGGGCAGCAGGTGCCGTTGCAGCTCCATCGCCGCCTCGCGCTCGTGGCGGTAGGTCTGGGCGTTCTGGAGGGCGACGGCGGTCTGCGAGGCGACGCCGGTGACCAGCCGCTCGTGCCGCTCCGTGAACCTCGCCGGATCGGAATGGCCGAAGAAGAACCCGCCGAGCACGGTGCCGCGGAAGACCACCGGGACGGCCAGGTAGCTGCGGACGGGGAGGTGCCCGCGCGGCATGCCCCGGTGCGGTGCGTTGTGCCCGTAGCGGGAGTCGGCGGTGATGTCGTCCGACCGCACGACGCCGAGGCCCCGGAAGGTGGGTTCGAAGACCTGGGTGTTGCGCGGCATGGGGAACCGCTCGAACGCCGACCGGTCCACGCCCGAGAGCACGTACAGCAGGTACGACTCGCCGGTCTCGCCCAGCACGTTGTAGAAGAAGGCGCCGAACGCCGCTCCCGACAGCCGGGTCGCGGCGTCGACCGCGTGCTGCACCAGGGTGTCGAGGTCCAGTTCGGCGGCGAGGGTGCTGCCGACCTCCTGGAGCAGTTCCACGACGGCGGCCTCTTCGCGCAGTTCCTTGCCGCGCTGCCGCAACTCCTCCCGTGAGCGGCGCAGCTCGGCGCCGGCCGAGCGCAACTCCGCCACCGTGGCGCGCAGATGGGCGGCGTGCCGCGCCACGACGGCGTCCGTGCACGCCACCAGCGCGCGGGCCGCGCGCGTCTCGGCGGCGGGCGACGCGCCGTCGGCCGACAGCAGGGCCAGGCGGACGCCGTGGGCCAGGGGTCCGAAGAACTCCGCGAGGTCCGCGGGCGGTTGGTGGCGGGTGACCAGGGCGACCGCGAAGGCCGCGCCCGGCAGCAGGGGTCCGCCCAGGACCAGCGTCCCGGTGCCGGAGTCCGTCGGCGCCGGTTCGTCCGCGTCCTCCCGGCCGCCGTCGGGGGGAAGGACCAGGACCTCGCAGTCCGGTGCGGCGGGATCGTCACCGGTTGCCGCCGCCCAGGCGCGCAGGCGTTCGAGGAGTCTTTGGTCAGCGGCCCGGTCTCCGTTCCGCTCTGCGGCTCGTGGACCGGCGGCCTCCGGGTGCACCTCCGTGAGCCGAAGCCCCTCGCGGGCCGCGTCCGGAGCGTGCGCCAGCAGCACGTGCACCTGGTGCCAGGCCGACGCGCCCCGACCGTCGCCCAGGTTGTCCTGGAAGAAGTCGGCGACGGCCCGCGCGGCGGCGTCCACGGACGGTGCGCCCGCGACGGCCGTGCGCAGACGGGCACCGCAGGCCGCCATCTCGGCGAGGCCGAAGGACGACACCGCGAACCGTGCGCCGCCGTCCGGCACCGCGTCGCGCCCGGGGTCCGGGGAGGGTGGAGCCATGGCCGACAGCGTAGACCACGGCCACGGCCCGCCCGCCCTGCTCCACCGGGCACGGACCGATGCCTCCGGGCCCTGGGGTCACGGGGGTTGCGGCGAAGACGCGGTGGTGTCGTGAGCGGAGTCGGCGGGAATCGTGCATACAGTGATCCGTCGCGGGCAAGCGGTTGCCGGAGGATCTGCTCCGTGCCGGCCGTGGTGGCACCCGTCGGGTGCGCCCACGGAGATCGCGGGTCCGGTGACGGCCCGCCCATCGAAAGGGGTTGCCGCTGTGCTGCTGCCTGCGGAGAAGGAACTGCGCGCGATTCTGGCCCGTTTCGCCGAGGCGCGCTTCCGTCACGACCTCCGGCCCACCGGCCGTTCGAGCCGGGAGCTGGAGGACATCTCCTACACGCTGTGTGTCATGACGGGCACCAGGACGGTGGAGCGGGCCCTCCCCGCCGCGGACGCCCTCCTGGAGAAGCTGCGGGCGGAGCGCACGGCGGGCAAGGCGACCCAGACGCTGGCCGCCTGAGCGGTTCCCCGGGTAGGCGAGGGCTTCAAGGCGGCCCCGGCCGGCGAATTCGCCGGCCGGGGCCGCCTTCGTGTCGGTGAGCGTTTCAAGAAGTTCTGCCAGCCGTGTTGACGGGCATGTCAGCAAGCCGCACATCACCTATCGGTACTACCGAACGGTAAGTCGCTGCCGTTCCACCGCGTTTCCCGCCTCTCGCGAGCAGCGCGTGCGCCGGGCGCCCCCACACCCGGTCGGTCTCGTGTCCCCAGCCCGAGAAGTGAGCCGTCATGCCCCCACATGCCCTGAGCCGTGCCGTCGCCGCGACGACGGCCGCCGCCGGTGTCCTCGCCCTCACCCTCACCGGCACCACCGCCCGAGCCGCCGAGCCCCTCAACTACGCCGCGCTCGGCGACAGTTACAGCGCCGGGTCGGGAGTCCTCCCGGTCGACCCGGCCAACCTGCTGTGCCTGCGCTCCACCGCCAACTACCCCCACGTCCTGGCCTCGCGCACCGGGGCCCTGCTGACGGACGTCACCTGCGGCGCGGCCGAGACCAAGGACTTCACGCAGAGCCAGTACCCGGGCACCGCTCCCCAACTGGCCGCCGTGCACGCGGACACCGACCTGGTGACGACGACCATCGGCGGCAACGACAACGGCACCTTCCTGAACGCCGTCCTCGCCTGCGGCACCGCCGGCGTCCTCGGTGCCGGCCAGGGCAGCCCCTGCAAGGACAAGTACGGCACCTCCTTCGACGACGCGATCGACACCAACACCTACCCCGCGCTGAAGTCCGCGCTGAGCGCCGTACGGGCCAAGGCGCCGAACGCCCGGGTCGCGGTCCTCGGCTACCCGTGGATCGTGCCAGCCGCGTTCGACCCCGCCTGCTTCGTCAAACTCCCCATCGCCTCCGGTGACATCGCGTACCTGCGCGGTCTCCAGGCCCACCTCAACTCGGTGGTGCGCCGGGCCGCGGCGGAGACCGGTGCCGTCTACGTCGACTTCACCGCCGCGTCCGAGGGGCACGACGCCTGCGCGCCGGCGGGCACCCGCTGGATCGAGCCGCTGCTGTTCGGCCGGAACATCGTGCCGGTCCACCCCAACGCCCTCGGCGAGCAGCGCATGGCCGAACGCACCGCGAGCGTGCTCGGACTCGGCTGACACGGGGTCGGGTTCCCGCGGGTGGCGCCGGGAAGCGCGGAGCCGTGGCGCGGTACGTCCACGGGCCCCTCGCCTCCGCTCGGTTCAGCGGCCCGCGGCGGCCGTCACCGCCGCCAGGTCCTCTCCGGTGAGTTCCGCGATGCGGTGCGGTGCGAGGCCCGCGGCCAGGGCGCGGGCGAGCAGTTCGTCGCGGCCGTCGGCGCAGTCCCGGTAGGCGAGCAGCGCGCTTTCGAGGGTGGCGACGGAGTCGGGGGCCGACCGGTGGCGGAGCCGGCTCAGCTCCTCGTCGCCCAGCGGGACCGGGAGCCGTTCAGCGTCCTCGGGGACGGAGGCGGTGGCCTCCGGGGGCACCACCCGCAGCAGCGGGGACCCGGCCGAGACGTCCTGGGCGGTCAGCCACGCGCGCACCGCCGGTGTCTCCATACAGGCCAGCTCGCCCACGGCGACCGGGGGCACGCCCAGCGGCGAGGCCGGGTCCTCCACAAGGAACAGGTAGGCGTCGTCGGTCATCGGTGAAACTCCTCGTCACAGCTGGTCCGCCGTCGCGCTCCCGCCTACCCCGTCCACCGGTCCGTACCCCGTCGTCCGGCCGGGTTCCTCCGAACGGGGACCCGGCCGGCCGTCAGCGGACGAGGCCCCCGTGCCGCGCCGCCGCGCGGGCCCGTCGCCATGCCTCGGGCAGTTGCCGTTCCCTCGTGTCGCCGGCCGCGGCCTCCCGGCCGTACAGCAGGCCCCAGGTGAAGCCGGGTTCGCCCGCCGCGTGGGCGGCGACGGCCAGCCGGCGCAGGGTCTGGCGGGCCACGACACCGTCGTGGTGGGCGCCGCTGACCTGCTGCACGGTCTTGACCCGCTTGCGGAGCCGCGCGGCGGGCCGGCCGAGGGCCGGGCGGGCCGTCTCCGCCGCGTAGCGCAGCCGCTTGGCGGCCTTGCGGGCCTCGTGGACCGCGGTGTCCCGTTCGGGTCCGGCGGGGGTGCCGAGGGCCCGTTCCATGCGGCGCGCGAGCCTTCCGTACTCCTTCCGCAGGGCCTTGGCCATGACCTTCCCGGGCTCGCCGTCCGCCTTGGCGCGCAGGGGCGGTTCGGCGACGAGGGCGTCCAGCCTGTCCAGCAGGCCGAGGTAGCGGGGCGAGGCGAGCGCGTCGAGGGTCCGGCGGCGCGCTTCCGGTCGCCGGGCCGCGTCCCAGGCTTGCAGCCGTGCCGTCACGGGGCCGAGGACCACCTCGCCGGGCAGCGCCTCGACGCCCCGGCCGAGGCGCTCGTGGAGGACCTCGTGGTCGCGTGCGACGCCGAGTTCTCCCGCGAGCCATTTCAGGTCGCGCCGGATCGGGTCGGTGGCCTCGCGGTCGAGGACCGGGCGGTAGCTGCGCAGGCAGCCGCGCAGCCGGCGGGCCGTGGTGCGCATCCGGTGCACGGCGTCCGGTGTGTCCCGGCGGACCGCCGGATCCAGGTCGACCAGGGTGCCGGTCAGCCGCCTCAGGTAGGCGAGGACATGGTCGCCGGCCGTCCGGGGGCGGGCCGGCGGCTGCCGGTCCGGGGCGCCGTCCAGGAGTGTCGTGGTCTCGGCCAGGGCGCGGGCCACCTTGGACGGGCTCTGCGCCCGCTCGGCGCCGTGCTCGCGCAGCACCTTCTCGACGCGGTCGAGCAGCGCCTGCGAGCCCGCGCCGTCGGCGAGTTCGACTTCCGTCTCCGTCCAGGTCGCGTGCCCGCCGCCCGGTACCAGGGCTTCGGCGTGCACCACGTCCGTGCTCAGCTCGGCCAGCGGCCGCCCCCGGCTGTCCAGGAGCCGCCACCGGGAGCGGGTGGAGCGGATGCGTACGACGGGCCCGAGCGGCGCCCCCCGGGTGCGCGCGACGACGAGTTCGCGCAGTTCGGCGGGGACGTCCTCGGACCCCAGGGGGGCGCGGACCTCTTCCCGGCTGTCGCCCGGCAGCGGCAGTTTCAGGTGCCAGCCCGCGTCCGGGCCGCCGGTCCTGCGCCGCAGGGACGCTCCGGTGCGGGTCAGCCGCAGGTCCGCGGTGTCGTGGTAGACGGCGTCCAGCTCGTCCACCTCGGGCGGTGCGACGGAGGCGACGGCCTTGACCGCGGTCAGGTCGGGCGGCCACGCGCCGTCGCCGGCCGAGGGCGCCGTGTACTTGCGTTCTGTCTCACGTGTCGACTGGGCCATACAGTGCCCGTGCACCCGACGGCACGCCTCAAACCCCGTGGCACACCCCGATCGAGCCACCTGGACGTACCGGCGGACGTACCCGCGCCACTGCGCCGAATGACGGCATCGCAGCGGCATACCGGCTCCCGACGGGTATCCGGAACGGGATGCCGCCGTCGGCGGCCGACCACGAACGGGGTTCGCCATGCTTGCTGTCCCCGGTGCCGGCGGGCGCCGTACCGCTTCCGAGGCCGCCCTGGCGGGGCGGGTCGCCGTGGTGACGGGGGCCGCGCGCGGTGTCGGGCTGGCCCTGGCCCGGCGGCTGTCCGGTGCGGGCATGCTCGTCGCGCTGCTCGGGCGCGAGGAGGAGACCCTGTGCCGGGCCGCCGGCTCGCTGCCGAACCGGAGCGTCTGTGCGGAGGCCGATGTCACCGACCGGGACGCGCTGCGGGCCGCCGCCCTGCGGGTGGAGGCGGAGCTGGGTCCGGCGAGCGTGGTCGTGGCCAACGCGGGCATCGCGGCCGGCGGTCCCTTCGCGCGCACACCGGCCGAGCTGTGGCAGCGGGTCATCGACGTGAACCTCACCGGAGCCGCCAACACGGCCCGCGCGTTCCTTCCGCAACTCGCCCGCACCCGCGGCTACTTCCTCCAGATCGCGTCCACCGCCGCCTTCGGCTCCGCGCCGATGATGAGTGCCTACTGCGCGTCCAAGGCGGGTGCCGAGTCCTTCGCGCAGGCGCTGCGCGGTGAGGTCGAGCCCGACGGGATCGGCGTCGGCATCGCCTATCTGCACTGGACCGGCACCGACATGGTCGCGGACCTCGACGCGCATCCGGTGCTGCGGGCGCTGCGCCGCCATCAGCCCGCCTTCGCCCGCCGGGTGCACAGCGCGCCCCAGGTCGCGGACTGGCTCGCGGCCGGTGTCGCGGGCCGCTCCCGGCACGTATACGCGCCGCCGTGGCTGCGCTGGTGCCAGCCCCTGCGGCCGTTCTTCCCCTCGGTCGTCGCCCGGATCACCCGGCGTGAGCTGGGCTCCGGTATGGAGCTTGCCGGTGACGTGGAGGTGCTGGGAGCCGGTGGCCGCGCCGACTGGGAGTCCTATCTGTCCGACGGCCGGCCGTAGGCCTCACGCCGGCGGCCCGGCCGCATGCCTCACGTCCACAGCTCGCGGCTCTCGCAGATGTGCGCGCCCATGTTCTCCGCCATCATCCGCAGGGCCGCCTCCGCCAGGTCCTCGTGGATGTGGGCGACGGCGTCCCTGGGGACGATCACGTCGTAGTGCCGGATGTGCGCGTCGAGTGCCGAGTACAGGACGCACTGCTCCGTCACCTGGCCGGTCAGCACGAGCCGGGAGATGCCGCGCTGGTGCAGCACGTAGTGCAGCGGTGTCTCGAAGAACACCGAGTGGCGCGCCTTGACCACGAAGAGCGAGTCCGCGTCGGGGCGCAGCGGGTCGACCAGATCGGCGTGCGGGCCGGAGAGGGCCTGGTCCAGCAGCTCTCCGTGATGTGAGCGCCACTCGCCGAAGTTGTCGTTGACGTAGATGACGGGCGCCTCCCGGCGCCGGGCGCGTCCGAGCAGGTCGGCCACGACCGGCACCGTCCGCTCCGCCGAGGGTCTCAGCAGGTCGGCGTCCTTGTGGTCGTACGTGTTGATCATGTCAATGACGATCAGGGCTGTCTCGCTCATCCGTCCCCAGTTCCACGCGGGGGCGCGCCTGGAACATCGGGTCCCTGCCGTTCGACGTCGGCACGACCAGCATCTTCGTCACCGACCCGTCGTCGCCGACGACGTCGCGCACGTACCGGAAGCCCAGCCGCTCGCACATCGCGAGGCTGGCGGTGTTCTCCGCGCCGACCATGCCCCAGACCTCGGTCAGGCCCAGATTGTCGGCGGCGTGCCGCAGCAGCCCGATGATCACCTCGCCGCCCAGACCCCGGCCCCAGTAGGCGGGGGCGAGGGCGGTGACCAGCTCGTGTCCGGTGACGTTGCCGGTCTTCTTCACCTCGGCGTGGCCGACGTAGACGCCGTCCTGCCACAGGCCCCACACGTCGAAGAGCCGCTGCGGGTACACGTCGGTCAGGATCGCCTGGAACAGGGTGCGGATGTCGGGTTCGGGCACGAGGTCCTGGCCCATCCAGCGGCACACCTCCTCATCGCGCAGCAGGGCGACGAAGTGTTCCTCGTCCTCGGCCCGGTACGGGAGGAACCGCAGGCGCTCGGTGTGCAGTTCGGGGGTCATGAGGTGCTCCTCGGTGTCGACGCGATGGTGGGGAGGTGCCGAGGGCGGTGGGGCGCCGGGCTGCCGTGGGGGTGGTTGCCGGTGAGCTGCCGTGGGGGTGGTGGCCGGTGAGCGGGGGCGTGTCGGGGGCGCCGGACGGGTCCGGCGCCCCCGATGGGTACGGCGGTCAGGCGCCGGTGTTCTCCATGCGCTCGCGCAGGCTGCGGGGGCGCATGTCGGTCCAGACCTCGTCGACGTAGGCGGTGCACTCGGCCTCGGTGCCCTCCTTGCCGACGGTCTCCCAGCCGGCGGGCACCTCGACGTCGACCGGCCAGAGGGAGTACTGCTCCTCGTCGTTGCGCAGCACCTGGTAGCGGGTGTTCTCGTCCATGTCTTCTTCCTTCGTGGTCGGGGGGTTGATCCGGTGGGCGGGTAGATGGAGCGGTTCGGGGCGCGCGGGGACCGGGGGCTGTGCCGGCCGGTCCCGGGCGTCGCCGTGCGGCGGGGGCGGGGTGCGGTCACCTGCCTCCCCGGGCGTGGCGGGCGATGTGGCGCAGGGCCTCGGTGAACTCCTCGGCCACCCGGCGCACGGTCTCGGTGTCGTGCAGGGCCGGCCGGTGGTGCCAGGTGAAGGCGAGCCGGCCGTGCTGGACGGCGCCGACGACCTCCAGCGGGTGCGAGCCGCCGTCCCGGGGGTCGTGGTCCTGGCCGAAGGAGCCGTGCTGGGCGCGGATCAGGCCGTCGCCGGTGGCCTCGGGGCGAGCGTCCCACTGGCCGAGGTAGTTGAACACCACCTGCCCGTGGGCGCTGCCGCCGAGGCGCTCGCGTACCTCGGGCGCGCCGAACGTGCGCAGGGCGCCGAAGCCGACGCCGTTGCCGGGTACGGCCCGCAGCTGGCGGCGCACCGACTTCACCAGGGCGCGCCAGTCGCGGTCCGGGCCGAGCCGGTCCGGGTCGCCGACCTGGAGGGCGACGGGGTGGACGCTGGTGAACCAGCCGACGGTCCGGGACAGGTCGACGCCGTCGAAGAGATCCTCGCGGCCGTGTCCTTCCAGGTCGAGGCGGACGCGGTCCTGGCCGGTCCAGCGGGCGAGGGCCAGGGCGAGGGCGGCGAGCAGGACGTCGTTGATGCGGGTGCGGTAGGCCGTGGGGGCGGCGCGCAGCAGGGCCTCCGTGTCCTGCTCGTCGAGTTCGACGCCGATCACCGCGGCCGGCGCGGTGTCGCCGGTGCCGGTGGTCCGCGCGGGGGCGGGTTCGGCCTGGACCGCCTCCTGCCAGTAGGGCAGCTCGTGGTCCAGACCGCCCTCGGCGACGTGCGCGGCGAGTCCGCGGGCCCAGTCGCGGAAGCTGGTGCTCCGCTCCCCCAGGTCGACGGTGGCGCCCTGGACGGCCTGCCGGTAGGCGGTCTCCAGGTCGTCGCTGAGGACGCGCCAGGAGACGGCGTCCACCACCAGGTGGTGGGCGACGAGCAGCAGGAACGCGGGGCGCCCGGGGCCGCCGGTGAACAGGGCCGCGCGCAGGTGCGGGCCCCGGGCCAGGTCGAAGCCGGCGTGCAGTTCGTCGGCGGCCTTCTCCATGGCCGCGTCCGCGTCCTCGGCGGTCAGGCCCGTCAGGTCGTACCGGACGAGGATGCCGTGGCCGCCGTCCGCGTCCGCGTCCTCGGCGGGCGGGGGGTTGAACTGGTGCCAGCCGTCGGCGTCCCGGGTGAAGCGCATGCGCAGGGCGTCGTGGTGGTCGAGCAGGGCGCCGAGGGCGGTGTCCAGGGCGTCGGGGTCGGGGGTGCCGTCGAGTTCGAGCAGCGCCGACTGGTTGAAGTGGTGGTGGGCGGCGCGCGGGCTGGTGAGGAACCAGTCCTGGATGGGGGTGAGCGGCACGTCACCGGTCACCGGGCCGTCGGCGTGCCGCTGGGGCGCGGTGCGGACGACGGCGGCGAGCGCGCCGAGGGTCTGGTGGGTGAAAAGGTCGCGGGTGGCCAGGTGGAGGCCGTCGCGGCGCAGCCGGGAGACGACCTGCATGCTGAGGATCGAGTCGCCGCCGAGGGCGAAGAAGTTGTCGTCGACGCCGATGTCCGCCACGCCGAGGACGTCCGACCAGATCCGGGCGACGCGGCGCTCGGTGTCGGTGCGCGGCGGGGTGTGCGGCCGGCCGGTGGCGCGGGCGGGGCCGGGAGCGGGCAGGGCGCGCCGGTCGAGCTTGCCGTTCGGGGTGAGCGGCAGCCGCTGGAGCGGCACGAACAGCGAGGGCACCATGTGGGGCGGCAGCACGCCGCCGAGGTGCTCGCGCAGTTCCTCGACGGGGAGTCCGTCGGCCGGCTCGGTCTCCGTCCCGGCAGGCACGACCCCGGCGGGCACGACGTAGGCGACGAGCCGGGCGGGCCCGGTGGCCCCGTCGGCGCCCGGTGCCGCGTCGGCGCGGACGACGACCACCGCGTCCCGCACCAGGGGGCTGCGCCGCAGCGCGCTCTCTATCTCCCCCGGCTCGATGCGGAAGCCGCGCAGCTTGACCTGGTCGTCCACGCGCCCGGTGTACAGGAGTTCGCCGTCGGCGCTCCAGCGCACCAGGTCGCCGGTGCGGTACATCCGCTCCCCCGGCGCCCCGAACGGGTCGGGACGGAACCGCTGCGCGGTGAGGCCGGGGCGGCCGAGGTAGCCGCGGGCCAGTCCGGGCCCCGCGACGTACAGCTCCCCGGTGACGCCGGGCGGCACGGGACGCAGGGCGGTGTCGAGGACGTACAGGCGGGTGGCGCCGGAGGGACGGCCGATGGGCGGTGCGCCCGGGCCCGGGGTGAGCGGGCCGGTCCAGCTGGCGACGACGGTGGCCTCGGTCGGACCGTAGGAGTTGATCATCCGGCGGCCGGGTGCCCAGGCCGCGACCAGCTCGGCGGGGCAGGCCTCGGCGCCGACGATGAGGGTGCGCAGGTCGGGCAGGGCGGCGGCCGTCTCCGGGGGGACGGTGGCGAGGGCGGCCGGCGGGATGAGGGTGTGGCTGATGCGCCGCTCGGCGAGCACCACGGCCAGCCGCTCCCCGACCAGCGGGCCCTCCTCGCCGGTGACCAGGGTGGCACCGCTGAGCAGGGAGGTGCACAGCTCCAGCACGGAGGCGTCGAAGCTGGGCGAGGCGAACTGGAGCACCCGGTCGCCGGGGCCCGCCGCGTACCGCTCGGCCGCCGCGGCGGCGAAGGAGGCGAGGCCGCGGTGGGTCACCACCACGCCCTTGGGGGTGCCGGTGGAACCCGAGGTGTAGATGACGTAGGCCGGGTGGCCGGGGGTGAGCGGGGCGGTGCGGTCGTCGTCGGTGGGGGCGGTGTCCGGTCCGTCGGCGGTCCAGACCTCTGCCGGGTCCGTGACGGTGCGGTGGGCGCCCGCGTCGCGGATCATGAACTCCCGGCGCTGCGGCGGGTAGTCGGGGTCCACGGGTAGGTAGGCGCCGCCGGCCTTGGCGACGGCGAGCTGCGCCACCACCATGGCGGCCGAGCGGGGCAGGGCGAGGGCGACCACCCGCTCCGGTCCGACGCCGTCCCGGACGAGCCGGTGCGCGAACCGGTTGGCGGCCCGGTCGAGGTCCGCGTACGTCAGCTCCCGGTCACCGTCGGCCAGGGCGACCGCGTCGGGGGTCCGGGCGGCCTGCCGGGCGAACAGGTCGGGCAGGGTCGCCTCCGGTACGGCGGGGAAGGTGCCGCGGCCCTGTTCGAGCAGGGTGTGTGCCTCGGCGTCGGAGGTCAGCGGCAGGGCGCCGAGCGGCCGGACGGGGTCGGCGGCGACCGCGGTGAGCATGGTGCCGAGCCGGGTGGCGAGGCAGTCGGCGGTGGCCGGGGTGAACAGGTCGGTGTTGTAGGTGAGCAGGGCGTGCAGGGTGCCGTCCGGCTCCTCGGCGAATTCGAGGGTGAGGTCGAACGCCGCCTGCCGGGAGTCGGTCTCCACGTCGGTGACGCGCAGGCCGGGCAGGTCGAGGTCGGCGGCCGGGGTGTTCTGGAGGACGACCATGACCTGGAAGAGGGGACTGCGGCTGGTGTCCCGGACCGGCTGCACCTCGTCCACGACCCGTTCGAAGGGCACGTCCTGGTGCGCGAAGGCGTCCAGCACGGTCCGCCGGACCCCGGTGAGGAAGTCGGTGAACGGCCGGCCGTCCTCGATCTCGGAGCGCAGCACGAGGGTGTTGACGAAGAACCCGACGAGCCGCTGGGTCTCGGCCCGGTCGCGTCCGGAGGTGACGGTGCCGACGGCGATGTCCCGCTGCCCGGAGAGCCGGGCCAGGTAGGCCTGTACGGCGGCCACCAGCGTGGTGAACAGGGTGGTGCCGTTCTCCCTGGCGAGCCGGGTCAGCCGCCCGGTGGTGTCGGCGGGTACGACCAGGCGGGTGGTGGCGCCGTTGCTGGTGCGGACGGCGGGGCGGGGCCGGTCGGTGGGCAGCTCCAGGGGCGCGGTGTCGGCCAGGTGCCGCTTCCAGTAGGCGAGTTGCCGGTCGGCGTCGGCGGCTCCCGCGGTGCGCTGCCAGTGCGCGTAGTCGGCGTACTGGACGGGCAGGGCGGGCAGTTCGCCGCTCTCGGCGCCGAGCCGGGCGCGGTAGAGGTGGGCGAGGTCGCCGAGCAGGACCGAGGTGGACCAGCCGTCGGTGACGATGTGGTGCAGGCCGAGGGCGAGCACGTGGTCGTCGTCGGCGAGCCGGATCAGGTGGGTGCGCAGCAGCGGTCCCTCGCGCAGGTCGAAGGGACGGTCCCGCTCCTCGGTGAGTAGGGCGTGCAGGGCCGGTTCGCGCTCCGGTGCGGGCAGCGGGGACAGGTCGCGCAGGGGCAGCGGTACCGGGTGCGGCGGGTGGACGAGCTGCACGCCGTGGCCGTCGGCGCTGTCGAAGGTGGTGCGCAGCGACTCGTGCCGGGCGACCAGGTCGGTGACGGCGGCGGTCAGGGCGGCGGTGTCCAGGGGGCCGCGCAGGCGCAGGGCGAGCGCGGTGACGTACTCGCTGCCGCCGGGCGCGAACTCCTCCAGGAACCAGAGGCGTTGCTGGGCGTACGACATCGGGACCGCGGTGTCGCGGGTGACCGGGACGATGGCCGGGCGTGCCTGCTGCCGCTGTTCGGTGAGGAGGGCGGCGAGTCCGGCCGGGGTGGAGCGGGTGAAGACGTCCCTCGGGGTGACGTCGGTACCGAAGGCCTCGGCGAGGCGGGCGGCGAGCCGGATGCTGAGGATGGAGTCGCCGCCGAGGGCGAAGAAGTCGTCCTCCACGCCGGGCGGTTCGGTGCCGAGCACCTGTCCGAAGACCTCGGCGGTGCGGCGCTCGGCCTCGGTGCGGGGCTCGGTCCGGTCGCCGCGCGGGGTGGCCGCGGGTGCCGGGAGGGCGGCGCGGTCGACCTTGCCGTTGGTGCTCAGCGGCAGGGCGTCGAGCGGGACGACGTCGGTGGGCACCAGGTAGTCGGGCAGGGTACGGCCCGCGAACTCCCGCAGTGCCGACGGGTTTTGGCCGGCCGGGCCGACGACGTAGGCGACCAGGCGTTTGGCGCCGGGCCGGTCCTCGCGGGCGAGCACCGCCACGTCCGCCACGCCGGGGTGGCCGGCGAGTACGGCCTCGACCTCGCCCGGTTCCACCCGGAAGCCGCGGATCTTGACCTGGTCGTCGGCGCGCCCGAGGAACTCCACGGTGCCGTCGGGGCGGCGGCGTGCCAGGTCGCCGGTGCGGTACATGCGGGCGCCGGGCGGGCCCGCGGGGTCGGCGAGGAAGCGGGCGGCGGTGTCGCCGGGGCGGCCGAGGTAGCCGCGCGCGACACCCTCGCCGGCGAGGTACAGCTCGCCCGGGCTGCCCGGCGGGACGGGCCGCAGCCGGGCGTCCAGCACGTGGACGCGCATGTCGTCCAGGGGGCGGCCGATGGGCACGGTGTCGGGGACGGCCGTGGGTTCGGTGAGGGCGTGGGACGTCGCGAAGGTGGTGGTCTCGGTGGGGCCGTAGCCGTCCACGACGCTCAGCCCCGGGCAGGCGGTCAGCACGCGGCGGACGGCGGCGGCGGGGACCACGTCACCGCCGGTCCACACCTGCCGCAGTCCGGCGAAGCAGTCCGGCGCGTCCTGGGCGAGCAGCCGGAACAGCCCGGCCGTCAGCCACAGCGCCGTCAGCCCCTCGTCCCGCGCGAGCCGCCGCACCAGGGCCGCGTCGACGGTGCCCTCGGGCGCGACGACCACGCAGCCGCCGTTCAGCAGGGGCGCCCACACCTCGAAGGTGGCCGCGTCGAACGCCACCGGCGAGTGCAGCAGCACCCGGTCGCAGCCGCCGCCGGTGAAGCGGCTGTCGGTGGCGAGGGCCGCCACGTCCCGGTGCCGTACCGCCACCGGCTTGGGCTGTCCGGTGGAGCCGGAGGTGAACATGACGTATGCCAGGCGGTCGGGGTCGGCGGGGGGCAACGGCCCGGCCGTCTCCCCCGCCCGCGCGGCGGCCACGTCGGCGGCGGTGAGGCGCACCGTGACGCCCGCCGCGTCGAGCAGGGTCCGGCGGCGTTCCTCGGGGGCCCGGGTGTCGATGGGCACATAGGCCCCGCCCGCCGCGAGGACCGCGAGCTGGGCGACGACGAGGTCGGCCGAGCGGTCCATCAGGAGTGCGACCCGGTCCTCGGGGGCGAGGCCACCGGCCACCAGCCGGGCGGCCACCCGGGCTGCGTGATCGCTCAGTTGACGGTACGTCAGCTCGCCCTCCCCGTCGCGTACGGCGACGGCGTCCGGGGTGCGGCGGGCCTGCTCGGCGAACAGGTCGACCGGGCTTCGCGGGTCCGTGGTGCGGGCCGGGACGTTCCAGGCCGCCAGCAGCCGCCGGTCGTCGGGGGTGAGCGCGTCCAGGGCGGCGAGGTCGCCGTCCAGGCCGGCGGCGAGGGCGGTGAGCACCCCGGTGAGGCGCCGCACGGCCAGCTCGACGGTGGCCGGGTCGAAGAGGGCGGGGTCGTAGGCCAGGTCGAAGCCGAGCCGTTCGGCGAGGTGGGCGCGCAGGCACCACGGGAAGGTGGGGGCGTCGTCGGCCCGTACCTCGGCCACCTGGACGCCGGTGCGGGCGGTGGCCGACTCGTCGACGGGGTAGTTCTCGAACACCACCATGCTGTCGAACAGGGCCTCGCCGGACGGCACTGCACTGCCGGACTGGATGCGGGGCAGGGCGAGGAAGTCGAACCGGCGGGCGTCGGTCCCCGCCTCCTGGAGGCCGCGCAGCCACGGCAGCACTCCGCCCGCGGACAGCCGGACCCGGGTGGGCACGGTGTTGATGAACATGCCGATCATGCCCTCCACGCCGGGCAGTTCGGCCGGGCGGCCGGAGACGGTGGTGCCGAACACCACGTCGTCGCGTCCGGCGCAGCGGGCCAGCAGCAGCGCCCAGGCGCCCTGCACCACGGTGTTGACGGTCAGCCCGGCCCGGGCCGCGGTCTCGCGCAGCCGCCCGGAGGTGTCCTCGTCCAGCTCGTGGCGGACCTGGGCGGTGGCGCGGGCCCGGTGTGCCTCGTCCGGGGTGCGGTCGTACGGCAGCGGGGTGCGGGCGGTGAACCCGGCGAGGGCGTCGGCCCAGTGCCGGTCGGCCGCCGTCTCGTCCTGCTCGTCCAGCCAGCGCAGGAAGTCCGCGAACGGCCGCCGCAGCGGGGGTGCCGGGTCCGGGCCGCCGGTGAGCGCGGCGTAGCGCTCGCACACCTCGGTCAGGAGCTGGCCGGTGCTCCAGCCGTCCAGGGCGATGTGGTGGGTGGACCACAGCAGCAGCACCTCGTCGCCGGGCAGCTCGGCCAGGGTGAGGCGGGTGAGCGGGGCGGTGGTCAGGTCCAGGCCCGCGGTCCGGTCCTCGGCGAGCAGGTGCTCGGTCCGCTCGGCGCGTTCGTCCGTGCCGAGGGCGTGCCAGTCGAGGTGGCGGACGGGCAGGTCGACGTGCCGGTGGACGATCTGCACCGGGTGCGGCAGGTCCCGCCAGTGGACGCTGGTGCGCAGGGCGGGGGTGCGGTCGGCGACCTGCTGCCAGGCCCTGGCGAACGCGTGCGGGTCGGCGACCCCGGACAGCCGTACCGCGATCCGGTCGAAGTAGGCGCCCTCGGTGTCCACCAGGCCGTGGAAGAGCATGCCGGACTGGAGCGGGGTGAGCGGCAGGACGTCCTCGACGTGCCGGCCGTCGCCGACGAGCCGGTCCAGGCGGTCCTGCGACAGGCGGGCCAGCGGGAAGTCGGACGGGGTGCGGCCGCCGGCGCCGGAGCGCGCGCAGTGCTCCACGATGTCCCGCAGGGCGGTGATCATGCGTTCGGCCAGGGCGCGGACGGTGTCCTCGTCGTGGACGGCCGCCGGGTAGGTCCAGCCCAGCTCCAGCCGTCCGCCCTGGACGACACCGGTGATGTCGAGGACGTACGGGCGCGGGGCGTCCGGGTCGGTGTCGCGGCCGGTCGGGGGCAGTACGGCGCGCAGCAGGCCGTCGTCGGCGCCGCCGCCCGCGTCCCACTGGCCGTGGTAGTTGAAGCCGACCTGGGGAGCGGGGGCCCCGGCGAGGGGGCTCTCCGGCAGGAGGTGGCGCAGGGCGCCGTGGCTGAGGCCGCGCAGCGGGACGGCGCGCAGCTGCTCCTTGACCGAGCGGAGCGTGTCGTGCCAGCCGGCGCCGGGGTCGACACGCAGGGCGAGCGGGAACTCGGCGGTGAACCAGCCGACCGTGCGGGACAGGTCGAGGTCGGCGAAGAGGTCCTCGCGGCCGTGCCCCTCCACGCCGACCAGGACCGTGTCCCGCTCGCACCACCCGGCGAGGGTGTGCCCGAGGGCGCTGAGCAGGACGTCGTTGACCTGGGTGCGGTAGACCTCGGGCACCCGGCGCAGCAGGGCGTCGGTGGTGTCCGCGTCCAGAGTGACGGTGACCGTGGCCGAGGTGCCGTAGGTGTTGGGTCCTGGCCGGCCGGCGGGCAGGTCGGCCGGCGCCTCGGCGGTGCGCCGCCAGTGGTCCAGGTCGGCGGTGAAGGCGCCGGCGCGGGTGTGTTCGGCGAGCCGGGCCGCCCAGTGGCCGTAGGCGGTGCCGGCGGGCGGCAGGTCGACGGGGTGGCCGGCCGCGGCTTCCCGGTAGGCGGTGGCGAGGTCGGCGGGCAGGATGCGCCACGAGACACCGTCGACCACCAAGTGGTGCACGGTGACGACGAGTTGGCCAGCGCGATCCGGACCACGGTCGAGGAGCAGGAAACGGACGACGCGGCCCGCGACGGGGTCGAGTCCGGCCTGCGCGCGGTCGGTGAGCCGGTGCGCCTCCGTCTCCGCCGCCGTGTCGTCGAGCCCGGTGAGGTCGTGCCGGCTGAACACGGCGTCCGGTACGGCGGACAGCACTTCCTGCCGCCAGCCGGAGCCGGTGTGCGTGAACCGGGTGCGCAGGGCCGGGTGCCGCTCCACGACGGCCCGGGCGGCCCGGCTCAGGGCCTCGCCGTCCGTGCCCGGGGCCAGTTCGAAGCGCTGAGTCATGGTGAAGCGCAGCGGGTCGCCGGGGCGGCGGTCGTCCAGGTACCAGTGCTGGATCGGGGTGAGCGGCGCGGGACCGGTGGGCGCCTCGGCGGTGCCGGCCGACGTGGGGGCCATCTCACCGGCGCGCAGGGCGAGTTCGGCGACGGTCTGGTGCCGGAAGACGTCCTTGGTGCTGAGGGCGAGTCCGGCCTGCCGGGCGCGGGAGACGATCTGGATGCTGAGGATGGAGTCGCCGCCGAGCGCGAAGAAGTTGTCCCGGGCGCCGACCCGTTCGACGCCGAGCACGTCGGCCCAGATGGCGGCCAGCCGCTCCTCGGTGCCGGGTCGGGGCGCGACGTAGGGGGTGCCGTTCTCGGGCTGGGCGGGCGGGTCGGGCAGGGCGCGGCGGTCGGTCTTGCCGCCGGCGGTGCGCGGGACGCGGTCGAGCGGGACGAACGCGGCGGGCACCATGTGGTCGGGCAGGGTGCGGCGCAGCCGCACCCGCAGGTCGTCGCCGGACAACTGCTGCCCGTCGGCGGCCACCACGTAGGCGACCAGCATCGGGCGGCCGGCGTGCTCGCGGACGGTGACGGCGGCGTCGGTGACGTCCGGCAGGGCGCGCAGGGCGGCCTCGATCTCGCCGGGTTCGACGCGGAAGCCGCGGATCTTGACCTGTTCGTCGGCGCGGCCGAGGAACTCCAGCAGTCCGGCCGTGTCCCAGCGGGCCCGGTCGCCGGTGCGGTACATCCGCTCCCCCGCCGGCCCGAACGGATCGGGCAGGAAGCGGGCGGCGGTCAGGCCGGGCCGGTTCAGGTAGCCGCGGGCCACCTGGGCGCCGGCGAGGTACAGCTCGCCGGGTGTGCCGGCCGGTACCGGGCGCAGGGCGGCGTCGAGGACGTAGGCGCGCAGTCCGCCGCCCGGGCGGCCGATGACGGGCCGGTCGGGGCGGTCGGTGACGGGGCCGTAGACGGAGTCGACGGTGCACTCGGTGGGGCCGTACATGTTGAGGACGGTGACGCCGAGCGCGTCCTGTGCCGCGGCCAGGTCCCGCCAGGTGGCGGTGGAGACGGCCTCGCCGCCGACGAGGAGCAGCCTCGGGTGGTGCCGGCCGGGGGCGAGGAGTCCGGCGGCGAGGAGTTCGCGCAGGAAGGTGGGGGTGACGTTCACCAGGTCGAGGCGGTCGGCGGCGACCTGGGCGCAGAACGCGTCGGGGTCGAGGCGGGTGTCGTCGTCGATCAGGTGGACCTGCTGGCCGAGGGCGAGCAGCAGCGGGCCCTCCCAGGAGGTGTCGAAGGCGAAGGACGCGCTCAGCGCGGCCCGCAGCCGGGTGCCCTCCGTGGTGTGCGGGGTGACGAGGCTCGCGCGGTGGTCGTGGCAGAGGTTGACTAGCTGGCGGTGTTCGACGGCGACGCCCTTGGGGCGGCCGGTGGAGCCGGAGGTGTAGACGACGTACGCCGTGTTCTCGGGCCGCAGCGGGGCGGTCCGGTCGGCGTCGGTAGGGTCGTGCGCGGGCAGGTCGCGGGCGTCCGCCTCGCGCAGGGTGTCCTCGGTGAGGACGGTCGCCGGGCGGGCGTCGTCCAGGAGGAGGCGGACCCGTTCGTCGGGCAGGCGCGGGTCGAGGAAGAGGAACGCGGCGCCCGACTTGGCGACCGCCAGCAGGGCCGTCAGCAGGGCGGAGGTGCGCGGCAGACGGACGGCGACGACGGTCTCGGGGCCGGCGCCCAGCGCGATGAGGTGGTGGGCGAGCCGGTTGGCGCGCGTGTTGAGGGTGGCGAAGTCGAGGGTGGCGTCGGGGGCGACCAGCGCGGTGAGGTGCGGGGCCCGGGCGGCCTGTGCCTCGAAGAGGGCGGGGAAGGTGGTGTCCGGGGCGGGCAGCGTCCGGCCCTCGCCGAACCGGAGCAGGCGCCGGCGCTCGGTGTCGGTCATCAGGGGCAGGGCGCCGACGGCGCGGTCCGGGTCGTCGGCTGCGGCCTCCAGCAGGACCCGCAGCCGTTCGGCGAGGAGTTCGGCGGTGGCGGGGTCGAACAGGCCGGTGTTGTACTCCAGATGGCCGGTGAGGGCGCCGTCGCGCTCCACGAAGTCGAAGGCCAGGTCGAAGGTGGCGTGCCGGACCGGCGGGGTCACCGGTGCCACGGCGAGGCCGGGCAGCGCGGGTGCCTCGGCGCCCAGGTTGTGCAGGGCGACCATGACCTGGAACAGCGGGGTGCGGCTGGTGTCGCGCTCGGGCTGGACGGCGTCCACCACCCGTTCGAAGGGCACGTCCTGGTGGGCGACGGCCTCCAGCACGGTGCCGCGCACCTCGGCGAGCAGGTCACAGAACGGCAGCTCCGGGCGGACCCGGGCGCGCAGCACCAGGGTGTTGACGAACATGCCCACCACGTCGTGCAGTTCGGGGCGTTCGCGGCCCGCGGTGACGGTGCCGACGGTGACGTCCTGCTGGCCGGCCCAGCGGGCGAGCAGCACCTGGCAGGCCGTCAGCAGCGTCATGAAGAGGGTGGCGTCGGCCTCCCGGCCCCGGGCGCGCAGCCGGTCGGTGAGCGCGGCGGGCAGGGTGAAGGTGACCAGGGCGCCGTCCCGGGTGCGTACGGCGGGACGCGGCCGGTCGGTGGGCGGCTCCAGCGGTGTCACGCCGTCCAGTGCGCGGCGCCAGTAGGCGAGGTCGGCGTCGGCCTGTCCGGTGCGGGCGCGCTGCCAGGCGGCGTAGTCGGTGTAGCGCACGGCCGGGGCGGGCAGTTCGGGGCGGCGCCGGTCGAGGGCGGCGGCGTACAGCTCGCCGAGGTCGCGACCGAGGACGCCCATGGACCAGCCGTCGGTGACGATGTGGTGCACGGCCAGCACGAGGACGTGCTCCTCGGGGTCCCGGCCGGTGCGGCGGGCCAGGCTCGCGCGCAGCAGCGGTCCGGTGCCGAGGTCGAACGGCCGGGCGGCCTCGCTCTCCACCAGGGCGTCGAGCGCGGCGGTGTCCGCGCAGTCCTCGGTGCGCAGCTCGACCGGGGCCGGCGGGTGGACGATCTGCCGTGCCTGGCCGTCGTGTTCGGCGAAGGTGGTGCGCAGCGACTCGTGCCGGGCGACCAGGCCGTCCAGGGCGGTGCGCAGGGCGGACCGGTCGAGCGGGCCGGTCAGGCGCAGCACGGAGAGGGTGGTGTACTCGGTGCTGCCCGGCTCGAAGCGGTCGAGGAACCAGAGCCGCTGCTGGGCGTGCGACAGCGGGGCCGGAGCACTCGGGTCGGCGGCCGGGATGGTGTCGGCGGGGGTGCCCGGCGCGTCGGGCGGGTCGCCGAGTACGGCCGCGAGGTCGGACAGCGTCGGGTGGGTGAACAGCAGGCGCGGTGAGACGTCGGTGCCGAAGGCGGCGCGCAGCCGGGAGACGACGCGGACGGCGAGGATGGAGTCGCCGCCGAGGGCGAAGAAGTCGTCGTCGGCGCCGATCTCGCCGGCGTCCAGGACGTCCGCCCAGGCGGCGGCGACGAGCCGTTCGGCGGGGGTGCGCGGTGCCTCGCGCTCACCGTCGGCCGCGAAGCCCTCGGGTCCGGGCGCGGGCAGGGCGCGCCGGTCGAGCTTGCCGTTGGGGGTGAGCGGCAGGGCCGCCATCGGCACGTAGGCGGCGGGCACCATGTGCGAGGGCAGCGACTGCTGGAGGTGGGCGCGCAGTTCGGCGGCGGACGGCGGGGTCCCACCGGCGCCGACGATGTGGGCGACCAGGCGGCGGGTGCCGCCGGTGTCCTCGTACACGCCGACGGCGGCGGCGCCGATGCCCGGGTGGCCGTGCAGGGCGGCCTCGATCTCGCCGGGCTCGATGCGGTAGCCGCGGATTTTCACCTGCTGGTCGGCGCGGCCCAGGTACTCCAGGGTGCCGTCGGCGCGTCGGCGGGCGTGGTCCCCGGTGCGGTACATACGGGTGCCGGGCAGACCGAAGGGATCGGCGAGGAAGCGGGTGGCGGTGAGGCCGGGCCGCTTGAGGTAGCCGCGGGCCAGGCCCTCGCCGGCGACGTACAGCTCGCCGATCGCGCCGGGCGGTGTGAGGTTCAGGGCGTCGTCGAGGACGTAGGTCCGCAGGTCGGGTATGCCGGTGCCGATGGGGCTCGCGGTGCCGGCGGCGGCCGTCGCCCGGTCGAGGGGGGCGTAGGTGACGTGCACGGTGGTCTCGGTGATGCCGTACATGTTCACCAGGCGCGGCGCGGTGTCCGGGTGCCGCTGGTACCAGTCGCCGAGCCGGGAGACGTCCAGCGCCTCGCCGCCGAAGACGACGGTACGCAGTGCCAACCGCGCGCTGAGTTCCGGGTGTTCGGCGTCGGCGCGGATCAACGGGTAGAAGGCGGAGGGGGTCTGGTTGAGGACGGTGACCCGCTCGTCGGCGAGCAGGCGCAGGAAGTCCTCCGGGGAGCGGGCGGTGTCGTCGGGGACGACGACGAGCCGGCCGCCGTGCAGCAGCGGGCCCCACAGTTCCCAGACGGAGAAGTCGAAGGCGTAGGAGTGGAACAGCGTCCAGACGTCGGTGTGGTCGAAGCCGAACCAGTCGCGGGTGCGGCTGAAGAGGCGGACCACGTTGGCGTGCGGGATGACGACGCCCTTGGGGCGGCCGGTGGAGCCGGAGGTGTAGATGGCGTAGGCGGGGCTGTCGGGCAGCGGGCGGTGCCCGGGGTCCGCCGGGCCGCTCGCGGGGCGCCGCTCCAGGTCGGCGCGCACCTCGGGGTCGTCCAGGCGCAGCACGGGTACGGCGGTGTCCTCGGCCGCCGCCGTCATGGTCACGAGGGCCGCCGGGGCGGCGTCGGCCAGGATGCCGGCGACGCGTTCGGCGGGCAGCGCGGGGTCGATCGGCAGGTAGGCGGCGCCGGTCTTGAGGACGGCGAGGACGGCGACGACCAGGTCGGTGGAGCGGGGCAGGGCGAGGGCGACGTACCGCTCGGGGCGGGCTCCGAGTTCGGCGAGGCGGTGGGCGAGCCGGCCGGCGCGCGCGTCCAGTTCGGCGTAGTCGAGCCGGTCGGCGCCGCAGGTGACGGCCTCGGCGTCCGGGGTGCGGGCGGCCTGGGCCGCGAAGAGGTCCACCAGGGTCTCGGTGGGCCGGCCCGCCTCGGTGCCGTTCCACTCGGTGAGGATGCGCCGCCGTTCCCCGGGCGTGGTCCAGGCGAGGGCGGTGAGGGGGCGCTCGGGGTCGTCGGCCAGCTCGGTGAGCAGCAGGGCGAGCCGCCCGGCCAGGTCCGCCGCGGTGGCCGCGTCGAACAGCTCGGGGTCGTAGGCGAGGTCGAAGCCGAACCGCTCGCCCTGGTAGGCGCGCAGCACGAGCGGGTAGTTGGTGGCGTCGCGGGAGGAGACGTCCGTGAGCCGCACCCCGGAGCCCGCCGAACCCGCCTCGTCGAAGGGGTAGTTCTCGAAGGCGACCATGCTGTCGAACAGGCTGCCGCCGGACGGCACGTCGCTCAGGCCGGTCAGTTCGGCGAGGGACACGGCGGCGAACCGGCGCGCGTCGGCCTGCGCTTCCTGAAGGTCGCGCAGCCAGGCGACGGCGCCGCGGCGGCCCTCCACGCGCACGCGGGTGGGCAGGGTGTTGATGAACATGCCGACCATGTCCTCGGCGCCCGGCAGGTCGTCGGGGCGCCCGGAGACGGTGGTGCCGAACAGCACATCGGGCTCGGCGGCGTAGCGGGACAGCAGCAGCGCCCAGGCGCCCTGGACGACGGTGCCGAGGGTGAGCCCGGCGGCGCGGGCGGTGCGGGCGAGGCGGGCGGAGACCTCGTCGGACAGGGCGGCGGTGTGCACGGCGCCGGAGCGGGTCTCGTGGCCCGCCGGACGAGGGCGGTCGGCGGGCAGCGGGGTCGGGGTGGCGAAGCCCGCCAGCACGCCCCGCCAGTGGGTGCGGGCGGCTTCGGTGTCCTGGTCGGCGAGCCAGCGCACGTAGTCCCCGAAGGGCCGGCGCACGGGTGGTGCCGGTTCGGTGCCGGTGGTGAGGGCCGCGTACTCGGCGAACACCTCGGTGAGGACCTGGGCGAGGCTCCAGCCGTCCAGGATCAGGTGGTGGGAGGTCCACAGCAGCTGCAGCCGGGCGTCGGGCAGCCGGACGAGGGTGAGCCGCATCAGGGGCGCGGTGCCCAGGTCCAGGCCGCGCGCGAGGTCGTCGGCGCGCAGCCGCTCCAGGCGGGCGGCCCGCTCCCCCGCGTCGAGGCCGCGCCAGTCCAGCGTCTCGACGGGCACCCGGACGTCCCGGTGCACGATCTGGAGCGGTACGGGCACGTCCTCCCAGACCACGGAGGTGCGCAGGGCCGGGGTGCGGTCGGTGACCCGCTGCCAGGCGGTGGCGAGCGCGTCGGGGTCGGTCACCCCGTCCAGGAGCAGCGCGGCCTGGTCCAGGTAGACATCGTCCCCGCCGCCGACCAGCCGGTGGAAGAGCATGCCCTCCTGGAGCGGGGTGAGCGGCAGCAGGTCCGCCACGGACCGGCCGTCGCCGACGAGCCGGTCCACCGTCGCCTGGTCGAGGCGGGCGAGCGGGAAGTCGGAGGGGGTACGGCCGCCCGCGCCGGGCCGGGCGCAGTGCTCGGTCACCTCGGTGAGCGCCCGCAGCATGCCGTCGGCCAGGGCGCGGACGGTGGACTCCCGGTGCACCTGTTCGCTGTAGTGCCAGGTGATCTCCAGCGCGCCGTCGCTCACCACGGCCGACACGTCCAGCAGGTGGTCCAGCGGCTCGGTGGGGTCGATGTCGCCGGCGGGCACGTCGGCGGCGGGCGCGAAGTCGCCGCCCGCGCCGGACGCCCACTGGCCGTGGTAGTTGAACGACACCTGCGGCAGCGGGAGTTCGCTCAGCGCGCGGGCGGCCGGCGCGGGTGAGCCGAGGCGGGCCAGCGCCTCGTGGCCCAGACCGCGCCGGGGTACGGCCCGCAGTCGCTCCTTGACGGACTTCAGGGTGGCGGCCCAGTCGGGGGCGCCGGCCGGGCCCGCCGGGGTGAGGGTGACCGGGTACTGGCTGGTGAACCAGCCGACGGTGCGCGACAGGTCGGCACCTTCGATCAGGTGCTCCTCGCGGCCGTGGCCCTCCAGCGCGACGGTGACGTGCGGGGCGCCCGCCCAGTCGGCCAGGACCCGGCCGAGCGCGCTCAGCAGCACGTCGTTGACCTGGGTGCGGTACACGCCCGGGACGCGGCGCAGCAGCGCCTCGGTGGTGGCCGCGTCGAGCCGGCCGCGCACGGTGCGGACGGAGCCGGCGAGCGGGGTGCCGGGCAGGTCGACGGGGAGCGGGGTGCGCGGCCGGTCGGTCTCGGCGGTCCAGTACGGCAGGTCGTCGTCGAGGTCGCCGGCGCGGACCCGCTCGGCAAGTCCACGCGCCCACTCGGTGAACGGCGTCTGTTCGGGCTCCAGTTGAGGGCTCTCGCCACTCACGGCCTGCCGGTAGGCCTGCTCCAGGTCGGCGAGCAGCACCCGCCAGGAGACGCTGTCGACGGCGAGGTGATGCACTGTCAGGAAGAGTCGCGGGCGGTTGCTGCCTTCGGTCGCCGCCGGGAGGAGGGCGGCGCGCAGCAGGGTGCCGGTGGTGGGGTCGAGTGCCGCGCGGGCGGTCTCGGCGGCCTCGGTCACGTCGGTGCCGTCGTGGCGGGTGAGGAAGCCGGTGGCGGGCCCGGTGCCGGGGTGCTGCCGCCAGGTGTCCCCCTCCCGGGCGAACCGGGCGCGCAGGGACGGGTGATGGTCCACGACCGCGTCCAGTGCGCGGGTCAGCGCCGGCTCGTCCAGGTCGTGCGGCAGGTCGAGCAGCATCGACATGGCGAAGCGGCGCAGCGGGCCGTGGGTGGCGAAGAACCACTCCTGCACCGGGGTCAGCGGTCCGGGGCCCGCCTCCCGCGGGCGGCGGGGCGCGGGCACCGGTGCGGCGCGGCGGGACGCGGCGGCGGCGAGGTCGGCGATCGTCTGGTGGCGGAAGACGTCCTGCGAGGACAGGTGCAGGCCGGCGGCGCGGGCCCGGGAGACCGCCTGGATGCTGAGGATCGAGTCGCCGCCGAGCTCGAAGAAGTTGTCCGTGACGCCGACTCTGCTCACCCCGAGCACCTCGGCCCAGATCCCGGCGAGGGTCTCCTCGTCCGGGGTGCGTGGAGCGACGAACTCCCTGGCTGTGTCGGTGCCTTCGAGGTCGGGGGCGGGCAGGGCGCGGCGGTCCAGCTTGCCGCTGACGGTGAGCGGCAGCGCGTCCAGCGCGGTGAAGGAGGACGGCACCATGTGGTCGGGCAGGACCCGGCGCAGCGCGGAGCGCAGGGCGGCCTGCTCGGGCCGGGGCGCGCCGGGCGCGGGGACGGTGTAGGCGGCCAGCCGCAGATGGCCGTGCGCGTCGGGAACCGCGACGACCGCGGCGGCGGCGATCTCCGGCAGGTCCTGCAGGGCGGCCTCGATCTCGCCGGGCTCGATGCGGTGGCCGCGCACCTTCACCTGGTCGTCGGCGCGGCCGAGGTAGTCGAGGCGGCCGTCGGCGGTCCAGCGGGCCAGGTCGCCGGTGCGGTACATGCGGGTGCCGGGCGGCCCGTACGGGTCGGGCAGGAAGCGGGCGGCGGTCAGGCCGGGGCGGCCGGCGTAGCCCCGGGCCACCTGCTCGCCCGCGAGGTACAGCTCGCCGCCGACGCCGGGCGGCACCGGCTGGAGGCGGTCGTCCAGGACGTAGGCGCGGGTGTGGGGCAGCGGGCGGCCCACGAGCGGCCGGCCGGTGCCGTCGATCCGGCAGGACAGCGCGTCGACCGTGCACTCGGTAGGGCCGTAGAAGTTGTACGCGGCGGTCTCCGGATGCGCGGCCAGCTCGCGCCACAGGGCGGGGCCGATCGCCTCGCCGCCGAGCATGAGGACCCGGGGGCGGTGGCGCGGGTCGGTCAACAGTCCGGCGGGCAGCAGTTGCCGCAGGTAGGACGGGGTGAGGTCGAGGAAGTCGACGCGGTGGGCGACGACGTACTCGACGAGGGCGGCCGGGTCCATCCGGGTCGTCTCGTCCACCAGGTGCAGCGGGTGACCGTCGGCCAGCAGCAGCACGCCTTCGAGCGAGGTGTCGAAGGAGAACGACGCGGTGAGCGCCACCCGGAGCGGTCCGCCGCCCGCCTCGGCGACGAACCCGGCGCGGTGGGCGGCCAGCAGGTGCGCGGCGGCCCGGTGCGGCACGGCGACACCCTTGGGGCGGCCGGTGGAGCCGGAGGTGTAGATGACGTAGGCGGTGTGCAGCGGGTCCAGCGGGGCGTGCCGGTCGGCGTCCGTCGGGTCGGTGTCCGGCAGGCCCTCGGGTACGGCGGCGAGCGCGGCCTCGTCCAGGACCAGGGCCGGGCGGGCGTCGTCCAGCAGGAAGCGGACGCGTTCCTCGGGCAGGGCCGGGTCCAGCGGCAGGTAGCCGGCGCCGGACTTCCAGACGGCGAGGATGGCCGCGATCATGTCGGCGGTGCGCGGCAGCCGCAGCGCGACCAGGCGCTCGGGACCGGCGCCGAGGCCGATGAGGTGGTGGGCGAGCCGGTTGGCGCGGGCGTTGAGCGTGCCGTAGTCCAGCCGTTCGCCGCCGGCGACCAGGGCGAGGGCGTCGGGGGTGCGGGCCGCGCGGTCCTCGAACAGGCGCGGGTGCGGGGTGTCGGCGACGGGGAGGGTGGTGGCGTTCCAGTCGCGGGTGACCTGCCGCACCTCCCGCTCGGACAGCAGGGGCAGGGTGCCGAGCGGCCGGTCCGGGGCGGCGGTGGCCGCTTCCAGCAGGCGCAGGAGCTGACCGGTCATGCGCTGGGCGGTGTCCGGGTCGATCAGGTCGGTGCGGTACTCCAGGAGTCCGGTCAGCGCCTCGCCGTCCGGCACGAACTCGATGCTGAGGTCGAAGGTGGCGGCCTGCCGGGGCACGGCGACCGGGGTGATGGCGAGGTCGCGGGGGGCGGCGCCGGCGGCGGGCGGGTCGGGGTGCAGCAGGACCATCACGTCGAAGAGCGGGTTGCGGCCCGCCTCGCGGGGGGCGCCCACCGCCTCCACGATCCGTTCGAAGGGGGTGTCGCCGTGCGCGAAGGCGTCGTTGACGGTCTCGGCGGTGCGGGTGAGCAGGTCCCGGAAGGAGTCACCGGACGCCACCGGGGTGCGCAGCACGACGGTGTTCACGAAGAAGCCGACGGCCCGCTCCAGGTCGGTGCGGGAGCGGCCCGGCGTCAGCGAGCCGACGGTGCTCTCGTCCTGCCCCGACCAGCGGGCCAGCAGCGCCTGGGCGGCGGCGACCAGGGCGGTGTAGAGCGTGGTGTGCTGCTGCCCGGCGAGTGCGCGGAGCGTGCGGGTCAGGCCGGCGGGGACGGTGAAGGTGTGGACGGCGCCCGCGCCGGCCTCCTCGCCGCGCCGGGGCCGGTCCAGCGGGAGTTCGGGCACGACGGCGCCCGCCAGCCGCTCCTTCCAGTGCGCCAGGTGGCGCTCCAGCCGGGTGCCGCTGAGCTGCTCGCGCTGCCAGACGGCGAAGTCCGGGTACTGGGTCGCGACCGGGGGCAGGGCCGGCTCGCCGCCCCGCGCCAGCGCCTCGTAGGCGGTGCACAGTTCGTCCAGGACGATGCCCATGGACCAGCCGTCGGTCACGATGTGATGGGCCGTCAGCAACAGGACGTGCGCGGTCGGCGACTCGCGCAGCAGCAGGGCCCGCAGCAGAGGTCCGGTGCTCAGGTCGAAGGGGGCGGAGTACGCGGCGAGCAGGGCGGCGTCCAGACCGCCGTCCGGTACGTCCCGGGCCGGCAGCGGTACCGGTGCGGCCGGGTGCACGGTCTGCGCGGGGCGGCCGTCGGTCTCCTCGAAGGTGGTGCGCAGCGCCTCGTGCCGGGCCGTGACGGCGGCGAGGGCGCGCTCCAGGGTGGTGTGGTCCAGGGCGCCGGTGAGGCGCACCGCGACCGCGCTGTTGTAGCGGGCGTCGCCGGGGTGCAGCCGGTCCAGGAACCACAGCCGCTGCTGGGCGAAGGACAGGGGCAGCGGGCGGTCGCGGCCGGCGCGCGGGATGCCGGCGGGCGCGCCGCCCGCCGGGCCGCCGGGGGTGCGTCCGGCCAGGCGCCGGCGCAGGGCTTCCCGCAGGTCGTCGGGAAGGGCTTCGGCGCGCTCTCGCCTGGAAGGCTTCGAAGACGTCATGATCGTCGGATCCTCACCGTTCGTCGTGGTCGGGGCCGCCGTACGCGGCGTCTTCGAGTTCGCTGAGCACCTGTTCCTCCACCAGTTCCGCCAGGGCGGCGACGGTGCGGGAGACCAGGACGTCGCGCGGGGTGAGGTCCACCCCGAAGAGGTCGTTGGCGCGGGACGCGATGAGCAGGGCGCGCATCGAGTCGCCGCCGAGCAGGAAGTAGTCGTCCTCGGCGCCCACGGTGGTGCCGAGGGCCTCCTCCCAGAGGGCCGCCACGGCCTCCTCGGTGGGGGTGCGGGGCGCCACGTGCTCGGCCGGGACGACGGTGGCGGCGGGGGCCGGGGCGGGCAGGGCGGCCCGGTCGGTCTTGCCGTTCTCGGTGAGCGGGAAGCGGTCCAGGGCGACGAACGCCGTGGGCACCATGTAGCCGGGCAGCGACCGGGCGGCGAGGGCGCGCAGTTCCGCGTCCGCCGGGGGTTCGGCGCCGGGGGCGGTGAGCAGGTGGGCGACCAGCCGGGGCAGGCCCGGCTCGTCCTCCCGGACGCTCACCACCGCGTCCAGGACCCCGGGGTGCCGAGTCAGGGCGGCCTCGACCTCGCCGGCCTCGATGCGGTGGCCGCGCAGCTTCAGCTGGTGGTCGGTGCGGCCCAGGTAGTGGAACTCGCCGTGGCCGTCGCGGCGCACCAGGTCGCCGGTGCGGTACATGCGGGTGCCGGGCGGCCCGAAGGGGTCGGCGGTGAAGCGGGCGGCGGTCAGTCCGGGGCGGCCGAGGTAGCCGCGCGCCAGCGCGGGCCCGCTGAGCCAGAGTTCGCCGGGGACGCCGTCGGGGACCGGGCGCAGCCGGGCGTCGAGGACGTAGGCGCCGGTGGCGGGCAGCGGGCGGCCGATGGGCGGGGCGGCGCCGTCCGGGCTCAGCGGCGCGGACCAGGTGGCGACGACGGTGGCCTCGGTGGGGCCGTAGGAGTTGACCATGCGGTGGTGCGGGGCCCAGCGGGCGACCAGGTCGGCGCCGCACGCGTCGGCGCCGACGATCAGCGTCTTCAGGTCCGGCAGGGTGCCGGGCGTTTCGGGCGGCAGGGTGGCGAGCGCGGCCGGCGGCAGCAGGGTGTGGGTGACGTGCTCGGCACGCAGTACCCGGGCCAGCGGTTCGCCGAGCAGCGGTCCGGGCTCGGGGACCACCAGGCGGGCGCCGTGCGGCAGGGAGGCGCACAGTTCGAGGACGGAGGCGTCGAAGCTGGGCGTGGCGAAGGCCAGCACCCGGTCCCCCTCGGTCACCTGGTAGTGGGCGGCCTCGGCGGCGGCGAAGGCGGCGATCCCGCGGTGGGTGACGACGACGCCCTTGGGGGTGCCGGTGGAGCCGGAGGTGTAGATGACGTACGCCGGGTCGTCCAGGTCGAGCGGGCGCCCGCGGTCGGCGTCGGCGGGCCGGTGGCCGGGGCTGTCGCCGGCCTGGTCGGCCAGCAGCGCGGCGACCTCCTTGGCGTCCAGGGTGAGGGCGGGGGCCGCGTCCCGGAGCATGAGCGTGATCCGCTCGTCCGGGTAGGCGGGGTCGACGGGCAGGAAGGCGGCGCCCGCCTTGGTGACCGCGAGCTGGGCCAGCACCATGTCGAGCGAGCGGGGCAGCAGCAGCGCCACGATGTCGCCGGGTCCGGCGCCGCGGGCGATGAGCCGGTGGGCGAGGCGGTTGGCGTGCGCCTCGGTCTCGGCGAAGGTCAGCAGCCGGTCGGGGTCGCCGAGCGCGGGTGCCTGGGGCCATCGGTCGACGGCGGCCTCGATCAGGGCGGGCAGGGTGGCCGGGGTCACCGGTTCCCGCTCCGGCCGGGCCGGGCCGCGCAGCAGCCGGGCGCGTTCCTCGGGGGGAAGGGTGTCGAGGTCGTCGAGGCGGGCGGTGCCGTCGGTGGCGGCCAGCGCGCGCAGGGTGTGCAGCAGTTGTCCGGCGAGGGAGCGTGCCGTCGCGGCGTCGAAGTGGCGCGGGTCGTAGCCGAGTTCGACGGCGAGCCGGTCGCCGGGCGAGACGACCACGGTGAGCGGGTAGTTGGTGGCCTCGCGGGCGTCCAGGTCGCGCAGGGTCAGGCCGTGGGCGCCTGCGGTGGCGTCCCCGACCGGGTAGTTCTCGAACACCACCAGGCTGTCGAACATCTCGGTGCCGGGCGGCAGTTGGGTGAGGCCGTGCAGGTCGCCCAGGGGCATGTGGTCGAACCGGCGGTCCTCCGCCCGCGCCTCCTGCAGGGTGCGCAGCCAGGCCGCGCAGCGGGCGGTGCCGTCGACGTGGGCGCGGGCGGGCAGGGTGGTGATGAACAGGCCGGTGATGGTGTCGGCGCCGGGCAGGTCGGACGGGCGGCCGGAGACGGTGGTGCCGAAGCACACGTCCGGCGCCCCGCTCCAGCGGGCCAGCAGCAGCGCCCAGGCGCCCTGCACCAGGGTGTTGAGGGTGAGCCGGTGCCGGCGGGCGAACTCCTGGAGCGCCGCCGTCTGCTCGGTGCCCAGGCGCTCGGACAGCCAGGTGTCGGAGCGGGCGGTGGTGTCCGGGGCGGGCCGGCGGTCGTAGGGCAGCGGTGTCGGCGCGGTCAGGTCGGCGAGGGCGGCGCGCCAGTGGTCGCGGGCGCCGGCGGTGTCACGGCCGGCGAGGTGGGCGGCGTAGTCGGCGAACGGCCGGCGTTCGGGCAGCAGGGGCCGCTCCCCCCGGGCGAGGGCCGCGTGCGCGGCGAGCACGTCGCCGAGGACGTGGAAGACGCTCCAGCCGTCCAGCAGGACGTGGTGGAAGGTCCACACCACGCGCACCGAGTCCGCTCCGAGCCGGGCCAGGGCGAGGCGCAGCAGCGGCGGACGGTCCAGGGCGATGCCCAGGGCCCGTTCCGCGCCCAGGAGTTGTTCCAGTTCGGCCGGGTGCCGGTCCGCAGGCAGGGTGCTCCAGTCGTGCCGGGTGACCGGCAGGGTGACGTCGCGGTGGACGGTCTGGAGCGGGACGGGCACGCCGTTCAGGACGACGGCGGTGCGCAGCACCGGGGTGCGGTCGACCACGTGCTGCCAGGCGGCGGCGAGCAGGTCCGGGTCGCCGGCCCCGTCCACCACGAAGGTGATCTGCTCGACGTACAGGCCGTGGGCGGCCTCGTCCATGCCGTGCACGACCATGCCGGTCTGGGTGGGCGTGAGCGGGTACACGTCCCGCACGTCCCGGCCGGTGCCGGCGATCCGGTCGACGGCGGCCTGGTCGAGCGGGGCCAGCGGGAAGTCGGACGGGGTGCGGCCGCCGGCGCCGGGCTCGGCGCAGTGCCGTACGAGTGCCCGCAGTTCGTCCGCCAGCTCGGCGGCGAGCCGCTCCACGGTCTCGCGGCGGTGCAGGCCGGTGGAGTACGACCAGGCGAACTCCAGCCTGCCGTCGGTCACTTGGCCGAGGACGTCGAGGAGGTGGGGGCGGTCGGCCGAGCGGTCCATGCCGCCGGTGAGGCCGCCGTGGGGCTCGTGCAGCAGGCCGCCGGAGTCCGTCCGCCGGTCCTGCCGGCCGAGGTAGTTGAAGCTGATCCCGGGCAGGTCCGGCAGGTTCCGGCCGGCCGTCGGGTGCAGGTGGCGCAGCGCGCCGTAGCCGACACCGCCCCGGGGTACGGCCCGCAGGTTCTCCTTGACGGCCTTGAGCACGGTGCCGGTGCCGGCGTCCCGTGCCACGTCCAGGGCGACCGGGTACAGGGTGGTGAACCAGCCGACGGTGCGGGAGAGGTCGACGTCCGCGAAGAGGTCCTCGCGGCCGTGTCCCTCCAGCGCGACCGCCACCCGGTCCTGCCCGGTCCAGCGGGCCAGCACCCGGCCGAGGGCGTACAGCAGGACGTCGTTGACGCGGGTGCGGTAGGCGTCCGGGACGTCCTGGAGGAGCCGCCGGGTGTCCTCGGCGTCCAGTCCCGCCGACACCGTCTCCTCCTCGGCGGCGGTGTTGGCGCCGCCGGGGTGGTCGACGGGCAGCGGGCCCGGGGCGTGCTGGGCGCGCCAGTGCGGGACTTCGTCGTCGAAGCCGCCCGCCGCGGTGTGCGCGGTGAGCCGCTGGGCCCAGGCCCGGAAGGAGGTGGTCTTGGCGCCGAGGCTCGGGCGTTCGCCGGCGCGCAGGGCGTGGTAGGCGGTGTCGAGGTCCTCCAGGATCAGCCGCCAGGACACCGCGTCCACGACGAGGTGGTGGGCGGCGAGCACCAGCACCGGCCGCCCGCCGCCCTCGCCCCGGCACAGCGCGGCCCGCAGCAGCGGACCGTGCGCCAGGTCGAAGCCGCCGGCCAGGCGCTCGGCGAGACCGGGGGCGGGCGGCCCGTCGTGGACCTCCAGGTGCGGCGCCTCCCCGGGCGCGGTGCCGTGCTGCCGCCAGGTCCCGTCGCCGGCCGTCCCGAACCGCAGCCGCAGCGCGTCGTGCCGTTCCAGTACGGCGACCAGGGCGGCCCGCAGCAGTGACTCGTCGGTGTCCTCGGCCAGGTGGTGGGCGACCGCCTGGCTGAAGTCGGCCGGGTCGCCGGAGAGGGTGTCGAGCAGCCAGTGCTGGACCGGGGTGAGCGGGGTGTCGCCGATGACCGGGCCCTGCTCGGCCATGACCGGGGAGTCGGGCAACTCCTCCGCCGCCGAGGCGAGTTCGGCGAGGGTCTGGTGGGTGAACAGGTGGCGCGGATTGAGGGCGAGGCCGGCCCGGCGGGCGGCGGAGACGATCTGGATGCCGAGGACGGAGTCGCCGCCGAGCGTGAAGTAGTTGTCGTCGGCGCCGACTTCGGGCAGGCCCAGCACCTCGCACCAGATGGCGGCGAGGGTGCGTTCGGTCGCGGTGGCGGGCGGCCGGCCGGTGCCGGTGCCGGCGGTCCACCGCGGGTCGGGCAGGGCCCGCCGGTCGAGTTTGCCGGTGGCGCCGAGCGGGAGGTGGTCCAGCGGCACCACGAGGGCGGGCACCAGGTGGTCGGGGAGGGTGCGGGCGAGGAAGGCGCGCAGGTCCGCCGGGTCCGGCAGGCCGGCCGCGGCGGGCACCGCGTAGCCGACCAGGCGGCGGTGGCCGTCGTGCTCGACCACGCGGGCCGCGGCGGCGGCCACGGCGGGGTGCCGGGCCAGTGCCGCCTCCACCTCGCCCAGCTCGATACGGAAGCCGCGCACCTTGACCTGGTCGTCGGCCCGCCCCAGGTAGACGATGTCGCCGTCGGCGGTCCAGCGGGCCCGGTCGCCGGTGCGGTACATGCGGCTGCCGGGCGGCCCGAACGGGTCGGGCAGGAAGCGGGACGCGGTCAGTCCGGGCCGGCGCATATAGCCCCGGGCCACTCCGGTGCCGGCGAGGAACAGTTCGCCGGGCGCGCCGACGGGCACCGGGCGCATCCGCTCGTCCAGGACGTAGCCGCGGGCGCCGCCGAGCGGCCGGCCGATCGGCGGGTCGCGGTCGGGATCGGCGGGGTCGCAGGTGAACGCGGTGGCGTAGACGGTGGCCTCGGTGGGGCCGTAGATGTTGCGCACCTCGCAGCCGGGCACGGCCGCGCGGACCTGCCGTACGGTCCGGGCGGGCAGCCCCTCCCCCGCGAGCACCACGGTGTCGGCGCTGACGTGCACGGTGTCCTCGGCCAGCAGCCGGCCGAGCGCGGAGGGCACCGCGCTGAGCAGTCCGGCCCGCCACGGACCCGGCCGTTCGGCGAGGGCCAGCAGGTCGCGGACGATCTCGACGCAGCCGCCGGACATCAGGGGCGAGAAGATCTCGAAGACCGACACGTCGAAGTTGAGCGAGGTGGACGCGACGACGTGCTCAAGGCCCCGGCCGGTGAACTCGGCCGCCGCCCAGTCGGTCAGGGCCAGTACCGAGCCGTGCGCGACGACGACGCCCTTGGGGCGGCCGGTCGAGCCGGAGGTGTGGATGACGTAGGCGGGGTGCTCGGGCAGCAGGGTGGCGTGCCGTTCGCCGTCGCCGACCGGGGCGGCGGAGGCGGCGGCGAGCCGCCGGGCGCGGTCGGGGTCGTCCAGGACGATCCGGGTGTACGTCCCCTCGGGCAGCCGGCCGGCCGTCGCGGTGGCCGTGACGACCGCGAGGGGCCGTACGTCCTCGAAGAGGAACGCGATGCGCTCGGCGGGGTAGCCGGGGTCCACCGGCAGGTAGGCGGCGCCGCTCTTGAGGACCGCGAGGAGGGCCACGACCAGGTCGGCGGTGCGGGGCAGGGCGAGGGCGACGTACCGCTCGGGGCCGGCGCCGGCGTCGATGAGCAGCCGGGCCAGCCGGTTGGCGCGCTCGTCCAGTTCGCAGTAGGTGAGCAGGTCCGCGCCGTGCCGGACGGCCGGTGCGCCGGGGGTCAGGGCGGCCTGGCGGGCGAAGGCCGCCGGCAGGGTGTCCCGGGGGGTCGTGACCTGGGCGCCGCCGAACCGGTCGAGCAGTTCGCGGCCCCGGGCGGGGTCGGTGAGCGGCAGGTCGGCCAGGGTGGTGCCGGGCGCGGTGGCCATCGCGGTCAGCAGGGTGCGCAGGCTCTCCCCGAGCCGCTCGACGGTGGGCGCGTCGAAGGCGGCCGGGTCGTAGTCGAGGCTGACGTCGAGGGTGTCCCCGGGGGCGACGACCACGCTGAGCGCGTAGTTGGTGGGCTCCAGGTCCCGTTCCGTCTCCATGGCCAGGCCGTGCCGGGCCAGCGCGCCCTCGTCGAAGGGGTAGTTCTCGAACACGACGATGGAGTCGAACAGGTGGGTTCCGCCGGGTACCTCGCTCCAGCTGCCCAGCTGGGCCAGCGAGACGAAGTCGTGGCGCCGGGCCTCGGACTGCGCGGCCTGGAGGTCGCGCAGCCAGTCCAGCAGCGGGCGCCGCCCGTCGATCCGGGCCCGGGTGGGCAGGGTGTTGATGAACAGGCCCACCATCGCGGTGACGCCCGGCAGTTCGGCCGGCCGGCCGGAGACGGTGGTGCCGAACACCACGTCGTCACCGCCGCCGTAGCGGGACAGCAGCAGCGCCCAGGCGCCCTGCAGGACCGTGTTGACGGTGAGTCCGGCCTGCTGGGCCGTGTCCCGCAGTCGCGCCGAGGTCCCGCCGTCCAGCGTCACCCGTACCGTGCCGGACGAGGAGCTGTGGTGGGCCTCGGTGGCGCGGCGGTCGCGGGGCAGTTCGGTCGGGGCGCGGAACCCGGCGAGGGTGGCGCGCCAGTACTGCTCGGCCTTCGCGGTGTCCTGCGCGGCCAGCCAGCCCAGGTAGTCGGCGAAGGGCCGGCGCGCGGGCACCTGGGCGGGGCGGCCGCCGGTGAGGGCCGCGTAGCGCTCGCACACCTCGTCGAAGACCTGGGCGGCGCTCCAGCCGTCCAGCAGGATGTGGTGGAACGTCCACACCAGCCGGACGCGTTCGGGCGTGAGCCGGATCAGGGTGAGCCGCATCAGCGGCGCGGTGCCGAGGTCGATGCCGGCCCCCCGGTCCTCCTCCACGAGCCGGTCGAGGTCGGCCGCGCACCGGTCGGCGGGTTTCCCGGTCCAGTCGTGGTGGACGACGGGCACGATGACCCGGTGCCGGATCACCTGCACGGGTTCGGCGCTGTCCTGCCAGGCCGGGTGGGAGCGCAGCACCGGGTTGGCGTCGACGGTCCGCTGCCAGGCCTCGGCCAGGGCGCGCGGGTCGGTGACGCCGGTCAGCACCAGCTGCACCTGGTTGACGTAGGTGCGGCCGTCCGGGTCCAGCAGGCTGTGGAAGAGCATGCCGGACTGCATCGGGCTCAGCGGCAGGAGGTCTTCGACGGCCCGTCCGTCGCCGGCCAGCTTGTCCACGGCCTGCTGGTCCAGGCGGGCGAGCGGGAAGTCGGAGGGGGTACGGCCGCCCGCGTCCGGTCGGGCGCAGTGGGCGAGGATCTCCTCCAGGGCGCGCAGCATGCCCTCGGCGAGGCCGGTGACGGTGCTCTCGTGGTGCCGGGCGGCGCTGTAGTGCCAGCCGATCTCCAGTTGGTCGTCCTCGACGCGGGCCACCACGTCGAGCAGGTGGGCGCGCTCGGCGTCGGGTGCGTCGGCGCCGCCGAGGCCGCCGGGCACCGCGCGGATCAGGGTGCCGTCGGCGGCGGACCAGTCGAACCGGCCGAGGTAGTTGAAGCTGATGCCGGGCATCGGCGCGGCCACCAGCCGGGGGTCGCGGGCGAGGTGGCGCAGCGCGCCGTGGCCGATCCCGCGTTCGGGTACGGCCCGCAGCTGCTCCTTGACCGCCTTCAGGGCGCCGCCCCAGTCGCCGGCCGGGACGCTGAGGGCGACCGGGAAGAGCGTGGTGAACCAGCCGACGGTGCGGGACAGGTCGACGTCCTCGAACAACTGGTCCTCGCGGCCGTGTCCTTCCAGGCCGACGGCGACGCTCTCGCGCCCGGTCCAGTCGGCCAGCACCCGGCCCAGCGCGGTGAGCAGGACGTCGTCGATGCGGGTGCGGTAGACGGCCGGTACCTGGCGGAGCAGTGCGTCGGTGCGGCGCCGGTCGAGCCGTACGGTGACCTCGCGGACGTCGGCCATGGTGTTGCCGCCGTCGGCGTCCTGGGGCAGCGGCTCGGCGCAGTGCCCGGCGGTGCGGCTCCAGTGGGCGAGCTGTCCGGTGAAGCCGCCGGCGTCGGTGTGGGCGCGCAGCCGGCGGGCCCACTCCCGGACGGAGGTGGTGCGGGCGGGCAGGCGTACCGGCTGTCCGGCCAGGGCCTGCCGGTAGGCACTCTCCAGGTCCTCCAGCAGGATGCGCCAGGAGACGCCGTCGACCACCAGGTGGTGCACGGCGAGCAGCAGGCGGGCGGCGCCGGAGCCGCCGGTGAACAGGCGGGCGGTGAGCAGCGGGCCGGTGCCGAGGCGGAACGACTCGTGTGCCTCGGCGGTGGCGCGGGCCTCGGCCTCGCGGGCCGCCTCGGGGCCGGGTCCGTCGAGGGGGCACACGGTCAGCAGGTCCGGGGCGGGCGCGTCGGCGTCGGTGACCTCCTGGTGCCAGGCGCCGTCCGCCGTGGTGGTGAACCGGGAGCGCAGGGCGTCGTGGTGGTGCCACAGGGCGGTCAGCGCGCGGCGCAGGGCGTCGGGGTCGGTGTCCGGCGCGGTCTCCACGAGGACCGACTGGTCGAAGACGTCCGGCCAGCGCGGCCCGGGGTCGAGGAACCAGTGCTGGATCGGGGTGAGGGGCACCTCGCCCTGAACCGGTTCGGTGCCGGAGACGGCCGCGGCGGTGCCGGTGGCCGCGGCGAGCCGGGCCACCGTGGGGTGCCGGAACAGGTCGCGGGGGGTGAGGGCGAGGCCGGCGGCACGGGCACGGGAGACGACCTGGATGCTGAGGATCGAGTCGCCGCCCAGCATGAAGAAGTTGTCGTCGACGCCGACCCGTTCGACGCGCAGCAGCTCCGCCCAGATCCCGGCGAGGACCCGCTCGGTGTCGGTGCCGGGGGCGCGGTAGGCGCTGTCGCCGCCCGCCGACCAGTCGGGCTCGGGCAGCCGCCGCCGGTCCACCTTGCCGTTGGCGGTCAGCGGCAGCCGGGGCACCGGGACGAACGCGGCGGGCAGCATGTAGTCGGGCAGGTCGGCGGCCAGGTGGGCGCGCAGCTCCGTCGCGGCGGGCACGGCGGCGCCCTCGGCCGGGACCAGGTGGGCGGCCAGCCGCTTGCGTCCGTCGGCCGTGTACGGCGACACGACCGCCTCGGCGACGGCGGGGTGCGCGGTGAGCCGGGCCTCGATCTCGGCGGGCTCCACACGGAAGCCGCGGATCTTGATCTGGTCGTCCGCGCGGCCCACGAAGTGCAGTTCGCCGTCCGCGCTCCAGCGCACGATGTCGCCGGTGCGGTACATGCGCGCCCCGGGCTCCCCGAACGGGTCGGCGAGGTAGCGGGCGGCGGTGGCTCCGGGCCGGCCCGCGTAGCCACGCGCCAGGCCGGCGCCGGCAATGTACAACTCACCCGGGACGCCGGGCGGCTGGGGCTGGAGGGCGCCGTCCAGGACATAGGCGCGGGTGTTGTCCAGCGGGCGGCCGATGGGCAGGACGGCGGGCAGCGGGTCGCCGGCGCGGAAGGGGCGCCGGGTGGCGAAGGTGGTGGTCTCGGTCGGGCCGTAGCCGTCGACCACGGTGAGGGCGGGGCAGGCGTCCAGGACCCGGCGGACGACGGCGCCGGGCACGGCCTCGCCGCCGGTCCACACCTCGCGGGCGCCGCGCAGGCAGGCGGGGTCCTCCTGGGCGAGCAGCCGGAACAGGCCGGCCGTCAGCCACAGGTGGGTGACACCGCGTTCCGTGAGCGCGTGCCGGACCGCGGCGGCGTCCAGGTCGGCCGGCGGGGCCAGCACGGCGGTGCCGCCGCGCAGCAGGGGCACCCACACCTCGTAGGTGGCGGCGTCGAAGGCGTGCGGGGAGTGCACGAGCACCCGGTCGTGCCCGGCGAAGGCCCGGTCCAGGGCGAGCGCGGCCACGTCACGCTGGCGGACCGCGACGCCCTTGGGGGTGCCGGTGGAGCCGGAGGTGAACATCAGGTACTGGACGTGGTCGGGATGCGGGGCGTCGGTGCCGGGGACGCCGGGTGCCGCCGTGCCGTCGTCAACGCGCCGGACGCCGTCGCCGGGCAGCAGGTCCCGGGCGGTCTCCTCCCACTCGGCGTCGGTGAGCAGCAGGGTGACGCCGGCCTCGGCGAGCATGCGGCGCAGCCGCTCCTGGGGTGCCCGGCCGTCCAGCGGGACGTATATTCCGCCGGTGCGGACCAGCGCGAGCTGGGTGACGATCAACTCCACGGACCGGTCCACCAGCACGCCGACGGGACGCTCGGCGCGCACTCCGAGGGCGGTGAGGCGCCCGGCGAACTCCGCTGCTCGGGCGTCGAGTTCGCGGTAGGTGAGGCGTTCGTCGCCGGCGTCAAGGGCGATCGCGTCGGGGGTGCGCCGTACCTGTGCGGCGAAGAGGTCGGCGACCGTGGCCTCGGGCAGCTCGGTGGCGGTGTCGTTCCAGGTGCGCAGGACCTGTGCGCGGCGCTCCGCCGTCAGCAACGGGAGCCGGGCGGGCGCCCGTTCCGGGTCGGCGGCCATCTCGGTGAGCAGGACGGTCAGGTACTCGGCGAGCCGCCGCACGGTGGCGGCGTCGAACAGCTCCAGGTCGTAGCCGAGGCGCAGCGCCAGTTCGGTGCCGGGGTAGGCGACCAGGCCGAGCGGGTAGTTGGTGGTCTCGATGCCGTCCAGGCCGCTGAGGGCGAGGCCGTGGGCGGCGGCGAGGTCGTCGTCCACCGGGTAGTTCTCGAAAACGACGATGCTGTCGAACAGGGCCGCGCGTTCCGGGAGTTCGGTGAACGCCTTGAGCCGGTTCAGCGGCAGATGGTCGTGGCGGCGGTCCTCGCTCTGGTCGCGCTGGAGCGTGCGCAGCCAGTCCCGGAGGGTGCCGTCGGCGGGGACCGTGACCCGGGTGGGCAGGGTGGTGATGAACAGGCCGGTCATGGACTCGGCGCCGGCCAGCTCCGCGGGGCGCCCGGACACGGTGGTACCGAAGACCACTTCGTCGCGCCGTGACTGACGGGCCATCAGGACCGCCCAGGCGCCCTGCACCAGGGTGTTGAGGGTCAGGCCCGAGGTGCGCGCCAGCTCCTCCAGGGCCCGGGTCGCGGCCTCGGGCACGGTCACCCGGACGGCCGCCGTGGACTCGGCGCGGTGGGTCTCGCGGGGTTCGCGGTCGTAGGGCAGCGGTGTGGTCTCGTCCAGGCCGGTGAGCCGCTGCCGCCAGTGCGTCTCGGCCTCGGCGCGGTCGCGCTCGCGCAGCCAGGCCACGTAGTCCCGCCAGGGCCGGCGGTCGGGTACGGCCGGTGCGCCGGGCCGGCCGGCGAGGACGCTGTGGCGGGCGAACACGTCCGACAGGACCTGGAAGAGGCTCCAGCCGTCCAGCAGCAGATGGTGGAAGGACCACACCACGCGGACGGCGGTGCCGGAGACCCGGGCGAGCAGCAGGCGCTGGAGCGGCCCGCCGGCCAGGTCGATGCCGGCCGCGCGGTCCTCGCGCAGCAGGTCGTCCAGCCACGCGCGGGTCTGGTCGGCGCTCGCGTCGCGCCAGTCCAGCACGGTCACCGGTACGGCGGTGGCGTGCCCGACGACCAGCAGCGGTTCGGGCACGTCCTGCCAGACCACCCGGCCGCGCAGCACGGCCGTGGCCTCGGTGACCTGCTGCCAGGCGGCGGCGAGGAGGTCGGGGCGGTCCACGCCGTCCAGGACGAACGTGAGCTGCTGGAAGTAGACCCCGCGGTCGTCCTGGGAGAGGCCGTGGAAGAGCATGCCGGCCTGGGTCGGCGTCAGCGGCAGGATGTCCTCGACGGTGCCGGGGGCGTCGCCGACGACGCGGTCGACGGCCGTCTGGTCGAGCGGGGCCAGCGGGAAGTCGGACGGGGTGCGGCCGGCGGCGTCGGGCCGGGCGGCGTACCGGGCGAGGTCGGCCAGCGCGTCGGCGTAGCCGTGGGCGAGGGCGCCGACGGTGGCCTCGTGGTGGACCTGGTCGGAGTAGAACCAGGTGAACTCCAGCGCGTCGCCGTCGAGCCGGCCGACGACCTCCAGGGCGTGCGGGCGTCCGGCCGCCGGGTCGGCGTCCAGTTCCAGCGGCCGGAAGGTGCCCCGGTACAGGCCGGTGCCGCCGTCCTCCAGGCTCATCCGGCCCAGGTAGTTGAAGCTGATCCGGGCCGCCGGGGCGGCCGGTTCCGCGTCGCCGGGCGCCAGGTGGCGCAGCGCGTCGTGGCCGATGCCGTGCCGGGGTACGGCCCGCAGCTGCTCCTTGACCTGCTTGAGCACCGTGTCCCAGGGGGCCTGTCCCGGCACGGCGAGGGCGACGGGGTGGCGGGTGGTGAACCAGCCGACGGTGCGGCTGACGTCGAGGTCGGCGAAGAGTTCCTCGCGGCCGTGGCCCTCGACGTCGACCACGACCCGTTCCTGGCCGCTCCAGGCGCACAGGGCACGGCCGAGCGCGCCCAGCAGGACGTCGTTGGCGCGGGTGCGGTAGGTGTCGGGCAGGGTGCGCAGCAGGACGGTGGTGTCCTCGGCGCTCAGCCGTACGGTGACGGCGCGGGCGGAGGCGTAGGTGTCGGGGCCCGGCAGGTCGACGGGCAGGGCGGTGCCGTCCGGCGCGGCGGCCTGAACCCAGTAGGCGCGTTCGTCGTCGAAGCCGCCGTCGGCGGTGTACGCGGCCAGCCGTCGCGCCCACTGGCGCACCGGCGAGGACTTGGCGGGCAGGGCCGCCGCGCCGTCCGCGTTGTCGCGGCGGGCGCGGTAGGCGCGGTCCAGGTCCTCCAGCAGCACCCGCCAGGACACGCCGTCCACGACCAGGTGGTGCACGGCGAGGTGCAGGACGGGGGCGCGGCCGGTGCCCCGGTCGTGGAGCACGGCCCGCAGCAGCGGCCCGCGGGCCAGGTCGAAGGGGCCGAAGTGCGGGGTGTCGGTGTCCGGGCCGGTGTGCCGGGCCAGGGTGATCCGGTCGCCCGCGTCGGCGATGTGCCAGGCGGGCGGGGTGCCGGCGCCGGTGTCGAAGCGGGAGCGCAGGGCGTCGTGGTGGGCGACGAGGTCGTTCAGCGCGTGTTCGAGGGCCGCCGGGTCGAGGTCGTCGGGCAGCAGCACCGACAGGGCCTGCGCGAAGTGCCCGGCACGCTCGGCGTCCGTCTCGAACAGCCAGTGCTGGATGGGAGTGAGCGGTGCGGGGCCGGTGGGCTCCACCGGGGTCTGTCCGGGCTCCCGCGGGCCGGCGGCGGCGTCGGCGCAGCGGGCCAGGGCGGCGACGGTCTGGTGCCGGTAGACGTCGCGGGAGGTGACGGTCAGGCCCTCCTGCCGGGCCCGTGCCACCACCTGGATGCTCAGGATCGAGTCGCCGCCGAGTTCGAAGAAGTTGTCGTCCACGCCGACACGTTCGACGCGCAGCACCTCGGCCCAGACGCCGGCCAGCAGCCGCTCGGTCGGGGTGCGCGGCGCGACATGGCGTACGGCGCGGGTGGCCGGCCCCGGCTGGGGCAGCCGGGCGCGGTCGAGCTTGCCGTTGGGGTTGAGCGGCAGCTCGTCCAGGAGCAGCACGGTGGCCGGGACCATGTAGTCGGGCAGGGTCCGGCCGAGCGTCCGGCGGGCGGACTCCGGCTCCACGCGCTGTCCGGGTACGGCGACGACGTAGCCGGTCAGCCGCCGGTTGCCGTCGGTCTCGGTGACCGTGACCGCCGCCTCGGCGACCCCGGGGCAGCGGCGCAACGCCTCCTCCACCTCGCCGAGTTCGATGCGGAAGCCGCGCACCTTGACCTGCTGGTCGGTGCGGCCGACGTACTCCAGCTCGCCTTCGGCGCTCCAGCGCACCAGGTCTCCGGTGCGGTACATGCGCGCACCCGGCGCGCCGAACGGGTCGGCGACGAACCGCTGGGCGGTGAGCCCGGGACGGCCGAGGTAGCCGCGCGCCAGTCCGCCGCCGCCCAGGTACAGCTCACCTGTGACGCCCGGTGGTTGGGGGCGCAGCCGGGAATCGAGGACGTAGGCGCGGGTACGGGCCACCGGCCGGCCGATGGGCGGTGCCTGGTCCGGCACCCGGTCCCCGGCGAACCAGGCGGTGGCGTACACGGTGGCCTCGGTGGGGCCGTAGATGTTGGCGATCTCGCAGGACGGCAGGGCCGCCCGCAGGTCGTGCACCGTCTGCGCGGACAGCGCCTCGCCGGCCAGGACGACCGTGTCGGCCGCCACCGGTGCCGTACCCCCGGCGAACAGCCGGGACACCACCGACGGCACCCCGCTGACCAGCCCGGCCCGCCGCTCCCCCGGGTCGGTGAGGGCGGTGGCGTCGGCGACCACCTCCACGCTGCCGCCGGCCAGCAGCGGGCACAGCAGCTCGAACACGGAGACGTCGAAGTTGAGGGAGGTGGAGGCGACCACCGGGGCCGTCCCGCGGTGGCCGAACCGTTCGGCCGCCCAGGCGGCCAGCGCGGCGACCGTGCGGTGGGTGACCACGACGCCCTTGGGGCGGCCGGTCGAGCCCGAGGTGTAGATGACGTACGCCGGGTGGTCGGGCAGCAGCGGGCGGAGCCGGTCGGCGTCGGTCACGTCCGCCGCCTCCGCTCCGGTGGTGACGCCGCCGTCGGGGCCCCCGATGATCAGCGGGTCGCAGTCCGCGGGCAGGGCGGCGGCGGTCTCCGGGGTGGCCACGACGAGGGCGGGCCGGGCGTCCGACAGCATGAAACGGATGCGCTCGGCCGGGTAGTTCGGGTCGACGGGCAGGTAGCCCGCGCCCGACTTCAGGACCGCCCAGAGGACGACCGGCAGCTCGGCGGTGCGCGGCAGGCAGAGCGCCACCAGCGTCTCCGGTGCCGCGCCCCGGGATATCAGCCGCCGGGCCAGGCGGTTCGCGCGGCGCTCCACCTCGGCGTAGTCCAGCCGGTCGGTGCCGTGGGTGACGGCGACGCGGCCGGGGGTGCGGGCGGCCTGGGCGCGGAACAGCTCGGGCAGGGTGACGTCGTCCGCGTCCCGGGCGGGGACCGGCGGGTTCCAGGAGTCCACGAGGGTGCGCTGCTCGTCCTCGGAGAGCATGGGCAGCTCGGCCAGGCTCTGTCCCGGGCCGTCGGCCATCGCCTCCAGCAGCCGGTGCACATGGCGGGACATCCGGGCCACGGTCCGCGTCTCGAACAGGTCGGTGTTGAACTCGGCGGTCAGCACACAGCCGCCGTCCGCGTCGGGGGTGAACTCCAGCACCAGGTCGAAGCGGGCGGCGGGCCGGGGCAGCGGATGGTCGTCGAACCGCAGGCCGCCCGCGCGGGGCGCCGGGGCGGTCGCGGTCTGCTGGACGACGAGGGCCTGCACCAGCGGGGTGCGGCTCGGGTCCCGGGGCGGGGCCAGCTCCTCCACCACCCGGTCGAAGGGCACCGCGTCGTGGGCGAAGGCGTCCAGCAGCGTGGTGCGCATGCCCTCCACGAACCGGTCGACGCTGGCCCGCTCGTCCACCTCGGTGCGCAGCACCACGGTGTTGGCGAAGAAACCGACCACGTCCTCCAGGTCGCGGCGGCCGCGCCCGTTGGTGATGGTGCCGAACGCGACGTCCCGCTGCCCCGAGTAGCGCGCGAACAGCAGCGCGCAGGCCCCGGCCAGCACGGTGAACACGGTGGTGCCCCGGCCGGTGGCCAGAGTGCGCAGCCGGGCCATCAGGGCGGGCGGCAGCTGGTGCCGGTGCCCGGCGCCCGCGGTGGTGCGCACGGCGGGCCGAGGCCGGTCGACGGGCAGCTCCAGCTGCTGGATGCCGTCCAGGTGCCGGCGCCAGTAACGCAGGTGCTCCGCGTCCGCCGCCGAGCCGCGCTGCCGCTGCTCCCAGACCGCGAAGTCCGGGTACTGCACGGCCGGTTCGGTGAGGGCGTCCGGCTCGCCGGTGGTCTCGGCGTGGTAGAGCGCGGCCAGTTCCCGGGTGAGGATGCCCACGGACCAGCCGTCGGTGACGATGTGGTGCTGGGCGAGCAGCAGCAGGTGGTCGACGTCGCCTAGCCGGACCAGCAGGGCGCGGGTGAGCGGGCCGGCCGCGAGGTCGTGCGGCCGGCCGAGTTCCTCGGTCAGCAGCCGTTCGGCGGCCTCGTCACGGCGGGCGGCGGGCACGCCGGCCAGGTCGGCGGTGCGCAGCGGCACCTCCGGGTCGGCGGCGATGTGCTGGGCGCCCTGGCCGTCCACGGTGCGGAAGGTGGTGCGCAGCGCGTCGTGCCGGGCGGCGAGCCGGTGCAGGGCCCGGCGCAGGGCCTCGGGGTCGAGGGTGCCGCGCAGCCGCAGGGTGAGGCCGGTGTGGTACTCGGCGCCGCCGTCGGTGAGGTCGTCCAGGAACCACAGCCGGCGCTGGGCGCTGGACAGCGGCAGGGTGCCGGTGCGCGGCGCGGCCGGGATCGGCTCGGCGGGCGCGGCGGTGGCGGGGTCGCCGAGCAGCGGGGCGAGGGCCTCGACGGTGCGCGCCGTGAAGACGTCCCGGACGGTGAGCCGGGCGCCGAGGTCGTCGCGGATCCGGGACAGGGCACGGGCGGCGAGGATGGAGTCGCCGCCGAGATCGAGGAAGTCGTCGGTGACACCGACCGCGTCGACACCGAGGACGTCGGCCCAGATCGCGGCGAGGGCCTCCTCACGCGGGGTGCGCGGCGCCACCCTGCCGACGCGCGGGGCCTGTTCGGGGGCGGGCAGGGCGGCCCGGTCGGTCTTGTTCTGCGCCGTGAGCGGCATCCGGTCCAGCACGACCACGGCGGACGGCACCAGGTGGGCGGGGAGGGCCGAGGCGAGGGCCGCGCGCAGGGAGGCGGGGTCCGGGGGCGCGCCGGGGTCGGCGGGGGTGGCGTAGCCGACGAGGCGGGGGCGGCCCGGTTCGTCCTCGCGGACCACGACGACAGCCTCGCCGACGCGCGGGTCCCGGCTCAGGGCGGCCTCGATCTCGCCCGGCTCCACGCGGAAGCCGCGGATCTTCACCTGCCGGTCGAGGCGTCCCAGGTAGTCGAGTTCGCCGTCCGGGCGCAGCCGCACCCGGTCACCGGTGCGGTACAGCCGGGCCCCGGGCGGGCCGAACGGGTCGGCGACGAAGCGGCCGGCGGTCAGACCCGGGCGGCGCAGGTAGCCGCGGGCCACGGCGTCGCCGCCGATGTACAGCTCGCCGTCCGCGCCGGGCGGGACGGGCCGCATCCCGGGGTCGAGGACGTGCACGCGGGTGTGCGGCAGGGCCGCGCCGATCGTCGGGGTGCCCTGGCCGGCGGCGAGCGGTCCGGTCCAGGTGGCGACGATGGTGGCCTCGGTGGGGCCGTAGGAGTTGATCATGCGGCGGCCCGGTGCCCAGCGGTCCACGAGGCTCGCCGGGCAGGCCTCGGCGCCCACGATCAGGGTGCGCAGCCGGCGTCCGGTGCCCTGGGCGGGGTCGGGCAGGGTCGCCAGCGCGGCCGGCGGGATGAGGGTGTGGGTGATGCGGTGCTCGTCCAGGACCGCGGCGAGTTCGTCGCCGAGCCAGGGGCCGTCCGGCGGGACCACGAGGGTGGCGCCGGTCAGGACGGACACGAACAGCTCCAGCACGGAGGCGTCGAAGCTGGGCGAGGAGAACTGGAGGACCCGGTCGCCGGGGCCCACGGCGTACCGCTCGGCGGCGGCCGCGGTGAAGCCGGCGATGCCCCGGTGGGTGACGGTGACGCCCTTCGGGGTACCGGTCGACCCGGAGGTGTAGATGACGTAGGCGGCCCGGTCGGGACCGGCCCCGCGTGCCTCGTCCTCCCCCGCGCCCGCGCCGTCCCCGTGCTCCAGCAGGGCGGCGACCGCCGCCGGGTCGTCGAGCGTCACGGCCGGCGCCGCGTCGGCGAGCATCAGCGCCCGCCGCTCGGCGGGGTAGGCCGGGTCCACCGGCAGGAAGGCGGCGCCCGCCCGGGCCACGGCCAGCTCCGCCGCGATCAGCTCCATGGAGCGCGGCAGCACCAGCGCGACCACCCGGTCCGGGCCGGCGCCCGAGCGCACCAGGTGTCCGGCCAACCGGTCGGCGCGGTCCGCGAGTTCGCGGTAGGACCAGGTGCGCCGGCCGTCGGTGAGGGCGGGGGCGTGCGGGGCGCGGGCCACCCGGTCCGCGAAGAGTTCCCCGAGCGCCGGGTACGCGGGCGCCGGGGCCGCGGTGTCCTCCGGCCGTGCCACGTCGCCGCCCTGGGGTCGCGGGGTCGCCGGTACGGGCGTGTCGTGCGGGTCCGTCATGGGTCCAGTCCTTTGAAAGCTGTGGTGCGCACGGGTGGCTGGAGGAGAGAGGGGCGGGCGTCCCACCGGGCGCGAGGGCGCGACAGGGGTGGGTCACGGCGCGGGGGTGCGGGCGGGCGACGGCGCGCCGGCGGCCGGGCTGCGGTGCGGCGGGGCTGCGCGGTGCGCGGAGCCCCTACGGCACCTGCGGCCGGGTCCGGAGGGCCGCCGCGCGGTCACGGCGCCCGGTACCGGACGGTCCGGTGCCGGCGGCGGGGCCGGTCCGGAAGACCGCGGACCGCCGCCCGCGGGCGGACGGTACGGCCCCGCGCGGCTCAGCCGTCGTCGGTGCGGCGCGCCGTACGCCCGGTCACCTGGACGCGTTCGACCCGGCCCGTGACGGGGTCCCGGTGGAAGCGGCCGCCGGGTTCCGGGCGGCCGGTGACCGGATCGAGCAGGTCGTACGACAGGTCGGCGTAGCAGACCAGCGGCAGGGACAGGTCGCCGTCGACGGACAGCGCCGGCGAGCCGTCGGGCCCGGCGGTGACGCGGTAGGCGGTGCCGCCGTTGCGGTAGGTGCCCAGGCAGTCGGGCAGGGCGACCGGGCGGCCCCGGTCCGCGGGGGTGACGGGTGCGGCGGGCACCCGTATGCCGGCTATGCGCTCCAGTTCTCCGGCGAGATCACGCCACAGGGCGGTGGCCCCGCCGGCGTTGCCCGTGAAGGCGACGACCACTCCGCTCTCGGGTTCGGCCCGCAGATGGCAGGAGGTGCCCTGCGCGTTGCCGTCGTGGCCGCACCAGACCCGCCCGCCCTGCCGGTACAGGGCGACGCCCAGGCCCCAGCCGTCGGCCAGGGTGCCGGGGCGGGCGGCGCTCTCGCCGCGCCGCATCTCCTTGGCGACGGCGGGCGGCAGCGCCTCGGAACGGCCGGTCAGCGCGGCGCCGAACGCGGCCAGGTCGGCGGCGCCGGCCAGCAGCGCACCGGCCGGTGCCTCCAGCGGGGCCAGGTTCTGCCGTACGGTACGGACCTGGCCGGTGGCGGTGTTGACGGCGTGTCCGACGGCTGTGGGACGGGTGACGGTGGTGTCGCCGATGAACGCGGGCACCGTGCCCAGGGGGTCCAGGAGCAGCGCGCGGACGGCTTCGTGCCAGGGCATGCCGGTGATCGCCTCGACCAGCCGGCCGGCGGCGACGTAGCCGGCGTTGGAGTAGGAGAAGTCGGTGCCGGGCGGGAAGAGCGCCTGGTCGGCGGTGCACAGCGAGGCGAGGTAGCGGGCACCCCTGGTCGCCGAGGCGGTGTCGGAGTCGGGTCCGGTGGGCAGCCCGCCGGTGTGGCTGAGCAGGTGCCGGACGGTCACCTCGGGCATACCGCGCAGCTCGGGCAGGTGCTCGGCGACGGGCTCGTCCGGGTCGAGGTCGCCGTCGTCGGCGAGCAGCAGCACCAGGGCGGCGGTGTAGGGCTTGGTGAGCGAGCCGAGGGGCACGGCGGTGTCCGGTGTGAGCGGGGCTCCGGTGCCGGCGTCGGCGGTGCCGGTGTGCAGGGAGACGGTCTCCGTGCCGGTGTCCAGGACGAGTTGGGCGCCGGGCACCCGGTGGTCTTCGGCGAGGGCGTCGAGCCGGTTCTGCAGCTCTCGGCGGAGCGGGGCCGGCGCGCAGGTGGTGGCCGGGCCGGTGGGGACGGTGTAGGGCATGAGAAAGGTGCTCCCGTGAGATGGGTTTCTCGTGTGCGGGTGTGTGTCGCCGGCCGTGGCGAGCGGTGCCGGGCCGGGGTGGTGCGCGAACGTGCCGGACGGCGCCGGCTAGGGCTGGCCGACCTCGACCGGCAGATGGCGTACGCCGACGATGACGGCCGGGTTCTGCAGCACGATGTCGTCGTACGACGGGATCGCCAGGAAGCGGAATCGTTCTTGCAACATGTGCAGGGCGATCCGAGCCTCCAGCCGGGCCAGCGGGGCGCCGAAACAGAAGTGGATGCCGTGCCCGAAGGTCAGATGGGGGTTGGGCCTGCGGGACGGCAGGAACGTGTCGGGCTTCTCGAACCGCGCGGGATCGCGGTTGGCGGCGCCCAGGTGGGCCATCAGCAGCGTGTCGGCGGGGAGTTCGTGGCCGCCGAGCACCACGGGCCGGGTGACGCGGCGTCCCAGCTCGGGGAAGGGGGGCAGCCAGCGCAGCACTTCCTCGACGGCCAGGGGGATCCGGTCCGGGTCCTCGCGCAGGGCGGCGTCCGTGCCGGGGTGCCGGTCGAAGGTGACGACGGCGTTGCCGAGCAGGGCGGTGGTGGTGATGTGTCCGGCGACCAGCAGCAGTGCCACGAAGCCGACCATCTCCTGGTCCGTGAGCCGGACCCCGTCCACCTCGGCGGCGATGAGTCTGCTGGTCAGGTCGTCGCCGGGGTCGGCCCGGCGGCCGCGTATGTGCTCCAGCATGTAGCCGTTCATCTCCCGGACCGTGGGCGCGATGGCCTCCAGCGCCCGCTCCAGGTCGGCCATGTCGGGCGCCTCGCCGAGCTGGTCGCCGCCGAACAGGACACTCGCCCAGTCCTGGAAGGTGCGGTGCTCCTCGGCCGGGATGCCGAGCAGTTCCGCGATGACGATGATGGGCAGCGGGTAGGCCAGGGTGTCGACGAGGTCGAAGCGGTCCTGGTCGGCGACGGAGTCCAGCAGCCGGGCGCACACGGCCTCGATGCGCGGCTCCAGACCCTGGACGACGCGGGGCGTGAAGGCCTGGCTGACCAGTTGGCGGAGCTTGCGGTGCTCCGGCGGGTCCATGCCGACGAAGTTGCCCTGGGTGAAGGTCGCGAAGTCCTCCTGGGTGGGGGCGAGGGAGGACATGTCGGAGGAGTAGGTCGCCGGGTCGGCGAGCACGGCGGAGACCGTCTCGTGGTCCACGACCTGCCAGACGCCCTGCCGGTCGTCGTGCCGCACCGGTCCGGCCGCGTGCAGGTCGCGCCAGCGTATCGGTAACGCGTCCAGCAGGAAGGTATCGCTCGTCATCTGGTCGATGGACACCATGACTCCTCGGCTAACGGCGCGCTGACACGGCAGGGCCGTGCCCGCGCGCGGCGGGGAACGGAGGGAGGGAGCGGGTCGGGACGCGGCTCCGGAGACGGGCGCCGACAGCCGGCGGCGGGATGCGCGCCGCCTCGGCACCGGCATCGGCCCGGTGGCGGATGACCCGCGTAGCGTGTGCCGCCGGACGGACGTCAGGCGCCGGGAGTCCCGGCCGGGGCCTGCCGTACGGGCGTCAACACACCCTGCGCGACACGCCGGTACGTCCCTGGTTCCCTCGGCACGCTCTCAGTGCGGCAGACCAACCCGACACGACAATCCCCCCTTGGCGATGTTCCCGCGTGACGGTCACGCGGGCGCCCTGCCGGCACGGGGCCGGACAGCAGAACCTGAACCCGGTCCGCGAGGCGAGAGTACGCACCTACCGCCCGGTAGTGCCCCCGGTTTGGCATGATGCGAATCCGTGAACGCCTTCGTTTCCACGGGAACCCGGCCACAGTCTTCACATTCGGTCACCGCAAAGCAACCCCCCGGAGTTTAACGGAGAGTGCCTTGACAGTGTGTTTGCGTCACCATCAGGCGGCATCGGCGTGATGTCTTGGCGCGCGCGAGACCACAGCCGGGTCACCGGTACGCGGGTGCCCCACCGCCGCGGGGGCAAACGGGCGCAATCCGCGAGGAGTTGGCGGAGGACACATCTCGGCCGGTTCCATGTGCTCCCCCATCCCTGTCACGTGAGGGCACATCGCGGCCCTGACCTGCCCACCGACCCGGTGGCGGGCGGCTGATGCCCGGGTGTCCCGAAAGGCCGAGAACAGACGCTGGCGGTGCCCGCACGAGCCGGTTCGCCGCGTGTTCCGTGTCCGGTCTTGCCACCCGGGGGCGGTGTCCGGGCCCGGCGATTACGGGCCGGACACCGCACATCTTCGGCCATACGCCAGAACTCGGCCACCGGGCTGATTTCATATGGGCCACACATACGGCCGGGTCGTGGACACGTGCCGGTCATGAGACGACGGTCGGGGCGGGAGGTGTCCAGCGGTGGGTGCGAGGCACATGGCCGTCGACGCCGAAGTCCTTCTTCAGCTGCTCGGGGATGGCGTACTGCATGACACGGCCCCGGGTGAGGGAGGACAGCTCCAGCACGGCGGTGAGATGTCCGAGCCGGTCGAGGGCCCACGCCCCGAGCGGCGAGCGGTCCTCGATGGTCTCCAGCACGCCGAGCAGGTGCGGCAGGGCCTTGACGAGGCTGTCCCAGGCCGTGCGGGGGACCTGGAGCCAGTCGGCACAGGTGTCGCCGACCAGGTGCCGGATCAGGGCGGAGACGACGGGGTCGAAGAGAGTGCCGGGGACGACCTCCTCGTACAGGTCGATGAGCTGCCGGGTGAGGTGAGCGCCTTCCGGTGACGGGCCCATGTGGCGGACCATGTACAGGTCGAGGAACTGCCGTGCCTCTTCGAGGGACTTGGGCACGGCGTCCTGGTCGACGCCGAGCATGGCGCCGACGACGCGCCAGGCGTAGAAGTAGGCCTCCGCGCCCTCGGCGGACATGTGGACGCCGAGCCGGTGCAGGCTGTCCAGGACCAGCAGGGAGAAGAACATCTGCCCGCCGATCATGTCCTCCTGGCAGATCGGCGTCCCGAGCGCCCCGGTGTCCCAGGCGTTCTCACGGGCCAGGTGGTGGCGGATCGAGGCGTGCAGCAGGCGCACCTTCTGCGCGGCCGGGATGAAGCGGCTGCCGGCGTCGAAGGCGTCGGGCTGCATGAGGTAGACGGTGAACTGGCCCGTCTCGGCCATGCGTTTGGACGGATAGCTCAGCCCGTGGGTGGCGGACAGGAGCTTCGCGACGTGCGGGACGACGTAGCAGGCCGGCATGGAGGCGAAGGACAGCGCGGTGGAGATGTGCACGTTGTTGTCGATGAAGAACAGCCGGGCCTTCTCCATCTCCGTCCAGTCCACCCAGGCCGGGGGTGTGGCGGTGGCCCGGAGGTACTCGCGGGCGACGTCGGGCAGTCCGTCCGGGAGCGGCGAGCCGGCCGTGGACACGTGCCGCATGAGGGTGTTGAACCGGCCCACCTCCCCGCGTTCGATCAGGGTGGCCACCACGGCGTCGGCGAGTTCGTCCCCGCTGTGCCGCAGGGCGTTCAGGGAGGCTTCGGTGTAGGGCGTCACGGCGGTCCTCTCGGCGGGGCGCGCAGCAGGGGCGCGCAGCACGGGCGGTGGGCGGTGGGCGTGGGGCGGTGTCAGTGGTGGCGGTCGGTCGCGGAGCGGGCGAGGCCGGACAGGGCCCGGCGCGCCGCGGGGGGCATGTCGAGCGCCTCCAGGTGGCCGAGGCAGTCGCGCACCCGGGCGGCGATCATGTCCTCGATCCGTTCGGGCGCCTTGAGCGCGGTCATCAGCGCGCGTACGTCGCGCAGATGCTCCTCGGTGAGGTCCCGGCGCCCCAGGACGCCGGAGAGGTAGGCGCGTTGGGCGGGGAGGGCGGCCCGCCAGGCGGTGGCGAGCAGGGCGGTGGGCCGCTGTCCGCTGATGTCGTCCAGGCCCGCCTTGCCGGTGCGGTCCGGCTCGCCGAACAGGCCCAGCAGGTCGTCGCGGAGCTGGAACGCCTCGCCCAGCGGCAGTCCGTAGGCGGACAGGCCGGCCCGCAGTCCGGGCGGTGCTCCGGCGAGCAGGGCGCCGATGAGCAGCGGCTGTTCGACGGTGTACTTGGCGGTCTTGTACCGGACGACCTTCAGCGACGCCTCCGGGTCCGGCCGTGCGCCGGTGGCCAGGATCTCCAGGCACTCGCCGGCGATCAGCTCCCGGGCCAGCGCGGCCCACACCGGGCGGGCCCGGGCGAGGTAGGCGGCGGGCAGGCCGCTGTCGGCGAAGAGCCGGCCCGCCAGCGCCATCAGGTGGTCGCCGACGAGCATGGCCAGGGCGCGGGCGGCGGTGTGCGCCCGGGGGCGGCCGGTCACGGCGGCCCGCAGGGCCACGTGGGCGGTGGGCAGGCCGTGCCGTAAGGGGCTGTCGTCGATCAGGTCGTCGTGGACGACGGCCGCGGCGTGCACCAGTTCCATGGAGGCGGCGGCGCGCAGCAGGGGGTCGCTGTCGGGTTGTCCTGCGGCGCGCCAGCCCCAGTAGCAGAAGGCCGCCCGTAATCGCTTGCCGTGCCCGGCCGCCGCGCGCAGTTGTCCGGCCACCGGTTCCAACGCGTCGTCGATCGCGAGGAGTTGTTCGGCCTCCTCGGCCAGGAAGCCGGCCAGCAGGATGTCGACGCGCGTCTTGAAGTCCGCCGCGGCCCAGTGGTCAGACATCGTCACCGGACGCCGTCCGCCGAGTGCGGGCGTGCTGGGCGAGGATCTCCAGGTGGGCGTCGGGCGCTGCGGCGTAGCGGTCGAGCGCGATGCGTCCGCGGGCCATCAGGTCGTGCCGCGTGTCGCGTGCGAGGTCCGGTCCGTCGGAGCGGCGCAGCAGGTGCCGCACGCTTCCGACGGCCGCGCCGAGCGTGCTCACCGCCAGATCCGTCAGCCCCGCCACGATCAGCACCGCCTGCTCGTCCAGGCCCCGGCCCGCGCGTGTGGTGTGTGTCATGCCCTTCCCCCTGCCTGTCGCCCGCCCTCGGCGCGCGCCAGGTCAGGGCGCCGCCGCTGACAGCATGTCCGCGGGAAGGGCCCGTTCCACCGCCGTCACCGCATCGAGTGACGGCCGGGAACGTGTGTCCGACACCCTCTCAGCCCCAGGTGCGGTGGCACAGGCCGGCGATCCGGGAGGAGGCGACGCCGTCGGCCCGGCGGCACAGGCGGCGCATCTGCTCGTCACCGGGCACCTGACGGACCGCCGGGACCCGGTGCCGTACCGTCCGGGGCGCGTGGGTGCGGGGGCGTTCCCGGTGCTGTGGCGCGGGGCCGGCGTGCGGTGCGCTCCGCCGGGCCGGGAGCGTGCGGTGCGGCCGGGGACCGGGGGTCGCCGGCCGGCGCTCGGCGGGGTGCCGCTGCCGCTCGGCTTCCGCCCGCACCAGGGCGGAGCGCTGCGAGGGGGGCGTGGCCGACGCCGGGGAGGCCGAGCCGTACGGCGCGAGCGGTGCCCGCGGGTGCGGTGTCACGGTGGCGCAGCCGGTGACGGCGAGCAGGATCAGGGCGAGGAGGGTGAGAAGGCGAGGTGGCACGGGCCCACTGTGGGGCACGGCCGCCCGCCGGGGCGCGGCACCACGCGGCCGGTCACCGCAAGGAGGGACGGACCGGCGGGATGCTGACGGCCCGGCGGACGGCGTCCGGACGTGCCGGGCGCGGCGCGGATCACTCCCCCGAGGCCGCGCGGTCGGAGGCCGGCCACACATACGGCAGGTCGTCGGGGACGTCCGGGAACCGGGGGGCGTACGCCTCCCGGTCCTTGCGTACCAGGGCCGACCGGTGGCTGCGGTGGAAGGCCTCGTCGCCCAGCCACGGGGGCAGTTCCCCGGCGGCCCGCAGCGCCTCCTGTTCGCGGACCGGGGCGCCGGGCCGGGAACCGGCGTAGCCGGCGGCCAGGGAGGCCGCGCAGCTGTCCTGGTGGCCCTGGTCGCGCCAGACCCGGCAGATCTCCAGGCCGTAGCGGACCAGGGCCTCTTCGTAGCCCCGCCACATCGTGACGGCGGGGTGCCGCCGCCAGCCGTAACCCGGGACGGTCAGCCCGCGCAGGACCTGGAGCGCCTCGACGCGCTGTTTGCCGAGGCGGCGGCGGTCCAGCAGGAGCGCGCTGCGGTGGAAGTCGGGGTCGGGCAGGAAGGTCTGCATGGGTGCCGTTCTCCGGGGCGTGGCGGTACGGGCTCACTTCTTGCGCAGGGCGGACGGTTTGTGGACGGCCGTCCGGCCCGACTTGGCGCTGCGCACCTCGTACTGCGGTTCCTCGGGCGAGGCGTCGACGGTGCGGCCGGCGGCCTCGGTCCGTCGGGTGATCTCGCGTTCGACCTCGCCCTCGGTGGTCGATCCGTGGCTCTTCCAGGTCACCTCGTCGCCCTTGCCGAGCTTTTCGCCGGACTTCTTCCGCTTGTTGTCGGCCATGGTCGTCCGTCCTTTCGGGCTTTTCGGGTGGGGGGTCCGGAGGGGCCGGGCCCCATGGGTCAGGGGGCGCGGCCGGTCGCGGCGCGGTCGGCGGCGCCACCGGCGCCGAGCAGGCCCGTGGAGACGACCGGCTCGTGCGCCTCCAGGCGCGGCAGCCGCCGGCGCGAGACGCGCAGCACCACCGGGGGCAGGGCCGCGCGTACCGGCTGGACCAGCCGCAGCCAGGGCGGTGCGTAGATCGCCGTACGGCGCCGTTCCAGTCCCCGGACGAGCCGGGCGGCCACCGCGGCGGGTTCCGCCACCCGGCGGGCCGGCGAAGGCATGGCGGTGCGCAGTTCGCGCAGCACCGCGTGTCGGTCGGCGTCGTGCACCATGTCGGTGTCGGTCCAGTTCAGGTAGCCGATGCCCACGGCGACGCCCCGGTGGGCGACTTCGGCGCGCAGGGAGTGCGCGAAGGCCTCCGCACCGGCCTTGGCGGCGCAGTAGGCGCTCATCAGCGGCGCGGCGCCGAGCGCGGCCAGCGAGGCGACCTGGAGGTAGTAGCCGGCGGTCGCCTCCAGGTCCGGCAGGAAGGCCAGCGCGGTGTGGGCGCTGCCGGTCAGGTCCACGTCGATCACCCGGCGCCAGTCGGCCGGGTCGGTGGTGGCGAAGGGGCCGCCGAGGGCGATGCCGGCGTTGGCGATCACCGCGGAGGGGCGGCCGAGCCGGTCCCTGACCTCCTCGGCGGCGGCGCGCAGGGCCGGCAGGTCGGTCACGTCGGCCTCGACGGCCAGGGCGGGGGTGGGCATCCGGGCGGCGGTCGCCTCCAGCAGGTCCTTCTCGTGGCCGAGGAGGGCGGGCCGGGCGCCGCGCCGGGCGACCTCGTACGCGAGTGCGGCACCCAGTCCCCGGGCGGCGCCGGTCACCACCACGGTCCGGCCGCGCAGCGGGCTGCCGGAGGTGCCGGAGGTGCCGAGGGGACTGCCGAACATGGGTGCGCGCCTTTCCCTGAGGGGGCCGGTCCGTGCCCGCCCGTGCGTTCATCCGGGCAGCTCGCCGCCGCTCGTCACCCCCTCTTCCGGCCGGGCCGGGCGACCGGATGCGGTACGGGGCGCGCCGGTGCGGTCCCGGCGGGCGAGGCGCCGCTGGAGGTGGGCCAGCGCGGGCAGCCGGTGGGAGCGCAGCGCGGCGCGGGCGGCGTTCGCCCCGGGTCCGCCGTGCACGCCGCCGCCGGGGTGGGCGCCCGCCGAGGCGAGGAAGAGCCCGGGTACGGGGGTCTCGGGGCGCCCGGTGCCGGGCACGGGACGGAAGACCAGCTGCTGGTGGATGTTGGTCGTGCCGCCGTTGATGGCGCCGCCCACGAGGTTGGCGTCCAGGGCCTGGAGGGTGGGCGGTGCCAGGATGCGGCGGCCCCGGATGTGGGAGCGGAAGCCGGGCGCGAACCGTTCGACCTGCCGCTCCATCCGGTCCGCCATGCGTGCGCGGTCCGCGGGGCCCCAGTCGCCGGTGATGCCCTCGTCTCCGGCGTCGCCGCGGACGTCGTGCGGGACGTGCGTGTAGGCCCAGGCGGACTCGGTGCCCAGCGGGGAGCGGGTGGGGTCGGCGGTGGTCATCTGGCCGAACAGGGCGAAGGGGCGGTCGGGCACCTGGCGCATGGCGATCTGCGCGGCGAACCGGGTCAGCTCGTCCATGCCGTCGGCCAGGTGGACGGTTCCGGCCCGGCAGGCGCCCGGGGCCTGCCAGGGCACCGGGCCGTCGAGCGCCCAGTCGACCTTGAAGGTGGCGAAGTCCCACTGGAAGCGTTCCAGATCCGCCAGTACCTGGGCGGGCAGGTGCTCGGGCGCGACCAGGTCCCGGTAGAGGGCGGGCACGGAGACGTCGGCCAGTACGGCCCGCCGCGCGGGCACCTCGCGGCCGGCCGCCGTCCGTACTCCGGCGGCCCGTCCGCCCCGGACGACGACGCCGGTCACGCGTTCGCCGCAGGACAGCTTTCCGCCGTGGGCGCGCAGCCGCCTCACGAGCGCGTCGGTGAGCGCGCCGGAGCCGCCCACCGGTACCGGGAAGCCGTAGGTCTGGCCGAGCATCGACATCAGCCAGCCGAAGCCGCCGCTGCCCGCCGCTTCGGGCGCGAGGTCGGCGTGCAGGGCGTTGCCGGCCAGCAGCAGCCGGCCGCCCTCGCCGTCGAACTCCTCCTCGCCCAGGCGGCGGACGGGCAGGATCAGGGAGCGGGCGGTGCGCAGCCCGCCCGCCGCCCGCAGGGTGCGGGCCAGCCGGGCGGTGGCCCGCACCGGCGGGAAGGGGGTGAGCAGGGCGTCCAGCAGGTCGGGGCGCAGCCGCTGCCAGAGTGCGAAGAGGCGGCGCCAGGCCGCTCCGTCGCCGGGCGCGAACGCCTCCAGGGAGTCGGCGGTGACGTCGATGCGCCGGTCCAGGACGGCGCACCGGCCGTCGCTGAGGGGGTGCGCGAGCACCTGGGGGGCGTGGCTCCAGCGCAGTCCGTGCTCTTCCAGGCGGAGGGCGGAGAGCACCGGGGAGGCGGCGGCCAGGGGGTAGAAGGAACTGAAGAGGTCGCTGACGAAGCCGGGGTCGACCTCCCGGTCGTGGCGGACGGCGCCGCCGGGTGCGGGCTGCTCCTCCAGGACGTGGACGCTCCACCCGGCGTCGGCCAGCGTGTTGGCGGCCACCAGGCCGTTGGGTCCCGCCCCGATGACCACGGCGTCAGGCATGGCCGACGCCCTCCTCACGGGCCTCGGCGTTCGCACCGGCCCCGGCTGTCTCACAGGCCTGGGCGAGCCGGGCGAGCATGGCCCGGTGGCGGAGCTGGATCAGCGCCTCGAATCCCACGTTGTGCAGGGCGCCGCCCGCCCCTTGCAGCGGGTGCTCGTCGACGATGACGAGGCAGTGCCGGCCCCAGGTGCGCAGTTCGATCGCGATGCGCGCGGTGCCGAGGAAGCCCGCCTGGGCCTCCAGCTCCAGTTCGGAGCCCTCCCGGCAGCGGCGTACGACGGTCTCGTTGCCGATCCGCAGCGGGCCGAGCCGGATCTCGTAGCCGAGGGTCGAGCCCTCCTGCGGCCAGCGGCCGGACCGCACCTCGGAGCGGGAGGTGCCCACCACCCAGTCGCCGTAGCGGCTGCCGTCGGCGAGGACGTCCCACACCACGGCGGGATCGGCCTTGATCAGTCGATGACGTACCGCCACAGTGCCTCCGCAGGTGCCAGGGCCAGGTCGCCGCCGAGTGCCCCTACCCCACGGCCGCCAACCATCCGGTGCCGGGGCGGGGTGCCGTCAGTCGAGCGCCATGTGCAGCCGGACCACCAGGCCGGTGGGCAGGGCGCGGGTCTCCACCAGGTCGCACAGCTGGTGCATCATCCACACGCCTCGGCCTCCCGAGGCCGAGAAGGGGTCGGGGCGTCGCCGGCCGACGAGCGGGTCGGTGAGCCGGCCTCGGTCGCGGGTCTCGGCGATCAGGGTGTCACCGGTCCGCCACAGCCGCAGGGTGCCGTGACCGCCGCCGTGGCGCACCGAGTTGCTGGTCGCCTCGCTGACCGCGAGCAGCCAGTCGGTACGGCGGTGGGCGGTCATGCCGGCCGTCTCGGCCCAGTTCCGGGCGGCGTCGCGGGCCCGGGCGAGGCCGTGCTCGCCGAACCGCAGGACGAGCGGGGACTCGGGCTCGGGCAGCGGGGTGTCGCAGTCCCGGCAGATCTCGTGCGGGTCCGTGTAGGCCGGGCTCGGGCGGTGGTCGCCGGGGCCGGCGAGGGCGGCGTGCGTCCGGTGCACCTGCGCGAGCACCGGTTCCGGCAGCGCGGTGTCGTACGGGCACAGGACGGTGGTGCCGGGGTGGGCGAACGCGAGGTTGATGAGCGCCTCGGTGCGGATGGCCTCGCGGATCTCCGCCGGGCGCCGGTCCGCCCAGACCGGCTCGCTCACGATGGACAGCCGCCGGCTGCCGCCGCGGTCGGCGAAGTCCAGGAGCATCGAGAGGATCCGGCCCGGGTTGCGGCCGGCCTGGCGCATGTCGATCCAGGTGACGCCCGGGTGGTCGGCGCCGAGGGCGTCCTTGAGCAGCCGCATGCGTTCTCCGGGCACGGCGACGAGCACGGGGCGGCCTCGTACGGCGTCCGACCGGATGAACCCGCCGACGCCGTCGAGGTAGTCCTCGTCCGTGGCGTAGAGGAGGGCGGGGTGGTGGCACCCCGCGTCCTCCTGCCCCGGCTCGTACGACGGCCGTGTGAACGTCGTCATCGTCCGGCCACCTCCAGGCCGGTCGCCAGCTCGGGGAAGACGTCGAGCATCCGTATCAGGGAGGCCGGCGCGCCGAGCAGCCGTACGGGCTCCGGGCCGGGCCGCCGCATCGCGGCGTGGGCGATCTCGGCGAGCGCGGCCACCTCCAGGTGGTCCAGCGCGGAGAGGTCCAGTGTGATGGCCGGTGACGTCGATCCGGCGACGGCGGCCGCCGCGGAGGCGGTGACCGCGCGGCTCTCGTACCCGGCCGAGCCGGACAGCCGGAAGCCGGGCCGGTCGGCCAGGGGGGCGACCGTCAGCGCCGGCCCGGCGTCGGCGCCCTCGTCCGGGCCCAGCCGGGTCAGGTGCGCTCCGAGGACGGCCTTCAGGCTCTCGGCCGGGAACAGGCGCCGGTCGTAGAAGCACCAGGCCGTCAGGGGGATGCGGTCGAAGACCTCGTGGTGCATGCGCAGCTCGTACTCCAGCAGCCGTTCGGCGCCGGCCGTCTCGCGCGCTCCCCAGGACATCTCGCCGATGGCCCGAAGTCCGCTGTGGCCCTGCGCGAGGGCCGCGGCGTGGGCCTCGAACCACAGGCCGACGACCGCGTCGGGGTCGAAGCGGGGACCGGCCAGATAGGTGCGGGAGGCGGTCGTCACGACCAGCCGGCCGTGCCGGGCGGCGGACGCGGCGTCGATCCCGTGTTCGCCGAGGGTGCGCATCACCTGGCCGGGGTCGGTGGTGTCGGCGAAGTACTGGACCTGTTCGGCGCGCTCCAGACCGGTGCGCACGAACGCGACGAGGTGCTCGGCCCATTCGGCGTCGGTGGAGAACACGACGGCCGTGTGCCGCTCGGCGGCCGGTCCCGCTCCCGCGGTGGGGAATCCGTCGTGGGCCGACACCACCGTGCCCCTTCCCTGTCGCCGAGTCGCGGTGCTCTCCGGCCGAACACCTGCCGGGGTGCACGATACCGCCGGTTCCTGTTCCCGCAGGCCCCGGGCCGGTGATCGGCTCGGACGCGTGGTGGGGTCAGCGGGTGGTGAGCAGGCCCTCCCGCAGCCGCTTCAGCGTCCGCGACAGCAGCCGGGACACA
>NZ_JANUGP010000020.1 GCF_024753135.1 Streptomyces pyxinicus | reverse complement strand
GGACTTCGTGTTCATGGTCCGCGAGACCTCGCAGATGTTCATCACCGGCCCGGACGTGGTCAAGGCGGTCACCGGCGAGGAGATCACGCAGAACGGCCTGGGCGGCGCCGACGTGCACGCCGAGACCTCCGGCGTCTGCCACTTCGCGTACGACGACGAGGAGACCTGCATCGCCGAGGTGCGCTACCTCCTCTCGCTCCTCCCGCAGAACAACCGCGAGAACCCGCCCCGCGCCGAGTCGAGCGACCCCGTCGACCGCCGCTCGGACGTCCTCCTCGACCTCGTCCCGGCGGACGGCAACCGGCCGTACGACATGGCCAAGGTCATCGAAGAGATCGTCGACGACGGCGAGTTCCTGGAGGTCCACGAGCGCTGGGCCCGCAACATCCTCTGCGCCCTCGCCCGCCTCGACGGCCAGGTCGTCGGCATCATCGCCAACCAGCCCCAGGTCCTCGCGGGCGTCCTGGACATCGAGGCGAGTGAAAAGGCTGCACGGTTCGTGCAGATGTGTGACGCTTTCAATATTCCGATCGTCACCCTCCTCGACGTCCCGGGCTTCCTCCCCGGCGTCGACCAGGAGCACGGCGGCATCATCCGGCACGGCGCGAAGCTGCTGTACGCGTACTGCAACGCGACCGTGCCGAGGATCTCGCTGATCCTGCGCAAGGCGTACGGAGGTGCCTACATCGTCATGGACTCCCAGTCGATCGGCGCCGACCTGACCTACGCCTGGCCGACCAACGAGATCGCGGTGATGGGCGCGGAAGGCGCGGCCAACGTCATCTTCCGCCGGCAGATCGCCGACGCCGAGGACCCCGAGGCCATGCGGCAGAAGATGGTCAAGGAGTACAAGGCCGAGCTGATGCACCCGTACTACGCGGCCGAGCGCGGCCTCGTGGACGACGTCATCGACCCCGCCGAGACCCGCGAGGTCCTGGTGAAGTCCCTGGCGATGCTCCAGTCCAAGCACGCCGACCTGCCGTCCCGCAAGCACGGCAACCCGCCGCAGTAAGCGAGCGGACCCGCCGCGGCAACCCCGCGGACCCCTCATCCACGGAGACTGACACCCATGAGCACTCCTGACATCCGCGTCGAGAAGGGCCACGCGGACCCGGAGGAAGTCGCCGCCATCACGGCCGTCCTCCTGGCCCGCGCCGCCGCCCAGCCCGCTCCCGTCATCCACCGCGCCCGCCCCAAGGCCGCCTGGCGCCGCCTGGAGCGCGAGGGCGGCTTCCGCGCCCCGCACAGCTGGCGCTGAGCTTCCCGCGCACGCGCACCGCGGCCCCGCCACTCCTCCGGGAGGGCGGGGCCGCGGTGCGTTCAGCGGGGTGCGCCTCACCCGATCGGAGTAACGGCGAGGTACGGCAAAGGGGCCCCCTCCGGCGGGAAGGGGCCCCTCTGCTGAGCCGATGGCTAGCGCAGGCGGGCCATCAGAGCGTGCTCGACCAGCGTGATCAGGGCCGACTTGGCGTCCGCGCGGTGGCGGGCGTCGGTCGTGATGATCGGGGTGTCGGGGCCGATCTGGAGGGCCTCGCGGACCTCGTCCGGCGAGTAGGGCTGGTTGCCGTCGAAGCCGTTGAGGGCGATGACGAACGGCAGGCCGCTGTTCTCGAAGTAGTCCACCGCCGGGAAGCAGTCCGCGAGCCGCCGGGTGTCCACCAGGACGATCGCGCCGATCGCGCCGCGCACCAGGTCGTCCCACATGAACCAGAACCGGTCCTGGCCGGGCGTGCCGAACAGGTACAGGATCAGGTCCTGGTCCAGGGTGATGCGGCCGAAGTCCATGGCGACGGTGGTCGTCGTCTTGTCCCCGGTGTGGGTGAGGTCGTCGATGCCGGCCGAAGCGGACGTCATGACGGCCTCTGTGCGCAGCGGGTTGATCTCCGAGACGGCGCCGACGAACGTGGTCTTGCCCACGCCGAAGCCGCCCGCCACCACGATCTTCGCTGAGGTGGTGGAGCGGGAAGGACCGCCGCTAGAGCTTGCGAAGTCCACTGAGCACCCTTTCGAGCAGTGTCACGTCTGGCTGGCCGCCGGCGTTCTCGTCGCCGCCGGGCTGATGGATGGCGACCAGGCCCGCCTCCGCCAAGTCGGCGACGAGGATCCTGGCCACGCCGAGGGGAATCGTCAGCAGGGCCGAGACCTCGGCCACCGACTTGATCTCCCGGCACAGGTTGCAGATCCGCTGATGCTCGGGCAGTTGACCCTGCATCTGGTGCGGAGCGGCGGTGGTGTGCACCAGCGCCTCGATGGCGAGCTGGTAGCGCGGGCGGGTCCGGCCGCCGGTCATGGCGTACGGACGCACCAGGGGGTTGTTGTTCGCGGCCGGCGCCGGCTCGGGACGGCGCTGCGGCTGTACCGGCTGGATGCGGGGCGTCGGGGGCTGGTCGTACGGCGACGGACCCGGGCCCTGCGGGGCGTACGGCTGCCGGTGGCTGGGCGCGGAGGGGAAGTTGTACCGGTTCGCCGAGCCGTCGTTGCGGCCCTGCGCGGGACCGTACGACCAGTTGCCCGAAGACGAACCGCCTGGGGGTGTTGCCACTTTCTCCTCCTCCGACTGCGCCGGGCGCCCAAACCTGTGGAGCCGCGTCCCGAAACCTTACGGCCCCGGGACACGTATACGCACCGTCCGATGACTAGTTGAGAAGGCTTCCCTGGAGCTCCGCACGGAGATCCGGGGTCAGGACCGTGCCCGCGCGGTCCACCAGAAGGGCCATCTCGTACCCGATGAGACCGATGTCCGCCTCCGGGTGGGCCAGCACCGCGAGGGACGACCCGTCGGAGATGGACATGAGGAACAGGAATCCCCGCTCCATCTCCACAACCGTCTGGTTCACGCTGCCGCCCTCGAAGATGCGCGAGGCACCGGCGGTCAGCGAGGTCAGACCGGAGGCGACGGCCGCGAGCTGGTCGGCGCGGTCGCGGGGGAAGCCTTCGGACATCGCCAGAAGGAGTCCGTCGGCGGAGACCACCACCGTGTGGGACACCCCCGGGGTGTTGTCCACGAAGTTGGTGATCAACCAGTTCAGGTTCTGTGCCGCCTGGCTCATCGGGCTCACACTAACGCTCCTGGTTGTAGGTGCTGTCAGGACCACTGTGGTGAGGAGTAGTGGCCTGGCCGTTCGTTTCCGTGCCTGCGCTGCGTCCACGCTGGACGCCCCGGCGCAGGTTGCTCAGCCTGCCCCGGACGTCCTCCGGGGCGCGGGAGACCTGGGGGCCTCCCTGGGGGGTGGTCTCCGCGGCGCCCTCGACCAGGTTGGCCTTGGGCACCCGCCGCGGCAGACCGGACGCGGTGACCCCGCCGGCCTTGGGCTTGCGGAGCGAGGCGGCCTGCTGCCACCGCGCGTCGTTCGCGGAACGCCAGCTGCTCTCGCCCTCGGCCGCCGGGGCCGGCTCCTCCTGGCGCGCCCGCGGCGTGCCGTTCGAGGCGGCCGCGCCGTGCGAGCCGTTCGCGGCGCCGCCGCGGCGGGGCAGCCCCGCGTCGGTCAGCGAGGGGGCGGCCGGAGCGGCCGGTCCCGGACGGTCGAAGCCTACGTGGTCGCGCTCACCGGTGTCGGCGGCGGCCGGGGACTCCGCCTGCGCGGGGTACGGGGCCGGATAGCCGTTCTGGTAGCCGTCCTGCTGGGGCCAGTCGTCCTGGTACGCCGAGTCGTCCGGGTACGACGGGGTCTCCGGGTACGACGGGGCGTCGTACCCGCCGAAGCCCTCGAAGCCGTCGGCCGCCTGGGCGTGCGCGGGCCGCTGCTCCTGCGGCGCGGCCGGCTCGGCGTACCCCTGGTCGCCGTAACCGCCCTGCGCGGGGTAGCCGTTGTCCTGCGGCAGGCCCTGGTCCTGCGGCAGGCCGCCGTTCGGCGCGTAGTACCGCTCGTCGTACGACTCCTGGTACCCGGCGTGCTGCTGCTCCTGGTGCTGCTGCTCCTGGTACGGCTGCTCGGGCTGCCCGTACTCCCCGGACCGCTCGCCCTCGGACGGGGTGTCCAGGGCCGCCCGGCGCTCCTCGCGGTTGCGGGAGCGGCCGACCGGGTCCAGGCCGCGGAGGTCGTCGGGGACCTCCACGTACCGGCTGTCGTCGAAGCCGAGTTCGGCGGCGGTGCGGGCCTGCTGCACCTGGGCGAAGTCCTCGCCCTGGAACTGCTGCTCCGGGATGATCTGCGAGACGGTGAACTCGTCGCGGTCCAGCGGGGCCTCGCCGCCACCGCCGTGCGTGATCGCGTCCGGCAGCATGACCAGCGAGGTGGTGCCGGCCTGCTCGCCCGAGGGGCGCAGCTGGACCCGGATGCCGTGCCGGTCGGACAGCCGGCCGACCACGAACAGGCCCATGCGCTGCGAGATCGCGGCGTCCACGGTCGGCGGGTTGGCCAGCTTGTGGTTGATGTCCGCGAAGTCCTCGGCGGTCAGGCCGATGCCCTTGTCGTGGATCTCGATCATGACGCGGCCGTCGGGCAGCCGGGTCGCGGTGACCCGGACCTTGGTCTGCGGTGAGGAGAACGTGGTGGCGTTCTCCAGCAGCTCGGCCAGCAGGTGCACGAGGTCGGTGACCGCGCGGCCGTGGATCTCGGCCTCCGGGACGCCGGACAGCTCGATGCGCTCGTACTGCTCCACCTCGGAGGAGGCGGCGCGCAGCACGTCGACCAGCGGCACGGGCTGGTCCCAGCGGCGGCCGGGCTCCTCGCCCGCGAGCACCAGCAGGTTCTCGCCGTTGCGGCGCATACGGGTGGCCAGGTGGTCCAGCTTGAAGAGGTTCTCCAGCTGGTCCGGGTCGGCCTCGTTGTTCTCCAGGTCGGTGATCAGGGTCAGCTGGCCCTCGATCAGGGACTGGTTGCGGCGCGAGAGGTTGGTGAAGATCGCATTGATGTTGCCCCGCAGCAGGGCCTGCTCGGCGGCGAGCCGGACCGCCTCGCGGTGGACCTGGTCGAAGGCGCGGGCGACCTCGCCGATCTCGTCCTTGGTGTGGATCGGGATCGGGGAGACCCGGGTGTCGACCCGGCCGGGGTCGGTACGGGAGAGCTGGTCGACCAGCATCGGCAGCCGCTGCTCGGCGATGCCGAAGGCCGCGTTACGCAGCTGGCGCATCGAGCGGCTCATCTGGCGGGCCACCGCGCCGGCCAGGATGAAGGCGAGCAGCAGGGCGACCACGACGACGGCACCGGTGATCAGCGCGGACGTCTTGGCGTCGGCGGCGATCTGGGAGGCCTCGGTCACGGCCTTGTCGGCCAGGTCCGCCTCGATCTGGCGGTAGGCCTTGTACTTGAGCGTGTTGACCGCGTACCAGTTCTGCGCGGTGATGCCGTTGGCGGCCAGGCCCTCGCGGGTCAGCTCGCCGGTGTCCTTCATGGTGGCCAGCGCCGAGACCATCTTGGTCGGGTCGGACGGCGGGGCCACGTAGTTCGGATTCTCACCCTTGGCCTGCTCGGCCTGGGCGGCGGCGTCCTTCTTGACCTTCGCCTCGGCGTCGTCCAGCTTCTGCGCGTCGGCCTCGGTGCCGCCGCCGATGTACTCCTCGCGGGCGATGCGCTCCAGGTAGGCGTACGACGACAGCGAGACCCGCTGGGTCGCCAGGTTGCCGGCGTCCGGACCGGGGTTGACCAGCAGATGCGTGCCGATCGACCGCTCCAGCGACAGGGCGGCCTTGGTCAGCGAGATGGCGTAGACGGTACGGCCGTAGGAGGTGATGTTGCCGGTGCCCAGACCGAGTTCGTTGGCGAACTCCATCAGGGGGTGGGCGATGGTGACGTAGCTTTCCTCGGACTCCACGCCGTGGGCCTTGGAGGTGTAGGCGACCTGGCGCACCTTGGCGAGCGTGGGCTCGACCTGGTGGAACAGCTTCAGCCGGCGTTCGAGGCCCGCCGTGTGCGGCATGTTCCCGGTGGCCTGGTCGAAGGCGTCGGCGGCCTGGTCGGTGGCCTTGCGGGCCTGGTCGACGGTCGCCTTGCTCTTGGCGTCCGTGGCCTTGCGCAGCAGCGGGGCCGCGGTGACATCACGTTCGTTTTCGAGGGCATCCGCGTAGGTGAGGGCCGCGCGCACCAGCTCGGCGGTGTGCTGCGCGTCCTCGGCCTGCTGCCAGGTGTCGATGGAGCTCTTCACCTGGAAGCCGCCCATGACGAGGCCGACCACCACGGGTATGAGGAGGATGGCGTTCAGCCGGGTCGGCACCCGCCAGTTGCGCGGGGAGAGACGGCCGCCGCTCGGCGCGTCGGTCGCCGCCGTCTCGGTGCCGGTCACAGGGGTGGGCGCCGCAGCGCGCGGCGGCGGGGTGAAGTTGCCCCGCGCCGACGGCTCGGGACCGTTCTTGCTTCGCCTCACTCGACCAACAACCTCTCGGCGGTCGGCACCTACGTCGTGCCGCAGTCTCTCAGAGCCCGGTTCGTCATCGACCTGCGAGACGTTACGGAGTACGCCGTCGAGTACGTCTTTGACCATTGGGCAGTTCAGGCATTCCAGCACGTGGACCAGCGCAGTTCCAAACAGTGGAAACATTTGGGAGCGCGTGAGGTAAGCCGCAGATAAAACGGTCATAAAGAGCGAGCCCCGCCAAAAGGCGGGGCGTTCGTGCGCACAGCGGCACCGGGTGACCGCGTCGCGTGGCGACGCCGGGGGATTCCTCTCCCGAACCGTTATGAACACCGGAGCCGACCGTGTCACATGCCACAGCCGGCTCCGCCGCCCTTACGGCAACCGCCGTATCGGTCCTCGTCTTCGGGTACTACCGCAGCCGCGCCATCAGGGCGTGCTCGACCAGCGTGATCAGCGCACTCTTGGCATCGGCGCGGTGCCGGGCGTCGGTCGTGATGATCGGGGCGTCCGGCCCGATCTGCAACGCCTCCCGCACCTCGTCGGGGGTGTAGGGCTGCTGGCCGTCGAAGCCGTTGAGGGCGATGACGAACGGCAGGCCGCTGTTCTCGAAGTAGTCCACCGCCGGGAAGCAGTCCGCGAGCCGCCGGGTGTCCACGAGCACCACCGCGCCGATCGCGCCGCGCACCAGGTCGTCCCACATGAACCAGAACCGGTCCTGGCCGGGCGTGCCGAACAGGTACAGGATCAGGTCCTGGTCCAGGGTGATGCGGCCGAAGTCCATGGCCACCGTGGTGGTGGTCTTGTCCCCGGTGTGGGTCAGGTCGTCGATGCCCGCCGAGGCGGACGTCATGACGGCCTCCGTGCGCAGCGGGTTGATCTCCGAGACGGCGCCGACGAACGTGGTCTTGCCCACGCCGAAGCCGCCCGCCACCACGATCTTCGCCGAGGTGGTGGCCCGGCCGCCCGCGTCAGAGCTTGCGAAGTCCACTGAGCACCCTTTCGAGCAGCGTCACGTCCGGTGCGCCGCCGTTGTTCTCGTCGCCACCCGGCTGGTGGATGGCGACCAGGCCGGCCTCGGCGAGGTCGGCGACCAGGATCCGGGCCACACCGAGCGGCATGGCCAGCAGCGCGGAGACCTCCGCGACCGACTTGACCTCCCGGCACAGGTGGCAGATGCGCTGGTGCTCCGGGAGCAGCCCCATGAGCGCTGCCGGGTCGGCCGTGGTGCTGATCAGCGCCTCGATGGCGAGCTGGTAGCGGGGCCGGGTCCGGCCGCCGGTCATCGCGTACGGGCGGACCAGCGGCTGGTCGCCCTCGTCCCCGTACGGCTCCGCGTACGGATCATGATGGGCGGTGGGCGGGGTCATGAATCCTCCGGGCGGGACAGCAAGTCGGTCGGGCAAGCCGTCTGACGGGGCCGGTGGGGGGATTGTGGCGGCCGGACGGTGTTTTCGTGAGGCGGGTGGTGCCGGGGGAGGTCAGTGAAGCAGACTTCCCTGGAGTTCGGCGCGCAGATCCGGGGTGAGAACCGCACCCGCGCGGTCGACGAGCAGTGCCATCTCGTAGCCGACGAGACCGATGTCCGCCTCGGGATGGGCCAGCACCGCGAGGGACGAGCCGTCCGAGATGGACATGAGGAAGAGGAAGCCGCGCTCCATCTCGACGACCGTCTGCGCCACGCTGCCGCCCTCGAAGATCCGGGACGCCCCGGCCGTCAGGGAGGTCAGCCCGGAGGCGACGGCCGCGAGCTGGTCGGCGCGGTCACGCGGGAAGCCTTCGGACATCGCCAGCAGAAGGCCGTCGGCGGAGACCACCACCGTGTGGGACACCCCGGGGGTGTTGTCCACGAAGTTGGTGATCAACCAGTTCAGGTTCTGTGCCGCCTGGCTCATCGGACTCAACTAACGCTCCTGCTGGTGAGTGGGGCTCGGGAAGCTGCCGGTCTGGCCGCTGCCGGCCTGACGGCCCTGAGCGATGCCCCGACGGAGATTGGTCAGCCGTCCGCGTACGTCGTCAGGCGCACGCGAGACCTGCGGACCGGCTTGGTGCTGTTGCTGCTGGGCGGTGCCGGGGACGAGGTTCGCCCGGGGCACCCGGCGCGGCAGGCCGGAGGTGGTGACCCCACCCGCGGCCGGCTGCCGCACCCGTTCGGCCTGCCGGACGAGTTCGTCGTTCGGCGAGGTACGCCAGGAGCCGGTGTCGCTCATGGAGCGGCGCGGCGCCGGGGCCGCGGGCTGGGGCGCCTGCGGCTGGGACTGCTGCTGCGGCTGCTGGGGTGTCTGCGGCTGCGCCTGCTGCTGTCCCTGTTGAGGGGCCGCGGGGCCGCCGCCCTGCTGCTGACCGTGGAACCAGTTGGTCTCCAGCGTGTCGTACAGCGGGGTACGGCCGTCGACCGGACCGCTGGCCGGCGGCAGGGCCTCCGGAGCCTGACGGGCCGGACGCTGCTGCTGCGGGGCGCCGAAGTCGTTCCGGCCGGCCGGCTGCGGACGCTCGAACTGCCCGGTGGACGCGGGGTTCTGGCGCTCGGGCAGGGCGTGCTGCCCGGTGGAGCCGCCGTCGTAACCGCCCTCGAAGCCCTGCGGGGCCGGGTACTGACCCGACTGCCGGCCGCCGTTGCCCTGCCCGCCGTTGTTCTGTCGGCCATTGCCCTGCTGGTCCGGCGTGCCGGTGCCGAAGACGTCGGGGCGGACGAAGGAACCGCTGTCCTGCCGGCCGGGCTGGCCGTACGGGTCCTGCTGCGGGACCTCGGGACGGGCGAACTGTCCGGTCTGCTGCGGGTTCTCCGGACGCGCGTACAGGTCCTGCTGCGGGTTCTCGGGGCGGCCGAACTGGCCCGTGCCCTGGGGAGCGCCCAGGCCGTTCAGCTCGGCGCGCGGGAACTCGCCCGTGGCGGCCGGACCCTGCGCGTCGATGCGGGGCATCTCGGCGGTCGCGCCCGGACCCTGCCGGTCGTCGGCTCCCGGCACGCGGGGCGTACCCGACCGGTCCTGCTCGTCGTGGCCGCGCGGGGCGTCCATCGAGGCCCGCGACAGCGGGGCCCCGGAGTCCGCCCAGTCGGGGGTGCGGGGGGTCTGGTCGCCGCCGGGCAGTTCGGCCCGGGGGCCGCCGCGCGCCGGCAGCTGCGGCTGACGGTTCTGGTCGGCGGGGGCACCGGGCCGGGACCCGCCCCGGCCGCCGAAGAGGTCCTGGCGCGGGCCGCCGGCGTTCGCCTGGCCGCCCTGGCCGTTCTGGGCGCCGCCCGGCGTCTGACCGCCGAAGCCACCCGCACCGGCCGGCACCGGCCGGCCCTGCCGGCCGCCGGGACCGCCCTGCGGACCACGCGCTCCACCGGGCCCGCCCGGACGGCCGCCCTGGCCCGTGCCGGGCAGCGCGGCCCGGGGGCCCTGACCGGCGCCGACCTGGCCGCGCGGACCCGCGCCGGCACCGAGGAGACCGCCGCCGCCCTGACCCGAACCGGCACCCAGCAGACCGCCGCCGCCCTGGCCGGCGCCCTGGCCGCCGGCCACCTGGCGGCGCGCCGCCGCGGCGCCGGCCGCGGCCTGCGCGGCGGCCGGACCACCGGTCGAGCCGGGGCCGCCCGGCTTGCCCGGAGCGGGCTGCTTGCCGCCCTGGGCGACGTCCACGGGCAGCATGACCAGCGCGGTCGTGCCACCGGAGTCGGAGGGGCGCAGCTGTATGCGGATGCCGTGCCGCTGGGACAGCCGGCCGACCACGAACAGACCCATGCGGCGGGAGACGGAGACGTCCACGGTGGGCGGCGAGGCGAGCCGCTCGTTGATCGCGGCGAGGTCCTCGGGGGAGAGGCCGATACCGGTGTCGTGGATCTCGATCAGCACCCGGCCGTCGGGCAGCGCGTGACCGGTGACCTTGACCTTGGTCTGCGGGGAGGAGAAGGAGGTCGCGTTCTCCAGCAGCTCGGCGAGCAGGTGCACGAGGTCGTTGACCACGCGGCCGGCGACCTCGGTGGTCGGCACCGAGGCCAGCTCGATGCGCTCGTACTGCTCCACCTCGGACGCGGCGGCGCGGAGCACGTCGACCAGCGGGACCGGGCGGGTCCAGCGGCGGCCGGGCTCCTCGCCCGCGAGGACGAGGAGGTTCTCACCGTTACGGCGCATACGGGTGGCGAGGTGGTCGAGCTTGAAGAGCGAGGAGAGCTGGTCCGGGTCGGCCTCGCGGGACTCCAGTTCGGAGATGAGCGAGAGCTGACGCTGGATGAGGCCCTGGGAGCGGCGCGAGAGGTTGGTGAACATCGCGTTGACGTTGCCCCGCAGCAGGGCCTGCTCGGCGGCGAGGCGGACCGCCTCGCGGTGCACGTCGTCGAAGGCCGCGGCCACCTGGCCGATCTCGTCCCGGGAGTGCACACCGACCGACTCCACGGAGGTGTCGACGTCCTGCGGGTCGGACTCGGAGAGCTGCTTGACCAGCTCGGGCAGGCGGTCCTGGGCGACCTTGGTGGCGGTCTCCTGGAGCCGGCGCAGCGAGCGGATCATGGACCGGGCCACGACGAATGCGCCGACCAGCGACACACCGAGCACGAGCAGGATCAGGGCACCGGAGATGATCGCCTCGCGCTCGGAGGCGGAGCGCAGCTCGCGGGCCTTCTGCTCCATGTCCTCCAGGAGCGTGTGCTCGATCTTCTTCATCTGCTCGATCTTGGTCGAGCTGGTGTCCACCCAGTCGCGGTACGAGCGGGCGGGCAGCCCCTCGATGCCGTTGCGCGACTCGAAGGCGCGCTTGGCGTAGGTGTCCGCGGTCTCGATCGTCGGGTTGCCCTCGTCGATCGGCTTGAGCAGTTCCTCGGCGTTGTGGTCCGAGTAGATCTTCCGGAAGATCGCGAGTTCGGAGCCCTCGCTCTCGTACGCGGACTCGCCGTAGAGGCGGTCGTTCTCGGCCAGGTGACCCTTGGTCGTGGTGGTCGAGGGCAGCGCGGCGGCGATCATGGCGCGCTGTACGGACGCGTACTCCTTGGCGGTGGAGAAGGCCGCCAGGGCGCGGGTGCGCGAGATCATCTCCGGATTGCTGGACGCCTCGGCCATGTCCTGGGACAGGCTGATGAGCTGGGTGATCAGCCGGTGGTACGACTCGACGGTCTGCGTCGCGTTGTCCTTCGACTGGTACGCGGACCGGCGGATCTTGGCCAGGTCGTCGAGCTGGTTGGCGAGACCGACGAGCGCGTCACGCACGCCCTGGAGGTTGCCGTCCTTGCTGGCCGCGTCGATCTGCTCGGAGGCGTCGAGGAAGTTCTCGCGCGCCCGGTCGGTCTTCTGCTGGTAGCCCTTGACCGTGTAGTCGGTGGCCTTCAGACCGTGCGACAGCGGACCGGCGGACTGGTCCCGCTCCTCCTGGAGGGCGGCGGCCAGCTCGGTGGCCTGCTTGGTCATGTCCGTCAGCAGCTTCATGTTGTCGAGCTGCTGGATGTCGTTCATGGAGTCGCTGATGCGCAGGGCGCCCAGCGAGGTGGCCGCGACCACGGGCAGCGCGAGCAGGGACACCAGACGCGTGGAGATGCGCCAGTTGCGCAGCAGCATGCGGGAGCCCGGGCCGGGGGTGCCCTGGGCCGGCTTGGCCGCCGGCGTGGGGGCGCCGGGGTTCGCCGTCCTGCCGCCGGACGACGGGGCCGCCGGGCCGGGGCGGCCGGTGCGCTCGCCGCCGTCCCCGGACGGGGCCGGGCCCGGGTTCTGGGCGTGCTGGGGCGAGGAGCTGCCTTTCATGGGGCCAGTCCCGTCGTGCGGCTCCGGCTCCGCCGAAGCGCTGCCATCCCTCTTGAAACGTCCCTGCACTAGCGTCGCAACCTCTGGACCAGGCGTCCCTCCGCACGAGCGGTGGGGACACGGTGTCGGCGTTCTGGAAGGCGTCCTGAACACGCCATCCGGTGGTCTTGAGTGACCGGCGCTGGATCCCCCCTGTCCGCCGCGACTTCGGCGCTGCGTCGCGCCCCCTGTGCGCCGGTTAGATCCCGCGGCGGTCCGTGGAATTCCAGCACAGTGCCGGATCTCCAACAAGGCCCGCACCCCGAGCTGTGACCTCCGTGACGGGCTGTGAGGAGCGAACTACCTGTCGTGGAGGGCGAGTCGGGAGGAAACGGGCACATGTGCGTGATCCGTCGGCCGGTGACAGGTGTCCCAGTCGCCATGATCAGGAGCGGAATGATGGCTTCAGGTGCTCAATGTCCGTTTCGCTGGGGCGGTTTGCGGGCCGGGATTGACCGGTTTGTCCGTGACGTCGTGAGCAAACTCACATGGTTGGCGTGAACGGTCGGCGACTTCGGCGGGGAACAGGATGTCTAGCCTGACGCTTTACAAGAGGGACGACCCCGCACACCCCGACCGAAGGCCACAGGACGACAACGGTGAAGACGACGATGATGTTCCGCAATATCGCCAACCCGCGACGCACGACCCTGGCGCACCTCGACGACGCCGGCGAACTGCAGACGCCGGAGCTGCCGGAGCAGTCCGTCGACCTCCCCGCGCAGACCGCCAACCCCCGGCGCACCGTCCTCATGGAGATCCCGGTCGGCGCCGCGGCCCCGGCCGGCGAGTAACCGCCCCGGCGGGGCACGCGCCCCGGAGCGTACGGCCGGGAAGGCCGCCCTCGGCGGTGACCTTCCCGGCCGTACGCGTACCCGGGCGCCGCCGCGGTAGTCGCCCCCTCGCTGACCAGGACATACGGGCCCCGCGCCACCCGACCGGTTAACCTGAGGCGTCAGTACGCCGGTTCTCATGAGGGGCGCGAGCATCCCGTGCGCATCGCCAGGTTCTCCATCGACGGGAACGTCGCCTTCGGCGCGGTCGAGGGCGACAAGCAGGACGAACTCGTCCTCGACATCATCAAGGGCATCCCCTTCGCGGACCACGAACTCTCCGGTACGAAGGTCCCGCTGTCCAAGGTCAGGCTGCTCCCGCCGGTCCTGCCCAACAAGGTCGTGGCGTTCGGCCGCAACTACGCCGACCATGCCCGCGAGCTGGGCAACGAGGTCCCGGACGCCCCCTTCGCCTTCTTCAAGCCCTCCACCTCCGTGGTCGGCCCGGGTGACGAGATCCAGTACCCGCCGTTCTCGCAGGACCTGCACCACGAGGCCGAGCTGGCCGTCGTGATCGGCCGCATGTGCCGCGAGGTGCCGCGCGAGCGGGTCAAGGACGTGATCTTCGGCTACACCTGCGCCAACGACGTCACCGCGCGTGACGTGCAGCGGCGCGAGAAGCAGTGGGCCCGCGCCAAGGGCTTCGACAGCTCCTGCCCGCTCGGCCCCTGGGTGGAGACCGACCTCGACCTCGCCCGCGCGAACGACCTGACCGTCCAGCTCACCGTCAACGGCGAGCAGCGGCAGCTCGGCCGCACCAGCGAGATGATCCACCCCATCGAGGACCTGATCGTCAACATCTCCGAGGCCATGACCCTGCTGCCCGGCGACGTCATCCTCACCGGCACCCCCGCGGGGGTCGGCCCCCTGCACGTCGGCGACGAGGTCGCCGTCACCATCGAAGGCATCGGCACTCTCACCAACAAGGTTGTCAAGCGTGGCTAGCGCACCCGGCACTCCCGTACGCGTCCGTTTCTGTCCCTCGCCCACCGGTAACCCGCACGTCGGCCTGGTCCGCACCGCCCTGTTCAACTGGGCGTTCGCCCGGCACCACCAGGGCACGCTGGTCTTCCGTATCGAGGACACCGACGCGGCCCGCGACTCCGAGGAGTCCTACCAGCAGCTCCTCGACGCGATGCGCTGGCTCGGCTTCGACTGGGACGAGGGCCCCGAGATCGGCGGCCCGCACGCGCCGTACCGGCAGTCCCAGCGCATGGACCTCTACGCCGACGTCGCCGCCAAGCTCCTCGACGGCGGGTACGCGTACCACTGCTACTGCTCCCAGGACGAGCTGGACACCCGCCGCGAGGCCGCCCGGGCCGCCGGCAAGCCCTCCGGCTACGACGGCCACTGCCGCGAGCTGAGCGCCGAGCAGGTCGAGCGGTACCAGGCCGAGGGCCGCGCCCCGATCGTCCGCTTCCGGATGCCGGACGAGACGATCACCTTCACCGATCTGGTCCGCGGCGAGCTGACCTTCACCCCGGAGAACGTGCCGGACTACGGCATCGTCCGCGCGAACGGCGCCCCGCTGTACACGCTGGTCAACCCGGTGGACGACGCGCTGATGGAGATCACGCACGTGCTGCGCGGCGAGGACCTGCTCTCCTCCACCCCGCGGCAGATCGCCCTCTACAAGGCGCTGACCGAGCTGGGCATCGCCAAGGCGACCCCGGCCTTCGGCCACCTGCCCTACGTGATGGGCGAGGGCAACAAGAAGCTCTCCAAGCGCGACCCGCAGTCCTCGCTGAACCTCTACCGCGAGCGCGGCTTCCTGCCCGAGGGCCTGCTCAACTACCTGTCCCTGCTCGGCTGGTCGCTCTCGGCCGACCAGGACATCTTCTCGGTCGAGGAGATGGTCGCGGCCTTCGACATCGCCGACGTGAACCCCAACCCGGCCCGCTTCGACCTGAAGAAGTGCGAGGCGATCAACGCCGACCACATCCGGATGCTCGACGTGAAGGACTTCACCGAGCGCTGCCGGCCGTGGCTGAGGGCCCCGTTCGCGCCCTGGGCGCCGGAGGACTTCGACGAGGCCAAATGGGAGGCCGTCGCCCCGCACGCCCAGACCCGCCTGAAGGTGCTCTCCGAGATCACCGACAACGTCGACTTCCTGTTCCTCGCGGAGCCGGTCTTCGACGAGGCGAGCTGGACGAAGGCGATGAAGGAGGGCAGCGACGCCCTGCTGCGCACGGCCCGCGAGAAGCTGGAGGCCGCGGACTGGACCTCGGCCGAGTCCCTCAAGGAGGCCGTCCTGGCCGCCGGCGAGGCGCACGGCCTCAAGCTCGGCAAGGCCCAGGCCCCGGTCCGGGTGGCCGTCACCGGCCGCACGGTCGGTCTGCCGCTCTTCGAGTCCCTGGAGATCCTGGGCCGCGAGAAGACGCTCGCGCGGATCGACGCGGCCCTGGCCAGGCTCGCCGCCTGACCCATCTGTCCCACCGAGGGGGCGGTGTCCGGATCTCCGGGTGCCGCCCCCTCGCCGTACGGCCCCCTCGCGCGGCCCGCCGACCGGCCGCGCGCATACCCGTTTTGGAGCCCCGTCCACCTTCGGGTAATGTTCTTCCTGCGCCGAGGGGAGCGGGCCGAAAGGCCGGAACCCGGAGGAGCGAACTAGAACGAGAACCCCGCAGGGGCTTGAGTTCCAGTGGCCTATGGTGTAATTGGCAGCACGACTGATTCTGGTTCAGTTAGTCTTGGTTCGAGTCCAGGTAGGCCAGCTCGCAGAGCTTATCTGCAAAGCCCCCGTTGTGTAGCGGCCTAGCACGCTGCCCTCTCAAGGCAGTAGCGCCGGTTCGAATCCGGTCGGGGGTACTGATCCTGATCATGTCGGGATCGCTAGGGCCCCCGTTGTGTAGCGGCCTAGCACGCCGCCCTCTCAAGGCGGTAGCGCCGGTTCGAATCCGGTCGGGGGTACGACTGGTCTAAACCATCATTGGTCTATGGTGTAATTGGCAGCACGACTGATTCTGGTTCAGTTAGTCTTGGTTCGAGTCCAGGTAGACCAGCTCGGACCTGCGGAAACGCAGTGTCCACGCCCCCGTTGTGTAGCGGCCTAGCACGCCGCCCTCTCAAGGCGGTAGCGCCGGTTCGAATCCGGTCGGGGGTACTCGATCGAAAGGGCCCTCCTCGCGGAGGGCCCTTTCGCGTGTCCGGCCTCTGGACCGGGGTCACTGCCCCGCGAACCGCCGGCGCGCCTCCTCGCCCTGCGCGAGCCGCCGTAGCCCGAGCAGCACCGGCTCGTACAGCACGGTCAGCGCCACGGCCGCCTCCACCTGCTCCTCGGGCGCGTACCGCTCCACCAGGTCCAGGTCGTCGACGGCGAGCCGCTCCATGCCGCGGGCGTACGGCTCCAAGTCGGCCGCCGAGCAGGGGTATCCGAGCCGCGCGAGCGTGGTGATCGCGGTCACGAGCATCTCGTACGGGGGCGCCACGGGGGCGACCCCGTCGCCGCCTCGGTGGCTCCAGCCGAGGTGTTCGAGCAGCTCGTCGGCGGTGCGGCGGGCGGACGCGGTGACGGGGTCGGCGTCGTCGGGCGCGGGGCCGTGCGGCAGGGACCACACCGCCGTGCCGAGGCGCTCGCTCCAGCCCAGCTCCTCGTCCCGCAGGGCGGTGAGCACCTCCTTGGCCGAGCTGACCGGGACCCGCCCCACCTGGATCAGCGCCCGCACCAGACGCAGGCGCCGCAGGTGCTCCTCGTCGTACTCGGCCTGCGTGGCCGTGATCCGCCGGCCCGGGGGCAGCAGCCCCTCCCGCAGGTAGTACTTGATCGTGGCCGCGGAGACCCCGCTGCGCTCACTCAGTTCCGCCAGTCGCATCCGGTCTCCCGGTCCCTTCCCTCTTGCGCCCCGCTTTGGAGAGTGCAACTATCCAATCATGGATAGCGCCGCTATCCGATGAGTCGGAGCTACCGGAGGACTGGGGGAGTCGATGGGTACCAGGCTGAGGGAAGGACGCGTGACCGACGCGCACGAGGGGGACATGGTCGTGTTCCTGATCGGCATGCGGATCAACAGCTACGCGGCGGTGCGCAGTTGGGTGCCGGTCGCGCGGGCGATGCGACCGATGCTCGCGGAGCTGACCCGGGACGCGGACAGCGGGCTGCTCGGGTACAAGACGCTGCGCTGCGGGATACGCGAGGTGTACGTCGTCCAGTACTGGGAGTCGAAGGAGAAACTCCTCGCCTACACCTCCGACCCCGGGCGCCACCACCGCCCGGCCTGGGCCGCGTTCAACCGGCGGCTGCGGCAGGGGAGGGGCCGAGTGGGCATCTGGCACGAGACGTACGCCGTACCGGCCGGTGCGCACGAGTCCATCTACGTGAACATGCCCGAGTACGGCCTGGGCGCCGCCACCGGCGTGATCCCGGTGGCCCGCCGCGGCGAGCGTGCCGGCGAGCGGCTGCGGGCCGTCTGACGCGCCGGAGGTCCCTTGGGGGCGGGCCCGGGTCCCGGGCTGCCGCCTGGGGGCCGGCCGGGGTGGGGCTCGGGTGCCGGTGGTTCGGTGTCGGGTGCGGGTGCGTCGTGGTTTCTCGCGCGGTTCCCCGCGCCCCTGGTTCCCGTGGGGCCTCTTTGAAGGGTGGGCGGGGGTCAGCCGGTGCGGCGCAGGGCCTCCGAGAGGCGGCCGGCGGCGTCGATGACCGCCTGGGCGTGCATGCGGCCCGGGTGGCGGGTCAGGCGCTCGATGGGGCCGGAGACCGAGACGGCGGCCACGACGCGGTTGGAGGGGCCCCGGACGGGTGCCGAGACGGACGCGACGCCCGGCTCGCGCTCGCCGATGGACTGGGCCCAGCCGCGCCGCCGTACGCCCGACAGGGCCGTCGCCGTGAAGCGGGCGCCCTGCAGGCCCCGGTGCAGCCGCTCGGGCTCCTCCCAGGCCATGAGGATCTGCGCCGAGGAGCCGGCCTTCATGGTGAGCGTGGAGCCGACCGGGACGGTGTCCCGCAGTCCGGACAGGCGCTCCGCCGCGGCCACACAGATCCGCATGTCGCCCTGCCGGCGGTAGAGCTGCGCGCTCTCGCCGGTGACATCACGGAGGTGGGTGAGCACGGGGCCCGCCGTGGCCAGCAGGCGGTCCTCGCCGGCGGCCGCCGCGAGTTCCGAAAGGCGCGGGCCGAGGATGAACCGGCCCTGCATGTCGCGCGCCACCATGCGGTGGTGTTCCAGGGCCACGGCCAGGCGGTGGGCCGTGGGTCTTGCCAGTCCGGTGGCCCCGACCAGACCCGCGAGGGTGGCCGGACCCGACTCCAGAGCGCTCAGGACGAGGGCCGCCTTGTCCAGAACGCCGACGCCGCTACTGTTGTCCATGCAACGATACTTGCGTCTCACTCTGTGAAACGCAAGTTCAATTTTCCGTGGAACGCGCCACCCTGGAAGCAGACAGCGGCCCGCGACCAACGGGCCCGGCGGTGGACGCCCGGAATCACCACTCCAAGGGCCCTGTAAGGGAACGCCGCTTCCTCAAGATCTCTAGTTGGGCCGGTGCACGTCTGCCGGCCGGAGGGAAAGCGATGGGTAGGACACTCGCGGAGAAGGTCTGGGACGACCATGTCGTCCGGCGCGCCCAGGGCGAGCCCGATCTCCTCTTCATCGATCTGCACCTGCTGCACGAGGTGACCAGCCCGCAGGCCTTCGACGGGCTGCGCAAGGACGGCCGCCGGGTGCGCCGCCTCGACCTCACCATCGCGACCGAGGACCACAACACCCCGACCCTCGACATCGACAAGCCCATCGCCGACCCGGTCTCCCGCGCCCAGCTGGAGACGCTGCGCAAGAACTGCGCCGAGTTCGGCGTGCGCCTGCACCCGCTGGGCGACGTCGAGCAGGGCGTCGTGCACGTCGTCGGCCCCCAGCTCGGCCTGACCCAGCCCGGCACCACCGTGGTCTGCGGCGACTCCCACACCTCCACGCACGGCGCGTTCGGCGCGCTCGCGTTCGGCATCGGCACCTCCCAGGTCGAGCACGTGCTGGCCACCCAGACGCTGCCGATGGCCCGCCCGAAGACCATGGCGATCACCGTGGACGGCGAGCTGCCCGACGGCGTCACCGCCAAGGACCTGATCCTGGCCATCATCGCGAAGATCGGCACCGGCGGCGGCCAGGGCTACGTCCTGGAGTACCGCGGCCCCGCCATCGAGAAGCTCTCGATGGAGGCGCGGATGACCATCTGCAACATGTCCATCGAGGCCGGTGCCCGCGCGGGCATGATCGCCCCCGACGAGACCACCTTCGCCTACCTCAAGGGCCGCCCGCACGCCCCCGAGGGCGCCGACTGGGACGCGGCGGTCGCGTACTGGCGCACCCTGCGCACCGACGACGACGCGGTCTTCGACGCCGAGGTCGTCATCGACGCCGCCGCGCTGTCCCCGTTCGTCACCTGGGGCACCAACCCCGGCCAGGGCGCGCCGCTTTCGGCGTCCGTCCCCGACCCGGCTTCGTACGAAGACGCTTCGGAGCGCTTCGCCGCCGAAAAGGCCCTGGAGTACATGGGGTTGGAGGCCGGCCAGCCGCTGCGCGCCATCACCGTGGACACCGTCTTCGTAGGCTCCTGCACCAACGGCCGCATCGAGGACCTGCGCGCCGCGGCGGACGTCGTCCGGGGCCGCAAAGTCGCCGACGGCGTACGGATGCTGGTCGTCCCCGGCTCCGCGCGGGTCGGTCTCCAGGCCGTCTCCGAGGGCCTGGACGTGGTCTTCAAGGACGCCGGCGCCGAGTGGCGGCACGCGGGCTGTTCGATGTGTCTCGGCATGAACCCCGACCAGCTGGCCCCGGGCGAGCGCTCCGCCTCCACCTCCAACCGCAACTTCGAGGGGCGGCAGGGCAAGGGCGGCCGTACGCACCTGGTGTCACCGCAGGTCGCGGCGGCCACCGCCGTCCTGGGCCACCTGGCCTCCCCGGCCGACCTGTCCGACGCCGCCACCCGCACGCCCGCTGGAGTCTGATCAGCCATGGAAGCCTTCACCACGCACACCGGCCGGGCCGTCCCGCTGCGCCGCAGCAACGTCGACACCGACCAGATCATCCCTGCTCACTGGCTCAAGAAGGTCACCCGGGACGGCTTCGAGGACGGGCTTTTCGAGGCCTGGCGCAAGGACCCGGAGTTCGTGCTCAACCGCCCCGAGCGGCAGGGCGCCACGGTCCTGGTGGCCGGCCCCGACTTCGGCACCGGCTCCTCCCGCGAGCACGCCGTCTGGGCGCTCCAGAACTACGGCTTCAAGACCGTGATCTCCTCCCGCTTCGCGGACATCTTCCGGGGCAACTCGCTGAAGAACGGCCTGCTCACGGTGGTCCTGGAGCAGAAGACCGTGGACGCGCTGTGGGAGCTGACCGAGGCCGACCCCACGGCCGAGGTCACGGTGGACCTCGAAGCGCGCGAGGTACGCGCCGCGGGCGTCACCGCCGCCTTCGAGCTGGACGAGAACTCCCGCTGGCGGCTGCTGAACGGCCTGGACGACATCTCCCTCACGCTCCGGAACGAGGACGACATCGCCGCCTACGAGGCGCGGCGGCCGTCCCACAAGCCGCGCACCCTCCAGACCTGAGCCACCGGCCGCCCCCGACCCCCGGTGGGTCGGGTTTCGGCCACCCCGACACCCTCTCCGTACCCCCGATCGCCCCGATCGGGGGTACGGCCGTGTCTGCACCCGAACGGCCCTGCGACACCCTCCCCTCACGCTCAACTCGGCCTGTTGGCAGGGCTGTTGTCCGGGTACATGAGTACGGTGTTGGGCCCCTCCGCAAGGGCCTGGAAGGCCATTCGAGGCGGTAGTTGCCCCCTGCGCAGGCGACAACTCGCCCCAGATGGCACAATCTGTGCATGGGACACGACGGCCAACTCCAGCTGTACACGGCGGTCGCGAACCAGCTCAAGGAAGCGCACACAAGGGTGCGCGCACTGCAAGTCCCGGAGGGCGTACGGATGGCGCTGACCCGGAAGCTGCTGGTCATTACGGCCGCGGCCAAGCACGATCTCGCCGGTGCGGCACGGCGGCTCGCGCGATTCACCGCGGACCTCGACGAGGGTCGGATCCCCGAAGAGGACCGCTGAAGAGCCCGAGACCACCGAATCCGTTGCGGCACAAGGGTGATAAGCCCGTTTCGTGTTTGATTTGCGGTATATATCTGCCTAACGTGCGAAAACGCTTGAACAGATTCGTTCTGGCGATGTCTCCGAAGGGGAAGACGTGAACAAGGCGCAGCTCGTAGAAACGATTGCCGACAAGATGGGCGGCCGCCAGCAGGCCGCCGACGCCGTCGACGCGGTCCTGGACGCCATCGTCCGCGCCGTCGTCGCGGGCGACCGGGTCTCGGTCACCGGCTTCGGTTCCTTCGAGAAGGTGGACCGCCCCGCCCGCTACGCCCGCAACCCCCAGACGGGCGAGCGGGTTCGGGTCAAGAAGACCTCCGTGCCGCGCTTCCGCGCCGGTCAGGGCTTCAAGGACCTGGTCAGCGGCTCGAAGAAGCTCCCCCGCGGTGGCGAGGTGTCGGTGAAGAAGGCGCCCAAGGGCAGCCTGACCGGCGGCGCTTCCGCGACGGTCAAGAAGGCCGCCGCGAAGAAGACCACCAAGGCCGCCGCCAAGAAGACCACGGCGAAGAAGGCCACCCCGGCGAAGAAGACCACGGCCACCGCCAAGAAGGCCGCGGCCAAGAAGGCGCCCGCCAAGAAGACCACGGCGACCGCCAAGACCACCGCAGCGAAGAAGACCACCGCCACCAAGGCGACGGCGAAGAAGGCCCCGGCGAAGAAGGCCACCGCCAAGAAGGCGCCGGCCAAGAAGTCGACGGCCCGCAAGACCACCGCGAAGAAGGCCACCGCCCGCAAGGCGTCGTAACGCCGCCGGGTACAGGGCACTCACGCGCCGGGCCGGACTCCCTCGGGAGCCCGGCCCGCGGCGTGTGCGCGGGCGGTTACCGGGTCTGCGTCAAAGGGTCCGTGTCACAGGGTCCCCAAGGTGACCAGGGTGATCCGCCGGCCCTCGCCGGCGCCCTCGGTCTCGATCCGCACCCGCTGCCCGGGGCGCAGCAGTCGCAGCCCGCCGGCGTCGAACGCGGCGGCGTCGAAGGGCACGGGAGTTCCGTCGTCGAGGAGCACCTGCCCGCTGCGGGTCGCCTCGTCGTAGGTGTATGCGGTGGCCTGCATGCCGGCCAGCGTAATGTCTTTCACGGTACCCGCGGTCGCCGCGAGCCGCGTCAGGCGCCCGGGATCAGCAGGCCCCGGGCCGCGGCGGTCGTATACGGCCCGACGCCGAGTGACAGGGCCGCCCGCAGATCCTCGCCCGTGTCCACGTCCTGGCGCACGGATTCCACCCCGGCGAGCCGGAGTTCGACCGCGCCCGAGGCCTGGTGCCGGGCCCGGGAATCGAGGCCGAAAGCCGGACGCAATTCCCGCTCGGGGCCGGCCGCGAGCAGTGTCGTGCCGAGGCTTGCCGCGTCCGCGAGAAAAGCCCGCGGAAAGGCGCTCGCCGCCGCCAGCACGCGCGCGAGTTCGGCCGGGCGAAGGGCCGGGAGATCGGCGTTGAGCGCCGCCACCGGAGCGTCCGGGCGCCGTTCCCGCGCGGCCGTCGTGCCGTGCTCCAGCGCCGCGTTCAGGCCGCCCCCCGGCGGGTCCGGGACGATCCGCGCGCCCAGCGCCGCGAGTTCCCGCCGCGCCGTCGCGTCGTCCGTGACGACCACCACATCCGCCACTCCCGTACAGGTCAGCGCCGCCGCCACCGTGTCCTGCGCGAACGCCAGGGCCAGTGCCGGGCGCACTCCGTCCGCCGCGGTGTCCGCGAGCCTGCTCTTGGCCCGTGCCAGGGGCTTCAGGGGGATGACCAAGGTCCACTGCACCGGCGTACCGTCCCTCTCTCGTCACGGTCATTGTCACCCGGGGCGTCCGGCGACCAGGTGACGGGCGGGCGTACGGTGTTCTCGACAGACCGGCGGTCCGGAGCCACACTTGTGCGGCCCCCGCCCGGGTGGCAGTCCCGAAGGAAGGTGTCCTTGTGCCCCGCCGCAGAATCGGCTTCTGGTACCGCTTCGCCGCGGTGATCTGCAAACCGCCACTGGTGGTTCTGATCAAGCGGGACTGGCGTGGAATGGAGCACATTCCGGCCGAGGGTGGATTTATCACCGTGGTGAACCACAATTCACATGTGGACCCCTTCGCGTACGCGCACTATCAGTACAACACCGGCCGTGTTCCGCGATTCCTGGCCAAGAGCGGCCTTTTCAAGAAGGGATTCGTCGGCGCCGCCATGCGGGGCACCGGACAGATCCCGGTCTACCGCGAGAGCACCGACGCGCTGAGCGCCTTCCGCGCCGCCATCGACGCCGTGGAGCGCGGCGAGTGCGTCGCGTTCTACCCCGAGGGCACCCTGACCCGGGACCCGGACGGCTGGCCCATGACCGGCAAGACCGGTGCCGCCCGCGTGGCCCTCCAGACCAGGTGCCCGGTCATCCCGGTCGCCCAGTGGGGCGCCAACGAACTGCTGCCGCCGTACGCCAGGAAGCCCGACCTCTTCCCGCGCAAGACGCACCGTGTCCTCGCGGGACCGCCGGTGGACCTCTCCCGCTTCTACGGCAAGGAGATGACCCCGGACGTGCTCAGGGAGGCCACCGAGGTCATCATGGCGGCCATCACCCGCCAGCTGGAGCTCGTCCGCGGCGAGAAGGCGCCCGCGAGGGCCTACGACCCGCGCCGCGAGCGCATCGAACAGCGCCGCCGCACCCAGGCGCAGACCGGCAAGGAACAGGAGACCGGCACGTGAGCAAGCCTGTCCGGGCGGCCGTCATGGGCACCGGCTCATGGGGCACCGCCTTCGGCATGGTCCTGGCCGACGCGGGCTGCGAGGTGACCCTGTGGGCCCGCCGGCCGGAGCCGGTCGAGGCGGTCAACTCCACCCGCACCAACCCCGACTACCTCCCCGGCGTCGAACTCCCGCGCAACCTGCGGGCCACCGCGGACGCCGCCGAGGCGCTCGCGGACGCCGACTTCACCGTGCTCGCCGTCCCCTCCCAGACCCTGCGCGCCAACCTCGCCGAGTGGCTGCCGCTGCTCGCGCCGGACACGGTGCTGGTCTCCCTGATGAAGGGCGTCGAACTCGGCTCCGCCATGCGGATGAGCGAGGTCGTCGAGGACGTCGCCAAGGTCGGCGCCGAGCGGATCGCCGTGGTCACCGGGCCCAACCTGGCCCGCGAGATCGCCGCGCGGATGCCGGCCGCCGCCGTGGTGGCCTGCGCCGACGAAACCGTCGCCCAGCGCCTCCAGACCGCCTGCCACACGCCGTACTTCCGGCCGTACACCGAGACCGACGTGGTCGGCTGCGAGCTGGGCGGTGCCGTCAAGAACGTCATCGGGCTGGCCGTCGGCATCGCGGACGGCATGGGGCTCGGCGACAACGCCAAGGGCTCGCTCATCACCCGGGGTCTCGCCGAGACCGCCCGGCTCGGCGTGGTGCTCGGCGCCGACCCGCTAACCTTCTCGGGACTCGCCGGGCTCGGCGACCTGGTGGCCACCTGCTCCTCGCCGCTGTCGCGCAACCACACCTTCGGCACCAACCTCGGCAAGGGCATGACCCTGGAGGAGACCATCGCGGTCACCCGGCAGACCGCCGAGGGCGTCAAGTCCTGCGAGTCGGTGGCGGATCTGGCCCGCCGGCACGGCGTGGAGATGCCGATCACCGAGACGGTCGTCGACATCGTGCACGAGGGCAAGCCGCCGGTGGTCGCCCTCAAGGAACTGATGTCGCGCAGCGCGAAGCCCGAACGACGCTGAGCGACGCCACTGGTCCAACGCTTACTCACGGCACTACCTCCGGGTACGCTCATCGCGATATGAGCACCGAGAACCTCCCCCAGAGCCCCGAGCAGCAGGCCCGCAAGCCGCGCGTGGCCGTCGTGTTCGGCGGCCGCAGCTCCGAGCACGGCATCTCCGCGGTGACGGCCGGCGCCGTCCTGAACGCGATCGACCGGACCACGTACGACGTGCTGCCGATCGGCATCACCCGGGAAGGCCGCTGGGTGCTGACGGCCGACGAACCGGAGCGGATGGCCATCGCCGACCGCCGTACCCCCGAGGTCGCGGACCTGGCCGAGTCCACCGAGGGCGGCGTGGTGCTCCCCGTCGACCCGGGCAACCGCGAGGTCGTCTACAGCGAGCCCGGCTCGGTGCCCAAGGCGCTCGGCGAGGTCGACGTGGTCTTCCCGGTGCTGCACGGGCCGTACGGCGAGGACGGCACCCTGCAGGGCCTGCTGGAGCTGTCCGGGGTGCCGTACGTGGGCTCGGGTGTGCTCGCCTCGGCCGTGGGCCAGGACAAGGAGTACATGAAGCGGGTCTTCACCTCCTTCGGCCTCAAGGTCGGCCCCTACCTGGTGATCCGGCCCCGCGAGTGGGAGCAGGACGAGTCCGCCGCCCGCAAGCGGATCGTGGACTTCGCCGGGGAGCACGGCTGGCCGCTGTTCGTGAAGCCCGCGCGCGCGGGTTCCTCCATCGGCATCACCAAGATCGACGACCTGTCCGCCCTGGACGACGCGATCGCCGAGGCGCGGGCGCACGACCCGAAGATCCTGATCGAGGCGGCCATCCGCGGCCGGGAGATCGAGTGCGGCGTCCTGGAGTTCGAGGACGGCCCGCGCGCCTCCGTCCCGGCCGAGATCCCGCCGCCGGACGCGCACGCCTACTACGACTTCGAGGCCAAGTACATCGACTCCACGCCCGGCATCGTGCCGGCGCCGCTCACCGACGAGGAGACCGCCGAGGTGCGGCGGCTCGCGGTCGAGGCGTTCGACGCGGCCTCCTGCGAGGGCCTGGTCCGCGCGGACTTCTTCCTCACCGAGGACGGCGAGTTCGTCATCAACGAGATCAACACCATGCCCGGCTTCACGCCGATCTCGATGTACCCGCAGATGTGGGCGGCCACCGGCGTCGCCTACCCGGAGCTGATCGACCGGCTGGTGCGGGCCGCGCTGCGCCGCTCCACGGGGCTGCGCTGACCTCGGCGTCCCGCGGTCACCGCATGGAGGCGATCCCCTCGGGGATCGCCTTCTTCACGGCCGGCGCCAGCCCGGTGAGCACCCCGGTGCCCTCCTCCTGCGCCGACCTGCCCTTCGGCAGGCTGACCTCGACGTACGCCTCACGGTTCGCGGTGGTGAACCGCCAGGTTCCGTCGCCCTGCTTCTCCATCAGCCAGTCGACGCCGTTCACCCCGCCCGCGACCGCGTCCGGGTCGCTCCCCTCGGCCACCTTCGGGTCGATCATCTTCGGGGGCCGGCTGACACCGCAGCGCAGTATGATCGCCGGGTTTCCCCAGCCCGCCGTGTAGGCGGACCGGGGTTCGGGGTCGTCGCGGCCGTGTCCGTCGAGCGTGCGCGGCAGCACCCGGTGCAGGTCCCGGCACTCCTTCGCCGTCTTCGCGTCGGGGCTGGGGACCGCCACCGAGGCGCTGTCACTCGTCGAGGCGCAGCCCGCGACCGCGACGAGCAGCGGGGGCGCGAGCAGGACGAGCAGCCGGTGGCGGGAGAAGTTCACCGGCCAAGCGTAGACGGGGGCTACAGGTGCACGACCGGACAGGTCAGGGTGCGGGTGATGCCGTCCACCTGCTGGACCTTGGCGACCACCATGCGGCCGAGTTCGTCGACCGTGTCGGACTGGGCGCGGACGATGACGTCGTAGGGTCCCGTCACGTCCTCGGCCTGGATCACTCCAGGAATCTTGCTGATGGTCTCGGCGACGGTCGACGCCTTGCCGACCTCCGTCTGGATCAGGATGTACGCCTGTACCACGGAACCTCCAGGGCGGCCACGAGGATCATGTGGGGAAAAGGAACGCCACGGTATCGCGTCGCCGCTCCCCGCGGGGAGACCTGCGGGAACCGGGCTTGCGCGCCAGGGTGCGGGCACGACGGAAGTTGACGGCCACCTCGGCCATGACGACGGCCACCTCGGCCGTCACGACGGCCACCTCGATCACGATGACGGCCATCCCGACCGCGACGACCGTCCCCTCGACCGTATCGGGGACACTGATGACGCGCGACCGGGCAGGGCAAGGCAGAGAAGGGGAGTCCAGGGACATGAAGGGCACTGTTGGTGAGCTCGGGGAGTTCGGGCTCATCAGGGAGCTCACCTCCCGTCTCACCACCACTCCGGCGGTCCGGGTCGGCCCCGGCGACGACGCCGCCGTGGTGGCCGCGCCCGACCGCCGGGTGGTGGCGAGCACCGACATCCTGCTGGAGGGCCGGCACTTCCGCCGCGACTGGTCCACGGCCTACGACGTGGGCCGCAAGGCGGCGGCCCAGAACCTCGCCGACATCGCCGCCATGGGCGCCGTGCCGACCGCGCTGCTGCTCGGCCTGGTCGTCCCGGCCGAACTGCCGGTCACCTGGCCGAGCGAGCTGATGGACGGCCTGCGCGACGAGTGCCAGGTCGCCGGCGCCTCCGTGGTCGGCGGGGACGTCGTACGCGGCGACACCATCACGGTGTCGATCACCGCGCTCGGCGACCTGCGCAACCAGGAGCCGGTGACCCGGGCCGGCGCCCAGCCCGGCGACCTGGTGGCCGTCACCGGCTGGCTGGGCTGGTCCGCGGCCGGATTCGCGGTGCTCTCCCGGGGCTTCCGCTCGCCGCGCGCCTTCGTGGAGGCCCACCGCCGCCCCGAACCGCCGTACCACGCCGGCCCGGCCGCGGCGGCGCTCGGCGCGACCGCGATGTGCGACGTGAGCGACGGACTGATCGCCGACCTCGGGCACATCGCCGAGTCCAGCAAGGTCCGCATCGACATCCGGTCCGGCACCATCGACATCCCGACCCAAATGAACGACATCGGGCAGGCCGTCGGCGTCGACCCGCTGCAATGGGTGCTCAGCGGGGGAGAGGACCACGCGATCGTGGCGACCTTCCCGCCGGACACCAAGCTGCCCGCCCGCTGGAAGGTGATCGGCGAGGTGCTCAACCCCTCGGCGCTGCCCCAGGTGACCGTCGACGGCGCGCCCTGGACCAGCAAGGGCGGCTGGGACCACTTCGGAGACATCGAGTCATGATTCCCCCGCGCGTACTGACCGTGGCCGGCTCCGACTCCGGCGGCGGCGCCGGGATCCAGGCCGACCTGAAGACCATGCTGGCGCTCGGCGTGCACGGCATGAGCGTGATCACGGCCGTGACCGCGCAGAACTCGCTGGGCGTGCAGGGCGCCTGGGAGCTGCCCGTGGCGGCGGTGCGCGCCCAGTACCGCAGCGTGGTGGACGACATCGGTGTGCAGGCCGTGAAGACCGGCATGCTGGCCTCGGCCGAACTGGTCGAGGCGGTCGCCGAGTTGATCTCCGGCACGGACGCGCCCGCCGTGGTCGACCCGGTGGGTGTTTCCAAGCACGGGGACCCGCTGCTCGCCGCGTCCGCGCTGGACTCGGTCCGCACCAGGCTGCTGCCGGCGGCGACCGTGGCCACCCCGAACCTGGACGAGGTGGTCCAGCTCACCGGGGTCCGGGTCGGCGCCGAGGACGATCTGCGCCGGGCCGCCGCGGCCGTGCTGGCCTACGGGCCGCGCTGGGTGCTGATCAAGGGCGGCCATCTGCCCGGGGAGGCCGTGGACCTGCTCACGGACGGCTCCGCCGAGCACTGGCTGCGTGCCCCGCGCCACGACAACCGGCACACCCACGGCACCGGCTGCACCCTCGCCTCCGCGATCGCCTCGGGACTGGCGAAGGGGCGGTCCGTGCCGGAGGCCGTCATCGCGGCCAAGGAGTACGTCACCGGGGCCATCGCGGCCGGGTTCGCGCTCGGCGGCGGGATCGGCCCGGTGGATCACGGGTGGCGCTTCCGGGAGATCCGGGAGTGAGACCAGGGGACGGACATGGCAAGAAGCCGGCCCACCCGAGGGTGGACCGGCTCCGTGCAGCGAACCAGCAGTGGCCGCGCGCTTAGCTGTGCGTCAGCGCGAGACCTTGCCGGCCTTGATGCACGAGGTGCAAGCGTTCACGCGCTTCGGCGTCCCGCCGACCACGGTACGCACACGCTGGATGTTCGGGTTCCAGCGGCGGGACGTACGGCGGTGCGAAAACGAGATGTTGTTGCCGAAGCCCGGCCCCTTGCCGCAGACGTCGCAGTTGGCAGCCACGGGTCACTCCAAAGACTTCAGATGCACTTACGGTTGATCCCGGCATGCCGGGATCATGATCCGAGGATCTGAGTGGCGTTGCCAGGGGAATGGCCCGATCGGATCGGGCAACCGGAGCAGCATACAACGACTGCTCCCGTACAGCGAAACTACCATGGCAGCTCAGGACCCCGTTCCCGTCCCTCGTCCGGTGTGCGCCGGACCGGGGTCTACGCTGCGTCCCACGTCCAGCCGGTCCAGGGAGGCGCAGGTGGCGCAGGTGCCGCAGACATTCCTCGATGCTCTCGCGGTGCGCACCTGGTGCGGTCTCGCGCTGCGGGCACTGGGGGGCGCCCGCGAGGAGATCGACGCGATCAACGTCTATCCGGTGGCCGACGGCGACACCGGGACGAACCTCTATCTGACGCTGGAGTCGGCGGTGACGGCCGTGGAGGCGGTCTTCGCCGGGTACGGCACGGGGACGGACGAGCCGTCCCTCGCGGACACCGTGCGCGCCATGGCCCACGGGGCGCTGATCGGGGCCCGGGGCAACTCCGGGACGATCCTGGCGCAGCTGCTGCGGGGCATGGCCCAGGTGCTCGCCGACGACGCCGACGACACCGGCCGTGCCGCGCCCGGCATCGACGGTACGACGCTGCGGCGGGCGCTGCGCAGGGCCGCCGACTCCGCCCGGGGGGCCGTGGCCCACCCCGTCGAGGGCACGGTGCTGACGGTGGCCGCCGCCGCGGCGGACGCCGCCGAGGGGGCCGAGGGCGACTGCGGGACCGTGGCGCGGGCGGCGTACGAGGGGGCGTGCGCCGCTCTCGCCGCCACTCCGGGGCAGCTGGCCGCGCTGGCGCGCGCCGGGGTGGTCGACGCGGGCGGGCGGGGCCTGGTGGCGGTGCTGGGAGCCCTGGTGGAGGCGTGCACGGGGGAGACGCCGGCCGCCGTCTCCGGTGCCCCCTCCGGTTCCGGACCGCACGCGCGCGTGGCCGGCGCCGAGCCCGCCCCGTGCGCCGACGGCAGCGCGGCCGAGGGGCCCGCGTTCGAGGTGATCTACCTCCTGGAGGCCGAGGACGCGGCCGTGACCCGGCTGCGCACCCGCCTCGACGCGCTCGGCGACTCCCTGGTGGTGGTCGGCGGCGACGGACTGTGGAACGTCCATGTGCACGTGGACGACGCGGGCGCCGCCGTGGAGGCGGGCGTGGAGGCCGGGCGGCCGTACCGGATCAGGATCACGCACTTCGGGCTCGGCGACGTCCACACCGGCGGCCGGCCCCCGCGCGAGCGCGTCCAGCGGGCCGTCGTCGCCGTCGTACCCGGCGAGGGCCTGGCCGGTCTGTACGGCGAGGCCGGCGCGACCACCGTCCTCGCGCGCCCGGGGGAGCCGCCCGCCAGCGGGGAGCTGGTGGAGGCGGTACGGCGGGCCCACGCGCGCGAGGTCGTGCTGCTGCCCAACGACGCCGAGCTGCGGCACACGGCCGCCGCCGCCGCCGAGCAGGCCAGGACCGAGGGCATCCGGGTGGCGCTGATCCCGACCCGCTCGGCGGTCCAGGGCATCGCCGCGCTGGCCGTGCACGAGCCGGAGCGCCGGTTCGACGAGGACGTGGTCCAGATGACCTCGGCGGCGGGCGCCACCCGGTACGCCGAGGTCGTCGTCGCCGAACGCCAGTCCTGGACGTCGGCCGGCATCTGCCAGGCCGGGGACGTGCTGGGCCTGATCGACGGGGACGTGGCGGTGATCGGCCCCGACCTCACCGCCACCGCCGAGCGGCTGCTCGACCGCATGCTCCGGGCCGGCGGCGAGCTGGTCACCCTGGTCGTCGGCGACGAGGCACCCGGGACCGTCGCCGGGCACCTGGAGGCCCGGGTACGGGAGTCCTACCTCGCCGTGGACACGGTGGTGTACCAGGGCGGCCGGCAGGGGGTGCCGCTGCTCATCGGCGTGGAGTGACGCGGGTCGAGCCTCAGCCCGGCTCGCCCGTCTCCGCCGCCCGCAGCAGTCGCGTGGCCTCGGCCCTTCTGGCTCCGGCCGGTTCCTCGCCGTCCCCGGCGGCGTCGTAGGCCGCGAGCACGGCACGCGCGCGTGCCGCCGCCTCGGTGGGGCGGCCGAGGTCGGCTGCCAGGCGGCCGGCGGCGAGTTCGGCGCCGGTACGGTCGTGCAGCCCTTCGGCGCCGAGCGCGGCGAACAGCTCCGCCGCGCGGTCCAGCTGGGTGAGGGCCGCCTCGGACGCGTCCCGGTCCGGTCCGGCCTCGGACACCTCCGCCGCGTCCCGGTCCGGTTCGCTCTCGGGAGCCTCCGTCGCTGAGCGGATCAGCAGGTCGCCGAACTGGCGGTGGGTGTGGGCCAGTTCCGCCGTCAGCTCCTCCCGGGTCACCCGGTCCGCAGCGTCCCGCCGCGCCTCCTCGCACGCGTGCACCGCGTCCGACATCAGGTGCCGCGCGGCGTCCGCCCCCGACTCGCCGTCCAGCGCCAGCCAGGCCCGCGCGCGCAGGGCGCGGACGAGGAACCGCTGGTTGCCGAGCGCCCGCCACAGCTCGCCCGCGCGCGCGTAGGCCCGGTCAGCCTCCTCGGTCAGCCCCGCCCGGCCGAGCGATTCGGCGGCCAGGTGCGCGAGCGTGGCGTGGTCCTGCTGCTCGGGCCAGTGCCGGGCGAGGTCGGCGGCCCGCAGCCGCTGCTCGGCGGCCTCCCGGTGCTCGCCCAGCTCGTCCAGACAGTCCCCGAGCCACCAGCGGGCCTGGACGACGGCGCCGTCGCCGTGCGTCCCGGCGCTCAGGTCGGCCAGCGCCGACTCCAGCACCTCGGCGCCCTCCGCGTACCGCCCCTGGCGCAGCAGGAGGCCGCCGAGCTGCTGCCGGGCCCAGGCGCCCAGGGTGGGGCCCTCGCCGGCCTCGTCGGCCCAGTGCGCGGCCTCCAGCGCGTGCCGGGCCGCCTCCCCGGCCTCGCCCCGGGCGCCGATCACCTCGGCGAGCTGGAGGTGCAGCTGCGCCCGCCCGACCGGCTCCACGTACGGCCCGCCGTGCTCCAGAGCGGCCCGCAGCGCCCGCTCGGCGCCGGCCGCGTCCCCGGCCTGGTGGGCCAGGGCCGCGACCTGGACCTCGTACTCGACCGCGAACCACGGCAGCCCGGCGGCGACGTACGCGCGCGCGGAGCGCTCGAACAGTTCCGCGGCCCGCGCGGTGTCCCCCGCGAGCCCGGCCAGCTCGGCGAGCATCCCGTGCGCCTCGGCGGCCCGCGCCGCCAGCCGGATCTCGTCCCCGGTCCGCCCCTCGACCAGCGCCAGCACCTCGCGCACGGCACGCTCCGCCGCCGCGAGCGCCGCCCGCGCGGCCGGGCCCGCGGTGTCCTGGTGGACCCGCCGCATCAGGATCCGGGCCCGGCTGATCACCACGGACGCGGTCTGCCGTACGCCGGTGGCCTCGTCGGCGTACAGCGCGAGCACCTCGTCGTACAGGCCGCCGATCGCGGCCAGGGCCGCGTCCACCTCGCCACCGAGCGCGCGCACGTACGCGCCGCGCGCTCGGGCCGCCAGCGCCTCGCCGGGGTCGCCCGCCGCCGCGTACAGCACGGCCGCCCGCTCGAACAGCGCGACGCCCTCGGGGCCGCGGGCCATCGCCTCGTGGTCGGCGATCTCCGCGCGGTCGCGGGGCTCCAGTTCGGTGTCCCGCGCGGCCCGCGCGACGGCCGCCCAGGCCTCCAGGGCGTTCGGGCGCAGCGTGTCCGACTGCCGCCGGGCCTCCGCGAGCAGCGCGGCGAGACCGGGCGCCTCGGACGTCTCCGGCACCGAGGGCGCGGGCGGCGGGGGCGCCGGGCGCACCGAGCGCACGCCCAGCGGCAGGCGCTCCACCAGCGGGCGCTGCGCCACCCGCGCGCGGGTCCGGTCCCCGAGGTGCGAGGTGCCGTTGCGGCGGTCGAAGCGCCCCGCCAGCTCCGTGGCCTCCCCGCGCGCGTGGTCGGCCAGTTCGCGCGCCGTCCATGTCCGCCCGGCGGGCCCCGGCACCGGCTGCCCGCCGAGGCCCAGGGCGCACAGCCGGTCCGTCAGGAGGGTGACGGCGGCCAGGAACTCCAGCCGGCTGCGCGGCTGCCCGGTGTCCGTGAAGTACGCCGGGCGTTCCGCGAGCAGTTCGAGCCCCCGGGCCTCGTTGCCGGTCAGCGCGCAGAACTCCACGTGGTCCGCGTAGGCGCCCCGCATGCTCTCCATCGGCCGCACCAGCCGGAAGCCCCGCAGATGGTGGGCGCGGGCCTCCTCCGCGCGGCCCAGGCGCAGCAGCGGGGCCAGCGAGGAGGCCAGCACGGTGTGCGGCTCGTGCGCGCAGGTGTACGCGCCCTCCAGCACCGGCGCCCACAGCTCCAGCGCCTTGGCGTCCCGCCCGCACTCGGCCTGCCAGGCGCCCTGCGCCCGCAGCTCGCACGCGTGGCAGTCGGCCATCGCGTCCCGGTCGGCGGCCAGCCACGCGGTGTACGCCCGCTCGGCCCGCGCCCGGTCGCCGACGTGCGAGGCGACACTGAACTCGGCGGCGCGCACCGCCCGTTCGGAGTGCCCGGCGAGCCGGTAGCGGTGCTCCATCTCACCGAGCCACTTCTCGACCGAGGCCAGCGGGACGTGCGGCTGGTCCAGCATGCCCGCCGACATCCACTTGAAGACCCAGTGCAGCGAGTGCGTCTCGTACGCGTCGAAGTCCTCGGGCCGTTCGTCCCACAGGCGCAGCAGCCGTGCGAACGGGACGAACATCCTGTCCTTCTCCGAGCTGTAGTTGTAGACCTTCAGCTGGTGCCCGAGCGCCTCGACCACGGCGAGCGGGACCGCCAGCAGTTCGGCCTCGGCCAACAGCTGCTCCGCGCGCGCGTTGCGGGCCGGGCCCTCCGGCTGCCCGGCGTTCTCCGCCAGGGCCCGGCGCAGCGCGTCGACGTCCGTGATCTCACCCATCAGCGACCGTTCTCCCCATGCGTGGCCCACTCCAGCAGGCCGATGAACGCCCGGTTCAGCAGCGCCGAGTCGGCCGGCCGCAGCGGACGCTGCGCCATCAGCAGCGCCTGCCCGTACAGCGACTCCGTGGCGGTGCCGATCAGCTCCGGGTCCCGCAGTGCCCCGATCCGCCGGACCAGCGGGTTCAGGTGGTTGAGCACCAGCCGCGCGCGGGGCGCTGCCGCGCAGCGAGCCGAGGATGCCCGCCCACAGGTCGTCGGCCCGCTCCTCGGCGTCGGCCCGCGCCTGCTCGTGCCGCGCGGCCCGGTCGTCCAGGTGCAGCGCGGGCACGGACAGCGGGTGGAAGGCGCGCAGCACGACATCGCAGCCGAGCGGGTCCAGCCGGGCCCGCGCCGCCGCGAGGAAGCCCGACAGCGCCAGTTCCTCGGCCGCCTCCACCGCGTCCAGGTGCGCGGTCACGGTGTCCGCGTCCAGCTCGGCGACGACCGTGCCGGGGCGCACCCGGGGCAGCGCCTCGATCAGCTCGGTGTCGTAGGTGTAGCCGCCGTTGACGACCCCGACGCCCTGCGCCGAGGCGATCGGCGCGACCTGCCGGTACTCCTCGACGGTGCGGGTGAAGTGCACCACCGGGTGCCGCCGCGCGAACTCCTCCAGGGAGAGCTGCCCGTCGGTCGTCTCGAACGGCAGCCACGGCAGCATCGTGCGCAGCATGCCGCTGTCGTGCCGGGCGAGGGACTTCACCCCGAGGTGGTGCACCGCGAGGAAGGCGCCGAGCCGCTCCGGGTCGCCGGCGGCCAGCCCGGTCAGCCAGGACCTGATCCGCTCGCCGAGCGCCTCCCGGACGGCGGCCAGGGTCTCGTCCTCGTACAGCGACTCGCGCGACGCGGTCGGCCGCAGGCTGTCGGTGTCCAGCACGCAGCGCACGAAGAACGCCCAGTCCGGCAGGAGCTGTTCGGCCCGCTCGGTGAGCAGCATGCCCTTCAGGTGCACCCGGTGCGTGGCCCGCTGGGCGGGGCTCACCGCGGACGGCAGCACGTACGCCACCCCGCGGATGCCGGCCACCGGCAGGTCCAGGCCGATCGCGTCCAGCGGCGTGAACCCGAACAGCTCGTGGCAGTGCCGGGCCAGCGCCACCCGCCGGGCCGCGGGGCCCGGGTACGGCCGGTCCCAGGGCGCGGGCAGGTCGGTGACCGGTTCGCCGTCCACCCGGACGTCGTACGGCAGCAGCGAGCCGAAGTCCCGGGCGAGGGCGCGCACCCGCTCCGGTGCCAGCCACTCGGCCGCCCCGGACCGGGCGGTCAGGTACACGGTCGTACCGGGCTCGGGCCGCTCGGCGGCGGGCAGGGCGCGCACGGTGTACGACCCGTCGTCCCGGGCCGTCCACTCCACGGGCGGCGCGTCGGGCGTCCGGGCGCTGCGGCTGACCACCCGGATCCGCTCGGCGACCACGAAGCAGGCCAGCAGTCCGATGCCGAACTGCCCGAGGAACCCGGAGCGGGCCTCCTGGAGCCCCTCGGCCCGCTTGGAGCTGCGGCCGATGGTCGCCAGCAGGTCGTGCACGTCCGACTCGGTCAGACCGATGCCGGTGTCCTCGACGCGCAGGGCGCCGTCCGCCGCGTGCAGGCGCACCCGCGCGGGCGCGTCGGGGTGCAGGGCCCGCCGGGCGGTGACGGCGTCCACGGCGTTCTGGAGCAGTTCGCGCAGGTAGACCCGGGGACTGGAGTAGAGGTGATGGGAGAGCAGGTCGACCAGTCCGCGCAGGTCGACCTGGAAGCTGTGAGGTGGCTGGGACGGCTGGGGCGGCTGTGAGATCTGGGAGTCCATCGTCACTGCGCCGACGGGGGAGGGGTCGCGGCGCGGGGTCGGGCGGTCCCGGATCGGGCGGTGACCGCGAAGGGATGGCCGGAACGCGTCATCCTAGGCCGCAACAGCTCGCCTGACCAGGGGATTCGGGGATCCCGTCGGGAGACGGCGGCGAAACCGCGGGGCCGCGTCTGCGGCATTGTCAGTGCGGTGGTGTGCAATGGATCTCGTGCCCGCACTGGAAGAACCCCTGAAGCAGCCCCTGAAGTCAGTGCTCGGCCCCGCCACCGCGAAGGTGATGGCCGAGCACCTCGGCCTGCACACCGTCGGCGACCTCCTGCACCACTACCCGCGCAGATACGAGGAGCGCGGCCAGCTCACCCACCTCGCCGACCTCCCCCTGGACGAGCACGTCACGGTGGTCGCCCAGGTCGCCGACGCCCGTCTGCACAGCTTCGCCTCCGCCAAGGCCCCCCGGGGCAAGGGGCAGCGGCTGGAGGTCACGATCACCGACGGCAGCGGGCGGCTCCAGCTGGTCTTCTTCGGCAGCGGCGTGCACAAACCGCACAAGGACCTGCTGCCGGGCACCCGCGCGATGTTCGCCGGCAAGGTCTCCCTGTTCAACCGCCGCCTCCAACTCGCCCATCCGGCATACGAGTTGCTGCGCGGAGACGGCGAGGAGAGCGTCGAGACCTGGGCCGGCAGCCTGATCCCGATCTACCCGGCCACCGCCAAACTGGAGTCCTGGAAGATCGGCAAGGCGGTCCAGACCGTCCTGCCCAGCGCCCAGGAGGCCCTGGACCCGCTGCCGCCCGCCCTGTGCGAGGGCCGCGGCCTGCTCCCGCTCCCCGAGGCCCTGCACGGCATCCACCGCCCGCACACCAAGGCCGACATCGCCGCCGCCCGCGACCGCCTCAAGTGGGACGAGGCCTTCGTCCTCCAGGTCGCCCTGGCCCGCCGCCGCCACGCCGACGCCCAGCTCCCGGCCGTCCCCCGCCGCCCCTGCCCCGACGGCCTCCTCGCGGCCTTCGACGACCGGCTCCCCTTCACCCTCACCGACGGCCAGCGGAAGGTCTCCCGGGAGATCTTCGACGACCTGGCCACCGAGCACCCCATGCACCGCCTGCTCCAGGGCGAGGTCGGCTCCGGCAAGACGATGGTCGCCCTGCGCGCCATGCTCGCCGTCGTCGACGCCGGGGGACAGGCCGCGATGCTCGCCCCCACCGAGGTGCTGGCCCAGCAGCACCACCGGTCGGTCACCGAGATGATGGGCGAGCTGGCCGAGGGCGGCATGCTGGGCGGCGCCCCGCACGCCACCAAGGTGGTGCTGCTCACCGGCTCGATGGGCGCCGCCGCCCGCCGCCAGGCCCTGCTCGACCTGGTCACCGGCGAGGCCGGGATCGTGATCGGCACGCACGCGCTGATCGAGGACAAGGTGCGGTTCCACGACCTCGGCCTGGTCGTCGTGGACGAACAGCACCGCTTCGGCGTCGAACAGCGCGACGCCCTGCGCGGCAAGGGCAAACAGCCCCCGCACCTGCTCGTCATGACGGCCACCCCCATCCCGCGCACCGTCGCCATGACCGTCTTCGGCGACCTGGAGACCTCCGTCCTCGACCAGCTCCCGGCCGGCCGCTCCCCGATCGCCAGCCATGTCGTCCCCGCCGCCGACAAGCCCCACTTCCTGGCCCGCGCCTGGGAACGCGTCCGCGAGGAGGTCGGCAACGGCCACCAGGCGTACGTCGTCTGCCCCCGCATCGGCGACGAGGAGGACGGCTCCGGGAAGCCCGGCAAGCCCAGCGCGAAGAAGTCCGCCGAGGACGAGGCGGAGAAGCGGCCCCCGCTCGCCGTCCTCGACGTCGCCGACCACCTCGCCAAGGGCCCCCTGAAGGGCCTGCGGGTCGAGGTGCTGCACGGCCGTATGCACCCCGACGACAAGGACGCGGTCATGCGCCGCTTCGCCGCCGGCGAGGCCGACGTCCTGGTCGCCACCACGGTCATCGAGGTCGGCGTCAACGTCCCCAACGCCACCGCGATGGTCATCATGGACGCCGACCGCTTCGGCGTCTCCCAGCTCCACCAGCTGCGCGGCCGGGTCGGCCGCGGCTCGGCCGCCGGCCTCTGCCTCCTGGTCACCGAGATGCCCGAGGCCAGTGCCGCCCGCCAGCGCCTGAACGCCGTCGCCGCCACCCTCGACGGCTTCGAGCTGTCCCGTATCGACCTCGAACAGCGCCGCGAGGGCGACGTGCTGGGCCAGGCCCAGTCCGGCGCCCGCTCCAGCCTGCGCGTGCTCGTCGTCATCGAGGACGAGGAGGTCATCGCCGAGGCGAGACAGGAGGCGACGGCCGTCGTCGCGGCCGACCCCGACCTCACCGCCCTCCCCGCCCTGCGCACGGCCCTGGACGCCCTGCTGGACGACGAGCGCGAGCAGTACCTGGAGAAGGGCTGACACCGGGCGCCCCGTACCGCCGCCTGCCAGACTGGCTCCGTAGAGCCGCACGAAGATCCCGAGAAGAACCCATGACGAAGGACCCAAGATGACCCGCGTGATCGCCGGCGTGGCCGGTGGACGCCGGCTGGCCGTCCCGCCAGGCACCGGCACCCGGCCCACCTCGGACCGCGCGCGCGAGGGACTCTTCTCCACCTGGCAGTCCCTGCTGGGCGGCCCCCTGGACGGCGAACGCGTCCTCGACCTCTACGCCGGCTCGGGCGCCGTCGGCCTGGAGGCCCTCTCCCGGGGTGCCGGCCACACCCTCCTGGTCGAGGCGGACGCCCGCGCGGCCAGGACCGTGCGGGACAACGTCCGGGGCCTCGGCCTCCCCGGCGCCGAGGTCAGAGCGGGCAAAGCGGAACAAGTCATCCGCACCGCGCCCCCCGCCGAGCCGTACGACCTCGTCTTCCTCGACCCCCCGTACGCCGTCACGGACGACGATCTCCGGGAGATCCTGCTCACACTCCGCACGCAGGGCTGGCTCGCCGAGGACGCCCTCGTCACCGTGGAGCGCAGCACCAGAGGCGGCCAATTCCCCTGGCCGGACGGCTTCGAGCCGCTCCGGTCCCGTCGTTACGGCGAGGGAACGTTTTGGTACGGTCGCGCCGCCGCTACGTGCGAAGACGCACGATGACCGGACCGGAGAGCGAGGGATCACAAGTGCGCCGCGCCGTCTGTCCCGGGTCGTTCGACCCGATCACCAACGGACATCTCGACATCATCGCCCGAGCCTCCCGCCTGTACGACGAGGTCTGGGTCGCGGTGATGATCAACCAGTCCAAGAAGGGCCTGTTCGAGATCGACGAGCGGATCGAGCTGATCCGCGACGTCACCTCCGAGTACGGCAACGTCCGCGTCGAGTCCTTCCACGGTCTCCTCGTCGACTTCTGCAAGCAGCGCGACATCCCCGCCATCGTCAAGGGCCTGCGCGCCGTCAGCGACTTCGACTACGAACTGCAGATGGCCCAGATGAACATCGGCCTCACCGGGGTCGAGACGCTCTTCGTGCCCACCAACCCCACCTACAGCTTCCTCTCCTCCTCCCTGGTCAAGGAGGTCGCGGCCTGGGGCGGCGACATCTCCCACCTGGTGCCGGCCCCGGTGCTGACGGCCCTGAACAAGCGCCTGCGCAAGGACTGATGGGGCTACAGTCGTCCCGTCCGTCTCCAACCCGGCTGTAGAGAGTGGCGAGCACAGGTGGACGTGCAGAAGAAGCTCGACGAGATCGTCTCCACGGTCACCGGCGCCCGGGCCATGCCCATGTCGGCGTCCTGCGTGATCAACCGCGCCGAGCTGCTCGCGTTGCTTGAGGAGGTGCGCCAGGCCCTGCCCGGCTCCCTCGCGCAGGCCCAGGAGCTGATCGGCGGCCGGGAGCAGCTGGTCGAGCAGGCCCGCCAGGAGGCCGAGCGGATCATCGAGACCGCGCACGCCGAACGCGGCTCGCTGGTCTCCGGCACCGAGGTCGCCCGCCGCTCCCAGAGCGAGGCCGACCGGATCCTCGCCGAGGCCCGCCAGGAGGCCGAGGAGGTCCGCGCCGAGGCCGACGACTACGTCGACTCCAAGCTCGCCAACTTCGAGGTCGTCCTCACCAAGACCCTCGGCTCGGTCGGCCGCGGCCGGGAGAAGCTGCTCGGCACCGGCCCCGGCCTCGACGAGAACGGCTACGAGGACGAGGACGCCCCCGAGCGCAGCCACGACCCGGAGACCCTGCGGCGCGACGCCGACCAGTACGTGGACGTCAAGCTCGGCGCCTTCGAGGCGGTCCTCGCCAAGACCCTGGAGGCCGTCGGCCGGGGCCGGCAGAAGCTGCACGGCCGGATCGCCACCGACGACCTCGGCGCCCTCGCCGACGACACCACGACCTTCCAGCACTCCAGCGACGCCGACTACCTGGCCGACCTCGCGGCCCTCGCCGACACCCCGGCCGAACGCCCCGCCGCCCAGCCCCGGCTGCCCGCGGAGCCCCCGGCGCAGCCGTCGTACGAACCGCAGCCCGCCTACGGCTACCAGCAGCAGCCGGACCCGTACGCGGCCTTCCCGCAGCAGACCGACTACGCGGCGCAGCAGGAGCCGTACGGCTACCAGCAGGCCGACCGGTACGCCTACCAGGCCTACGACGCCCAGCAGGCCGCCTACGACGTCCAGCAGGCGCAGCAGGCGCAGCAGAACCAGGCCCAGCAGGCGCAGCAGACCCAGCAGGGCTACGCCCTGGACGAGACCAGCCTCTTCGACACCGGCATGATCAGCGCCGAGCAGCTCAGGGCGTACGAACAGGGCCGGGGGCTGTAGCCGGCCGCCGGAGCCGTACCGGATTGGGCCGAGAGCGAAAGGTCCAGTATCCTGGCTCTTCGGTCGCGCGTATGCCCGCGATCACCGCTGCCCGGAACACCGAAGGGCGGCGTCCCCAGAGCTCGAAGATCGAAAGCAGGAATGGCCTCCAACGCGCGCCTCGACCACCGCAACCCCCTCGTGTTCGACACACACGAGCTGGGTCGGCGGCCAGGCGCGCTCCAGCGCCTGACCCGCACGATCGACGCCCCCGCCGATCTCGGCATCCAGGGGGTCATCGGAGTGCCGCTGGGCGCCCCGGTGGAGCTCGAACTCCGTCTTGAGTCGGTCATGGAAGGTGTGCTCGTCACAGGCACCGCCCGTGCACAGGCCGAGGGGGAGTGCGTAAGGTGTCTGGAGCCGGTCGGGCTGGAGCTCGAAGCGGACTTCCAGGAACTGTTCACGTACCCTGACGCCGACGACCGGGGCCGTGTGATCGCGGAACCGGGCGACGACGCCGAGGACGACGAGGACAGGTTCTTCCTAGAGGACGGACTTTTCGACCTCGAACCTCTGCTGCGCGATGCGGTGGTGCTCGCACTGCCGATGCAGCCGGTGTGCCAGGAAGACTGTCCGGGCCTGTGCTCCGAGTGCGGAGCGCGGCTCGCGGACGACCCGGACCACCAACACGACGCCACCGACATCCGTTGGGCGGCTTTGCAGGGACTCGCCGGTTCACTCGAAGACGGCGAGAAGGACGAGATGAGCGGCGGCGCGCCTCAGTCAGCACGCGCCGACGAGAAGCAGGAGAAGTAGCCGTGGCTGTTCCGAAGCGGAAGATGTCGCGCAGCAACACGCGCCACCGCCGGTCGCAGTGGAAGGCTGCGGTCCCCACCCTGGTTGCGTGCGAGCGCTGCCACGAGCCCAAGCAGCAGCACATCGCGTGCCCGTCTTGCGGCACCTACAACAAGCGCCAGGTCCTCGAAGTCTGAGCGGGCTGGTGAGAGGCACTGTGTCCAGTCCCAAGAAGGCGGAAGACGCCCAGGCGGATCTTCCCGCCAAGAAGAAATTGGACCACCAGGCCTCGTCCCACACGCTTCTGGAAGGGCGGCTCGGCTATCACGTCGAGTCCGCCCTTCTGGTGCGCGCGCTGACCCACCGTTCCTACGCGTACGAGAACGGCGGTCTGCCGACGAACGAGCGGCTGGAGTTCCTCGGGGACTCCGTGCTCGGCCTCGTCGTCACGGACACGCTGTACCGCACCCACCCCGACCTGCCCGAAGGCCAACTGGCCAAGTTGCGGGCCGCGGTGGTCAACTCGCGTGCGCTGGCGGAGGTCGGCCGTGGCCTCGACCTGGGCTCCTTCATCCGGCTCGGCCGCGGTGAAGAGGGCACGGGCGGCCGGGACAAGGCGTCCATCCTCGCCGACACCCTCGAAGCGGTGATCGGCGCGGTCTATCTCGACCGGGGCCTCGACGCGGCGTCCGAGCTGGTCCACCGGCTCTTCGACCCGCTGATCGAGAAGTCCTCCAACCTCGGAGCTGGCCTGGACTGGAAGACCAGTCTCCAGGAACTGACCGCGATCGAGGGGCTCGGCGTGCCCGAGTACCTGGTCACGGAGACCGGCCCCGACCACGAGAAGACCTTCACTGCTGCCGCCCGCGTCGGAGGCGTCTCGTACGGCACCGGCACCGGCCGCAGCAAGAAGGAGGCGGAACAGCAGGCAGCGGAGTCCGCGTGGCGTGCCATCAAGGCCGCTGCGGACGAGCGTGCCAGGACGGCGGCCGAGGAGCCGGCCGTCGCGGACGGCGACCCGTCGTCCGGCGCCGCCTGACCGGAGCAAGCAGTACCGAGCGCCCGCCCCGTCGTCGCCGAGGGGCGGGCGCTCGGTTCATCCACTGGTTCCCACGGGGGTCCTGATGCCCGAGTTGCCCGAGGTCGAGGTCGTCCGGCGCGGTCTGGCGCGCTGGGTCGCGCAGCGCACGGTCGCCGAGGTCGAGGTGCGCCACCCGCGCGCCGTCCGCCGGCACCTCGCGGGCCCCGACGACTTCGCGCACCGGCTGAGGGGCCACCACATCGGCACGCCCAGCCGGCGCGGCAAGTACCTGTGGCTGCCGCTGGAGGAGACGAACCAGTCCGTCCTCGCCCACCTCGGGATGAGCGGCCAACTGCTGGTGCAGCCGCACGAGGCGCCGGACGAGAAGCACCTGCGGATCCGGATGCGGTTCGCCGACTCCCTCGGCACCGAGCTGCGTTTCGTGGACCAACGCACCTTCGGCGGGCTGTCGTTGCACGACAACACCCCTGAGGGACTGCCCGACGTCATCGCGCACATCGCCCGCGACCCCCTCGACCCGCTCTTCGACGACGAGGCCTTCCACCAGGCGCTGCGCCGCAAGCGCAGCACCATCAAACGGGCCCTGCTGGACCAGTCGCTGATCAGCGGGGTCGGCAACATCTACGCCGACGAGGCGCTGTGGCGCGCCCGCCTCCACTACGAGCGCCCCACGGCCGGCTTCACCCGTCCCGTCACCGCGGAACTCCTCGGCCATGTGCGGGACGTGATGAACGCGGCCCTGTCCGTGGGCGGCACCAGCTTCGACAGCCTGTACGTCAACGTCAACGGCGAATCGGGCTACTTCGACCGGTCCCTGGACGCCTACGGCCGGGAGGGCGAGCCCTGCCGCCGGTGTGGCACCCCCATGCGGCGCCGGCCGTGGATGAACCGCTCCAGCTACTTCTGCCCGAAGTGTCAGCGGGCGCCGCGCGTCGCGTCGTAACGCTCGCGGGCGGCGAGTACGTCGTCCATCGCGCCCTCCACGCAGTGGATGAGCGCGAGCAGCCGCTCGGCGACCCGCCGGCCAAGGGGCGTCAGTTCGTAGTCCACGCGGGGCGGGTTGGTCGGCTGGGCCTCGCGGTGCACCAGGCCGTCGCGCTCCAGCGCGTGCAGGGTCTGGGACAGCATCTTCTCGCTCACGCCGTCGACCCGGCGGCGCAGCTCGTTGAAGCGCAGCGACCCCTCGTACAGCGCGCCGAGCGTGAGCCCGCCCCAGCGGCCGGTGACGTGCTCCAGGGTGCCGCGCGAGGGGCAGGCCTTGGCGAAGACGTCGTAGGCGAGGTCGTCGAGGTCGTCGAGGTCCGTGCTGGCGGTCATGGCATCAGAGTACGCGCACGCAGCGCTACCCTCTAGCGTGCACTAACTCGTGGTTAGCAGGTAGGTCAGTAGCCGAAGTCCTGGGTCCACCAGGGGCCGCCCGGGCCGAGGTGGACGCCGACGCCGAGGGTCTTGAAGTCGGGGTTCAGGATGTTGGCGCGGTGACCGGGGCTGTCCATCCAGGCCGCCACGACGTCCGCCGCGGCGGCCTGGCCGCGGGCTATGTTCTCGCCGCCGAGGTCGGTGACGCCTGCCTTCGCGGCCCGGTCCCAGGGGGTGGCGCCGTCCGGGTCGGTGTGGTCGAAGAAGTCCCGCGCGGCCATGTCGTCGCTGAACGCCTCCGCCAACCCGCTCAGCGAGGAGTTGGCCGCGAGCGGGGCGCGGCCGGCCTTCGCCCGCTCCACGTTGACGAGCCGGAGCACCTCCGCCGCGGCGACCGTCTCCTTCGACACCTGCGTCGGCGCGGCGGTCGCCGACGGTGGGTTGGCCGCCGTGTGGGAGGGGGCGGAGGGGGTCGCCTTCGGCGCGGGCGGGGTCGCCTTCGGTGCGGCCGTTCTGGACGGGGAGGGCGCCTTCGTCGCGGGCGTCCTGGCGGCGGAGGGGGACGCCGGTTCCGCGGGGGCGGTGGGGGAGTGCCCGGTGCTCGGGGCCGTCGGCGCGGGTGCGGTCGTCGTGTCCGCGCTGCCCGAGGTCCCGCCCTGCTCGCTGCTGGTGTTGCCGGGGGAGGCGGCCGACCGGGCCTGGCCGCCCCCGGTGGTGCTGCTGCCGCCGCCCAGCCGGTAGTGCTCCAGGCCCGGCACCACGCCCGTGGCCACCGCGACCGTGCCGAGCGCTACGGCGGCCGACACCCCGAGCAGGCCCGCGCGCACCCGGCGCCCGCCCCTCTTCCGGTGCCGGTGGGCGGTGTCGTGGCCCAGAGGGGCGCCGGTGCCCGCGGCCGGGGGCGTCGCGCTGTCATCGGCGAAGAGATGGCTGTCGTCGGCGAAGAGGTAGGCGTGCGCCCGCGCGTTGGCCTCGGCGTACGCCTCCGGGTTGAGATACGGCGCGATGCCCATCGGCGCCCGGTCACGCGGGGGCAGGTGCGGGGGGTCCTCGCCCGAACCGGCGGAGCGTCGGTGGCGTCCCATGTCCCTGCCCTCTTCCCTGCGCCTTCCTTGCGCGCGAACGACCGGCGCGTGCCTCCCCCTGGCCAGACCGGCTCACTCGATTGAGTGAGTTTCCTCTGAGATGTGTGGGAGCGGACGCTACCCCATGCCACCGGTACGCGATGTGCCCCGAGCGACACCGGCCGGTTAGGTTGCTGGCATGAGCGAGGATGTTCGACTGGTCGCCTGGGTGCGAGGACGCGTGCAGGGCGTGGGTTTCCGCTGGTTCACGCGGGCCAGGGCGCTGGAGATCGGCGGCCTGAGTGGTTTTGCTCTCAATCTGGCCGACGGCCGGGTCCAGGTGGTCGCGGAGGGACCGCGTAAGCACTGCGAGGGGCTGCTCGACTGGCTCCAGGGCGACGACACGCCCGGACATGTGGACGGTGTCACCGAGATCTGGGACACACCCCGCGGCGGCTACGACGGCTTCGCCATCCGCTGACCCCGCTCCCGCACCGACCCGCGGGCCGCGCCGCGCGGAGCCGCCGACGGCACCCGCGGAGGCGGAAACGGCCTGGTGGTTGCCAAGAACGACGGGGCGTGGCAGGCTCCGCAGGTACAGCTGATCGCCACGCCCCGAGGGCACCGGTTCCCGTCGCAGCGCCGCCGCTTTCCGGCCGCGCGCCCCGGTCCGCCCGCCAATACGGGGTGTGATCGTGTTGACCGTCAAACTTTTTGGTGAGACGCTGAAAGCCCCGCGCACCTTAGCTGTTTGGCATGTGGCAACAGCAGAGCAACACCCGGATGTGCCAAGCACGCGGGTGCGAATCCCTCACGACCTACACCGCATCGGTCGGTCACTCAGTGTGGAGGACCATCCATCATGGCAAAGGCGCTTCTCGGTTACGTCGGCGGCTCCGACCCTCGACTCCTCGCCGAGATGCGACGGCTGCAGCAGCGCGTGCAGGACCTGGAGTCCGAGCTGGTCCGGATCCAGCATGAGAACGACGCGCTGACGGCTGCCGCCTCTCAGGACAGGATCATGGAGAGCATCGACGCACACCAGGCGGAGCCTGCGCTCACCTGATCACCGCAACGCTCCACGACAGCGGTAGCAATGTTCGGGCTGCCCGAATCAACCGCTCAGTCGATCCAACCGCTCAGTTGATCCGGCGGCTGTGATCCAGCCGTCAGAGTTGCAAGGGACGCTTCGGCGTCCCTTCTTTCTTATCTTTCCCCCGCGCATCCTTTCACCCTCTTCAACGTCTGATGTGCCCCTCCCGTTCATCGGCGAAACCGTGCGGTTGCGAGTGTCCGTGGAGTGAGATAGCGGGAGTGAGATAGCGGGGGCGGGTAGAGTCCGGCGGCGTGCACCTCAAGGCCCTGACCCTCCGGGGGTTCAAGTCGTTCGCCTCCGCGACCACGCTCCGGTTCGAGCCGGGGATCACCTGTGTGGTCGGCCCGAACGGCTCGGGCAAGTCCAACGTCGTGGACGCGCTCAGCTGGGTCATGGGCGAACAGGGCGCCAAGTCGCTGCGCGGCGGCAAGATGGAAGACGTCATCTTCGCCGGCACCACCGGCCGCCCGCCACTCGGCCGGGCCGAGGTGTCGCTGACCATCGACAACTCCGACGGGGCGCTGCCCATCGAGTACGCCGAGGTCACCATCACGCGGATCATGTTCCGCAACGGCGGCAGCGAGTACCAGATCAACGGCGACACCTGCCGGCTGCTCGACATCCAGGAACTCCTCTCCGACTCCGGCATCGGCCGCGAGATGCACGTCATCGTCGGCCAGGGCCAGCTCGACTCCGTCCTGCACGCCGACCCGATGGGCCGCCGCGCTTTCATCGAGGAGGCCGCGGGCGTCCTCAAGCACCGCAAGCGCAAAGAGAAGGCGCTGCGCAAGCTCGACGCGATGCAGGCCAACCTCGCGCGCGTGCAGGACCTCACCGACGAACTGCGCCGCCAGCTCAAGCCGCTCGGCCGGCAGGCGGCGGTGGCGCGCCGGGCCGCCGTCATCCAGGCCGACCTGCGCGACGCCCGGCTGCGCCTGCTCGCCGACGACCTGGTACGGCTGCGCGAGGCGCTCTCGGCCGAGATCGCCGACGAGGCGGCCCTGAAGGAACGCAGGGAGGCCGCCGAGCGGGAACTCAAGACGACTCTGAACCGCGAGGCTCAACTGGAGGCCGAGGTACGGCAGCTCACGCCCCGCCTCCAGCGCGCCCAGCAGACCTGGTACGAGCTGTCCCAGCTGGCCGAGCGGGTGCGCGGCACGATCTCGCTGGCCGACGCCCGGGTCAGGAGCGCCACCTCCGCGCCCGCCGAGGAGCGGCGTGGCCGTGACCCGGAGGACCTGGAGCGCGAGGCCGCCCGCGTCCGCGAGCAGGAAGCCGAGCTGGAAGCCGCCCTGGAGGCCGCCCAGCACGCCCTGGACGACACGGTCGCCCACCGCGCCGACCTGGAAAGAGAACTCGCCGCTGAAGAACGCCGGCTGAAGGACGTTGCCCGTGCCATCGCCGACCGCCGCGAGGGCCTGGCCCGCCTGAACGGCCAGGTCAACGCGGCCCGCTCGCGCGCCGCCTCCGCACAGGCCGAGATCGACCGGCTGGCCGCGGCCCGCGACGAGGCCCAGGACCGCGCCGTCCGCGCCCAGGAGGAGTACGAGACGCTGCGGGCCGAGGTCGACGGCCTCGACGCCGACGACGCGGACCTGGCCGAGCGGCACGAGACGGCCAGACGACAGCTCGCCGAGGCCGACACCGCACTGAGCGCCGCCCGCGAGGCCCTCACCGCCGCCGAGCGCTCCCGCGCCGCCACCCAGGCCCGCCGCGACGCCCTCGCCCTCGGCCTGCGCCGCAAGGACGGCACCGGCATCCTGCTGGGCGCCCGGGACCGGCTCAGCGGAGTCCTCGGCCCCGCCGCCGAGCTGCTGACCGTGGCCCCGGGCCACGAGGCGGCCCTCGCGGCGGCCTTCGGCGCCGCCGCCGACGCCGTCGCCGTGACCACCCCGTCCTCGGCGGCGGAATCCCTCCGCCTCCTGCGCAAACAGGACGGAGGCCGAGCGTCCCTGCTGCTGACGCAGGCCCCGGAAGAAGCGCCCGCGACGGGCGCGGCCGGCCACGACACTCGTGCCCCCGGCGACACCCCCGTCCCCGCCCGCCCCGCCGCGCACCTCGTCACCGGCCCCCCGGAACTCATGCCCGCCGTCCGCCGCCTCCTGCGCGGCATCGTCGTCGTCGCCACCCTGGAGGACGCCGAGGAGCTGGTCCACGCCCGCCCGGACCTGACCGCCGTCACCGCCGAGGGCGACCTCCTGAGCGCCCACTTCGCGCACGGCGGGTCCGCAGGTGCCCCCAGCCTGCTGGAGGTGCGGGCCTCCGTGGACGAGGCCGCCGCCGAGCTGGAGGACCTGGCGGTGCGCTGCGAGGAACTGGCCGGACGGCAGCGCGCGGCGGCCGAGCGGCGTACCGAGGCCGCCGCCCTCGTGGAGCAGGCCGGCGAGCGGCGCCGCAGCGCCGACCGGGAGAAGTCGGCCGTGGCCCAGCAGCTCGGCCGCCTCGCCGGACAGGCGCGCGGCGCGGCCGGCGAGGCCGAGCGGTCGGCCGCCGCCGCCGCCCGCGCCCAGGAGGCGCTGGAGCGGGCCGTGGCGGAGGCCGAGGAACTGGCCGAGCGGCTGGCCGTGGCCGAGGAGACCCCGGTGGCGGAGGAGCCGGACACCTCCGTACGGGACCGGCTGGCCGCCGACGGCGCCAACGCCCGGCAGACCGAGATGGAGGCCCGCCTCCAGGTCCGTACGCACGAGGAGCGGGTCAAGGGCCTCGCCGGCCGCGCGGACTCCCTGGACCGGGCCGCCCGCGCCGAACGCGAGGCACGCGCGCGTGCCGAGCAGCGCCGGGCCCGGCTGCGCCACGAGGCCGCCGTCGCCGAGGCGGTCGCCTCCGGTGCCCGGCAACTGCTGGCGCACGTCGAGGTCTCCCTGACCCGCGCCGACCGCGAGCGCACCGCCGCCGAGGCCGCCAAGGCCCGCCGGGAGCAGGAGTTGACCGCCGCCCGCGCGGCCGGCCGCGACCTGAAGGCCGAGCTGGACAAGCTGACGGACTCGGTGCACCGCGGCGAGGTGCTCGGCGCCGAGAAACGGCTGCGGATCGAGCAGCTGGAGACCAGGGCGCTGGAGGAGCTGGGCGTCGAACCGGCGGGCCTCGTGGCGGAGTACGGGCCGCGCCAGCCGGTACCGCCCTCCCTCCCCGCCGACGGCGAGCGGGTGCCGGAGGACCCGGAGGACCCCCGCGACCAGCCGCGTCCCTTTGTCCGTGCCGAGCAGGAGAAGCGGCTCAGGGCGGCCGAGCGGGCGTACCAGCAGCTCGGCAAGGTCAACCCGCTTGCGCTGGAGGAGTTCGCGGCGCTGGAGGAGCGGCACAAGTTCCTGAGCGAGCAGCTGGAGGACCTGAAGAAGACCCGCGTGGACCTTCTTCAAGTGGTGAAGGAGGTCGACGAGCGGGTCGAGCAGGTCTTCACCGAGGCCTACCGGGACACGGCCCGCGAGTTCGAGGGCGTCTTCAGCCGCCTGTTCCCGGGCGGCGAGGGGCGGCTGGTGCTCACCGACCCCGGCAACATGCTCGCGACGGGCGTGGACGTCGAGGCGCGCCCACCGGGCAAGAAGGTGAAGCGGCTGTCCCTGCTCTCCGGCGGCGAGCGCTCGCTGACCGCCGTGGCGCTGCTGGTCTCCATCTTCAAGGCCCGGCCGAGCCCGTTCTACGTGATGGACGAGGTCGAGGCGGCGCTGGACGACACCAACCTCCAGCGGCTGATCCGGATCATGCAGGAGCTGCAGGAGGCCTCCCAGCTGATCGTGATCACGCACCAGAAGCGCACGATGGAGGTCGCCGACGCGCTCTACGGCGTGTCCATGCAAGGCGACGGGGTGTCGAAGGTCATCTCGCAGCGCCTCCGCTGACCCCTCATCAAGATCAACTCGATCTATATTCACTTCTTGAACGCGAAGCGTCCCCCACTATCTAAAAGCTCACAGTCGTTCACCTATTGACTTCGAAACTTGAAGGCATAGTCTCTGCAACGTTGTCTTTACCTTCAGGTGTGAGTGGTGTGAACCTGTGCGCCACTGGATACCAGGAAGGGATCACCCCACCCGGCAGCGTTGCCGCGGCCCGAGGAGTTTTTTCGTGACCAGCACTGCGCAGGCACCTCAGCCAGGAGCCAGTACGGCTCATCCCGAACATCTCGGGCACGTCATCTTCATCGCGGCGGCGGCGGCGATGGGTGGCTTCCTGTTCGGTTACGACAGCTCTGTGATCAACGGCGCCGTCGAGGCCATCCGCAGTCGGTACGACATCGGCTCCGCGGCCCTCGCGCAGGTCATCGCGATCGCCCTGATCGGCTGTGCCATCGGTGCCGCGACCGCCGGCCGGATAGCCGACCGGATCGGCCGTATCCGCTGCATGCAGATCGCCGCGGTCCTCTTCACCATCAGCGCCGTCGGCTCCGCGCTGCCGTTCGCCCTGTGGGACCTCGCCTTCTGGCGCATCATCGGCGGCTTCGCCATCGGCATGGCCTCGGTCATCGGCCCCGCCTACATCGCCGAGGTCGCCCCGCCGGCCTACCGCGGCCGGCTCGGCTCCTTCCAGCAGGCCGCGATCGTGGTCGGCATCGCCGTCTCCCAGCTCGTCAACTGGGCCATCCTGAACGCCGCCGGCGGCGACCAGCGCGGCAAGCTGCTGGGCCTGGAGGCCTGGCAGGTCATGCTCGGCGTCATGGTGATCCCGGCGGTGCTGTACGGCCTGCTCTCCTTCGCGATCCCCGAGTCGCCGCGCTTCCTGATCGAGGTCGGCCGCACGGCGCGGGCCCGCGAGGTGCTCAAGGAGGTCGAGGGCGACAAGATCGACCTGGACGCCCGGATCGACGAGATCGAGCGCGCCATGAAGCGCGAGCACAAGTCCACCTTCAAGGACCTGCTCGGCGGCTCCTTCTTCTTCAAGCCGATCGTCTGGATCGGTATCGGCCTGTCGGTCTTCCAGCAGTTCGTCGGCATCAACGTCGCGTTCTACTACTCCTCGACGCTGTGGCAGTCGGTCGGCGTCGACCCGACGGACTCGTTCCTCTACTCCTTCACGACGTCGATCATCAACATCGTCGGCACCGTGATCGCGATGATCTTCGTGGACCGCATCGGCCGCAAGCCGCTCGCCCTGATCGGCTCGGTCGGCATGGTCGTCGGCCTGGCGCTGGAGGCCTGGGCGTTCTCCTACGACCTCGTGGACGGCAAGCTCCCCGCCACCCAGGGCTGGGTCGCCCTGGTCGCCGCCCACCTGTTCGTCCTCTTCTTCGCCCTCTCCTGGGGCGTGGTGGTCTGGGTCTTCCTCGGCGAGATGTTCCCGAACCGGATCCGCGCCGCCGCCCTCGGCGTGGCCGCCTCCGCTCAGTGGATCGCCAACTGGGCCATCACCGCGAGCTTCCCGTCGCTGGCCGACTGGAACCTCTCCGGCACCTACGTGATCTACACGATCTTCGCCGCCCTCTCCATCCCGTTCGTCCTGAAGTTCGTCAAGGAGACGAAGGGCAAGACCCTGGAGGAAATGGGCTGACCGGCCCCTCGAACTCGGGGAGAAGGGCCAAACCCCCCGCTGCCCCTCTCCCCGTACCTCCGCCGCCCCTGTCCCGGCCACTGCCCGGACCAGGGGCGGCGGTGCCGTATCCGCACGTGCCTGGTCCGCGCGGGTGCCTCCTTGACGAGTCGCGGCGGCGGGGGCCTGGTGGCTTGGCGGGCGGCGGTTTCCATGCGCCCTCGCCCGGCGGCGGATGCGGTGGAGTGTACGGCCGGGGGCCAGCTGTTCCCGGCCGGTGGCCGAAGCCGCTTTCGGACCGTGCCGTCGGCAGGGCCCCCGGCGACTGGCCATGAAGCCCACCCTGCCGCTCCCGGGTGCCCCCGGCGCGCATCCCGCAGTGCCGACGGCCCTCAGCGAGCTGCGGTACGGGGGTCCTGGCGGCCTGGCGGCCTTTCAACGCCCCGGCGGGTGGCAGGTGCGGTGGGGTGTACGGCTGGGGCGTCAGCCGTACCCGGCCGGTGGCCGAAGTGGCTTCGGACCGCGCGCCCGCCGACAGGGTCCCCGGCGGCTGGCCGTGAAGCCCGCCCTGCTGCTCCCGGGTGCCCCCGGCGCGCCGACGGCTCCTCGGCGAGCTGCGGTACCGAGGTCCTGGTGGCCTGGCGGGTGGCGGCCTTTCAACGCGCCGACGGGTGGTGGGTGCGGTGGGGGGTACGGCCGGGGCGTCAGCCGTACCTGGCCGGTGACCGGAGTGGCTCCGGACCGTACCGCCGGCAGCTGGCCAGTCTGCTGTGCCGCTCCTGTCGGCCCGGTGTGCCCGGGCCGCGCGTGGGATTCCGTGGTGAGCTGCGGCAGCGGAGCCCTGACGGCTTGGCGGGCGGCGGCGTTTGGCGCGCCCCGGGCGGCGGCGGATGCGGTGGGGGGTACGGCCGGGGCGTCAGCCGTACCCGGCCGGTGACCAGAGTGGCTCCGGACCACGCTGCCAGGGAAGTTCCCGGCAGCTCGCCACGGAGTCGGCCGTGCCGCTTCCGGTGTGCCCGGCCGGTGCCGGCGCTGCGTACGCCGTGGCTTGCCGCGGAGCCGGCTCCCGGCCGACCCGCGCGGGCGCCTCCCCGGCAAGTCGCGGCGGCAGAGTCGGCGCGGCCGGTTCGCCCCCGTCGGGACGGACCACCGCACCGGAACGGAAAAGTCCCCCTCCCGGTGCGGAAGGGGGACTGTGGCCGATTCACTGTCAGGGCCCTGCGATGTCGGGCTTCCTGGGCGCCTGGGCCAGGTCAGACCGTCGCCGTGGCGGGCTCCGTCGCCGGCTCGGCCGGCTGCTGCGTGGTGGTGACCGCCGGCTTCGGCAGGGCCAGGTACAGCAGGCCCGAGATCACGATCGTGGCGACCCAGCCGAGGCCGTACTCGCCGATGACGTTGTTCGTCGCGAGCGGGCCGGTGAACCAGTCGGACGTGGTGAACATCAGACCGCCGACCAGGCCGATCGCCCAGGAGGCGACGGCGGCGGGGGAGAAGCCGCCCTTGTACCAGTAGGCGCTGGTGCGGGTGGTGTCGGCCATCGCCCGGCCGTCGTACTCCGTGCGGCGCAGCATGTCCGCGCCGAACACGCCGACCCAGGCCGAGAAGGCGACCGCCAGCAGGGACAGGAAGGCGATGAAGGAGCCCATGAAGCTCGTCGCCACCAGCATCAGCACCCCGCCGAAGGCCAGCGAGATCACGGCGTTCACCGAGACCGCCCAGTGCCGCGGCACCTTGAAACCGAGGGTCTGCGCGGTGAAGCCCGCCGAGTACATGGACATCGAGTTGATCAGCAGCATGCCGATCAGCGCGACGAGCAGGTACGGCACCGCGAGCCAGGTCGGCAGGATCTCGCCGAGGAAGGACACCGGGTCGGCCGCCGAGGCCAGGTCCGGCGTGGAGACCGCCATCACCGCGCCCATCAGCACCATCGGCAGCACGACGACACCGGCACCGCCGACCGCCGTGCCCACGATCGCCTTCGAGGACGCCGTACGCGGCAGATAACGCGTGAAGTCCGGCGCCGACGGGATCCAGCTCACGCCGCCCGCCGCGATCATGCCGACGCCGGTGATCACCGAGGCCGTGGAGCCGGCGCCGTGGTCCATCACCTTGGACCAGTCGGTGTTCGCGACCAGGTAGCCGAGGACCAGTACCGAGAAGACGCCGAAGACGTAGGTGGCGTACTTGTTGCACTTCTGCACGGCGTTGATGCCGAGCCCGGAGATCGCGAAGGTCGCCACCACGAACGCCAGCAGCGTCACCATGTCCAGCACGCTGTTCGCGTGGATGCCGAACAGGATGTCCAGGATGGTGAGGAGCGCGTACGCGCCGGTCACCGCGTTGATCGTCTCCCAGCCCCAGCGGGCCACCCAGATCAGCGAACCGGGCAGCAGGTTGCCCCGCTGCCCGAAGACCGCGCGCGACAGCGCCATGCCCGGCGCGCCACCCCGCTTGCCCGCGATACCGATCAGCCCGACCAGCCCGTACGACACGACCGGCGCGGCCACCGCCACGACGAGCGCCTGCCAGATGTTCAGGTGGTACGCCACGACCAGGCTCGCGCCCATCGTCAGCAGCAGCACGCTGATGTTCGCACCGACCCAGGTGGGGAACAGCTCGCGGGTCTTCGCGGTGCGCTCGTGGTCCGGGACCTGCTCGATGCCACGGGTTTCGAGAGCGCCTTCGGTCTCGACGGTTTTGCTCATGGAAGAGGTGCCAGTCATGGGGGGGGGACAGGGGGACGACAGGACTCTACGCGCGTCAACAGAGCCGTCACCATCGTACTTTGCTCCCACTCCTGGCCATACGTGGCCTTTGTCTCTCGGAGGAAGTGACAAACACCGTTCCGTCCTGGCCCATGGCCGATACTGGACGCGTTATGGAAACCATCATCCTTGCTGTAGTCATCGCCGTGGTCGTGCTCGGCGCGCTCGGCGGGCTCATCGTCGGCAGCCGGCGCCGGAAGCCGCTGCCCCCACCGCCCCCGAAGACGCCCGACATCACCGCGCCCCCGGCCGAGCCGCGCGTCGGCGACGAGGCCGAGACGCCGCGCGACGAACCGCGCCGGACGATCGAGGAGGTGGATCTCCCCGGCGGCCCCGCACCGGTCGTCGTGGAGGAGCCGCCCGCCGTCGAGGCTCCCGGGATCGAGATCCCGGAGCCCACCGCAGGCCGGCTGGTCCGGCTGCGCGCCCGCCTGTCCCGCTCGCAGAACGCCCTGGGTCAGGGCCTGCTCACGCTGCTCTCCCGCGAGCACCTCGACGACGACACCTGGGAGGAGATCGAGGACACGCTGCTCACCGCCGACGTCGGCGTCCAGCCCACCCAGGAGCTGGTCGAACGGTTGCGCGAGCGCGTCAAGGTGCTCGGCACCCGCACCCCCGCCGAGCTGCGCGACCTGCTGCGCGAGGAGCTGGTCAAGCTGGTCGGCACCGACGCCGACCGCGCCGTACGGACCGAGCCGGAGGGCCGCAAGCCCGGCATCGTGATGGTCGTCGGCGTCAACGGCACCGGCAAGACCACCACCACCGGCAAGCTCGCGCGCGTCCTGGTGGCCGACGGCCGCACCGTCGTGCTCGGCGCCGCCGACACCTTCCGCGCCGCCGCCGCCGACCAGCTCCAGACCTGGGGCGAGCGCGTCGGCGCCTACACCGTGCGCGGGCCCGAGGGCGGCGACCCCGCCTCCGTCGCCTTCGACTCGGTGAAGGAGGGCAAGGAGATGGGGGTCGACGTGGTCCTCATCGACACCGCCGGCCGCCTGCACACCAAGACCGGCCTCATGGACGAGCTGGGCAAGGTCAAGCGGGTCGTGGAGAAGCACGCCCCGCTGGACGAGGTGCTGCTCGTGCTGGATGCCACCACCGGACAGAACGGCCTGGTGCAGGCCCGGGTGTTCGCCGAGGTCGTGGACATCACCGGCATCGTGCTGACCAAGCTGGACGGCACGGCCAAGGGCGGCATCGTCATCGCGGTCCAGCGCGAGCTGGGCGTGCCGGTGAAGCTGATCGGACTCGGCGAAGGCCCGGACGACCTGGCGCCGTTCGAGCCCGAGGCGTTCGTGGACGCCCTCATCGGTGACTGAGGTGACCGACCGCGCGGACTCCCGTGGTGACTGACCACGCGGACACCCGCTCCAGGCGCGTACGAGAAGCGCCCGCCCCCGAGGTGCAGTCGGGGACGGGCGCTTCGCCTTGAGGGGCCGCAGCCCTGTCGGGTCGCCGTGCGAGAGCCGTCAGGCCCGGTCGGCCCACCCGCGGCCCCGCGAGCGGTGTGCCACGTACGCCAGCGTGCCGAGCAGCAGCCGGGCCGCCGGGGGGCGGGTCGCGGAGTCCAGCGCGGGTGGGCGCAGCCAGCGCGCCGGGCCGAGGCCGCCCCGGTCACAGGGCGGTGCGGTGATGTGCTCACCCGGGCCGAGGCCGCGCAGGTCCAGGGCGCGGGGGTCGTCCCAGCCGGTGCGGTAGAGCAGTCGGGGGAGTTCGGCGGCGGCGCCGGGCGCGACGAAGAACTGGGCGCGGCCGTCCGGGGTCGCGGTCACCGGGCCGAGCGGCAGGCCCATGCGCTCCAGGCGTACCAGGGCCCGCCGGCCGGCGGCCTCGGAGACCTCGATGACGTCGAACGCCCGGCCGACCGGCAGCAGCGCCGCGGCCCCCGGGAACTCCGACCAGGCCTTCGTCACCTCGTCCAGCGTGGCCCCGGCCGGCACCTCGGGCGCGAAGTCCAGCGGATGCGCGCCCGGCGCCGGGCAGTCGGCGTGCCCGCACGAGCAGGCGCCGGCCGCGGCCCGCGCGCCCGGCACCACGTCCCAGCCCCACAGCCCCGTGAACTCGGCGACGGCGGTGCAGTCCGACGAACGACCGCGCCGGCGGGTGCCGGAGCGGATCTCGCGCATGCCGCCGATCGTGAAGCCCATGCCCCCTCCAACGGGTCCTGCGCACCGGTGGTTACGCCACGGAATGAGATGGAAGCGGAACGTAACGCTACGGCTCCGCCTGCCCTGGGTGCCGCACCGTGAAGGCGGCGCATCGAAGCACGTCGGGTGGTGTGTCGGACGGCACGCGCTCCGGTGTGCACCCCTCCGCCCGCTTCCGGGCGGCCCATGTCAAGTGAATCGTGAGACGGCAACCGGGAGTTCATTCGAAGGGGTGGCGAATGGTGGCGTTTCTGGGATCGCCGTGGCTGGAGCGGTGATCGGGGGATTACTGTGAGTGTGCGGGCTCTGGGGCGCATCCACTCGCGGGTATGCCGGAGGCAAGCCGCCACCCCGTTCGAAGGGTGAGAACCGCCGGACGGGAAGCCGTATTTACCGGCATTCTGATAGGGCTTGGCGCACCAGGCGGCAAGTGGTCTCAGGAATGGGGGCGTTCCAGTGAGCGGCAACAGCGGTGGCGGGGCGAGCGCTGACAAGCGCCCGAACGAACTGCTCGGCTCGTGGTTCGTGCGCAGCGGCTGGTCCAAGGGTGAGCTGGCCCGCCAAGTCAACCGCCGGGCACGCCAGTTGGGCGCCAATCACATCTCCACCGACACCTCGCGCGTCCGGCGCTGGCTGGACGGCGAGAACCCGCGCGAGCCGATCCCGCGCATCCTCTCCGACCTGTTCTCCGAGCGCTTCGGCTGCGTGGTCTCCATCGAGGACCTCGGTCTGCGCGCCGCCCGCCAGACGCCCGCCGCGTCCGGCGTCGACCTGCCCTGGACCGGCCCCCAGACGGTCGCCCTGCTCGGTGAGTTCTCCCGCAGCGACCTGATGCTCGCCCGGCGCGGCTTCCTCGGCACCTCGCTCGCGCTGTCCGCCGGGCCCTCCCTCATCGAGCCCATGCAGCGCTGGCTGGTGCCCGGCCCCGCCGCGGCCGCGCCGCCCGAGCCCGAGTCCGCTTTCGACTCCCGCCGCCCGGGCCGGCTGTCCAAGCCCGAGCTGGACCTGCTGGAGTCCACCACGCGGATGTTCCGCCAGTGGGACGCGCAGTGCGGCGGCGGCCTGCGCCGCAAGGCGGTCGTCGGCCAGCTCCACGAGGTCACCGACCTGCTCCAGGAGCCGCAGCCCGAGGCCACCACCCGCACCCTCTTCAAGGTCGCCGCCGAACTCGCCGAGCTGGCGGGCTGGATGTCGTACGACGTCGGTCTCCAGCCCACCGCGCAGAAGTACTTCGTGCTCGCCCTGCACGCGGCCAAGGAGGCCGGCGACAAGCCGCTCGGTTCGTACGTCCTGTCCAGCATGAGCCGCCAGATGATCCACCTCGGCCGGCCCGACGACGCTCTTGAACTGATCCACCTCGCGCAGTACGGCAGCCGGGACTGCGCGAGCCCGCGCACCCAGTCCATGCTGTATGCGATGGAGGCCCGCGCGTACGCCAACATGGGCCAGCCCGGCAAGACCAAGCGCGCGGTCCGGATGGCCGAGGACACCTTCGCCGAGTCCGACGAGTGGGACGAGCCGGACCCCGACTGGATCCGCTTCTTCTCCGAGGCCGAGCTGTACGGCGAGAACTCCCACTCCTTCCGCGACCTCGCCTACGTCGCCGGCCGCAGCCCCACCTACGCCTCCCTCGCCGAGCCGCTCATGCGGCGCGCGGTGGACCTGTTCGCCAAGGACGGCGAGCACCAGCGGTCCTACGCGCTCAACCTGATCGGCATGGCCACCGTGCACCTGCTCCAGCGCGAGCCCGAGCGCAGCACGGAGTTCGCCTCGCAGGCCATGGGCATCGCCAAGAAGGTCCGCTCCGAGCGCGTGAACACCCGTATCCGAAAGACCGTCGACACGGCCGTACGCGACCACGGCGACCTCGCGGTCGTCGTCGACCTCGCCGACCAGCTCGCCGTCGACCTGCCCGAGAGCGCCGAGGCGGTCTGATCGCACCACCGAAAGCCCCGGCCGCGGCCGGTCCTCCCGAACTGCCCGACTCGGCTCCCCCATGCCAGGTCATCGAGAGGCCGCCCGCGGCCGGTCTGTCTCCCGGCACCAGCCGCCGGGGGAGGTTGCGCCACGATAACGATCGCGCGGCCGGACATCCCGCACTTCATCGACGCGTAACACACAGGGCGTCTTCGTCACCCCGGCGAAACAACCAGGGGCCTCCGTCGAAACCGCGCTGCGCCAATCTCTGGCGCATAACCGGCCACCCCCCCACCTGATCCGGACCGCTCAGGCACCGCCCGCACGGGGCCGTACCAACCGACGAGGAGACGCCGATGGCATCAGCCATCACGCTTGCCGCGGAGGCACCCAAGCTGTCTGCCGCGAACACAGGCTTCATGCTCATCTGTTCCGCCCTGGTGCTGCTCATGACCCCGGGCCTGGCCTTCTTCTACGGAGGCATGGTCCGCGTCAAGAGCACGCTCAACATGCTGATGATGAGCTTCATCAGCCTGGGGATCGTCACCATCCTCTGGGTGCTCTACGGCTTCTCCCTCGCCTTCGGCAGCGGCTCCGCCCTCATCGGCTGGAACGCCGACTGGCTGGGACTGAGCAACATCGGGCTGACGGAGCTGTGGGACGGCTACACCATCCCGATCTTCGTCTTCATGGTCTTCCAGCTGATGTTCGCGATCATCACGCCCGCGCTGATAAGCGGTGCCCTGGCCGACCGTGTGAAGTTCTCGGCCTGGTCGCTGTTCGTCGCGCTGTGGCTCACGGTCGTCTACATCCCGGTCGCCCACTGGGTCTGGGGCGCCGACGGCTGGGCCTTCAAGCTCGGGGTGATCGACTTCGCGGGCGGTACGGCGGTCCACATCAACGCCGGTGCCGGCGCCCTCGGCGTCATCCTCGTCATCGGCAAGCGCGTCGGCTTCAAGAAGGACCCGATGCGCCCGCACAGCCTGCCGCTGGTCATGCTCGGCGCCGGTCTGCTGTGGTTCGGCTGGTTCGGCTTCAACGCCGGCTCCTGGCTCGGCAACGACGACGGCGTGGGCGCGCTGATGTTCGTCAACACCCAGGTCGCCACCGCCGCCGCCATGCTCGCCTGGCTCGCCTACGAGAAGATCCGGCACGGCGCGTTCACCACGCTGGGCGCCGCCTCCGGCGCGGTCGCCGGCCTCGTCGCGATCACCCCGTCCGGCGGCGCGGTCTCCCCGCTCGGCGCGATCGCCGTCGGCGCCATCGCCGGCGTCGCCTGCGCCGCGGCCGTCGGCCTGAAGTTCAAGTTCGGCTACGACGACTCCCTCGACGTCGTCGGCGTCCACATGGTCGGCGGCATCATCGGCTCCCTGCTCATCGGCTTCTTCGCCACCGGCAAGGGCCAGTCCACCGCGACCGGCGTCTTCTACGGCGACCACACCTTCACCCAGCTCTGGAAGCAGTTCGCCGGGGTCGGCGCGGTCCTCGCCTACTCCCTGATCGCGTCCGCCGTCCTCGCCTTCCTGCTCGACAGGACGATCGGCATGCGGGTATCCCAGGACGAGGAGATCTCCGGCATCGACCAGGCCGAGCACGCCGAGACGGCGTACGACTTCAGCGGCGCCGGCGGCGGTGTCCTCGGTTCCTCCGTCGCCCACGCCCAGGCCCCGGCCGGCTCGCACAACAAGAAGGTGGACGCATGAAGCTCATCACCGCCGTCGTCAAGCCGCACCGGCTGGACGAGATCAAGGAGGCCCTTCAGGCGTTCGGCGTCCACGGACTGACGGTCACCGAGGCCAGCGGTTACGGTCGGCAGCGGGGCCACACCGAGGTCTACCGCGGCGCCGAGTACACCGTCGACCTGGTCCCCAAGATCCGCATCGAGGTGCTGGCCGAGGACGACGACGCCGAGCAGCTGATCGAGATCGTCGTGAAGGCGGCTCGCACCGGCAAGATCGGCGACGGCAAGGTCTGGTCCCTCCCGGTCGAGACGGCCGTACGGGTCCGCACCGGCGAGCGCGGCCCGGACGCGCTCTGACAGCAGGGCAACGGAACAGGAGTCGCTGGGTGACGGGTACGGATGCAGGCAACGAGACGAACGACCCGGGACCCGGCGGCTACGCAGCGGCCCGGCTGCGCCTCCTCACGGAGGGGGCGCGGTCCGGGCCGCCGCGCCGTGCGGCCCTGTCCGGGCTGACCGACGACTGGCTCGCCGGGCTGTTCACCGCCGCGGCCGGCACCCTGCGCGGCGCCTCGCTCGTCGCCGTCGGCGGCTACGGCCGCGGCGAGCTGTCCCCGCGCAGCGACCTCGACCTCCTGCTGCTGCACGACGGCTCCGACCCCGGCGCCGTCGCCGCCCTCGCCGACCGCCTCTGGTACCCGGTGTGGGACCTCGGCCTGGACCTCGACCACTCGGTGCGCACCCCGGCCGAGGCCCGCAAGGCCGCCGCCGAGGACCTCAAGGTCCAGCTCGGCCTGCTCGACGCCCGCCACCTGGTCGGCGACCTCGGCCTCACCGCCGGGCTGCGCACCGCCGTCCTCGCCGACTGGCGCAACCAGGCACCCAAGCGCCTGCCCGAACTCCAGCAGCTCTGCGCCGACCGCGCCGCTCGCCAGGGCGAACTCCAGTACCTGCTGGAACCCGACCTGAAGGAGGCCCGCGGCGGCCTGCGCGACGCCACGGCCCTGCGCGCCGTGGCCGCCTCCTGGCTCGCCGACGCCCCCCGCGAAGGCCTCGCCGATGCCCGCCGGCGCCTGCTCGACGTCCGCGACGCACTGCACCTGGCCACCGGCCGCGCCACCGACCGGCTCGCCCTCCAGGAACAGGACCAGGTCGCCGCCGGACTCGGGCTCCTGGACGCCGACACCCTGCTCCGCCAGGTCTACGAGGCCGCCCGCGTCATCTCCTACGCCAGCGATGTCACCTGGCGTGAGGTGGCGCGCGTGCTGCGCTCGCGCGCCGTGCGTCCCCGGCTGCGCGCCATGCTGGGCGGCGGCAAACCCGTCGCCGAGCGCTCCCCGCTCGCCGAGGGTGTGGTGGAACAGGAGGGCGAGGTGGTGCTCGCCCGTGCCGCGCGCCCCGAGCGCGACCCCGTGCTCCCGCTGCGCGCCGCGGCCGCCGCCGCGCAGGCCGGACTCCCGCTCTCCCTGCACGCCGTACGGCGCATGGCCCAGGCCGCGCGCCCCCTGCCCACGCCCTGGCCCGCCGAGGCCCGCGAACAGCTCGTCACCCTGCTCGGCTCCGGCCGCCCCACCATCGAGGTCTGGGAGGCCCTGGAGGCGGAGGGCCTGATCAGCCGCCTGCTGCCGGACTGGGAGCGGGTCCGCTGCCGCCCGCAGCGCAACGCCGTCCACCTGTGGACCGTCGACCGGCACCTGATCGAGACCGCCGCCCGCGCCGCCGAACTCACCCGCCGGGTCGGCCGCCCCGACCTGCTGCTCGTCGCCGCTCTGCTGCACGACATCGGCAAGGGCTGGCCCGGCGACCACTCCGTGGCCGGCGAGATCATCGCCAAGGACGTGGCCGCCCGCATCGGCTTCGACCGCGCCGACGTCACCGTCATCGCCACCCTCGTACGCCACCACCTGCTGCTGGTGGAGACCGCGACCCGGCGCGACCTGGACGACCCCGCCACCGTCCGCTCCGTCGCCGATGCCGTCGGCACCCCGGGCACCCTGGAACTGCTGCACGCCCTGACCGAGGCCGACGCGCTCGCCACCGGCCCCGCCGCCTGGTCCTCCTGGCGCGGCTCCCTCGTCACCGACCTGGTACGACGCGTCGCCGCCCTGCTCGCGGGCGGCACCCCCGACGAACCCGAGCCCGCCGCGCCCACCGCCGAACAGGAACGCCTCGCCGTCGAGGCCCACCGCACCCGCGGCCCGGTCCTCGCCCTGCGCGCCCGGGCGGAGCCGGTCACGGGGGAGGAGGAACCGGCCGGCGCGCCCGAACCGCTCGGCGTCGAGCTGCTCATCGCCGTACCCGACCAGCCCGGGGTGCTGCCCGCGGTCGCCGGCGTGCTCGCCGTGCACCGGCTCACCGTCCGCACCGCCGAACTGCGGGCGCTCACCCTCCCGGCGGATGTCGACGACGGCGCCGTCCTGCTGCTCGACTGGCGGGTGGCCGCCGAGTACGGCTCGCTGCCCCAGGCGGCCCGGCTCCGCGCCGACCTGGTCCGCGCCCTGGACGGCTCCCTGGACATCGCCGGGCGCCTCGCCGAACGGGACGCTGCCTACCCGCGCCGCCGCGGCTGGACCGCTCCGCCGCCGCGCGTCACGGTCGCCCCGGCCGCCTCCCACCACGCCACCGTGATCGAGGTCCGCGCCCAGGACGCGCCGGGCCTGCTGTACCGGATCGGCATGGCCCTGGAGAAGGCCGCCGTCCGCGTGCGCAGCATGCACGTCAGCACGCTCGGCGCCAACGCGGTCGACGCCTTCTACGTCACCACCGGCACCGGGGCGCCGCTGCCGGTGGCGGACGCCGGGTCACTCGCGGGAGTACTGGAGGAGACCCTGCGCGGATGACCCTGCCCCGGTGACTTCGGCGCCGGGATACCCTGGAGGGCGATTCCCAGAAGACGTCACCGACCCCGAGGACCGCGAGCGCCGTGTTCGACACTCTCTCCGATCGCCTGTCAGCGACTTTCAAGAACCTGCGCGGCAAGGGACGGCTCTCCGAGGCGGACATCGACGCCACGGCGCGCGAGATCCGTATCGCGCTGCTCGAAGCCGACGTCGCGCTCCCGGTCGTGCGGACGTTCATCAAGAACGTCAAGGAGCGCGCCCTCGGTGCCGAGGTCTCCAGGGCCCTGAACCCGGCGCAGCAGGTCCTGAAGATCGTCAACGACGAGCTGGTCACGATCCTGGGCGGCGAGACCCGGCGGCTGCGGTTCGCCAAGCAGCCGCCCACCGTGATCATGCTCGCCGGTCTCCAGGGTGCCGGTAAGACCACCCTCGCGGGCAAGCTCGGCCGCTGGCTGAAGGAGCAGGGCCACTCCCCGCTGCTGGTCGCCTGTGACCTCCAGCGGCCCAACGCCGTCAACCAGCTCAGCGTCGTCGCCGAGCGCGCCGGTGTCGCCGTGTACGCGCCCGAGCCGGGCAACGGCGTGGGCGATCCGGTCAAGGTCGCCAAGGACTCCATCGAGCACGCGAAGTCCAAGGTCCACGACATCGTGATCGTGGACACCGCCGGCCGGCTCGGCATCGACGCCGAGATGATGCGGCAGGCCGCGGACATCCGCGACGCCGTCTCCCCGGACGAGATCCTCTTCGTCGTCGACGCGATGATCGGCCAGGACGCGGTCAACACCGCCGAGGCCTTCCGCGACGGCGTCGGCTTCGACGGCGTGGTCCTCTCCAAGCTGGACGGCGACGCCCGCGGCGGTGCCGCGCTGTCCATCCGGCAGATCACCGGCAAGCCGATCATGTTCGCGTCGAACGGCGAGAAGCTGGACGAGTTCGACGCCTTCCACCCGGACCGGATGGCCTCCCGCATCCTCGACATGGGTGACCTGCTCACCCTGATCGAGCAGGCGGAGAAGACCTTCAGCCAGGAAGAGGCCGCCAAGATGGCCTCGAAGCTGGCGTCCAAGAAGGGCCAGGACTTCACCCTGGACGACTTCCTGGCCCAGATGGAGCAGGTCAGGAAGATGGGCTCCATCTCCAAGCTGCTCGGCATGCTCCCGGGCATGGGCCAGATCAAGGACCAGATCCAGAACATCGACGAGCGCGACGTCGACCGCACCGCCGCGATCATCAAGTCGATGACCCCGGCCGAGCGCCAGGAGCCGACCCTCATCAACGGCTCGCGCCGCGCCCGTATCGCCAAGGGCTCCGGTGTCGAGGTCAGCGCGGTGAAGAACCTGGTCGAGCGGTTCTTCGAGGCCCGCAAGATGATGTCCCGCATGGCGCAGGGCGGCGGGATGCCGGGCATGCCGGGAATCCCGGGCATGGGCGGCGGCCCCGGCCGGCAGAAGAAGCAGCAGAAGAAGGCCAAGGGCAAGCAGCGCTCCGGCAACCCGATGAAGCGCAAGCAGCAGGAGCTGGAGGAGGCCCAGCGCCGCGAGGCCGCCGCGCAGGGCGGAGGTGCCCTCGGGCTGCCCCAGCAGGCTGGCGAGGACTTCGAGCTGCCGGACGAGTTCAAGAAGTTCATGGGCTGAGCGAGCCACCACATCACGCCAGAGGCGCCCCTTCGCTTCAAGGGGCGCCTCTGTGCGTGTGCTGCCGGGAACCGGCTCAGGGCACCCGGGCGACGAGGTAGCGGAAGACGTTGGGCATCCACACGGTGCCGTCCGCGCGCCGGTACGGATGCAGGGCCTCCGTCAGCTCCTTGTCGACCTGCCTGGCGTCGGTCGCCGCGATCGCCGCGTCGAACAGGCCGGTCGACAGCAGCCCGCGTACGGCGCTGTCCAGGTCGGCGTACCCGAACGGGCAGGACACCCGGCCCGAGCCGTCCGGCCGCAGCCCGGCCCGCTCGGCGACCTCCTCCAGGTCGTCCCGCAGCGCCGGCCGCCAGCCGCGCGCGCCGCACAGCGGATCGGCCAGTTTCGCGGCCACCCGCAGTACCGAGGAGGTGGCGCACCGTTCGGGCGGACCCCAGCCCACCAGCACCACGGCGGCCCCGCGCGCGGCACCCGGCAGCGCGGCGGCCAGCAGCTCGCCCAGGCCCTCGGCGTCGCCCGCGAGGCAGCCGACCGGTTCGAACACGCTCACGAGGGTGTATCCGGCCGTCTCCGCGCCGGCCGCGCCCCCGGGTGGGTCCGCCAGCAGTCTCGGCGCCGTACGCGCCCGCCCGCCCCGGCCGGCGTAGCCGGCGCGCGGGCCGTCCGGCAGCAGGCGCCGGCGCGCGAGGGCGAGCCGTTCCGGCGAGGAGTCGACGCCGGTCACCTCGGCGCCCCGGGCCGCCGCCGTCAGCAGCGCCAGCCCGGTGCCGCAGCGCAGGCCCAGCAGCCGGGTGCCGGGGCCCACGTCGAGCCGTTCGTACACCGCTTCGTGGAGCGGGACCAGCATCCGCTCCTGGATCTCCGACCAGTCACGCGCGCGTGCGCACCGGTCCACGCGGGGTGCGGGAGCCGCCGAGGACCGATGCCGCCGCACGAGCGTAGGTGTCATGGATGAGCGCCCCAATCCGCCGACGGTTCGTCGCTTGTTGCCCGATTGCGTGGCCCCCGTGCCGTGCCCGCGCACTTTCCACGTATGCCAGGTAACTCCCGGCTCGCGGTGCCGTCCAGGGGTCGTGGGGCGCCGCTTGGGGTCTGGTCGCGAGTGTGGCGAGATTTCACGTCCCGGCAATCTGCGGGGCCGTACGGTGTCCGCTCCGAGGGACGGGCCGGTGCCGGGGGGTACGGGCGCACGCGGTAACGTCACGGTCGTCACGGACGCCGACCAAGGTGATGCCGCGCGCCTCAGGGCGACCGAAACGCCTCTTGCGCAATCCCGGCGGCTGTCGCGGGCGGACACCGGGTGCCGGTCGTAGCGCGGCCTACGCACCAGCTTGGTACGAGCTGTGCGGCTTCTCCGCAGATCAACGCACCCGCCCTCGTCAGGACGCATCAGTGGCAACTGACGGGTACGTGCAAATTATTTGGGATGCCCCGGAATAGGAACACAGGGGCACCCCCGCTCGTTGTCATTACGTGAGCACGACACAGACACCACCTGTTCTCGCCGCAGAGCTGGCACAGGCGTGGGCCGACATTCAGCGGAACCACCCCGAGCTGCCCGACCTTGCCGCGCCAGAGTCCCTGATCGGAGAGTCGTCGTCCGCGTGCGGACACGAACTCTCCTTCGAACGGCTGCTCCATGAGGCAGTCCACGGCATCGCCGCCGCCCGCGGGGTCCGCGACACCTCCCGCGCCGGCCGCTACCACAACCGACGTTTCCTCGCGATCGCCGAGGAGCTGGGCCTCGACCACCCCGAGGAGCCGCACCCGAGCAGCGGTTTCTCCCTGGTCACGCTCAACCCCGAGGCGAAGCGGCGCTACCGCACGACCATCGAGCGGCTCCAGCGCGCCCTGAAGGCCCACACGGCGGCCACCTCCTCCGACACCTCCCGCACCTTCCGGGGCCCGGCCGCCCGGCACGGGTCCTCCGGTGGCGGCGTCCGGGTCAAGGCGGTCTGCGACTGCGGCCGCAACGTCCGCGTGGTCCCCTCCGTCCTCGCCCAGGCGCCGATCGTCTGCGGCGGCTGCGGCAAGCCCTTCCGCATCCCGGAGGTCCTGGGCGCGGCGTGACCGGGGCCGCGAACACCGGCATCTCGTGGGTGCCGGGACGCGAGGCGCCCGGCGTCGGCCGCCCGCCGCCGGCCGGCAGGGCATCCGGCGTGACCTCACCGGCACGCCGGATGCCCCGTCGGTCTGCCCGGGTGCGCTCACACCCCTGGCCAGGAGCGGCCCGCGGGGTGTGGCACAATGGCAAGCTGTACTCGACAGTCGACACAGGACCCCTCTCTCCTCCGGCTGACGCGTCCATCGGGCACTCGGGTACCGCAACCCCACGCGGCAACTCGCCGTGCCCACCCACGTCAAAACCAGGAGAACCCACTCCCGTGGCAGTCAAGATCAAGCTGAAGCGTCTGGGCAAGATCCGTTCGCCTCACTACCGCATCGTCGTCGCCGACTCCCGTACCCGCCGTGACGGCCGGGCCATCGAGGAGATCGGCAAGTACCACCCGACGTACAACCCGTCGGTCATGGAGGTCGACGCCGACCGCGTGGCGTACTGGCTCGGTGTCGGCGCCCAGCCGACCGAGCCCGTGCTCGCCATCCTGAAGAAGACCGGCGACTGGCAGAAGTTCAAGGGCGAGCCCGCCCCGGCGCCGCTGCTCGTCGCCGAGCCCAAGGCCGGTCGTCCGTCGTTCGAGGCTCTCGGCGGTGACGACGAGGGCAAGGGTGAGGCGATCACCCAGAAGAAGAAGGCTGAGAAGAAGGACGAGGCCGCGGCTGAGTCCGAGTCGACCGAGGCCTGAGCAGCATGCTCGAAGAGGCGCTTGAGCACCTCGTGAAGGGCATCGTCGACAACCCTGACGATGTGCAGGTCGCCTCGCGTGACCTGCGCCGCGGGCGCGTGCTGGAGGTCCGGGTGCACCCCGACGACCTCGGCAAGGTGATCGGCCGCAACGGCCGTACCGCGCGTGCCCTGCGTACCGTCGTGGGCGCCATCGGCGGCCGCGGTGTCCGTGTCGACCTCGTCGACGTGGACCACGTCCGCTGACGCTTCATCGCAACCGGCTCGGGCCGGGGAGGGCCACTGGGCCGTCCCCGGCCCGCAGTCGTATGACAGGAGAGCAAGCACAGTGCAGCTGGTAGTCGCACGCATCGGCCGCGCCCACGGCATCAAGGGCGAGGTCACCGTCGAGGTGCGCACCGACGAACCGGAGCTCCGGCTCGCGCCCGGCGCCCGCCTCGCCACCGATCCCGCCGCCACGGGACCGCTCACCATCGCCACCGGCCGCGTCCACAGCGGCCGTCTGCTCCTGCGCTTCGAGGGCGTCACCGACCGCACCGGTGCCGAGGCCCTGCGCAACACCCTGCTGATCGCCGAGGTGGACCCCGAGGAACTGCCCGAGGACGAGGACGAGTTCTACGACCACCAGCTCATGGACCTGGACGTGGTCACCGCGGACGGCACCGAGGTCGGCCGGATCACCGAGATCTCGCACCTGCCCTCGCAGGACCTGTTCATCGTGGAGCGCCCGGACGGCAGCGAGGTGATGATCCCGTTCGTGGCGGAGATCGTCGCCGAGATCGACCTGGAGGAGCAGCGCGCCGTCATCACACCGCCGCCCGGCCTGATCGACGACCGCGCCGAGATCGCCTCCGCCCGGGACGCCGAAGGCTCCGACGATGCCGACGGCTCCGGTGAGGACGCCTCGTAATGCGCCTCGACATCGTCACGATCTTCCCCGAGTACCTCGAACCGCTGAACGTCTCCCTGGTCGGCAAGGCACGCGCGCGCGGACAGCTCGACGTGCACATCCACGACCTGCGGGACTTCACCTACGACCGGCACAACACGGTGGACGACACGCCGTACGGCGGCGGCCCCGGCATGGTGATGAAGACCGAGCCCTGGGGGGACGCCCTGGACACGGTCCTCGCCGACGGCTACGAGAGCGGCGCCCACGCGCCCACCCTCATCGTCCCCACCCCGAGCGGCCGTCCCTTCACCCAGGAACTGGCCGTCGAGCTGTCCGAGCGCCCCTGGCTCATCTTCACCCCGGCCCGCTACGAGGGCATCGACCGCCGGGTCATGGACGAGTACGCCACCCGCGTGCCCGTCCAGGAGGTCTCCATCGGCGACTACGTGCTGGCCGGCGGCGAGGCGCCCGTCCTGGTCATCACCGAGGCCGTCGCCCGGCTGCTGCCCGGCGTGCTCGGCAACGCCGAGTCCCACCGCGACGACTCCTTCGCCCCCGGCGCCATGGCCTCCCTGCTGGAGGGCCCCGTCTACACCAAGCCGCCCCGGTGGCGCGACCGGGACATCCCCGACGTGCTGCTCAGCGGCCACCACGGCCGGATCGCCCGCTGGCGCCGCGACGAGGCCCTGCGGCGGACGACGGCGCACCGCCCCGACCTGATCCGGCACTGCGACCCCAAGGCCTTCGACAAGAAGGACCGCGAGATGCTCTCCATCCTGGGCTGGGAACCCGACCCGGAGGGCGAGCGCCACGGCCGATTTTGGCGCCGGGCCGAGGGCGTGGAAGAATAGCCCGCTGTTGTGCGTCCGTCCGGCGGTCGCCCCTGCCACAGGGGGAGACGACGCCCGTCCCGACCCGCACGGCAGTCCTGTGAACACCTAGTTCCCGTTGATGACCTGTGGCATCAGCGAAGAAAGCAGACGAAATGTCTCACCTGCTCGACACCGTCGACGCCTCGTCGCTGCGCAGCGACATCCCGGCCTTCCGCCCGGGTGACACCGTCAACGTCCACGTCCGCGTCATCGAGGGCAACCGCTCCCGTGTGCAGCAGTTCAAGGGCGTTGTCATCCGTCGCCAGGGTTCCGGCGTCCGGGAGACCTTCACGGTCCGCAAGGTCTCGTTCTCCGTCGGCGTCGAGCGCACCTTCCCGGTGCACACCCCGATCGTCGAGAAGATCGAGCTGGTCACCCGTGGTGACGTGCGCCGCGCCAAGCTGTACTACCTCCGTGAGCTGCGCGGCAAGGCCGCGAAGATCAAGGAGAAGCGCGACAACTGAGCGCTGCCCCGGCGTCACAGCGGGGCCGGATAACATCTGGCCCCGATGGACACCGAAGCACAGCCGACGGAACGCGACCGCTCCTCCCACCCCGGATCCCCGGGGCCGGAGGAACGGTCGCGTTTCGCGTTGGTGACGCGGGCCGCCGAGTGGCTGCCCGGCGGCCGGATCACCCTCACGCTCTTCCTCTGCCTGGCGTTCCTGCTGCTCGCGAACACCTTCGTGGCACAGCCCTTCGAGATCCCGAGCGGATCCATGGAGCGGGGATTGAGGATCGGGGACCGCGTTCTCGTAAACAAGTTGGCATACCGTTTCGGAGCCCAGCCGCGCCGTGGCGACGTGATTGTCTTCGACGGCACCGGGTATTTCGGGGACGCGGACTACGTCAAGCGCGTGGTCGGGGTGGGCGGGGACCATGTGGTCTGCTGCGACAAGGAGGACAGGATCGAGGTGAACGGCCGGCCGGTGGACGAGACGTCGTTCCTGTATCCCGGGGACAGCGCGTCCGGCGTGCCCTTCGACATCGTCGTGCCCGCGGGCCGCCTCTTCGTCCTCGGCGACCACCGCAGCCACTCCAGCGACTCCCGCGACCACCTCGGCTCACCGGGCGGCGGCATGATCCCCACCGGCGACGTCATCGGCCGGGCCGACTGGATCGTGTGGCCGTACGGCCACTGGACGCACCTGAGCCGGCCGCGCGCCTACGCGCGCGTGCCCGACGCCCCGGCGGAGGGGGCCCATGGGTAGCCGCGGCAGACCGCGCGGGGCGCCCAGCACGCCCGCCGAGGACCTGCTGCCCACCGGCTCCCGCCGCACCTCGGTGCCCGGCGGCGGCCGCACGCGCGCGGAGCGCCGCAAACTCCAGCGCAAGGTCAAGCGGAAGCGCCGGCGTTCAGCCGTCCGGGAGATCCCCCTTCTGGTGGGTGTCGCCGTCCTCATCGCGCTCGTCCTGAAGACCTTCCTCCTCCAGGCGTTCGTGATCCCGTCCGGCTCGATGGAGCAGACCATCCGGATCGGCGACCGCGTCCTGGTCGACAAGTTCACCCCCTGGTTCGGCGCCAAGCCCGAGCGCGGGGACGTCGTCGTCTTCCACGACCCCGGTGGCTGGCTCGCCGACGAGCCGACCGCCAAGAAGAACGACCCGGTCGTCGTCAAACAGGTCAAGGAGGGCCTGACCTTCATCGGCCTGCTGCCCTCCGACAACGAGAAGGACCTGATCAAGCGGGTCATCGGCGTCGGCGGCGACCACGTCAAGTGCTGTGACGCGCAGGGCCGCGTCACCGTCAACGGCACCCCGCTCACCGAGGGCGGCTACATCTACCCCGGCGACCAGCCCTCCGCCACCCCCTTCGACATCACCGTCCCGCAGGGCCGGCTGTGGGTGATGGGCGACCACCGGGGCAACTCCGCGGACTCACGCGCCCACCAGAACACGTCCTACGGCGGCACGGTCTCGGAGAAGTCCGTCGTGGGCCGGGCCATGGCCATCGGTTGGCCGATCGGTCACTGGACACGCCTGGAAGAACCTAAAACCTTCGCAAGCGTTGCCCACTCCGGGCCCGGTACGTCCGCCGCTTCCCGGCCGTCGCATAGGGTTGCCCCGGAGAATCGGAACGGATCGACCCAGCCACCGACCCCTGCGGAACTCCCGGTCGTTATGGGAGTGGTGGGCCTGCACCGGATCCGGGGCAGGCGGCGGCACGGAGTGAGGAGTTGGCGTGGGGGATGTGGCGGTTGGCGCACGTTCGGGACACGACGGCGAGGAGCACCGCGGACAGTCCGCGGACGCGAACGCCCCTGGTCCGGACGGTGCCATGACCCCCGGGAATGACGCGGCGCCGGGTGCCGGCGGGCCGCCGGAGGACGGGCGGGGGGCCGCGGGCGGCGGAGACGCGTCGGCGCCCCGCAAGCCGCGCTCCTTCTGGAAGGAGCTGCCGATCCTGGTCGTGATCGCGCTGGTCCTGGCCCTGCTGATCAAGACCTTCCTGGTGCAGGCGTTCTCGATCCCGTCCGACTCGATGCAGAACACCCTCCAGCAGGGTGACCGCGTCCTGGTGGACAAGCTCACCCCGTGGTTCGGCTCCGAGCCCGAGCGCGGCGAGGTCGTCGTCTTCCACGACCCGGACAACTGGCTGGCCGGCGAGCCCGCGCCCAACCCCAACGCCGTGCAGAAGGTGCTCAGCTGGATCGGCCTGATGCCGTCCGCCGAGGAGAAGGACCTGATCAAGCGGGTCATCGGCGTCGGCGGCGACACGGTCGAGTGCAGCGGCACGGGCCCGCTGAAGGTCAACGGCAAGGCGCTCAACGAGCCGTATGTCTACCCGGGCAACACCCCCTGCACCCAGGACGACCTGGGCGGCCAGTTCAAGGTGAAGGTCCCCAAGGGCTTCCTCTGGGTGATGGGCGACCACCGCCAGAACTCCCGCGACTCCCGCTACAACCAGTCCGACAAGAACCACGGCATGGTCCCCGTCGACCAGGTCGTCGGCCGCGCCATCGTCAAGGCCTGGCCGATCAACCGCTGGGGCACCCTGCCCGTTCCGGACACCTTCGACCAGCCCGGCCTCGACCGGCAGTCCTCGGCGGCGGCGTCCCTGACGGTGGCCCCGCAGGGCATGGCCGTCGCGGCGGTGCTCCCGGTGGTTGTGTGGCGCCGCAGGCGCGCCGACCGGCTCCGCACCACCACCGAGCAGGTGCCGGCGGCCCAGGGGCGCTGAACCCGGTGGACCTCGCTCCGGAGCCGTCGCCTCGGGGGCTGGGCCCGCCGGGTACCGCCGGGTAGGGTGCGGATCCATGGGTGGCGAGAGCACGACGCGTACGGCCCCGCGCAGCGGCGGCACCGGCACGGGACAGGGCGGCGGACGGCTCGGGCAACGGCTGTCCGGGATCGCCGTGGCGCTGGGCCTGGTGCTGTTCCTCGGCGGCTTCGCCTGGGCGGCGGTGAGCTACCGGCCGTACACCGTGCCGACCAGTTCCATGACCCCGACCATCGACGTCGGCGACCGGGTGCTCGCCCAGCGGGTGGACGGCGACGAGGTGCGCCGGGGTGACGTGGTGGTCTTCGAGGACAAGTCCTGGGTCAGCAACGCCAAGGTGGTCAAGCGGGTCGTCGCGGTCGGCGGGGACACCGTCTCCTGCTGCACGAACGGCAAGCTGACCGTCAACGGCAAGCAGATCGACGAGCCGTACCTGCCCAAGGGCAGCCCGGCCGAGGCGGGCAGCATCCCGAAGGTGACCGTCCCCAAGGGCCGGCTCTTCCTCCTCGGCGACGAACGCGCGGGCTCGCTGGACTCCACCGCCCACCTCACGGACGCGGCACGGGGCACGGTCTCCCGGGACGCGGTCTCCGCCCGCGTGGACGCCGTCGTCTGGCCCTACCGGGGCACGCTCCGGAAGCCCACCGGCTTCGCACCGCTCGGCGCCCTCTCCGAGCCCGGCCCGCTGCGCACCATCGAGCTGATGATCGTGGCCGGCGCGATCCTGGTCCTCGGCGGCGGCGCGTACGGCCCGGTCGCCAAGCGCCTGGGCCGCACCCGCGCCCGCACCGCGGGACCGGAGCCCGCCGGTGCCCGCTGAGCCGGCGGGGGAGGCCGAGGGCGGCCCGCGCAAGGTGGCCCGGGTGGTCCTCCTCGACCCCGACGACCGCGTCCTGCTGCTGCACGGCCACGAGCCGGACGACCCGGCCGACGACTGGTGGTTCACCCCGGGCGGCGGTCTGGAGGGCGCGGAGACCCGTGAGCAGGCCGTGCTGCGGGAACTCGCCGAGGAGACCGGCATCACCGAGGTCGACCTCGGCCCCGTGCTGTGGCGGCGCAGGTGCTCCTTCCCGTTCGCGGGCCGCCGCTGGGACCAGGACGAGTGGTACTACCTGGCCCGTACGACGCGGACGGCGACCGGGGTGACGGCCCTGACGGAGCTGGAGCGGCGCAGTGTCGCCGGAGCGCGTTGGTGGACGTGCCGGGAACTGGCCCGGGCGCATGAGACGGTGTATCCGACCAGACTCGCCGAGCTGCTGCGACGGCTGCTCGACGAAGGTCCCCCGGCCCGGCCCGTGACCCTCGACACGGAAATCGTCTGAGGGCCACCGGGACTGGCGCACAATGGGGGGATCGCACGGCTGAAGGGGAACATGCCATGAGCGCCGAGGACCTCGAGAAGTACGAGACCGAGATGGAGCTGAAGCTCTACCGGGAGTACCGAGATGTCGTCGGTCTGTTCAAATACGTGATCGAGACCGAGCGGCGTTTCTACCTCACCAACGACTACGAGATGCAGGTGCACTCGGTCCAGGGTGAGGTGTTCTTCGAGGTGTCCATGGCCGACGCCTGGGTCTGGGACATGTACCGGCCGGCTCGGTTCGTCAAGCAGGTCCGGGTGTTGACGTTCAAGGACGTGAACATCGAGGAGCTGAACAAGAGCGACCTGGAGCTGCCGGGCGGCTGACGCCGGTCTCTCGGCCCCTCGATCGGGTGACGGAGTTTTCCACACCCTCTGATCCGTCCACCAAGATCAACAGCGGTGGCCGGGATGCGTGAACGTTGGCGCCGGAGGTGGTGCCGACATGGACAAGGCACGCAGTGCACTCGGCAGGTACGGCGAGGAGCTGGCCGCGCGGCGGCTGGCCGAGGCCGGGATGGCGGTCCTGGAGCGCAACTGGCGCTGTGGACGGTCCGGCGAGATCGACATCGTGGCGCGGGACGGGGACGCGCTGGTCGTCTGCGAGGTGAAGACCCGGCGGGGCGGTGACTACGAGCATCCGATGGCCGCGATCACCCCGGAGAAGGCGGCCCGGCTGCGCGACCTGGCCGCACACTGGATCCACGCTCACGGCGGAGCACCGCCGGGCGGCGTCCGTATCGACCTGGTCGGGGTCCTGCTGCCCCGCCGCGGCGCCCCGGCGGTCGAGCATGTCCGGGGGGTGGCCTGAATGGCGTTCGCCCGTACGTGTGCGGTGGCCCTGGTCGGCGTGGAGGGCGTGGTGGTCGAGGTCCAGGCCGACCTCGAACCGGGCGTGGCGGCCTTCACCCTGGTCGGCCTCCCGGACAAGAGCCTGACGGAGAGCCGCGACCGGGTCCGGGCGGCGGTGGTGAACTCGGGCGCCGCGTGGCCGCAGAAGAAGCTCACCGTCGGACTCAGCCCCGCGTCCGTGCCCAAGGCCGGCTCCGGCTTCGACCTCGCCGTGGCCTGCGCGGTGCTGGGTGCCGCCGAGCGGATCGATCCCCGGGTCCTCGCCGACATCGTGATGATCGGCGAGCTGGGCCTGGACGGCCGGGTGCGCCCGGTGCGCGGCATCCTGCCCGCGGTGCTCGCCGCGGCCGACGCGGGCTATGAACAGGTGGTCGTGCCCGAGTGCGCCGCCGCCGAGGCCTCCCTGGTCCCGGGAGTCTCGGTGCTCGGCGTCCGCAGCCTGCGCCAGCTGATCGCCGTCCTCGCCGACGAACCGGTCCCCGACGAGCCGCCGGACGACCAGGGCCGCCCGGACCCCCTGCTGGCGGGACTCCGGGTGCCGGGCACGGGAGCCGCCACCGGGATGCACAGCATCGGCGCCGTCCAGCACGAGCAGGACCACGACCTCGCGGACGTCGTCGGCCAGACCTCGGCCCGCACCGCCGTGGAGGTGGCCGCCGCCGGCGGTCACCACCTGTTCCTGGAGGGTCCGCCGGGCGCGGGCAAGACCATGCTGGCCGAGCGCCTGCCCGCCGTGCTCCCCCGGCTCGTCCGGGAGGAGTCGCTGGAGGTCACGGCGGTGCACTCGGTGGCCGGCCTGCTCCCGCCGGGCAAGCCGCTCATCGACGTCGCCCCCTACTGCGCCCCGCACCACTCCGCGACGATGCAGTCCCTCGTCGGCGGCGGCCCCGGCATCGCCCGCCCCGGTGCCGTCTCGCTCGCCCACCGGGGCGTGCTCTTCCTCGACGAGGCGCCCGAGTTCCACACCCAGACCCTGGACGCCCTGCGCCAGCCGCTGGAATCCGGCCATGTGGTGATCGCCCGCAGCGCCGGTGTCGTCCGGTTTCCGGCGCGGTTCCTGATGGTGCTGGCGGCCAATCCCTGTCCCTGCGGGCGCTTCTCGGGCCGCGACACCCTCTGCGAGTGCCCGCCGTCGGCGATCCGCCGCTACCAGGCCCGGCTGTCCGGCCCGCTGCTCGACCGGGTGGACCTGCGCGTCGAGGTCGACCCCGTCAGCCGGGCCCAGCTCACCGAGCCCGGCGCCCGGGGCGAGTCCACGGCGACGGTGGCCGGGCGGGTCCGGCAGGCACGGGAGCGGGCGGCGGCCCGGCTCGCCGGCACCCCTTGGCGCACCAACAGCGAGGTGCCGGGCCGGGAGCTGCGCAGCCGGTACCAGGCCGTCACCGGCGCGATGGACGAGGCCGAGCGCAGCCTGGAGCGGGGCGTGCTCACCGCCCGGGGCATCGACCGGGTCCTGCGCGTCGCCTGGACGGTGGCCGACCTCGTGGGACACGACCGCCCGGACGCCACCGACGTCGCCCTGGCCCTCCAACTGCGCACCGGAGTACCCCGAGGGGTGCCGATGGCCATCGGGGCACTGACATGACCGCCGGCACCGAATCCGACGCCGATCTGCTCGGCCGTGTCCTCCTGACCCGGGTGATCGAGCCCGGGGACGAGGTCGGCGGGCGGTGGGTGCGGGAGACCGGGGTGGGGAAGGTGGTCGCGCGGCTGCGGGGCGGCGGCGAGGCCCTGCCCGGGGTGAGCGGGACCCGGTGGGCGGGGCTCGTCGCCCGCGCGCGGCAGGCCGAGCCGGAGCGGGACCTGGCGGTGGCCGACGCCGCCGGGGCCCGGTTCCTGCGCCCCGGCGACACCGAGTGGCCCGGGCAGCTCGACGACCTCGGGGACGCCCGGCCGCTGGGGCTGTGGGTGCGAGGGCCGGCCAACCTGCGGATGTGGGCGCTGCGCTCCGTCGCCGTCGTCGGCGCCCGCGCCTGCACCGAGTACGGCACCCACATGGCCGCCACCCTCGCCGCCGGCCTCACCGAGCGCGGCTGGGTCGTCGTCTCCGGCGGTGCGTACGGCATCGACGGCGCCGCCCACCGGGGCGCCCTCGCCGCCCGTGGAGCCACCGTCGCCGTCCTCGCCTGTGGCGTCGACCGCCCCTACCCGCGCGGCCACACCGCGCTGATCGACAGGATCGCGGACCAGGGGCTGGTGGTGGGCGAGCTGCCGCCGGGCGACCACCCCACCCCCAGCCGGTTCATCCTCCGCAACCGCGTCATCGCCGCCCTCACCCGGGGCACCGTCGTCGTGGAGGCCGCCTGCCGCAGCGGCTCCCTGTCCACCGCGCGGGCCGCACAGCGCCTCGGCCGGTTCACCATGGGCGTGCCCGGACCGGCCACCAGCGCCCTGTCGGCCGGTGTGCACGAACTGCTGCGCGGTGAGGCCACCCTCGTCACCGACGCCGCCGAGGCCGTCGAACTCGTCGGCGACATGGGGGAGCTGGCGCCTGCCGGACGAGGGCCCGTCCTCCCGCGCGACCTGCTGGAACCGGCCGCCCGCACCGTCCTGGCCGCGCTGCCCGGCGCCCGCGCGGCCCCCGCCCGGGAGATCGCGCTCGGCGCCGGGACCACCCGGGACGAGGCGATCGCGAGACTGTACGAACTCCGGGCACTTGGTTACGTCGAACGACACGGCGACGGCTGGAAGTTGACACGCCAGGCGGTGATCTCGGTCCGAAGCGGTCACCGACCGTGCTGACCGAAGGGGTTCGGCCGTCCGGGGGAACGCCCGACGCCCTTGAGGTTTCCCGGAGTTGACCCCTTCGGCCGATCACGCAGAGCGAGAGCGGAGGTGCCGTCACCGAACTGCGCCGGGCGCCCCACGCGGGGGTGGAGCGTGATTGTTCGCACACCGCGACACCTCAGTCACGCTACGCTCACGAAAGGGTCGGCGCAGAACGCGTCAACTCGACATCAGTCCGACAGCTCACCCAGGCAGCCCACTTCCACCCGCGAGCCCCACCCGATCCCACTTCACGGCACTTCACGGCACTTCACGGCAGAACGGCACAAGGCGACGAATGCCCCAGCACACCTCCGGGTCCGACCGGGCGGCGGTCCCCCCAGCCGCCCGCGACGGTGGCAGCGTGCGGCCGCCCGCTCCCTCGACGCTCGACGAGCTGTGGCGGTCGTACAAGGCGACGGGCGACGACCGGCTGCGGGAGCAGCTGATCCTGCACTACTCGCCGCTGGTCAAATACGTGGCGGGCCGGGTGAGCGTGGGCCTGCCGCCCAACGTGGAGCAGGCCGACTTCGTCTCCTCCGGGGTCTTCGGGCTGATCGACGCGATCGAGAAGTTCGACATCGACCGGGAGATCAAGTTCGAGACGTACGCCATCACCCGGATCCGCGGGGCGATGATCGACGAACTGCGGGCGCTGGACTGGATCCCGCGCTCGGTCCGGCAGAAGGCGCGCAACGTCGAGCGGGCCTACGCCACCCTGGAGGCGCGGCTGCGGCGCACCCCGACCGAGGGCGAGGTCGCCGGCGAGCTGGGCATGGAGGTCGACGACCTGCACGCCGTGTTCAGCCAGCTGTCGCTGGCCAACGTGGTCGCCCTGGAGGAGCTGCTGCACGTCGGCGGCGAGGGCGGGGACCGGCTCAGCCTGATGGACACGCTGGAGGACACCGCCGCCGACAACCCGGTGGAGGTCGCCGAGGACCGGGAGCTGCGGCGGTTCCTGGCGCGGGCCATCAACACCCTCCCGGAGCGGGAGAAGACCGTGGTCACGCTGTACTACTACGAGGGCCTGACCCTCGCCGAGATCGGCAACGTGCTCGGTGTCACCGAGAGCCGGGTCAGCCAGATCCACACCAAGTCGGTGCTCCAGCTGCGGGCCAAGCTGGCGAGCTTCGGACGCTGACGCCTCCCGCCCGTGGAGGGACGTCCGTAAAGTGGACGTGTGCCAAGGATTCGAGCGGCCTCTGTGGCCGAGCACCGGTCGATGCAGCGAGCCGCCCTGCTGGACGCGGCTCGGTCCCTGCTGTCCGAGGGCGGGACGGAAGCGCTGACGTTCCCCGCGCTGGCGGAGCGGACGGGCCTGGCGCGCTCGTCCGTCTACGAGTACTTCCGCTCCCGCGCGGCCGTGGTCGAGGAGCTGTGCGAGGTCGACTTCCCGGTGTGGGCCGCCGAGGTCGAGGCCGCGATGGAGCGCGCCGGCTCCCCGCAGGGCAAGGTCGAGGCGTATGTGCGGCGGCAGCTCGCGCTGGTCGGGGACCGGCGGCACCGGGCGGTCGTCGCGATCTCGGCGAGCGAGCTGGACGCCGGCGCCCGGGAGAAGATCCGGGCCGCGCACGGGGGGCTGGTCGCCATGATCGTCGAGGCGCTGGCGGAGCTGGGACACGCCCAGCCCCGGCTCGCGGCGATGCTGGTCCAGGGTGTCGTGGACGCGGCGGTGCGGCGGATCGAACTGGGCGCGGCCGAGCACCCGGACACGGTCACGGACGCGGCGGTGACGATGGCCCTGCGGGGCGTCACGGGCTGACGCCGCCCTGGGCCCTGTCGTCAAACTCCCTTCCCCAGCCTCCAGCCGGGGGTGCCCCCCCAGCATTGCGACGCACGCACTCTCGCCACACCGGGCCCTGACCCGAGTACGTCCAGTACGAGGATCAGGGCCCGGCACTCCCCCAGCCTCCGGCCGGGGGGACCCCCAGAGCACGCACCTGACGCCGCGAAGCCCCCCTTCGGGCGGACAGCGGGAGTTTGACGACAGGACCCGGCCCGCCCGCTCACCCGCTCACCCGTGCACCGGCAGCAGCCGGGACGGCCCCCGCGACAGCAGCCAGGGCGGGAGCAGGCTGAGCGGGTCCAGATAGGTCTCCCCGCTGAGCAGGCCCCAGTGCACGCACGGGGCCGTCTCGCAGTGGGAGTCCGCCCGCTCCGCCACCCCCACCACCTCGCCCGCCGCCACCTCGTCGCCCTTCCGCACCGACGCGGTCACCGGCTCGTACGTCGTCCGCAGGTCCGTGCCGGTCAGGGCCACCGCCAGCACGCCTCTGCCCGCCACCCGGCCCGCGAAGGACACCCGGCCCGCGGCCACCGCCCGCACCGGCGAACCGGGCGCGGCCGACAGATCGACACCGCGGTGGCCGGGGCCGTAGACCGTGGCCGGCGGCTCCCAGCCGCGCAGCACCGGAGGGCGGACGCCGACGGGCCAGACGCGGCCCACGGCCGGGACCGGAGGCGCCGGTGCCGGCGCCGGGGCCGGGGGAGCCGTGCCGGTGTCCGCCCGGGCGAACGCGGGAGACAGCAGCGCCGCAAGCGCGAGCAGCAGGACCGGGAACATTCGTGCACATCGCCTCGTACCTCGCATGCGAGCAGCGTGCCGGGCCCGGCCGGTCACGGCCGGCGTCTGTGGACTACTCCCCGGTTGTGGACAGCGGCGTCACCCGGTACCCCGGCGGTCCCGTACACTTCTTCTGGCGATCCGGGTCACCGGGTCGACTTCGCACGCCCCGGTACGGGACCCGCAACGGTTCGTACCAAGCGCCTCTCGGTCCTTCGCGGCACGGCGCACGCGGGCGTCAGGCGCGCCCGCCGTCCGGCGGGCGCGGCACAACCGAGAAACACAAGGAGATGGCCATGGCCGTCGTCACGATGCGGGAGCTGCTGGAGAGCGGCGTCCACTTCGGTCACCAGACCCGTCGCTGGAACCCGAAGATGAAGCGCTTCATCTTCACCGAGCGCAACGGCATCTACATCATCGACCTGCTCCAGTCGCTGTCGTACATCGACCGCGCCTACGAGTTCGTCAAGGAGACCGTCGCCCACGGCGGCACGGTCATGTTCGTCGGCACCAAGAAGCAGGCGCAGGAGGCCATCGCCGAGCAGGCCACCCGCGTCGGCATGCCCTACGTCAACCAGCGCTGGCTGGGCGGCATGCTCACCAACTTCTCGACCGTCTACAAGCGTCTGCAGCGCCTCAAGGAGCTTGAGCAGATCGACTTCGAGGACGTCGCCGCGTCCGGTCTGACCAAGAAGGAGCTTCTCGTGCTCTCGCGCGAGAAGGCCAAGCTGGAGAAGACCCTCGGTGGTATCCGCGAGATGTCCAAGGTTCCCAGCGCCGTCTGGATCGTGGACACCAAGAAGGAGCACATCGCCGTCGGTGAGGCCCGGAAGCTGAACATCCCGGTCGTCGCGATCCTCGACACCAACTGCGACCCCGACGAGGTCGACTACAAGATCCCGGGCAACGACGACGCGATCCGCTCCGTCACCCTGCTCACCCGCGTCATCGCCGACGCCGTCGCCGAGGGCCTCATCTCCCGCTCGCGCGTCGCCACCGGTGACAAGGGCGAGAAGGCCGCCGGCGAGCCGCTCGCCGAGTGGGAGCGCGACCTGCTCGAGGGTGAGAAGAAGGACGAGGCTCCGGCTGCCGAGGCCGCCCCCGCCGAGGCCCCGGCCGCTGAGGCCGCCCCGGCTGAGGCTCCGGCCGCCGAGGCCACCGAGGCTGCCGAGGCCGCTCCGGCCGAGGCTCCCGCCGAGGCCGAGAAGGCCGCCGAGGGCGAGCAGGCCTGACGCCGAACCGTCAGCGTTCGACGGCGGGGGCGGCACCGCTTCCCACCGCGCCCCCGGCGCGGTGAGGTCCGCCCCCGCCGTTCACCCAGATCTCCCAGACTTCGAGAAAGACTCACAGACTCATGGCGAACTACACCGCCGCCGACGTCAAGCAGCTCCGTGAGCTCACCGGCGCCGGCATGATGGACTGCAAGAAGGCGCTGGACGAGGCCGAGGGCAACGTCGACAAGGCCGTCGAGGCGCTGCGCATCAAGGGCCAGAAGGGCGTCGCCAAGCGCGAGGGCCGCTCCGCCGAGAACGGCGCCGTGGTCTCCATCATCGCCGACGACAACTCCTCCGGTGTCCTGGTCGAGCTGAAGTGCGAGACGGACTTCGTCGCCAAGGGCGAGAAGTTCCAGGCCGCCGCCCAGGCGATCGCCGAGCACGTCGCCAAGACCTCCCCGGCGGACCTCGACGCCCTGCTCGCGTCCGAGATCGAGCCCGGCAAGACCGTCCAGGCGTACGTCGACGAGGCCAACGCCAACCTCGGCGAGAAGATCGTCCTGGACCGCTTCGCGCAGTACGCCGACGGCTACGTCACGGCCTACATGCACCGCACCATGCCCGACCTGCCCCCGCAGATCGGTGTCCTGGTCGAGCTGGACAAGCCGAACGCCGAGGTCGCCAAGGGCGTCGCCCAGCACATCGCCGCCTTCGCGCCGAAGTACCTCGCCAAGGAGGACGTGCCGGCCGACGTCGTCGAGTCCGAGCGTCGTATCGCCGAGGAGACCACCCGCGCCGAGGGCAAGCCCGAGGCCGCGATCGCCAAGATCGTCGAGGGTCGCGTCAACGGCTTCTTCAAGGACGCCACCCTGCTCGGCCAGCCGTACGCGCTGGACAACAAGAAGTCGGTCCAGAAGGTGCTGGACGAGGCCGGTGTCACCCTGAAGCGCTTCTCGCGCATCAAGGTCGGCATCTGAGTCCGTACCGCGATCGACGCGCGACCCGCGGAGAAATCCCGATAGGGTCGACAGCAGTCGTCCGCGCACCCCGCCCCACCCGGGTGTGGGGCGGGCGGCAGCAGAACTGACGAGGAGGCCATTGCCGCGTATGGGAGCGAAAAGCGACCCCACCGGCAATGGCCTTCTTCGTATGTGCAACACGTGAAAGAGGCGGGATCTCCCATGACCGACAAGGCCCAGAAGAGCGACGACGGCAAAGTACGCGGCCGGTTTCTGCTGAAGCTGTCCGGAGAGGCCTTCTCCGGTGGCGGGGGCCTGGGCGTCGACCCGGACGTGGTGCACAAGATCGCCCGTGAGATCGCGGCCGTCGTCCGCGACGGCGCGGAGATCGCCGTCGTCATCGGCGGCGGCAACTTCTTCCGGGGCGCCGAGCTCCAGCAGCGCGGCATGGACCGGGCCCGCTCGGACTACATGGGCATGCTCGGCACCGTGATGAACTGCCTCGCCCTCCAGGACTTCCTGGAGAAGGAGGGCATCGACAGCCGGGTGCAGACCGCCATCACCATGGGCCAGGTCGCCGAGCCGTACATCCCGCTGCGTGCCGTGCGCCACCTGGAGAAGGGCCGCGTGGTCATCTTCGGCGCCGGTATGGGCATGCCGTACTTCTCCACCGACACCACCGCCGCCCAGCGCGCCCTGGAGATCGACGCCGAGGCGCTGCTCATGGGCAAGAACGGCGTGGACGGGGTCTACGACTCCGACCCCAAGGCCAACCCCGACGCCGTCAAGTTCGACGCCCTCGGCTACGGCGAGGTCATCACCCGGGAGCTGAAGGTCGCCGACGCCACCGCGATCACGCTGTGCCGCGACAACAAGCTCCCGATCCTCGTCTTCGAGCTTCTCGCGGAAGGCAATATCGCCCGCGCCGTCAAGGGTGAGAAGATCGGCACGCTCGTGGGGGACCAGGGCAGCCGGGACTGACGGCACCCCGCCACCCGGGTTAGGCGCCTGTCCGGGGGACGGACGGGACGCCCCCTGGCCGGGGGATGGACAATGTCCTGCCGGTCGGGAACCGTGCAGGAAGAAGACGCGACGCAGCCGGCCGCCGACCGACCCGGAACCGGGGCCGGGCCTTACTCAAGACACGCAGGAGCAAGTGGTGATCGAAGAGACCCTCCTCGAAGCCGAGGAGAAGATGGAGAAGGCCGTCGTGGTCGCCAAGGAGGACTTCGCCGCGATCCGCACCGGCCGTGCGCACCCGGCGATGTTCAACAAGATCGTGGCCGACTACTACGGTGCCCCGACGCCGATCAACCAGCTGGCCTCGTTCTCCGTGCCGGAGCCGCGGATGGCGGTCGTCACGCCGTTCGACAAGAGCGCGCTGCGCAACATCGAGCAGGCGATCCGCGACTCGGACCTGGGCGTCAACCCGAGCAACGACGGCAACATCATCCGCGTGGTGTTCCCGGAGCTGACCGAGGAGCGCCGCCGCGAGTACATCAAGGTCGCCAAGGGCAAGGGCGAGGACGCCAAGGTGTCCATCCGTTCCGTGCGCCGCAAGGCCAAGGACGCCATCGACAAGCTGATCAAGGACGGCGAGATCGGCGAGGACGAGGGCCGCCGCGCGGAGAAGGAGCTCGACGACCTGACGGCGAAGTACGTCGCCCAGGTGGACGAGCTGCTCAAGCACAAGGAAGCGGAGCTGCTCGAAGTCTGATGAGCGACTCTTCCTGGGGGGCGCCGCCAGCGGCGGGTCAGGCCGGGTACTGGGGGTCCACCGGCGGCGGGAGCACGCAGCCCGCCCAGGGGGCCGCACCGGCGGGTCCCGCGTACGATGCGCCTGAGGCGCCTCAGACTCGCCCCATGCCCATCGTGCCCGACGTACCCGCGTACGGCGGTGATCAGGACGACGACCGGGGGGCCGCTCGGCCGGGCGGCCCCCTGTTCCGAGACGAGACCTTCCAGGACCGGCCCCTTCCGGCCGTGACCCAGAATCCGGAGCCCATGCCCGACGCCCCGCAGCCGCCGCCGGCGCCGCAGAAGAAGAGCGCCGGCCGCGATCTGAGCGCGGCCATAGGCGTGGGCGTCGGACTCGGCGTCGTCATCATCGCCTCGCTGTTCGTCGTCAAGGCCGTGTTCGTCGGTGTGGTCGCCGTCGCCGTCGTCGTCGGCCTGTGGGAGCTGACCAGCCGGCTCGCCGAGCGCAAGGCGATCAAGGCGCCGCTGGTGCCGCTCGCGGTCGGCGGTGCGGCGATGGTCGTCGCCGGTTATGTGCGCGGCGCCGAGGGCGCGTGGGTCGCGATGGCCCTCACCGCCCTCGCCGTGCTCGTCTGGCGCATGACCGAACCGCCGGAGGGGTATCTCCGGGACGTCACCGCCGGTGTCTTCGCCGCGTTCTACGTGCCGTTCCTGGCCACGTTCGTCGCGATGATGCTCACCGCCGACGACGGTCCCTGGCGGGTGCTCACCTTCCTGCTGCTGACGGTCGTCAGCGACACCGGCGCGTACGCGGTCGGCTGGCGCTTCGGCAAGAACAAGCTCGCCCCGCGCATCAGCCCCGGCAAGACCCGCGAGGGCCTGTTCGGCGCCGTGCTGTTCGCCATGGTCGCGGGCGCGCTGTGCATGCGGTTCCTGATCGACGGCGGCGCCTGGTGGCAGGGGCTGCTGCTGGGCCTCGCGGTCGCGGTCAGTGCCACGCTGGGCGACCTGGGCGAGTCCATGATCAAGCGGGACCTGGGCATCAAGGACATGGGCACCCTGCTCCCCGGGCACGGCGGCATCATGGACCGTCTTGACTCGCTGCTGCCGACGGCGCCGGTGGTCTGGCTGCTGATGGTGCTGTTCGTCGGCTCGGCGTGAGCCGAACCGCACGTCGTACGGCCTGACGGGCCCCCGTCCTCTCCGTGGACGGGGGCCCGCCGCCGTACCCGGATGCCGCAGCAGAAATCGCCCGGCGGTGCCGACCGGACGCAGACTCCCACAGAGGACGGCGTTTTCCGCCGCCCGGTGACGCAGCAGGGAGTGTGCCCATGCCTCTCGACCCGACCCCCGGCCCCGCCTCCGCCCCCGCCCAGCCGCCTGAGCCGGTCCGGTTCTGGGCCGTGGACGACCTGCCCGCGCTCGACCCCGACCCGTTCCTGGACGAGATGCTGCGCGAGGAGCCGGTCACCCGGATCAGGCTGCCGCACGGCGAGGGGGAGGCCTGGCTGGTCACCCGGTACGAGGACGTCCGCTTCGTCACCTCCGACCCGCGCTTCTCCCGGGAGGAGGTCGTCGGGCGCGACGTGACGTCCATGCGCCCGGAGCCGGTGGCCTCGCAGACGGCGGGCCTGCAGTACATCGACCCGCCCCGGCACAACCGGCTGCGCCGGGTCGTGGCCCGCGCGTTCACCGGAAAGAGCATGCAGCGGCTGCGACCGCTCGCCGAGCGCAGGGCCGCCGAACTGCTCGACGGCATGGAGCGGGCCGGCGCCCCGGCCGACCTCATGGAGCATCTGCACGGCCCGTTCCCGATCGCCGTGATCCGCGACTTCCTCGGCGTGGACGAGAAGGACTGGCACCGCTGGGCGGCGACCGGCGAGGCGCTGCTGTCCGCCGGTGCCGAGTCCAAGGAGCGCGCCGCGCAGGCCGCCCGCGCCACCCGGGAACGGATCGTCGAACTGCTCCGGCACCGCCGCGAGGAGCCCCGCGACGACCTCGCCGGAGTGCTGGCCCAGGCCGCGGCCGAGGGCGAGATCACCGACGACGAGGCGGTCTCGCTGGCCATCGCCGTCCAGGTCAGCGGCGGCCACGCGGTCCGCAACAACAGCGGCTCGATGGTGTACGCGCTGCTCACGCACCCGCGGCACCTGGCACGGCTGCGCCGCGAGCCGGAACTGCTGCCGAAGGCCGTGGACGAGCTGTTCCGCTACGTCCCGCACCGCAACGGCGTCGGCATCCCCCGGGTCGCCACCGAGGACGTGCGGGTCGGCGGCCGGCTGATCCGGGCCGGCGAGGTCGTCTACAACGCCTACGTCGCCGCCAACCGCGACCCCGAGGTCTTCCACGACCCCGACGCCCTCGACTTCGACCGCAAGGACGGCCCCCACCTGGCCTTCGGCCACGGCCCCCACCACTGCCTGGCCGCGATCATGGCCCGCATGGAGGCGGAGGTCATCATCAGCGCCCTCCTCACCCGCTACCCCGCCCTCCGCCTGGCCGTACCCCCCGAGGAGGTCGAGTTCCAGCGCCAGGGCCTGATCCGGGGGCCGCGCACGCTGCCGGTGACCTGGTAGCGGCAACCTTTCCCCCGCCGGTGGCGTCTGCCGGGATGACCGGAGAGGCGGCACACATGATCTTTCTTCTGCTCGGCGTCCTGGCGCTGACCGTCGGCGGCTGCGCCTGCGTGGTCTGGGCGGCCCGCGGCGGCCCCCGCTGGACCCGCGCGGTGGCGGCGGTCACCCTCAGCGCGGGCGAACTGGCCCGCGCGTCCGCCCGTCACGACCGCCGGAGGCAGAGCCGCGGCTCCAGCGGGGACGGCTAGGACAGAGGATCTGCGACGAGGACCGGTGGCGGCCTCATCCCGCCGGTCCTGGGGCTGACCCGTGCGGCACCGGGGCACCCAAGTCGATCTGCGACACTGGATGCACCATGCCCAAGCCCGGAGAACTCACCTTTGTCGCGCCGCGCGGAGCCAAGAAGCCGCCGCGGCATCTTGCCGATCTCACGCCTGCCGAGCGCAAGGACGCCGTGGCCGAGATCGGTGAGAAGCCGTTTCGTGCCAAGCAGCTGGCGCAGCACTACTTCGCGCGGTACGCGCACGACCCGGCGGAGTGGACCGATATCCCGGCCGCCGCGCGCGGCAGGCTCCAGGAGGCGCTGCTTCCGGAGCTGATGACCGTGGTGCGGCATCTGTCGACGGACCAGGGGACCACCCGCAAGACGCTGTGGCGGCTGTTCGACGGGACGCTGGTCGAGTCCGTGCTGATGCGGTACCCGGACCGGGTCACCATGTGCATCAGCTCGCAGGCCGGCTGCGGGATGAACTGCCCGTTCTGCGCGACCGGGCAGGCCGGCCTTGACCGGAACCTGTCGACCGCCGAGATCGTGCACCAGATCGTGGACGGCATGCGGGCGCTGCGCGACGGCGAGGTGCCCGGCGGGCCGGCCCGGCTGTCCAACATCGTGTTCATGGGCATGGGGGAGCCGCTCGCCAACTACAAGCGGGTGACCGGTGCCGTCCGGGCGCTCACCGACCCCGCGCCGGACGGGCTGGGGCTCTCGCAGCGCGGGATCACCGTGTCCACCGTCGGGCTGGTGCCGGCCATCCACCGGTTCGCCGACGAGGGCTTCAAGTGCCGGCTCGCGATCTCCCTGCACGCCCCCGACGACGAGCTGCGCGACACCCTGGTCCCCGTGAACACGCGGTGGAAGGTGCGCGAGGTGCTGGACGCCGGGTTCGAGTACACCGAGAAGTCCGGGCGCCGGCTGTCCATCGAGTACGCGCTCATCCGGGACATCAACGACCAGGCCTGGCGCGGTGACCGGCTCGGCCGGCTGCTGCGGGGCAAGCCCGTGCACGTCAACCTCATCCCGCTGAACCCGACGCCCGGGTCCAAGTGGACCGCCTCGCGGCCCGAGGACGAGAAGGCGTTCGTGGCGGCGATCGCGGCGCACGGTGTGCCCGTCACCGTCCGGGACACCCGGGGCCAGGAGATCGACGGAGCCTGTGGCCAGCTCGCCGCCACCGAGCGGTAATCTGGCCATGTCCTGATCACATCTTCATATTCCGACAGGGGAGCGCCACAGCGCTGAGAGTGCGGCACCGGGCCGCAGACCCTCTGAACCTCGCCCAGGTCATTCTGGGTAGGAAGTTCGGTCTTCACTCAAGCTGTTGCGCCCTGCCCGGGTCCTCCTCGCGGAGCCCGGGCGGGGCCGCGTCTCTTCCTGGCCGACACCAGGAGGACCACCAGTGCACAACAAGACCTTCGCGGCCGTGGCGGCGGGGCTCGGCCTCCTCGCCCTGCCCGTGCTGACCGGCTGCGGATCGGGCGGCGGCAACGGGTCAGCGGACTCCAGGACCGTGACCCTGGTCAGCCACAGCTCGTGGGCCGTGTCCAAGAACGTGCTCAAGGACTTCGAGAAGCGGTCCGGGTACCGGGTCAGGGTCCTCAAGGACGGCGACGCCGGGCAGGCCGTCAACAAGGCCATCCTCACCAAGGACAACCCGCAGGGCGACGTCTTCTTCGGCGTCGACAACACCCTGCTCTCCCGCGCCCTCGACAACGGCCTCTTCCAGCCGTACCGGGCCAAGGGCGCCGACCAGGTCAAGCCCGCGTACCGCGTCGACCAGGACAGGCACCGGGTCACGCCGATCGACACCGGCGACATCTGCGTCAACTACGACAAGGCCTGGTTCAGCGCCCACCAGCTGACCCCGCCCGCCTCCTTCGCCGACCTCGCCAAGCCGGCGTACAAGAACCTGCTCGTCACCGAGAACGCCGCCACCTCCTCGCCCGGCCTCGGCTTCCTGCTCGGCAGCGCCGCGAAGTTCGGTGACGACGGCTGGCCGGACTACTGGAAGAAGCTCAAGGCCAACGGCGTCAAGGTGGTCGACGGCTGGGACCAGGCCTACTACACCGAGTTCTCCGGCTCCTCCCAGGGGAAGAAGGCCGGCGGCGACCGGCCGCTCGTCGTGTCGTACGCCTCCTCGCCGCCCGCCGAGGTCATCTACGCCAAGAAGCGGCCGAGCAGCGCCCCGACCGGCGTCGCCGAGGGCACCTGCTTCCGGCAGACCGAGTACGCGGGACTGCTCGCCAACGCCGGCAACACCAAGGGCGGCAAGGCGTTCCTGGACTTCCTGCTCACCAAGGAGTTCCAGGAGGACATGCCGATGAACATGTTCGTGTACCCGGTGCGCGAGGGCGCGAAGGTGCCGGCGGACTTCACCGCGTACGGCCCGCAGGCCAAGTCCCCCGAGACCATGGCACCGGACCGGATCGCCGCGCACCGCGACCAGTGGGTCAAGTCGTGGACGTCACTCGTACTGAAGTGACCCGGCGCCGAGCGCGCGGGAGCGCGGCGCGGCTGGGGCTGATGGCCCTGCCCGTCGCGTTCTTCGCGCTGTTCTTCGCCTGGCCGGTGGCGGCGATCGTCCGGCGCGGCCTGAAGAGCGACGGCGCCTGGCACCTCGGACGGATCGCGGACGTCCTCGCGCAGCCGGACATCCGGCACGTGCTGTGGTTCACCACCTGGCAGGCGCTCGCCTCCACCGCCCTCACCCTGCTGCTCGCCCTGCCCGCCGCCCACGTCTTCGCCCGCCTGGACTTCCCCGGCAAGCAGGTGCTGCGGGCCGTCGTCACCGTGCCGTTCGTGCTGCCGACCGTCGTCGCGGGCAGCGCCTTCCTGGCGCTGGTCGGGCACAACGGGCTGCTGGACGAGCTGTGGGGGGTACGGCTCGACACCACGGTGTGGGCGATCCTGCTGGCCCACGTCTTCTTCAACTACGCCGTGGTCGTGCGGACGGTGGGCGGGCTGTGGGCACAGCTCGACCCACGGCAGGAGGAGGCCGCGCGGATGCTGGGCGCCTCGCCGTTCGGCGCCTGGCGCCGGGTCACCCTGCCGGCGCTCGCCCCCGCCGTGGCCGCCGCCGCGCTGATGGTGTTCCTGTTCACCTTCACCTCCTTCGGCGTCGTCCAGATCCTCGGCGGGCCCACCTTCTCCACCCTGGAGGTGGAGATCTACCGGCAGACCTCCGAGATCTTCGACCTGTCCACGGCCGCCGTCCTCACCCTGGTCCAGTTCGCCGCCGTCGGCGCGATCCTCGCCGTGCACGCCTGGACCGTACGGCGGCGGGAGAGCGCCCTGCGCCTGGTCGACCCGGGCACGACCGCCCGCCGGCCACGCGGCGCCGGACAGTGGGCGCTGCTCGCCGGGGTCCTCGCCACCGTCGCGCTGCTCCTGGTGCTGCCCCTCGCCGTGCTGGTGCGCCGCTCCCTGGACGCGCCCGGCCTCGGCTACTACCGGGCCCTGACCACCTCCGACAGCGGTACATTCCTGGTGGCGCCCGTGCACGCGGTGTGGACCTCGCTGGAGTACGCGTTCGCGGCCACCGCCATCGCCGTGCTGATCGGCGCCCTCGCCGCCGCCGCGCTGGCCCGCCGGGACGCCGGCCGGCTGGTGCGGGGCTTCGACGCGCTGCTCATGCTGCCCCTCGGGGTGTCCGCCGTGACCGTCGGCTTCGGCTTCCTGATCGCCCTGGACAAGCCGCCGCTGGATCTGCGCCAGTCCTGGATCCTGGTGCCGCTCGCGCAGGCGCTGGTGGGCGCCCCCTTCGTCGTACGGACCATGCTGCCCGTGCTGCGCGCGGTGGACTCCCGGCTGCGGGAGGCCGCCGCCGTGCTCGGGGCCTCGCCCTGGCGGGTGTGGCGTGAGGTGGACCTGCCGCTGGTGCGGCGGGCGCTGCTGGTCGCGGCCGGGTTCGCGTTCGCCGTCTCGCTCGGCGAGTTCGGGGCGACCGTGTTCATCGCCCGGCCCGACAACCCGACGCTCCCGGTCGCCGTGGCCCGGCTGCTCAGCCGTCCCGGCGACCTCAACTACGGCCAGGCGATGGCCCTTTCGACGATTCTGATGGTGGTGTGCGCCGCCGCGCTGCTGATCCTGGAGCGGCTGCGCACCGACCGGACCGGGGAGTTCTGATGCTGCTGAGTCTCGACGCCGCGACCGTCCGTCTCGGCGGGCGGCCGGTGCTCGACGCGGTCGGCCTTGATGTCGCCGAGCACGAGGTGGTGTGCGTGCTCGGGCCCAGCGGCAGCGGCAAGTCGACCCTGCTGCGGGCCGTCGCCGGGCTTCAGCCGCTGTCCGCCGGGCGGGTGCTGCTCGACGGCCGGGACCAGGCGGGCGTACCCGCGCACAAGCGGGGCGTCGGGCTGATGTTCCAGGACCACCAGCTCTTCCCGCAGCGCGACGTCGGCGCCAACGTGGCCTTCGGGCCGCGTATGCACGGCGCCGGGCGGGCCGAACGGGACGCCGAGGTCGGCCGGTTGCTGGACCTCGTCGGGCTGCCCGGCGCCGCCCGCCGGGCGGTGGCCTCGCTGTCCGGCGGCGAACAGCAGCGCGTCGCCCTCGCCCGGGCGCTCGCGCTCCGGCCCCGGCTGCTGATGCTGGACGAGCCGCTCGGCCAGCTCGACCGTTCGCTGCGCGAACGCCTGGTGGTCGAACTGCGGGAGCTGTTCGGCCGGTTGGGGACGACCGTGCTCGCCGTCACGCATGACCAGGGTGAGGCGTTCGCGCTGGCCGACCGGGTGGTGGTGATGCGGGACGGCCGGATCGCCCAGTCCGGCACGCCTCTTGAGGTGTGGCAGCGGCCCGCCGACGCGTTCGTGGCCCGCTTCCTCGGCTTCGACAACGTGGCGCCGGCGACCGTCGCCGGCACGGTCGCCGACAGCCCCTGGGGCAAGCTGCCGGTGCCCGACGGCTGCGCGCAAGGCGCCAGGACCCTGCTGGTGCGGCCCGCCGGGGTACGGCTGCTGCCGCCCGACGAGGGCCTGCCCTGCACGGTGACCGCCCGCACCTTCCGGGGCACCCATGTGGCCGTCCACCTCAGGCCCGGCGACGGCCCCCGGCTGGAGGCGGCCTGCGCGCTGCGGGACGCGCCGGAGGTCGGGGAGGCGGTCGGTGTGGAGTTCGACGCGGCGGAAGTCGTCGTACTGGACTGAGCAACCGCCGCCCGGGCCCCCTACGGCCGAGGCCCGCCTCCCCGGCGCCGGGGAGGCGGGCCTCGGTACGGGGCGCGGGTGTCAGCCGTTGCCGCGCGTGCCGCGTCGGCGCATGCCGAAGAAGACCGCGCCGCCGCCGACGACGACCAGGGCCGCCGCCAGGCCGGCGGTCAGACCGGTGTTCGAACTGGCTCCGGTCTGGGCCAGGTTGGAGTCCCCGGCCGCCGGGGACGGCGCGTTGTCCGAGGGGGTCGCCGGGGCCACCTGGGACGCCGAGTCCGAGGGGGCCGGGGTCGCCGGCTCGGCCGGGGTGGACTTGGCCGGGGTCGGCTTCGGGGCCGTCGAGCCGGTCGGCGTGGGGGACTTGCTCTCCTCCGTCGTGCAGGCGACGGACGGGGTCACCAGGTCGGGCGCGATGTCCTCGTCGACGATCTTGCGCTCGGCCGTGATGTGGACGCGGTAGGTCGCGTTCGGCTTCCAGTCCTCCGGGACGGTGACCGAGGCCCCCTCCTTGGAGCCCTTGACCGTCCGCTCGCCCACCTTCGTCTCGACGCCGCTCTTGTCCGCCAGGAAGACGGTGACGGTGGCCGGGGTGCCGGAGGCGTCGGTGTCGGTGACGACGATGACGCCCTTGTCACCGTCGCACTCGGCTTCGGCCTTGAAGTCACGGATGTCGCACGCGAGAGCCGAGCCGGACAGGCCCAGCACGATCGCCGCCGAGGCGGAGGCGACACCCACGATGCGCACGGAACGGCGTGCGCTACGGCGAGTCATGGACACGTTTGTCCTTTACTGTGCATAACTGCGGGGGGATGCGGGGGAGTTGGGGCCGGAGCTGAGGTGAGGCCCCAGCACCCCCAAGAGGCTCACAGGTCTATAAGCGCCCCGTCGGCCTGTCAATGCGTATGCCCCCGCCCGCCGTCGGCTTTACCCGGTTATTAACCGCCGAGACGTTTGATCGCGTCCGGAGCCTGCTCGATCCGGTCAACGAGGGCGATACGGGACTCCATCGCCCGGCCCCGGGCCAACGCCCGCAACAACGGCCAGGCGGGCAGGTCCCGCGTCCAGTGCGTCTCGTCCACGAGCACCATCGGAGTCGGCTCACCGCGTGACTCGTAGTAGTTCGGCGTCGCGTTGTCGAAGATCTCCTGTACGGTCCCGGCGGCGCCCGGCAGGAAGACCACGCCGGCGGTGGAGCGGGCCAGCAGGCCGTCCTCGCGGGTGGCGTTGGCGAAGTACTTGGCGATGTGCGCGGCGAAGGCGTTCGGCGGCTCGTGGCCGTAGAACCAGGTGGGGATGCCCACCGACGCCCCGCCGTCCGGCCAGCGCTCGCGCACCTCGAAGGCGGCGCGCGCCCAGTCCGTGACCGACGGCCGGAACGAGGGTGCCTTCGCCAGCAGCGCCAGCGCCTCCTCCAGCATGCCGTCGGCGAACGGCGCCGCGTACGCGCCGAGGTTCGCCGCCTCCATCGCGCCGGGGCCGCCGCCGGTGGCGACCGTGTACCCGGCGCGGGCCAGCTCCCGGCCGAGCCGGGCGGCACCGGCGTACTCCTCGGTCCCGCGGGCCATGGCGTGGCCGCCCATGACGCCCACCACCCGGGCGCCGGTGAGGAGTTCGTCCAGGGCGTCGGAGACCGCGTCGTCGTGGACCGCGCGGAGCATCGAGGCGAAGATGTCACCGTCCGCCGCGGTGTCGCGCGCCCAGGCGTAGGCGCGGGCGTCCGGTGTCGCCTCGTACCCCTCGGCCAGCGACGCGAACAGCTCGTCGGGGGTGTAGACGAAGCCGCGGTACGGGTCGAAGGGGAGGCCGGGGACCGGCGGGAAGACCAGGGCGCCGGACGAGCGGACGTGGGCGGCGGCCTCGGGGCTCATCGGGCAGCCGAGGAACACGGCGCCCGCGATGTCGAGTTCGAGCAGGGCTTCGGTGCGGCCGGTCAGGTCGACGGCCTGGACGCGGTAGCGGGCGAGCGAGCCGTGCGCGGCGGTCACCTCGTCGAACTCGGCGAGGGACTCGATCTCTTGGTCGTGGGCGGCCCGGTTCGGCTGGGCGGGTATCGGAGGATGCACCCGCCCATGCTGGCACGGACGCCGGGCCCGGAGGCGTCAGCCCTCGACCGCGGCCGGGTCCATCCAGACGACCTCCCAGGTGTGGCCGTCCAGGTCGTCGAAGGCGCGGCCGTACATGAACCCGTGGTCCTGGGTGTGACCGCTCGGCGTGCCGCCGGCCGCGAGCGCCTTCTCCACCAGCTCGTCCACCTGCGCGCGGCTCTCGGCGCTCAGGCAGACCAGCACTTCGCTGGTCTTCGTGGCGTCCGCGATCTCCTTGTCGGTGAAGGTCGCGTAGAACGGCTTGGTGAGCAGCATCGCCACGATGGTCTCGCTGATCACGACCGAGGCCGCCTTGTCGTCGCTGAACTGCGGGTTGATCGAGTAGCCCAGCTCCGTGAAGAACTTCTTCGAGGCGTCGAGGTCGGTCACGGGCAGGTTCACGAAGATCATCTGCTGGTACATGGGGGCCTCTCCCGTCGGTGTCGCGGTCGAGGGGTAGACCGGGGGCCCGCGCGGAACTCATCGGTCGCCCGGGGATCCGTACGTTCAGCGGGCCGGCGGCAGGGCCGTCAGCGCGGCGACCGCGAGGGTGAGCGGCCCGAACAGGGCGAGCAGGGCGGCGGCGCGCAGGGCCGCGGCACCGCGCAGCATCGTGGCCGGTGCGCCGAGGCGGAGCAGGGCGGCCCTGGTGTCGGCGCGGACCTGGCGGACCTCGACGGCCGCGGTGAGCAGGGTGGCGAGCGCGCAGCCGAGGACGAGGAGCGCGCCGAGGGCGGTGAGCGGACCGAAGCCGCGCGCGGTGCCGTCGTACGAGGCGGTCGTCGCGCAGCCGGCGGCGGCCACCGCGCACAGCACGCCCAGCGGGCGGCCGATCCGGTGCGCCTCCGTCATCAGGATCCGGCCGGCCAGCAGCCGCAGCGCGCCGGGGCGGCCCGACTGCAACAGGCGTCCGCACAGGTCGGTGAGGCCGGGGGCGGCGATGACGAGTCCGGCGGTGGTGAGCAGCCAGCCGGCCAGCACCGTGATGGCCGCGCCGGGCAGCGTGGTCAGGGTGGGGGTCGGGCCGGAACGGGCGGCGTACGTCTGCGCGGTCAGGCCGACGGCCAGCAGGGTGACACCCCAGGGGAGGCTGCTCGGCGGCCGGTCGATCGGGTCGGCGCCGGGAGGCTGGGGCTCGGTCTCGGGCGCCTCGTCCGGTGCCGGCGCGGCGGTCTCGCCCACTGGCTCGGTGCCCTGCGGAGCCGGCCGCGGGTCCCTCGGGCGCAGGGCGAGGGCCACCGCCGTGGAGGCGATGACCGGGAGCAGGGCGAGCAGGGTGAGGGCCGCCGGGACCGGGAGCGGCTGGTCGGCGGCGAGGAAGTCGGCGGCGGCGCCGTCGAAGGGCATGCCGCTGAGGTCGCCGCGCAGGTGCAGGAAGACCAGCAGCGCCAGCGCCGAGCCGAGCGTGCAGGACAGGGCCGTGGTCAGCGCCGAGACCGCCATCAGGCGCCCGGGACCGAGGCCGAGGGCGGACAGCCCCGTCGGCGGCCGGGTGCCCGGGTCGGTGCGGGCGACGGCGAGCGCGAGGTAGACGCTGGCGGCCAGCGGCACCGCGCACCAGGCCAGCCGCAGCGCGGCGGCGTCGGCCGCCTCGGGGTGGTGCAGGGCGTAGCCGAGGCAGGCCAGCAGCAGGAACCCGGTGCCCGCCGAGGCCGCCGCCACCAGCAGGCGGCGCAGCTGGACGGCGGGCCGGCCGGCGCGGGTCAGGCGGAGAGCGAGCACGCGGCCCGGCCTTCCGTGTCCGGGACCTCCGGCAGTTGGAGGGTGTGCACGCGCCGGCCGTCCAGCAGGTGCACCGTGCGGTCGGCGAGGGCGGCGGTGTCCGGGTCGTGGGTGGCGAGGACCACGGTGATGCCGTGCGAGCGGGCCGCCGCGGTGAGCATGCGCAGCACCTGGGAGCGGTCGGACCGGTGCAGCGGGGCCGTCGGCTCGTCGGCGAACAGGACCGTGGGCGCGGGGGCCAGGGCGCGCGCGACGGCGACCCGCTGGCGTTCGGCGTGCCGCAGCGCGCGCGGGCGGCGCCGGGCCAGGTCGCCGACGTCCAGGCGGTCCAGCCACTCCCGCGCGGCGGCCTTGGCCCGGCGGCGGCCGGTGCCGCGCAGCATCAGGGGCAGCGCGGCGTTCTCCCAGACGTTCAGCTCGGGGATCAGGACCGGCTCGGGGTCGATCCAGCCGAAGCGGTCCCGGCGCAGCCGCTCGCGGGCCATCGGACCCAGGGTGTGCACGGGCGCGCTGTTGAACCACACCTCGCCCTCGCGCAGCGGCACCTGCCCGGACAGACAGCGCAGCAGAGTCGTTTTGCCGCTGCCGCGCGGGCCGGCGACGGCGAGGATCTCGCCCTGGCGCACCCCGAGGGAGACCCCGGCGAGCCCGGGGGAGCCGTCGGGGTGGGTGAAGTGCAGGGAGCGTGCCCAGAGCACGTCGTTGTCCGGCGGGGCCTCCATGGGCGTACACCTCGGTTCTGATCCGTTTTCCCGTGCCTCGTCCCCCGTATGGGCGAACGAAGGCAGGGCCGATCGGTCACTGGCACGCTAGGCAGCCGCCGCCGGGAGCCCGGACAGCACACGGCCCCGGGCCGCCGTTCTCACTCGAACGGACGGCACCGGGGCCGGTGTCGGTCACACCGTCAGCTGATCACAGCTTGGTCCACGCCTCCGTGAGCGTGGCGCGCAGGATCTGCTCGATCTCGTCGAACGTCTCCTGGTTGGAGATCAGCGGCGGGGCGAGCTGGATGACCGGGTCGCCGCGGTCGTCGGCACGGCAGTACAGGCCGTTGTCGAAAAGCGCCTTGGAGAGGAAGCCGTACAGGACGCGCTCGGTCTCCTCGTCGTTGAAGGACTCCTTGGTGTGCTTGTCCTTCACCAGCTCGATGCCGTAGAAGAAGCCGTTGCCGCGGACGTCGCCGACGATCGGCAGGTCGTGCAGCTTCTGCAGCGTCTGGAGGAAGGCGCCCTCGTTGTCCAGCACGTGCTGGTTGAGGTTCTCGCGCTCGAACAGGTCGAGGTTGGCGAGGCCGACGGCCGCGGAGACCGGGTGGCCGCCGAAGGTGTAGCCGTGCAGGAAGGTGTTGTCGCCCTTGTAGAACGGCTCGGCCAGGCGGTCGGAGACGATGCAGGCGCCGATCGGGGAGTAGCCCGAGGTCATGCCCTTGGCGCAGGTGATCATGTCCGGGACGTAGCCGAACTTGTCGCAGGCGAACATTGTGCCGAGGCGGCCGAAGGCGCAGATGACCTCGTCCGACACGAGCAGCACGTCGTACTGGTCGCAGATCTCGCGCACCCGCTGGAAGTAGCCGGGCGGCGGCGGGAAGCAGCCGCCGGCGTTCTGCACCGGCTCCAGGAAGACGGCGGCGACGGTGTCCGGGCCCTCGAAGAGGATCTGCTGCTCGATCTGGTCGGCGGCCCAGCGGCCGAAGGCCTCCGGGTCGTCGCCGAAGAGCGGGGCGCGGTAGATGTTGGTGTTCGGCACCTTGTGCGCGCCCGGCACCAGCGGCTCGAAGGGGGCCTTCAGGCTCGGCAGGCCGGTGATGGACAGGGCGCCCTGGGGGGTGCCGTGGTAGGCGACCGCGCGGGAGATGACCTTGTACTTGGTCGGCTTGCCCTGCAGCTTGAAGTACTGCTTGGCGAGCTTCCAGGCGGTCTCGACGGCCTCGCCGCCGCCGGTGGTGAAGAAGACCTTGTTGAGGTCGCCGGGGGCGTGGTCGGCCAGGCGCTCGGCCAGCTCGACGGCCTTGGGGTGGGCGTAGGACCACACCGGGAAGAAGGCCAGCTCCTGGGCCTGCTTGAAGGCGGTCTCGGCGAGTTCGGTGCGGCCGTGACCGGCCTGGACCACGAACAGGCCCGCGAGACCGTCGAGGTAGCGCTTGCCCTTGTCGTCGTAGATGTAGGTGCCCTCGCCCCGGACGATGGTCGGGACGGGGGAGTGCTCGTACGAGGACATGCGGGTGAAGTGCATCCACAGGTGGTCGTACGCGGTCTTGCTGAGGTCCTTTGAACTCACGGTTATCGGGTTCCCCACATGTAGGTCTGCTTCTTGAGCTTCAGATAGACGAAGCTCTCGGTGGAGCGCACGCCGGGCAGCGCCCGGATGCGTTTGTTGATGACGCCCAGCAGGTGGTCGTCGTCCTCGCAGACGATCTCGGCGAGGATGTCGAACGAGCCCGCGGCCATCACCACGTACTCGACTTCCGACATGTCAGTCAGCGCGTCCGCGATGGACTCGACGTCGCCCTCGACGTTGATCCCGACCATCGCCTGCCGGCGGAAGCCCACGGTGAGCGGGTCCGTGACGGCGACGATCTGCATCACGCCCTGGTCCAGCAGCTTCTGGACGCGCTGGCGCACGGCCGCCTCGGACAGACCGACGGCCTTGCCGATCGCGGCGTACGGCCGGCGGCCGTCCTCCTGGAGCTGCTGGATGATGGCGAGGGAGACGGCGTCCAGCTGGGGGCTGTTGCCGTTCCTGGGCTCGCGGGACGAGTCCCTCTGGTCTGCGCTTCGACTGGCCACGACGACACTGTGCACGACGTCTCGACAGTTTCGCAAGGCCCGATCGATGAAATTCGTTGTCTGGGAGTCGAAACCTTGCGGATTTCGCAGAAGTGGCCGGGCCGGGGGTGTTGAAAACGTGGGCGCGCCGACTAGGGTGGGGTGTCTCAGCCCGCGGACAGCCGAACGGCTGGGCGGGCCGCACAGCACGAACCCTCGAACCAGATCAGGAGGCCGGCAGTGAGCACCGAGCTGCGTCGTCTGCGCAACTACATCGACGGTGAGTTCCGGGACGCCGCCGACGGACGGACCACCGAGGTGGTCAACCCCGCGACGGGTGAGGCGTACGCGACCGCGCCACTGTCCGGACAGGCGGACGTCGACGCCGCCATGGAGGCCGCCGCGCGCGCCTTCCCGGCCTGGCGCGACACCACCCCGGCCGAGCGGCAGAAGGCCCTCCTGAAGATCGCCGACGCGTTCGAGGAGCGCGCCGAGGACCTGATCGCGGCCGAGGTGGAGAACACGGGCAAGCCCGTCGGGCTCACCCGCTCCGAGGAGATCCCGCCGATGGTCGACCAGATCCGCTTCTTCGCGGGCGCGGCGCGGCTGCTGGAGGGCCGCTCGGCCGGCGAGTACATGGACGGGCTCACCTCGATCATCCGCCGGGAGCCGGTCGGCGTCTGCGCCCAGGTCGCCCCCTGGAACTACCCGATGATGATGGCCGTGTGGAAGTTCGCCCCGGCGATCGCCGCCGGCAACACGGTCGTGCTCAAGCCGTCCGACACCACCCCCGCCTCCACGGTGCTGATCGCCGAGATCCTCGGCTCGATCCTGCCCAAGGGCGTCTTCAACGTCGTCTGCGGCGACCGCGACACCGGCCGCGCGATGGTCGAGCACCCGACCCCGGCGATGGCCTCCATCACCGGCTCCGTGCGCGCGGGCATCTCGGTCGCCGAGTCCGCCTCCAAGGACGTCAAGCGCGTCCACCTGGAGCTGGGCGGCAAGGCGCCGGTCGTCGTCTTCGACGACACCGACATCGACAAGGCCGTCGAGGGCATCTCGGTGGCGGGCTTCTTCAACGCCGGCCAGGACTGTACGGCCGCCACCCGCGTCCTCGTCCAGGAGGGCATCCACGACGAGTTCGTGGCCGCGCTCGCCAAGGCCGCCGCCGAGACGAAGACCGGGCAGCCGGACGACGAGGACGTGCTCTACGGCCCCCTCAACAATCCCAACCAGCTGAAGCAGGTCGCCGGCTTCATCGACCGCCTCCCGGCGCACGCCAAGGTGGAGGCCGGCGGTCAGCGGGTCGGCGACAAGGGCTACTTCTACGCCCCGACCGTCGTCTCCGGCCTCAAGCAGGACGACGAGATCATCCAGAACGAGGTCTTCGGCCCGGTCATCACCGTCCAGTCCTTCGGCGACGAGGACCAGGCCGTCGAGTGGGCCAACGGCGTCGAGTACGCCCTCGCCTCCTCGGTGTGGACCAAGGACCACGGCCGCGCCATGCGCATGTCCAAGAAGCTCGACTTCGGCTGCGTGTGGATCAACACCCACATCCCGCTGGTCGCCGAGATGCCCCACGGCGGCTTCAAGAAGTCCGGCTACGGCAAGGACCTGTCGGCGTACGGGTTCGAGGACTACACGCGGATCAAGCACGTGATGACGTCGCTGGACTGAGCGGACCGGCGACCCTTCACGGGTACGGCCCCCGGGCGGGACACCTCCCCGCCCGGGGGCCGTCGCGCTTCCCTGGCGGTGCCCCCTGATCGACAAGGTGTCGGGTCCCTCCCGGTGGGCTCGACGCAGCGTCGATTGTGCGGCCGAGGGCCCGCGCGGCATCCTGCGGGGGTGCCCCAGACCTCCTCCCGTGCCCACTCCCGTGCCCTGTCCCGCCGCTCCCTGCTCCGCGCGCTGGGCGGCACCGCCGCGCTCGGCGCCCTGGCCGGCTGCGGGGTGCCCGCCGCCTACGTCCGTCCCGGCGACCGGGCCGTGGCCGACAGGTCCGCGGCCGACCGGAAGCTGACCTGGGCGAACTGGCCGCTGTACATCGACACCGCCGACGACGACCCCAGCCGGCGGCCCACCCTGGAGGCCTTCCAGAAGCGCACCGGCATCTCCGTCGAGTACGTCGAGGAGATCAACGACAACGACGAGTTCTTCGGCAAGATCAGCCCCGCGCTGATGAACCACCAGTCGACCGGCCGGGACCTCATCGTCATCAGTGACTGGATGTGCGCCCGGTTCGTCCGGCTGGGCTGGGTGCAGAGGATGGACCGCGCCCACCAGCCGAACGTGGCGAAGTACCTGGACCCGCTGCTGCGCTCGCCCGCCTTCGACAAGGGCCGGCTGCACACCGTGCCCTGGCAGTCGGGCATCACCGGCATCGCCTACGACCGCCGGAAGCTGGGCCGCGAGATCCGGCACGTGAAGGACCTCTGGGCTCCTGACCTCAAGGGCCGCGTCACCCTCCTGTCCGGCCTGGACGAGTCCTTCGCGCTCTTGATGCAGGGCAACGGCGTGGACATCACCAAGTGGACCGCCGACGACTTCCACGACGTCTGCGACGAGGTCGAACGGCAGGTCCGCCGCGGCCAGATCCGCCGCTTCACCGGCAACGACTACACCAAGGACCTGGTCAGCGGCGACGTCCTGGCCTGCCAGGCCTACTCCGGCGACGTCATCCAGCTCCAGGCCGACAACCCCGACATCCGCTTCGTCGTCCCCGAGGAGGGCGCCGAGCTGTGGTCGGACTCCCTGATGATCCCCGACCGCGCCGCCCACAAGACCAACGCCGAGCGGCTGATCGACTACTACTACGACCCGCACGTCGCCGCCGAACTGGCCACCTGGGTCAACTACGTCTGCCCCGTCCCCGCGGCCCGCGAGGTCCTGTCCGCCTCCAAGGACAAGGACACCGCCGCCCTCGCCGACAACCCCCTGATCTTCCCCGACTCCACGATGCGCGAACGCCTCGCCATCGCGCGGGACATCACGTCTGCGGAGCGGGTGGAGTTCGCGAGGCGGTGGAACAGGATCGCGGGGTTGTAGCAGTGCGAAGTACCGATCCTGGTCACAGGGCCTTGCGGGACACCACGGCAAGCCTCACGGCCGCCACCGGATCAGGGCAGGCATGGCGGCGTGATCGGTGCCCTCCATCGTCACGATGACCTCTCTGCCCGTCGCCCTGCCCAGCCAGGTCACGAAGGCGCGCACGGGTGCGAAGGACGTCGCGTCGATCACGTCGGAGGGATCGAAGGTGAATTCGATCTCTTCGATGTCGAAGAAGTAGCAGGTGAACCACACGCCGTCGACGTCGATGGCCAGGTTCGCCGACTCCTCCGGATCACCTTCGAGCCGGGACCACACGGCAGCGGCGTCCAGAGCGCCGTCCTCCGCCACATCGGAGAGGGTCCAGGTCAGGACATGGCGCCACGGGACCGCGCCCAGCCCGGCGAACATGTGCCGCCAGTCGTCGATCGTGGTGTCGAGGACGCAGACGTCCCGTAGTGCTCCGTCTGCGACGAAGTGTTCCGGACGGTACCCGGGCTCATCATCCCGGCACCCGGCCCTCACGTCTTAGGGCCCGATACAAGGGGACGGAACACGGCGAGGGCGGCTTCCCAGTCGGATGCGACCGGGTCTTCCGTCCGAGCGACGCCCCCGCCCTTGCCGGCGACCGACAGGCCGTCGTCGTCCCGTCGTACGAGCAGCTGGACGACGGACAGGTAGGTCATCATGCCCTGGTGCGGGACGTGCCCGGCCGAGTCGGCTGTGCCGAGGTTCCCGGAGACGGCCATGTCACCCAGACCGAACCCACCGGCGCCGCCTTGGCCGGCCCGTACGGTGAACCGCACAGTGATCACGGGGTCTGTCCCTTTTGCTTTACTTGTCGAAGAGAAGGCCGTGATCCGGCTTCGGCCTTCGAGTCGACACCCTCTGCCTTCTCAGCCGCACGGAGTGATGATCTCCCAGTCCTTTGCGGGATCCCCGGTCAGCGCAGGCGACCTTGTCCATCAGTTCCGGTTCCTGCTTCTCGGGAAGGCCGTAATCACTTCGGTGGCGTGGTCGACGGTGATCAAAACATATCCTTTTCCCGGTTGTGACCCACCGTACGCGTATCTCCAGCGTTCGCCGTCCAGTGTGCCGACCTGAGCCAGGCAACGCTTCTCGGCCTCAGTCGACGGACGTCGCGATACCCGTGTCCGGTACCCGGAGGGTGGCCGCGAGCAGGCGCAGGACCGCCTCGGAGCCGGCGCCGAAGCGGGCCGAGTATGCGATCACACGAGGGTCGGAGGCGTCCGGGTGCAGGAGGCTCTCGTTGTTCATAGTGAGTTCGCCGGTCCGCTCGGCCAGCCGCTTGTCGTGTGGGTGGTAGCCGGTGGCCAGGCGGAGGGATGCCATCGCGAGCCGGGCCTCGTCCTGCCAGTGCGGGTAGAGGTCGCGGGTGCGGTCGTCCAGGAAGAGCATCCGGGTCAGGTTCGGGCGGGGCGCCGGGTGTTCGGGGGCGCCCGGGGCCAGGTGCATGGCCAGCAGGAGGTGGCCCCTGGGGTTCCAGGCGAGGATGTCGTTGCGGCGGTCCAGGACCAGTGCCGGGGTGTTCGTGAAGGTGTCGATGGGCTGGCGGACGCCCTGGGGCTGGGTGCGGCGGGAGCCGGTCGGGTCCGGTCGGGGGAGGTCCGTGTGGGACACCTGGTTCGTACGGCCCTGCTCCAGCCGCGTCTAGAGCGTGACGCTCAGGCCGGCCGCCACGGGGCACCCGGCGGCGCTCCGCGAACTGCGGCAGCCCGATCTCCTCGGGGGGCAGGGTGGCTCGGCGGCTGCGCAGGACCTGCGCCCCGGCCGCGAGGTGATCGCCGGTGTCCTACTTCAGCCCGCTCAGCATCACGCCCCGGATGTAGTGCTTCTGGAGCAGCAGGAACAGGGCCAGCACCGGCAGGACGCTCAGGACCAGGCCGGCCATGACGATCGGCATGGTGCGGGCGGGGTCGACGTGGTCCTGGAGGAGTTGGATGCCGACCGGGAGTGTCATCACGTCCGGGTTGGCGGTCGAGACCAGCAGGGCCCAGATGTACTCGTTCCAGGCGTCCACGAAGGTCAGCAGGCCGAGGGTGACCAGCAGCGGGCGGGTCTGGGGGACGACGATGCGCCACCAGACGGTGAACTCGCCGGCCCCGTCGATGCGGGCGGCCTCCAGCACCTCGTCCGGGATGCCGAGCATGAACTGGCGGGTGAGGAAGATGCCGAAGCCGTTGACGAGGAACGGCACGGCCAGCGCCGCGATGCTCACGGTCAGGCCCGCTCCGCCCCGTCCGAGGAGGTCGTTGCCGCCCGCCAGCGGCCAGTGCACCAGGATCAGGAAGTGCGGGATGAAGAAGAGGAACGGGGGGAACATCATCGTGGACAGCACCAGGCGGAAGACGAACTGCCGTCCTGGGAAGCGTAGTTTGGCCAGGGCGTAGCCCGCGAGCGACGACGTCAGCAGCACCGAGCCGGTGATCACGGCGGTCGCCACGACACTGTTGCGGAACAGTACGGGTAGGTTCAACTGCCGGACAGCGGCCTGGTAGTTGGACAGGTCGAATGTCTTTGGCAGGAAGTGGTACGGCAGCGTGCCGGACTCGCCGGGGCCCTTGAAGGACGTCATCACCATGTCCAGGAAGGGCACCACCGTGAGCACGGCCCCGGTGGCCACCACCAGGTAGGCCCAGAACGGGAAACGCCCGCGACCCATCACGCGTCCTCCCCTTTCCGGCGGAACAGCCACAACTGCGCCAGGGTGACCGCGAGGACCACCGCGAACAGCACGAAGGCGGCGGCGCTCGCGGTGCCCCAGTCGCCGTAGCTGAAGGCCCGGCGGTACATCTCCAGGGCCGCCACGGCGGTCGCGTCTCCCGGACCGCCCTTGGTCATCACGCTGATCAGCGCGAACGACTGGAGACCGGTGAGGAACTGGGTGACGCACACGAACAGCAGCGACGGGCGCAGCAGCGGCAGGGTGATCTTCCGGAAGACGGTGGCGGGGCCGGCGCCGTCCAGCGCGGCGGCCTCGTAGTACGACTCGGGGATGGACTTCAGTCCGGCGGTCAGGATCAGGATCGCCGAGCCCAGCGACGCCCAGGCATGGACGACGATGACGGAGGGCAGCGCGGTGTCCGGGTCCGCGAGGAACGCCACCGAGCCGAACCCGAGGGCGTTGAGCACGCCGTTGACCAGGCCGCCCGGCTCGTACATGTACTTCCACACGTTGCCGACGGCCACCACCGTGGTGACGATCGGCAGGAAGTAGAGGGTGCGCCAGAGCCCCTGGAAGCGGAGCCTGTCGACGCAGGTCGCCACGAGTACGGAACCGGCGAGCGCGAGCGCCACGGTGCCCAGCGCGAACAGCAGCGTGTTGGTCAGGACCGGCGTCAGGAACGTGGCGCCGTCCGCGAACAGGGCCGCGAAGTTGTCCAGGCCCACCGGGTCGATGTCGCCCAGGTCGAACCCGGTCCAGCGGGACAGCGACAGCAGCAGTGCGAAGCCGAGCGGCAGGATCAGGAAGACGGCGAAGAACAGCAGTGCGGGTGTGAGGAAGAGGTAGGCGACCACGCTCTGGCGGCGGTGCCGGGCGCGCCCCTCGACGGCGGGGGAGGCGGGCCGCCGACCGAGCGGCCGTGGTGCGGGCGCCTTGGGTGCCAGGGTGTTCACCACGAGCGCGCCACCTCCTGGTCGACCTGGCGGCGGACCGCGCGCAGCGACTCCGCCACCGACTGCTGACCGGTCCACAGCGCCTCGATGTTCTTGCGCAGCAGCGACTTGGCCTGTTGCGCGCCCGGCCCGTTCGGCTCCGGCACCGCGTACGCCAGCGCGTCGAGGAACGGGCGCAGGTTCGGATCGCCGCCCCTGCCGAGCAGTGCCCGCATGTCGTCGGCGCGGCCGGTCAGCGAGCCCACCGACACCTGGAGCGCGCTCATCCGGGTCACCCTCGCGTCCCGCACCGGCACCTTCTCCGCGTTGAGCCAGCGCAGGAACTCCCAGGCCTCGGCCGGGTGTTCGCAGGCCGTGTTGACGCCGAGCAGGAAACCGGTGGCGAGTGTGGCCGGACGGTCGCCCGGCTCCGGGACCGGCAGCGGTGCCACGCCCACGTCCCGGTAGGCCGCGCCCATCACCGACTTCAGGCTGTCGGTCCACCAGCCCGCGCCGACCACCATGGCCACCTGCCCGGACGGGAACGCCTGGTAGACGTTGACGCCGGGGTCGCTCGCCCCCGCGTCCACCAGCCGCCGCTGGAGGCCCAGCACCGCCCGGCCGGCCGGTGAGTCGAGGGCGGTGCTCCTGCCGTCCGCCGTGACGAATCTCCCGCCGGCGGCGCTCAGCAGGGCGAGGGTCAGGCCGACCGTGGTGGAGTCGTCGTACGTCGACAGTCCGAAGCCCTGCACCAGGGAGTTGCCGTACCGGTCCCGTCGGGTGGTGCGGCGGGCCGTCTCCTCCAGCTCGCGCCAGGTGCGCGGCGGGGTGCCGACACCGGCCTCCCGCAGCAGCCGCCGGTTGTAGTAGAGCGCGTAGGTCTGCGCCTCGGTGGGATAGCCGTAGACCCGGCCGCCGAACGACGCGGAGCCGGCCGCCGCCGTGCCGTAGCCGCGCCTGATCTCCCCGGCGTGCCCGGAGGGGGCCGGCCGCAGGACGCCGGCCCGCACGAGCTGGCCGGTCCACAGGCAGTACGGCTGGAGGATGTCGGCGCCCCGGCCCGCCGCCTGCCGGACCATGAAGGTGGTCAGCAGGTCCGAGAACTCCACGGCCGTCGTGCGCACCTTGACCCGGTCGTGCGTGGCGTTCCACTCGTCCACCGGCCCCTGGAGCGCCGTCCGCAGCGCGCCGCTCGCGTAGTGGGAGAGCAGGGTGAGGACGACCGAGTCCCCGGGCCGCCCGGTACCCCGGTGCGGCGCGGCACAGCCCAGCAGCGCGGAGGGGAGGGCGAGCGCGACGGTACGGCGGCTCAGCCCGGCCCGGCGGCGGCCGTACGAGGTCATCGTCCGGTCTCCCGGCGCAGTACCCGGAACACCCGGGTCGTGCTGAAACCGGCCGCCCGGTACAGGTGGCCCGCCGGGGAGTGCTCGCCCGTCCACAGGAACCACGCCGTGTGCGCGCCCTCCGCCCGCATCCGCTCCAGGGTCAGATGGAGCAGGACCTTGCCGAGGCCGGTGCCGCGCGACCCCGCGCGCACCCCGAACGGCCCGAACCGCTCGTCCGCCCCCTCGTACGCGCCGTGCGCCGCCCAGCCCGCCAGGCGCCCGGCGGGGTCGCGGGCCACGACGATCCGGTCCAGCGGGGTGCCCGAGGCCAGACACTCCCTCAGGGCGCGCGCCCAGTCCGCGGTGAAGGTCCCGGCGAGCGCGAGCAGGTCCACCAGGTCGTCGTCGGCCGGGGTGCCGAACAGGTGGCCCCGGGCGGTGAGTTCGTCCCGCAGCCGGGCCACGTCCGCCGGGAGGCGGTACCCGACCAGGCTCCGGTCCATCGCCGCCGCCTCGTACAGCGTCCGGAAGCCGAGCGAGCCGAGCAGCCCGGCCGCCTCCGGGTACGTCTCGGCGTCCAGGCCGGGCAGCACGTAGTGCGGGGTGTACGACGCGAAGTCCACCCGGTCGCGGCCGTGGCCGGCGAGCCAGTCGAGGGCCTCGGTCAGCAGCCGGCGGCCCAGGCCCCGGCCGCGGGCGGCAGGGTCGGTGAAGAAGAACGGGATCCAGCCCTGCTCCGGCTCCAGGTCGGTGCCGGTCATCGGGGTCAGCCGGCGCACCGCGTAGGCGGCGCCGACGATCCGGCCGCCCGCCACCGCGACCCGCAGGCCCTCCGGGTCGAAGTTGGCGTCGAGCAGCACCAGTCGGCGGAAGCGGTCCGCGGTGACCGGGTCGGCCGGGGCGCTGCGGCACCACGCCGCCACCAGTCCCGGGCCGTCGCCCGGCCGGAAGCCACGGGTCGCGGGCCGGGAGCGGGGCGTCGTCCAGTGATCGGGTGTCGTCCAGTGGTCGGTCGTCGCCAGGCGGTCGGTCATCGGCGGGTGGTCCTTCCGTGCGCGGGCCGTGCGGCGAGCTGGGTGCCGGGCCGTACGGGTGGCCGGGTGGCCGCTACGGCCCGCCGGTCCGGATCAGGCGTAGAGCAGGGTGTCGTCGCCGGCCCAGCGGGCGGGCGGTGCCGGGGGAGCGCACAGCGGCAGCGGGTCCTCGCCCGCGTCGACCGTGCGCCGCAGCCGGTCGGAGCCCCACAGCAGGTCGACGACGTACCGGCCGTCCGTCCCGGCCGGGGCCGACCAGGCGAAGTCGTCCGGGTGGAGGCGCCGCAGCGTGGCGAGCATCGCGACGGCGGTACGCACGGGGGCGAAGGCGGCGTGGTCGGTGACGTGCACCTGGACTCCGCGCAGCGGGCGTCCGGCGTGCCGGTGGAAGGTCGGTACGAAGCGCAGATCACGGAAGCGCACTCCCGGCAGGGCGAGTTCGGCCAGCGCGGGTGCGAACCGCGCGTCGAGGTAGGGCGCCCCGACGATCTCGAAGGGCTGGGTGGTGCCGCGCCCCTCCGAGAGGTTCGTGCCCTCGAACAGGCAGGTGCCGGGATAGACGGCGGCGGTGGCGGGCGTCGGCATGTTCGGCGAGGGCGCCACCCACGGCAGGCCGGTGGCCCCGGCGTCCAGGGCGCGCCGCCAGCCGGCCATCCCGATCACCGTCAAGTCGGCCGCGCGGCCCGCCTGTTCGGGTACCGCCGAGGCGTTGAGCCACCGGGCGAGTTCGCCGCAGGTCAGACCGTGCCGGACGGGGACCGGGGCGCGCCCCACGAAGCTCGCCCACGCCGGATCGAGCGGCGGGCCCTCGGCGACCAGGCCGCCGAGCGGGTTGGGCCGGTCGGCGACCACGAACCGGACACCCGTACGGGCCGCCGAGACCAGCAGGTCGAACATGGTCCACACGTAGGTGTAGAAGCGGGCGCCGATGTCCTGGAGGTCGTACACCAGGGCGTCCACGCCGCTGTCGATCAGCAGCTTGTCGAGCCGGTCGCCCTCGCGGCCGTAGGTGTCGTACACGGGCAGCCCGGTGCCGGGGTCCTGACCGGCGGGCTCGCTCTCGCCCGCCTGCCCGGTGCCGTGCAGCCCGTGCTCGGGACCGAACAGCGCGGTCAGCCGGACGCCGGCCGCGAGCAGCGCGGGCGCGGCCGGGCGCAGGTCGGGCAGGACGCCGGTGTGGTTGGTGACCAGGCCGAGGCGGCCGGGTCCGGCGAGGGCGGGGGAGCGGTGCAGGCGTGCGACGCCGGGTGTCACCGGGGCTCGGCCGTCCGTGGTCACCGCGTCTCGGCCGTCCGCGCTCATCCGCTGCCCCGTCCGCCGGTGACCTCTCCGCATGGTGCAGGAATGTACAGCTTTGCCCGGTCCTGCGGTGGTCATTGAGGGGTGGTGTGCGCCGGTGGTGTCACAGCGGCCCGGTGACCAGGGAGCGGGAGGGGTGGCGAGGGCCCAGGAAGACAGCGGTGCCCTGGCCGTCGGGGGAGGGGTGGGTGGCCTGGATCCAGCCCTGGCGTCGGTAGAAGGAGAGGGCCCGGGGCGCCCGTACCGAGGTCAGCAGCCAGCAGCGGCCGGCCGGGGCGTCCGCCGTGACCGCCGTCAGGAGGCGGGCCGCGAGACCGGTGCCTCGCGCGCCGGCGCGGACCGCCAGTTCCTCGACCTCACGGGCGCCGACCAGCCACGCCGCGGTGCGCTCGGCACCGAGCCCGGCCTCGGCCTGCGGATAGCAGCGGTCGGCGGGGAAGGGCGAGGGGGTCGTCCGGGCCGTGGCGAAGCCGAGCACCTCTCCGTCCCGCACGGCGACGGCCGCCCGGAAGCCGGGGCACCGTACCGAGGCGGGCAGCCGGCCGGCGAACTCCTCGGCGCGGGCCGGGTCCTCGTCCCAGGGTGGCGCGCAGAAGGCCTCGGCGTACACCGCGCGCAGGGCGTCCGCGTGGGCCTCCAGCCCGGCGCCCCCGACGACGTGGACCTCGGGCGCGGTCACGCGGCCGGGTGCAGCGCCGCGTACTCCAGCGGCGCCGACGGGTCCACCGACACGCCAAGCGGCGCCGGTTCGGCCCCGGCCCGCACCAGCAGGTCGCCGACGGCGGCGATCATCGCGCCGTTGTCCGTGCACAGCCCGAGCGGCGGTACCCGCAGGGTGACGTCCGCCGCCCGGCAGCGCTCCTCGGCGAGCGACCGCACCCGGGAGTTGGCGGCGACCCCGCCGACCACGACCAGCGTGCCGACGCCGTACTCGGCGCACGCGGCCACCGCCTTGCGGGTCAGCACGTCGGCCACCGCCTCCTGCAGCGAGGCCGCGCCGTCCGCCACCGGCAGCTCGCGCCCGGCGTGGCCCTCGGCCCAGCGCGCGGCGGCCGTCTTCAGCCCCGAGAAGGAGAAGTCGTACGAGCCCGGCAGCGGACGCGGGAAGGGGACAGCGCGCGGATCCCCCGCGCGCGCTGTCCGGTCGATGGCCGGACCGCCGGGGTACGGCAGCCCGAAGACCCGCGCCACCTTGTCGAAGCACTCCCCGGCGGCGTCGTCGAGGGTGTCGCCGAGGTGGACGATCGGCTCGCGGGCCAGGTCCCGCACGAGCAGCAGAGAGGTGTGGCCGCCGGAGACGATCAGCACCACGCACGGGTCGGGCAACGGCCCGTGCGCGAGGGTGTCGGCGGCGACATGACCGGCGAGGTGGTGGACGCCGTACAGCGGGACGCCCAGCGCGTACGCCAGCCCCTTGGCCCCGGCCAGGCCGACTTGGAGCGCGCCGGACAGGCCCGGACCGGTGGTGACGGCGACCGCGCCGACGTCGGTGAGGGCGAGGCCGGCCTCGCCCAGCGCCTGGCGAATGACCGGGCGCAGGGCGTGCAGGTGGGAACGGGAGGCGATCTCCGGTACGACACCGCCGTAGCGGGCGTGCTCGGCCATGCTCGACGCCACCGCGTGCCCGAGCAGCCGCCCGTCCCGGACGAGCCCGGCGCCGGTCTCGTCACAGGACGACTCGATGCCCAGCACGATCGGCGAGCCGCCCATACCCCTCCACCTCTTCCTGCATCCCATACGCTGTTGCGCATAGTGTGCAATAAGTAGGCCCGCTGTGGGAAACCGGGCCGGTGCGGCGTTTGTTAGGCTCCCCTCGCCTCCCGCGGGGGAAGTCCGGTGAGAGTCCGGCGCTGACCCGCAACGGTGTGCGCGGCGACCCCTGACGGTCCGTCGTCGCGTGAGCCCGATCGCCCGTGGGGAGCCTTGCGACCCGTTGACTGCTCGCCGTGGACTGCGAGAGGGGACCGCGCGGCCGGTACGGCCGTCCGGGCCGGCTCCCGCGTGCCGTCCGGCGGGCCCGTGTGAAGGACGGCCCTCCTCGTGCGCCGAACGACGGCCCCTGGCCGGATACCCGTGCTGCCGCTCAGCCTGGCCCTCGCGCTGGTGCTCGTACTGTCCCTGGTGTGCGGGGCCGGACTCGGCGCCGCCGGGGTCGGCTGGACCGAGACGGCGCGCTTCCTGTGGGCCGGTCTCAGCGGCGGGACCGTGCACGCGGCGGACGCCGCCTCCTACACCATCGTCTGGGAGATCCGGCTGCCCCGGGTGCTGCTCGGCGCCGTCGTCGGGGCGGGCCTCGCGGCCGTCGGCGTGGCGGTGCAGGCGATGGTCCGCAACGCCCTCGCCGACCCCTTCGTCCTCGGCATCTCCTCGGGCGCGGCCGTGGGCGCCAACGCGGTGATCCTGCTGGGGGCGTTCGCGGGGCTCGGGGTGTGGGCGCTGTCCGTCTCCGCGTTCGCCTCGGCGCTCGTGGCCATGGCCCTCGTCTACGCCGTGGCCCGCTCGCCGCGCGGACTGACCCCGCTGCGGCTGATCCTCACCGGCACCGCGCTGGCGTACGGCTTCGAGGCCGTCACCACCGTCATGGTGTTCGGTGCCGCCCGGGGCGAGGCGGCCAGGTCGGCCCTGATGTGGCTGCTGGGCAGCCTGGGCGGGGCCACCTGGGCGCAGGTGCCGCTCGCCGCGGTGACCGTCGCGGCCGGCTGGGCGTGGCTGCGGTGGCGGGCCGAACCGCTCAACGCGCTCGCCATGGGCGACGAGACCTCGGCCGCGCTCGGCGTCCGGCCCGGGCGGCTGCGGCGGGAGTTGTTCCTCGTCACCGCCGCCGTCACCGGCACCGTCGTCGCGGTCAGCGGGGCCATCGGGTTCGTCGGGCTGATGGTGCCGCACGTGGTGCGGATGCTGGTCGGCGCCGACCACCGCCGGGTGCTCGCCGTCGCCCCGCTCGCCGGGGCCGTGCTGCTGGTGTGGGCGGACGTGCTGTCCCGGCTGCTGCTGGCTCCGGCCGAACTGCCGGTCGGCGTGATCACCGCCGTCCTCGGGGTCCCCGCCTTCCTGCTGCTGATGCGGCGCGGCGGCTACGCGTTCGGAGGGCGCTGAGAGATGCGAGTCGACATCGACGACGTGACCGTCGAGATCGCCGGGACCCGGCTGGTGGACGAGGTCCGGCTCAGCGCCTGCGAAGGGAAGTTCGTCGGCCTGGTCGGCCCCAACGGCAGCGGCAAGTCGACCCTGCTGCGCACCGTGTACCGGGCGCTGCGGCCAGCCGCCGGGGCGGTACGGCTGGACGGCGCCGACCTGCACGCCATGGATGCGCGGGCCGCCGCCCGGGTGCTGGCCGCGCTGCCGCAGGAGTCGTCGGCGGAGTTCGACTTCACCGTGGCCGAGGTGGTCGCCATGGGCCGGCTGCCGCACACCGGCCGTACGGCCGTGTCCGACCGGCGGATCTGCGCCGAGGCGATGGCCCGCACCGAGGTCGGGCACCTGGCCGGGCGGGGGTTCCTCGGACTGTCCGGCGGGGAGAAGCAGCGGGTCCTGATCGCCCGCGCGCTCGCCCAGCAGCCACGGGTGCTCGTCCTGGACGAGCCCACCAACCACCTCGACATCGCGCACCAGTTGGATGTGCTGTCCCTGGTGCGCGACAGCGGCCTGACCGTGCTGGCCGCGCTGCACGACCTCAACCTGGCCGCCGCGCACTGCGATGTGCTGTACGTCATCGACGGCGGCCGGATCGTGGCGTCCGGCCCCCCGCACGACGTCCTCCAACCCGCCCTGCTGGCCCGGGTGTTCGGCGTCCGCGCGCATCCCGTACGGCACCCAGAGACCGGCGCCCTCCAACTCCTGTTCGACCTGCTCCCCTGACCACACACCCGAAGACACTCGCAAAGGACCCAAGGACACCCATGCGCAAGGCCCTCATCGCCGCCCTCTGCCTCCTCACGACCGCGACAGCGACCGCCACCGGCTGCGGCGCCAAGGTCGAGTCGTCCCCGGACGCGAAGTCCTCGGGCGCGAAGTCCCCGGCGGTCACCCTCACCAACTGCGGCCGCGAGGTGACGTACGACAAGGTCCCCGAGCGGGTCGTCACCAACGACGTCGGCATCACCGAGCTGATGTTCGCCCTCGGCCTGGAGGACCGCATGGCCGGTTTCGCGATGCCCGACGACAAGGGCGACCTGGACGCGGTGCCCTGGAAGGACGGCTACGACAAGGTCAAGTGGCTCTCCAAGGACCAGCTCACCAAGGAGAACGTCCTCGACGCCCACGCCGACCTCGTCTTCGCCGGCTGGAACTACGGCTTCCGCGAGGACGGCGGCTTCACCCCCGACGCGCTCAAGAAGCTCGGCATCCCGTCGTACGTCCTCACCGAGTCCTGCCGCAACGGCCGCTCCGGGTCCGCGCGGGGCATCATGCCGCCGCTGGAGGCGCTGTACACCGATCTCACCAACCTGGGGCGGCTGTTCGGCGTCGAGAAGCGCGCGGCGAAGCTGGTCGCCGACTTCAAGAAGCGGATCGCGGACGTCCGCGCCAAGGCCCCCGAGGGGGACGCCCGCCCCTCCGTCTTCCTCTACGACAGCGGCCAGGACACCCCCTTCACCTCCGGCCGCTACGCCGCGCCCGAACAGATCATCGCCGAGTCCGGCGGGGTCAACGTCATGCACGACATGGCCGACTCCTGGACCACGGTCGGCTGGGAGACCGTCGTCGAACGGAACCCGGACGTCATCGTCGTCTGCGACTACGGCGACGTCAGCGCCGAGCAGAAGAAGAAGTTCCTCCTCTCCTACGCCCCGCTGCGCAACGTCTCCGCCGTCAAGCACCGGCGCGTCATCGCCCTCGACTACGCCGACCTGGTCGAGAGCCCCCGCAACCCGGCGGCGATCGCCCGCCTCGGCGCCTATCTGCGCACGGTGTCCGGCGACACGGCGAAGTCCTAGGTCCAAGGCCTGATCGCACATCAGCTGTTCCTACTGTTAGCGTGCAGTTGCATACCATTGGCAATAACGTCGGAGGACGTTGGACATGGCGCTTTACACGCTCCCGGAGCTTCCGTACGACTACTCGGCGCTCGCCCCGGTCATCAGCCCGGAGATCATCGAGCTGCACCACGACAAGCACCACGCGGCCTATGTGAAGGGCGCGAACGACACGCTGGAGCAGCTGGCCGAGGCGCGGGACAAGGAGACGTGGGGCTCGATCAACGGCCTGGAGAAGAACCTGGCCTTCCACCTGTCCGGGCACATCCTGCACTCGATCTACTGGCAGAACATGACCGGCCCGAAGGACGGCGGCGGCGAGCCCCTGGCCGCCGACGGCGTCGGTGACCTGGCCGACGCGATCACCGAGTCCTTCGGCACCTTCGCCGGCTTCAAGGCCCAGCTCACCAAGGCCGCCGCCACCACGCAGGGCTCCGGCTGGGGCGTCCTCGCCTACGAGCCGCTCAGCGGCCGCCTGATCGTCGAGCAGGTCTACGACCACCAGGGCAACGTCGGCCAGGGCGCCACCCCCATCCTGGTCTTCGACGCCTGGGAGCACGCCTTCTACCTCCAGTACAAGAACCAGAAGGTCGACTTCATCGACGCCATGTGGGCCGTCGTCAACTGGCAGGACGTCGCCAAGCGCTACGCCACCGCGAAGGAGCGCGGCGACAGCCTGCTGCTGCGCCCCTGACGCGCCTCATCCCCCGGAGGACCCCCGTGCCCGCAGTGGCCGCGGGGGTCCTCCGGGTGCCCGGCCGGGACTGGTCTCCGGCCGGGGAGGGACCGGTGGTCCCTCCCCGGGACGGCGGGCGGTGCCGACGATGGGCAGATGGCGGTTTCCAGGGTGAAAGGCGGGCCGGCCATGTATCCCAACGACGGTTTTCGCGAGCTGGGCCGGGACGAGTGTCTGCGGCTGCTGGTCTCTGTGCCGGTCGGGCGCATCGTGCACACGCGGCAGGCGCTGCCCGCGGTGCTGCCGGTGAACTTCTGCCTGGACGGCGACGGCTCGGTGCTGCTGCGCGCCTCGGCGGCCTCCGAGCTGGCCCGGGCGGTGGACGGGGCGGTGGTCGCCTTCGAGGTGGACGAGGTGGACGCCGTCCGGAACGCCGGGTGGAGCGTCGTCGTCACCGGGCGGGCCGCCGTCGTCACCGAGCCGGCCGAGCGGGCCCGGCTGGCCCGGATCGCCCCGCGCTCCTGGGCGCCGTCCCCCCGGGAGGTGTTCGTGCGCATCCATCCGGAGCTGGTCACCGGGCGTGAGCTGGTCGGAGGGCGGACGCTCTACGGGGTGGACCTCGCGCCCTGAGCGGGACCCCGGTACGGACGGCTCGGCCCCGGGACGTGGCCCGAACGGCCCTGTCGGGTACGCACGGGTCCACCGGAGGGTGGAGTGCGGTGGCCGCACGGCACGCGTCACCGTGCCCCACGGCACGCCTCACCGCCACCCCCGACCGCCGTCCGAACCGGGAAGGACCCCCAATTGTCCCTCGACACGCAGCAGGCGACCACCGACCTCACGGACGAGGAACTCGCCACCCTGGACGCCCACTGGCGCGCGGCGAACTACCTCGCCGTCGGCCAGATCTACCTCATGGCCAACCCGTTGCTCACCGAGCCGCTGCGCCCCGAGCACGTCAAACCGCGGCTGCTCGGCCACTGGGGCACCTCACCCGGCCTCAACCTGGTCCACACCCACCTGAACCGGCTCGTCAAGGCCCGCGGACTGGACGCCCTGTGCATCTGGGGGCCCGGACACGGCGGGCCCGCCGTCCTCGCCAACTCCTGGCTTGAGGGGTCGTACACCGAGACCTACCCGGACGTCACCCGGGACGCGGACGGCATGGGCCGGCTGTTCAAGCAGTTCTCCTTCCCCGGCGGGGTGCCCAGCCATGTCGCCCCGGAGACGCCGGGCTCCATCCACGAGGGCGGTGAGCTGGGGTACTCGCTGTCGCACGCGTATGGCGCGGCCTTCGACAACCCCGGGCTGCTGGTCGCCTGCGTCATCGGCGACGGCGAGGCGGAGACCGGTCCGCTGGCCGCCTCCTGGCACTCCGACAAGTTCCTCGACCCGGCCCGCGACGGCGCCGTCCTGCCGATCCTGCACCTCAACGGCTACAAGATCGCCAACCCCACGGTGCTGTCCCGGCTGCCCGAGGAGGAGCTGGACGCGCTGCTGCGGGGCTACGGCCACGAGCCCCTGCACGTCACCGGCGACGACCCCGCCGCCGTACACCGCGCGATGGCCGCCGCGATGGACACCGCCGTCGACCGCATCGCCGCCTTCCAGCGCGCCGCCCGCGAGGAGGGCGCCACCGAGCGGCCCCGCTGGCCGGTCATCGTGCTGCGCACCCCCAAGGGCTGGACCGGTCCCGCCGAGGTCGACGGACTCCCGGTCGAGGGCACCTGGCGGGCCCACCAGGTCCCGCTGGCCGCCGTGCGGGACAACCCCGAGCACCTGCGTCAGCTGGAGCAGTGGCTGCGGTCGTACCGGCCCGAGGAGCTGTTCGACGCGGACGGCGCCCCGCGCCCCGAGGTGCTGGCCTGCGTCCCGGAGGGCACCCGCCGGCTCGGCGCCACCCCGCACGCCAACGGCGGCCTGCTGCTGCGCGAACTGCCGCTGCCCCCGCTGGAGCGTTACGCCGTCGCCGTCGACAAGCCCGGCGCCACCCTGCACGAACCCACCCGGGTGCTCGGCGACATGCTCCGGGACGTCATGGCGGCCACCGCCGACCGGCGCGACTTCCGGCTCGTCGGCCCCGACGAGACCGCCTCCAACCGGCTCCAGGCCGTCTACGCGGCCAGCGGCAAGGCCTGGCAGGCCAAGACCCTGCCCGTGGACGAGGACCTCGACCCGCACGGCCGGGTGATGGAGATCCTCTCCGAACACACCTGCCAGGGCTGGCTGGAGGGCTATCTGCTGACCGGCCGGCACGGACTGTTCTCCTGCTACGAGGCGTTCGTGCACATCGTCGACTCGATGGTCAACCAGCACATCAAGTGGCTGCGCGTCACCCGCCGGCTGCCCTGGCGCGCCCCCATCGCCTCCCTCAACTACCTGCTCACCTCGCACGTCTGGCGCCAGGACCATAACGGCTTCTCCCACCAGGACCCCGGCTTCGTGGACCACGTCCTCAACAAGAGCCCGGAGTGCGTGCGGGTCTACCTGCCGCCGGACGCCAACACCCTGCTGTCCGTCGCCGACCACGTGCTGCGCAGCCGCGACTACGTCAACGTCGTCGTCGCCGGCAAACAGCCCTGCTTCGACTGGCTGTCCATGGACGAGGCCCGCGTGCACTGCGCGCGCGGCGCCGGCATCTGGCCGTGGGCCGGCACCGAGGACGGCACCCGCGAACCCGACGTGGTGCTGGCCTGCGCCGGCGACGTGCCCACCCAGGAGGTGCTGGCCGCCGCCCAGCTGCTCCGCCGCCACCTGCCGGAGCTGGCGGTGCGGGTGGTGAACGTCGTCGACATCGCCCGCCTGCTGCCCGGCGACGAACACCCGCACGGCATGACCGACTTCGAGTACGACGGCCTGTTCACCGCCGACAAGCCGGTCATCTTCGCCTACCACGGCTACCCGTGGCTCATCCACCGCCTCGCCTACCGCCGCACCGGACACCAGAACCTGCACGTGCGCGGCTACAAGGAGATCGGCACCACCACCACGCCGTTCGACATGGTGGTCCGCAACGACCTGGACCGCTACCGCCTGGTCATGGACGTCATCGACCGCGTCCCCGGCCTCGCCGTGCGCGCCGCCTCCGTACGCCAGCACATGGCGGACACCCGCCAGCGCCACCAGGTCTGGATCCGCGAGCACGGCGTCGACCTGCCCGAGGTGGCCGACTGGTCCTGGGACGGCTGACGAAGCCTGCCCAACGGGCCCACGGGACAGAGCCGTTCGGTCCCGTGGGCCCGTCGGCCTCCCACCTGCGCCTGCCGCTCGGGTTCGTCTTCCTGTGGGCCTTCCCCGACAAGACCTTCGGCCTCGGCTACGCCACCGCCTCCGGCAAGGGCCGGCTCGACGGCGGCTCGCCCACCAAGGGCTTCCTCGGCTCGGTCGCCGCCGGACCCATGGAGTCGGTGTTCCACTCCTGGGCGGGCCAGGCCTGGGCCGACCGGCTGTTCATGCTCGGCCTGCTCGGCGTCGGCGCGGCGCTCCTCGCGGGTATCGGCGTACGGCTCGCCGCCGCGGCCGGCACCGTGATGATGGCGCTCATGTGGCTCGCCGAGTGGCCGCCCGCCCGGCACCTGTCGGACGGCTCGCCGAGCATGTCGTCCAACCCCTTCGCCCACTACCACCTCGTCTACGCCCTCGCCCTGGTCGCCCCAGCGGCCACCGGTGCCGGGACCACCTGGGGGCTCGGCCGGCTGTGGGCGCGGGTGCCGTGGCTGAGCCGCAACCGCCGGCTGCGGTGACGGAACGCCGGGCGGACGGGAGCGCCGGGCATCGGGGAAACAGGGCCGTTAGGCCCTGGACCTCGGTCCCGGCGGCAGGGAAGGATCTCGCTGTAGCGCTGTTGGGAGCACGTACCCGCGCGGACGTGCACCGCACCGAACTCGTCACGAGGAGCGATCGATGGCAGACCGTGAGCAGGCCGGCACCGGAACCCCGATCCGGGTGTTCCTCCTGGACGACCACGAGGTGGTCCGCCGCGGGGTGCACGACCTGCTGAACGACGAGGCGGACATCACCGTCGTCGGCGAGGCGGCCACCGTCGAACAGGCCCTGGTGCGCGTCCCGGCCCTGCGCCCCGACGTGGCGGTCCTCGACGTACGGCTGCCGGACGGCGACGGCGTGACCGTCTGCCGGGAACTGCGCTCGCGGATGCCGGAGCTGGCCTGCCTGATGCTGACCTCCTTCGACGACGAGGAGGCGCTGCTCGACTCGATCATGGCGGGCGCCGCCGGCTATGTGCTCAAGCAGATCCAGGGCTCGGACCTGGTCTCGGCGGTGCGCACGGTGGCCGCCGGACAGTCGCTGCTCGACCCCAGCGCCACCACCAAGCTGATGGCACGGCTGCGCGGCGGTCAGCAGAAGGAGGCGGAGCCGGACGTGCTGCCGGGCCTGACCGAGCGCGAGCGGGAGATCCTGGAGCTGATCGGCGAGGGCCTGACCAACCGGCAGATCGGCCAGCGGCTCTACCTGGCCGAGAAGACCGTCAAGAACCACATCTCCCGGCTGCTGGCCAAGCTCGGCGTGGAGCGCCGCATCCAGGCCGCCGTCATCGCCACCCAGGCCCGCGACCGGGCACGCGAAGGGCGCTGAGCCCCCGGGACAGCGGACAGTACGCACGGCACGGCGCCGTCGGCCCCAGTCAGTGGCCGGCGGCGCTGTCCCGTTCCCGGCGGCGTGCCCTTACCCCCCAGCCCCTCAGCCCGTCAGCTCGCGCCCCGAGACCACCTCGGTCTCGATGCGCACGAGCACCCCGTCCCGCACCGGCATCCAGGAGTCGGGGCCACCCTCGCCGTCCGGCGGCTCCGATTCGGCCGGGTCCGGTACGAGTCCGGCGCGGCCGGTGACCACCACGCTCCAGCCCGAGCGGGTCGCCGCGTCGAACTCGTCCACCTCAAAGGCGACCACGGCCCCGTCGACGGCCCGCGCCAGATCCGAGTCGCCCGAGGTGCGCAGCAGCACCGCCGAGTCCGGGCCGAGGCAGAAGTTCACCGGCAGCACCGCGGGCAGCGCCTGCCGGGTGTAGACGATCCGGCCGACCGGCACCTTGGCCAGCAGGCGCAGGCACTCCTGCCTGCCGAGGGGACGAAAGCCGCTGTTCTGGAGCATCAGGCCATCGTCCCCGCGCCGCCACGGCCGGCATAGGGCCGGTCGGCCCTTCTCAACACGCCGGGGCCGGTGCCTTGCGCGGCCGACGCGGGGGGTCCGGGACGAAGCAGGGCCCAACGTCCCTGGTCGGGGGACCTGTGGCCGCTCATCCGGACACCTCCGTGCCCGCAGGATCAGTTCCGTAACCACCGGAGCCCCACCGCGGCGTACGAGGAGCACAGCCATGTCCAGACCCACCCGGAGCGCCGGCACCCCCGCGCCACCGGCGGCGCTCGGCCTCCCGGCCGCGTCCGCCCTGGTGATCGGCAGCATCATCGGCACCGGGGTCTTCGCGCTCCCGGCGGCCCTCGCGCCGTACGGGCCGATCTCGCTGGTGGCCTTCGGCGCCGTCACGCTCGGCGCGCTCGCGCTGGCCGTCACCTTCGGCTCCCTCGCCCGGCGGGTCCCGGCCAGTGGCGGCCCCTACGTCTACGCCCGGGAGGCGTTCGGCGAGTTCGCCGGGTTCCTCAACGCGTGGTCGTACTGGATCACCGCGTGGGCCGGCAACGCCGCCATCGTGGTCGCCTGGGTCGGCTATGTGGAGGTGTTCGTCAACACCGGCCACCGCAAGGCGCTGTCGATCCTGATCGCCCTGGTGGGCCTGTGGATCCCGGCCCTGGTCAACCTCACCGGTGTGCGCAACACCGGGGCCTTCCAACTGGTCACGACCGTGCTGAAGTTCGTCCCGCTGGTCTTCATGGCTACCGTCGGCCTGTTCTTCGTCGACCCCGGCAACTTCGGCCCGTTCAACGCCAGTGGGCAGTCGGCGGCCGGCGCCGTCTCGGCCGCCGCGGCCATCGCCCTGTTCAGCTACCTCGGCCTGGAGGCCGCCTCGGTGGTCGCCGGGCGGGTCCGGGAGCCCGGCCGCAACGTGCCGCGCGCCACCGTGTACGGCACCCTCGTCTGCGCCGTGATCTACATCCTCGGCACCCTCGCGGTCTTCGGCACCGTCTCGCACAGCCGGCTCGGCTCCTCCACGGCGCCCTTCACCGACGCCGTCAACAGCATCTTCGGCGGCAGCTGGGCCGGGGACGCGGTCGCGGTCGCCGCCATCGTGTCCGGGCTCGGCGCCCTCAACGGCTGGACCATGCTGTGCGCCGAGATGCCGTACGCCGCCGCCCGCGACGGGCTCTTCCCCGGCGCCTTCGGCCGGCTGCGGGGCGCGAACGGCACGCCGGTCTTCGGGATCGTCGCCTCCACGGTGCTGGCCTCGCTGATCACCGTGTTCAGCTACACGCGCTTCGAGGACGTCTTCACCAAGATCGTGCTGCTCAGCGTGCTCACCGCCGTCATCCCCTACCTCTTCTCGGCCGCCGCCCAGCTCCGCTGGCTGCTGACCGAGGGCCGGCGGAGCCTCGCCCCCCGCCGGCTGGCCCGGGACGTGACCGTCTCGGCGCTGGCGATGGCCTTCTCGTACTGGTCGATCCAGGGCAGCGGCTACCAGACCGTCTACTACGGCCTGTTCGTGCTGCTCCTCGGCCTGCCGGTGTACGTCTGGCTCAAGCGCGGCGACGACCGGGCGGCACACCCCGCCGCACCCGCCCCGGTCGGCGTGGCCAGCGCACCCGAGGCCCCGCCCGCGCCCACGGCCCGCGACCCGCACCCGGTGCCCGCCCCGCGCCACCGCGACTGACCTCCGCTTTCTCCGCCTGCTCAAAGGAACCCTCATGAACACCTTCCACGTCGACTCCGAGGCCGGCCGGCTGCGCCAGGTGATCCTGCACCGCCCCGGACTGGAACTGTCCCGGCTGACCCCGCGCAACGTCGACGCGCTGCTCTTCGACGACATCCTGTGGGCCAAGCGGGCCCGCGAGGAGCACGACGCCTTCGCCCAGGTGCTGCGCGACCACGGCACCCGCGTGCACCACTTCGCCGACCTGCTCGCCCAGACCCTCGACCTGCCCGCCGCCCGCGACTGGCTGCTCGACCGGGTCGTCACCCCCGGCACCGTCGGCCCCGCCCTGGTCGACCCGGTGCGCGAGCTGTGCGCCGGTCTCGACGGCGAGACCCTCACCCGCTACCTCATCGGCGGCCTGCTCAAGAGCGACCTGCCGCTCGCCACCCCGCACAGCCTGGTCTGGAACGCGCTCGGCGCCGACGACTTCGCCCTCGCCCCGCTGCCCAACCACCTCTTCCCACGCGACAACTCCTGCTGGATCTACGACCGTTTGTCGGTCAACCCGATGGCCAAGCCGGCCCGCCGTCGCGAGAGCCTGCACGCCGAGGCCGTCTACCGGTTCCACCCGCTGTTCGCCGCCCAGGCCCCCGAGCCGCTCCTGGACGCGTCCGCCGGCACCCTGGAGGGCGGGGACGTGCACGTCCTCGGCAACGGGGCCGTCATGGTCGGCATGGGGGAGCGGACCACCGCGCAGGCCGTGGAGAACCTGGCCGCCCGGCTCTTCGCCGGCGGCACCGCGAACCGGCTGATCGCCGTGCGACTCCCGCCGCAGCGGGCGTACATGCACCTCGACACCGTGCTCACCATGGTCGACCGGGACGCCTTCGTCGTCTACCCGGGCCTCGCCGACTCGCTGCGCTCGTGGACCCTCATGCCCGACACCGGGCGCCCCGCCGGCTTCGCCGTCGCCCCGAACTCCGACCTCGCCACCGCGCTCGCCGAGGCGCTCGACGTGGACAAGGTCCGGATGCTCTCCGCGCCCCAGGACATCCGCAACGCGGAGCGCGAGCAGTGGGACGACGGCAGCAACTTCCTCGCCCTCGCCCCCGGCGTCGTCGTCGGCTACGAGCGCAACGTCACCACCAACACCTATCTGCGCAAGCAGGGCATCGAGATCGTCACCATCGCCGGCGGTGAACTCGGCCGCGGCCGGGGCGGCCCGCGCTGCATGAGCTGCCCGATCGAACGCGACCCGGTCGCCTGATCCCCCCCCCACAACTCCCCTTAAGGAACACCGAGATGACCATCGACCTGCGCGGCCGCTCCTACCTCGCCGAACTCGACTTCACCGCCGACGAGATCCACCACCTCCTCGACCTCTCCGCCGAGCTGAAGGCGGCCCGGCACGCCGGCACCGAGACGCCCCGGCTGACCGGCAGGCACCTCGCGCTGATCTTCGAGAAGACCTCCACCCGCACCCGCTGCGCCTTCGAGGTCGCCGCCGCCGACCAGGGCGCCCGCACCACCTACCTCGGCCCCGGCGACACCCACGTCGGCGCCAAGGAGTCCATCGCCGACACCGCCCGCGTCCTCGGCCGGATGTTCGACGCCATCGAGTACCGGGGCTCCGCCCAGACGATCGTCACCGACCTCGCCACGTACTCCGGCGTCCCGGTCTACAACGGCCTGACCGACCGCTGTCACCCCACCCAGAGTCTGTGCGACGCCCTCACCATGCGCGAGCACAGCGGCAAGCCGCTGACCGACACGGCCTACTGCTACCTCGGCGACGCCCGCAACAACATGGGCAACTCGCTGCTCTCCATGGGCGCCCTGCTCGGCATGGACGTCCGCATCGCCGCTCCGCGCGCCCTGTGGCCGGACGAGGCCCTGGTCGCCCGCTGCCGGACCCTCGCCGAGACGAGCGGGGCCCGGATCACCCTCACCGAGGAGGTCGAACTCGCCGTGAACGGCGCCGACTTCCTGCACACCGACGTCTGGGTGTCGATGGGCGAGCCCGCCGACACCTGGCGCGAACGCATCGCGCTGCTGCTGCCGTACCAGGTGAACGCCAAGACGCTGGCCGCGACCGGCAACCCCGACGTGAAGTTCATGCACTGCCTGCCGTCCCTGCACGACGACCGCACCCGGCTCGGCCGGGACCTGCTCGCCACCTACGGGCTGAGCGCCCTGGAGGTCACCGACGAGGTCTTCTCCTCGCCCGCCTCCCTCGTCTTCGACCAGGCGGAGAACCGGCTGCACACCATCAAGGCCATCCTCGTCGCCACCCTGGAGGACTGAACGCCATGCGCATCGTCATCGCCCTCGGCGGCAACGCCCTGCTGCACCGCGGGGAACGGCCCGACGCCGACGTCCAGCAGGCCAACATCGACCGGGTCACCACCGCCGTCGCCGCCCTCGCCAAGGAACACGAGATCGTCGTCACGCACGGCAACGGCCCCCAGATCGGGCTGCTGGCCATGGAGAGCGCCGCCGACCCCGCGCTCACCGCCCCCTACCCGCTCGACCTGCTCGGCGCCCAGACCCAGGGCATGATCGGCTCCCTGCTGGTGCGCTCCCTGCACGACGCCCTGCCCGGCCGGCGGATCGCCGCCCTCGTCACCCACACCGTGGTCCGCGCCGACGACCCCGCCTTCGAGCGGCCCGTGAAGTTCATCGGCCAGGTCTACCCCGCCGAGCGCGCCCGCACGCTGGCCCGCGAACGCGGCTGGCAGACGGCCCGGGACACCACCGGCTGGCGCCGCGTGGTCCCCTCGCCGCCGCCCGAGCGGATCGTGGAGACGGAGACCGTGCACGACCTGCTCGGCCTCGGCACCCTCGTGGTCTGCGCCGGCGGCGGGGGAGTCCCGGTCACCGCCGACGCCGCCACCGGCGCGCTGCACGGCGCCGAGGCCGTCGTCGACAAGGACCTCACCGCCGCCCTGCTCGCCGAGGACCTGAAGGCCGACTTCCTGCTGATCCTCACCGACGTGCCGCACGTCTACGCCGACTACGGCACCCCGCGGCAGCGGCCCCTGCTCGACGCCACCCCCGCCGAGCTGCGGCGCGGCGACTTCGCCGACGGCTCCATGGGACCCAAGGCCGAGGCGGCGGCCCGGTTCGTGGAACGCACCGGGCAACTGGCCGCGATCGGCGCGCTCGACGCCGCGTACGAGATCGTGCACGGCAGGGCGGGCACCCTGGTACGACCCGACCTGTGATCTTCGTACCACCCGCCCTGTGACCCTCGGCATGCCGCCGGTCCCCTTGATCCCGTAAGGTCCCCTTGCCCGGCCCGCTACCGTGACTGGTACGGGGCGGAGGTTCGGCAGGTGACGGGGGCTGGGAGGAACAGCGGTGGGAAGCGCCGAGGAGGCCAGGGAGGCCCGGATCAGGCTGCCCCAGCTGCGGCTGGACGAGCTGCTGGAGGAGTTGCAGGCCCGCCTGGACGCGGCCCGCGGCACCCGGGACCGGGTCCACAGCCTGCTGGAGGCGGTGCTCTCGGTCGGCCGCGAGCTGGACCTGGAACACGCGCTGCGCGGCATCGTGGAGGCCGCGGCCGTGCTGGTCGACGCCGAGTACGCGGCGCTCGGTGTCATCGGCCCCGACGGCCGGCGCCTCTCGGCGTTCATCACCGTCGGCGTCGGCCCCGAGGAGATCGCCCGCATCGGCTCCTACCCGGAGGGCCACGGCATCCTCGGCGAGCTGATCCGGCACCCCGAGCCGCTGCGCCTGACCAAGCTTTCCGAGCACAAGGCCTCGTACGGCTTCCCGGCCCACCACCCGCCGATGGACTCCTTCCTCGGCGTCCCGATCCGGGTGCGCGAGCAGGTCTTCGGCAACCTCTACCTGACCGAGAAGCGCGGCGGGCAGCAGTTCGACGAGGAGGACGAGGCCGTCCTCGCCACCCTCGCGGTCGCCGCCGGTGTCGCCATCGACAACGCCCGCCTGTACGAGGAGTCCCTGCGCCGCGAGCGCTGGCTCCAGGCCATCGCCGAGATCACCAGCAGCCTGATGTCCGGCACCGACCAGCGGGCGGTCCTCGGCCTGATGGCCGACCGGGCCCGCACCCTCACCGGGGCCGCCCTCGCCGCCGTGGCGATCCCGATGCAGGACACCGACTCGCTCGCCGTGGAGCTGGTGCAGGGCCTCGGCGCCGAGGTGCTCCAGGGGCTCGTACTGCCCGTGGCGGGCACGCTCAGCGGGGAGGCCTACGCCCGGGGCGCGCTGGTGCGCAGCGCGGACGCCGCCCACGACGACCGGTTCCCGGCCGGGCCCCAGCACTTCGCGGGCCTCGGCCCGGCCGTCGCCGTCCCCATCGGCCTCGGCGAGCAGGCGCGCGGGGTGGTCCTGCTGGCCCGGGAGGCCGGCGCGAGCGACTTCTCGGTGACGGAGACGGAGCCCCTGACGGCGTTCGCCGCGCAGGCCGCCGTCTCCATGGAACTGGCCGAGCGCCGCCGGGACGCCGAGCAGATCGCGCTGCTGGAGGACCGCGACCGGATCGCCCGTGACCTGCACGACCTCGCCATCCAGCGCTTGTTCGCGACCGGCATGACACTCCAGAGCGCGGGCCGGTTCATCGAGCACCCGGAAGCCTCCGAGCGGGTGCTGCGGGCCGTGGACGACCTGGACGAGACCATCAAGATCATCCGCTCGACCATCTTCGGGCTGCGCGCCCGCGACGAGGACGCGCCCGGACTGCGCTCGCGTGCCGTGCGGGCCGCAGGCGAGGCCGCGCCGGTCCTCGGCTTCGCGCCCAGCATGCGCATGGAGGGCCTGCTCGACACCCATGTGCCGCCCGAGGTCGCCGACCACGTGGTGGCCGTCCTCTCCGAGTCCCTCACCAACATCGCCCGGCACGCCCACGCCGGCCGTGCCGAGGTACTCCTGGAGACCGACGGCCACGAGGTCCGCCTCACGGTCGTGGACGACGGCGTCGGCATCCCGGCCGAGGGCCGCCGCAGCGGCCTGCGCAACATGGCGGAACGCGCCCGGGGCCTCGGCGGCGACCTGGAGATCAGCACCCCGCCAGGCGGCGGCACCCACCTGCTCTGGCACGCCCCGCTCCCGGACGCGCCCCGGCCCTGACGGTGCCCGGAGCACCGCTCACAGCTTCACCGTGAACCAGGTCGTCTTCCCCTCGTCCGTCGGGCGTACCCCCCAGCTGTCGGCCAGGGTGCGGACCAGGAGGAGGCCGCGGCCGGATTCCTCGTCCTCGGCGGCGGTGCGGGGCCGGGGGAGTTGGGGGCTGCGGTCGCCCACCTCGACGGTGAGGTCGGTGGCCGTACGGCACAGCCGGAGCGCGAGCGGGCCCTCGGCGTGCTGGACGGCGTTGGTGAGGGTCTCCGAGAGCAGGAGCAGGGCGTCGTCGGCCGGCGTGGCGCACTCCCACGCGGTGAGCGTCCGGCGCAGGAAGGCCCGCCCCTCCGGGACGGCGGACGGTGTCGCGGGCAGTGCCGTGGTGACGGCGGCCAGCGGCGCGGCCGGGAGCTGGGCCAGCAGCAGGGTGACGTCGTCGTTGTGGCCCTCGGCGTCGGGCAGCAGGGCGGACAGCACGTGGTCGGCCGCCGCCTCCAGGCCGGGGAAGCGCCGGAAGAACGTGTCGAGCACGGTGGCCAGGTCGTCGATCCGGGTCTCGATGTCGCAGTCGGGCGTCTCGATGAGGCCGTCGGTGTAGAGCACGAGCGTGGCACCGGGCGCCATCTCGGTACAGGACTGCTCGTAGAGGATCCCGCCCACACCGAGCGGCGCGTTGACCGGCGCCGGCAGGGACCGCACGCCCTCCCAGGGGCCGACGACCAGCGTCGGCAGATGCCCCGCCGAACACACCGTGACCGTGCCCGCGTCCGGTGCGATGACCAGGTAGCAGCAGGTCACCAGCTGGTCGGGGACGTCCAGGTCCGCCACCACGGTGTCCAGCGCCTGCATCAGCTGGCGGGGCTGCATCCCGGTCTTGGCGAGCGCGTGCGCGGCCGACCTCAACTGGCCCATCACCGCCGCCGCTTCCAGACCCCGGCCCATCACGTCGCCGATCAGCACCCCGACCCGCCCGGCACCCAGCGGTATCAGGTCGAACCAGTCACCGCCCACCCCGGCGCCCTGGGTGGCGGGCCGGTACCGGCTGGCGGTGTCCAGGCCGGGCAGCGCCGGCGGGGTGCCCATGAGGCTGCGCTGCAGGGTGAGGGCGATGTGCCGCTGCTGTTCCAGCAGGGCCGTCAGCTCGGCCTCGGCGCGCTTGCGGTCGCTGATGTCCCGGACGATCGCGCACGCCCCGACGACCGTGCCGCAGGTGTCCCGGGTCGGCCACAGCGTGACGTCGACGTCCAGCAGCGAGCCCGACCGGGTGACCCGCAGCGTCTCGAAGTGCTCGATCCGCTCCCCGTGCCGCAGCCGCTTGAGCAACACCGCGATGTCGTCGTGCAGTTCGGTCTGGGCGAGCATCGACACGTGCCGCCCGATGGCCTCCTCGGGGGTGTAGCCGTACAGCCGGGCCGCCGCCGCGTTCCAGTAGGTGATGTACCCGTCGAGCGTCTTGGCGAGGATGGCGTCCTGGGAGGACTCCACGAGCGCGGCCAGCTCGTTGATCCGGGCCTCGGCCGCCTTGCGGTCGCTGACGTCGCGCACCGCCGCCGACACCAGCAGGCCGTCCGCCGTCTCCAGCGGGCTCAGGCTGATCTCGACGGGGAACTCGGTGCCGTCCTTGCGCAGCCCGTGCAGTTCCAGCCCGGCACCCATCGGGCGCACCTGCCGGTTGTGCGTGTAGCCGTCACGGTGCCGGGTGTGGTGGGGCTGGAAGCGGTTCGGTACGAGGACCTCGACCGGGCAGCCGAGCAGTTCCTCGCGCCGGTAGCCGAACAGCGCCTCGGTCTGGGCGTTGACCAGCCGGATGGTGCCGGTGTCGTCGACGATGACCATGGCGTCCGGCGCCGCCTCCAGCAGTCCGCGGAACCGCTCCTCGGCCGCCGAGGGGGTCGCCTGTGGCAGGCGGGCGCCGCACCGGCAGTGCTCCAGGACCGCGGGGCCCGCCGGACGGGCCGGCCCCTCCACGAAAGCGTTCATCCCTACCCCGCACCGTCGCCCGCCATGCTCACCCGGCATGCCTGCGGACATCCCAGCGCATATGACGCGCCCGCGCCCTGCCTTGTCGCGTCATGGACGTCCGCTGCCCGGAAAGCGCTCGAACAATCGACGAACACGTCCACGACACGCCCCGAACCGAGCACATCCGGTCGCCCTGGGCGCCTTAGGGCCGGTCGGACCCGCGCGGCAGGACTTCAGGGCCCTGCCCCCGCCACGCGCCGCCCGAGAAGCTGGCAGTGGCCCCAAAGAAGGGGCCGGATACCGGACAAGCAGGAGGTGGACGTCATGTCCCGCACCGTCACCGTGGGCCTCGACGGATCCCCGGAGAGCCGCACCGCCGCGGACTGGGCGGCCCGCGAGGCCCGGCTGCGCGGGCTGCCGCTGAGGCTGGTGCACGTGTGGGAGCCGGTGCCGGGGCCCATGGCCCAGGCCCCGTTGCTCGGCGCCGAGACGCACCGGCACTGGACCGAGCGGATCCCGCGGGAGGCCGCCGCCGAACTGCGCACAGCCCACCCCGGCCTGGAGATCCGCACCGAGCAGCTCGACGGCGCCTCCGCCGCCGTGCTGGCCGAGGCCGCCGAGGAGTCGGAGCTGCTGGTACTGGGCTCCCGGGGGCTGAGCGGCATCGGCGGCTTCCTGGTCGGCTCGGTCGGCCTGTCGGTCGTCGCGCACGCCGGCCGGCCCGTCGTCCTGGTGCGGGCGGGGGAGCGGGCGGCCGACGAGCACGAGCCGGACACCGCGGGCACCCCGTCCGAGCGCACGCCCTTCCGGCCGGTGGTCCTCGGCGTGGACACGGCGGCACCGCACGACGCGCTGTTCGCGTTCGCCTTCGAGGAGGCTGTCCGCCGCGAGACGTCGGTACGGGCCGTGCGCGCCTGGAACATGCCGCCGTACTACGTCTACGGGTTCGCCGCCGACCCCACCCTTGACCAGGAGATCGCCGCGCAGGAGAAGGCCGCGCTGAGCGAGGTCCTCAAGCCCTGGCGGCACAAGTACCCCTCCGTCGAGGTCGTCGAGGAGTGCGAGTTCGCGAGCCCGTCGCTGCGGATGATCGAGGCCGCGCGCGACGCGTCCCTGGTGGTCGTGGGCCGCCGCCGGCGCCCGGCCGGGTACGGCACCCACGTCGGTCCGGTCACCCACGCCGTGCTGCACCACTCGGCCGCCCCCGTCGCCGTCGTCCCGCACGACTGACCGCCGACGCCGACTCGGCGCCAGCAGGCCCCGGCAAGGAGAACAGACCATGAAGGCAGCTGTCGTCCGCGCGTTCGGCGCGCCCCTCACGCTGGAGGACCGCCCCGACCCGGAACCCGGCCCCGGCGAGGTGCGGGTCCGCCTGGAGGCGTCCGGGCTGTGCCACACCGACATCCACGCCGCGCACGGCGACTGGCCCCTCAAGCCGGTCCCGCCGTTCGTGCCGGGCCACGAGGGCGTCGGTCTGGTCGAGGAACTGGGCCCCGGCGTCACCCACCTCACCGTCGGGCAACGGGTCGCCGTGCCCTGGCTCGGCTCGGCCTGCGGGCGCTGCGAGCACTGCCTGTCCGGCTGGGAGACCCTGTGCGAGCAGCAGGTCAACACCGGGTACGGCCGCGACGGCGGGTACGCCGAGAAGATGCTGGCCCGCGCCGACTTCGCGCAGCCGGTGCCGGACGGCGTGAGCCCGTTCGACGCGGCCCCGCTGACCTGCGCCGGCGTGACGACGTACAAGGCGCTCAAGGTCGCCGGCGTGCGGCCCGCGCAGCTCGTCGCCGTCTCCGGGGTCGGCGGGCTCGGGCACCTGGCCGTGCAGTACGCGAAGATCGCCGGGGCCACCGTCGCGGCGATCGACGTCACCGACGACAAGCTCGAACTGGCCCGGGAACTCGGCGCCGACCTCGTCATCGACGCCCGTACCCAGGAAGTGGCCGGCGAGCTGCGCAAGCACGGCGGCGCACATGTGGCGCTCGCCCTCGCGGTGGACCCGAGGGCGTTCCAGGCCGTCAACTCCGGCCTGCGGCGCGGCGGCAGGCTGGTCATGGTCGCGCTGCCGGCCCACGGCACCCTCCAGGTCCCGATCTTCGACACCGTACTGGGCGGCACCTCCGTGATCGGCTCCATCGTCGGCACCCGGCAGGACCTGGCGGAGGTGTTCGCCCTGCACGCGGCGGGCCGTACGAAGGTCGTGTACGAGACGCGTCCGCTCGCCGCCGTCAACGACTGCGTCGACGAGGTGCTGAGCGGCCAGGTCAAGGCCCGCATCGTCTTCGACCTCGGCCTCGACCACGGCCTCGGGACGCGGTCGTGACCGGCGTCGAGGGCGCGACCGGGTGTGAGACCGCCGGGTGCGTGACCGCCGGCGTGGGCGGCGGCCCGGGAAGCCTCGCCGCCGCCGACTGGGCGGCCCGCGAAGCCCTTTCGCGCGGTACGGTCCTGCGGCTCGTGCACGCCTGGGACCAGCCGTCGGCGGTTCTCGCGGACGCGGTGGCGGGCGTCGTACCGCCGCCGGACCGGGACCGGTCCGCCGCCCTGCTCGCGGCGGCCCGGGACACCCTGGCCCGCCGGTATCCGGGGCTCACGGTCACCACCGAGAGCCGGTGCGGGCCACTCGCCGCCGCCCTGACCGGCGCCGGCGCGGACGGCGGGCTGCTGGTGCTGGGCTCCCGGGGCTCCGGCCGGGCCACCGGACTGCTGCTCGGCTCGCTCGCCCGCGCCGCGGTGGCCCGCTCCGGCCGCCCGGTGGTGCTGGTCCGCCCCGGCGACGACGAGGACCGTACCGGCCAGGGCGACGTGGTGGTGGGGGTGGGCCCCGCCGGTCCGGACGACACGGTGCTCGGCTTCGCCTTCGACGCCGCCTCCCGCCGTACCGCCCCCCTCCGGGTCGTGCACGGCGACGACCCCGCGGGCCGCACCCGGCAACGGCTCACCGAGGCCCTGCGCGCCTGGCAGGACAAGTACCCGGACGTCCGGGTCGCCCGGCAGCCCGTGGTCGGCACGGCCGCCGCGCACCTGGTGGATGCCGCACGGGACGCCTGCCTGCTGGTCGTCGGCCGCACCGGCCGGCGCCCGGCCCTGGCGACGCACATCGGGCCGGTGACGGACGCGGTGCTCCAGCACGCCACCGCCCCGGTCGCGGTGGTCCCGCACGGGTGACGAACCGGAGACGCGACGGAGGGCGGCCCCGCCAAGGGGACCGCCCTCCAGGTCTGCCGCTTGCCTGTTGATCACCCCACGGCGGCTCCGGACGCGTCGTCCACCCGATGGCTCAGCAGGTTCACCACGCCGATCACCCCGTCGAGCCGCCAGGCCGCGTGCACCGCCAGGGGCACGTCACTGCGCAGCTCCACCCGCCCCTTCAGGGTGACGACACCGTCCCGCACGGACACCAGCACGGCGTCGGCGGGCAGGCCCAGTTCGCCGGTCACGATCTCGTCGGTCACCTGCCGGCGGATGTCACCGTCCGCGCGCAGGAAGACCCGCAGCAGATCGCGCCGGGTGGCGATGCCGATGAGCCGGTCCTCCTCGTCCACCACCGGCAGCCGTTCCACCCCGCGCCGCTCCATCAACCGGGCGGCGTCCGGCACCCGTTGCTCGGGATGCACGGTGATCGCGGGGCTCGTCATCAGCTCCCGCGCGGTGCGGTCGGGACCCGGCGGGCCGTGGTGCCGGGCGGCCTGCTCGCGCACCAGGTCGGTGCCCGAGATCACGCCCACCACCTTGTCGTCCCGGTCCACGACCGGCAGCCCGCCGATCCGGTGCCGGTCCAGCAGCCGGACCACCACCTCGAACGGTGTCGTCGCCCGCACCCGGACGACGTCGCCGGTCATCACCTCGCCAACGGTGCGACTGGTCACGGTGGTTCCTCCTCACAACAGGGCCGGCCGGGGCCTCCCCGCCTCCTCGACCGGGTGCGGTCAGCGCTCCGGTCCGCCCCGCCACGGCGGCGGGGTGGCCGTACGGCGGCCGGTGTCCGCGCGGTGCACGACCCGGTCGACACGGCAGCGCAGCCGGTCCTGGAGCCGGTCCGCGAGTTCCCGGGCGGTCGCCTCCCGGGCGTGCGCGACGACGAGGGTGCGGCCGACCCGGATCTCCGCGCCGACCGACCAGGGCCGGCCGAGGTAGGGGGCGTCGGCCCGGGTGACGCGCACCTCACCGGTGACCGGCGGCAGCCCGGCCCGGCCGAGCACGGCGTCGACCTTCTCCCTGAGATAGCCCAGCTCGTCCTCGCCCACCTCACCCTCGGCCCGCAGCCGTACGGCGCCGCTGACGTCGGGGGTGCGGGTACGAGTACGGGCCCGGGTGCCGGTCTCGCTGGCAGTCATGTGCTCCACTCCTTCGGATCGTTCCGGTGCAGCGCACCCAGCCTCCTGCGCGCACCGCCCGCACCCCAGGGCCGAACGGCCCCGGCAGCCAGTCCGGGTGACCCCCGATCCACATTTTTGAACACGCTCAACAACGGCGCGCCGCGCGCCCTGGCCGTGCCGGAGCACCTGCCCGGCCTCATGGCCTGGAGGACCAAGCGCCTGGAAGCTCTGACGGAGGCGGACTAGCTCCCCTCGGCGCGCAACGCGTGCAGAAGGTCCACCCGGTTGGTGGTGATCGAGTCGGCGCCCAGGGTCAGCAGGCGGCGCATCGAGCGGCGGGTGTCGGGGGTCCAGGTGGAGAGGAGGTGGCCGGTGCGGTGGACGTGGGCCGCGAGGTCCCGGGTGACCAGGGAGAAACGGTAGTTGAGCCAGCGCGGGCGGATCGCGGCCAGCAGGGCGGGCCGGGGCGGGGCCAGGGACGTCCAGGTCAGGGCGATCTCCGCGGCCGGGTCGGCCGCGCGGACGGCCAGCATCGCCTCGGCGCCCGCGCAGTAGTAGACGCGATCCCGCGCCCCGCTCTGCCGGACCACGTCGAGGACCCGCTCCACGCAGCGGCGGTCCACCCGCCCGCACAGGTCCACCAGCACCCGGCTGTCCCCGGTCGCGGCCAGCGCCTCCGCGAGAGCCGGCACCCCGCCCGCCGTGAGCCCGCGCACCTCCTCGGCGGACAGCGCCCGCAGCGGCCGGTCCACCCCCCACAGCCGCTGGAGCGTGTCGTCGTGCAGCAGCACGGGTACGCCGTCACGGGTGAGCCGCACGTCCACCTCGACCGCGTCCGCGCCCTGGTCGAGCGCGGAACGCAGCGAGTCGATCGTGTTCTCTCGGAAACGGTAGGGGTCGCCGCGGTGCGCCACGGCGGTCACGGTCTGCATGCCCCCATTGTGGCCGCCGAGCCGCCCCGCGCCCGCGACCGCGCCCGTCAGCCGGCCAGCCAGGCCGCGGTGTACGTGTCGATCTCCGCCGCGATCCGCGCCTTGCCCGGCGCGTCCAGGAACGACGCCTCCACCGCGTTCCTGGCGAGGCCGGCGAGTCCCCGCTCGTCCAGGTCGAGCAGCCGGGCGGCCACCGCGTACTCGTTGTTCAGGTCGGTGCCGAACATCGGCGGGTCGTCCGAGTTGATCGTGACCAGCACCCCGGCCCGCGTGAAGTCCTTGATCGGGTGCTCGTCCAGGGTGCGGACCGCGCGGGTCGCGATGTTGGACGTCGGGCACACCTCCAGCGGGATCCGCCGCTCGGCGAGGTGGGCGAGCAGCTTCGGGTCCCGCGCGGAGCTGGTGCCGTGCCCGATGCGCTCGGCGCGCAGCTCGGTCAGCGCGTCCCACACCGTCTCCGGGCCGGTCGTCTCACCGGCGTGCGGGACGGAGTGCAGGCCGGCCGCGATGGCCCGGTCGAAGTAGGGCTTGAACTGCGGCCGGGGCACCCCGATCTCCGGACCGCCGAGCCCGAAGGACACCAGGCCCTCCGGGCGGACCCGGTCGTCGGTGGCCAGCCGCGCGGTCTCCTCGGCGGCTTCCAGGCCGGCCTCGCCGGGGATGTCGAAGCACCAGCGCAGTACGGTGCCGAACTCGGACTCGGCCGCCTTGCGCGCGTCCTCGATCGCCGCCATGAACGCCGTCTCCTCGATACCGCGCCGGGTGGAGGAGAAGGGGGTGATGGTCAGCTCGGCGTAGCGCACCTGCTGGCGGGCCAGGTCGCGGGCCACCTCGTAGGTGAGCAGCCGGACGTCCTCCGGGGTGCGGATCAGGTCCACCACCGACAGGTACACCTCGATGAAGTGCGCGAAGTCGGTGAACGTGAAGTAGTCGACCAGGGCTCCGGGGTCCGTGGGCACCTTGGAGTCGGGGTGCCGGGCGGCCAGCTCGGAGACGATGCGCGGGGAGGCGGAGCCCACGTGGTGGACGTGCAGTTCGGCCTTCGGCAGCCCGGCGATGAACGCCCGCAGGTCACGGTCGGCGGTGCCGGTGGCGGGTACGGTGCTGCTGTCGGTCATGGGGTCCTCCCCGGGACGGGCGCTCGCGGAGCGGTACGGCTCCGGGCGCGGTGATCGGCTGATCGGTCGAGCGGGGAACATCGTAGGCCCCGGTCCGAACCGGCCCCGGCCTGCCCGTAGCATGACAGGACGTCCAGCGAGGGGGTCCGCGAGCATGTCCGACGAGGTGTCCACACCGCCGGAGCAATCCCCAGCGGACGCGCCGAGGCCGCCTCACGTGTCCCTGGCGAAGCCGACCGCGCCCCCGGCCGACCGCACGCCGCCCACCCCCGTCCACGACCAGCAGACGCTGACCTCCCTGCCGACGGGCCCCGGGACACCGGGCGGGCCGGTGCCCTCCGCCCCCTGGGCCGGCCCCGCAGGCCCCGCCACACCCCCGGCCCACCCCTACGCCCCACCGGCCACGGCAGCGAACCCCTACGCGCCACCGACCGGACCGGCGAACCCCTACGCCCCGCCCGCCCCCACGCCGTACGGCGGAGTGGAGGCGGTCCCGCCCCCGCCCATCGCCCCCGACGGACCGGGCCAGGTGCCGTACGGCTACCCGAACGCCCCCGCCTCCTACGGCTACCCCGGGCAGCCGCACCAGCAGCAGGCATACGGCCTCACCCCTTACCCGGCCCCCGCACCCGGCTACGGCTGGCCCGGCATGGCCCTGCCCCCGAGCAACGGCCTGGGCACGGCTTCCCTGGTGCTGGGCATCCTGGCGGCGGCCGGGTTCCTGCTGTACCCGGTGGCGCTGGTGCTCGGCATCCTGGCCGTCGTCTTCGGCGTGATCGGCCGGGCGAAGGCCCGCCGGGGCGAGGCCACCAACCCGGGCGTGGCCCTGGCCGGCCTCATCTGCGGTGCCGTGGGCATCGTCCTGGTCGTCGGCCTCTTCGCGGCCTTCATCGCCGTCAGCACCTGAGCCGACCGGCGACCGCGGTACCGCGGCGCTCCCTCTAGCCCCTCGCCAGCCGCTCCCGCGCCTCCATCAGCGCGAACCCCAGCAGGTTCGGCCCCCGCCACCGCTCCGGGTCCGACGCGGCGTCGTCCGTCGCCGCCAGGCCGATGCCCCACACGCGGTCCACCGGGCTCGCCTCCACCAGCACCCGCTCGCCCGTGCCCAGCAGGAAGGCGCGCAGAGCGGCGTCGGCGGCGAACTTGTGCACGCTGCCCTCGACCACGATCCGGAACCGCTCCCGCCGCCATATCGCCTCGTCGAACCCGCGCACGAGGCGGCCCGCCTTCTTGGCCTCGGCGGGGTGCCCGGCGGCCAGCACCCGCCGCTCCGCCTCCGCGTCGCCGAAGAGGCGGGCCTTGGCGGCCATCATCCAGTGCTCGGCCGTCGCGTACCCGACCCCGTCGACCACGAAGAGTGACGGCCACCACTGGCTCAGACAGCTCGCGCCGAGCCGTCCGTCCGGCAGTGGCCGGTGGCCCCAGAAGTGGAGATATTTGATCCGGGACCCCGCACGGACCTGCCTGATCAGGGCGTCCAGCCCAGCGGTCGTTTCCATGCACGCGAGTGTGGCACGCACCACTGACACACCGTCCGTCCTTTTCCGCCCGGACTCGACACCTGGTCGACAGATTCCGTCGCGTAACCAAAAGGCAACAACGGAATCACTTGTTGGAGTGCCACTGCTCTGTCAGGATCGGCACTCAATTCGAGCTGGAGCTACGCCACCCACCCCCCGGGACGGGGCGAAACGGCGGAGGAGAGCGACATGCAGAACCCGGGCACCGCCACCCCGGAACGATTCCCCGCGCAGGAGCGATTCGCCGAGGGCGCGCAGTTCATCGCCGGCCGCCTGACGAAGGGCACGTCCGGCCGCACCCACGCCGTGATCGACCCGGCCACCGGTGACGAGGTGTACACCTACGAGCTGGCCGGCACCGAGGACGTCGACGCCGCCGTAGCCGCCGCGCGCGCCGCGTTCCCGGGCTGGTCGGGGGCCACCCCGGGCGAGCGCTCGGACGCCCTGCACCGGTTCGCCGCCGTGCTCGCCGAGCGTGCCGAGGACTTCGCCCGCGCCGAGTCGCTCCAGTGCGGCAAGCCGCTGAAGCTGACCCGCGAGTTCGACGTGCCGGGGACCGTCGACAACACCGCCTTCTTCGCCGGTGCCGCCCGGCACCTCCAGGGGCAGTCGGCCGGCGAGTACTCCGGCGACCACACCTCCTACGTGCGCCGCGAGCCCATCGGCGTCGTCGGCTCCATCGCGCCCTGGAACTACCCGCTCCAGATGGCCGCCTGGAAGATCCTCCCGGCGATCGCCGCCGGCAACACGATCGTCCTGAAGCCGGCCGAGCTGACCCCGCTCACCTCGCTGCTCTTCGCCCAGGCCGCCACCGACGCGGGCCTCCCGGACGGCGTGATCAACATCGTCACCGGTACCGGCCGGGAGGCGGGCGAGCACCTCGTCGGCCACCCCGACGTGGCCATGACCTCCTTCACCGGGTCCACCGCCGTCGGCAAGCGGGTCGCCGAGATCGCCACCGCCACCGTCAAGCGGCTCCACCTGGAGCTGGGCGGCAAGGCGCCGTTCGTGGTCTTCGACGACGCCGACCTGGAGGCCGCCGCCCACGGCGCGGTCGCCGGCTCGCTGATCAACACCGGGCAGGACTGCACGGCCGCCACGCGCGTGTACGTGCAGCGCCCCCTCCACGACGCCTTCGTGGAGCGCGTCGCCGCCCTGATGGAGACCGTGCGCCTCGGCGACCCCTTCGCGGCCGGCACCGACCTCGGGCCGCTCATCTCGCACGTCCAGCGCGACCGGGTGGCCGGCTTCGTGGAGCGGGCGCACGGCTACGCGCGCGTGGTGACCGGCGGCGAGGCCCCCCAGGGCGACCTGGCCAAGGGCGCCTACTACCGGCCCACCCTGGTCGCGGACGCGGCCCAGGACAGCGAGATCGTCCAGTCGGAGATCTTCGGCCCGGTACTGGTCGTGCTGCCGTTCGACAGTGATGATGAGGGCATCCGGCTGGCCAACGACACCCCGTACGGCCTGGCCGCCTCCGCGTGGACCACGAACGTCTACCGCGCGAACCGGGCCACCCGCGAGATCAAGGCGGGCTGCGTCTGGATCAACGACCACATCCCGATCATCAGCGAGATGCCGCACGGCGGCTACAAGGCCTCTGGCTTCGGCAAGGACATGTCGGCGTACTCGTTCGAGGAGTACACGCAGGTCAAACACGTAATGTTCGACAACACCGCGGTGGCCGAGAAGGACTGGCACCGCACCGTCTTCGGGGACCGTCAGCAGCAGACAGGCCAGTGACCCGGCCGAACCCTCCCGAAAGGGCAGCACACGCATGGAGCAGTACGAGCCCGACCGCCTGACCCCGGCCCAAGCGGCCGCCATGCGGCGCAGCCTGCGCGATGGCCGGGCGGCCATGACCCGCCGGTCCCTGCTGCGCGCCTCCGCCGGCGGCGCGCTCGCGGCCGGCGGCATCGGGGCGCTGGCCGGCTGCGGGATCCCCGCAGCCGGCAAGACCCAGGGCGGCACGTCCGCCGAGGACCACTCGGCCCAGGACAAGAAGGTGAACTTCTCGAACTGGACCGAGTACATCGACGTCGACGACAGCGGCAAGCACCACCCGACCCTGGAGACGTTCCGCAAGCGCACCGGGATCACGGTCGACTACACCGAGGACATCAACGACAACAACGAGTTCTTCGGCAAGATCAAGCCGCAGCTCGCCGCGGGCCAGGACACCGGGCGGGACCTCATCGTCCTGACCGACTGGCTGGCCGCCCGGCTGATCCGGCTCGGCTGGGTGCAGAAGCTGGACCCCTCGAACCTGCCGCACGCCTACGCGAACCTCTCGCCCCAGTTCCGCAACCCGGACTGGGACCCGGGGCGGGCCTACTCGTACCCCTGGCAGGGCATCTCGACCGTCATCGCCTACAACAAGAAGGCGCTGGACGGCATCGAGGTGAAGTCGGTGTCGGACCTGCTGGACAACCCCAGGCTCAAGGGCCGGGTCGGGTTCCTGTCCGAGATGCGCGACTCCATCGGGATGACCCTGCTCGACATGGGCAAGGACCCGGCGCACTTCACCGACGACGACTACGACGCGGCGATCGCCCGCCTCCAGAAGGCCGTCGACAAGGGCCAGATCCGCCGCTTCACCGGCAACGACTACACCTCCGACCTCACCAAGGGCGACCTCGCGGCCTGCGTCGCCTGGGCCGGAGACGTGGTCCAGCTCAAGTCGGACAGCCCCGACGTGGATTTCGTGATCCCCGACAGCGGTTACATGACGTCGACCGACAACCTGTGCGTCCCCAACAAGGCGCGGCACAAGACGAACGCCGAGCGGCTGATCGACTTCTACTACGAGCCCGAGCAGGCCGCGGCGCTCGCCGCCTACATCAACTACGTGACTCCGGTCGACGGCGTGAAGCCCTACCTTACGAAGATCGACAAGGACGCGGCGAACAATCCGCTGATCGTTCCCGACAAGGCCATGCAGGCCCGCTCCCATGCCTTCCGCTCGCTGAGCCAGAAGGAAGAGACGGCCTACGAAGAGAAGTTCGCGAAGCTCACAGGGGCGTGACGACGATGAAGACGACACCGGACAACAGCGGCGACGTCCGCCTCTCCGGCATCTCCAAGACCTACGACAACGGCTTCACCGCCGTACAGCCGCTGGACCTGACCGTCCCCGAGGGCTCCTTCTTCGCCCTGCTCGGCGCGTCCGGCTGCGGCAAGACCACCACGCTGCGCATGATCGCCGGCCTGGAGGACCCGAGCAGCGGCACCGTGTGCCTCGGCGACCAGGACGTCACGCACCTGCCGCCGTACAAGCGGCCGGTGAACACGGTCTTCCAGTCCTACGCGCTCTTCCCGCACCTGGACATCTTCGAGAACGTCGCCTTCGGTCTGCGCCGGCGCGGTCTGAAGAGCGTGAAGAAGCAGGTGGAGGAGATGCTGGACCTGGTGCAGCTCGGCGAGCAGGCGCGCAAGAAGCCGCACCAGCTCTCCGGCGGCCAGCAGCAGCGCGTCGCGGTCGCCCGCGCCCTGATCAACCACCCCCGGGTGCTGCTGCTCGACGAGCCGCTCGGCGCCCTCGACCTCAAGCTGCGCCGCCAGATGCAGCTGGAGCTGAAGCGCATCCAGACCGAGGTCGGCATCACCTTCGTGCACGTCACGCACGACCAGGAGGAGGCCATGACCATGGCCGACACGGTCGCCGTGATGAACGCGGGCCGCGTCGAGCAGCTCGGCTCGCCCAGCGCGCTGTACGAGAACCCGAACACCACCTTCGTCGCGAACTTCCTCGGCACCTCCAACCTCATCGAGGCCGAGGTCGACACCAAGAACGGCGACGACCTCGTGCTCAGGGCGGGCGGCGGCAAGCTGGTGCTGCCCCAGGCGCGATGTTCGGGCCCGACGACGGCCGGCGCCAAGGTGCTGGTCGGGGTCCGCCCCGAGAAGATCGCCCTCACCCACGCCGACGACGCCGGTACCGTCCCGGAGGGCCGCAACCGCGTCACCGGCAAGATCGCCGACGCGAGTTTCATCGGCGTCTCCACCCAGTACGTGATCGACACCCCGGTCTGCGACGAGTTCGAGGTCTACGTCCAGAACGTCGAGCGCGACGGCCGCCTGGTGCCCGGCGCCGACGTCGTCCTGCACTGGAGCCCGGCCCACACCTTCGGCCTGGACGCCGCCCAGGACATCGGCGCGGGCACCGAGGAAGAGGCGGCCGCCTGATGTCGACCCTCACCGAGGCGCCCCCGCCCCTCGCCCCCGCCGAACCCGAGGGCAAGCCCCCGCGCAAACGCGGCCGGTTCACCCCGTACTGGCTGCTGCTGCCCGGCATGCTCTGGCTGGTCGTCTTCTTCGCGCTGCCGATGATCTACCAGGCCTCCACCTCCGTGCAGACGGGCTCCCTGGAGGACGGCTACAACGTCACCTGGCACTTCGCGACCTACTGGGACGCGCTCGCCGAGTACTGGCCGCAGTTCCTGCGCTCGGTGTTCTACGCCGCCGCCGCGACCGTGCTGTGCCTGCTGCTGGGCTATCCGCTGGCCTACCTGATCGCCTTCCGGGCCGGCCGCTGGCGCAACCTGATCATGATCCTCGTGATCGCGCCGTTCTTCACCAGCTTCCTGATCCGCACCCTGGCCTGGAAGACGATCCTCGCCGACAACGGCCCGGTGGTGCACGCGCTGAACTCGCTGCACATCCTGGACCTCACCGACTTCCTCGGCTGGACGGCCGGCGACCGGGTCCTGGCCACCCCGCTGGCGGTGGTCTGCGGACTGACGTACAACTTCCTGCCGTTCATGATCCTGCCGCTCTACACCTCGCTGGAGCGGATCGACGGACGCCTGCACGAGGCCGCCGGCGACCTGTACGCCAAGCCCTGGACCACCTTCCGCAAGGTCACCTTCCCGCTGTCGATGCCCGGCGTGGTCTCCGGCACCCTGCTGACCTTCATCCCGGCGGCCGGCGACTACGTCAACTCCGAACTGCTCGGCTCCACCGACACCCGCATGATCGGCAACGTGATCCAGACGCAGTTCCTGCGCATCCTGGACTATCCGACCGCCGCCGCGCTGTCCTTCATCCTCATGGCCGCGATCCTGGCCATGGTCACGATCTACATCCGCCGATCCGGGACGGAGGACCTGGTCTAGATGCCCTTCCTCACCTGGCTCAAGCGCCGGCTGGTCGTCATCGCCGGCCTGATCACGCTCGCCTACCTGCTGCTGCCGAACGTCATCGTCACGGTGTTCTCCTTCAACAAGCCGAAGGGGCGCTTCAACTACGAGTGGCAGCAGTTCTCCACGGACGCGTGGCAGGATCCGTGCGGCGTCGCCGACATGTGCGGCTCGCTCTCCCTCAGCCTCCAGATCGCCGTCTGGGCGACGCTCGGGGCCACCCTGCTCGGCACGATGATCGCGTTCGCGCTGGTCCGCTACCGCTTCCGGGCGCGCGGCGCCGTCAACTCGCTGATCTTCCTGCCGATGGCGATGCCCGAGGTCGTCATGGCCGCCTCGCTGCTCACCCTGTTCCTCAACATGGGCGCGCCGCTCGGCTTCTGGACGATCCTGATCGCCCACATCATGTTCTGCCTGAGCTTCGTCGTCACCGCCGTCAAGGCCCGTGTGATGTCGATGGACCCGCGCCTGGAGGAGGCCGCCCGGGACCTGTACGCGGGACCGGTGCAGACCTTCCTGCGGGTCACCCTGCCCATCGCGGCACCCGGGATCGCCGCGGGCGCGCTGCTGTCCTTCGCGCTCTCCTTCGACGATTTCATCATCACCAACTTCAACGCCGGCTCGACCGTCACCTTCCCCATGTTCGTGTGGGGCTCGGCGCAGCGCGGAACGCCCGTCCAGATCAACGTGATCGGTACGGCCATGTTCCTGCTCGCCGTGCTGTTCGTGCTGGCGTCGATGCTCATCACCAACCGCCGCAACAGGCAAAAGGCCTAGGCACGTCCTCTGTAGGGAGTTGAAATCATGGCCCCAAGCGCCATGAGCCGTGGCAAAGACAACTGGATCGCCGCACTTTCCGAAGCCCGGCCGGTCCCGTACTGGCTGGAAGACCCCGGCAAGCCCCACGCCGAGCCCGCCCTGACCGGCCCCGAGACCTGCGACCTGCTGGTCGTCGGCGGCGGCTACAGCGGACTGTGGACCGCGCTCAACGCCAAGGAGCGCGATCCCGGGCGCGAGGTGGTCCTGCTGGAGGGCCGCGAGGTGGGCTGGGCCGCCTCCGGCCGCAACGGCGGCTTCTGCGCCGCCTCCCTCACCCACGGCCTGCCCAACGGGCTGACCCGCTGGCCGGACGAGATCGCGAAGCTGGAGGAGCTGGGGCGGCGCAACCTCGACGGGATCGAGGCCGCCGTCGCCCGGCACGGCATCGACTGCGACTTCGAGCGCACCGGCGAGATCGACGTCGCCACCGAGCCCTACCAGGCCTGGGAGCTGCGCGACTGGCACCGCGAGCTGGAGGAGAAGGGCCTCGCGGACGGCATCGAGTTCCTGGACGCCGACGCCCTGCGCGAGCAGGTGAACTCGCCCACCTTCCAGGCCGGCCTGTGGGACCGCCGGGGCGTGGCCATGCTGAACCCGGCCAAGCTCGCCTGGGGCCTGAAGCGGGCCTGTATCGAGCTGGGGGTGCGGGTGTACGAGCACACGCCCGCCCTGAGCCTGAAGCAGTACGGCGCCGGCATGGCCGTCCGCACCCCCTACGGCGCCGTCCGGGCCCGCCGGGTCGCGCTCGGCACCAACATCTTCCCGAGCCTGCTGCGGCGCGTGCGCTCGTACACCGTCCCGGTCTACGACTACGCCCTGATGACCGAGCCGCTCAGCGCCGGACAGCTCGCGGAGATCGGCTGGAAGAACCGCCAGGGCCTCGGCGACTCGGCCAACCAGTTCCACTACTTCCGGCTGTCCGCCGACAACCGCATCCTGTGGGGCGGCTACGACGCGATCCACCACTACGGCGGCCGGGTCCGCGCCGAGTACGACGACCGCCCGGAGACCTACGCCAAGCTGGCCGGCCACTTCTTCACCTGCTTCCCGCAGCTGGAGGGCATCCGCTTCACCCACGCCTGGGGCGGCGCGATCGACACCTGCTCCCGGTTCTCCGCGTTCTTCGGCACCGCCCACCAGGGCCGGGTCGCGTACGCGGCGGGCTACACCGGTCTCGGCGTCGGCGCGACCCGCTTCGGCGCGGACGTGATGCTGGACCTGCTGGACGGCGAGCGCACCGAGCGGACCGAGCTGGAGATGGTCCGCCGCAAGCCGCTGCCGTTCCCGCCGGAGCCCTTCGCGTGGACGGGCATCGCCCTCACCAAGTGGTCGCTGGCCCGCGCCGACGCCCACGGCGGCCGGCGCAACCTGTGGCTGCGCGCGATGGACAGGCTGGGCCTGGGCTTCGACAGCTAGGACCCGTCATGTGACCCAGGTCACTCGACCGGAACCGCGGAACCCGCGTAATGCTCCGGTGCCGCCTCCCTCTCTCCTTCCGACGCATCCGCGTCGACGGAAGAAGACGAAGGAAGAGAGAGGGAGGCATTCTGATGACTGGGGCGAAGACGGCGGTCGAGTGGCTGACATCCGTCGCACCGGACCCCGGCGCCTGCCGCTGGGAGTGGGAGCGCAACCCCCTGGGGGTCGCCCTGCTGCCGGCCGGCCGGGCCTGGGACGTGCTGATCCTGCCGGGCGACCTCGGCTATCCCACCCTGGACGTGCTCGTCCGCGTCCTAGACCAACCCGGCCCGGTGCTCGTCGACTTCGGCGACAACCGGGTCGGGTTCTTCGTGCCGCCGGGCACCGCGGCCCGCTGGCTGGGCACCGGCATCCGCACCGCCGGGACCGGCACCTGGATCGTGGTGCCGTACCCGGGCCGGGTGACCCAGGGCGTGCGCTGGCTGGTCACCCCGGACGGCTCGGGCACGCTCACCGATCCGGCGCTGCTGGAACTGGCGATGCACGAGGCGGCGGCGGGACTGGCCGGGCGACGGGATGAACACGGCTAGCGCCGGAACACCTTGACAGGAGGATTGGTCTGGACCAAATTGAGGGCGCTCCACCCCCTCCAACTCCCCCTTCCACGGAGGCCCTTGTGGAACGCTCCCCGAGCACGCACCGCGCTCGACGTCCCAGATCCGTCCTCGCCCTGCTCACGGCCGCGCTGCTGGCCGTGCCCGGTGTCACCGCGCTCTCGTCGGCCGCCCGTGCGGCCGACGCGGACGTCAGCCGCAACGGCGGCTTCGAGTCCGGCCTGACCGGCTGGACCTGCACGGCCGGTACGACCGTCACCTCGCCCGTGCACAGCGGGAGTTCCGCGCTCCAGGCCACCCCCGCCGGCGGCGACAACGCCCAGTGCGCCCAGACGGTGACCGTCCAGCCCGACTCCCAGTACACCCTGGCCGGCTACGTACGCGGCTCCTACGTCTACCTCGGCGCGAGCGGCACCGGCACCACCGACGTCTCAGCCTGGACCCAGTCCGCCCCCGACTGGCAGAAGCTGAGCACCACCTTCCGCACCGGCGCCACCACCAAGGTCACCATCTACACCCACGGCTGGTACGGCACCGGCGCCTACCACGCCGACGACATCTCCCTGACCGGCCCCGGCGGCAGCGGCGGCACCACCCAGCCGCCCGCCCCGCCCACCGGCCTCAAGACGGGCTCGGTCACCGCGTCCTCCGTCACCCTGTCCTGGTCGGCGGTCACCGGCGCGACCGGCTACACCGTCTACCGCGACGGCACCAAGGTGCAGACCGCGACCGGCACCTCGGCCACCGTGACCGGCCTCGCGGCGTCGACGGCGTACAGCTTCCAGGTCACGGCGGGCAACGACGCGGGCGAGTCCGCGAAGTCGGCGGCCGTGACGGCGACGACCGGCACGGGCGGCGGCGGTGGCGGCTCCTCGGACCTCCCCACCCACGCCCTCGTCGGCTACCTCCACAGCAGCTTCGCCAACGGCGCCGGCTACACCCGCCTCGCCGACGTCCCCGACAGCTGGGACGTCATCGACCTGGCCTTCGGCGAACCCACCTCGGCCACCTCCGGCGACATCCGCTTCAACCGCTGCCCGGTCACCGAGTGCCCGAACGTGGAGAGCGACGCCGACTTCAAGGCCGCGATCAAGGCCAAGCAGGCGGCCGGCAAGAAGGTGCTGATCTCCATCGGCGGCCAGAACGGTCAGGTGCAGCTCACCACCACGGCGGCCCGCGACGCCTTCGTCTCCTCGGTCTCGAACATCATCGACACCTGGGGCCTAGACGGCCTCGACGTCGACTTCGAGGGCCACTCGCTCTCCCTGAACGCGAACGACACGGACTTCAGGAACCCCACCACGCCCGTGATCGTCAACCTCATCTCGGCCCTGAAGACCCTCAAGGCCAAGTACGGCGCCAAGTTCGTGCTGACCATGGCCCCCGAGACGTTCTTCGTGCAGAACGGCTACCAGTACTACGGCACCGGCAAGTGGGGCGGCCAGGACCCGCGCTGCGGCGCCTACCTCCCGGTCATCCACGCCCTGCGCGACGACCTCACCCTGCTGCACGTCCAGGACTACAACTCGGGCTCGATCATGGGCCTGGACAACCAGTACCACTCCATGGGCGGCGCCGACTTCCACATCGCCATGACCGACATGCTGCTCACCGGCTTCCCGGTGGCCGGCGACCCGGACAACGTGTTCCCGCCGCTGCGCCCCGACCAGGTCGCCATCGGCATGCCGGCGTCCACCAACGCGGGCAACGGCTACGTCGCCCCGGCCGAGGTCACGAAGACCCTGGACTGCCTGACGAAGAAGACGAACTGCGGCTCGTACCAGACCCACGGGACGTGGCCCGCGCTGCGCGGTCTGATGACATGGTCGGTGAACTGGGACCGCTTCTCGAACGGGGAGTTCCAGAAAACCTTCGACGGCTACTTCGGCTGAGGTGGCTGCTTCGGCTGAGGCGGCTACTTCGGCTGCTTCGGCTGACGAGGGCGAGGCCGGTCAGCAGCACGCCGCACAGACACCAGCTCGCCACCACGTCCAGCGGCCAGTGGTACCCGTGCCGCACCAGCCCGTACGACACCCCGAGCACCAGGACCCCGCAGCCCGCCACCAGCGTCCGGCGGGCGGCGGGGGAGCGGAGCCAGGGCAGCAGGAGCAGGGTCGCGGCGCCGTACGCGGCCATCGCCGTCGCCGTATGGCCGGACGGGTAGTAGCCGACGGCCGGGGGCACCACGGGTGTCCCCGGCCGGTCGGTCCACGCCTTGAGCGGGACGACGGCCGCCGGAACCAGCGCCATCAGCACACAGGCGCCCAGCGGCGACAGCCACCACCGGTCGGCGCCGGCGGCCCGCCCCCGCCAAGCCGCGTACCCGACGGCGACGACCAGCACCGGCACCGCGACCTGGACGTTTCCGAGATCGGAGAGGAACTGGCCGACCCCGTCCGGACGCACCAGGGCCCGGCTGACGTCCGCGTCGAGCCGGAGCAGGGGCCCGTGGACGAGGACCTGCCAGGTGATCAGCACGAGCAGGACAGCGGGCGGCAGGGCGAGCCCGGCGAGGAGGGACAGGGAGCGGCGGACGGAGGTCGACACGGCTCCCAGCCTGGCAGAGACCCGGGCCGGCCGGGGGAAGGAGGTCGGCCGCCCCGGAACCGGGGGGGATGGTTCCGAGGCGGCCGTCCGGATCGGGATGTCGCGCGCCCCGGGGGGTTTGGGGCGGCGACCGTCCGATCGGTGAGGAGATCCCGGAGCCGTCAGGCGCCGGTTGTGTGCGCGAGGGCACGGCCAGGTCGGAGCTGGGGATGCCTCGGCCTGAGACCGCCCGCAGTCCCCTGCGGGCGGGGTGTATCTCTCATCGGGGTAGAACCTACGGCAGGCCGAGGCGCTTGGGCAGACGGATTCCCGTCCCGCCATCCACCTCGCACACCTTCTTCACACGGCCCACCGGAGGGACACCTTCTGTGAGACGCGGGCCGATCGCTCAGATGCGCGAGAAGGCCTGCTCGATGATGTCGAGGCCCTCGTTCAGCAGGTCCTCGCCGATGACCAGCGGGGGCAGGAAGCGCAGCACGTTGCCGTAGGTGCCGCAGGTGAGGACCAGCAGGCCCTCGGCGTGGCAGGCCTTGGCGAGACCGGCGGCGGCCTCCGCGTTCGGCTCCTTGGTGGCGCGGTCCTTGACCAGCTCGATGGCGATCATGGCACCGCGCCCGCGCACGTCGCCGATGATGTCGAACTTCTCGGCCATGGCGGTGAGGCGGTCCTTCATGACCTCCTCGATGCGCTTGGCCTTGCCGTTGAGGTCAAGCTCCTTCATCGTCTCGATGGCACCGAGCGCACCGGCGCAGGCGACGGGGTTGCCGCCGTAGGTGCCGCCGAGGCCGCCGGCGTGCGCGGCGTCCATGATCTCCGCGCGGCCGGTGACGGCGGACAGCGGCAGACCGCCGGCGATGCCCTTGGCGGTGGTGATCAGGTCCGGGACGATGCCCTCGTCCTCGCAGGCGAACCACTGGCCGGTCCGGCAGAAGCCCGACTGGATCTCGTCCGCGACGAAGACGATGCCGTTGTCGGCGGCGAACTGGCGCACGGCCGGCAGGAAGCCCTTGGCCGGCTCGATGAAGCCGCCCTCGCCGAGCACCGGCTCGATGATGATCGCGGCGACGTTGTCCGCGCCGATCTGCTTGCTGATCTGGTCGATGGCCTGCTTGGCGGCCTCGGGGCCGGCGTTCTCGGCGCCGGTGGGCCAGCGGTAGCCGTAGGCCACCGGCACCCGGTACACCTCGGGCGCGAACGGACCGAAGCCGTTCTTGTACGGCATGTTCTTCGCCGTCAGCGCCATCGTCAGGTTGGTGCGCCCGTGGTAGCCGTGGTCGAACACCACCACGGCCTGCCGCTTGGTGTACGCACGCGCGATCTTGACGGCGTTCTCGACGGCCTCGGCGCCGCTGTTGAACAGCGCGGACTTCTTGGCGTGGTCACCCGGGGTCAGCTCGGCCAGCGCCTCGGCGACGGCGACGTAGCTCTCGTAAGGGGTGACCATGAAACAGGTGTGGGTGAAGTCGGCGAGCTGAGCGCTCGCCTTCCGTACGACGGCCTCGGCGGACGCCCCGACGCTGGTCACGGCGATGCCGGAGCCGAAGTCGATCAGGCTGTTGCCGTCGACGTCCTCGATGACACCGCCGCCGGCGCGGGCGACGAAGACCGGCAGCGTGGAGCCCACGCCCTGCGCGACCACGGCGGTACGGCGGGCCTGCAGCTCCTGCGACTTCGGGCCGGGTATGGCGGTGACGACGCGGCGCTCCTGCGGAAGTGCGGTCATGGAGGGCTCCCTGATGATCTTGCGTGGCTCGTGCGGTGCTCTTGCGTACCGGGCGGTCCCGGGCTGGTCCGGGCGGTGCGTTTTCGGACGCTTACCTCTTTCTTCGCAGGCTAGGGCCGGGTGTGCGGGGTGGGCATGCTCCATGTGGGCGTTGTCGGTCCGCACGGTTGTCCGCCGTGGACATACCACCGCGCCCACTTCCCGGCCGCGTGAGCGCTGAACTCCCCGTACCGGAGCGTTACATTGCTCGCTGACGACCACGGAACGGCCGGCCAGGGGGCGCGACACATGGACACCGACGGCACCAGGGACGCCCACAACACCCACGCGACCCCACTGCCACGACCGGCGGGACCGGTGGAGGGGGCCGTCATGCCGCCCATGCCCACGATGCCACCCGGCGCGCCCCCCAGGCCGGACGGCAGCACCTTCCTCACCTGGCTGCGGGCACCGCGCCCCCAGGCGGCACCCGGCGTGTGGCGTCTGGGGCACCGGCCCCGGCCGGAGCGGGAACCCGAGCGGATCCCGACCCGGCAACTGCTCAGCGGCGCCCTCATCGCCTTCCTCGTGGGCTGGCTGGTGTGGTCGCTGCTGTGGAACGGCTACCTGGGCACCTGGTGGGTACTGCCCCTCGACCTGTTCACCCCCGACTCCTGGCGGGAGGGCAACGACCGCGTCGGCAACGCGTTCCTCTGGTACGGCTACTACACGGTCATCGCCCTCGCCATCCTGTTCGTCGTCGGCCGCCTCGGCCGCTGGGGCGAGGTGTGGCGGCGCTTCGGGCCGCCCGCCTGGCAGCCGTCCGAGCCCACGGCCGAGCCCCCGCCCACCCCCGGCCAGGACCCCGCCGAGTTCCCGCACCTGCGGGCCGCCGGTGCGGGAGCCGCCGCCGAGCGGCTGGCCGCTGAGGCCCGGGCCGGGGTGATGCGGGACGTCGACCACGCGCGGATCGACCGGGCCTGGCAGGGCGTACGCTCCGGCCGGCACTCCCTCGCCGCCTTCACCGGCGCCGTGCTCAAGGACGGCTCCGCCGCCTGCCTGCACCCCTCGGGCGAGCGCGACCTGCCCGCCCGGCACGCCCGGCACGACCTGCTCACCGGGCAGGTCCGGCTCGGCACCACCGCCGACGACCCCCGCAACCCCTACCACTACCGGGGCGCGGGCCTCGGCCTGGGCCCCGACCTGCTCGGCACCTCGCTGCTCGCGGTCGGCCCGGCCGGCTCCGGCAAGACGGGTGGCGTGATCCGGCCCCTCGCCGAGTCCCTGTGCCTGCACGCCCTAGCCGGGCAGGCCGCCGTCGTGGTCGTCGGCGCGGCGGGCGCCGGCCTCGGCCCGGCCGAGTCCTACGACGTCGTGGTCCGCATCGGCCACACCGACTCCGTCTACGACCTCGACCTCTACGGCGGTACCACCGACCCCGACGAGGCCGCCGCCATACTCGCCGAGGCCCTCGTCGGCGACCTCGCCGACCCGCACCCGGGCAGCGACAGCCGCCGCTCCACCACGGTCCTCGCCCAGCTTCTCGGCCCGTTCCACGCCGTCCACGGCCGCTTCCCGTCCGTGCCCGAGCTGCGTGGACTCCTCGACGGCGCGCCCGGCCCGCTGGCCGCGCTCCGCAAGGCGCTCACGGACACCGGGCAGGAGCCGCTGCTCAGGGAACTGGACGCCCGGGAGCGGCAGGTGGCCCACCCGGGCGATGTCGGCACGGTGCTCGCCGACCGGATCGCCCTGCTCGACCGGCCGGCCTTCGCGCCCTTCTTCGACACCTCCGGCCGGACCCGGCCGTTCTCCCTCAAGGCCCTCGACCATCCCGTCCGCGTCCGCGTCGACCTGCCGCAGCGCGGCCACGCCGACGCCTCCCGGATCCTCGCCCGGCTGGTGCTCGCCCAGTTCACCGCGGCCGTGACGGCGCGGGAGGACCGCTCCCTGTTCGCCTGCCTGCTGCTGGACGACGCCTCCGGAGTCGTCACCCCGGAGGCCGTGCGCGGCATCCAGCGGCTGCGGTCAGCGGGCGCCGGCGCGGTGCTCACCCTCCGCACCCTGGACGACGCGCCCCGTCCGCTCCGCGGCCCGCTGCTCGGCGCCATCGGCTGCCGGATGGCCCTGTCGGGCCTCACCCCCTGGGACGGGCAGGACTTCGCCGAGGTGTGGGGCAAGGAGTGGACCGAGACCCGGGACGTCACCGACCGGCAGATCATCGCCGAGACCCCGGCCGGCAAGGCCGTGCACATGCTGCGCCGGGTCATCACCGGGCAGGCGCCGACGGCCCGCGCCGTCACCGTCCGCCAGGTGGAGCGCGAGCGTTGGTCCGCCTCCGAGTTGGCTCATGCCGTGCCGGCCGGGCATGCCGTGTTGTCGTTGACCAGTGTGCGGGGGGAGCACGCGCCGCCGTTGCTGGTGGATCTGCGGGGATGAGGGCGGGCGACCCGTACGGTGAGGCAGAATCGGGTTGAGCCGTTCATACGCGGCGGCCAAAAGATCAGCGGCCCCCCTCACCGTGAAGGTGCCATGCCCCCGACCCTCGCCTCGCTCGTCCACCACTCCGCGCTGAAACTGACCGTGCGCGCCGGTGCGGACCGCCTCGACGTGCCCGTCCGCTGGGCGCACGTCAGTGAGCTGGCCGACCCCGTCCCCTATATGGAGGGCGGCGAGCTGCTGCTGATCACCGCGCTCAAGCTGGACGCGGAGGACCCGGAGGCCATGCGCCGGTACGTACGGCGGCTCGCCGGTGCGGGCGTGGTGGGGCTTGGGTTCGCCGTCGGGGTGAATTACGAGGAGGTCCCCCAAGCGCTCGTCGACGCGGCGAGTGAAGAGGGGCTGCCGTTGCTCGAAGTGCCCCGGCGTACGCCCTTCCTCGCCATCAGCAAGGCCGTCTCCGCCGCCATCGCCGCCGACCAGTACCGCGCCGTCACCGCCGGTTTCGCCGCCCAGCGCGAGCTGACCCGGCAGGCGCTGAACGCCGGCCCCGAGGGCCTGCTCGGCGCCCTCGCCGCCCAGGTCGACGGCTGGGCCGCGCTCTACGACGCCTCCGGCGCCGTCGTCGCCGCCGCCCCCGAGTGGGCCGGCCGGCGGGCCGCCCGGCTCACCGCCGAGGTGGAGCGGCTGCGCGAGCGCCCCGCCCCCGCCTCCTCCGTCGTCGGCGGCCCCGAGCACGAGGACCGCGTCGAGCTGCACTCCCTCGGCACCGGCCGCAGACCCCGCGCCGCCCTCGCCGTCGGCACCGCCGCCGCCCTCGGCACCGCCGAGCGGTACGCCGTGCACTCCGCCATCGCCCTGCTCACCCTCACCACCGAACGCTCCCGCTCCCTGCACGCCGCCGAACAGCGCATCGGCACCGCCGTCCTGCGCATGCTGCTGGCCGGCGAACCCGACCACGCCCGCGCCGTCGCCGGCGACCTGTACGGGGCGCTGCTGGACGCGCCGTTCCGGATGGTCGTCGCCGAGTCCGTGCCCGGCCCCGCCGCCCGTGGCCCCGCCGGCCCCGCCGGCCCCGCCGGGGACCCGCTGGGCACGCTCACCGAGACCGTGGAGTCCGCCGCCGCCCGCGCCGGGGAGGCCGTCCTCGTCGTCCCCGACGGCGAACGGCTGGTGGTGCTCGCCGCGGACGGCGGCGCGGCCGTCACCGCCTGCACCGAGCACACCACCGCCCTTGAGGCGGTCCGCGCGGCGCCCGAGCGGTCCGCGGGGCAGGCGGCGGGACAGGCCGCGGGGCAGTCCACGGGCGCGGACCACGAACTCGTCGTCGGACTGTCCGCACCGGCCGGGCCGATCGCCGCCGCCGCTGCCTACAAACAGGCCGAGCAGGCGCTGTCGGTGGCGCGCCGGCGCGGACGCGTGCTCGTGGAGCACGAGCAGCTCGCCGCCGGCTCCGTGCTGCCACTGCTGGCCGAGGACGCGGTGAAGGCCTTCGCGGACGGCCTGCTGCGGGCGCTGCGCGAGCATGACGCCACCGGCCGCGGCGACCTGGTCGCCTCGCTGCGGGCCTGGCTGTCCCGGCACGGCCAGTGGGACGCCGCCGCCGCCGACCTCGGCGTCCACCGGCACACCCTGCGCTACCGGATGCGGCGCGTCGAGGAGATCCTGGGCCGCTCCCTGGACGACCCCGACGTCCGGATGGAGCTGTGGCTCGCCCTCAAGGCCACCTCCCCCGACTGACCCGCGCCCCCGGTCACCCCGCCATTCCGGCGCAGCCCCCGCTCCGACTGCTACGGCACGGACAAGCGACCACCGGCCGGGTCCGCCCTACCGTGGACCACGAAAGCCAAGCACACCCCCAACGCGGAAGGGCCGGGAATCACCTATGACTTCCACCCACGCCTTCTGGCTCGCCGGCCGCCAGGTCACCGGCGAGGACACCTTCGACGTGACGTCCCCCTGGGACGGCCGGCTCGTCGGCAAGGTCAGCGTGCCGACCGACGCCCAGGTCGAGGAGGCCGTGGCCGCCGCGTACGCCGTGCGGGACGAGTTCGCCGGCACCCCGGCGCACGTCCGGGCCGCCGCCCTCGACCACGTCAGCCGGCGGCTCGCCGAGCGCACCGAGGAGATCGCCCAGCTGATCTCCGCCGAGAACGGCAAGCCGGTCAAGTGGGCCCGCGGCGAGGTCGGCCGGGCCGTCTCCGTGTTCCGGTTCGCCGCCGAGGAGGCCCGCCGGTTCAACGGCGGCGAGGCCCAGCGGCTCGACACCGACGCCGGCGGCCAGGGCCGCCTCGCGCTCACCCGCCGCTTCCCCAAGGGCGTCGTGCTCGGCATCGCGCCGTTCAACTTCCCGCTGAACCTGTGCGCGCACAAGGTCGCCCCGGCCATCGCCGCCGGCGCCCCGATCATCCTCAAGCCGGCCCCGGCCACCCCGCTGTCCGGCCTGATCCTCGGTGACCTGCTCGCCGAGACCGAGCTGCCGGCCGGTTCCTGGTCGATCCTGCCGGTCGCCAACGACAAGATGCCCGCCCTCGTCCAGGACGAGCGGCTGCCGGTGATCTCCTTCACCGGGTCCGAGAAGGTCGGCTACGCGATCATGGACTCGGTGCCCCGCAAGCACTGCACGCTGGAGCTGGGCGGCAACGGCGCGGCGGTCGTCCTCGGCGACTACGCCTCCGACGCCGACCTGGACTGGGCCGCGACCCGCATCGCGACCTTCTCCAACTACCAGGGCGGCCAGTCCTGCATCTCCGTGCAGCGCGTGATCGCCGACGCCGCCGTGTACGACCGCCTGCTGCCGCGCGTCGTCGCCGCCGTCGAGGCCCAGGTCACCGGTGACCCGGGCGACGCCAAGACCGACGTCGGCCCGCTGGTCAGCGAGGACGCGGCCCGGCGCGTGGAGTCCTGGGTCAAGGAGGCCGTCGAGGCCGGCGCCACCCTGCTCACCGGCGGCGACCGCGACGGCGCCTCCTACGCGCCGACCGTCCTCACCGACGTACCGGCCGACACCACCCTCGCCCGCGAGGAGGTCTTCGGACCGGTCCTCACGGTGCAGAAGGTGGCCGGCGAGGCCGAGGCGTTCGCGGCCGTCAACAGCTCCAAGTACGGCCTCCAGGCGGGCGTGTTCACCCACGACGTCCAGGTCGCCTTCCGCGCCCACCGTGCCCTGGAGGTCGGCGGCGTGGTGATCGGCGACGTCCCGTCCTACCGCGCCGACCAGATGCCGTACGGCGGCGCCAAGCAGTCCGGCGTGGGCCGCGAGGGCGTCCGGTTCGCGATGGAGGACTACACCTACGAGCGCGTGCTGGTCCTCACCGGTCTCGCGCTCTGACCTGCCACGGACAGGTCAGGAAGGCCGGACGGCCGCAGCCCACTGTGCGGGGGCTGCGGCCGTCCCGCCGTTTCCGGTCAGCGGCACTCGCGGCCGGTGACCTTGCCGGTCGGCGCCGTGACGTTCACGTACTCCGTCGTGTACTGACCGAACAGGTTGTACGTGGTGATGGCGTACACCTTGGTCTGGTACTCGACGTACGGCGCCCAGGAGCCACCCGGCTCGATGGTGACCTCGCTGGTGAAGCTGCGCGTCACGGTCGTGTTGAGCTTCGTCCCCAGCGTGGCGGAGAGCAGGTCGCTCGCCTTCGCGCTGATGTTGGTGCTCACCTCGAACGCCACGTTGTACCCGAAGGTGTCGGACACCTTCTTCGGGACGTTCAGGTCGTTGACGTAGCAGTTCTGCTGGTCCTCCCACTTCCGGCCCTCGCGGTACAGGGTCACCAGCGGACCCGCGCCGCTGCCGCCCCCGCCTCCGCCGTCGCTCCAGCTGAAGCTGGGGATCTCCGGGCTCTCCGGCGCGGAGGGCCGCGTGGCGGTGCCGCTGACCACCACGGTGGGCAGCGTCGCGTCGACCGGCTGGCCGATCTCCCCCTCGCTCACGTTCGGCAGGCCCTCGCCGGTGCTGCCCGGGTCGCCGCCCGCGTCCCCGTCCCCGTAGTTGCCGTAGTCGCCGTACCCCGCGTTGCCCCCGCCGCCGTAGTCGCCGCCACCGGAGTCGCCGCCGGAGTCCCCACCGCCCCAGCCGCCGCCACCGTCTCCGCCGCCGCCCCAGCCGCCGGGGTCCCCGCCGCCCCAGTCGCCGCCGCTGTCCCCGCCACCGCCGTCGTCGCCCGGGTCCTCGTCCTGGCACAGGGTGCTGCCGCCGCAGGCGAACGCGGTGGACGGGGCGATGACCGCGGGTACGGCGGTCAGGACGGCGGTGCCGAGCGCGGCGGCCACCGCCATGGATCTGAGCCTCAAGGTGTTCCTCCAGGTCGGACGGGTGCCAGACGAATTTCGAACGTGTGTCTGACGAGTGCTGACGGGAACGGAGTCTTTCCGGCGCGCGGCCGCCCCGGTAGCCGTAGAACTGCGTAACGGACTACGTAGCGTCGCCTTCGGGCTTTCTGTAGGGTTCCTGTGAGGCCGCCAGGGGGAGTGACCGTGTTCGTGGTGCCCGCGGAGATGGCCGACGGCCCGCTGGTCGGACGCGACCGGGAGACAGCGCAACTCGCCGACGCCATCGGCCGGTTGGCGGCGGGACGCGGCGCCGTGCTGGAGATCACCGGCGACCCCGGCATCGGCAAGACCCGGCTGGCCGTCGCGCTGACGGACCTGGCCGCCCGCCACGGACTCCCGGTGCTGCGGGCCCACGCCCTGCGCACCGGCGCCACCGCCTTACAGGTCTTCCGGGACGCCGGCTGCGCAGGCCCGCAAGCGGGGGAGCGGGACCCGTACGAGACGGTCGCCGAGCGGGCCGCAGGCGCCGTCCTGGTGCTGGAGGACGCGCAGTGGTGCGACCCCGCCTCGCTCGACCTCCTGCTGCGCCTGGTCCGCACCCCGGCCCGCCTGGTCCTCGCCGTCGTCCACCGGCCCCGGCAGAGCGCCCCGGCGCTGCTCGCGGAGCTGGACCAGGGGGTCCGCACGGGCACCGTGACCCGCCTTGCGCCCGGGCCCCTGGACGCCGACGCGGTCGCCGCCCTGCTCGACACCTGGCGGGCGCCCGGCGGACTCCGCGACGAGGACGAGGCCGAGGCGGGCCCGACCGGCCCCGGGCGGTTCAGCGACCGGCTGGCGGCCGCGTCCGGCGGCAACCCGCGCCACTTGCGGCTGCTCGTCGCCGCCCGCTGGGACCCGGACCAGTGGCCGGACCGGCCCGGCTCCGACAGCGCCGGGATGCTGCGCGAGGCCGCCCCGCTGATCGCCGAACTGGACGCGCTCGGTCCGCGCACGGCGGCCGTCGCGCGAACGGCGGCCGTCCTCGGTGAACCGTTCCGGCTCGCCGATGTCGCCCGCGTCTCGGGACTCGGCGAGGAGGCCACGCTCGACGCGTTCACCGAGCTGGTGCGCGCGGACCTGATGCAGCCGGCCGGCTGGGGCGGGCCCCCGGCCTTCCGGCACCCCGTCATCGGCCACGTCGCCCACGAGAGCGCCGACCTGTCCTTCCGGCTGCGCACCCACCGGCAGGCCCTGCGGACGATCATCGACCGGGGCGGCCCCGCCCGCGAACAGGCCCGGCACGCCGAGCACTTGGCGGGCACCGACGCCGAGGCGGCGGATATCCTCGCCGCGGGCGCCGCCGAGGTCGTCACCGGCGCCCCCGCGACGGCCGCGCGCTGGCTCCGCCTCGCCCTGGACACCCGCCCGCCCCGCGACGCCGCCGGAAACACCCTCCGCCTCGCCTGCTGCCGCGCCCTGATAGCAGCCGGCCACCTGGAAGAGGCCCGCACCCTCGCCCACGAACTCCTGTCCGGCCTGGACCCGGACACCACCCCGTCCCGGCCCCTCCGGGCGTACGGCGGCCCGGGTGCCGCCCTGGATGGGCCCCTCTGGGGGTCCGGCGGCCCGGGCGCCGCCCCGGATGGGCCCCTCCGGGGGTCCGGCGGCCCGGAGGCCGCCCCGGATCGGCGCCCCCAGGCGTACGCGGGCCCGGGTGATGCCCCCGGCCTGCACCGCCAGCGGCACGTGGTCCCGGCCGACGCCTCCGACCGTCACCCGCAGCCGTATGCCGGGTTGGCCGG
>NZ_JANUGP010000002.1 GCF_024753135.1 Streptomyces pyxinicus | reverse complement strand
AATCATTGGGGAAACCCCCGCACCATGCTGGTGCGGGGGTTTTCTGCGTTTACGGGGAGTTCAGTGGAAGAATTCAGAAAGTGACCTCGGCCGTTTCGATGGTTCCCCCTTCGCGGCCGGGGGCGCTGTGCCACTTCCAGTACAGGTTGGTGTGCGCGATGACCTGGTCCGGCGTGGGGGCGCCGTAGCTGGTGAGGTCCTCCGTGGTGTGGGCGTCGGCGACCAGCGTCGCGTCGTAGCCGCGGACGATGGCGCCGTGCAGGGTGGAGCGGATGCAGACGTCGGTCTGGGCGCCCACGACCAGCAGCCGGCCCACTCCGCGCTCGGCCAGGACCGATTCCAGGTCGGTGTCCTCGAAGGAGTCCGAGTAGAGCTTGGCCACCAGCGGTTCGGTGCCTCTCCGGGTCAGCTCCGGGACGTACTGCCAGTCGTCGCTGCCCTCCTTCAGCGTGTCGTCGGAGTGCTGGACCCAGACGACCGGCACGTCCGCCGTGCGGGCCCGGTCGATGATGGTGTTGATGTTGGCGATGACGGCGTCACGGTGGGGTGCGCCGGCCACCACTCCGTTCTGAACGTCGATGACGACGACCGCGGTATGGGGGCGGTGGGGAAGTGTGGTCATACAGCTCACCGTAGAACCCGGCACTGACAACCGGGTCGGCTACCGTGACCGCATGAGCACCTCCACCAGCGACGACTACGTCGTCCGCGCCATACGACCCGACGAGTGGGCCGCCGTGAAGCGGCTGCGTCTCGACGCGCTGCGCGATCCGGTCGCGCACCTCGCCTTCCTGGAGACGTACGAGGTGGCCGCGGCGCGGGACGACACCTTCTGGCAGGAGCGGGCGATCGGGTCGGGGGAGGCGTCCGAGTCGGCGCGGCAGCTGGTGGCCGAGGCACCGGACGGGAGCTGGGCCGGGACGGTCACCGTGCTCGTGGAGGAGCCCGGAGACAAGGACTGGGCGGGGTATCCGATCGAGCGCCGGCAGGGGCATGTGGTGGGCGTCTTCGTGCGGCCCGAGCACCGGGGGAACGGGCTCGTCGAGGCGTTGTTCCGGGCCGGTGTGGAGTGGGCGTGGGAGCGCGGCGCCGAGCGGGTGCGGCTGTTCGTGCACGCGGACAACGGGCGGGCGCAGGCGGCCTATCGCCGGGTGGGGTTCGTCCCGAGTGGGCGGGTCGTGCCGCTCGTCACCAACGAGAGCGAGGACGAGCTGGAGTTCGTGCTGGAGCCGTAGGGCCGGCAAGTGTGCGGGTCACACCTGGAGTTCCCGGTGGGGCCAGCGGGCGCGGGCCTGCTCCCGGGAGCGCAGGAGGGCGAGGGTCGGCAGGCCCTGGTCGGTGCCGGTGGTGAGCAGGTCCGGCAGCTCGGGAAGGGGGGCGACGGCCGCGATGTCGTCCAGGATCAGGGTGAGTGGTGGGTCGAGCCGACCGGAGGATGACCGTGCGGCCATGCGCCGGCCGTGCTCGACCACGCTCGAAGCGAGGGCCGTCAGGAGCGGCATCGCGCCGGGGGCGCTCCGCGGGTCCTCGATGGATTCACCCAGCACATAAAGCGTGCCCCCTTCGTGGACGAAGGAATCCAGGGCGAGGGCATCGGTTCGGTGGGGTGTGCAGGCCTCGCGGACGTTGACCGTGCTGAGCGCGGACAGTGCCCGGGTCGTCAACTCGTGGGCCATGTCCCGGCGTTCCGGGTGGGCCGTGAGGGCGGCTTCGAGTTCTCCCGCGGCTCCGGCGGCGGCCTTGGGGTGGGTGCGCAGGGTGCGGACGGCGTCCTGCACCTGAGTGCCCTGCGACCAGCGGTGGACGTGCCGGACGGTGCGGTTGTCGAGGGCCGCGGCGTGCAGGTAGCTGCGCAGGAGGGTGGTCGCCGTGTCCGCCGTCGCCTGGTCGATCCGGGCGGTGGGCTGGACGGGGGCGAGGAGTGCCGTCGCGCGGTGCAGCGCGGTCTGCTTGTCCTCGCAGCCGGTCAGCGGGGACCAGTGCAGGCGGGCCGGGGTGTCGCAGAGGTGGGCGGGGTCGTAGAGGAGGGTCGGGCCGAATTTGGCCCGGGCGTCCTTCGTCTCCGCCCACAGGGCCGGGTCGGAGGTGACGACCAGGGCGGGGCCAGGGGCTTCCTGGATCGCCTGGGTGGCGGTGGTGCGGCGGTCGGCGGGTGGGCCGTAGCGCACGGGGCCTTCGGGGCGGGGCGGTACGGCCCGTTCGCTCGCCGGGGCCGCCTCCGGCAGGGGCGCGGTCGGCACCGGTTCGGCGCGGGGTGCCGGTACCTCGTGGCTCGGAAGCGGCGCTGGGAGCGGCGTCGGGACTGGTGCCGGGAGCGGCGTCGGGACTGGTGCCGATGGCTGCTGCTCCCGAACCTGCCCCCGTGCCTGCTCCCGTACCTGCTCCCGGGTCCTCGCCCGCCCCGCGCGCCAGCGGGCCACGGCGCCCAGGGTGAACACCGTGAGGACCAGCAGGATCATCAGCTGGCCGATCACCAGGCCCCAGAACAGGCCCCAGCCGGAGAGCCGGCCGGCGGGGGTGTCCGGCCAGGCGCCGGCGAGGTCGTGGGGCCGGCCGATGAGGTGGCGCATGGCCAGCGGGGTGTGGGTGAAGGAGACGCCGTCGGGCCAGGCGCCCCGGCTGAGGAGGGCCGCGAGGCCGGTCGCCGTCCACACCAGCACGGTCATGCCGAGGAGGAACGCGAGTATGCCGATCAGCAGGCCGTCGGGGATGCCGCCCCGGCCCTCCCGGTGCTCGTGCGCGTCCGGTCTCACCGCCCGTCCCTCCCTGCCCCTGTCCCCGCCCCTACGCCACCGTCGACTCGGAGTCGCCGAGGTGCTGTTCCACGAAGGCCGCCGCCCGCTGCTCGGCCTCCAGCTCGGCGGCGCGCAGGGCGTCGTCGGCCCGCAGGTCGCTGGAGGACTCGGTCATCGCGCGGTCGGTGAAGACCAGGGGGCGTTCCGTCTCGGTGATCAGGTGTTTGACCACCTGGACGTTGCCGTTGACGTCCCAGACGGCGATGCCGGGGGTGAGGCTGGGGATGATCTCCACGGCCCAGCGGGGCAGGCCGAGGACGCGGCCGGTCGCTCTCGCCTCGTCCGCCTTCTGGGCGTAGATCGTCCTGGTGGACGCCATCTTCAGGATCGCCGCGGCCTCCTTGGCCGCCGCGCCGTCCACCACGTCGGAGAGGTGGTGGACGACCGCCACGAAGGACAGGCCGAGGCGCCGGCCGAACTTCAGCAGCCGCTGGAACAGCTGGGCGACGAAGGGGCTGTTGATGATGTGCCAGGCCTCTTCGACGAGGAAGATGCGCTTCTTGCGGTCGGGGCGGATCCAGGTGTGCTCCAGCCACACGCCGACGATCGCCATCAGGATGGGCATGGCGATGGAGTTGCGGTCGATGTGGGAGAGGTCGAAGACGATGAGCGGGGCGTCGAGGTCGATGCCGACCGTGGTGGGGCCGTCGAACATGCCGCGCAGGTCGCCGTCGACCAGGCGGTCCAGCACCAGGGCGACGTCCAGGCCCCAGGCCCGTACGTCGTCTATGGCGACGTTCATCGCCTCGGCGGACTCCGGCTCGGGGTGCCGTAGCTGCTCCACGATGTCGGTGAGGACGGGCTGGCGGTCGACGATCGTCTCGTTGACGTAGGAGTGGGCGACCTTGAGGGCGAAGCCGGCGCGTTCGTCCAGGCCGTGGCCCATGGCGACCTCGATGATCGTGCGGAGCAGCGCGAGCTGGCCCGTGGTGGTGATCGCGGGGTCGAGCGGGTTGAGGCGGATGCCGTGGTTCAGGGCCGCCGTCGGGTCGAGCCGGATGGGGGTTATCCCCAGCTCCTCGGCGATGAGGTTCCACTCGCCGACGCCGTCCTCGCCCTGCGCGTCCAGGACGACGACCTGGCGGTCCTTGAACCGCAGCTGGCGCAGGACGTAGGTCTTCTCCAGCGCCGACTTGCCGTTGCCGGACTCGCCGAGGACGAGCCAGTGGGGGGCCGGGAGCTGCTGGCCGTAGAGCTGGAAGGGGTCGTAGATGTAGCCCTTCCCGGAGTAGACCTCGCGGCCGATGATGACGCCGGAGTCGCCCAGGCCGGGCGCGGCGGTGGGCAGGTAGACCGCCTGGGCCTGGCCGGTGGAGGTGCGCACCGGCAGCCGGGTCGTCTCGACCTTCCCGAACAGGAAGGAGGTGAAGGCTTCGGTGAGGACGGACAGCGGGTCCCGCATCGGCGAATCAGCCCCTACCTTCGGATGCCGGTGGCGAACGGAAGTGTGTTCACGAAGGCGCGGTGGTGCTCTCGGTCGCACCACTCCAGCTTGAGGTACGACTTGCCGGCCGAGGCCCTTATCGTGCGCTTGTCGCGGGCGAGTGCCTCCGGGGTGCGGGAGGAGACGGTGATGTAGCCGACCAGGTTGACGCCGGCCGCGCCGCTGGCGAGGTCCTCGCCGCGCTGGTCGAGGCGGGTGTGGGCGGCGATGTCGCGCGGGTCGACGGTGCGGTTCATCTTGGCGGCGCGGGAGGCCTCGGCCACGTCGTTGGTCTTCTCGGTCAGCATGCGTTCGATGGCCACCTCGGTGGGTTCGAGGTCCATCGTGACGGCGACCGTGCGGATGACGTCCGGGGTGTGGACGAGCAGCGGGGCGAGGAAGTTGACGCCGACCGGGGTCATGGGCCACTCCTTCACCCAGGCGGTGGCGTGGCACCAGGGGGCGCGGGTGCTGGACTCGCGGGTCTTGGCCTGGAGGTAGGTGGGCTCCATGGCGTCGAGTTCGGCCGGCCAGGCGTTGCGCTTGGTCATCGCCTGGATGTGGTCGATGGGGTGGTCCGGGTCGTACATGGAGTGGACGAGGGAGGCGAGGCGGCCCTGGCCGAGGGGCTGGCGGACGCGGATGTCGGCCTCCTGGAGGCGCGAGCAGATGTCGGTCAGCTCGCGGGCCATGACGACGGCGAGTCCGGCGTCCCGGTCGACCTTGGTGCCGTGGGCGCGGACGGCGCGGGCCATCGCGTTGGCCTCGGCGGCGAGTTCGCGGGTGTAGTGCATGCAGGCGACGAGGTAGGCGCGGTGCTGCTCGCTGCTGGTGGAGACCATGGACTGGAGCTGGTCGTAGGAGGTCTGGAGCCAGTCCGGGGCGCGGGTGTCGCCGCGCTGGACGACGTCCTTGGCGTGGGCGTCGGGGTCGGCGGGCAGGGTGCGGGCGAGCATCTGGATGCGGGTGACGAAGCCGTCGCCGTTGGCCACGTGCTTGAGCAGGGTGCCGAAGCGGTCGACGAGGGCTTCCTGGTCCTCGGAGTCGCGCAGGCCGACGCCGGGGCCCTCGATCTCGATGGCGGCGGTGACGGTCTTGCGGTCTGCGTGCAGCAGTACGGCGATCTCGTCGGGCCCGAAGGGGGCGGCGAGCCAGTTGATGCGGCCGATGCCGGGGGGCGGGCCGACCTCGATCTCGCGTCCGTCGAGCTGGGTGCCGGCCTCGGCGGCGGTGGAGCGGTAGGTGGCGCCGCGTTTGACGGTGCGCTTGTAGCTGCGGTTGATCTCGAACCACTTGTAGAAGGTGCGGCGCTTGTACGGCACGTAGACCGCGGCGAGCGCGAGCATCGGGAAGCCGGTCAGCAGCACGATGCGCAGGGACAGGACCGGGACGAGGAGGCCGCACATCATGCCGAGGAACGCGCCGACGATGATCAGCGCGATCTCGCCGGACTCGCGGTTCCTTCCGACGATCGCGTTCGGCCGGGCGCGGCCGATGAGATACGTCCGGCGGGGCGTGACCGGATGGGACAGGTGGGACTCGGTCGTCAACGCCCTTCACCTCCCGTGCGGTTGTTGCGGGTGTTGCCTGCGTGCGGGGTGTTGACCGGGCTGGACGCGCGGGGCGCGGGGGTGGCGGAGGGGACGGTTCCGCCGCCGGTCGGGGTGCGGCTGCTGTGGGCGGCGACGCCGCCGCTGGCCGGGTTGGCGGGGCGGGGGGTGCTGCCGCCGCCCGCTGCTCCGTTGCTGTCGGCGCGGGTGCTGTGGGTCTTGATGCCCTGGGCGACGAGGGTGGCGGGGGAGCTGATGACGGCGGCGGCCTTGCCTTCGGCGCCCTGCATGATGCGGTTGTTGCGGGAGCCGGCGATCTCGTCGCCGAAGCCGGGGACGAAGCGGTAGATCATCGCGCTGGCGAAGATGGCGAGCAGGATGATGGCGAGGCCGGAGACGACGGCGGAGAAGGAGTCGGGGCCGTTGTCCCCGGAGAGGGCGCCGGCGAGGCCGAGGACGATGACGATGACGGGTTTGACGAGGATGACGGCGATCATGATGCCGGCCCAGCGGCGGACGTGGCCCCAGAGGTTCTTGTCGACGAGGCCGGCGTAGACGACGGTGCCGAGGAGGGCGCCGACGTAGAGCAGGGCGGCGCGGATGACCAACTCCAGCCAGAGGACGCCGGCGGCGAGGATGCTGACCAGGGAGACGACGATCAGCATGATGGGGCCGCCGCCGATGTCGCTGCCCTTGCCGAGGGCGCCGGAGAAGGTGCCGAAGAACGTGTCGGTCTGGTCGCCGGTGGCCTTGGCGAGGACGTCGGTGACGCCGTCGGTGGCCGAGACGACCGTGTAGAGGATGAGGGGCGTGAAGGCGGAGGCCAGCACGGTCAGCCAGAGGAAGCCGACGGCCTCCGAGATCGCGGTGGTCAACGGCACCCCGCGCACCGCCCGCTTGGCCACGGCCAGCAGCCACAGCAGCAGCGTCAGGATCGTGGACGCGGCGAATACGACGGCGTACTGCTGGAGGAACTTCGAGTTGGTGAAGTCGACGTTGGCGGTTTCCTTGACGGCGTGACTGAGCTTCCCGATGGTCCAGGAGGCGGCATCGGCACACCCCTTGGCCAGGGAGTCGAGGGGGTCGAGGGTGCTGCCGAGGGGGTTCTTGGGGGAGATGCCGGAGGATCCGCCGGAGGAGCCGTTGTCTTTTTCGCAGAGGTCCCGTGCGGCGCCGTGGATCAGATCACAGGCGTCGCTGCTCTTGGAGGGCGACGGCGTGGGGGTGGGTGCGGCGAAGGCACGCGCGGCCATGAGGACGGCTGCCGTCTGAAGGGCCGTGACCGTGGCGGCCAGGCCGAGTACGCGGCGATTAGCGGGCATAGCTGAACCCTCCGTACTCGTTGACGGCCTTCGAGATCTCTTGGGAGTCTGCGGCCTTGTCGTCACCGGGAAGGGGCGCCGGGCCGTCCTTCTGGGAGTGGGTGACGATCTTCCAGTCGCCGGATGCCCATTCGAGTCGCATGGTGATGGTGAACCAGCTGTTGGTGACCGGGTTGGTGGACTTCTCGCCCGTGAGCCCCAGGAGACCGCTGCACCAGACCTCGACCGTGGCCGTGTCGCTGGTGGATTCGGTGACTTTGGTCCCGATCGGGGTCGTGCGAGAGACGAACGTGTAGCCCGTCGGCGCGGTGCCGTCGTCCTTCAGCCCGAGGCTCTTGCTGAAGGCCGGGGTGTAGGCCTTGTCGAACGCGGCCTTGGAACTCGGCACACGTGAGGGGGTGATGACGGTCTGCACGATCGCATCGCGTGTGGCCCGGGTGAACATCTCCGCCGACCCCAGCGCCACCGCGTAGTTCGCCGCGGCGCTCTGTGCGCCCTGTTCCGTGTGGGCGTAGCCGGTGGGGATGTTGGATGTGGTGGTGGTTACCGGCTTGGTGCCGGTGGGGGCTGTCGCGGCGGTGCTCGGGCGGGTGGGACCGGCCGTCGAGTCGTCGGCGGTCTTGTCGTTGTCCCGGTTCGCGAAGGCGATTGCCGCGATCAGCAGGACGACCACGCCGACCACCGTGACCAGGCCGCGGGAGGAGGAGCGGCGGGGGGTGCGGCGGGGGGCGCCGCCGTAGGGGTCGGGGTCGGGGAGGCGGGTGCGGGTGTGGCCCGTGTCGCCGTAGCCGGGGCTCTGGTCGTCTCCGGGAGTCATGCCGCGTACCGTCCCTTCGCCTCGTGGACGTATGACGGTAGCCGTGCTGGTTGCCGCGCGGGCGCGGTGGGGTGACTCGGCATCAGGGAGACGCAACCTCAGTCGATGGGAGCGGGGGGTCAGACCGCCATGCCGTACACGATGGTGAACAGGGTGCCGAGGGAGCCGATGATGAAGACGCCGGTGAGGCCGGCGATGATCAGGCCCTTGCCCTGTTCCGCGCTGAAGGTGTCCCGCAGGGCCGTGGCGCCGATGCGCTGCTTGGCCGCGCCCCAGACCGCGAGGCCCAGGCAGAGCAGGATGGCCACGGCCATGACCACCTCGATCATCACCTTGGCCTCGTTGCCCAGGCTGCCGAAGGGGCCCCAGTCCGGAGCGATCCCGCCGATGATGGTGTTGATGTCTCCCTTGTCGGCCGCAAAGAGCATGTAAGTCACCGCCCCTGGTGGGTAGTTCCGTGTGCGCCCCTGCGGGTGCAGAGGTCGGGCCCTATTGTCGCCGACAACGCCGCCAACGTATGTCGACTTGACGTCATTGGCCGACGGGTTTCGTGCGCGCGGAGCACACCGTCACTCTGTGTATCACGGCAGGTCACCCCGGGCAATGAGGTCAGACCGGAACCTGTCGTGTGGTTCGGTCGTTGAGCCTCTTTACGGCCTGGCCCGGTGTCTGACGGCTGGTCGGGTGAGTCTCGGGTCGATGTTCTCACGAGTGGCCGGGAAGTGACGTCCGGTCAGGCGGCGATCAGCGTGGTTTCAGGCCGTGCAGCAGCAGGTGGACGTGTGCGTCCAGGCCGGCCAGGGTCTGCTCGGCGTCCAGCGCGCAGCCGGCGATGAGGGCGGCCAGGCCGTGCAGGCTCGCGGCGGCGACGGTGGTGACCTGCTCGGGGTCGCCCTGGACGATCTCGCCGCGCTCCTGGGCGTCGGCGACCAGGCCCATGAAGGTGCCGAGGGACCGCTCCACGGCCTCGGCGAGCTGCGCGGAGCTGTCGGGGTGGTGCTTGCGCGCGAACATCAGCTCCAGCAGCTCGGGATGGTCGACGGCGAAGCCGAGGTAGGCGCGGGCCAGTGCGGTCATCCGCTCCTCCAGGGAGTGGGCGGGGAGGGCGCCGGCGGTGGTGAGGGACTGGTTCAGGCGCTCGTAGCCGTCCAGGGCGAGGGCGTCGAGCAGGGCCTGCTTGTCCTTGAAGTGCCGGCCCGGCGCGGCATGGCTCACCCCGGTGTCGCGGGCCAGCTCGCGCAGGGAGAGCGCGCCGGCGCCCTTCTCCCGCAGGGTGCGCTCGGCGCTGGTGAGCAGGGCGGCGCGCAGGTCTCCGTGGTGGTAGGGGCGGGGTGTGGGCATGGGTGACATCGTATCCCGATGTTGACGGCGTCAGCTTTGTTGGCAGTGGCTGCTTTGTTGTCGTTGACAGCATTGTTGCCGCTGCCTACATTGGGGACATGGCTGAGACAACCGGAGCGCGCGGCAAGCGCGCCAAGTGGAACGCGACCCAGTTGCCCGACCAGACCGGCCGTACGGTCGTGGTCACCGGCGCCAACAGCGGTATCGGCCTCGCGGCCGCCGCCGCGCTGGCCCGGGCCGGGGCGCACGTGGTGTTCGCCGTACGGGACCTCGCGCGGGGCGGTGCCGCGGCGCGGCGGGTCGGCGGCAGCACCGAGGTGCGCCGGCTGGACCTGGCCGACCTGGACTCGGTGCGCGAGTTCGCCGCCGGCTGGGACCGCCCGCTGGACGTGCTGGTGAACAACGCGGGCGTGATGATGCTTCCGGAACAGCGCACCAAGCAGGGCTTCGAGATGCAGTTCGGCACCAACCACCTCGGGCACTTCGCGCTGACCAACCTGCTGCTGCCGCACCTGACCGACCGGGTGGTGACCGTCTCCTCCGGGCTGCACCGGGGCGGCGACGGCGTGATCCACTTCGATGACGTCAACCTGACCGGGCGTTACTCCCCGACCCGCGCCTACGCCCAGTCCAAGCTGGCCAACCTGCTGTTCACCCTGGAGCTCCAGCGCCGTCTCACCGAGGCCGGCTCACCCGTACGGGCGCTCGCGGCCCACCCCGGCTACGCGGCCACCAACCTCCAGAGCCATACGGCGAACCCGCTGGCCAGGGCCTTCATGGCGATCGGCAACCGGGTCTTCGCGCAGGACGACCGGGCCGGTGCCCTGCCCACCCTGTACGCGGCGAGCCAGGACCTGCCCCCGGCGGCGTACGTCGGTCCCGACGGCCTCGGCGAGATGCGCGGCGCCCCCGCCCTGGTCGGCCGCAGCGCGGCGGCCAGCGACCCGGAGGCGGCCCGGCGGCTGTGGACCCTCTCGGCGGAGCTGACCGGTGTGGAGTGGGGGCTCAAGACTCCGGTGGGGTGACGCCACGCCCGGTGGCGGGCGGGCGCGCGGTGGCGGCCTCCGGAACTTCACAGGAAAATCTCAGTGAAGTCGGAGCGTGTTCCTCACCCTTCCGGGACAGAGTGGGTGGTGATGAAGCGCATCTCACGCATCTCGGTCACCTCGCGTCCCGCCCTGCTGGGAGCCGTGGTGATGCTCGCCCTGACCTCCGCCTCGGTGGCCTCCGCCGACGACGGGCCCGGCCCCCTGGGGGTCACCGCCGACGCCGCAGCCACCCGGCACGCCGCCCGGGTCGGCGCGCTGTTCGAAGCCGACGCCGACGGCGCGGGCGGGCTGTCCGGTGATCACTTCTGCACCGCCTCGGTGGTGCACAGCCCCGGCGGCGACCTGATCGTCACCGCCGCGCACTGCATGGGCGGCGACGGCGACCTGGTGTTCGCGCCGGGCTACCGGGACGGCCGGGCGCCGTACGGGGTGTGGAAGGTGACGCGGCGCTTCCTGCCCGAGGGGTGGACCAGCGGCCAGGACGAGGACAGCGACCTCGCCTTCGCCGCCGTCACCGGTCCGGACGGCCGGCGGATCGAGGACGTGGTCGGAGGCAACCGGTTCACGCCCGGGACGGCCACCGGGGCCACCGCCGTGACCGTCACCGGCTATCCGGACTCCCGCCAGGTGCCGGTCCGCTGCGTCAACAAGCCGGCCGCGCACAGCCGTACCCAGCAGCGCATCGACTGCCCCGACTTCACCGGCGGCACCAGTGGCAGCCCCTGGGTCAACGGTGACGGCCAGGTCGTCGGCGTCCTCGGCGGTCACGAACAGGGCGGCGCCACCGCGGACGTCTCCTACAGCGTGGTGCTGCGCGACGAGGCCGCCCGGCTGTACGAGGACGCGGTCGCCGGCCTCTGAGGCCCGGCTCACGGCGGCTGAGGGAGCGTCACCCGGGCCGCCGTACCTGTGAAATACCGCCAGTTCGCGTCCAAATGGCCTTGAACGGCTGCCGCATGGGGGAAAGTTGAACCGTGCGGAAGGTATGGGTGTTCGGTGGGGCGGCCGTCGGGCTCGGCATGGGCCTCGTCATGCTGCTGGTCGTCGGGGTGTACGTCGTCGCCGGCAACCTCGTCAACGGCGTCACCTCCGGCGGCCGGGGTCTGGCCAAGGGTGCGGTGCCGGCTGCCTACCAGTCGCTGGTGCAGAAGTGGGGCAACCTGTGCCCGGCGCTCAGTCCGGCGCTGCTCGCCGCCCAGCTGTACCAGGAGAGTGGCTGGAATCCGACGGTCGTCAGCCCGGCCGACGCGCGCGGCATCGCCCAGTTCATCCCGAGCACCTGGGCGACCCACGGCATCGACGGCAACGGCGACGGCAAGCGCGACATCTGGGACCCGGCCGACGCGATCCCGTCGGCGGCGTCGTACGACTGCGAACTCGCCAAGTACGTCAAGGACGTGCCCGGGAACACCTCCGACAACATGCTCGCCGCCTACAACGCCGGTGCGTACCGCGTCATAAGGGCGGCCGGGGTCCCGTCCATCAGCGAGACGCAGAACTACGTCAAGCGGATCCGCAGCCTGGAGGAGAGCTTCGCCGCGCCGGTCAGCCGGATCGACCCCACCGAGCAGGCCGCCGGCGCCATCTCCTTCGCGCAGAGCAAGCTCGGCACGCCCTACCTGTGGGGCGGTACCGGCACCGCCGGCCAGGGCGGACGCTTCGACTGCTCGGGACTCACCCAGGCGGCGTACGCGTCGGTGGGCATCACGCTGCCGCGCGTCGCCAACGACCAGTACAACGCGGGACCGCATCCCTCGCGGGACCAACTGCTCCCCGGCGACCTGGTGTTCTTCTCCGACAACCTCACCGACTCGCGGGCCATCCGGCACGTCGGCATCTACGTCGGCGGCGGCTACATGATCGACGCCCCGCGCACCGGTGCCGTCATCCGGTTCGACCCGATCGACACCCCCGACTACTTCGGCGCCACGCGGGTGACGGAAGATGGCGCGAAAGCGCTCCCCACGACGGTGTGAACCGAGCGTGAACCCACCCCCTGAGCTGGGGCGATGAGTCTCTCTTCGATAACGTCTGCGTGATCATTCAGTGGAGAGTGGAACGTATTGGTGGTGGCCGTGCGTTCCTGTTGACGTAGCCGAGCGGACGTCAGTGCGGAGTGCAGCGGAAGCGGATCTACGAACCACGGGGGCACGAGCGGCGCACACGAGGTGCGTCCGGGACGACGACGAAGGGGCCGCAGCACCATGGCTGTACTCGCCGAATCCGGATCGAACCCCGACGTCGACCTGCTCTACGACATCAACGGCCTGGCCAAGGACGCCCCGCACTGGTTCGACCGGGTCATGGAGTTCGTGGGCGAGTACGGCCTGCTGCTCGCGATGGTGCTGCTGATCCTCTGGTGCTGGTGGTCCGTGCGGCGCCGGGGCGGCGAGGAGGCGGCGCCCTCGGTGGCCGCGCTGGTCTGGGCCCCGCTCGCGGCCGGGCTGGCCGTCCTGGTGAACGTGCCGATAAGGGGCTTCGTGGAGCGCCCCCGCCCCTTCGTGGACCACCAGGGCCTGGACGTGCTGGTCTCCGGCAAGACCGACTTCTCCTTCGTCAGCGACCACGCCACCATCACCATGGCCCTCGGTGTCGGGCTCTTCGTCGCCCACCGCAGATTCGGGCTCGCCGGTATCGGCCTGGCCCTGCTGGAGGGCTTCTGCCGGGTCTACATGGGCGTGCACTACCCGACGGACGTCATCGGCGGCTTCGCCCTCGGCACCGCCGTCGTCCTGCTGCTCTCCCCGCTCGCCTCGGCCCTGCTCACCCCGCTGCTGCGCGCCGTGGAGCGTTCCCCGCGGGCCGGCCTCCTGATCCGCCGCCGCGCGACGCCCCCCCACTCCGACGGCACCCTGATCCCCCGCTCCCGCACGGCGGCGGAATCCGAGGAACGCGACCTCGCCGCCTGACGGCGCCCTCTCTCCCCGGCTCCCGCCGGGACCGGCCGCCCCCGTCCGCGGCATGGCCGCCGACGAGTCCCGCTTCACGGGTCGGCGCCCTCCGCCGGCTTGCGGCCCCATGCACCAGGTCCCGCCCGGGGTCGTCCACAAGGCGCGGCTGCGGGGGCTGGTCAGGCCCGAGAGAGAGGACTTGCCCTCGGGACTTCCTCTTCACTTCCTCTTCTCGACTCATGCCGTGTCGCAGGGGCCCAGTGCCTCCATACGTCGGCTTCCATACGGGGCGTGGCCTCTTTCGGGCGGGGTCGCCTCCGCCTTTGGCCGTGCCGCCTGGCTGGGGCCTTCTCGGTTTTCGCCGGTGTCACCGGTGGCTGGCGCCCGCGTTCGTGGCGTGCTGCCGGTTGACGATGCCCGCTTCGTGCAGGGTCGCCCCGTCTCGCGGCGGCGGCTTGCCCAGCCGCGCCCTTCTTCGGCTCCCGCCGGTGGCGCCGGTGGCTGGCGCCCGCATCCGTGGCCTGCCGTCAGGTGCCGGCCCCCGCCTCGCGCGGGGCGCCCTTCCGCCGTGCGCACCCCTGACTGCGGCCTTCTTTCTGCTCCCGCAGGCCTCACGGGGGCCGGCGTCCGCATCCGCTGCCCTGCCGCCGGTTGCCGGCCCCTCGGTTCGTACGGAGGTGCCCTCTTCCGTCCTACGGCCGATCGCCCCGGGAAGGCCCGGCCCCTCGCCGCCTCACCGGCGCGGAGCGCCACGGCCCCTGCTCCGGCTGGGCCGCTACGACCCCTGTCTCGGCGAGGTCGCGCTACAGCCCCCTGTCTCCGGCGCCACAGCCCCCGTCCGCTCCGGTGCGGGGTAGTGCGGCCTGTGCCCCGGTGCGGAGCGCCACAGTCCCTGCTGCGGCGGCATCGCTGCAGCCCCCGTCTCGGGGGTTGTTATAGCCCCGCCCCGGCGGACCGCTGCAACGCTCCGTCTCGGCGCTGGGCGCCAGAAACCCTGCGTGCGCTACGGCCCTGCACCGACCAGGCCACCACAGCCCCCGTCACGGCGAGGACGCGCCACAGCCCCCCCGCCCCGGCCCCGGGCGCCACAGCCCCTGCCCGCTCCGGCGCACGGCGCTTACCGCCCCCAGCCTCCGGCACCCCAGCGCCCGGCACCCCAGCGCCGGGCACCTCAGCCCCGGCACTACAGCCCCGGCACTACAGCGCCCGGCAGCCAACCCCAGCACTCCAGGCCCCCGCACCCCAGCGCCCAGCACCCCAGCGCCCGCCCGCCCCACCCCGCCCCGCCTACACCCCCTGCGTGTAAGAGAAGAACCGTTGGGGGTCGTACTGCTGCTTGACCTTGGTCAGGCGGGGGGACGCGTCGCCGTAGTAGGCCTTGCGCCAGTTCTTCAGGGTGGGGTCGGTGTAGTTCTGGTAGGCGGCGCCCGAGGCGTGTGGCCGCATGGCGGTGTGGGCCGCGGTGAGCCAGGACTGGGCGGTGGAGCCGGAGGCGCCCGCGCCCCAGGAGGCGATGTACTGGGCCAGCATGCGGGAGCGGCGGTGGACGAAGGCGGTCGCGGTCGGGGCGACGCGGTTGACGGCGCCGCCGAGCGCGGTGAAGGCGATGCTGCCCCCGCCGCCGCGCACCCCGGCGATCTGCTTGAGCACGGTCTGGATGCCGGCCGCCGACAGGGAGCGGTCGAAGAAGTCCGAGCGGGCCGCGTAGGTCTCGCGGCCGAGCTTGCCCTGCGGGGAGCGGCCGGGGGTGGAGCCCGGCAGGTGGCACTGGGCGTCGGCGGAGAAGGAGGAGCAGCCGGCGTAGATCTCCATGGCCTCCTCGTAGCCCCGGCGGCGCAGGGTGACCGAGGTGGCGTCGGCGCCGGCCTGGTGGGCGAGGCGGTCCACGGCGTTCTGGAGTTCGCCGTAGGTGCCGAGGGAGAAGCAGGACACCGAGATGGAGGGGGTGCGGCCCGGGGAGCACGACAGGTGCAGGGAGGACCAGATCTCGTCGGGCTGGCTCGGGGCCCAGGACTGCCAGGCCTTGAGGACCGCCGCCGCCTTCGCCCAGGGCCAGGACAGGTAGGCGGTGACGGCCTGCGGCGCGGGGTGGGTCTTGAAGTGCAGCTCGGTGACGACGCCGAAGTTGCCGTTGCCGGCGCCGCGCAGCGCCCAGAACAGGTCGGAGTGGTGGCCGGCGTCGGCGGTGACCTGGGTGCCGTCGGCCGTGATCAGGGTGGCCTGGGTGAGGCTGTCGCAGGTGAGGCCGTAGGCGCGGGAGACGACGCCGTGGCCGCCGCCCAGCACCAGGCCGGAGACGCCGACCGTGGGGCAGGAGCCGGCGGGTATGGTCACGCCCTTGGCGCCCAGCGCCCGGTAGACGTCGATCAGCTTCGAGCCGGCGCCGACGACCGCCTGCCCGCCGGACACCCGGATCCGGTTCAGCCGGGACACGTCGAGGATCAGCCGGCCGTCGCCGGAGGAGTAGCCGGCGTAGGAGTGGCCGCCGTTGCGGATCGACACCTTCAGCTGGTGGGCGCGGGCGTACGCCAGGGTGGTGCGGATGTCGTCGGTGTGCGCCACGTACGCCACCGCGGCCGGCTTCAGGCCGTCGAAGCGGGTGTTGTAGAGCTGGTGCGCGGTCGTCCAGGTGGCGTCGCCGGGCCGCAGCAGGCTGCCGTCCAGGTCGCGGGCGAGGGCCGCCCAGTTCGCGGCGGCGCTCGCGGTGGTGGTCCGCACACCGGTGAGCGACGATGAACCGGACGGCGTTCCGGAGTGCGCCGCCGCCCGGGCGGGGTGGCTCCCGCCCACACCGCACGCGGTGAGCGCGGTCGTCGCCAGGGCGGCCGTACCGCCCGAGATGAACGTACGCCGTTCCATGTCCTGTCGCCTTTCCTCGGCTGTCGTGGAACGAGACGGCGTCCTCTCCGGCGGGGTTCCCCCGAACGGGTGAAGAGACGGCGAAGGTGCCGCCCCGCGACCCGGTCGCCGGAACCTCCACGTGCTCTCCCCGTGAGCGTTCCGTGACCTCACCGGGCCGACGGCAGGGGTTCACCCCTCGTTCACTTCCGACCATCGGCGGCTTCACCTGTTCTGCCTAATTTCGGCCGTGCACGGTGCGGAGTGCGGCCTTGGGCGCACTCGCGTGCCTTACGACTTCGCACGCCGCCGACAGCGGCGGCTCCTGGAAGGAACATCCGAAAGTGATGCTTCAGCGCAAGAACCGGCTGCGCGCCCTCACCCTCGGTGCGATCGCCGTCTCCGGCGCCCTGGCCCTGACGGCGTGCGGCTCGGACGACAACGGTGGGAGCGGCAAGGCGTCGGGCGGTGCCTCCGCCCCGGCCGCCGGCTCGGTCAAGTGCGACAACGCCAAGGGCCAGCTCCTCGCCGACGGCTCCTCCGCGCAGAAGAACGCGATCGACGCCTGGGTCAAGCAGTTCTCCCAGGCCTGCGGCGTGCAGATCAACTACAAGGGCGGCGGCTCCGGTGCCGGCGTCACCGCGTTCACGCAGGGCCAGGTCGCCTTCGCCGGTTCCGACTCCGCGCTGAAGCCCGAAGAGGTCACCGCTTCCAAGAAGGTGTGCAGCGGCGGCCAGGGCATCGACCTGCCGATGGTCGGCGGCCCGATCGCTCTCGGTTACAACGTCCCGGGCGTCGACAACCTGGTCCTGGACGCGCCGACCCTCGCGAAGATCTTCGACAGCAAGATCACCAAGTGGAACGACCCGGCGATCGCCAAGCTGAACAAGGGCGCCAAGCTGCCCGACCTCAAGATCCAGGCGTTCCACCGCTCCGACGAGTCCGGCACCACGGACAACTTCACCAAGTACCTGATCGCCACCACCCCGGACAACTGGAAGTACTCCGGCGGCAAGGCCTGGCAGGCCAAGGGCGGCCAGTCCGCTCCGCAGTCCGCGGGCGTGGCCCAGCAGGTGAAGCAGACCTCCGGCGCCATCGGCTACTTCGAGCTGTCCTACGTCAAGGACGGCATCAAGGCCGTGTCCGTCGACACCGGCGCCGGCAAGCCGGTCGCGCCCAGCTCCGAGAGCGCCACCGCCGACATCGCCGCCGCGAAGGTCGTCGGCACCGGCAAGGACCTCTCCCTCAAGCTGGACTACAACACCAAGGCCGAGGGCGCCTACCCGATCACCCTGGTCACCTACGAGATCGTGTGCGACAAGGGCAACAAGTCGGACACCCTGCCCGCCACCAAGGCCTTCCTGCGCTACATCGCCAGCGAGGACGGCCAGAAGATCCTCCCGGGCATCGGCTACGCGCCGGTCCCCGACCAGATCATCACCAAGGTCCGCTCGACCATCGACAGCCTGAGCTGACCTGATCCGCAAGTGCGGCCCGGTTCCCCGTGACCCGGGCCGCACCGTCCGGTGCACCGCCGCCAGGAGCCGGGCCCCCATCGGGCCGTCCGGTTCCGCAGACCGGAGAACCCGATGGACATATCGACGACCACAGACGCACCACCGCCCACACCGTCCCGGCCCACCACGGCCGAGGGCAAGCGCACCGCCCGCGGCGCGACCCGCCCCGGCGACCGCATCTTCCTCGGCCTGTCCCGGGGCTCGGGCATCCTGCTGCTGGTGATCATGGCCGCGATCGCGGTCTTCCTCACCTACCGCGCCGCCCTCGCCATCGGCAAGGACCACGGCAGCTTCCTCACCACCTTCGAGTGGAACACCAACGTCCTGCCGCCGACCTTCGGCATCGCGGTGCTGGCCTTCGGCACGATCGTCTCCTCGGTCATCGCCATGGCCATCGCGGTCCCGGTCGCGGTCGCCATCGCGCTGTTCATCACGCACTACGCGCCCCGCCGGATGTCCGGCCCGGTCGCCTACGTGATCGACCTGCTCGCCGCGGTGCCGTCCATCGTGTACGGCCTGTGGGGCGCCCTGGTCCTCGTCCCGCACATGAACGGCCTGTACGGCTGGCTCAACGACTTCTTCGGCTGGACCGGCGTCTTCTCCTGGCAGGAGGGCGCTCCGCGCTCCATGCTCACCGTCGGCATCCTGCTCTCGATCATGATCCTGCCGATCATCACCAACGTGAGCCGCGAGGTCTTCCGGCAGGTCCCGCAGATGCACGAGGAGGCGGCCCTGGCCCTCGGCGCCACGCGCTGGGAGGTCATCCGCATGTCCGTGCTGCCCTTCGGCCGCTCCGGCGTGATCTCCGCGTCGATGCTCGGCCTCGGCCGCGCGCTCGGCGAGACGATGGCCGTGGCCACCGTGCTCTCCCCGTCCTTCGACATCCAGGCCAGCCTGCTCGACCCGGGCGGCGGCACCTTCGCCCAGAACATCGCCAGCAAGTTCAGCGAGGCGAACGAGTTCGGCCGGGACGCGCTGATCGCCTCCGGTCTGGTGCTGTTCGTCATCACCCTGGTGGTCAACGGCGCGGCCCGCGTGATCATCGCCCGCCGCTCGGAGTACTCGGGGGCCAACGCATGAGCACCGCAGCCGTCACCGACAAGCGCGCGAGCAGCCTGCGCGGCGCCAGCCTGCCCACATGGACGCCGTGGGCGATCGCCGCCGGCTCCATCGCCCTGGGCATCGGCATCAGCGCCGCCGCCGGGCTGCACAGCAGCATCCAGTGGGCCCTGATCGCCGGGCTCCTGTTCGTGCTCGGCACGTACGGCATCGCCGCGCGCGTCGAGGGTCGCCGGCAGGCCCGGGACCGGGTCGCCACCAGCTTCGTCTGGGTGGCCTTCGTGGTCGCCGTGGTGCCGCTGGTCTCCCTGATCTGGGTGACCGTCGCCCGCGGGGTGAAGGTCCTCGACCTCTACTTCCTGACCCACTCGATGGGCGTGGTCGCCGACACCGAGCCCGGCGGCGGCATCTACCACGCGATCATCGGCAGCCTGGAGCAGGTCGGCCTCGCCACCGTCATCGGCGCCCCGATCGGCGTGCTCACCGCGATCTACCTGGTCGAGTACGGCCGGGGCCGGCTCGCCAAGGCCGTCACCTTCTTCGTCGACGTGATGACGGGCATCCCCTCGATCGTCGCGGGTCTGTTCATCCTCAGCCTGATGCTGATCTTCAAGATGGAGCCGTTCGGCTTCGCCGGCTCGCTGGCCCTGGCCATCCTGATGATGCCGGTCGTGGTCCGCTCCACCGAGGAGATGCTCAAGCTCGTCCCGAACGAGCTGCGCGAGGCGTCGCTGGCGCTCGGCGTGCCGAAGTGGCGCACCATCCTGAAGGTGGTCCTGCCGACCTCCATCGGCGGCATCACCACCGGTGTGATGCTGGCGGTGGCCCGTATCGCCGGTGAGACCGCGCCCGTACTGCTGCTGGTGTTCGGCAACCCGTTCATCAACAACAACCCCTTCGAGGGCGCGCAGGCGTCGCTGCCGCTGTACATCTACCAGCAGTTCGCCAACAGCGCGGGCTCCGGTGCGGCGTACGACCGCGCGTGGGCGGCGTCCCTCACGCTGATCGCCTTCGTGATGATCCTGAACCTGGTGGCCCGTGGCATCGCCCGCTGGAAGGCCCCGAAGACCGGTCGCTGACGCGGCCTTGCAGCGACCGACTGTTTGGATGTGAAGAAGTAATGGCCAAGCGAATCGACGTGAGTGGGCTCACCGCCTACTACGGCTCCCACAAGGCGATCGAGGACATCTCGATGACGGTCGAGCCGCGCTCGGTGACGGCGTTCATCGGCCCGTCCGGCTGCGGCAAGTCGACGTTCCTGCGGACCCTGAACCGGATGCACGAGGTCACGCCCGGCGGGCGGGTCGAGGGCAAGGTGCTGCTGGACGACGAGGACCTGTACGGCACCGGGATCGACCCGGTGGCGGTCCGCCGTGAGGTGGGCATGGTGTTCCAGCGGCCGAACCCGTTCCCGACCATGTCGATCTTCGACAACGTGGCGGCGGGGCTGCGGCTGAACGGCAACTACAAGAAGTCCGAGCTGAACGACGTCGTCGAGAAGTCGCTCAAGGGCGCGAACCTCTGGAACGAGGTCAAGGACCGTCTCAACAAGCCGGGCTCCGGTCTGTCGGGCGGCCAGCAGCAGCGGCTGTGCATCGCGCGGGCGATCGCGGTGGAGCCGAAGGTGCTGCTGATGGACGAGCCGTGCTCGGCGCTCGACCCGATCTCCACGCTCGCCATCGAGGACCTGATCGGTGAGCTGAAAGAGCGGTTCACGATCGTCATCGTGACGCACAACATGCAGCAGGCGGCGCGGGTCTCGGACCGTACGGCGTTCTTCAACCTGGCCGCGGTCGGGCAGCCCGGGCGCCTGATTGAGATCGACGACACCGAGCGCATCTTCTCCAACCCGTCGGTCCAGGCCACGGAGGACTACATCTCGGGCCGCTTCGGCTAGACCTCGGCCGGACGACTCGTCGGACCCCTCGCGGTGCTGCATGGCGGTGCCACCGCGAGGACACAAAAGGGCCCGCCCCTGTGGTTCGGGGGCGGGCCTGTGTCTTTCCCTCCGCGTGCCGCGTGCCGGTGAGGGGGCGGCTTCCGTGGGGGTGGGTGTCCGTTTGCCGCCGTGTGCGGGTGCGCTGTGGTTCCTCGCGCAGTTCCCCGCGCCCCTTTGGGGCGCGGGGTGGGCGGAATGGTAGGGCTACAGGACCGTCAGGTTCAGGAGGCCGAAGGCTGCCGCTGATACCAGGGCCGCTGCCGGCATGGTGATGAACCAGCCCAGGACGATGTTCTTGGCCACGCCCCAGCGCACGGCGTTGACGCGCTTGGTCGCGCCGACGCCCATGATCGCCGAGGTGATGACATGCGTCGTGGAGATGGGCGCCTTGAAGATGAACGCGGTGGTGAACATGATCGACGCACCGGTGGCCTCCGCCGCGAACCCCTGCGGCGGATCCAGCTCGATGATCTTCCGGCCCAGCGTCCGCATGATCCGCCAGCCACCGGCGTACGTACCCAGCGACAGCATCACCGCGCAGACGATCTTGACCCACACGGGGATCGGGTCGCCGAAGGTCTCGTGGCCGGAAATCACCAGTGCCAGGACCACGACACCCATCGTCTTCTGGGCGTCCTGGAGACCGTGCCCCAGCGCCATCGCCGCCGCCGAGACGGTCTGCGCGATCCGGAACCCCCGCTTGGCCTTGTGCGGGTTGGAGCGCCGGAACAGCCACATGATCGCCGTCATGACCAGGTAGCCGACGACGAGGCCGACGAACGGCGACAGGAACATCGGGATGACGATCTTGTCGAGGACGCCGTCCCACAGCACGTCGATGCCGCCCGCCAGCGCCGCCCCGACCATGCCGCCGAACAGCGCGTGGGAGGAGGACGAGGGCAGCCCGAAGTACCAGGTGACCAGGTTCCAGACGATCGCGCCGACCAGCGCCGCGAAGAGGATGCCCATGCCGCGCGAGCCGTGCGGCGTCTCGATCAGCCCCTCGCTGACGGTCTTGGCGACCCCGGAGCCCAGGAAGGCACCGGCGAGGTTCATCACGGCCGCCATGGCGAGCGCCGCGCGCGGGGTCAGCGCCCGCGTCGAGACCGAGGTCGCGATCGCGTTCGCGGAGTCGTGGAAGCCGTTCGTGTACGTGAAGAAGAGCGCGACCGCGACGGTCACGATCAGAGCGAAGGTGTCCATCGACGCCTCAGGACTCCTTGACGGCGATGGTCTCCACCGTGTTCGCCACGTGCTCGAACGCGTCCGCCGCCTCTTCCAGCACGTCCACGATCTGCTTCAGCTTCAGCACCTCGATCGCGTCGTACTTGCCGTTGAAGAGGTGCGCCAGCAGCTTGCGGTGGATCTGGTCGGCCTGGTTCTCCAGCCGGTTGACCTCGATCCAGTACTCGGTGAGGTTGTCCATGGTGCGCAGGTTCGGCATGGCCTCGGCCGTCAGCTCGGCCGCCCGCGCCAGCACCTCGATCTGCTGCTCGACGCCCTTGGGAAGCTCCTCGACGTTGTAGAGGACGACCAGGTCGACGGCCTCCTCCATGAAGTCCATGATGTCGTCGAGGGAGCCGGCGAGGGCGTAGATGTCCTCGCGGTCGAACGGCGTGATGAACGAGGAGTTCAGCTGGTGGAAGATCGCATGCGTGGCGTCGTCACCTGCGTGTTCCGCTGCCCGCATGCGCTCCGCGATCTCGGCCCGGGCGGAGGAGTCCGCCCCGAGCAGTTCCATCAGGAGCTTCGAGCCGGTGACGATGTTGTCCGCGGAGGCGGCGAACATGTCGTAGAAGCTCGTCTCCCTGGGGGTCAGACGAAAGCGCACGTGGGGTCCTCGGGGTGCTTCGGTTTCGGTCAGGCTGATGCTAGGCGCATCATCCGGCCACGGCTATCGGGCCGTCCCCCAGTGTCGCCCATCGAGCAGAGTGATCATGACGGGGGCGTACCAAGGGCCCTCTACCCCGCGAAGTTCGCTACCATATACCCTGTAGGGGTATGTATATCCCGGGCGCGCACATCTCCCGCTCGTGCTGACACGTCTTTCCGTTACGGAGGCCCGCGATGACGACGACCGAGGCCGGCGCCACGCACGGCTACCACAAGCAGAAGGCCGAGCACCTCAAGCGGCTGCGCCGGATCGAGGGGCAGATCCGCGGCCTGCAGCGCATGGTCGACGAGGACACGTACTGCATCGACATACTCACGCAGGTCTCCGCCTCCACCAAGGCGCTCCAGTCCTTCGCGCTCCAGCTGCTGGAGGAGCACCTGCGGCACTGCGTCGCGGACGCGGCCGTCAAGGGCGGGGACGAGATCGACGCGAAGGTGGACGAGGCGACGAAGGCGATCGGCCGCCTGCTGCGCACCTGATCAGCTGGTCAGCGGGGCGCGGCGGCCGTCTTCCGCCGTTCCTCGGTCACCCGCAGCACCTGGTCGATGCTCTCCAGGCTGAGCCGCTCCTCGGCCGCCGAGGCGGCGATGATCAGCTCTCCGCACAGCTCGATCTCGGCGAGGGCCACGTGGTCCTGAACCGCCGTACCGCAGACCGGAGCCACCTGCCTCACCCCTTCCCCGCCGACACGACTTCCTAGAGTAGGCAGGGTTCCCCGCGCCGCGCATGGCACGTACGGGCTAGTCCGGGCCGGGCGCGGCGGACTAGTACGCGCCGGCTACCCCGGTGGCTGGTTCTCGGCGATCCGGCCCGCGTAGATGTCCGCCGGGCGCGGCAGCACCGCGTCCACGGCGGCGCCGAAGCCGTAGAGCAGGGTGGTCGAGGCGACCGCCACGGGTGTCTTCTGGCGGCCGTTGACGAAGCTGAAGCGCTGTCTGAGCTTGCGGATGCGGCCCTGGTCGTCCAGGTAGACGTCGAACGGCACCTCGGTCGTGGCGAACCCTTTCGCCGCTGCCGCGAGGGACGCCCGGTCGTCGGCCGAGGCGTAGCGGGCCGCCCGCTCCAGGTCGGCGGTGCCCCGGTAGTGCCGCACCGGCGTGCCGCCGACCTCGGTCCGGCCGACGTAGGCGGCGCTGCGGGTGCCGCGCAGCACCTCGGCCGCCGTGTACGGGTCGGTCGCGCCGCCGGTGACCAGGTTGCCGTCCGACAGCGCGGCGGTCTCCACCCGGACCCACTTGTCGGCGGGCACGCCCGCGCCCCGGTTCTTCATGTACAGGGCGCCCGGGGCGAGCAGTTCGGTGATGGGCCGGTGCCCGGGGCTGCCGGCCGGGTCCTCGGGCAGGACGACGGTGAGCCGGCCGAGGCGGTGCCGGTAGTCGTAGCCACCCCTGCCGCGGATGGTGACCCGGGTGCCGCCGGTGGCCATCTCCATCGAGGTGGTGGCCCGGGAACTGCCCGCGCCGCGCAGGGTGTCGGCGGCCCGGTGCAGGGTGGCGACCGGATCGCCCGCGCCCTTGACGTCCTCGGCGGCGGCTCTGCTCCCGGAACAGCCCGAGGCACCCGCGCCGAGGCCGAGCATGATGCCCACCGCGACGACCGTCCTGCCCGCGCGTCTGTGCTGCCGCCGCTCCATCGCCTGCCTACCCCCAGCCGGTACGTCCGTCACGGGCCCCCTGTCGATCGGTTAACGAGGGGTAGGGGGCCTCGTCACGCGCCGCCGGGAAAGCGGGGGCAGGGCCGCGGGCACCCTTCGCCCGGGGGCCGTAAGCCCCTTCGCCCGGGGCCTGGGTACCGTTGTCCGCGTGGCAGTCAGCGCGGCACGGCAGGAGGGGCGCGAGTCCGGCGGCCCCGGGCAGCGGCACCTCACCAGCACGGACGAACAGGGCCGCTTCTGCGTGGCGAGATGCAGCTGCGGCTGGCGCGGACCGGCCCGCCGGGCCCGCAGCCAGGCCCGGACGGACGCGGAGGGGCACCTGGCGGCTCCCTAGATCGTGTCCTGGGGAAGCGCGCGGTGCCCGGTGGCCGGCCGCAGGAAGGCGTCCACCAGGTCCCGGTCGCGGGGCTCGGTGAGCCGTGCGCGGGCCGCGTCGGGGGAGAGCCACAGCACGCGGTCCACCTCGTCGTTGGGCGTGAAGTGGCCGGATATCGCCTCGGCCGCCCAGTAACGCACCTGCTTGGGGCGGCCGTTGGCCAGATAGCGCAGAGTTGGCAGCTCGGCGCCGGGCGCGGCGCTGTGCCCGGTCTCCTCCGCGACCTCGCGCAGGGCGCCGGCGAGCGCGTCCTCGTCCCGCTTCAACTTGCCCTTGGGATGCGACCAGTCGTCGTACCTGGGCCGGTGGACCAGGCAGATCTCCAGCGTGCCGGTGACCGGCGAGCGGCGCCACAGGACGCAGCCCGCCGCCCGGACCAGGAAGTCGTTCACACCGCCTCCAGTGGGGATGTCAGGGCGCGTCGACGGTCTGGAGCTGCCAGGCCTGCTGGAAGGCGAACCGGGCCGCCTCCACCTCGTGCCGCTGGTCGGCGTGCAGGACGCCGAGGGCGTACGCCGTCGCGGGCGCGATCCGGGGGGTGCGAGCCGCCTGCGCCGCCGCGCCGGCGGCCTCCGAGGCGTCCCGGTGCCGGTTCAGGGCCCGGCCGGCCGCGAGGAGCCGGCCGTCGGCGGGCGCGTCGCCGCCGTTCAGCACCTCGCGGGCGTAGCGGTGCAGGCGCAGCAGCAGCCGGACCTGGTGCCAGGGGCCGTCCTGGGGGTGCGGGGACGGGTCGGCGGACAGGCCGTGCACGAGGGCCTCCGCGTTGTAGGGGTGCCCGGCGGTCAGCAGCGGGAGGGCGGTGACGGCGTCCGTGAGCCGTTCCTCCGCGGCGGCGGCGAGGGGGCGCAGGCCGGTGCCGGGGGCGGCCGGAGTGAGCGGGACCTCGCTGGCCAGTACGGCGACCTTGTCGGCCACGGCGTGGAAGCGGGCGGAGCCGAGCGCCTGGAGCGCCGTGGAGTGGGCCCGGGTGCGGGCGAGGGTGAGCTGCCGCTCCAGCAGCGCGCCCGCCTTCGCCGCGCCGACGGTGAGGTTGCCGCGCTCCGGAACCGCCGTCCGGGCCGGACCACCGCCGTTCTCCGTGGCCGCCGTAGCCGCTCGGGGTGCCCCATCGGCCTCCGCCTGTGCCGCCTGTGCCGGGAACAGCGCCGTGCCCGAGAGCCGGTGCAGGGCCAGCAGCAGCCGCTCCAGCCGTGCCTCGTAGGCGTGCTCCAGGCCCAATGTCCCGGACAGCCAGGCCAGTTCGGGACGGATCTCCTCGGACCAGGCGGGGTCGAGGAGGGGCCGGAAGGTGTGCAGGCTGCCGCTGACGCGGCGGGCCGAGCGGCGCAGGGCGCGGGCCGCGTCGACGGACCCCTCCGCGCCACTGGCCGCTCCGCCGCCGGTCTCCCGGTGCAGGCGCAGGGCGCGGAGGAACTCGGTGGCCTGGGCGCGCAGGTAGGCCGCGAGGGCGTCCCCGGTCACCGCGCCGGCCGTCGGGTCCGTCGGGTCAAGGTGTCGCTGTGCCACGCCGGCGCCTCCGGGCGTCAATGAGCATCTCCTGGACGTTGCGCAGGGGTTGGCCGTCCGCGTCGGTCGAGTGCCGGGTCCACTCGCCGTCCGGGCCGAGGTGCCAGGACGCGGTGCTGTCGGCCATGCCGGTGTCCAGCAGCCGGTTGAGGGCCGCCCGGTGGCCCGGGTCCACGACGCGGACCAGGGCCTCGATCCGGCGGTCGAGGTTGCGGTGCATCATGTCGGCGCTGCCGATCCACACCTCGGGCTCGCCGCCGTTGCCGAAGGCGAACACCCGGGAGTGTTCGAGGAAGCGGCCGAGCACCGAGCGGACCCGCACGTTGTCCGACAGGCCGGGGACGCCCGGCCGGATGGCGCAGATGCCGCGCACCCACACGTCGACCGGCACGCCCGCCTGGGCCGCCCGGTAGAGGGCGTCGATGACGGCCTCGTCCACCATCGAGTTGACCTTGATACGGACGAACGCCGGGCGGCCCGCCCGGTGGTGCTGTATCTCCTTGGTGATCCGCGCTATCAGGCCGTCCCGCAGCGACTTGGGGGCGACCAGCAGCCGGCGGTAGGTCTCCCGGCGGGAGTAGCCGGACAGGCGGTTGAACAGGTCGGAGAGGTCCGCGCCGACCTGCGGGTCGGCGGTGAGCAGCCCCAGGTCCTCGTACAGCCGGGCCGTCTTCGGGTGGTAGTTGCCGGTGCCGACGTGGCTGTAGCGCCGTAGCGTCTCGCCCTCCTGGCGGACCACCAGGGACAGCTTGCAGTGCGTCTTCAGGCCCACCAGGCCGTACACCACGTGACAGCCGGACTCCTCCAGCTTGCGCGCCCACTTGATGTTGGCGTGCTCGTCGAAGCGGGCCTTGATCTCGACCAGGACCAGCACCTGCTTGCCGGACTCGGCGGCGTCGATGAGCGCGTCGACTATCGGGGAGTCGCCGGAGGTGCGGTACAGGGTCTGCTTGATCGCGAGGACGTCCGGGTCGGCCGCGGCCTGCTCCAGGAAGGCCTGCACGGAGGTGGAGAAGCTGTCGTACGGGTGGTGCAGCAGGACGTCCCGGGCGCGCAGGGCGGCGAAGATGTCGGGCGGGGAGGCGGACTCGACCTCGGCCAGGTCGCGGTGGGTGCCGGCGATGAACTTCGGGTACTTCAGCTCGGGCCGGTCCAGCGAGTGGACGCGGAACAGGCCGGTGAGGTCGAGCGGGCCGGGCAGCGGGTACACCTCGGCCTCGGAGATCTTCAGCTCGCGCACCAGCAGGTCCAGCACCTCGCGGTCGATGGACTCCTCGACCTCCAGGCGCACCGGCGGCCCGAAGCGGCGCCGCATGAGTTCCTTCTCCAGGGCCTGGAGCAGGTTCTCCGCGTCGTCCTCCTCGACCTCCAGGTCCTCGTTGCGGGTCAGCCGGAAGGCGTGGTGCCCGAGCACCTCCATGCCCGGGAACAGCTCCTCCAGGTGCGCGGCGATGACGTCCTCCAGCGGGACGTACCGGCCGGCGGAGGCCTCCAGGAACCGGGAGAGCAGCGGCGGCACCTTCACGCGCGCGAAGTGCTTGTGGCCGCTGACCGGGTTGCGCACGACGACGGCCAGGTTCAGGGAGAGGCCGGAGATGTACGGGAAGGGGTGCGCGGGGTCCACGGCCAGCGGGGTGAGGACCGGGAAGATCTGGTGCCGGAAGAGCGTGAAGAGGCGGGCCTGCTCCTTCTCGGTCAGCTCGTTCCAGCGGACCAGGTGGATGCCCTCGTCCGCGAGTGCGGGGGCGACGTCCTCGTGGTAGCAGGCGGCGTGCCGGGCCATCAGCTCGCGGGAGCGGGCCCAGATCATCTCCAGCACCTCGCGCGGCTGGAGGCCGGAGGCGGAGCGGGTGGCGACCCCGGTGGCGATGCGGCGCTTCAGGCCGGCGACCCGGACCATGAAGAACTCGTCCAGGTTGCTCGCGAAGATCGCCAGGAAGTTGGCGCGCTCCAGCAGGGGGGTGTTCGGGTCCTCGGCCAGTTCGAGAACGCGCTCGTTGAACGCGAGCCAGCTGCGTTCCCGGTCGAGGAAGCGGCCCTTCGGGAGCGGCACACCGCCGGCGTGCGACTCCTCGTACGCGTCGAGGTCCGCGTCGAGATCGGGTTCGAGGTCGGAGACCGCCGCGGACACCGCGTTCTGGCGGTGGGCGGCGATGGAGCCCACGGAGGGCTGGACGTGCTGGACCTCTGCCTGGGCGTCTGGCTGACTCATGAACCCATTCTTCCGCGCCAGGGGCGTGACAGGCGCGTCGGAACGTGCGGGCGGGAGCGTGACGGCCCCGTCTCCCGGGGGCCCCTCGGGCGGCGGCGAAGGCTCTGGCACGGCGGGCTGCATTGGCCGAGCCTCGCAAGCCCGTCTGAATCGATGGTTACGGCGACATGACGTGCGGGATAGCGGGGGGCGGCTCCCGGGGGTACGCGGTCCGGTTCCGGTACCGGCCGGTCCGGTTCCCGTACCGGCCGGGCACCGTGCCGGTACGGGAACCCGTCACCGTGATCTGCTCAGGCGGTGGCCCGGCGCAGCACCGCGAACGCGGCGGCGACGGTGAGCGCGGTGAGGGCGAGGACGATGCCGGTGGCCGTCAGGTGCAGGTGCCGGAATCCGGACAGGGTGCCGCGCAGCGGCTGCCACAGCTCGCGCAGGTTCATCCGCACCAGCAGCATGGCACCGACGGACGCGGCGAGCGCGGGCAGGGTGCGGCGCAGGGCCAGCCCGGCCAGCACCCCGACGGCCAGCCCGAGCAGCAGCAGCGCGGGCAGCAGCGGGCCGCGCGGCACGAAGACGCGGTCCCAGATCCAGTTGGTGACCAGCACGTCCCGGCTCCCGGTCCAGACCCGGTCGTAGAGCCAGGCGAGCAGCGCACCGCCCACGGCCAGGGGCAGGGCGGCGAGCGTGAGCTTGGCGGCGAGCCAGCGGGCCGGGGTGGCGGCCTGGGTCCAGACCAGGCGGGCGGTGCCGGACTCCAGCTCGTGGCCGATCAGCGCCCCGGCCGCCCAGGCGGCGACCGCGCAGGGGGCGTAGGTGAGGACCTCGCCGAGGACGTTCATGACGAGGTTCGGGTCGTCGAACAGGGTGTACGAGCACACGTGGCCCGCCTGTCGGCAGGCCCGGTCCCGGGGTACGGCCGACAGCTGGAGGCAGAGCAGCTCGGCGAGGGCGGCGAGCAGGGACACGCTCCACACCAGCAGCGCGGGCCGGTGCAGCCGCAGCACCGTCCGCCGGACGGCCGGGCGGCGGACGGGGGCGAGGGTGGTCATACGGCGGCTCCGGTGGGAACGGCCGGGGCCTGGGCGGTGTGCGTGGCACCGGTCCGGCGGCGCAGGACGAGGAAGCAGGCCGCGACCAGCAGGGCGGCGACCGCGAGGATCAGGGCGCTGGTGGTGAGCTGCAGGGGCCAGTAGTGGGACCGCGGCTGGTAGGTGTGGAAGCGGGCGACGACGTCGGCGCAGGGCCGGTCCCAGGCGCAGTGGGAGAGCGGCACATGGGCGCCGCTCCGGGTCACGTACCCCTCGTCCACGGTGATGCCGGAACCGTTGGCCACCTGGTCGGTCCCGGCGAGCCGGGTGACCGCCGGCCACAGGTGCGGCAGCGCGAACTCGGCGGCGAGCCGGACGACCGCCGTGACCACGACGCCGAGCAGCAGGGCGGGCAGGGTGCGGCGCAGCAGCAGTCCGCACAGGGCGCCGGCGGCGAGCCCGGCGAGGGCCAGGGCGACGGTGCTGGGCCCGTTGGCGTGGAACACGAACCGGTCGTACCACTCCTTGGCGGTGTCGACCCGGCCCTGCCCCGCGCTCCAGGCCAGGTGGTGCAGCCACACCGTCACGGCCGCCCCGGCGGTGACGACGGCGGCCGGCACGGCCAGGCGGACGGCGAGCCAGCGGGCGGGCGAGGTGCTCTGGGTCCAGCCCAGCCAGGCGGTGCCGGTCTCCAGCTCGCGGCCGGTCAGCGCGCCGCCCGCCCAGCCGGCCACCAGGAAGGGCAGCGCGGTGACGGCGAAGGTGGCGTAGCCGGACCAGTCCTTGTAGCGCAGGATCGCGTCCTGGTCGTAGGAGCAGGCCGTGTCCTCGCCCTGGCAGGCGTTGTACTGGCGCCAGCCCTCGGCCGCCGCGTCGGTGAGCGGGCCGCGCACGGCGAGCAGGACGCCGGCCAGTACGACCACCAGGGCCGCCCAGCCGTACAGCGCGGGCCGGTGCAGGCGCAGCAGCCAGCGGACGGTGCGCGGGCGGTTTCCGGTGGATGCGGTGGTCATGCGGCACTCTCCTCGACGAGGCTGGGCGCGCCGGGGTTGCGCAGGTGGGCGAGGACCAGCTCCTCCAGGGAGGGCGCCGAGGTGCGCCAGGCGTCCGGGACGGGTCCGGCGGGGCGGATGAGGGCGCTGAGCTGGCGGCCGGTGACCCGGGAGTCGACCACGGTGTGCGGGGCGAGGGCGGCGGACTCGGGGGCGGTCACCCGCAGGTGGGCGGCGAGCAGCTCGTCTATGTCGCCGGACAGCCGGATCCGGCCGTCGCCGACCAGCAGCAGGTGGTCGCAGGAGTCCTCCAGTTCGGCGACGACATGGGAGGACATCACGATCGTGGTGCCGTGCTGCGCGGCCTCGGCCATCAGCGTGCCCATCAGCTGGTGCCGGGCGAGGGGGTCGAGGTCGGCCATCGGCTCGTCCAGCAGCAGCAGTTCGGGCCGCTTGCCGAGGGCCAGGGCGAGCGCGACGCGGGTGTGCTGGCCGCCGGACAGGGTGCGGACCCGGGAGCCGGGGTCCAGGTCGCCGGCGGCGACGACCTCCTCGGCCGCGGCCGCGTCCCAGCGCCCGGGGTTGAGGTCGGCGCCCATGCGCAGCGTCTCGGCGATGGTGAGCTGCGGGTACAGCGGCTTGTCCTGGGCCAGGTAGCCGACGCGCGGGCGGGCCGCCGCGGGGGTGGTGCCGAGGACGCTCAGGGTGCCCTCGGTGGGGGCCGCGAGTCCGGCGGCCAGGGTCAGCAGGGTGGACTTGCCGGCGCCGTTGGGGCCGACGACCGCGCAGACGCGTCCGGCGGGCAGCCGGAACGAGCAGTCGCGCAGCGCCCGGCCGCGTCGGCCGAACCGTTTCCCCAGAGCCTCGGCCCTCAACGCCGTGTCGCTGCTCATGACGGGTCTCCTTGGAAGTGCTTGTCGAGTACGGCGGTGAAGAGCGCGGCCACGTCGTCCCGCTCCAGGCCGGCGGCGCGGGCCCGGCGCGCCCACTCCTCCAGCTCGGTGCGCAGCGGGGAGTCGGCGGGGGTGGCGCCCAGGCCACGGCGGACGAAGGTGCCGAGCCCGCGCCGCGCCTCCACCAGCCCCTCCCGCTCCAGCTCGCGGTAGGCCTTCAGCACGGTGTTGGGATTGATGGCGGTGGCCTCCACGACCTCGCGTGCCGTGGGCAGCCGGTCTCCCGGCATCAGCAGCCCCATGCGCAGGGCCTGCTTGGTCTGCTGGACGATCTGCACATAGGTGGCCACGCCGCTGTGCCGGTCGATGCGGTACTCGACCACTGAGGTAACCACCCTTTCACTAATTGAGTAGTGAAAGGGTGGTGCAAGGGGGGCCGGAAAGTCAACCGGAGACCGGTGAAGTGGGCTGCCGGCGGGCATGCGGAGAGGGCCCCCACCCGAGGAGGACCGATGCCCGAGTCGCCGTTCGTCGCCTACAAGGGGCTCGATTTGATGCCGACGTGGTTCGCCGTCATGGTGGCGGTGCTGGTGGTGATCGGCATCGCCCTGGCGGCCTGGCGGCGGGACCGCTGAGGCCGAGCCCCATGAGCGGGGACCCCCTTACGTGAGGGGCTGCCCCGTCACGTGAGGGGGAGCCCCGTCACGTCTCCGTCCGGTACATCAGGTCCGTCTCGTACACCCCGAACCCCAGCCGCTCGTACACCGACACCGCCGCCGTGTTGTCCGCGTCGACGTAGAGCATCGCCGTCGGCAGGCCCTGGCGGGACAGGTGGCGCAGGCCGATCGTGGTGAGGGACTTGCCGAGGCCGCCGCCCTGGTCGCCGGGGCGGACGCCGACGACGTAGACCTCGCCGAGGCCCTCCTCGGCGTGGACCTTCGTCCAGTGGAAGCCGATGATCTCGCCGCGGCGTTCGGCGAGGAAGAAGCCGGCCGGGTCGAACCAGGGCTCCGCCTCGCGGGCGTCCAGGTCGCGTGGGGTCAGGCCGCCCTGCTCGGGGTGGTGGGCGAAGGCGGCGGCGTTGACCGCGAGCCAGGCCGTGTCGTCCTTGCCGGGGACGAAGGCGCGGACCGTCACGCCCTCGGGCAGCACCGGGTCGGGCAGCTCCAGATCGGTCAACGAGCGGCGCATCTGGCGCAGTTCGCGGAAGAGGGTGAGGCCGAGCACCTGGGCCAGGTGCCGGGCGGCGGAGTGGCCGCCGTGCGCCCAGACCCGCAGCCGCTTGCCGGAGGCGGCGAGCAGGGCCGCGCCGAGCGCCCGGCCGTGTCCGCGACCGCGGTGCGAGGGGCGGACGACCAGTTCGGCGGCCGGTGCCTCCACCGGGTCGGTGTCCTCCAGCTGCGCGTACCCGACGAGTTCGTCCTCGACGGTCAGCAGCAGATGCGAGACGCCCTCCCGGGCACCCCCGCGCAGATGCAGCCGGCCCTGCTCGGACACCGGCTGCTGCCCGTCGGCCTCGGCGGCCTCGGCGAGCAGTCCGAGCACGGCCTCGGCCTGCTCGGGGGTGAGCGCGGAGCGGGTGTCGATGGAGCGGGCGGAGAAGGCCCGGGCGGTGTCGTCGCTGCTCATGCGTACGAGGGTACGGGGGCGCTCGGGTGAAGTCCCGAAACGGTGGGTGACGGGGACGGCCCGCGTCCGCTCGGCAGAGGGAATCGGCAAAGGGAGTCGGTAAAGAGATCGGCAAAGGGAAACCAGGATGTAACCATGAACCCCCTGTCGCGCTACGCGCGTTGACCCTAGGCTGCCCTGCCGGTCCACTCATCACCGGCCCACAGCAGACCCAGAGCACACCCAGAGCAGACCCACAGGGGGGTCCCCATGCCAGCCGTACCCCGGCGTACCGGACGACGTACCGGACGACGTGCCTACGCCGTCCTCGCCACCGGCGCCGCCCTCGCCACCGCCGCCGCGCTGACGGCCGCGCTGCCCGCCCAGGCGCACACCGGGAAGGGCGGGCACGGGCACCACCCGCGTCCCGGCCGCTACCAGGACGTCCAGTTGCTGTCCTTCAACGACCTGCACGGCAACCTGGAGCCGCCGTCGGGCTCCTCCGGCCGGGTCACCGAACTCCAGCCGGACGGCGCCACGAAGACCGTCGACGCGGGCGGCGCCGAGTACCTCGCCACGCATCTGCGCCAGGCCCGTAAGGGGCACCCCTACTCCATCACGGCGGCCGGCGGCGACATGGTCGGCGCCTCCCCGCTGCTGTCGGGCCTGTTCCACGACGAGCCCACCATCGAGGCGCTCAACAAGCTGAAGCTGGACGTCACCTCGGTCGGCAACCACGAGTTCGACGAGGGCGCCAGGGAACTGGCCCGCCTCCAGAACGGCGGCTGCCACCCGACCGACGGCTGCTACACGGACAAGAAGTTCAAGGGCGCGAACTTCCCGTACCTGGCGGCGAACGTCCTCGACGAGAAGACCAGGAAGCCGATCCTCAAGCCGTACTGGGTCTGGAAGAAGAAGGACGTCAAGGTCGGTTTCATCGGCGTCACCCTGGAGGGCACCCCGGGCATCGTCTCCGCCGACGGCGTCAAGGGCCTGTCCTTCAAGGACGAGGTGGAGACGATCAACAAGTACGCCAAGGTGCTCCAGCGCCAGGGCGTGCGGTCCATCGTGGCCCTGATCCACGAGGGCGGCTACCCGGCCTCCGGGTCCTACAACTACGACTGCGACGCGGCGGGCCCCGGCTCCGGCATCTCCGGCCCGATCGTGGACATCGCGAAGAACGTGACCCCGGCGGTGGACGCCCTGGTCACCGGCCACACCCACAACGCGTACGTCTGCGACATCCCGGACCCCTCCGGCCGCTCCCGCATGGTCACCTCGGCCGCCTCCTTCGGCCGCCTCTACACCGACACCACGCTGACCTACGACCGCCGCACGGGCGACATCGCGCGTACGGCCGTGAAGTCCGCGAACCGGGTCGTCACCCGGGACGTGCCCAAGGCCGCCGACATGACGGACCTGATCAGCCGCTGGAACACCCTCGCCGCGCCGATCGGCAACCGCCCCATCGGCTACGTCTCCGGCGACGTGAACAACACCGGCACCGAGTCCCCGATGGGCGACCTGATCGCCGACGCGCAGCTCGCCCACGGCAAGGAGCTGGACCCGAGGACCAGCGTGGCGCTGATGAACCCGGGCGGGGTGCGGGCCGGGCTGACGTACGCGGCCAAGGGCGCTGAGGGCGACGGCGTCGTCACCTACGCCGAGGGCTTCACGGTGCAGCCCTTCGCCAACACGGTGAACCTCGCGGACCTCACCGGCGCCCAGCTCGTCCAGGTGCTCAAGGAGCAGGTGAGCGGCGCCAACGAGGCCGCCCCGAAGATCCTCCAGCCCTCGGCCGGCCTCACCTACACCCTGGACCTGACCAAGTCGGGCGCCGACCGCGTGGTCACCGACTCCATCCGCCTGAACGGCGCCCCGCTCGACCCGGCCGCCACCTACCGCGTCGCCGTGAACAGCTTCCTCGCCGGCGGCGGCGACGGCTTCCCGACCCTCGCCAAGGGCACCGGCCCGCTGGTCGGCTCGGACGACCTGACGGCCCTGGCGACGTACCTGACGGCCCACTCCTCCCCGTCGTCCCCGATCACCCCGCCGACGGCGGACCGGATCACGGTCGTGCGGTAGGCGTCTCGGCCGATTCCGGGGGTTCTGGGGGTTCCGGGGGCTCCGGCGGCGGGGTCGGGGTCCCCGGCAGCCGTACGGTCGCCACCGTGCCGCCGCCCGGGGCGTGGGCCAGGGTGACCTCGCCGCCCGCCTGCTGGACCGTACGGGCCACGATCGACAGGCCGAGGCCCGAGCCGGGCAGGGCGCGGGCGCTGGGGGAGCGCCAGAAGCGGTCGAAGACGTGCGGGAGTTCGTCCTCGGGGATGCCGGGCCCGTGGTCGCGGACGGTCAGCACGCCGCCCGACAGCCGTACGTCGACCGCCCCGCCCTCGGGGCTGAACTTCACCGCGTTGTCGAGGATGTTGACGACCGCGCGCTCCAGCGCCGAGGGCTCGGCCCGGGTGAACCAGGGATCCAGGTCGGCCGTGATGGTCAGCTCCGGGCCGCGCAGCCGCGCCCGGCGCAGGGCCGCCTCGGCGATGTCCCGTACCGCCACCACCTGGAGCCGCTCGCCGCGCTGCCCCTCCGAGCGGGACAGTTCCTGGAGGTCCCCGATGAGCGAGGACAGCTCGGTCATCTGGGCCTTCACCGAGGACAGCAGCGCCTTGCGGTCCGCCGGCGGCAGCGGGCGGCCCGTCTCCTCGCTGCGGGTGAGCAGGTCGACGTTGGTGCGCAGCGAGGTGAGCGGGGTGCGCAACTCGTGCCCGGCGTCCGCGATCAGCTGCTTCTGGAGGTCGCGGGAGCCGGCGAGCGCGGTGGTCATGGTGTTGAACGAGCGGGACAGCCGGGCGATCTCGTCGTCACTGTCGTCCGTCACGGGGATGCGGACGCTCAGGTCCTCGGTCCGCGCCACGTGCTCCACGGCGTCGGTGAGTTTGTCCACCGGACGCAGCCCGGCCCGGGCCACCGCGAGTCCGGCCGCCCCGGCGCCCACCACGCCGATGCCGGAGACGAGCAGCAGCACCAGCGCCAGGTCCTTGAGGGTGTTCTGGGTGCTCTTCAGCGGAATGGCGACCTGGAGCGCGGTGTCCGGGTACAGGGTGGGCGGGCCTCCGCCGAGCTGGGTCAGGGTGAGCGGCTGGGTCAGCACCCGTACCGCCCGGCCCTCGGAGTCGGTGCCGTCGCGCATGACGATGTCCGCGTGCAGCAGGCCGTCGCGGACGGTCACGGCGTTGATCACCTTGGTGTCGTCCGCGACGGTCTTCACCCGGCCCGCCGAGTTGGAGAAGACGCAGGCGGTGCCGTCCTGGCGGACGAGCTGCACGTAGTAGTAGCCGACCCGGGAGTCCCCGACGTTGGCGGTGACCGGTGCCTGCGGGCAGGAGGTGAGCGTGGACTGCACGTCCCGGGCCCGCTGCGGTGCCGCCGCCTTCTGGAGGTCGTTGTTCAGCTGCGCGAACAGTTTCTGCTGCACGATGAACCAGCAGGTCACCGAGACCGCCGCCACCGCGAACGCCACCGCCGCCGCGACCAGCATGGCCAGTCGCGCGCGGATCGGCAGCGCCCGGTAGCGGCGCACCAGCCTCCTCACTCGGCGCCGCCCTGGCGGAGCACGTACCCGACGCCCCGCACGGTGTGCACCAGGCGCGGCTCGCCGCCGGCCTCGGTCTTGCGGCGCAGGTACATCACGTACACGTCCAGGGAGTTGGAGGAGGGCTCGAAGTCGAAGCCCCACACCGCCTTCAGGATCTGCTCCCGGGTCAGCACCTGGCGCGGGTGCGCCATGAACATCTCCAGGAGCGTGAACTCGGTGCGGGTCAGCTCCACCTGCCGCCCCTTGCGCGTGACCTCCCGGGTGGCGAGGTCCATGCGCAGGTCGGCGAAGGTGAGCGCCTCGTCCTCCTGGGCCGCGGCCGACACGTCGACCGCGTAGGAGCTGCGGCGCAGCAGGGCGCGGATGCGGGCGAACAGCTCGTCCAGCTCGAAGGGCTTGACGAGGTAGTCGTCCGCGCCGGCGTCCAGGCCGGTCACCCGGTCGCCGACGGTGTCCCGGGCGGTGAGCATGAGGATCGGGATGGTCTCGCCCGCGCCGCGGATGCGGCGGGCCGCCGTCAGGCCGTCCATGCGGGGCATCTGGATGTCCAGGACGACCAGGTCGGGCCGGTAGGCCGTGGCCTTCTCCAGGGCGTCCGCGCCGTCCACGGCCACCTCCGTGTCGTAGCCCTCGAAGGCGAGGGAGCGTTGGAGGGCCTCCCGGACGGCGGGCTCGTCGTCGACGATCAGGATGCGCTGGGGGTCACGGTCGCCTTCGGCGGGGCTCATCGCTCGCGATTCCTCGGGGTGCGGTCGGTGCGGTCAGTTGGTGTGTCGGGGGCTCTGACAGCCTCGCACGTTCCGCGGCCGGGGCGGGCACAGACGAGGCCCGGGCAGGGCGGCGCCTCACGCCCCCATGGTGCTCAGCGTGCGCATGGTGTTCAGGCGCTTCAGCGGCACCCGGCGCCGGTGCGGGCGGGCGGGGGAGACGCGCAGGCCCATCATCTCGGGGACGGGGCTCGGCACCCTCTCGGGGGCGCGGGGGGCCGGGATCTGCGGGTGGAGGTGGGCGGAGACGGAGAGAGCGAGGGTGATGTCGGCCGGGCCGCGGCCGGTGACCTGGTGCGAAACCTTCGTGATCATGACCTGCTCCTTGCTGTCTGTGCTGGTGGCGCTGTTCCTGTGCCCGCGATGGCTGTTCCTGTGCCCTCGATGTCAGCTCCCGGTGTCAGTTCCCGGAGCCCGCCCGCAGCTTGGCGAGATCGGACTTCACGGTGTTGACCGGGATGGCGAAGCCGAGGCCGACGCTGCCCGCGTCCGAGGACGAGGACGCCTGCGAACTCGACGAGTACATAGCGGAGTTGATGCCGATGATCCGGCCGGCGGCGTCGATCAGGGCGCCACCGGAGTTGCCGGGATTCAGGGAGGCGTCCGTCTGGATCGCCTTGTAGGTGGTGGTGGACGAGCCGGTGTCGCCGTTGAACTCGCGGCCGCCGAACTGGAACGGCCACTGCCCGTCACCGCCGCCACCGCCACCGCCGCCGCCCGGGGACTGCTGCTGGTTCTCGTCGGTCGACACGGTCACGTCCCGGTCGAGCGCGGAGACGATGCCGCTGGTGACGGTGCCGCTCAGCCCCTCGGGGGAGCCGATGGCGACGACCGAGTCACCCACCTGGACGCTGTCGGAGTCGCCGAGGGCCGCCGCCTTCAGTCCGGAGGCGCCCTTGAGCTTGATCAGCGCGAGGTCCTTGGAGCTGTCGGTGCCGACGACCTCGGCGGTGTAGCTCTTGCCGTCGTTGGTGCGCACCTTGATGGAGTCGGCGCCGGTGACGACGTGGTTGTTGGTGATGATCTCGCCGCCGGACGTGATGATCACGCCCGAGCCGGTGGAGGTGCCGTTGCTGAGCGTGGCCTGGATCTCGACCACGCTCGGACTGACCGCCGAGGCGATGGCGGCGACGTCGCCCTTCTTGCTGGTGGGCACCACGTTGGTGGTGGAGCCGGCGGCGGAGACGGTGTCCTTGCCGGTCAGCTCCTGGAAGGCGTACGCCGTGCCGCCGCCGACCGCCGCCGCGACGATCGCGACCGCCGCGAGCAGGCCGACCGGACCCCGGGCGCGCTTGCGCCTGGGACCCGGTGCCGCCACCGGCTCGCCGAACGCGGTCGTCGTGGCCGTCGGCGGCTCGTACGGCGGCGGAGGCGGCCACTCGTGCCGCACGGGGCCCGGGTCAGCGGGAGCGGAGGGAGCCGAGTGGGCGGTGTGGTGGCCGTAGGAGACCTGGGGCCCCTGCGGGCTTCCCTGCTCGTACTTGTACTCGTACTCGCCCTCGTACTCGCCGCTGCGGCGGATGCTCTCGGTCATGGAAAGAGAGTCCCCCGCCACCATGAGAGCTTCCTGAGTGTCGCCTGAGAAGCCCGGCAGAACCGTGTTTGCCCGATATAAAGACGCCTCTCGGCGCTTACGGGACCCTCTCAGACGGCCCTCATGAACGCCGGACGGCCCTCATGAACAGCCGCAGCTCTGCCGTACCAGCAGCCGGGACGGGAAGGTCTTCAGCCGCTCGCGCCGGGAGCCGGGGACGCGCAGCCCGTCGTCCAGGACCAGGTCGACCGCCGCGCGGGCCATCGCCGAGCGGTCGGAGGCGACCGTGGTCAGCGGCGGGTCGGCGAGCGCGGCCTCCTTGATGTCGTCGAAGCCGGCCACCGCCAGCTCGCCGGGTACGTCGATGCGCAGCTCGCGCGCGGCCCGCAGCAGGCCGATCGCCTGGTCGTCGGTGGAGCAGAAGATCGCCGGGGGCCGCTGCGGGCCGGCCAGGATCTCCAGGCCCACCCGGTAGGCGTCGTAGCGGTTGTACGGCGCCTCGAACAGCCGGCCCTCGGTGGGCAGGCCCGCCTCCTCCATGGCCCGCTTCCAGCCCTCGACGTGGTCGGAGACCGGGTCGCCGACGGCCGGGGTGTCGGCCGTGCCGCCCATGCAGGCGACGTACGGATGGCCGTGTTCCAGCAGGTGGCGGACGGCGAGCTGGGCGCCGCCGAGGTCGTCGGTCACCACGGCGACGTCGTCGATGGCCTCGGGCCGCTCGTGCAGCAGCACCACCCGGGCGTCCCAGGCGTCGATCTCGGCCGCCGCGAGGTCGTTCAGGGCGTGCGAGACGAGGATGAGACCGGAGACGCGCATCCCGAGGAACGCGCGCAGATAGTGGACCTCGCGTTCCCCGATGTAGTCGGTGTTGCCGACCAGGACCATTTTTCCGCGCTCGGAGGCGGCCTGCTCGACCGCGTGCGCCATCTCGCCGAAGAAGGGCTGACGGGCGTCCGGGATGATCAGCCCTATCAGGTCCGTGCGCCGCGAGGCCATCGCCTGGGCGACCCGGTCCGGCCGGTACCCCAGTTCCTTGATCGCGGCGAGGACACGCTCGCGCGTGGCCGGGGCGACCGGCCGGGGTCCGTTGTTGATGACGTAGCTGACGACGGCGGTGGAGGTCCCCGCCAGCCGTGCCACGTCGTCCCGAGTCACCTTGGCCACGCGCGGAGTCTACGCGGATTGACCCGTCCTGGGCAGGGCATATCGCGCTCGGATATCACCGCTCGGACACGGGCGTCCGGCGACCGGGAACCGGGCCGGTGCCCGCGCGGCTACGCGTCCGCGTGCAGCTCGGTGCCCTCCAGGACGCGGTCCGCGTCCGTGTTGCCCGTGTTGCCCGTGTTACCGGTGTTTTCCGGGGTGCCCGGCTTCGCGCGGCCGGCCTTCGCCTTGGCGTCCTCGCCGGCGCCGGACCGGTCGCCCTTCTCCGGGGTCACGAACCGGTACCCCACGTTGCGGACGGTGCCGATCAGCGACTCGTGCTCGGGCCCGAGCTTGGCGCGCAGCCGCCGTACGTGCACGTCCACGGTGCGGGTGCCGCCGAAGTAGTCGTACCCCCACACCTCCTGGAGCAGCTGGGCGCGGGTGAAGACCCGGCCCGGGTGCTGGGCGAGGTACTTCAGCAGCTCGAACTCCTTGAAGGTGAGGTCGAGGACCCGGCCCTTGAGCTTGGCCGAGTAGGTCGCCTCGTCCACCGACAGGTCGCCGTTGCGGATCTCCATCGGGGAGTCGTCGTTGACGAGCTGCTGGCGGCCCATCGCGAGCCGCAGCCGTGCCTCCACCTCCGCGGGACCGGCGGTGTCGAGGAGCACGTCGTCGATGCCCCAGTCGGCGGTGACGGCGGCGAGGCCGCCCTCGGTGACGACGAGGACCAGCGGACAGCCGGGGCCGGTGGAGCGCAGCAGCTGGCACAGGCTGCGCACCTGGGGCAGGTCGCGGCGGCCGTCGACCAGGATGACGTCGGCGCCCGGGGTGTCGACGAGAGCGGGTCCCTCGGCGGGTGCCACGCGCACGTTGTGCAGCAGCAGGCCGAGGGCGGGGAGCACCTCCGTCGACGGCTGGAGGGCGTTGGTCAGGAGCAGCAGAGAACTCATACGTCTGGTTCCTCCTCGGTCCCTGCGAGGACGTGTGCGGTACGGAACAGCTCTGCGATCCCGAAGGCTCCGTACACCCGCGGTCACCTGTGGTTTCCCGCTTCGTATACAACGCTTCCGAAAGCACAAAAGGACCCGGGGGCTACGCTGCCCGAGTCCTCTGCCCAGCAGAATAGCCCACATGAGCAACGGTCCGGCAGGTCGCGAGGCACGTTCCACCGTTCGTCCGAATTCCGAGACAAGCAGACACACCCCTATCCGGACGTTTCTGCACACCTCCGACGGAATTCCGATCGATTCCGTATACGACCCGGGCACCGCCGTATACGAATCATCTCCGGACACCTCCCGGCCCGCCATTCACGACCTGGTGTTCGTCGTCGCGCACGGCTTCACGGGGGACGTGGATCGTCCACACGTCCGAAGGGTGGCGGGCGTGCTGCGGGAGTACGGCGCCGTCGTCACCTTCTCCTTCCGCGGCCACGGACGCTCCGGCGGCCACTCCACGGTCGGCGACAAGGAGGTCCTCGACCTGGCCGCCGCCGTGGACCGGGCCCGCGCTCTCGGCCACGGCCGGGTGGTGACGGTCGGCTTCTCCATGGGCGGCTCGGTGGTGCTGCGGCACGCGGCCCTCGCCCCCGGCGCGGTGGACGCGGTGGTCTCGGTCAGTGCCCCCGCCCGCTGGTACTACCGGGGCACCGCCCCCATGCGCCGCCTGCACTGGCTGGTCACCCGCCCCGCCGGCCGCCTGGTCGGCCGCTACGGCCTGCGCACCCGCATCCACTCCCGCGACTGGAACCCCGTACCCCTCTCTCCCACGGAAGCCGCCTCCCGGATCGCGCCCGCCCCGCTGCTGATCGTGCACGGCACCCACGACGGCTACTTCCCGCTCGACCACCCCCGGATGCTCGCCGAGGCGGCCGGTGACCACGCGGAACTGTGGATCGAGCCGGGCATGGGCCACGCCGAGAACGCGGCGCCGGACGCCCTGCTCGCCCGGATCGGGGGCTGGGCGAGCGAGGCGTCGGCCGCGGCGGGCTAGCCTGGCACCATCCGTCTTCCGTCTCTGTGTTCTGCCGAGCGTTCGATTGAGGAATCAGATGCCCAAGGTCACGGTGCGCTACTGGGCCGCCGCGAAGGCCGCCGCCCAGGTCGCCGAGGAGCCGTACGACGCGGACTCCCTCGCCGAGGCGCTGGCCGCCGTACGCGCGCGGCACCCCGGTGAACTCACGCGCGTGCTCCAGCGATGCTCGTTCCTCGTCGACGGCGACCCCGTCGGGACCCGCGCGCACGAGACGGTACGGCTGGCCGAGGGCGGCACGGTCGAGGTGCTCCCGCCGTTCGCAGGAGGGTGAGCGATGACCGAGCAGCCGTATCAGAACGGCGGCCCCTACGAGGGCTACGACTACGACCCGTACGGGCAGCCGCAGCCGCAGCCGGGGGCCTGGCCCACGCACGAGCAGCGGCACGCCGGCTCGTACGAGGGCTATGAGGACCAGGGGGGTTACGACTCCCAGACGACCCAGCAGTGGCAGGGCCAGACCTGGGAGACCCAGACGCACGCGCCGGTGCCCGCGTACGAGGAGCACCAGGAGCACCAGCAGTACCAGCAGTACCAGCAGCCGGTGTCGCACGGATACGCGCAGCAGTACGCCGCCCCTGAGGCGGTCCCGGCCCCGCCCGCCCCACCCGCACCATCCGCTTCCCCCGCTTCCTCCGAGGCGGAACCGGAGTACGGTCCCGCGACGCTCGCCGGCAACTCCCGGGTCACCGACGCGCAGCGGGCCCGCCTGGAGGGCCGTTCGCCGATCATCGAGCCCGGCATGCGGCCGGCGCTGCTGACCGCGCTGCTCGGCCTGCTGCTGGCGGTCACGGCGCCGGTCGCCTCCTTCGCCCTCCTGGTGCCGCTCGTGCTGCTCCAGGCGGTGACGGCGGCGGGCTGGTTCCGGCTCAACGGCATGTGGCCGGCCCGGCAGGGCATCGCGCTCGCCTTCGCGGGCGGCCTGGCGGCGGACGCGGCGGTCCTGGTCGCGGGCCGCGACGACGCCCCGGCGGCGATCCTCGGCCCGCTGGGCCTGTGGGTCCTGCTCTCCCTGGTCCTCCAGCTCCGCTCGCACGCCTCGCCGGACGAGCGGATGTACGGCCTGATGGCGACGGTCGTCTCCGCGTCCCTGACGGTCCTGGCGACGGCCTACCTGGGCGCCGGCACCCACGCGGTGACGGTCGGCGCGGCGGCGGTGGCCGTGGCGGTCCTGGCCCGCGCCCTGCCCCTGCCGACCCCGGCCTCGGTGGTCGTCGCCCTGCTCGCGGCGGCCGGTGCGGGCATCGCGGTGGGCGGCATGACGGACCTCGGCACCAAGGGCGCCTTCCTCGGCGCCGCCGCCGGTGCCTGCGCCCTCATCGGCCACCGGGTCGCGAGCTACGACTACCCGTCCCGCTTCGTCCACTTCACGGCGGGCGTCGCCCTGCCCCTGTCGGCGGCGGCACCGGTGGTGTGGGTCCTGGGCCGGGCACTGTCCTGACGGACGGACCGGGCCCGGCGTCCTGCTCCCAGTCCCAGCGGAAGGACGTGGGGACGGCACGGGGGCGGTGCTCATCCGCCTCCTCGGAGGGGCCAGGGCTCGTGCGCGGGGTCGTCCAGCCAGGCGTGTTGCCCGTGCGCGTCGACGGTGAGGCCGAACCGGGTCACGTCGGGGGAGCCGTGGCCCCGCCACCACCGGTGGGCGTCGGCCACCTCGTCCCAGAGGCGCCGGGGCCCCGACTGCCAGACGGTGGCGCGGTGTCCGCCGTCCCGGAACATCACGCAGGCCCAGGACAGGTCGGTGAGCCCGTAGAACCAGACGGGCCGGGTGAAGGGGCCGATGGCCGTCCCGCCCCGGACCCGGAGACGGATCATCGCGTCGGCGTTGCCGTAAGCGGTCCCCCAGGGGGCGAGGATCGTGCCGCCGGGCCGGGTCTGCCGGAGCCAGGCGGGCGGTACCCGGCGGATGCCGACTGTGGCGAGGACACGGTCGTACGGTGCCGTGGCGGCGTGGCCGGCCTGGCCGTCGCCCACGACCACCTCCGGGTCCAGGCCCTGTCGGCACAGGCGTTCGCGGGCGGCGGCGGACACGGCGCCGTCCACGTCGACGGTCGTCACCCGGCCTCGTCCGAGACGGTGGGTCAGCGCGCCGGCCGTCTCGCCGGTACCCGTGCCGACGTCCAGCACCCGCATGCCGCCCTCGACCTCCAGGTCCCGCAGCAGCGCGTAGACCACGGACGGCATGGAGGAGGAACTGGTGGCCAGCTTTCCCGGTCCTGGGCCCCGGTGCGCGCCGTCGTCCCACTGCGTCACGAGGGGGACGTCGCTGTCGACGGCCGCGTACCAGGCGTCCGGGTCCTCCCGCCGGTGGACCGTCGTACTCGCCCGCGCGTCCATGTCATACAGCACAGGCGCCATCCCGTTAGGCGGTCACGCCGTTCAAGTCGACGGCTCGCACGGCGCTTCTTCCAGCATCTGCCGAGTCGCCCGAGGCGTCTGGGAGCATTCGGGTTAATGAGCCGTTCCAACGAGGCTGATGTGCAGACAAGTTGATGTCTGCCATTGCGGCCCGCGACCCGGCTCAGGGCACCAGCACAACCCTCCCGAACACCCGCCCCGCGTCCATCTCCCGGTGGGCCCGCGCCGCCTGGTCCAGTGGCAGCACCTCGTGGACGACCGTGCGCAGGGTCCCGTGTGCGGCGTCGGTGAACTGGGACGAGCGTACGGTCTGTTGGGCGGAGGCGGGGACGGTGTCGGAGCTGAGGGTGGTGAAGGAGAGGGACTTGCGGAAGGCGGCGGTCAGGCGCGTGCCGAAGTCCGCCGGTGGTGGTCCGCCGACCACGCCGAGGGCCATGTACCGCCCGTTGGGGTTCAGCATGTCCAGGAAGAGGGGGAGCTGAGGTCCTGCGACGACGTCGAGCACCACGTCGAAGCCCGACGGCGTGTCCGGGCCGCCCGCGCCGGAGCGGTCGAGGACGTGGGTCGCGCCCAGTTCACGGAGGCGGGCGCCGCGTTCCGGCGACGACGTGGTGACCGCCACCGCGCCCGCACCGCCCCTGACCGCGAGCTGGACCGCCGTGATCCCGATGCTGCCCGCCGCACCCCGCACGAGCACCGCCTCGCCGGGCGCGAGGCGGGCGCGGTCCAGGGCGAAGTGGGCGACCACACCGGAACCGCCGAGCGTCACCGCGTCCGCGCCGGTCAGGCCGTCAGGCAGTGGAAGGATGTCGGCGACCGAGGCGACGGCCTGTTCGGCATAGCCCCCGGACAGGCCGGTGAACGCCCACACCCGCCGCCCCGTCCACGACGCGTCCACGCCCTCCCCCACCGCCGTGACGCTCCCCGCCACCTCGCTGCCCAGCAGATGGCCCGCCCGGAAGCCGTACGCGGCGAGCGTTCCCCGGCGGATCACCGCGTCCACACCGCCCACGCCGATCGCCTCCGTGGTGATCCGTACCTGCCCCGGGGCGGGTACGGGTACGGGCAAGTCGACGACCTCCAGGCCTTCAGGGCTGCCGAACTCCCTGATCACGACGGCTCTCATCTGCGCTCCTCAGGTCGGGCGGGTGCTGTCATCGGACCGTAACGGACGGACCCGTCCGCTTGGCTAAAGTGAGAAGCCGTGACCGGCCGTTTGCCTCACCTCACCCGCTCCGACGCCCGTGACAACCGCGCCCGCGTCCTGGACGCCGCCCGCGCGGTGTTCGGTGAGGAGGGCCTGAACGCGCCCATGCGTGAGGTCGCCCGGCAGGCGGGCGTCGGTCCCGCCACGCTGTACCGGCACTTCCCGACCAAGCGGGAACTGATCCGGGAGACCTTCGCCGAGCAGCGGCGGGCCTGCCACGCCGCCGTCCGCGACGCCCTCGCGGACCCGGACCCCTGGCACGGGTTCCGGGACCTGGTCGAGCGCGTCTGCGAACTCCACGCGCACAGCCGGGGGTTCGCCGACGCCTTCATGACGGCGTTCCCCGAGGCCATGGACTTCGCCGCCGACCGGGAGCGGACGGTGCGCGCGGTCGCCGAGCTGTCCCGCCGCGCCCAGGAGACCGGCCGGCTCCGCCGTGACTTCGTCGTCGACGACCTGATCCTCATGCTCATGGCCCACCGGGGCCTCCAGGACGCGCCGCGGGCCACCCGGCTCGCGTCCTCCCGCCGCTTCGCCACCTACGTGATCGAGGCGTTCCGCGCCGCACCGGGGACGGATGGGAAAGCGCTCAGCGCTTGATCCGCTCCTCGGAGCGGGCCGTACGCCGGACAGGATCGCGCACGGCGGCCCGGCACGCGTGTCACCGCGTCCCGGGGCGGCACACCTACGGCTCGACGACCGTCTCCTGCGCGGCGGCCGTCTCGCCGGCCACCAGTCGCGCGTCGACCGGTACGTTCCGCTTGACCAGGGCGAGCGCCACCGGGCCCAGCTCGTGGTGGCGGGCGGACGTCGTCACGAAGCCGATCTTGCGGCCGTCGGGCCCCTCGTCGGCGAGCCGGATCTCCGTGCCCGGCGCCGGGAGGTGGACCTCGCTGCCGTCCAGGTGCAGGAAGACCAGGCGGCGCGGCGGCTTGCCGAGGTTCTGCACCCGGGCGACGGTCTCCTGCCCCCGGTAGCAGCCCTTCTGGAGGTGCACGGCCGTGCCGATCCAGCCCAGCTCGTGCGGGATGGTCCGGTGGTCGGTCTCGAAGCCGAGCCGGGGCCGGTGCTGCTCGACCCGCAGCGCCTCGTGCGCGAGCAGCCCGGCGGCGGGCCCGTGCCCGGCCGCGAACTCCTCCAGGTCCGCGCGCGGCAGGAACAGGTCCCGCCCGTACGGCGTCTCGCGTACGACGACGCCCTCGGGCACCTCGGCGATGGAACCGGCGGGCAGCTGGACGACGGCGATGTCATCGGTGCGGTCGGCGACCTCGACCCGGTAGAAGAACTTCATCGACTCCAGGTAGGCGATCAGCGCCTCCTGGGTGCCGGGCTCGACGTGCGCCCACACGGTGCTGCCGTCGTCCACCAGGTACAGGGCGTGCTCGATGTGCCCGTTCGCGGAGAGGACCAGCGCCTCGGCGGCCTCGCCGGGCGGCAGGTCGCTGACGTGCTGGGTGAGCAGGAGGTGCAGCCAGCTCAGCCGGTCCGCGCCGCTGACGGTGAGGACACCGCGGTGCGAGAGGTCGACGAAACCGGTGCCGTCGGCGAGGGCGCGCTGCTCGCGGAACAGGTCTCCGTAGTGCGCGGCGACGCCTTCGTCCACTCCTTCGGCGGGGACGGCGCCGGGCAGGGACAGCAGGGGGCTCTTCATACGCCAAGCCTACGACGTGGTAGTTGAGCCCTTCAGGGAGCAGTCCCGGCACCGGCCGAAGATCGCGAAGTGTTTCATGTCGGTGTCGAACCCGAACTGCCTACGCAGCTTCTCCGTGAACTCGGCGGCCACCTCGACGTCGGCCTCGATGACGTTCTCGCAGTCCCGGCACACCAGGTGCAGATGGTGGTGCCGGTCGGCCAGGTGGTAGGTCGGCGCCCCGTGCCCCAGATGGGCGTGGCTGACCAGGCCCAGCTCCTCCAGCAGCTCCAGCGTCCGGTAGACGGTGGAGATGTTGACCCCCGACGCCGTCTTCCGCACTTCCACGAGGATGTCGTCGGGGGTCGCGTGCTCCAGGGTGTCCACGGCTTCGAGGACAAGCTGCCGCTGCGGCGTCAGCCGGTAGCCGCGCTGCCTGAGGTCGCTCTTCCAGTCGGTGCTCACCACACCGACGAGTGTAGGACTACTTGAAGAAGGCGATGCCGTCGTCGGGCATGTCGTCCGGGAGGGCCTTCGCCCAGCGTTCGACGTCCTCGGCGGTGACGACCTTCTTCAGGTGGGCCGACATGTAGGGGCGCAGCTCGACCTCGGGGGTCTGCTTCTCGCCGACCCACATCAGGTCGCTCTTCACGTACCCGTACAGCCGCTTGCCGCCGCTGTAGGGCTGCGCGGCGGCGGTGCGCGCCACCGCGTCCGTGACCAGGTCGATCTGCGGCTTCTTGTCTGCCATCTCGCCGTACCAGATCTCCACCGTGCCGTCGTCGCGGGTCATCGTGACCTCGACCCGGCGGCCGGCGTCGATCCGCCAGAAGCCGGACTCCGACTCCAGCGGGCGGACCTTGTTGCCGTCGTTGTCCAGCACCCAGGAGTGGGAGTGGTACTCCAGGAAGTCCCGGCCGTCGTGGCTGAAGCTGACCTCCTGGCCGAAGTTGCACTTCTGTGAGCCGGGGAAGTCGTGCACGCCCGCACCGGCCCAGTTGCCGAGCAGAAAGGCGAGCGGGACGAGGTCCTTGTGCAGGTCGGACGGGATCTCGATCATGGGAAAGCTTTCCTAGGTGTGGATCAGCGCTGGCCCTGGTACAGCTTCTTCACGGTCAGACCGGCGAAGGCGAGCACGCCGACGCAGACCAGGACCAGCAGGGTTTCGAAGAAGATCTCCACGGGTGCTCCTTGAGCGAGGGTGGGCATACGACAGAGCCGGCCCCCAGCTTACGCGGCCGGGGCCGGTCCCTCCCGGCGAGGTGGCCCGGACCGGGGACTCACCCGGACGGGGGACGGTCCCGGAAACGGGCCCCAAGGTGTAGGACGCTCTCGGCGACCGTTCCGGACCTTCCAGCGGAGGGCACCATGACCATCCCCGACGACCGCATGTACAGCAAGGACCACGAGTGGGTCCTGGTCACCGGCGACAAGGCGCGTGTCGGCATCACCGACTACGCCCAGAAACAGCTCGGTGACGTGGTCTTCGTAGAGCTGCGACAGGCCGGCACCCGGCTCGACGCGGGGGATCCGTTCGGCACCGTCGAGTCCGTCAAGTCGGTGTCCGAGGTCTACATGCCGGTCTCCGGCACGATCGCCGCGACCAGCAGTGACCTCGTCGACGACCCCGAGACCGTCAGCACCGACCCGTACGGCGACGGCTGGATGATCGAGATCACCGTCTCGGACAAGGCCCAGCTGGACGCCCTGCTCAGCGCCGCCGAGTACGAGAAGTACATCAAGGACGCCGAGTAGCCGGTCACCCGCCTGTCAGAGGGCGCCCGCCTTCACCCCGTCCACGAAGCCGGCCCACGCGGAGGCGGTGAGGAGGAGGGGAGTGAGGCGGGTGTCCTTGCTGTCCCGGACGGGGACGAGGGAGGGGACGTTGGCGGCGACTTCGAGGCAGGCGCCACCGGAAGCGTTGCTGTAGCTGCTCTTGTGCCAGTCGGCGGCGCGGAGGAGGTCGTCGGAGACTTCGAGGCAGTTGCCGCCGGTCGAGTTGCTGTGAGAGCTCTTGCGCCACGTGATGGTGTTCAGGTCGATGGCTCGCATGGCTTTTCCTCCAGCGTCCGTTCGATGAACTCCCGCGATCAGTCCGGTGTTAGAGGGCGCCCGTCTTGACCCCGTCCACGAAGCCGGCCCATGCGGAGGCGGTGAGGATGAGGGGGGTGAGGCGGGTGTCCTTGCTGTCCCGGACAGGGACGAGGGAGGAGATGTTGGCGGCGACTTCGAGGCAGTTGCCGCCGTCCGGGTTGCTGTAAGAGCTCTTGCGCCACGTGATGGTGCTCAGGTCGATGGCTCGCATGGCGCTTCCTCCAGCATCCGTTCGATGAACTCCCGCGACCTATCCGGCAATAGGGCCAGATCGCGTACTCGATCGTATCGGAGTTGGAGACGTTCAACGGCCTGATTTTCCTGGACCAGCTCGCCCGAGTAGCCGGTCTCGACCCAGGCGACCGTCTGGCCGCCAAGCCCTCGCAGAAACATGGTGTCGGTGTTGGGCAGCCCATGCAGTCCAGCGGACAGCAGCAGTACCTGGACGGTGATGTTAGGACGCTCCGCCATCGCGAGGAGATGGCAGAGTTGCGTCCGCCACTGCTCTGGATCGCCAAGCGGGCTGCGTAGCGCCGCTTCAGAAAGGATGACGCGGAACTGTGGACCGCCATCCGCCAGCAACACCTCACGACGACCCATACGAGCAGACACTTGCTTATCCAGCTCAACGCCCGTCAGGCCACCTTGCATCAGCAGCTCGATGGCGTACTGGGGGGTCTGCAACAGCCCAGGAACGATGCTTGGCGAGTGCTGCCACATACTCACCGCTTCAGCCTCCAGCACCATGTACCGCCGATACCGCTCCTTGAACTGCGTAGGGTCGGCAACGGCCAACTCCCACAGCGTGAGCAGCTTGTCGGAGGTGTTGTAGAAGTGGTCGAGAGCCTGCACCACCTCCGGTCCCCCCAGCGTGTGGCCCTTTTCCAGTTTGCCGAGGAGGGACGCGTCCCAGCCCACCACCTCGGCCAGCGCCCGCAGGGACAGGCCCCGCTCGGCGCGCAGTAACCGCAGCTCCTCGGTGAACCGGACCCTCGGTTCCTGACTGCGACCCGTGATCGCCCTGCGCTGCGGCACCGCACCCTCCCGGACTGTGGAATTTGTGGAATTTGGAGCGCCCGCTGTGGAACTAGCGGCCGTTTCGCACGCGCCCGCCCCCGGAATGGGCCATGCTCGTAACAGCCCATCAGTACGCAGAGTAGTGCAACTGTCGCATTCCGTACAGAGGTTGACGAAAGCCGCTAGGCTTCCGGGCATGGCGAAGAAGCTGGTGATCAAGGTGACGGCGGGGGCGGACGCCCCCGAGCGCTGCTCGCAGGCGTTCACGGTGGCGGCGGTGGCCGTGGCCAGCGGGGTCGAGGTGTCGCTGTGGCTGACCGGGGAGTCGTCCTGGTTCGCGCTGCCGGGCCGGGCGGCCGAGTTCGAGCTGCCGCACGCGGCGCCGCTGCCGGACCTGATCGACTCGGTGCTCGCGGCGGGCCGGCTGACGCTGTGCACGCAGTGCGCGGCGCGCCGGGAGATCACGGAGCGGGACGTGATCGAGGGCGTGCGGATCGCGGGCGCGCAGGTCTTCGTGCAGGAGGCGCTGGCCGACGACGCGCAGGCGCTCGTCTACTGACGGCGAGGCGGCCTCAGGGGCGGGGACGCTTCTTGCCGTCCAGTTCGTCCCACCACTCGTCGGACTTCGGGTCGCCGGAGGGGTCGTCCCACCAGCGGTCGTCGGGACCCCGCCGGTTCGCGACCATCGCGGCGACCGGCGGGATGACCATGGCCACCACGCACATGCCGACGGCCGCCGGGACGGACCAGAGCCGTACGACTCCCCACGCCAGGACGAAGAGCCCGACGCAGACCGCCATCATGGCGAAGTAGACGTGCCGCCGCCGTGCGTACATGACTCCAGGGTAGGTCGGGTACCGGCTGTCACAACCGATCCACAATCGCCGTACGGCCGTCACCAGGCGGGTTACCGTGGCGTAGCCGTACCGGATTCCGAAAGCCGTCACCGACCTGACGACCTGACCGACCTGGGGGAACCACCACATGCGCGCGCTGCGAATACTTCTGATCATCGCCGTGATCCTGGGCGCGCTCTTCGTGGTGGTGGACCGGGTCGCCGTGCACGTCGCGGAGGGGAAGGCCGCGGACAAGGTGAAGGCGTCGGAGAACCTGGCCACCACCCCGGACGTGGACATCAAGGGCTTCCCGTTCCTGACCCAGGTGGCGGGCGGCTCGCTGGACGACGTCGAGGTGGGCATCAAGGACTACCAGGCCGCCACCGGCAAGGCCGGCCAGACGATCCGCGTGGACGACCTCAAGGCCCACATGAAGGACGTCACCTTCTCCGGGGACTACTCCTCGGCCGTCGCCGCCGCCGCGACCGGCACGGCCACGATCTCCTACGGCGAGCTGCTGAAGGCGGCGAAGTCGGAGCCGACCGACATCGTCCCGGGCGTGCGGGCCCATGTCGTCGGTCTCTCGGACGGCGGGAACGGCAAGATCAAGGTGGCGGTGCGGGTCAAGGGCGCGTTCGCCGGGATTCCCGTGGACAAGTCGCTGTCGGTGCTCAGCTCGGTGACGGTCGAGGACGGCAGGGTGCGGGTGCGCGCCGACTCGCTGCCCGCGATCGGCGGCCTCTCGCTCGCCGAGGACCGGGTGCGCTCGATCACCGACTTCCAGCAGGCCGTCGACCAGCTGCCCGGCGGGATCAAGATCGACCAGGTGCGGGCCGCGCAGGACGGCGTGGACGTCAGCGTGAAGGGTTCGCACGTGCGGCTGGCGGGGTAGGGGCCCAGGCCGGACGGTACGGGGCGATGGACGCCGGGTGTCCGGCTGGCGAGACGGCGACGTCCGTACCGTAGATACGCGAGGTGCCCGAGCGCCCTCCGGCCGCGACGGCGGCCCGGCGGGCGCTCTTCTCTTCCCGCCATTCGGACGATCCTGTCTCGCCATATGACACGCCGGTGACACGCGTGCCCGTACGTCCCTACGATCGACCCATGAAGCGACAGGCGGATCTCACGAAGCGGCGGGCAGTGGACCTGTGCCGCGTTGCCGCCATGCTCTGTCGCCCCTTCTGAGCGAAGGTCCCCCGGACCGCGCATCTCCCGGCCGCCCTGCTGGAAGGGCACCGGTGCGCCCCGTGCGCGCGCCCCTCTCGACTCGTATCTCTACTCGCACGCCCCGCCGTAACTGCCCCGGAGGAGAAAGAGCATGAGCCGCAGCGACGTCCTCGTAGACGCCGACTGGGTCCAGGACCACCTGGACGACCCGAACGTCGCCCTCGTCGAGGTGGACGAGGACACGTCCGCCTACGAGAAGAACCACATCCGCAACGCGATCCGCATCGACTGGACCAAGGACCTCCAGGACCCGGTCCGCCGCGACTTCATCGACCAGGAGGGCTTCGAGAAGCTCCTGTCGGAGAAGGGCATCGCCAACGACACGCTGGTGGTCCTGTACGGCGGCAACAACAACTGGTTCGCGTCGTACGCCTACTGGTACTTCAAGCTGTACGGCCACGACAGCGTCAAGCTCCTCGACGGCGGCCGCAAGAAGTGGGAGCTGGACGCCCGCGAACTGGTCGGCGGCGACGAGGTGCCCGAGCGCGCCAGGACCGAGTACCAGGCCAAGCCGCAGAACACCGCGATCCGCGCCTTCCGCGACGACGTCGTCTCCGCGATCGGCTCGCAGAACCTGGTCGACGTGCGCTCGCCCGACGAGTTCTCCGGCAAGCTGCTCGCCCCGGCGCACCTGCCGCAGGAGCAGTCGCAGCGTCCGGGCCACGTCCCGTCCGCGAAGAACATCCCGTGGTCGAAGAACGCCAACGACGACGGCACCTTCAAGTCGGACGACGAGCTGAAGGAGCTGTACGCCACCGAGGACGTCGACCTCGCCAAGGACACGATCGCCTACTGCCGCATCGGTGAGCGCTCGGCCCTGACCTGGTTCGTCCTGCACGAGCTGCTGGGCGTGCGGAACGTCAAGAACTACGACGGCTCCTGGACCGAGTACGGCTCCCTCGTCGGCGTGCCGATCGAGCTGGGCTCCGGCAAGTAACCCCTCAGACCCTCTGGAGAGACAGCATGTGTGGAGCGAAGGCCGGCGGCCCGGACGCCTCGACGATCAAGCCCGGTGAGACCACGATCCAGGGTCAGGTGACCCGCGACGGCGAGCCGGTGACGGGCTACGTGCGTCTGCTGGACTCGACGGGCGAGTTCACCGCGGAGGTCCCGACCTCCGCGACGGGGCAGTTCCGTTTCTACGCGGCGGAGGGCACCTGGACGGTCCGCGCCCTGGTGCCCGGCGGCACCGCGGACCGCACGGTCGTCGCGCGGCAGGGCGGTCTCGCCGAGGTCGCCATCGCGGTCTGACGGCCGAGGGCTCAGCACGCGGCGAAGGGCCGTATCCCCGGGGTTGGACGCCGGTGGGGATACGGCCCTTCGGCACGCGGTGGGAGCGCCGGTCAGCAGCGGGTGCGGACGACGGCCAGGGTCATGGCGCCGAGCAGCGCGGTGACGCAGAGCGCGAGGAGGGCTCCACCGAGGACGGCGTCGACGACCTCCCGGCGCCGGGCGCGACTGTGGGATGACTTCCGCCGCACGGGCGCCGCCACCGCCGTACGCGGCGCACCGGAACGCCCCTGCGTCTCCGCCCGGTACGGCGGTAACGCGTAGGCGGGCGCACAGGGAATGATCCGGCCGCGCGAGGCCGCACCCGGCGGCCGCCTCCTCTCGTCGCTCATGCCCGGTGCTCCTGCCCCTGGTGCTGCCGCAGCAGGACGTTCGCGTCGCTCTCGGCACTGCGGTCGAAGACGTCCCTCGCGTCCTCCCGCCGCTCCGCCAGCTCGGCGCAGGACGCACAGCCGGGTACGGGCCGCGGCGGCCGGCTGGCCTCGTCCAGCGGCGGCGGCAGCGGCGGCGCGGACCGGGTGCGGTGGTTGACGGCCCGTACGGTCGCCCCGAGCCGCTCGCGGTCGGTGGCCGGCCGCAGCGCGTCGGGGTCCGCCTCCCACTCCAGCCCCCCTCCGACGGGGCGCAGCATCGCCCGGGTCCCGACCCGGTCGCGGTACTCACCGACCCGGCCGGTCCCGGGGTCGTACAGCAGCTGACCGGGCTCGTGACGCTCCGGCTTCGTGGTCATCGCGGCCGGCTCCTTTCCATGAACGCGTAAACGCAGGGCAACGGGCGAGCTACGCTGCGTGTCCGGGGACGTGTACGAGCATGCCCCAAGAAATCGACGTTTGACCTGGTGAGCGGCCCAAATTCCATGTCTGAGGCGCCAAATTCAACAAATGCCACACCCGCGACACCCGCGACACCCGCGGCACTCGACATCGGCGAGCCGTGGCGGGGCTCCGCCTCACATCTCCAACAGGACCGTGAACGGGCCGTCGTTCGTCAGGGAGACCCGCATCTGCGCGCCGAAGCGGCCGGTCGCCACCGTGGCGCCGAGGGCGCGCAGTCGGGCGACCACCTCGTCCACCAGGGGCTCGGCCACGTCGCCCGGGGCCGCCGCGTTCCAGGTGGGGCGGCGGCCCTTGCGGGCGTCGCCGTAGAGGGTGAACTGGCTGATCACCAGCAGCGGGGCGGCGATGTCGCTGCACGACTTCTCGTCCGTGAGCATGCGGATGGACCACAGCTTGCGGGCGAGCTGGGCCGCCTTCTCCTTGGTGTCCTCGTGCGTGACCCCGACGAGGACGCACAGGCCCTCGCCCTCGATCGCGCCCACCGTCTCGCCGTCCACGACGACGCTCGCGCCGTCCACCCTCTGCACCACCGCACGCATGCGGACCATCATGCCCGGTGGCCCGCGCGTGGCCACAGGCGGTCCATTATGGATCTCTTACCGCCCATCTGGGGCCGTTCGGGCGCACTCGGTCACATAGCGGGTGGTTGGGGTGGCACGATGCTTCCACACGCCGGTCGAGGGGACGGTCACCACCACATGAGCACACCGAGTACCGGCGGGCGGCCGGGCGTCTGCGCGGCCCACCGCCCGCCCGCCCAGCGCGGGGACGCCCAGCACCTGGATCTCACGGCGGGGCCGGCGCTGCCCGCGGAGCCTCCCGCGCCCGAGCTGTCCCGGCTGAGCCTGCCCGAGCTGCGCGCCCTGCGCCGCGACGCCCAGCGCGACGAGGCCGATCTCAGTTACGTGCGGCGGCTGTTGCAGGGCCGGATCGACATCCTGCGCGCGGAGCTGGGCCGGCGCGGCCGGGCCGCCGTGCCGGCGCCGGTGGACGGCTCGGTGGTGGACCGGCTCCCGGAGATCCTCCAGGACGCCCCGGCCCGGCACCGCTCGGCCCGCCATGTCACGCTCGGCACCCCGCACAACGAGGAGTACCGGCGGCTGGCCGCCGAGATGCTCGCCGAGGTCGAGCTGTCCGACCTCCAGGCCCGCACGGACCCGGAGCTGACCGCCGCCATGGGCCGCCTGGGCGGGTACGAGCAGGAGGTCTCCGGGCGCCGCCAGCGGCTCCAGCGCACGGCCGACGACTGCGGGGCCGAGATCACCCGGCGGTACCGGGAGGGCGAGGCCCAGGTGGACGACCTGCTGATCTGAGCGGGGCCGGGGGCGGGACCCCGGGAAACTCGGGCGACAGGCGGGGACCGGGCGCCTACGGTGGCCGCATGACCGAGGTCCGCAGCAGCACCGACGCCGATTTCGAGGACTGGCACCGCGCCCTGAACACCGGGTTCCTGCGCCCGCCGGTTCCGGCGCCGGAGGTACTGGAGGCCCGCCGCGCGGTGCCGGGCCGCCGGCTGGGCGGCTTCGACGCCGGCCGGTGCGTGGCCACCCTGCGCTCCTTCGACCAGGAACTCACCGCGGTCGGCGGCACCCCGGTGCCCGCGAACGCGATATCGAACGTCACCGTCAGCCCCACGCACCGCCGCCGCGGCCTGCTCAGCCGGATGATGGAGCGGGACCTGCGGGCGGCGAGGGACCGCGGCGACGTCGTGGCCACCCTGATCGCCGCCGAGTACCCGATCTACGGCCGGTACGGCTTCGGACCGGCCACCTCCACCACCGAGTGGACCGTCGACGTCCCCCGCGCCGGCCTCGACCCGCGCTGGTCGGGCCCCGAGGACGGCGGCCGGATCGACCTGGTGGACGGCGAGGACGTCCGCAAGCTGGGCCCCGAACTGCACGAGCGGTTCCGGCGCGCCCAGCCTGGCGCGGTCAGCCGGAACGAACTGTGGTGGCGGCTGAACACCGGCGCGCTGCGCTTCGGCCCCTGGACCGAACCGTTTTACGCGGTGTACCTGTCCGCGTCCGGCGAGGTCGAGGGGATGGCGGCGTACCGGTCGGACGACGTCTGGCACGGCAAGCAGCCGCAGAACACCGCCGAGGTCGACTGGCTGCTCACCGTGACGCCCGCGGCCGGCCGCGCCCTGTGGCGGTACCTGTGCTCGGTCGACTGGATCACCAAGGTCAAGTCCGGCTGGCGCGGCCCCGACGATCTGCTGCCCTTCCACCTGCCCGACCCGCGCGCCGCCCGGGTCACCGAGCAGGCGGACTGGCTGTGGGTGCGGATCCTGGACGTCGTACGGGCGCTGGAGGCGCGGAGCTACGACGGGACGGGTGCGCTGGTGCTGGAGGTGGCCGACGCGGGCGGGTACACCGGCGGCCGGTTCCGGCTTGAGGCGTCCCCGGCGGGGGCCTCGTGCGTGCCGGTGTCCGGTGCGAGCGCCGATCTGACGCTGGACGTCGGGGAGTTGGCGCGGCTGTGGCTCGGGGACGAGTCGGTGTCCCGGCTGGCCGCGGCGGGGCTGGTGCGGGAGGAACGTGAGGGCGCCGCCCGGGAGGCCGACGCCCTGTTCCGCTCGTCCGGACGCCCGTGGTGCCCGGACCTCTTCTGAGGGCTCCCTTCGTCCGAACCGGCGGTGCCTGCTGTGCATCCGTAGCGAACTGTTCTGTTGTGGCTGTGCGGTGGTGACGGTCTTCGGTTGTGGCTGTGCGCTGTCTTCTGTTGTGGCCGGTCTTCTGTTGTGACTGGTCTTCTGTTGTGGCTGGGCCGGGTGTTCTGTTGTGGCTGTGCGGTCGGTGCGCCGTGGCGGTGTGTTCCGGTGCGCGCCGTGGCGGTGTGCTTCGGTGGCCGCCCCCTGCCCGGGCTCCCGGCTCCCCTCCGGAGGGAAACCCGGTCGGCCAACCACTGGGAAGCTCGACCATGTTGTGCGAGTTGGCTGCCAACTCTCCTTTACTTATCTCCGCCGGGAACCGTCTCATAACCACCTGTCGGTGAACTGCCGCAAGATGGCGGGAAGTTGTACGGTGCTGTCCGTGGACCCGGAGCACGTCCTGGCCAGTGGACCGACGAGGCCACCAGGGCCCCGTCCGTCCCATCGACGGATAGCCGACGCGCTGCGCGACCGGATCAGGTCCGGCGAGCTGTGGCCGGGACAGCGCCTGCCCACCCAGGCCCGGCTGGCCGACGAGTTCGGCGTCGAGCGCGGGGCGGTGCGCGAGGCGCTGCGTGTCCTCCGCTCGGAGCGGCTGCTGACCGGCGTTTCCCGAGGCAGCCCGGCCGTGGTGGCCGCCGTACCGGGGCCGGTGCGCCCGCCGCCCGGCCCGCCCGCGCCCCCGCAGCCGACCATGGCGGGCCTCGCGCCGCGCATCGCGTCCGCCTTCGCCGTCGAGCACGTGCGGATCGACGCGCTCTGCCTGACCTCCGTCTCGCTCACGCTGGCCGTCGGGGAGCCGCTGCGCCGCATCCACGCGGGCGAGCTGAAACCGGCCAAGATCGACGTACGGGTGCTGCTGCCGAGCCGCGACATCGAACTGGCGTTCCCGGCACCGGTGGACCCGGCCGGCGACGACACCGTGCACCGGCGCTGGCTGGCGGTGCGCAACGCGCAGGGCCTGGTACTGCGGCAGAACCTGCTGGCCCTGCGCACCACCCACGGCATCGAGGTACGGCTGCTGTTCCGCGCCCTGCCATTCACCCCGCCACTCAAGCTGTACCTGCTCAACGGGGCCGAGGCACTGTTCGCGTACTACACGCCGGAGCGCCGGGAGCGGGAGATCGGGCACGAGCGGGTGGCCCTGTACGACGCCGACGGCACCCGGTCGATGCTGTTCGCCTTCGAGCGGCGGACCGGGCCCCGGGACGCGGCGTTCGTGGAGCAGTCCCGGCTGTGGTTCGACGCGCTGTGGGGGACGATCAGTTCGGAGCTGGTGCTGGCGTCGTAGCGCCCGGCCCGGCCTGCCGTACTTTCGTCAACTCGGTGAGGTTGGCGACCAACTCCCGTCAGATGGATCAAAGTTGTAGCGTTCTTGCTGTGACCCAGGAGAACGCGGCGGCGGGCGGCAGCGGGAGGCGCACGCCGCACGAGATCGCCGACGCGCTGCGCGCCCGCATCCGCTCCGGCGAGCTGCGGGCGGGCGCGCGGCTGCCCACCCAGGCGGTGCTGGCCGAGGAGTTCGGCGTGGAGCGCGGGGCGGTGCGCCAGGCGCTGCGGGTGCTCCAGCAGGACGGGCTGCTCAGCAACGTCAGCAAGGGCAGCCCGCCCCGGGTCGCCGAGCCCCGGTCGGCGCCGGACGAGCCGCAGCCCACGATGGTGGCCCTCGCACCCCGGCTGACGGAGGCGTTCGCGGCCCCGCACGTCACCATCGACGCCGTCTGCCTGACCGCGCAGAGCCTGATCCCGGCGCTCGGCGAGCCGCTGCGGCTGATCCACGAGGGGCGCGTGCGGCCCGAGCGGATCGACGCCCGCGTGCTGCTGCCGTCCCGGGACATCGACCTCGCCTTCCCGGTCCCGGTCGACGCCGGCCGGGACGACGACGCCGTGCACCAGCGCTGGCTCGCGATGCGCAACGCCCAGGGCCAGGTGCTCCAGTACAACCTCCAGGCGCTGCGCGGCACCCACGACATCGACGTGCGCGTCACCTTCCGGGCGCTGCCGTTCACCCCGCCGGCCAAGCTGTACCTGCTCAACGGGGCGGAGGCGCTGTACGCGTACTACATGATCACGCGCCGCGAGGAGCCCACCGAGAGCGGGACGCTGGAGATGTACGACGCGCTCGGCTCCGAGTCCCTGCTGTTCTCCTTCGAGCGGCGGGCCGGACAGCGGGACGCGGCCTTCGTGGAGCAGTCGCAGAAGTGGTTCGACGCCCTCTGGGAAACCATCTCGACGGACCTGACACTCTCCTAGTGACTTCTGACGCGACTTCTGATGCGACGCCCGGTGCGCATGCTGGTGCGGTTACCGGTGCGGTTACCGGTGCGAATGAGATCGAGACGCTACGAGAACTGATCACACGGGCCCGGGTCGTGCTGTGGGACTTCGACGGGCCGATCTGCCGCCTGTTCGCCGGGCACCGGGCCGAGCGGGTGGCCGCCGACCTGGTGGAGTGGCTGGCGCGGCAGGGCCTGCGGGGGCTGCTCACCGAGTCCGAGCGGGCCACCCTCGACCCGCAGGTGGTGCTGCGCGCCGTGGGCCGCCGGCACCCGGGCAGCGACCTGGTGGCCGAGCTGGAGGAGCGGCTCACCCGGGAGGAGGAGCGGGCCGCCGCCTCCGCGCTGCCCACCGCCTACGCCGACCCGCTGATCCGCACCTGGACTGCCCTCGGCGCCCGTCTCGCCGTCACCACCAACAACTCCCCGCGCGCGACCCGCGCCTACCTCGACTCCCGCGGCCTCGCCGACTGCTTCACGCCCCACCTCTACGGCCGCACCCGGGACCTGCACCACCTCAAGCCCGACCCGCACTGCCTCCACCGCGCCCTGCACGCGACCGGTACGGCCCCCGCCGCCGCCCTGATGATCGGCGACTCGCCCACCGACCTGGACGCGGCCCGCGAGGCGGGCGTCCCGTTCCTGGGCTACGCGCGCACCGAGGGCCAGGAGAAGCACCTGCGCGCGGCGGGCGCCACCCACGTCGTACGGTCACTGGAACCCGTGCTGAGGCTGCTGCGGGGCGGCCCTCCGGTGCGTTGACGGCGTTCACCGGACCCGTTGGGGTGTTTCGTCGTGGTTGCCGGGCGTGTCGGCCGGCCGCTGGGCATAGCGTGCTCGCCGACGCGTCCAAGCGGCCGTCCCGACCTTTCCCTTCCTTTTCCTTCCCCTCTTCCTTCCCCCCTTTCCTTTCCCTCGCGTTCTTCTTCGCGTGACCGAACCGGAGCGTGCCAGTGGGCGCACCGTCTGTTCCTCCAGCCCTGGCCGGGGGGCACGCCGGCAGAGTGCGGACGGATGCCGTCGTCCGCGAGTTCGTGGCCCGCGCCCTGGCGGCGGAACCCGGGGGTTCCCGCCGCGTGGTGCCGCTCACCGGCCCCGTGGCGCGGGCCCTCGGCCGGGAGCCGGGCACGCTGGTGGCCGTACGGGCGCCGCGCCCGGACGCGGCGGCCACGGTGGCGCCCCGGACCTGGCCCGAGCCGGACCTGCTGCGTGCCCTGCGCGGGCTGCTTCCGGTGCCGGAGTGCCTGGCGGCGGGGGAGGGGTACGCCGTCCACAGCCATGTGGAGGGCGTCGTACTCGCGCGCCGGTGCCCGCCCGGCGCACCGGTCGGCCGGCCCCTGCTGGACCACATCACCGCGCTGTTCGCCGCGATCGTCCAGGTGCGCGCCCCGCTGCTGCCGCCGCTGCCCGCCGACCGGCCCCGCAACCACACCGACTCCCAGGGCTACCTGCGCACGCTGGTCCACCTCACCGACCGCCGCCTCCACCGGCCGGAACCCGCCCGCTACGGCGGCCTCTTCGTCGCCCTCGGCGTGCCCGAGGACGCCCTGCGCCGCTTCGCCGACCGCGTCCCGGCGCTGACCCGGCGGCCGTACACCCTCCTCCACGGCGACCTGCACCGCGGCACCCTCGTGCTGCCGGCCGCCGGGACCCCGCCGCTGCACTGCCCGGACTGGGAACACGCCGGGTACGGCGACCCCGTGCACGACCTCGCCGTCCACCTGGTCCGCACGCGCTACCCGGACCACCAGCGGTCCGAGGCGGTGGACGCCTGGGCCGCCGCCGTACGCCGGGCCCGGCCGCCCGCCGTGGCGGGACTCGGCAGGGACCTGCCGCACTACACCGCCTTCGAGCGCGCCCGCTCCCTCTACACCGACGTGATCCGGGCCGCGCGCTCCCTGGCGGACGCCTTCGACGAGGCCGCCCTCGCGCGGGCCACGGCCGCCGTACGGGCCGCGCTGCTGGCCGCCGCCGAACCGCTGCGGCTGGGCCGGGTACCGGAGGAGGACGAGATCGAGCGGGTGCTGTTCCGCCGTACCGCCGCCGCCACGGCCCGGCGCCGGGGCACCGCCGCGCGGGCCGTCGGCTGGACGGCGGACCCGCGCGTCCCCGAACACCCCGGCTTCCCGCACCGCGCGGTCGCCGACGCCCTGCTGCTGGAGGGCGCCGCCCCCGCCGACCGGGTGTTCAAGGGCGCCGCCCACGTCAACACCGTGCTGCGGGTGCCCGGCACCGCCTTCCCGGTGGTCGTCCGCCGCGAGGCGACCGTCACCCTGCGCCGCGAGCGGGGCTTCCTCAGGGAGCACGCCGTCCTGCGCGCCATCGAGGCGTCCGGCGTGCCGGTGGCCGCGCCCCGCGTCCTCGCCCTCGGCACCAGCCACGCCACCGACCCCGCCCATCGCTACACCGGCGACCGCTTCACCGTCCACACCTACGAGGGCGCCCGCGACCTAGGCCGGGGCCCCGAGCACCCGGTGCACGGGCTGCGCCCGCCCGAGGCCGACTGCCTGGTGGACCAGCTGGCCGCGCTGACCCGCGTCGACCACACCGCCCTCGCCATGCCCGGCACCGGGCCGGGCTTCTACGAGTGGCTCAGCGGACAACTGGTCGCCCTGGTGGCCGGCCTGCCCCCCGAGTCCCGGCGGGTCGCCCGGCTGCTCGGCCTGCCCGACGCGCCCCGGCTGCGGGAGATCCTCGCCCGGCACCGGGTCACCGACCGCGACCGCGCCCTGCTGCACGGCGACCTCAACCCCTGGAACCTGGTGCGCCGCGAGGACGACCCGGCGCTCACCCTCATCGACTGGGAGATGGCCCTGGTCGGCGACCCGCTCTACGAACTCGTCCGGCACATGCACCTCACCCCCACCCGGCCGGAGATCCGCGAGCGCATGTTCCGCCGCTGGGCGGACCGCCTCGACCCCCGCTTCACCAAGGGCTGGCGCCAGGACTGGCCCGTGTACCGCTGGACCGAACTGGTCCGCTCGGCCTACGTCGACCTCGACCGCCTCGTCACCGGCACCGGCCTGGACGCCCCGAACGTCCGCCGCGCCCTCGACTCCTACGCCATGACCCTGACGGCGGCGACGGCGTCCCTGGGGCTGACGTGCCGGCCCGGTCCGGGGCTGCTCCCTCCCGGGGGCGGGGCTGCGTAGGCTCGCCGCATGGAAGAGATGGGCCTGCGCGAGCGCAAGAGACGGCGGATGTACCAGGACGTGTCGGACACCGCCGTACGGCTGTTCCTGGAGCGCGGCTTCGACGCGGTGTCCGTCAACGAGGTGGCCGCCGCGGCCGGGATCTCCAAGCCGACCCTCTTCCGGTACTTCCCGGCCAAGGAGGACCTGGTCCTGCACCGGATCGCCGACCACGAGCCGGAGGCCGCGCGGGTCGTCGCCGGGGCCGCCGACCCGGTGGACGCGCTGCGCCGCCACTTCCTCGCTGGCCTGGAGCGCCGCGACCCGGTCACCGGCCTGAACGACCACCCGGACGTGCTGGCCTTCCACACCCTGCTCTACGGCACCCCGTCCCTGGTGGCGCGGGCCCACGGCCACCTGGAGCGGTCGGAGGCGGCACTGGCCGAGGCGCTGGGCGGCGACCTGGACGCCCGGCTGGCGGCCGGGCAGATCATCGCCGTCCAGCGGATCCTGGCGCAGGACAATTGGCGGCGGATCGCGGCGGGGGAGGACGTCGAGCGGGTGGCGCCGGACGCGGTGCGGGCGGCGGAGCGGGCGTTCGGGCGGCTGGCGGCGGTGCTGGCGGTGCTCGACAACTAGTGATACCCGGTTAAAAACTTAACTCGGTCACAACTTTCTCGTAAGGTGGGGCCATGACGTCACCCCACCCCGCCCTCGAACCCGCCCTCGAATCCGTCCTGCGTGCCGAGCGCGCCCACCACGAGGCCTGCCGGACCGCGCTCGCCGCCATGGTCGAGGGAGCCGCGGAGCAGGTCGTCACCGGCGAGGACGTCTCCGCCTCCGGGGCCGACGCCGAAGTGCTCGGGTACCGGCTGCGCAGCCGGGCCGCGGCGATGCGCGAACTCCCGCCCGGCCCGCTGTTCTTCGGCCGCCTCGACTTCGCGGACGACGCACCCGGGCACGGCGGGCAGCACTACCACCTCGGCCGGACCCGGATCACCGAGGACCCGGCCGCCCCGCCCCTCGTGATCGACTGGCGGGCCCCCGTCTCCCGCGCCTTCTACCAGGCCAGTGCCCGTGCGCCGCAGGGCGTGGCGGTACGGCGCCGGTTCGGCTGGGCGCCCGGCAGCCGGGGCGACTCGGCCGACCTGACCGGCCTGGAGGACGAGCACCTGGACCGGGGCGAGACCCGGGACAGCGCCATCGTGGACAGCGCCATCGTGGACAGCGCCATCGTGGCCCGCGAGATCGAGCGGCCCCGGGTCGGGCCCATGCGGGACATCGCCGCCACCATCCAGCCCGAACAGGACGACCTGGTACGGGCCGGCCTCGCCGACTCGGTGTGCGTGCAGGGCGCCCCCGGCACCGGCAAGACCGCCGTCGGCCTGCACCGCGCGGCCTACCTCCTCTACACCCACCCCGAGCGGCTGCGGCGCTCCGGCCTGCTCATCCTCGGCCCCAACCCCACCTTCCTCGGGTACATCGCCGAGGTGCTGCCCGCCCTCGGCGAGACGGGCGTGCGCCAGTCCACGCTGCTCGGCGAGATCGCCCGCCACCCGGTCACCGGCACCGACCCGGCGGACACCGCGCGCGTCAAGCACGACGCCCGCATGGCGGAGGTGCTGCGCCGGGCGCTGTACGCGCGGGTGGCCGCCGGGGCCGCGCGGGACCTGGTCGTCGCGGAGGGCCCGGCCCGGTGGCGGGTGTCCGCCGGCGAACTGGCGGCCGTGGTGGACCAGGTGCGCGCCGAGCAGCCGCCGTACGGCACCGGCCGCGAGCGCGTGCGCGCCCGGGTGGTACGGCTCCTGCGCGACCGGGCCGAACGGCGCTCCGGACTCCGGCCGGCCTCCTGGGTCCGCCGCGTCGAGCGCTGCCGGCCGGTCACCGACCAGCTCGACGCGGTCTGGCCCCGGGTCCGCCCGGAGGAGATCCTCGCCGAACTCCTCACCGACGGCGAGGCGTTGGCGGGTGCGGCCGACGGTCTGCTGGACGCGGCGGAGCGGGCGGCGCTGCACTGGCCGCGTCCGCCGCGCTCGTACCGGTCGGCCCGCTGGTCGGCGGCCGACCTGGTGCTGCTGGACGAGCTGGCCGGGCTGATCGAACACCCCGAAGGGCACGGGCACATTGTGGTGGACGAGGCCCAGGACCTCTCGCCCATGGAGTGCCGGGCCATCGCCCGCCGGGCCGCCTTCGGCTCGCTGACCGTCCTCGGCGACCTGGCCCAGGGCACCACCCCGTGGGCGGCCCGCGACTGGTCCGTCCACCTGCGCCACCTGGGCAGACCGGACGCGGCGGTGGTGGCGCTGACCGCCGGGTTCCGGGTGCCCGGGGCGGTCCTCGCGCTCGCCAACCGGCTCCTCGCCCGCCTGGACGTCGCCGTCCCGGCCGCCCGCTCCCTGCGCACGGACGGCGAACTGACCCTGCGCCCCACGGACGACGTGCAGGGCGCCACCGTCACCGCCGTCCGCGCGGCCCTCGCCCACGAGGGCTCCATCGCCGTGATCGCGGCCGACCCGGACCTGCCCGCCCTCCAGCGCGCCCTCGCCGCCGCCGGGGTGGAGACCGCCGGCCCCGACACCCTCGGTGCCCGCGTGACGTTGGTCCCCGCGAGCCTGGTCAAGGGGCTGGAGTACGACCACGTGATCGCCGTCGAGCCGGCCGCCGTCGTCGAGGCCGAGGAACGCGGCGCGCACCGGCTGTACGTCGTCCTGACCCGCGCGGTCTCCCGCCTGGACGTCGTCCACTCCCGGCCGCTGCCGTGCTGACCGGAGTAGCGTGACGGCATGATCGACGCAGCGGAGTTCCAGGAGACACCGACCACCACGCTCGCCGAACTGCTCGGCCGGGAGTGGGTCATGGACATCGGGATACGGCCGCTGTGGGGGCCGGTGCCGCGGGTCGCCGGGCCGGCGTTCACCGTCAGCTGTCCGCCCGGCGACAACCTGATGCTGCACGCGGCCATCTACCGGGCCGCGCCCGGCTCGGTCCTCGTGGTCGAGTCCGGCGACCTGGACTACGCGCTGGCCGGCGGCAACGTGTGCGCGATCGCCCAGCGCAACGGCATCGCCGCGTTCGTCCTGGACGGCCTGATCCGCGACCTCGGCGAGGCCCGCGAACTGGGCTTCCCGGTCTTCGCCCGTGGCGTCATCCCCATCCCGGGCGCCAAGAAGGCGGCCCGGCCCTTCCCCGTCTCCGCCCGCTGCGGGGGCGTCCTGGTCGCCTCCGGTGACGTGGTCGTCGCGGACGAGGAGGGCGTGGTCGCCGTACCGTCCGCCCTCGCCCCGGAAACCCTCCGCTCCGCCCGCGCCAAACTCGCCAAGGAGGCCGAACAGACCCTGGACGACTGGGAGAAGGCCCACCGCACCCGCGTCGAGACGGCCTTGCGGGCGGCGGGGTTCGAGGACTGAGCCCCGCGCCGTGGTGCCGCTCTTCCTCGACGTCGACGGCCCGCTCCTGCCGTTCGGGGCGGCGGACCGCACCTTCCCGGTCCACGGACCCCCGCCGGCTCCGGCCGTGGGTCACCCGCTGCTGTCCCGGGTCGACCCGGCGCTCGGGCCTGTCTGACCATTCCCGTCTGCCGCGCGACGCCATGCACGCACTCTCGCCGCACCGGCCCCACACCGGCATCGACGGCCGAACACCAGCCAGCCGCGTCACCAACCTGTCCGGACAGCACACCTAGGACCCCGGCTCGCCGCGCTGGGCGCCGAGCTGGTGTGGGCCACGACCTGGATGGACGACGCCGACACCGAACTCGCGCCCCGGCTCGGCCTGCCCCCGCTGCCGGTCGTGACCTGGCCTGAGGAGGACGTACCGCCCGGCCCGCCGCACTGGAAGACGCGGCCCCTGGTGGCCTGGGCCGCCGGCCGGCCCTTCGTCCGGGTGGACGACGAGATCACCTAAGCCGACCGCGTCTGGACCGCCCGTCACCACCCCGGGCCGGCCCTGCCGCACCGGGTCGACCAGCGCGTGGGGCTCACCGACGCCGACTTCGCGGTGCTGGAGGAATGGATCAGGCCGCTACGGCTCAGGCCCCCACGTACTCCGCCAGATGCTCCCCCGTGAGGGTGGCGCGGGCGGCGATCAGGTCGGACGGGGTGCCCTCGAAGACGATGCGGCCGCCGTCGTGGCCGGCGCCGGGGCCGAGGTCGATGATCCAGTCGGCGTGGGCCATGACCGCCTGGTGGTGCTCGACGACGATCACCGACTTGCCCGCGTCGACCAGCCGGTCCAGGAGGGCGAGGAGTTGGCCCACGTCGGCCAGGTGGAGGCCGGTCGTCGGCTCGTCCAGGACGTAGATCCCGCCCTTGTCCGCCATGTGCGTGGCCAGCTTGAGCCGCTGCCGTTCGCCGCCGGACAGGGTGGTGAGGGGCTGGCCGAGGGTGAGGTAGCCGAGGCCGACGTCGGCCAGGTTGCGCAGGACGCGGTGCGCGGCCGGGGTGCGGGCCTCGCCGGTGCCGAAGAACTCCTCCGCCTGAGCCACCGGCATCGCCAGCACCTCGCTGATGTCCCGGCCGCCGAGCCGGTACTCCAGCACCGAGGCGTCGAACCGCTTGCCCTCGCAGTCCTCGCAGGTCGTGGCGACCCCGGCCATCATCGCCAGGTCGGTGTAGACGACCCCGGCGCCGTTGCAGGTGGGGCACGCCCCCTCGGAGTTGGCGCTGAACAGGGCCGGCTTCACGCCGTTGGCCTTGGCGAAGGCCTTCCGGATCGGCTCCAGCAGCCCGGTGTACGTCGCCGGGTTGCTGCGCCGCGAACCCCGGATCGGCGTCTGGTCGACCGTCACCACGCCCTCGCCGGCCGGGATCGACCCGTGCACCAGCGAACTCTTGCCCGACCCGGCGACACCGGTGACGACGGTGAGCACGCCGAGCGGGATGTCGACGTCCACGTCCCGCAGGTTGTGCAGAGCGGCCCCGCGGATCTCCAGGGCGCCGGTGGGCTCGCGCACCGACTTCTTCAGCGCCGCCCGGTCGTCCAGGTGCCGGCCGGTGAGCGTGCCGCTCGCCCGCAGCCCCCCGACGGTGCCCTCGAAGACGACCCGGCCGCCCTCGGTGCCGGCGCCCGGACCCAGGTCCACCACGTGGTCGGCGATCGCCACGACCTCCGGCTTGTGCTCCACCACCAGCACCGTGTTGCCCTTGTCGCGCAGGCGCAGCAGCAGGTCGTTCATCCGCCGGATGTCGTGCGGGTGCAGCCCGGTGGTGGGCTCGTCGAAGACGTAGGTGACGTCGGTCAGCGAGGAGCCGAGGTGCCGGATCATCTTCGTCCGCTGCGCCTCACCGCCCGACAGCGTGCCCGCCGGCCGGTCCAGCGAGAGATAGCCGAGGCCGATTACCACGAACGAGTCCAGCGTCTCGCCCAGCGAGGTCAGCAGCGGCGCCACCGACGGCTCGTCCAGCCCCCGCACCCATCCGGCCAGGTCGCTGATCTGCAGGGCGCAGGCGTCCGCGATGCTGATCCCGGCGACCTTCGAGGAGCGGGCCGCCTCGCTGAGCCGGGTGCCGGCGCAGTCGGGACAGGTGGTGAAGGTGACCGCGCGGTCCACGAACTCCCGGATGTGCGGCTGCATCGCCGCCCGGTCCTTGGCGAGCATCGACTTCTGGATGCGCGGCAGCAGACCCTCGTACGTCATGTTGATGCCCGCGATCTTCATCCGGGCCGGCTCGTGGTGCAGGAAGGCGTGCCGCTGCCTGTCGGTGAAGGCGCGGATCGGGGTGTCCGGGTCGTAGAGGCCGGACTCGGCGTACAGGCGGTGGTTCCAGCCGCCGGCCTTGTAGCCGGGGACGGTCAGCGCGCCCTCGTTCAGGGACTTGGAGTCGTCGAAGAGCTGGGCGAGGTCGATGTCGGTGACCGCGCCGCGGCCCTCGCAGCGCGGGCACATCCCGCCGGTGACGCTGAAGGACCGCCGCTCCTTCACCTTCCGCCCGCCCCGCTCCACGGTGACCGCGCCCGCGCCGCTGATCGAGGCGACGTTGAAGGAGTACGCCTTGGGCGAGCCGATGTGCGGCTCGCCCAGCCGGCTGAAGAGGATGCGGAGCAGCGCGTTGGCGTCGGTCGCGGTGCCGACGGTGGAGCGCGGGTCGGCGCCCATCCGCTGCTGGTCCACGATGATCGCGGTGGTCAGCCCGTCGAGCACGTCCACGTCGGGCCGGGCCAGCGTGGGCATGAAGCCCTGCACGAAGGCGCTGTACGTCTCGTTGATCAGGCGCTGCGACTCGGCGGCGATGGTGTCGAACACCAGCGAGCTCTTGCCGGAACCGGAGACGCCGGTGAACACCGTCAGCCGGCGCTTGGGGATCTCGACGCTGACGTCCCTGAGGTTGTTCTCCCGCGCGCCGTGCACCCGGATCAGCTCGTGGGTGTCGGCCGCGCTCGCCCCCGCCGTCGCCGTGCCGCTCATCGTCTCTCCGTCCCTCGGTCCCGCCACCGCGCTCACCGCCGCGCTCGCCTCCGCCACGCTAGCCGCACGGGTCCGGGGGACGCTTCTCCGATTCTGACCGGTTCGGGCCGGGCGCGGGGTCCTGGTTCCGACCGCGGGGTCCTGGTTCCGGCCGGCCGGCGACAGCAGGGCGGAACCGGGCCGTTCGGCGCGTGGTGGTGCCGTCGCCTCAGCGCTTGCTGGTGCTGTTGAAGAGGGAGCGGGACCAGACGTACCCCACCACGGCGATGCCGGCGCACCAGGCGAGCGAGATCCAGGCGTCGTCGCCGATCGCCGAGCCGGTGAGGAGGCCGCGCAGGGTCTCGGTCATCGGCGTGAACGGCTGGTGCTCGGCGAACCAGCGCAGGCCGGGGGACATGGAGCCGGCCGGTACGAAGGCGGAGCCGAGGAACGGCAGGAACTGGATCAGCAGGGGCTTGTTGCTGGCGGACTCGACGGTCTTGGAGATCAGGCCGAGCGCCACCGACAGCCAGGTCACCGCGAACGCGATGGCCGCGAGGAGACCGGCGGCGGCCAGCCACTCCAGCGGGTTCGCGTCCGGCCGGAACCCGAGGCCGAGCGCGACCCCGACCACCAGGACCATGCAGCTCATGGTCTGGACGACGCTGCCGATGACATGGCCCGTCATGAAGGAGGAACGGGTGATGTCCATGGTGCGGAAGCGGTTGATGATGCCCTCGGTCATGTCGGAGCAGACCGCGATCGAGGTCGACATCGAACCGGCGGCCACGCCCATGACGATGACGCCGGGTGTCAGGTACTCCAGGTAGGCGTCCCGTCCGCCGCCGAGCCCGGCGCCGAGCGCGTCCCCGAAGGCGTACACGAACAACAGCAGCATCAGGATCGGCATCATGGCACTGCCGAGGCCGACGGCCGGATAGCGGATCGCGTGTCGGAGGTTGCGCCGCAGCATCGTCATCGAGTCGTGCACGGCGTAGGTGAGGCTGCTCATCGGTGGGTCTCCTTGACGCGAAGGGGGGTGCCGGGGCCGTCCTGGGCGGTGCCCTGGCCGGTCAGGGTCAGGAAGACGTCGTCCAGGTCGGGGGTGTGCACGGAGAAGCCGGCGGTGCGGACGCCGGCGGTGTCGAGCCGGTCGAGCAGGGCGCGCAGCGCGTCGAGGCCGGCGTCGCCCGCCACCCGCAGGGTGAGGTTCTCGTCGTCCAGGGCGGCGCCGGGCAGGGCGCCGGTCGCGCGCTCGTACTCGGCGGGGTCGGTGAACCGCAGCCGTACGTGGCTGCCGGGGATCCGCGCCTTCAGCTCCTCGGCGGTGCCCTCGGCGACGATCCGGCCGCCGTCGAGGACGGCGATCCGGTCGGCCAGCTGGTCGGCCTCCTCCAGGTACTGCGTGGTGAGGAAGACGGTGGTGCCGCCCGCGACCAGCGAGCGCACGGTGTCCCACATGGTGCGGCGACTGCGCGGGTCGAGTCCGGTCGTCGGCTCGTCCAGGAAGATCACCTGAGGATCGCCGACGAGTGTCATGGCGAGGTCGAGCCGGCGCCGCATACCGCCGGAGAACGTCGCGGCCCGCTGCCGCGCGACGTCCGCGATGTCGAACCGCTGGAGCAACTCCCGTACCCGCGAATGCCCTTCACGCTTGCCGAGGCGGAGCAGGTCGGCCATCAGGAGCAGGTTCTCCTCGGCGGTGAGCAGGTCGTCGAGCGCGGCGAACTGCCCGGTGACGCCGATCGCGGCGCGCACCGCGTCCGGCGCGGTGGCCACGTCGTGGCCGGCGACCCGGGCCTGCCCGCCGTCGGCGGCGACGAGCGTGGACAGGATCTGCACGGTGGTGGTCTTGCCGGCCCCGTTGGGCCCGAGCAGCGCGAACACCGTGCCGGCCGGGATGCGGAGATCGATGCCGTCGAGGACGGTCTTGTCGCCGTACGACTTGCGCAGGCCGGTGACGGAGACGGCGGCGGCCGACTGCGCACCGCGCTCGCCGCTGGGCGTGGGCATGGGCATGGGCATGACAGGAGAAGACACGGAGCCCCCCGTTCGGAAGCGGAAGTGGAAGTGGAGTGGAGAGGGTCCTCAGGCGCGGGCACGGAGGACGTCGACATTGCCCCAGTTGGTGCGGGCGCGGACCTGGACGGTGTCCTCGGTCCGCTCCGGAGCCCCGGACGCGGTGAGCGTGTTGCGGACCTGCCCGTGGTGCGAGCTGACGTCGAGCCAGGCGGCGGTGCCCGCGCGGACGCCGATCTCGATGTTGCCGTTGGAGGTCTCCAACTGGACCTCGCCCCGGGCGACGTCGGCGACCCGCAGATGGCCGTTGGTCGTGGTGCCGGTGACCGATGCCTCGGTGCGGCCGATGTCGATGCCGCCGTTGCTGCCGCTCACCCGCAGGTCGCCGGCGACGGCGCCGAGGACCGTGGTGCCGTTGGTGTTCTTCAGTACGGCGGTCCCGTCGACGGTGCCGACGCGCACGCTGCCGGTGCTGGTGGTGATCTCCGCCGCGCCCTCGACCCGGTCCACGGTGACCGAGCCGTGCGACACGGTGAGTTTCAGCGGGCCGGTGGTGTCGAGGCGGACGTCGCCGGTCGCGGTCTTCACGCGGGTCTCGCCGAGGCGGCCCTCGCCGAGCACCTGGGTCGCGGAGCCGGTCGCCTCGACGCGCGAGCCGGTGGGCAGTTCGACCGTCACGTCCACACAGCCGGACGGCCCGATGAGCAGCCGCTCCCGCGTCCGGACGGTCAGGGTGCCACCGTCGAACACGACCTCGGTCTGCTCGGCGGCCCGTACGTCCTTGTCCCGCTTCGGGTCGAGGGGCCGTACCTCCACGATGGTCCGCTCGCGGTCGCCGGCGGCGAACCGGACGGCACCGGCGCCCACGTGGGCCGTGACGGAGATGGGCTCGGGGGTGTCGAAAGAAGGCATGGCTGTACCGTCCTCGTGAGTCCTGGGATCGTCCCCGCTGGTGGGACGTGATGTGGGTGGAGTGAGGGGGCGCGGGTACGGGGCGTCTAGCGCACCCAGCCCGTGAAGCTCTGTCCGATGGTGCGGGTCCGCTCGGCCGCCCGCGGCTGCGTACCGGTGCCGACCGCGGCCGACACGGCCCGAACGAGCCACGCGTTGACCGACAGCCCCTCCCGGTTCGCCGCCTCCTCGGCACGCGCCTTGAGGTGGGCCGGCAGCCGCAGGTTGACCCGGGCGGTGCCGCCCTCATCCCCCTCGGCGAACGCCTTGGCCGTCTCGCCGGGCGGGCCGGCGGCCACCTGCACGGGAGCCTCGTCGGCGGGTGGGGGCGTCACCACGAAGTCCGGGTCCAGCCCCCGCAGCCGTACGTCGACCGAGCCGGGCGCGAGTTCACGGGTGATCTCGTCCATCGCGGCGGAGAGCACGTTGAGCAACGTCAGCCGGGCCGCCGACTCCAACGGAGCGGTCAGCCGCTCGGCCAGCGCACGCGCGTCCTCCCCGCCGGCTTCGGCGGCCACCGCGAGGTCGCGGCGGAGGGTGTCGACATAGGGGGTGAGGTCCATGACGCCATAGTGGCACCGCGATGGCACCATGCGCAAGCCTTCTTGGTGCAGGGCATCAGACTGCCGGGACGAGAGGCGCTCTGGCCTAGAGGGAGTGGCGGGGAACTGGCGCGTGCTGTGATGGTGCCAAGCGCGCCCGATGGTGGTGAGGTGGCACCAGGTTGACGCCAGGTGGCACCATCTGGCGCGTAGCGAACGCATCCCAGGCCGCCTGGGGGTACCTGGGCTTTTCACCCGATTGATTTTCGCCAACATGATCGCAAGTCCGCGTCCGCGGCGACCGAGGGGGGCTCGGTTGGATTGATTCGAACCCATTTTCCGGACATGCACGGATGGCGTGCCCCTCGGGGTGTGATGGCAAGGGTCCCCTGGTCAAGCGGTGTGCAGGAGGTGGGCGGCCGATGAAGCCTTTCGGCCACGTGCGGATCCCTGCCGCACGGCGCGGCGGTCGAGACCCTGGAGCTGATTTGAGTCAGTGTGGCGTGCGTCACGCGCCTTGCGGTTGACCCCGTTGAGTAAAGGTTTCCTATAGTGGGAGCGCAACGGGGAGCTATCAGTGATCACCATGCTGAAGCAGTGACGTAATGACACGGGGGCTATGTGTGGCAATCTTCCATTCTTATGGGAGTTTCCGGCCGAGCGGTACTCGCCTTCCGGTCGTTTCGGCAATCGCATCTCGGGGATCTGCTTTTCGTTGCGAGAAGATCCAGTCAACGGATTGAGGCGAAAAGGAGAGTGTCGTGGCTGAGATAGCAGCCTTCATGAACACGCAGGAGATGCCCTCTCTCAAGGAGGGAATGGCCAAGGCGAACGGCACGCCGATCATGGCCACCCCCGCAGTTGTCGCCGTTCCGGCGGGCGCCAAGATCGCGGCGGCGGCGGTGGCATTCACCATTCCCGTCGGCGCGTACGTCACCGGGCGCGTCTTCGGCTGAGGAGGGGGAGATCCCGATGAACCGGATCACAGAGAGCGCGCGCAACGCGGCATCGCCGACTCTTTCCGAGAGGGAGAGCGACAAGGTTGTGCGGATGATGCCGGTGGCCTTCACGCCGAGCGTCGTGGCGCTGTGCCCCTACGCGGCCGGCGGGTTGGCCGCGGGTGCCGCGGTGGTCGGTGCCTACGAGGCCGGGCGCGCGGCCGGCTGAGTCCCACCCAGACGCCTGCGTGCTGAGCGCAGGCCGTAGCGGCACCTGCGGCAGAAATCCCGCTGGTGCGACGAAGCTGTCGGGCCGCGCTCCAATCGCGGCCCGACAGCTTTCCCATGTTAGCCGACCCGCTAACCGGTCAGGAGGGATCTTGAGGTACCTTAAAAGGATCAGCTCGGCTGCTTTCGGCCCTGTGCCGATTTCGCGACTCAGGGCGTTAGGGGTATCAGAGAGGCTGGTAGCGCTGACAACGCTTTCCTCTTCTCTTGAGTACATGAGTCAGCATAGGCACATGAATCCCGGTGGACTGAACGACTGGGAGATCATGAAAAGGACTCCGGAGGCCAAGAACGTGGCTCTCCGGAAAGTCGCGGACAGGGTCAGCGGAAAGAAAACCACGCTGGCGCTGCATGGGGCGCGAGCTGCGGTCAGCGTCGGCATGCTCCTGCCAGGAAATTCCCGATGGCGCGGCGTTGGAAGCCTTTTCCTGAGCGGCACAAGCTGTCTTCTGCAAGCTCGCCATCGTTATGGGACCGACGGGTCGGACCAGGTGGCAAATCTGGTGCAAAGCGTGACCGGTATTGCACGACTGGCAAAGAATCCGCAAACTCAGGACGCTCTTCTGTGGTATATCGGAGTGCAGGCGAGCATGTCCTATGGCGTCTCCGGCTGGGTCAAGCTGGTGGGGGACAAATGGCGGGACGGGACGGCCCTTCCGGGGGTGATGCGGACGCGGACGTATGGTTCTGAGCCGATCTACTGCCTGACGCAACGTCACCCGAAGGCCTCCAGGGCCGTTCAGCACGCGACCTTGGCCATGGAGTGCCTCTTCCCGCTCGTCTATGTGGCCGGTGGTCGCCTCACTCGCCCGTTCCTGGCCGCCGCCGGCGGTTTTCACGTGGCCAACGCCTTCGTCATGGGGCTCGGACGGTTCATGACGGCGTTCCCCGCTATGCATCCGATGGTCGCCTACACCACGGCGCCCAAGGCCCACCCCGCGGTCACGGGACGTGACGACCGGGCGGCCCGCGCGGCGGCCCTGCTGCTGGCAGTCGGTGTCGCCGCCAGTGTTGCCGTCGCTGCGCAGCGTCGAGCCGTCGTTCTGGAAGGCTGGCCGACCTCTCGGAAGCTCGTTACCCGGCACGGTAACGAACTGATGTACGAAACCGGGGGCCCGGATTCGGACGCTCCGGTCCTGGTGTTCTGCGCGGGGCTGGCCTCCACCTCGGAGCACTTCGCGTGGATCACCGAACGGTTCGCGCACGGCTCGGAGCACGCCGTCGTCTCCTACGCACGGGCGGGCTACGCGGGAAGCCGCCGCAACACCAAGGCCGTCTACGAGTTGGCGGAGTCGGTCGACGACTTGGAAGACCTGGTACGCGCCGTCGTACCGGAGAACCGCAAGGTCGTACTGGTCGGTCATTCCCTGGGCGGGGAACTGATCCGGCGACTCGCTCAGCGCATACCGGGCCGGTTGGCGGGACTTGTCTACCTCGATCCGTCGCACCCGGCGGAACTGCAGCGCTCCGATCGCCAGCGCGCGGGAGCGAAGGACCTGCGCGTCACACTGACCCATGTAGCCCGGTATACCCGTCTGGGTACGGGGGTTCTGATGAGCCGGCCCGGCTGGGTCGACAGGCTGCCCGCGGCGTACCGCGAGAAGGTGTTCGCGCAGTACACCGACGCCCGCCTGTGGACCGCGGGCAAGCGGGAGTGGCTGGCCGTCGAGAAGGAGTTCACCGAGTTCACGGGGGCCGTCGAACCGCTCACCACCCCCGCGCTGATCATCGCCGCGCAGCAGACCGTGGACCAGGACCCCGAGCAGTTGCTGCTGTACAACGAGCTGGCTCGCGCCCATCGAAGCCACGGCGGACGGGCTGCGGTCGAAGTCATCGAGGGAGCCGATCACGACTCGATGCTGACCGAGGCGCGCTATGCGCATGAGGCGGCTCAGCTCATGGCCGAGTTCCTCGCGGCGGCAGAGCGCCGAAGCGAGGAGGCCGACACGGTCGCCGCCCACGAGGGAGGGGCTGAACGATGAAGCCCGTCGCCCTCTTCAAGGACACGTTCACCGGTCCGGGCTCCCTCGCGCGATGGGTGGGAGCGGGCATGCTGGTGACGACACTGGCCGCGCAGCATCCGCACCTCGTCTTCGACCGTGCTCGCACCAGAGATCTTTTCTCCATGGTGCCGAACTGGAAGTTTTTCGCCCCGAACCCGGCGGTTCACGACTTCCACTACACCTACCGGACCCTTGATCTGGACGGCGAGACCAGCGAGTGGCGTGAGATCGAGATGATCGCGTCCCGGAAGCTGTACCAGGCGTTCTGGTTCGCCTCCCGCCGTCCGGAGAAGGCGGTCTTCGACATCTGCACCGCCATCCTGCAGGAAGCGCAGAAAGGCGGGATCCGGCAGGCCCAGACGCTGTCCTCCTACCACCTGCTGGTCGAGTTCATCCGCCGTACCGTCCGCGAGAAGCAGGGCGAGGAGGCCGTGAAGGGATTCCAGTTCGCGGTGGTCCGCGCCGCAGGACACGACCGCGGCGAACAGCCGGAGACCCTCTTCGTCTCGCCGTACACGCCGATGACGACGCCGGCGCCGCAGCACCTGGTCGTCGCCTAGCAACAGGCCTCGCACGACCACAACGGTATGACGCGGCGCCCTGCCGTCCGGCGGGGCGCCGCGAACCGGCGCCCCCGACCGGGGGCGACCGCCGCCCGAAGCCTGGTAAGGAGAACCAGCAGATGAATGGCCCCGTGGACGACATCGGGTACGGCAAGCAGTTCGCCACCTGGTACGACCGCCTCTTTCCCAAGGACGCCAACGCCCTCACCACGGCGGAGACGCTCGCCGGCCTTCATCCCGATCCAGGACAGGGCACCCTGGAATTCGGCGTCGGGACCGGCCGCATCGCCATCCCGCTCTCTCAGAAGGTCGGCCGTGTCGTCGGCCTCGACTCCTCACCGGAGATGCTGGCGCTGCTGGCCGACGATCCGGGAAGCATGGACGTCACAGGTGTCCACGCGGACATCCGCACGTATCACGATGACCGCGGCTACGCCCTCGTCTACGCCGTCTGCGGGATTCTGTCCATGCTCCTGACCCCGGAGGACCAGCAAGAGACCGTGCGGCAGGCGGCAGAGCTCCTGGTACCGGACGGCCGTCTGGTGATCGAGACCGGCAACCGGCCGGCTGTCGAGGCGATGCACGAAGGACTGGCACGCACCACGCTGTTCACCCCGTACCCGGAACCCGGTACCGGACTGCAGACACACTCGACCCTCCCCCCGGGATCCGATCTCTGGCAGTGCTCCCACGTCTGGTACGAAGCCGATGGAACCACCCGCGTGGGAAGCGAACTCGCCCGCTTGACCACCCCGGACGAAGTCGACGCCTACGCCGTCGCGGCCGGCCTCACTCCCGAAGCCCACTACGCCGATTGGCAGTTGTCGCCGTACACCTCTCAGTATCCGATGTTCCTCGCCACTTATCGGAAGGACGCGTGAGCCGGGACTGAACCACAACCACCCGCATCCACGCCACAACCAGGGAAGGGAGTCATGGTGACAACCAATCGAGTGGTGTCCTTCGTCGTCGCCTTCGTCGTCGCCGTGCCGGTCATGCTGATGGTCTTCCGCGAAAGCGGCGAACTCACCAGGGCCGGCTGGGCCAAGAGCCTCGTCTTCGGAGGCAGCATCGCTGTGATCGTCGCGATCGCCTTCGGCAGGAGCAGGCGGTGAACCTCTCCGCCGTCGTCCGCCGCCACCGCACCCTGCTCGGCGCGGGCATCCTGCTGGGCTTGCTCGGGACGGCCGCGACGCTTCTACAGCCCCTGCTCATCGGCGACCTGATCGAAGCGGTGGCCGTGGACGAGTCGACCACGCGGCCGATCCTGTTCCTCGCCGGGCTCTTCGTCGCGGACGCGCTGCTGGCGGCCACGCACTTCTATCTCATCGGGCGAGCCGGCGAGAACATGGTGTTCGACATGCGGGCCACCCTCACAGGGCGTCTCCTGCACGCCCGTATCCGCGCGTTCCACCGGCTCGAACACGGCGACATCTTCACCCGTACCCTCGGTGACACCTCCTTGGCGCGCGTCGCACTGTCGTCTTCCGTATCCCAGATGATCACTTCTGGATTCACGGTCATCGGCTGCGTCGGCGTCATGCTCTGGCTCGACTGGCGCATGCTGCTGGCCACCGCCGGCTGCCTCGGTGCGGCTTCGGCGATCGGGCTCGCTCTGGCGCGAGCCGTGCGTGCGGCCGCGGTGACGAACCGCCAGCACACGAGCGACTACGGATCTGCTCTCCTGCGGGTCCTGGGTGCCCTCACAACGGTGAAAGCGTCCCGCGCCGAAGAGCGCGAAGCCGAACGGATCGGAGAGCTGGCGGACGCCGCGCGGCTCAGCGGTATCCGTGTCACTCGTCTGTCGGCCCTGCTGATGCCTGCCATGAACGTGGGCACCCAGGTGTCCCTCGCCGTGGTGATCGCCTGGGGCATGTCCCGTACTGCCACGGGTGCGCTGCCCATCGAGGACCTCACCGCGTTCATCATGTACCTCTTCTACCTGGTATCCCCTCTCGTGATGCTGTTCATGGCACTCGGGGAGATCCAGCAGGGACGCGCCGCGATCGACCGGGTCAAGGACCTGGCCCACATCGAGACAGAGCCCACCGAGGGCGCCCCGGCTCCTGTACCTGTCGTGGGTGCGTTCGCCGTCGAGTTCGAGGGTGTCACGTTCTCCTACGGTGACACCGCCACGCCTGCCCTGACAGGGGTGTCGTTCTCGCTTCCGCCCACGGGCGTCACCGCGATCGTGGGTCCTTCCGGGTCGGGCAAGACCACACTGTTCCAGCTCATCGAGCGCTTCCGGACGCCCGACGAGGGAACGGTCCGCCTGTCGGGCGCGGACATAAGCGCCATACGCCTGGACGAACTGCGATCCCGCATCGGCCTCGTCGAGCAGGACGCGCCCTTGCTGCGCGGAACCGTCAGAGAGAACCTCACCTACGCCTGCCCTGACGCCACTGCCGCCGACATCGACGAAGCCCTGGCCGCGGCTCACCTCACCGACGTCGTCAGCGCACTGCCGGACGGCTTGGACACCTCTTTGGGCGAGGGCGGGACCGGACTGTCCGGCGGGCAACGCCAGCGCCTCGCCATCGCCCGCGCCCTTCTCGCCCGCCCGGACGTCCTGCTGCTGGACGAAGCCACCGCGCACCTCGACTCCGACTCCGAGACCGCGCTTCGCTCGGCCATCGCCGACATCGGCACGCGGTGCCTCGTCCTCACCATCGCCCACCGCCTCTCCACCACCATCGGCGCGGACCGCATCCTCGTGATCGAGGACGGAAGGCTGCGTGCCAGCGGTACCCACGCCGAGCTGATGGAGAGCGACACGACGTACCGACGCCTCGCCGGCGGACAGCTGACCCCCGCGAGGGGAGGTGCGCGGTGACCGACGCCGCGATCGTGGGTACGGGTCCCAACGGACTCGCCGCCGCCGTCACGCTCGCCAGAGCCGGGCTCGAAGTGGTCCTGCACGAACAGGCCGACACCCCGGGCGGCGGCCTGCGCTCGACGTCGCTCTTCGACAGCGCCGTCGTCCACGACATCTGCTCGGCGGTCCACCCGATGGCCGGCGCGTCCGCGTTCTTCCGGTCCTTCGACCTGCCCGCGCGCGGCGTCCGCCTCCTCCAGCCCGACATTCCCTACGCCCACGCCCTGCCCGACGGACACGCGGCGGCGGCCTGGCGGAGCATCACACGCACGGCCGAACACCTCGGCGCCGACGGACCGCGCTGGACACGCCTGCTGGGCCCACTGGCGGAACGGTCCACCGCCGTGGTCGACCTGCTTCTCTCCGACCAGCGTTCCCTGCCCCGCGACCTCCGTGTGCCGGCACTGCTGGCGCCCCGGATCCTGGCCCATGCCACGAACCGCACACCGTTCACCACCGCTGAGGCCAGAGCCCTGCTGACAGGCGTGGCCGCCCACGCCGTCGGGAAACTGCCGTCGATGGCATCGGCGGCGGTGGCCCTGCTGCTGGCCCACACCGCCCACTCCAGCGGCTGGCCGCTGCCGGAAGGCGGAAGCATCCGCATCGCCGACGCACTCATCGCCGACATCACCGCCCATGGCGGCACCCTTCACACCAGCCATCACGTCAAGGACCTGGCGGAGCTGGGCGACGTACCCCTCGTCCTCCTGGACGTGAGCCCCAGGGAATTCCTCACCATCGCCGGAGACCGGCTTCCGCCGGCATACCGCCGACGCCTGCGCCGCTACCGCTACGGCCCGGGCGCGGCCAAGGCCGACTTCCTGGTCAGCGAACCCATCCCGTGGACCAACCCCCTCTTGCGGCAGGCCGGCACGGTGCACCTCGGCGGCCCGCACACCGACATCATCGGACAGGAGAACGCGACCGCCGCGGGCCGGCAGGTCCCCGACCCGTTCACGCTGGTCGTCGACCCGGCCGTCACCGACCCGACACGCGCCTCCGGCCACAAACGCCCGGTGTGGGCATACGCCCACGTGCCCAACGGAGACACCCGGGACCCGGTCGGGATGATCCGTGCGCGTATCGAGGCGTACGCCCCCGGGTTCACGGACACGATCACCGCCTCTCGCGGCTTGTCGGCGGCCCAGTACGAGACGTACAACCCGAATTACGTCGGCGGGGACATCGCATCCGGTGCACTGACCCTGCGCCAGAGCCTGGCCCGCCCGACCCCGCGCCGGGACCCGTACACCACTCCCCTGCGAGGCGTGTACCTGTGCTCGGCCTCGACTCCGCCGGGCCCGTCCGTCCACGGCATGTGCGGCCACCTCGCCGCCCTCTCGGCACTCCGACGGCACCACGGCATACGGACGTCCCCCGACCTGTCCCCGACACAGGGTCAGGAGCACATCTGATGCCCGTGCTCCTTGGACCGTCAACCAGTATTGATCTCTCCGAACAGCGTCGAATCGCCGCATTGACCCAATGAACGAGGTGCACTCTTGCTGACGTCCCTGTGGAAGCGCCACGGCCTGTTCCTCGCTGCCGGGGCCCTCTGCGTTCTCGTGAACGGCCAAGGGCTGGGCCCTTTGTGGTTCACGGGGGCCGCCCTCCTGGTGCTCGGCGGCCTGATGCGCTGGGGGATGTGGCGCAACCAGCGGCCACCGCGAGGACAGTCACCCGTCCGGGTCGAGGTGCCCGTCCACGGACGCTGGCGCGCACTCAACGGGCCCGGCACCAAGGTCCCCAGTCATACGCACAGCCACGCGCAGACGTACGCCATCGACCTGACGCGGCACCCGGTCGAGGAACCGGCGCCGTCCTTCCGCTGGCTGTGGCCGCTCGGCAGGCGTCCCCACCACTACCCGGCCTTCGGCAGCCCGGTGCTGGCCCCCGGAGACGGCATGGTCGTGGCCACCGCCGACCGTCAGCGCGATCACTTCTGCCGCACATCGCTGCCGGGCTTCCTCTATCTCTACCTGGAAGGCTTCGTCCGCAGTCTGGGCCGGCCCCGCCATCTCTGGGGCAACTACGTCATCCTCGAACTCGGGAAGGGCGTGTACGCGGGCTTCGCCCACCTGAAGCGCGGCTCGCTTCGGGTGGCCGTGGGAGACAGGGTCACCGCTGGCCAGCAGCTGGCCGACTGCGGCAACTCCGGCAACTCCTCCGAACCCCACCTGCATTTCCAGCTCATGAGCGGGCCGGACTCCGAGACCGCTCGCGGCCTCCCCTTCACGTGGCGCTATCGCGACGACGGCGGCACCGAGCACGAAGGAGTTCCCGAGGACAACGTCTGCTTCACTTCGCCGGGGTCTCGATGACTGCCCGACCCAGATGTCATCCCCAGCGCCGCTGCCCTGCCGCGCCATCAGCGTCCGTACCCAGCCGCTGTCGTAGGCGATCACGAGCCGTGTGTACGTGTGCATCGACCGGCTGTGTGTAGCCGATCTCAATGCCGAGCGGGGCGGTGCCGACCTGTCAGGCGCTGCACCAGCTGGTGTTCGTCCTGGTGGGCGTCGTGATCTTCTGACCTCCAAGCCTTTCACCACGCCGCATGACTTCCTGACAACGGGTGCGGCCCTGGACATCGCGTCACAACCCCTCGCAAGCGCGAACTCGTACGAAGCGGGGGAGCGCATGGCTCCGTTGTCCGGCGACTATGAGATGCCGACCGCGCCTTACTCGGGGACGGCCCGACCCGCCGCGGCTCAGAGTTCGGAAGCCTCGGGAAACTCCTCGTCGAGGAGGCCCGCCCTGGCGATCAGGTAGGCGAGCTGGGCGCGGCTCCGGCTGTCGAAGGCCTCCGAGGCCTTGGCCATATGGGTGGCCACCGTCCGGACGCTCATCCCGAGCCGGCTGGCGATGGTCTTGTCCGTGTAGCCGTTGACCATCAGCTGCAGGACCGCCTTCCGGGTCTCGTCGAGTAGCAGGGGCGGGCGGTATTCGCTCGGTGTGTGCGGCAGCGGGGTGGCCCGCACCCAGGAGTGCTCGAAGAGGCCGACCAGGTAGCGGACCACCCCGGGGTGTTCGATGGCCAGCGCGACCTGTCGGCGTTCCTCCACCGGATCGGGGATGAAGGCGATCCTGCGGTCGCACACGATGAGCCGGTCGAACACCTCGTCCAGAGTGCGCACCTCGGCACCGGCCGCCGAGATCCGCTCCACGTAGGACAAAGTCGGTCCGTGAGTGCGGACGGTGTGCTGGTAGATGGTCCGTTGGCGGATCCCACGCTCCAGCGCGGGCAGATCGCTGTCGAGCGCCTTCCGCAGGAGTTCCTGCGGCCGGCCGCCTGCCGGTTGCGCGGTCAGAAGTTCCTCATGGCAGGAGTGCACGGCGGAGGAGAGCGTGGCGCTGATGACGTCCGCGCCGCGGATGACGCGTATGGACGTGTCGCCGTCGCCGCGTGCGCTGTCCCAGTAGACCTCTTCGGCCCGGTGGAGGGAGGTCCGGGCCGCGCTGAGGGCGCGCTGGGCCTCCTCGATCGTCCTTTCCATCGGGCGCGTCACGGTGTTGGCGGCCAGGCCCGGAGGGACCGCCGCGAACCGCCCCCCCGGTATCCGGCGCAACAAGCCCAGCGACAGCAGACATTCAGGACATTCATCTGACGGCTCACTCCCCCTCAGAGCCTCCGCGTAGAAGCTCAGACCCTCCTCGCAGATCTCGGGCATAGAGCTTTCGCCCGCTATGACCAAGTTTGTGCACATATGCCGATCCTTCATATCCTGCCGTTGCACGTTCATGCTCCAGGAAATCCCTTTGCCCGACCAGAAGCGGCCCCCATGATTCTGATCACGGGCCTGATCAACTAGGCCCGGCAGAAACCTGGGGGGTTCTCATGCGTAAGAAGCGCGTTCTTCAGCACACTCTCATCGGTCTCGCGGCAGCCGTTCTGACGGTACTGGGGGTTTCCTCCGGCGGCTCCGTGGCCGGGACGGGGATCGAGAGGGCCGTGTCCGCAGCGCCGATGAATGACTCGCAATGGGGCTGATGCGAGCCGTGCGACCGGCCTCAATTCCCACCCTTTTTGCGTAGGAGACATCATGTCGGCCCTTCCACTCGAAACACAGCCCGACTCCGTCTTCGGCGGACTGAGCAAGCGGCTGGAAGACCTGAAATCGTCCGGTCTCTATCGGGAGTTCACACCCTGTTCCTACCTGGCGGCCGAGCCCGGCCACGCGATGCACCAGGGGCGGCGCATCCAGGTCTGGTGCACCAACGACTACCTGGGCATGAGTCAGAACCCGAAGGTCATGGAGGCGCAGATCGCCTCGACCCGGCGGCACGGCACCGGCAACGGCGGATCGCGCAACATCGCGGGAACCAGTGAGGCGCACGTCGACCTCGAACGCCGGCTCGCCTCCTGGCACCGGGCGTCCCGCGCACTGGTCTTCTCCAGCGGATATGTCGCCAACTTCGAGACGCTGTCGACACTGCTGGCCGCTGTTCCGGAGGCGGTGGTCTTCTCGGACTCCCTCAACCACCGATCACTGATCGAGGGAATCCGGGCCTCCGGAAACCCCAAGCATGTGTTTCCGCACAACGATGTACGGGCCCTGGAAGAACTTCTTTCCCGGTATGACATCGAGCGTCCCAAGCTGATCGTGTTCGAGTCGGTCTATTCGATGGACGGTGACATCGCGCCGATCCGCGAGATCTGCGATCTGGCCGACCGGTACAACGCGATGACCTACTTGGACGAAACCCACGCGATCGGTGTCAACGGCCCGACCGGCGCCGGAATCTGCGAGGAAATCGGAGAACACCGGCCCACCTTCGTGCAGGGCGTCTTCGGTAAGGCCGTCGGCACCACCGGCGGCTATGTGGCCGGCCCCGACACCGCCCTGGACTACGTGCGCTCGCACGCTCCGGGATTTATCTTCACCACCACCATTCCGCGGTCGAGTCTCGACGCGACACGGCACAGCCTCGATGTCATCCAGTCCTCGGAGGGGGGCGAACTCCGCCGGGCGCTCCGGGAGAACGCGGCTCGTATGCGTGCCGCGCTGCACGCAGCCGACATCGACTTCATCGATGCCGAGAGCCACCTCGTCCCCGTGCTCGTACCGGGAGGTGAGCGCGTCAAGCGCGTCTCGCGACGGCTGCTCGACGAGTTCGGCATCTACGTCCAGCCGATCAACTACCCCTCCGTCGCCAAGGGCGGAGAGCGGTTCCGCGTGACCGTCGCTCCGTTCCGCACCCAGCGGCAGATCGAGGAATTCGTCCGCGCTCTGCGCGTCTGCCTCGACGAGTCCTGAACCGGTCCCGAACGGGTCAACCGGCCCTTCCCACCTTTTCGCCAAGGAGATTCACCCATGGAGACAAAGCAGCTGACCCCGTCCATCGGCGCCGAACTGACCGGAGTCGATGCCGAGGACCTGCGGCGCCCCGAGGTCTTCGAGCAGTTCCTCGGCCTCGTCCACCGGCACGAACTCGCGGTGATTCGCGGCCTGGAGATCACCCCGGCCCAGCAGATCGAGCTTGCCGCCAAGGTCGGCCGACCGGTGCCGTTCCTGATGGCCAAATACCGTCACCCCGAGCACGCGGAGATCATGATCTCCTCGAACGCCATGAAGGCCAATCGCCCCGTCGGCGTCGCCCGGGTCGGCAACTTCTGGCACCAGGACTCCTCCTACATGAAGGATCCGGCGCCGTACACGATGCTGCACGGCGTCCAGGTGCCGAGCACCAGCGGCCACACCCTGTACGCCAGCGCTGCCGACGTATACGACCGCCTGCCGCAGGAGTGGAAGGACAAGATCGCCGGCCGCACGGCCCTGCACACCGTGACCAAACGCCAGCGGATCTCCGCCGACCACGTCGGCCTGTCCATCGCCGAGTTCAAGGAACTGGTCAACCAGGAGTACCCGCCCGTCGAACACCCGCTGGTACGGCGGGATCCGTACACCGGCCGCTCCTACCTGTACGGCGCCCCGGAGTACATGCACTCGGTGGTGGGCTTCGACGCCAACGAGAACGCGGAGTTCTTCGCCGTGATCGACCGGCTCATCCAGGACCCGGAGCACGTCTACACCCACCGCTGGACCACCAACGACCTGGTGGTGTGGAAGACGGCGACCACATACCACGCCGCGACTGAGGTGGAGCCCGGGGTGGATCGCACCGTGCACCGGGTGAGCATCGAGGGCGGGCAGTGGGCGGCATAGTCGACTTCGCCGTCGCCTTCCCCTCCGCGAGGGCCGACATCCGGGCGATGCACAGCGCCTCCGGTGTCGCCCTCGCGGACCTGGCACGGATCACGCACTGCGAGAGCTTCCCGGTACTCGCCGACGGCGAGCGGTCCTGGGAGCTTGCGCTCGGCGCGGCCCGTACCGTTCTCGACCGCACCGGCGTGCCGGCCTCCCGGATCCGACAGGTCGTCTACGCCGGGTCCGGCGAGTGGGACCGGCCCTTCTGGTCCCCGGCCGCGAAGGTCGGCCACCTGCTGGGCGCCGACGACGCCCACTGCTACGAAGTCGCGAACTTCTGCAACGCCGGAATGACCGCGATCCGCCTGCTGTGCGCGGCAGGTGCCCTGAACGAGGGCGAGTACGCCCTCGTCCTCGTCTCGGACCGGCTGAGCCGGATGGTGGACTACCGTGACCCGGATTCCAAGGCTCTGTTCAACTTCGGTGATGCGGCTGCGGCGGTGCTGCTTCAGGGCGGTGCGGGCCGTTTCCGCTTCCTGCACTCCGCCATGCGCACCGACGGCAGCTGGGCCGACTACTACGCGGGGGAACCGGCCGACGGCCGCGTTCTGATCAAGCGTACGGCCCACCGCACGGGCCTCGCGGACGCCTATGTGCGCCAGTTCACCGCCCTGGTGGACGAGAACCTGGCCGCTGTCGGCCGCACCCGGGACAACATCGCCCACTTCCTGATCAACCACGGCGACCGCGACATGCACGAACGGCTGCTCGGCAGCCTGGGCATCCCCGCCGAGCGCAGCGTCTTCAACTACGACCGCCTCGCCCACATGGGCGGCGCCGACACCCTCATCGCCCTCGGAGACCTTCGGGACGCGGGCCGGCTGCGGTCCGGCGACCTGATCATGCTCGCCACCAGCGCCATGGGCTTCAGCTGGGGCATCACGACCTTGGAGTACCAGGGATGAAGATCCTCGTCATACACCAGGTGCCATACCGGAAGATCGCCTACCACCGGGGCATCGACCACGAGCGGCACCACGTGACCTACATCGGGCACCCCCACCGGATGGCCGACCTCCCCGAGGGGTTGCGCTGCGAGCGCGTCGTCCTGGACACCGGCGAGGACCTGGTCGCCGGCATCAGCGCCCGCACCTCCCAGGCCGACGGCTACGAGAAGGTGCTCGCCCTGTCCGAGTTCGGCATCACCGAGGCCTGGCATGTCCGCCGGCACCTGGGCATCGACGGGCCGGACCTCGAACGGCTGGAGCGGGTCCGCGACAAGGTGCGCATGAAGGAGGCCTTGGCCGGCTCCGGCCTGCGCTTCCCTCGCTTCGTGGCCGAACCTGCACCGTGCCGGCCGCTGCCGTGGGAGGGCCGTACGGTCCTCAAACCGCGCCAGGGCGCCTCCAGCGAGAACGTCACCGTGCACGAGACGGCCCGCGAGGCGCTCACCGCCTACCGGAAACTCCCCGAACGCGGGGAGTTCCAGCTGGAGGAGCACATCGACGGGGACCTTCTGCACGCCGACGGCCTCGTCGTGGACGGCCGGATCGTGAGCCTGTCGGTCAGCCGCTACGTCAACAAGCCCGTCGACTACGCCTCGGGAACGCCGCTCGGCTCACACCAGGAGGAGGTCTCGCCGGAGTACCGGGCCTTCGCCGAGCGGGTGGTGACGGCCATCGGCATCGAGGAGGGCTCTCTCCACCTGGAGTTCTTCGAGACCGGCGCGGGAGAACTGGTCTTCCTGGAGGTCGCCAACCGGGTCGGCGGCGCGTCTGTCGTCCAGACCCACGAGCAGCACACCGGTGTGCACCTGCCCTCCCACGAGATCGCCGTCCGGCTGGGGCTCCCGCGGCCGGAGAGCCTGCCTCCCACCGGCCGCTACCACGGCTGGCTCGCCTTCCCCGGCCACCACCTGGACGCAGACGCCGGCACCGAACGGCAGATCGACGTGCCCTCGTACATAGGCACGCACCCGTGCGCCGACCGGATCCACGTCCTCGCCCCGGACCAGGAGACTCCCCGGCACATCACCTATCAGGAGTGGGAGGTCCCCGTCTTCATCGAGGCATCCCACTCGGACGCCGGAGAAGTGCGCCGCTTCCTCACGGAAAGTGCCGACACCGTCTCGGTCGCGGCCCGGGCCACAGCAGCGAAGGAGACGGCGGCATGAACGGCACCGTACGCACGGCCCGCGCCATCCAACAACGTCGGCGGCCTCGGGGCATGCCCGTGCCCGAGGACTTCGCCGAGGCCGAACTCGTCCTGCCCGCGCTGGAACCGGGCGACGCCCTGGTGGAGAATCTGTGGCTGTCCGTGGACCCGTACATGCGCGAGTGCATGGACGGGGACTGGGAACTGGACAGGCCCCTCGAAGGCCGCTCCATCGGCCTCGTGGTCGAGACCCAGAGCCCTGAACTCCCCATAGGCTCGCTGGTCTTCCATCGCGACGGCTGGCGGACGCACACGGTGCTCACTGCTCGGGACGCCAGGGTGCTGCCGCGCTACGACGGAATAGCGCCGCAGACCTTCCTCGGCCTGCTCGGCGGCACCGGTCTGACCGCCTACGTGGCCCTCACCCGCATCGCCCACCTGCGGCCGGGCGAGACCCTCTATATCTCCGCGGCGGCGGGCGGAGTCGGCTCCGCGGCGGGACAGCTCGCCCGGCTTCTCGGTGCCGGCCGGATCGTGGGCAGCGCCGGCTCGGCGGACAAGGTCCGCATCCTGACCGAGGAACTCGGCTTCGACGCGGCCTTCGACCACCGGGCGGGGCCGTCGGTCTCCGCCCAGCTCGCCGAGGCCGCCCCGGACGGTATCGACGTCTGCCTTGAGAACGTCGGTGGGGAGCACCTGGAAGCGGCCGTCGAGGCGATGCGCGAATCCGGCCGGATCGCCTGGTGCGGTGCAATCGCGCAGTACAACATGACCTCCGCCCCCGCGGCGCCCCGCAACCTGTTCGACCTGGTCGCGAAGAGTATCCGGCTGGAGGGCTTCCTCGTGGCCAACCACCGCGACGCGCAGACCGAGTGGGAGGAGTTCCTGGTACCGCACCTGCGGTCAGGGCGCGTCACCGACCGGCTCAGTGTCACGGACGGGTTCGAGCGAACCGTGGACGCCTTCCTCGGGATGCTCCGCGGCGAGAACACCGGGAAGTCCGTCGTGCAGCTGACCCCGCACAGCTGAGCGAGACCGCTCGGAAGCGGTCCCAACGAAGTCGGAGACCCCCTCATGTCCCCCTTGCCCTCGGGACTGCACCTTAGCGTCGTCTCCCTCGGCTCCTCCCGGCGCGTCTGCGCCATCTGGAAGGTCGGCGGCCCCGTCGATCCCGGTCGGCCCTGCGCCTTCCCGGACGCGCTGCTGTTGCCCCGCCGAGGAGCGGAACAGGACTGGGCCGCCCAGATCGCGTTCGCCGCGCTGGACGAGCAGGGCCTCGGCGACGGGCCCGCCTGCGTCGATCTGACCACGACTGCCAAGGGAGTCCGGTTCACCGCGCTGCGCGCCGGACTGTGCCACCCAGACCTGATGGAGCTCGCCCACGCGGCACTCGGCGACGGCCACCGGGAGTGGACCGACCTCTCCCGCAGCCGCCCCGTCTCCTTTCACGCCACCGCCGCCCAGCCATACGCGCTCCGCCAACACGCCGCAGCTGTGACCACCCACACCCAGGACGGGCCCGGCCGCCTCCACGTCCTGCACCGGCGATCGGAGCACGTGCTGCGCGCTTATGCCGCCGCACGCCTCGCCCGCTCCGCAACCACACCAGCCCCTTCGACATCCCAACACCAGGAGACCGCCATGCCTCTCACCACCGAGCGGCGAAAACCCCGTCCCGCTTCCCCGGGCCCGGCCCTGGAGGCTCGCCTCTCACGCAGCGCGAGGACGATGGTGCCCTCGGAGGTGCGTGCGCTGTTCTCCGCCGCCAACCGCCCCGACGTGGTCTCGCTGGCCGGGGGCATGCCGAGTCCCGCTGTCCTGCCCACCGAGGAGATGGCCACGGTCACGGCCGCAGTACTGCGCGACAGCGGCACCACCGCCCTGCAATACGGCAGCGCCCAGGGCGACCCGGCCCTGCGTGAGCGGATCTGCGGCATCATGCACGACGCCCGGATCACCGCCCGGCCGGACGACGTCCTCGTCACGGGCGGCTCCCAGCAGGCGCTGGACCTGGTGGCCCGGGTCCTGCTCGATCCGGGGGACACCGTCGTCGCCGAGGGCCCCACCTATGTCACCGCGCTCGGCACCTTCGCGGCGGCCGGAGCCAGGGTCGTACAGGTCGGTATGGACCGCGACGGCGTCATCCCGGACGAACTGGCCGCCGCCTTCGCCCGGCTGGCCGCCCAGGGTCGCCCCGGGAAGATCTTCTACACCGTCCCGACCTTCCAGAACCCGACCGGCGTGACGCTCTCCCCGCGGCGCCGCCTCCAGATCCTCGACATCTGCCAGGCCGCCGGCGTCCTCGTTATCGAGGACGACCCCTACGGCATGCTTCACTACGCCGGCGCACCGCCCCGGGCCCTCGCCGCCGACGCCTCCGAGCACGCCGTCTACCTGGGCACCTTCTCCAAGACACTGGCCCCCGGGCTGCGCGTGGGCTGGGTGCACGCCCCCTCGGCCCTCACCCGCAAGCTGGTGCTCGCTGCCGAGAGCGCCACGCTCTGCCACTCGGCCCTCGCCCAGCTGACCGTGGACCGCTACCTGCGCACACACCCCTGGGACGAGCATCTCGCCATCGCCCGCGCGGGATACCGGGAGCGGCGCGACACCATGCTGAGCGCCTTGGCCGCGTCCATGCCTCAGGACGTCTCATGGACGGTCCCCGACGGCGGCTTCTTCGTCTGGACAACCTTCCCGGGGGGCGTCGACGCCCGGGAGCTGCTGCCTCGGGCCCTGGCCGCCGGAGTCTCCTTCGTCCCCGGCACCGGCTTCTACGCCGACGGCCGGGGTGCGCACCACGGCCGGCTCTCCTTCTCCTACCCCGAGCCCGAGCAGATCGAACTGGGCGTGCGCCGACTCGCCTCGGTGATCGCCGAGCACCGGTGACCCGACCCACACTGACCGCCTGACCCGAGGACACACCCGTGAGGCACTACCCCACCGACCTGCTCCTGGCCGTCGAGCACGTCGAGCGCACCGTCGCCCGAGGCGAACTCGGCTCCCTGGAAGCCGAGCTCTCCCGCGCGGGTATCACCGCGCCGCTGCGCCGCTTCGACAGCGAACAGCTCTACGAAGGCCTGGAACGCCTGCTGGAGGGAGTCTCCCAATACCCCTGGCAGCCCTTGACCGATAGCAACGACGTGCTGGAGACCGGGCCCGTCGGCACCGTCGTACTCGATGACGAGTCCGCCGAGGCCACGCTGCGCGGACTCCTGCTCGCCTGGGCCCTGGGCAACCAGGTGACCGTACGCTCGGCTCGGCCCGCGCTGTGGGCGGCTGTCATGGACGGCCTGCGCCAAGCCGGCGTCCCTCTGCCCGCGGGCAGGGTTGTCGAGCCTGAGGCGGACGTACCCGGCGTGCCCGTCCGGGTCCCCGCGTTGGCCCTGGACGCGCTGCTCTCCCTCGACTGCACCGCCCCCTGGGTCCACCGGCTGCTGCGGCGGCGGCACCGGCCAGGCCTCTCCCTCGCCCGGGCTCGCAGCGAGGACACCGAAGGCTACGAGGGCAGGATGGCGGCGAGGATCCGCTACCTCCTCGCCCGGGCCCGGCGCACCCCCCACTACGCGGCACTGCCCGACGTCACGCACCCCGTCGGCATCACCGCCCTGCCCGTACTGGACAAGGCCATCCTGGAGGCCCACTCGCTGCCCACGAGCCGGGCGATGTGCAGCGACAGCATGGCCACCGGTGAAGTCCTCAGGTCCGGTGCGACCAGCGGCAGCCCGCGCTTCATCCCGTACGCGCGCGGCGACTGGGACAACATGGTCCGGGAGGCCGTACCCGTCTGGTACGACCTCGGCGTCCAGCCCGGCGACCGCATCATCAACACCCTCTTCGGCGGAAGCATGTACGGCGGCCTCACCACGTCGTTCAGCGAGTTCTCCCGGATGCCCGTTGAGTGCTACACGACCGGCCAGTTCGTCACGGTCGACGATCTGCTGATGCTCTCCGAGAGCTTCGGCGCCAATGTCATCCTCGGCATGCCTGCACTGATCCTGCCGCTGCTGCGTGATGCGAAGCGGCGCGACCCCGCGTTCCGCATCGACAAGGTCGTCTACGGTGGCACGCCCATGACGGAGACCGACAAGGACTGGCTGCACCGGGAACTGGGGGTCCGCGTGGTCTCCAGCGTGCTCGCGGCGAACGACGGTGCCCAGCTCGGCCACCAGTGCGCCCGGCTCGGTGGAACGCTGCACCACGTCAACGACGACTACAACCTCATCGAGGTGGTGGACGAGGACGGCAGGCCACTCCCTGACGGCACGGTCGGTGAGCTGCTGGTCACCTGCCTCCAGAAATTCGAAGGCCCCCTCGTGCGTTACCGCATCGGCGACATGGGCCGCATCCTCCACCACGCCTGCCCGTGCGGGGTGCATGGAAAGGTCCTGGAGTACCTGGGACGGTCGGACGGCCTGATCCGCTTCAAGGGCGAGACCGTCCTGTACTCCGACGTCCTCGACGTCCTGGCCGCATTCCAGGTCTCCCAGTTGCAGATCGAGGTCCACACCGAGGGCAGCAAGGAGATTCTGACCGTCCGCACCGAGGCCCCGCAGCTCTCCCGGACCGAGCGGGTACGTGAACTGCTCATGGCCACGTTCCCGGTCCTCGGTGACTACCAGGACTTCGACGCCGGAATCGACCTCTACGAGCTCAGGGTCGAATGCTTTGCCGAAGGAGAACTGCCGCGTAACGCGGTCAGCGGCAAGGTGAAGCCGGTCATCGACGGCAGGCTGGGGGTGGCGGGCTGATGTTCCGCGATCCAGTGGCCCGCACCATGCTCGGAGCGATCTCCCTGTCCAGCGTCGGAGTGGGCATCCACACCCTGGCGATGGGTCAGCTTCTCTACGAGCGCACCGGCAGCCCGGCGGCGTTCGCGCTCGTCCTCACCCTCCAGGGCGTGGTGGCCTTTTGCGTGCTGCCGGTGTGCGGGCCGCTCGTGGACGCGGTCAGCTCCAAGCGGGTGTACGCCCTGTGCGGGATAGGCCGGGCCGCCACCGTCTTGCTGATCATCGGCCTCGCCACGCTGCCGGGGGGCCGAGCCGTGCCCTGGATGGTGGCGGTGGCCGCGCTGCTCGCCGTTTTCGACAACATCGAGCGGTCGGCACTGTTCAAGCTCACCGCGCACCATGTGGACAAGGCCCACATCACCCGGTTCAACAGCCTGATCGGGGTGGCGTTCCAGGCGGGCGCGCTCACCGGCATGGCCTTGCTCGGCCTGATCCTGACCTGGGGCGGGGCCGGGCAGGCACTCCTGGTCGACGTCGCCATGTCGGCCGCCTGCGCGCTGACCGTGAGCCGCGTCCGCCTCACCTCCGCCGAGAGCACCGTACCGCTGTCGGCGCACACGCTCACCACCGCCATAGCGGGCACGGTCGGTGAGTGGAGGCGCATGCTGACCCGCTACCGCGGGGACAAGGCGGTCTTCGTGACGATCGCCCTGTGCGCCGGGGACTTCGTTCTCGCCCAGGGCCTGAGCACCTTGGTCATCCCCCTGGCCGACACCGTCCGAGGCGGCCAGGGCTGGTACATCGCCGCGCTGGAGGCCACCTTCGCCGTCGGCATGATCAGCGCGTCCTTCTTCGCCGGCCGGCTCGTCTCCCAGCGGCTCCTGCCCGTATGGCTGCTCTGCCAGAGCGGTGCCGCAGCGGCACTGGCTCTCGGGGGATCCAGCGCAGTGCACTTCCTGGCCTTCTTTCTGGCCGGTTTCGCCAATCTGAACAGCCTGACCTGGCTGCTCACCTCGCTCCAGCAACGGGCCGAGGACGATGCCAAGGGCAAGATGGCCTCCCTGCGGCTGCTCGCCATCGGCCTGGGCACCGCCGTCCTGATGCCCACGGTCGGGTGGTTCGCGAACTCCGGCCTGATGGAAGGCTTCTGGAGCCTGGCGGTCACCATGGCCGTGTTCGCCCTGGGCGGGGTTTGGGTCTCCCGGGCCTATGTACCACTGACGAGTCCCGGGCACACGGCGATCTCGGGAGCGAAGGCCGATGGCCTGTCTCGCTGACCTGCTCTACCCCCGACGCGGTGAGCTGCGTGGAGCAGTTGGACTGAGACGGTCCGGTTTGCTCGCGTCTCACCGGGTCTGCTTTGCCTCGCTCGTTCTCGTCACTCGTCTCACCGAATTCACTTCGCTAGCAGCGCTCTCTGCCCTAGTGTCCCGAGTCGTTAATTCGTGTGCAGTATGCGGCGAGGGTGTCGAGGATGTCGTCGGCGGTCTTTGTCCAGACGAACGGCTTGGGGTTCTTGTTCCACTCGTTGATCCAGCCGCGGATGTCCCGTTCGAGTTCGACGACGCTGCGGTGGGCCGAGCGGCGGAGTTTGCGGCAGGCCAGCTCGGCGAACCAGCGCTCGACGAGGTTGAGCCAGGACGCCGAGGTGGGGGTGAAGTGCAGGTGGAAGCGCGGGTGACGGAGCAGCCACTTCCTGACCGGTTCGGTCTTGTGGGTGGCGTAGTGGTCCAGGACCAGGTGGAGCTCCAGGTCCTGGGGGACGGCTGCGTCGATGACCTTCAGGAAGCGGAGGAACTCCTGGTGGCGGTGGCGGCGGTAATGCTGGGCGATGACCGAGCCGGAGGCGATGTCCAGGGCGGCGAACAGGCTGGTCGTGCCGTGCCGGACGTAGTCGTGCGTCATCTTCGCCGGCACGGTCGGTGCCATCGGCAGCACCGGCTGGGTCCGGTCCAGGGCCTGTATCTGCGACTTCTCGTCCACCGCCAGGACCAGGGCGTTCTCCGGCGGCGACAGGTAAATACCCACCACATCACGGACCTTGGTCACGAATTGCGGGTCGGTCGACAGCTTCCAGGTCTCCACGATGTGCGGCTTGAGGCCGAAGGCCCGCCAGATCCGCGAGACGGCCGACTGCGACATGCCGGCCGCTCCGGCCATCGATCGCGTCGACCAGTGCGCGTCACCCGTCGGCGGCGCCTGGCCGAGCGTCCTGGCGACCAGTGCCTCGACCTGCTCGTCCGTGATCCTGCGCGGGGCTCCCGAACGAGGCCGGTCCACCAGGCCCTCCAGACGGTCCGCGACGAACCGGGACCGCCACTTGCGCACCGTCTCCCGCGAGACACCAAGGTCATCCGCGACCTGCGCGTTCGGCAGGCCCTGCGCGCACGCCAGCACGATCCTCGATCGCAGCACCAGCGCCTGAGACGCGGTCTGCTTGCGCAACCAGCCTCTCAGCACCCGGCGTTCGTAGTCGGACAACTCCAGCGGCAACGGCTTCGGACCAGGCACCACCCCACCCTACAACCGCAAGCGAACTAACGACTCAGGACACTAGCGCAGGCCACCCGCCTCCGCTGGGGGTTCACCGAAAGATCCGCGCTCGCTCGTGGCGGGTGGCTACGTCCGCCGCATGCCAGTCGAATTTCTGACCGATGAGCAGGCCGAGGCGTACGGAAGGTTCTCCGGGGAGCCGACACGGCCCGAATTGGAGCGGTTCTTCTTCCTGGACGACGTGGACCGGGGCCTGATCGCGCTGCGGCGTACGAAGCACCACCAACTCGGGTTCGCGCTACAGATGTGCACGGTGCGGTATGTGGGGCTGTTCCTGGGCGAGGACCCCTTGGATGTGCCGTGGTCGGTGGTCGAGCATCTGGCCGGACAGCTGGGCATCGAGGACGCGTCGTGCGTGAAGCGGTACACGGAGCGGCGGCAGACGGTGTACGACCACGCGTGGGAGATACGTGACGCGTACGGCTATCACGCGTACGAGGACCATGAGATGGGCTGGGAGTTCCGGGCGTTCCTGCATGGGCGGGCGTGGACGGCGCATGCGGAGGGGCCGAAGGCTCTGTTCGACCACGCGGTGGGCTGGCTGCGCCGGAACCGGGTGCTGCTGCCGGGTGTGTCAGTGCTGGCTCGGGAGGTGGCGGAGGTCCGCCGTATCGCGGAGAACCGGCTGCACACCACGGTCGCGAAGGCCGCCCGGCGGGCGAACCTGTCGTTGGCGGGGGACTTGGTGGCGCTGCTGAAGACGCCGGAGGGCAAGAGGTACTCGTACCTGAAGCAGCTGCGCCAGCCGCCGACGCGGACCATGGGCACCGCGATGAGGAACGCGCTCCAACGGGTGGATGAGATCGCCGCGTACCGGCTGGGGCGGGTGAAGCTGAACAAGGTCCCGCCGAACCGGCTGGCCTCTTTGGCCCGGTACGGGCTGGGAACGAAGGCGGCGAAGCTGGAGTGGACCTCGGAGCCGAAGCGCACGGCGATGCTCACCGCGGTGATGCGGCATCTGGAGGCCAAGGCGATCGACGACGCGCTGGACCTGTTCGAGATCCTGATGGCGACAAGGCTGATCAGCACCTCGAAGCGGGCCACGGACAAGGAACGCCTGTCCACGCTCCCGCAGCTGGAGAAGGCTGCCAGGATCACGGCCAGGCTCTCGAAGGTGGTCATCGAGGAGCTGGAGCTGCTGGAGGAGACCGGCTGCGATCCAGATCGGGCCGCGTTGTGGCGGGCGCTGGAGGAGATCGCGCCACGGGCCGTGCTGTCCAGTGCGGCGGCCACGGTGGTGAGCCTGGTCCCGGAGGATGACGACTCGGCGGAGATCGCCATGCGCAACGCCCTGGCGCTGGGCTACAACACCGTCAAGCCGTTTCTGACCCTGCTGGGCGAGCCTCGGCGCTGGGGGCTGCGACCGGGGGCAAGCGGGTGCTGGCGGGGGTGAGGCGGCTGCCCGCCCTGGCGAGGCGCCGGGTGAGCGAGAAGCCGCTACTGCCGCGGGAGATCGACGACAAGCTGGTGCCGCCGGTGTGGCGCAAGGCGGTGTACGCGAACGCCGAGCTGCCGGAGGGGGCGGTGGACCGCGACGCGTACGTGGTGTGCGTGCTGGAGCAGCTCTTCCGCGCCCTGAAGCGCCGGGATATCTTCGCCTCCCCCTCACACCGCTGGTCCGACCCGCGCGTCCGCCTGCTGGACGGCAAGGAGTGGGAGGCCGTACGTGACGACGTCCTGGCGGGGTTGAGCCTGGATGCGGACGCCGAGCAGCACCTGAAGGACCTGGTCGCCGTGCTGGACGCCGCGTGGAAGCAGATGGCCGAACGCCTGGAGGAGGCCGGCGACGACGCGAAGATCAGCATCGAAGTACAGCCCAACGGGCCGGCGAAGCTGAACGTGGAGAAGCTCCACGCGCTCGGTGAGCCGAAGTCACTGCACTGGCTGCGCAAGCGGGTCGAGAAGATACTCCCGAAGGTCGACCTGCCGGACCTGCTGTTCGAGGTGCACGCCTGGACCGGCTTTCTGGATGCCTTCGTGCACCTGGGCGACGGCAAGACCCGGATGAAGGACCTCGCGACCTCGGTGGTGGCCCTGCTTGTGAGAGAGAGCTGCAACATCGGGATGACCCCGGTCATCAGCCCGAACATCGAGGCGCTGACCCGCTCCCGCCTGGTCCACGCTCGCCCGCGACATCTGCCACGGCAAGAAGGGCACCATCCACCAGGCGTACCGGGACGGGATGGAAGATCAGCTGGGCTCGTTGGATCTCGTCTTGAACGCCGTGGTCCTCTGGACGACACGGTACATCGACGCCGCGGTCGCCCAGCTCCGTGCTGAGGGCCACGAGATCCGCGACGAAGACGTGGCCCGGCTGTCCCCGCTCAAGCACAGGAATCTCAACGTGCTGGGCCGCTACAGCTTCACCGCCTCCACCCCGGCCGCCGGGTCCCTGCGCCCGCTGCGCGACCCGGACGCGGTCGGCCTGGACGACGAAGACGGGGCCGATCAGTGAGCCCGCCGGGTCCGGCTCGTCAGCTGTTCCCCGTGGGGCTGAGCCCGGGACTGCGGGCAAGCGTCGCAAGCATCAGCGCTGAGTCCGCATGGAGCGTGATGCGCACCGGTGTGAAGATGGTGGCGTCCACCGGCGACTCCCCGGTGCCGGGATTGCGGGCGTAGCGCGGATGGGCGCCTCCGCTGATCTGCCAGCGTATGCGGTGACCGACGGCGAAGCGGTGGGCGGTGGAACTCATCGGCACGGTGATGTGCGAGGGCGCCTGTTCGGCTGTCCGAAGCCGGCCCAGCCCGTCGCAGATGTTGACGGAGCGGCCTTGTGTGTCCACGTCGCACAGGCGGGTGAAGACATCGGCGTGGCCGGTGTCCGTGGAGATGCTCAACCGCGCGGAGACCGGGCCGAGGATGTCCACGGGCTCGGTCAGCGGGGGGCCGGTGAACGTCAGTACGTCGTCCCGAATCTCCAGGGTTCTGTTGTCGCGAGGACCGGCCGTACGGGAGAGCAGCGGACCGCCAAGAGAGGGGGTGGGGTCGCCCGGGTCGTAGCGGAACGACGTCAGTGGTGCGGATTCCGTGGGAGCCTGCTGGGTGAGGTGCCCCTGCGCGGTGGGAAACCACGGGCTGACGGCCGTGGCCGGCGGCCAGTCGTCGACGTCCCGCCAATCGTCTTCGCCGCCGACGTGCACGCGCACCCTGGTGGGACGGAGGCCGGAGGGGTCGGCGTACAGGTGCGCGCGCAGCCAGGCGAGGCTCTCGGCGAACACCTCGGGCCACCCCTGCTGCAGCGCAGACGTATGGGTCCAGGGGCCGACGAGCAAGGCGGTCTCGCAGCCGGCCTCACGTAGTCGGCGGTACTGCTCGAAGGTCTGGTCGCCCAGCGCATCGTGCCATCCGGTGATCAAACTGGTCGGCACATTCAGCCGCTCCGCCACCGCTGCCAACGACGCACCTTGCCAGTACGCGTCCTTGGCATCCGGGTGCGACATCACGTCGTCCAGCCAGGGCACATCGCTCCCGAGGGCGGACACGTACGCCCCGCGCAGCGGCTGCGCGGTGATGACATCGCGCAGGCGCCGCTGCAGGCGCAGCGTCGCCCTCAGAAACGCTGCCATCCCCTGGTGCTGATACGTCATGCCGACGCCGACGGCGAGGGCATTCTCCAGGCGGAGTGCACCCTGTGCGTGGAACAGGGCGTGAGGATCGTGCAGCCCCACCTGCACCACCATCGCCTTCAGCTCCGGCGGCGGGTCCACGGCGAGAGCCCACTGCACGTAGCCCAGGTAACTGGGGCCGACGGTCCCCAGTGTTCCGTTGAACCAGCTCTGCTCGCGCAGCCAGGACACCGTGGCCTGGCCGTCAGCGACTTCGTTGCGCCACAGATCGAACTCACCGCCGGAGCCACCAGTGCCGCGACAGCTCTGCAGCACCACGTGAAAGCCCTGTTCGGCGAAGAGCACGCCGTACATGGGAGACCACGGCAGGCCCCTGCCGTACGGCGAGCGCACCAAGAGGGTGGGGAAGTCGCCCTCGGCGCGCGGGAAGTAGTGGTCCGTGATCAGCGGGCTGCCGTCGGCGGCCGGCACCGGCAGCCCCGGCTCCCACCCGACATCGTGCCGTTTGGCCGGGAGGCCGCGCCAGGTCGCCCTCATCATCCGTGAGGCCAGTGGCGGTTTACCGGAAGGCGGTGCCCAGGCCGGCTTCGGCGCAGGACCGTGCGTGCGTGATGCCATCGTTCCCCTCCTCGATATCCGTACGATGTACGAGAATAGAGGATGCTTGGATGAAGCCCGCAAGGGCCGCCTCGATCAAGGGAGGGAGCGCGGACCATGCCCCGTGAAGGAGGAGCCGACACCCCAGGCGTCGACCCTGAGCAGCTCTGGCTGAGCTCCGCCCAGCCCCGCAGGGGTCGCAAGCCCGCCTACAGCCGAGAGGCGATCACGGCGGCAGCCGTCGCCCTGGCGGATGCGGAGGGGCTCGAAGCAGTCACCATGCGGAAAGTCGCCGCACAGGTCGGAGCCGGCGCCATGTCGCTCTACAGCTACGCCCCCGACAAGGAGACGCTGCTGGAACTGATGGTCGACCACGTCAGCGGCGAACTGCCGACCACGAACACCCCCACCGGCGACTGGCGCGCCGACCTGAAGGCCATCGCTCACCTCCAGCGCACCCACATGCTGCGACACCCCTGGCTGCCCGCCGCTCTGGCCGCCCGCCGCATCCCCGGCCCCAACACCCTGGCCTTCCTGGAACGAGCGCTCGCCGTCCTGCGGCCCACCAAGCTGGACGGTGCGGCGAAGCTGGAGGTCTTCGCCCAACTCACCGCATTCGTGGCCGGGCACGTCGCCCATGAGATTGCGCGGACCGCCGCCTCGCAGTCCCCCGACCGAGCCGCAGCCGAAGCCCGCTACCTCGCGGCTGTCGCCGCGGACGGCCGTCACCCTGAACTCGCCGAAGCCCTCGCCGCTCCCGGACGCCCCCTCACGCCCGAAGCCACCTTCACCCGGTTCCTCAACCGCCTGATCGACGGCCTCGACACCGACTGATCCCGCTCCGCCGCACCGTGCCCGTTCTCACACATGGCCAAATGAGAAGCCGCCGCCACAACCCCGGACAGTGTCCGGTTCATCCGGCCTCCAGGGCCGCCATCGAGCGCCACGCGTGCCCCACCTGTGAGGTCCCGGCCGGGTCAGCATGCCGCACCGGCGCGGGGAAGACCGCGGCGAAGTACCACACCCGCCGCCTCCAGCTCGTGCCCCGCGTCGCCGAGGAACTCCACGTCCTCACCCCGCCCGACCGAGGCCCTGGCAGACGCTGGGGGCTTGGCCCCGAACCCGACGGGGTCGAGCCCACCGAGCCCGCACCGCTCGCGGCGGGGATCACAGCGGTCCGCATCGGCTACGCGCGCTGCTCGACGGCCACCCAGGAACTCCAGCCCCAGCTCGACGCGCGGGAGCCGGTCTGCTTCGAGGCGTTCCACGAGAAGGTCTCCACCCGTGTCAAGGTCTGGCCCGAGTACGAGAAGGCCGTCGCGATGGCCCGCCGCTTCAAACGGCTGCATCCAGAAGTCCAGGTCATCCTGACCGTCCACGAGTTCCGCCGTCTCGGCCGCGGCACCGATCTCCTCGTGACCGTCGAGGACCTGCGCAAGGCCGGCATCGCCCCGGAGTTCCTGAGCGGCCCCATCACCGGCCTGTACGACCCCGGCGACCGGCACGGCCAGGGCGCCATCCTCTTCGGCGTCCTCGCCGCCCTGTCCGGCGCCGAACGCACCTACACCCGGGAGAAGACCCTGGAAGGCCAGGAATCCGCCCGCAAACGCGGCCGCACCGGCGCTCGACCACCCTCCCTCGACGCCGACCAGATCGAGTACGCCCTCACCCTGCGCGCCAAGGACACCCCTATGAAGGAGATCCAGCAGAAGACCGTCATCACCCGGGGCGAGCAGAGTGTCCGTTCTCGCTCAAGGTGAGGCAGAGTGAGTGCTTGACCTGGGGTGTCTCAGTTTGAGCGAGAACGGGGGCGGGCTGGCCGTCTCGCTCAATCCGAGGTGTCGGGCTGAGTGCCGGAGGTCATCTGTGTAGGTGCAGCGGCGATTAGCAGTGCGGCGAACGCGATGGGGGCGGCTGTCTGATACCCCATCCAGACTTCGCCCCCGGCAGTGCTGCCCTGCCGCGCCATCAGGAGGCCGGCCAGGGCTGTTAGCACCCAGCCGCTGTCGTAGGCAATCATGAGCCGCGTGTAGGTGCGCATCGACCGGCTGCGCGAGTATCTGATTTCGATGCCGCCGCCGATCAGCAGGGCCACGCCTGAGACGACCATCAGCCAGGTCGGCGTGCCGAGTAACCGGCCGAGCGGGGCGGCGCCGGCGATGTAGACAGCGGCGAGCAGCACTTTGAAGGCGCCATCGGCGATGGCCCCCACCGTCTGGCGGGTCACCCGCGATGCCACGACCTGGGCCATGAGCGTCCTCCTCAAAGCTCGTCCTGTGCCGGTTCCGTAACGAGATTACGGTAATAATCAAACTATGAGAATGACGAGAGCGGAGGCCAGGGAACGCAACCGCCGCGCCTTGCTGGACGCCGCGTTCCAGGTCGTTTCCCGGGACGGATACCGGGCCAAGCTCGAAGAGATCGCCGAACGCGCCGACCTGACCACTGGCGCCATCTACTCACTGTTCGGAAGCAAGGACGGCCTGGTGGTCGCCCTGGTCGCCGACTACCTGCGGCCGTACTACGAGGAGATCGAGCAGGCGATTCCCGCTGGACTTGACCTGCTGGAAGCAGTCGATGCCTTCGCCCGGTACTACCGGCGCAGTTGTGACGCCCCGGACGCGCTGTCTGGCCTGTCCCTCCAGGTCACCTTGCTGGATATGGCCCTGCATGACCCAGAGCTTGGATCGCAGCTCGCCACGTCCATCCGGGCGCAGGAGAGCCATCTGATCGCGCTGTTCACGGGAAGGTCGCACAACGGAAGCGTCGTGACGTCGGAACAGGCGCAACGCCTGACCACTGCGCTCAGGGCCCTGTTCGTCGGTCTCGGCCAGGGCGTCCCGCTCGGTCTTGCCCCGGGTGCCGACGAGCAGTACTTCGCCGACGTTGCCCGCGCTCTGGCATCCGGGATGTCCCTCATCGATCACGATGAAGACGCCTCGTGATGGGCAGTCAGGATGAGGTTTCCTCTGGTTCACCGTCGTGAGTCAGATCTGCGACGACTTCCACCAGGCCGACAAGTCCGTTGCGGAGCCATGGCAGTGTGATGCCTCGGGGGCGGTGGTCCAGGTGGAAGACTTGTTCGGCCTCGATCTGGGTGGTGCCGGTGAGGTGCGCGGCTTTGCGTTCGGTCTTCGGCCGCTGTGCCAGGGAGATGATCATTTTCGTGAACCTGGCGACCTGGGGGTAGTTGGCGGCCCGGTGGAAGCGCTGCGATCGGATGAGGTCGAAGCGGTCCGGGAGGGTCTTGGAGTCGGGCCGGTAGATGCGCGCGAGCACGGAGTCCCGGTCGCCGTGCACGAGCGCTCGTCGGTCGATCTCTCTCCAGAAGCGTTCGCAGTGGCGGTAGGTGGTTCCCAGGGCGAATGTCCCGTGCCGGCGTTCCAGCCGGTCGAGGCGGCGCTGGGCGCGGACGACTTCAGGAGCGTGGGAGAGGTCGATCTGCTCGAAGACGTTCGCGCGACCGCAGCTGAGCCAGCGCCGGTGACGGATGCAGACGTTGTCGTGAAGCCCGCGAAGGTAGACCTGGATGGGCTGGCCGTTGTTGCCGGAGCGCTCGCTGCAGAGATCACAGGCGGCGCGCGTGTTGAAGATGAAGACTTCGGGCGGCGCGACGACGTCCGGTGCGTGCCGCCGCAGCTCGGGAAGCGCCCAGAGCAGGGTCGTGCGGGGCTGCCCGCTGAGTACTTCCAGCCGTTCGAGTTCGTTGAGCGGGCACTGGAGCCAGCGTGAGGGGTTGCGCATGGTGCGGAACTCGGTCTGGTTCGCGGCGGCGAGGCGGTGGCGGTAGGAGTCGAGGGTCTCGTTCGCGAACGGAGTGACCGGGTGCGGCAGCGGACGCAGCATAGTCGGGACGAAGGGCAGCGAGGTGACCGGAGCGGCCCTCGGCGTCGGCCGTTCATCCGGCTGCCCTGCCGCGCCGGGCTTCTCCCCGGAACGCCCTTTCACTGGCGTGGTCGACGTGGATGGTGTCGAGCTGGCGGCGGGTGACGCGTTCGCTGCCGTCAAGGATCGCGGAGATCGCGGCGGCCCGGATCAGGTGGGAGAGGCTTCCGGTCATGCCTCCGGTGCGCTGGTGGAGGTAGGGGTGCAGGTCGGCGAGGGTCTCTGCCTTGTGCTGGTGGAGCCGGAGCGTGGCCTCCATCGTCGCCACCAGACCCTCCCACTCGGAGTTGAGCGGGAACGGCCCGGTGTGCAGGAGCGTGCACCGGCCGGCGATCTGGTCACCTCGGATTCCGGTGAACAGCCCGGAGTGTTCGACGTCGATCCCCGCATAGATGAAAGTCGCGGGCAGGTGCTCGGTGAAGTACTTGAGATGGTCCGAGAGCTCCTCGCCGGCGCTGGTGGCCAGGTTCATCAGATGGATCTTGTCGACCAGGACCAGGTCGGTGCGGGCTTCGATGAGGACCTGGCAGACGGCGCTGGTGATGTCGACGGTGTTGTGCCGGGACGGGATCACCGGCAGGCCGAGGAACCGGGCGAACTCGATGGCGAGCTTGCGTGGCGATCCCTTGGGCGGCGCCGTGACGTAGACGACCGGGACCCGCCTGGTGTCCGGGTAGCGCTGCCGGGCGCGCAGCTCGTGCAGCCTGCCGAGCTGCCGAAGGGCGGTGGTCTTGCCGGTGGTCCGTTCACCCGAGATGATCAGGCCCCGCCGGGCCCCGTGCTCCCGGCGGTTCAGCAGGGTCAGCAGCCTTCCCTGGTGGGCGACTTCCTTGACCGTGGACGTCCGCACGACTTGCAGTTCGGAGTGGTAGTCGATGCGCCGCTCGTTGTAGGAGTTGCGGACCCGGTCACCCATCACCTCCCAGCTTCGCGCGGAGGCAAGCCGGAAAGTGGTGATGTCCTTGTCGACGAAGTGCCGCCAGCCCGCCAGGGTTGTGGGCGGTTCGATGCGTCACTCGTCGGTGGGTGTCACGCCGTCGTCTGAAGGGTTCACCACCATCGCTTCGCCTCCTTGCGGGCGTCGAAGATGCCCAGCGGCACCACCTTTGCCAACTCCTCGGTCTTCTCAGCCTCTTCGGAGTCGTGAGCCGTTTCGTCCGGCGGCGGCCCCCCGTCTCCGGGCGGTTCGGGCCGGGGCCGGGCTGCGGTGCTGGTGGCCCGGGTGCGGGCCACGGCCTTGCGGTCGCGCCGCTCGTCCGCCCGGTTCTTTCTCTTCTGCCGTCGGGCGGGGCGGTCGCCGGGGCCGTCAGTCGCCCGGTCCAGGAGTTCGGCCGCGGCGCGGGCGACGGCTTCCTCGTCCGGCTTGCGCTGTTCGCGTTCGGCCAGCACCTGGTGGGCACGGTCGAAGATCAGCTCACCCATGGGGACGAGAGAGGTGCGCAGGTGGCGCCATATCGCGGTGATCCAGCCGCCTTCGCGGTGGTTGCGTACCCAGACGCGGGAGATGTCGTAGGGGTCGTAGTGGACCTCCCAGAGCCTGCCGTCCGGACCGGCGCCGGAGGGCTGGCGCCGGTAGGGGCCGAGCGCTCGGGCGTCGTAGGTGCGGTTGTTGATCCTCACCCTGCCGGGGCCGATGACCCGCCGCTCGCGGGGCATGAGCTGGATGTATTCCTCCTGGGCCAGGGCGACCGGCACGTATCCGGCCGCCGCGACCAGCGCGGCGTACTTCTCGTTCGGGCTCAGCGGACGGTCCGGCATCAGCGGGTCCTGCAGACCGTCGTGCGGTCTCGTCTGCCAGACGGCGACGGCCCACTCCTGTAAGAGTTCCTGGAGTTCGTGGATGGACCAGGCCGCTTGCGCGGCAGGGTCCTTGCCCCGCATCTCGGCGTTGCGGCCGGCCACGTACTGGGCGAACATCGTCGAGACCGAGCCCAGCGTCCGCTCGATGTGCGGTTTGTCGGTAGGGGTATCGGGGTGCGCGGGCTGGAACGAGATCCCCAAGTGACAGCAGGCGTTGCGGAAGTTGTCCGAGATGTATGCCTTCCCCCGGTCGCTGACCACCGTCTCCGGGACGATCACCGGCTTCGCGGCGGCTTGGGCCAGCCGCTCGTCCAGCGGCAGCAGCGAGGCGTAGGGCAGCACCGACCGGGACATGCGCAGCGCGTCCGACCAGCCCGGCCGTACCGGTTCCGGCGTCATCGCCCGTGCCAGCAGCAGCGCGGCGTCGACCGCCTTCGTCGACGGCCTCAGCACCACTGCCGCGAGCGTCCTGGTCGCCAGGTCCACCAGCCCGGTCAGTTCGCAGCGGTCCACCGTCCCGTCGTCGTGGACGACCAGCACGTCCAGCGGTGTGGAGTCGATCTCCATCACCTCGCCCGGACGTGCTGCGGCCAGCTGCCCGAACATCCGCTTCGGCTGCTTGCCCAGCGAGCGGCGGGTGCGGGCCGAGCCCAGCAGATGCCGTCCCGTCGAGACCGCCTGAAGCAGCCGGTAGAACGCGGCCCGCGACGGCATCGCCAACCTCCCGGAGCCAAGCTCGTCCGCGAGCAGGCGTTCGACCTGGCGTCGCAGTACCTGCGCGGACACGGTCGCCTCATCGGTCCGGCTGCTGACGACCTTCTCGATCGCCGCCACGACCCGCGGATCGGCCCGGCCCGTCCCCGTGGCTGGCTTGACCAGCCGCCGGTCCACCAGCCCCGCCACTCCCTCGCGCTCAAAACGGGCGCGCAGCCGCTGGAGCGTGCTCAAGGCCACGTCCTCGCCAGCCTCCCGGAGTTCGGTGACCTTGGCCAGCTCCCGCTGGCGCACCGAGTGCACGTCCGGGTCGTACTCGGCCCTCACCGGAGTGCCGGGATCAGCATCCGGGCGGCCGGTCATCAGCTCGGTCAGGTGCCGCTGCCACCACCTCACCCGTTCCGCTTCCTCCTCGGGCAGTCCTTCCAGCACCCCTTCTTCCGGCAGTAGCGGGCGGGACAGAGCTGTACCGAGCACGGCGAATCCCTCGGAGGCCAGCAGATGGCCCAGCAGCACGACGCTCGCGGCCTGGGCATCGTCGACCAGCCGCACCGCCGTCCCGTGCAGAGCGACGACGCTGTGCTCACGGCCTTCGTAGCGGACCCGGTCACCCAGCGACAGAAGCCGCGGACGCGTCGGCATCGCCCTCCACCTCCCTCGCCGCGACGGGTGCCGGATGCACCACTGTCGCCGCCGACAACCGCTCGCTCACCGGATCCACGGCCAGCTCCCGGTGCCAGAGAAGGTGGAAGAGCACCGGCAGTACGGCGATCGGATCTCCGACCGCCCGGGCCCCGGCAAGCAAGCCCTGCGGCTGGGTGAACGCCGCCCGCAGACACTTCGCCACCGGTTCACGCCCTACCCGCGGATGCCGGTATCCCGAAAGCCAGCGCAGATTCGCTGCCTGCACTGGATCGATCACCCCGACCCGCTCGTAACCCCAGCCGACCCGGGCGCAGGCCACGGCCGTGGCCGCGAACTTCGCCGCGTCCTCCGGCTCGACCAGCTCATCCGGACGCACGTCCAGCACTACCGCCCTGCCGTCCCGACGGCGTACGAAATAGTCCGGCGTGTGCCTGATCCGCCGACGTCCGCCGCTGTACCGCCACGACAGCCGAAACGGCGGGGAAGCCACCCCGACCACCTCCGGGTCAGCATCCAGCCGCATCAGGTGGCTCAGCTCCGCCCACGACTCGTAACCCACCAATTCGGCGCTGGTCGCAGCCCAGTACCAGCCGGGGAAATTGCGCTGCCCCCGGTACGACGGAAACACCCGAACCTATCCGACAGCCTCGAAGCACACAGGCCACACCACCTCAAGCGGCCCACCTTGTGACTCGCCCCGGCTGTCGACGTACTCCAGCCAGAAACACCTGCCTCCACCAGCCACTCCCACTCGGCGCGCTGACCAGCCGTAACGACCGTAGAAGGCAGAGCGAATCGCTGCCTCAGGTTGGCCGAGACACCGCACGTGTCCTGTCCTAGATATCTGTGGGCAGGGGGAGGCTCTGACCTGCGGTGCCTACGGTTGAGCGGGACAGGTTGGCGGTCGGTGTCCCGCTCAACCGTAGGCAACGTGATGGTTCACCCGCGGAGCCAAGCCAGCAGGCGTCGTGGAGTCGGTCGCCATGTGTCGGCCGGCATGGATCGGGGAGCCGATTTGGCTTTCCTGACTTGTTGGGCGAGTCGGTATTCGTCCGCCTCGCGGATGAGTTCGTGAGAACGGATCTGGTGCAACTCGAAGTGCATGCCGCTCGCTCCTACTGCTGGAGCTCCATGACGTCGGCGACCACGCAGCTGACGTTGTCGGGGCCGCCGGAGCCGTTGGCGAGGGCGATGAGTTCGCGGACCGCCTGCTCGGGTTCACTGATCTCGGAGAGCACCCGGTGGATCTCTTCGGTCGGCACGACGGTCGACAGGCCGTCGGAGCAGAGCAGGTAGCGGTCTTCCCGCTGGGCGTCGTGCAGACGCATGTCGGGGGTGCCATCGGCTCCTTGGCCCAGGGCTCGTAGCAACAGGGACCGCTTGGGGTGGGAGGCGGCTTCCTCCGGGGTGAGGCGTCCTTCGTCGACCATCGACTGCACCATGGTGTGATCGTGGGTGATCTGGAACAGCTCTCCGTCGCGCAGGAGGTAGACGCGGGAGTCGCCGATGTGGACGAGGGCCAGCTGTGAGCCGGTCCAGAGCATCGCGGTGAGTGTGGTGCCGGCCTCTTCGGGCGATGAGGCGGGTCCGGCGACGCCGTTGACGGCCTGTTTGGCCTGTTCGATGGCGTCCTCGAGGAGGTTGAGGAGATCGCCTGCCGGGATGCTGTCGGTTTCGAGGCGCTTGAGCGCGTCGACGGCGGCGGCACTTGCGGGGGCTCCTCCGCTGCCGAAGCCGTCGGCGACTGCGAGCAGGCGGGACCCTGCGTAGGCGGTGTCCTGGTTGCTCTCACGGGCAAGGCCCGTGTCGGAAAGAGCGGCGTAACGGATTCCCAGGGGCTTAGCAGTCGGAGACATAGCGGGGTCCTTCCAGGACAGATGGCCGATGAGGAAGGAAGCGAGGTCTCGCCGCGCGGCGGTGTCGGCCTCGACCTGGGCCCAGAACGCGCGGACCTCCCGGGCTGCCGGGCCTGCCTCCAGCGTGCAGACGTGCTGGATGCGGGCCAGGGGCATCCCCAGGCGCCGGAGCCAGGCGACCAGCCGGGCTTGCTCCAGCTGTTCCGGGGCGTAGAGACGGTAGCCGGTCACCGGGTCGACGCGAGCGGGAGTTAGCAGACCGAGCTCGTCGTAGAGACGCAGCGCCTTCGGTGACAGCCGGGATGCCTTCGCGAACGTCCCGATAGTCAGCAACCCCATGCCCGCTCTCCTCCTCATGCCGAGCATGTCGCCCGGCCTCACCGATGCTGTGGCCTCCCCCAAGGTGAAGGTCAACCAGAGTCCTGCTCCGGCTCGGTCAGATGGTCTCCCACGCGCTCGTCGGCTGAGTGATCAGTCAAGGACGCCGGCCGTCGGTGGGCATCGATGCCTCACCGGGCCGTGGACGCGGTTGCGCCTCTTGAAGGGTTCAGGAGGCCTTCGATCTGTCTGGCTGTGGCCTCGATGGTGGTGCTGAGCCACGTGCGACTGGTGCCCCGCAGGGGCGTCTGCAACGGGAAGCGGCGGTGGAATTCGGCGAGGGCCTGAGCGACGACGAGAAGGTCGTCATTAAGGACCGCTCGTCTCCAATGGGCCGATGCGAACAGGCCGATCAGCGTGACGCGTTCGGGGTATCCAGCTGCGATCCGCCAGGGGGCCGTCCTGTCCGGTGCAACCTCCGGTCCCTTGACCCGGGCCAGGTCGTGGAGGAGTTCGACACGGCGGTTGAGCCGGTAGTGGCGGTGGGCCAGGCCGCTCCAGAGCTTGCTGGTGGCTTCCTGGCAGGTGTCGGTAGCGGTTGGACCGTAGCGTCGTCGGAGCCGCCAGTATCGTCGTTGAGCGCGGATGACGTCGGGGGTTCGGGTTAGGTCGAGCTGCTGCTCGGGGGTGAAAACTTCTCGGCCGATCCAGAGGTTGTGGCGAGGACAGACCTCGTCATGGACGCAAGCCCAGACACGGACGGGAAGAGTCCATCCGGTGCGTGCGACGACGCAGCGGCGGCAGGCCCAGCGTTGAACGTGATCGTCCGGGATGGGGGGCCGGGCCGGGGGGAGACCTCCGGTGTAAAGGTCGGGGATCGTGAGGGCCAAGTGCTCACGGGACTGTCCGCTGAGGATGCAGAGAGCATCGGCGGTGGCCAGGCGGGATCTCAGCCAGCGTGACGGGGCCCATAGCCGGGCCAGAGGGACGCGGTTGGCTTGGGACAGCCGGTTCCAGTAGGACGACTCGCATTCGCCGGGAAACGGCGGCAGTTGGATGGGCAGAGGACGGACCAGGGCTGGGCGGAACATGTTCATCCTGTGCGGGGCAGAGACGAAGCGCGGCCCTGGCCGGTGGACTCGCTGCTGTGATCGATGCGGATGCTTTTGATCGTGGCCCGCGTGATGCACTCGCTCTGGTCGAGGATCGCGGAGATGGCCGCGGCCCGGATGAGGTGGGAGAGGCTTCCGATCATGCCGCCGGTGCGCTGGTGCAGGTATTTCGCCATCTTGACGGGGGTGTTCGGCTCGTGCCGGTGGAGACGGACGGTGTTCTCCATGGAGGCGATCAGGGACCGCCACTCGGCGTTGAGCGGGAAGGGACCGGTGCGGACCAGGACGCAGCGGCCGGCGAGCTGCTTGCCGCGGATGCCGGTGAACAGCCCGGACTGCTCGACGTTGATCCCGGCATAGACGAACGTCGCGGGCAGGTGCTCGGTGAAGTACTTCAGGTGGTCGGAGAGGTCTTCACCGGCGATGGTGGCGTGGTTGAGCAGGTGGATCTCGTCGACCAGGACCAGGTCCGTGCGGGCCTCGATGAGGACCTGGCAGACGGCGCTGGTGACGTCGATGGTGTTGTGCCTCGGGCCGATCAGGGGCAGGCCGAGAAACCGGGCGAATTCCATGGCGAGTTTGCGCGGGGAGCCCTTGGGCGGGGCGGTGATGTAGACGACCGGGATGCGGTCGCTGCCCGGGTAGCGCTGCCGGACGCGCAGTTCGTGCAGGCGGCCGAGCTGCTTGAGCGCGGTGGTCTTCCCGGTGGTCCATTCCCCGGAGACGATCAGTCCGCGGCGGGCGCCGTGCTCGCGCTGGTTGAGCAGGGTCAGCAGCCTCCCCTGGTGGGCGATGTCCTTGACCGTGGAGGTGCGCACGACCTGGAGTTCGGAGTGGTAGGCGATGCGGGCCTCGTCGTAGGCGTCGCGCATCGGCGGGCTCAGAGCCTGCTACTGCTGCTCGGGCAGCAGCTCGAAGACGGCCGGGTCTTCTTCGACGAACCGGCGCCAGCCCTCCAGCCGGGTGGACGGGTCCGCGCGGTCCTCGCCGCTCTCCGACACGTCCTCCCCGCCCGGGTCCGGCATGTTCACCACCACCGTTCGGCCTCCTTGCGTGCGTCGAAGATCTCCAGCGGGATCACGTCGGCGAGTTCGTCCTCGTCCGGCTCCACTGGTTCGGCGGCGGGCTCGCCGGCCGGTTCACCTGGCCGGGGCCACGACGGCTCGGCGGTGGCCCGGGTCCGGGCGGCGACCTTGCGGTCCCGGCCGGTGCGGCGCGACGTGCGGGACGGTTTCGCGGGCTTGTCCTCCGGGCCGTCGGCGGCGCGGTCCAGCAGCGCGGTGGCGGCCTGGGCGATCTCCTCCTCGGTGGCCGGGTTCGTGCCGCGCTGGGCCAGGATGCGGCGGGCGTGGTCCCAGGCGAGTTCGCCCATCGGCGTCGGTGCGGTGCGAAGGTGCCGCCAGATGGCGGTGATCCAGCCGCCGTCACGGTGGTTGCGTACCCAGACGCGGGAGATGTCGTAGGGGTCGTAGTGGACCTCCCAGCTCCGCCCGTCCGGGCCGGCTCCGGACGGCTGGCGGCGGAGCGGGTTCAACTCCGCGCTGTCGTAGGTGCGGTGGCCCACACGGATGCCGTAGGAGTTGATCCTCCTCCGGCAGCGGGGGAGCAGCTCGATGTACTCCTGCGGGCTCAGCGCGACCGGGACATGCCCGGCCGCCGCGACCAGGGCGGCGTACTTCTCGTTCGGAGTCAGCGCCTTGCCGGGCATCAGCGGGTCCCGCAGCCCGTCGTGCGGCCGGTTCTGCCAGTGGACGATCCACTCCTGCAGCAGTTCCTGGAGCTGGTGGATCGTCCAGACCGCCTGCGCGGCCGGATCAGTGCCGCGGTGTTCGGTGCTGCGTCCCTTGTGGCCGGGAAGGTGCTGGACGAACAACGAGGCCACCGACTGAAGTGTCCGCTCGACATGGGGTTTGTCCGTCGGGGTGTCGGGATGAGCGGGCTGGAAGGAGACGCCCAGCGACTGGCAGGCCGAACGGAACGTGTCGGAGATGTAGGCCTTGCCCCGGTCGCAGACGATCGTCTCCGGCGTGATCACCGGGACGGCCGCCGCGCCGGCCAGCCGTTTGTCCAGCGCCTTGAGTGAAGCGTGCGGCAGCACCGACCGAGACATCCGCAGGGCGTCCGCCCAGCCGGGCCGCATCGGCTCCGGTGTCATCGCCCGCGCCAGCAGCAGGGCGGCGTCCACCGCCTTCGTCGACGGCCGCAGCACCGCCGCGGCCAGCGTGCGGGTGGCGATATCGACGATGCCCGTCAGCTCGACGGTGTCCACCGTGCCATCGTCGTGAACGACCAGCACGTCCAGCGGCGTGGAGTCGATCTCCATCACCTCACCCGGCCGGGCCGCGGTCAGCTGGCCGAACATGCCGTCCGGCTGCTTGGCCAGCGAGCGGCGGGTGCGGGCGCCGAGCCCAGCGTGTGACGGCCGGAACCGACCGACTTCAGCAGCCGGTAGAACGCTGTGCGCGACGGCAGCGGCACCACTCCGGCACCGTGCTCGGCCTCCAACAGGCGTTCCATCCGGCGCCGCAGCACCTGCGCGGAGACCGTGGACCGGTCCGTCTGCTCGTCCACGACCCTTTGCAAAGCCTCGACCACCCGCCGGTCGCTGCGGCCCGTGCCGTCCGAGGCGGCCCTCAGGCGCGGGTCGACCAGGCCCAGCACCCCCTCGTTCTCGAAGCGGCGGCGCATCCTCTGGATCAGCGCCAGCGACGTACTGTGCCCGGCCGCGGCCAGTTCGGCGGCCTTCGCCAGCTCGCGCTGCCGCAGCGACCTCACCGCCGGGTCGTACTCGGCCCGCACCGGCCCCTGCGGATCATCCAGCGGACGGCCCGTAAGCATCTCCACTAGGTGCCGCCGCCACCACTCGGCCCGCTCCACCGCCTTGGCCGGAAGCCCCTCCAGCACCCCGGCCGCCGGCACCACCGTCCGCACCGAGGCCGGTGTGACCACCTCGAAGCCCTCCGAGGACAGCAGATGGGCCAGCATCACCACGCTCGCCGACTGCCCTTCGTCGACCAGCCGGACAGCGGTCCCCTCCAGCGCGGCCACCGTGTGCAGGCGTCCGTCGAACCGGACCAGGTCACCCGCTCGCAACAGCCGAGGACGTGACGGCATCCTGGCCCCCTTCCCGCACAATGCCAAGCCGGGCCCGCGTGTCCGCCGACAACAGCCCGCCCTCCAGATCCACGGCCAGGACCCGGCGCCAGAGCAGGTGGAACAGCACCGGCAGCACCGCGATCTGATCACCCACCCGCAGGGCCCCGGCCAGCAACCCGCCGCCGTCGGTGAACACCTCCACCAGGCGGGCAGCGACCTGAGGGCGGTGCACTCGCGGATGCCGGTAGCCGGCCAGCCACCGCACGTTCGCCATCAGCACCGCATCCGGCGTCCCCACCCGCGCGAAGTCCCAGCCCACCGACCGACAGGCCGCCGCCGTCACGGCGAACTTCACCGCGTCCTCCGGCCCGACCCGCTCGTCCGTACGCACGTCCACCACCAAACCCGTGCCGTCGGCGCGGCGGACGAAGAAGTCCGGCGTATGCCGCACCCGCTTCCCGCCCGGCCCGGTCCACGACAGCCTGAACGGCTGCGAGGACATGCCCGCCACCAGCGGATCGAAGTCGAACAGCATCAAGTGGTCGCGCTCCAGCCACGGCTCATAGCCCACATGCCCGCCGCACGTCGCCGACCAGTACCAGCCGCACCAGTTCCCCTGCCCGCGAAACGCCGGGAACCGGCGCTCGGGCCGTACCGACTCGAACCGCACCGGCCACAGACGTCCCAAGGCTCCCCGCTCACGGATGCCAGCCGCGCTGACGTACTCCAGCTCGACGTCCTCCGCCGACACCCCGCACACATCCATCCGGGCCTCCGGTACGACGCCGACCAGCACCTTCGACCGTAGAAGCGCCGTGATCGCCGTACCTACACAAGACCGGAACTCTCCGGAAGTCGCCTACACATGACCGGGACGCAGCCGCACATGCCTACAGAAGAGCGGGACTGCCTACATATCGCAGAGACAGGACAGCACGCGCCGGTCTCACCCCGGCCGCCACCCCGCCGAAACTCTTGCAAGCGGCTTGCTTGCAATTGTTAGCGAGGGTGGGGCATGGTGGAGGCATGGCATCGCTCAACGTCGGCAATCTCGGTGAGTACCTGCGCGAGCAGCGCCGCAACGCGCAGTTGTCGCTGCGGCAGCTCGCCGACGCCGCCGGAGTCTCCAATCCGTACCTGAGCCAGATCGAGCGCGGGCTGCGCAAGCCCAGCGCGGAGGTGCTCCAGCAGGTCGCCAAGGCGCTGCGCATCTCTGCCGAGACGCTGTACGTCCGCGCCGGCATCCTCGACGCCGAGCGGGACCGGGACGAGGTGGAGACGCGTGCCGTCATCCTCGCCGACCCCTCGCTCAGCGAGCGGCAGAAGCAGGTGCTGCTCCAGATCTACGAGTCGTTCCGGAAAGAGAACGGATTCGGGAGCGGCGAGCCCGTCGCCGACGAGGATGACGAGGACGGTTACCACAGCGAGTACGGGTTCGAGGCGGGCGGCGACGGCGATGCCGGTCCGCGGATGACGGCCGGGTGACGCCGGACCAGGGCTTACGGCCGTCACACCGCGGACGCACCACCTCGACCGAAGACCGAAGACCGAACGCGAATCGTGAATCCGGGAGGACTCTCACCATGGCCATCACCGACGACCTGCGCAAGACCCTCAGCGACCCCAAGCCGCTCTACTTCGCCGCCGGCACCGCCGACTTCGCGATCCAGCAGGCCCGCAAGGTGCCCGGCCTGGTCGAGCAGCTGCGTGCCGAGGCCCCCGCCCGGATCGAGGCCGTGCGCAACACCGACCCGAAGGCCGTGCAGGAGCGGGCCGCGGGCCGGGCCAAGGAGGCGCAGGAGACCCTTCAGACCAAGGTCAACGAGTTCATCGGGAGCCTCGACCTCGACCTGAAGAAGCTCGGCGAGAACGCCCAGGACCTCGCCCTGCGCGGTGTCGGCGTCGCCGCCGAGTACGCCGTCAAGGCCCGCGAGGCCTACGAGAAGGTCGCCGAGCAGGGCGAGCAGGCCGTGAAGACCTGGCGCGGCGAGGCCGCCGAGGAGATCGAGGACCTGGCCATCGCCGTCGAGGGCAAGGCCGAGCCGGCCGCCGCCAAGCCGGAGCCCACGGCCGAGCCCGTCGCGGTCAGGCCGGAGCCGGCCGCCAAGAAGTCCCCGACCCCGCGCAAGACCACCACCACGGCGAGGAAGACCACCCCGCCGGCGAAGTGAGCACGGCCGACCAGGCGGATACGGACCGGGCACCTCCGGGGTGTCCGGTCCGTTCTATGGGTACGGTGGGCGCGTAGGGATCGGGAGACACGGGCGGTGGCAGCATGCTGATGTTGGGCTTCGCGGGGTTCATGGGCATCTTGAAGATCGTCCTCATGGCCCTCGCCGCGTTCGGGCTGTTCGACGCGGCCTTCCGGCGCGAGGACGCCTTCCGGGCGGCCGACAAGCAGAACAAGGTCTTCTGGCTGATCATCCTCGCCATCGCGCTCGTGGTCAGCTACCTGTTCTCGATCCTCTCCATCCTGCCCGTCGCCGGCGCGGTCGCGAGCATCGTCTACATCGTCGACGTCCGCCCCGCCCTGCGCCAGGTCTCCGGCGGCAACGGCTGGAACCGCGGCCGGGGCAGCAGCAGCGACGGCCCCTACGGCCCCTACAACGGCGGCCGCTAGCTCCCTCGGCCCCCACCCCCCCAGGCAGGGTCTACGGCGTGCGGTCCAGCAGGACCACCGCCACGTCGTCCGTCAGCTCGCCGCCGTTGAGGTCCCGGACCTCGTGCACGGCGGCGCGCAGCAGCTCCTCGCCGCGCAGGCCCTCGGCGAGCTGGCGGCGAATCATCTCCACCATGCCGTCCTGCCCCAGCCGATCCCCGTCCGCGCCGACCCGGCCCTCGATCAGCCCGTCGGTGTAGAGCATCAGGCTCCACTCACGGCCCAGCTCCACCTGCATCCGCGGCCAGCGGGCGCCGGGCAGCAGGCCGAGGGCGGGGCCGTTGTTGTCGTACGGCAGCAGGCCCGCGGGCCGGCCCGGCCGGGCGACCAGCGGGGCCGGGTGACCGGCCAGGCACAGGCCCGCCCGGCGGCCGTCGGGGGCTATGTCGACCGTGCACAGCGTCGCGAAGATCTCCTCGTCGGCGCGCTCGTGCTCCAGGACCTGCTGGAGCGTGTTCAGCAGCTCGTCCCCGCACAGCCCGGCCAGGGTCAGCGCCCGCCAGGCGATGCGCAGCTCCACGCCGAGCGCGGCCTCGTCCGGGCCGTGGCCGCAGACGTCGCCGATCATGGCGTGCACGGTGCCGTCGGGGGTGCGTACGGCGTCGTAGAAGTCACCGCCGAGCAGTGCCCGGGAGCGGCCGGGGCGGTAGCGGGCGGCGAACCGTAGCGCGGAGCCCTCCAGCAGGGGCGTGGGCAGCAGCCCGCGCTCCAGGCGGCGGTTCTCCTGCGCGCGCAGCCGGCCTTCGGCGAGCCGCCGCTCGGCGCCCTCGGAGCGCTTGCGCTCCACCGCGTACCGGATGGCGCGGCTGAGCAGCCGGCCGTCCAGCTCGTCCCGGAAGAGGTAGTCCTGGGCGCCCACGCGTACGGCCTCGGCGCCGCGCTCGGCGTCGGCGGAGGCGGTCAGCGCGAGCACGGCGTGCCGGGGCGCGAGCTGGAGGACGTGCCGCAGCACGGCCAGCTCGTCGTCGGTGTCGCCGCGGCCCGGGGCGGGCAGCGCCAGGTCCAGCAGGATGCAGTGGACGTCGTCGGTGAGCAGCCGCCCGGCCTCGGTGAGGTTGCGGGCGGTGCGCACCCGGATCGGCTTGCCGGCCGCGTCGAACATCTCGGGCACGACCGGCGAGCCCGCCGGATCGTCCTCGATCAGCAGCAGGGTGAGAGTGGCGCCGGCGGACGTGGTGTCGCGGTGGGCCTCTTCCTTGAGGGGGCCGCCGGTCAGCGGGGCGGCCTGCGCCTGACCACTCTCCACGGCCGGGATCGCTCTCTGCCGCGGTACGGGTACGGGCATCGTCTGGGTTCCTTCCCTCCCCCCGAGGGCACGGCGGCGTCGAGGGTCTCGACCCACCGACGGGTGACCCTAGCGGCATTGCCCGCCCCGATGGAATGGTGTGAGCCGCGTCGCTCCCGCGCAGGCCGCTGTCATATGCCGCGTTCTATACCGCAGTTGGACAGGCCGACGGCCGGTCGGGGATGACGAAGCTCACGTCAGGGCCGAGTTGGCGTGCGGTGGGTCACATGACCCGCGTCACCGGGCGGCGGCCCGGCCCCCGGGCACCCTGCACCGGCTCGTCCGGGCACTCTGAACCGGCCCGCCCGGACCCCCTCCACCGGCCCGCCCGGCCCCCCCTCCACCAGCACTCCGGGCGCCTCACGCGTCCGGTCGTACGACGCCCAGGATCGGCATGGAACCGGCGCCCGCGACCGTCACCGTACGGCCGGGACGCGGGGCGTGGATGATCGTGCCGTCGCCTATGTACAGCGCGACGTGGCTGGCGTCGTCGAAGTAGATGACCAGGTCACCGGGGCGCATGTCGGCCATGTCGACGTGCTTGAGCTGCTTCCACTGCTCCTGGGAGGTGCGCGGCACCGGATGGCCGGCCGCCGCCCAGGCCTGGGAGGTGAGCCCCGAGCAGTCGAAGGAGTCGGGGCCATCGGCACCCCATACGTACGGCTTGCCGAGCTGGGCGGTGGCGTACGCCACGGCCTTCTTGCCCTCGGCCGACGCCTCGCCCTTGACGTCCTTCAGGACGCCGGTGTCCAGCCAGGCGGTCTGCGCCTTGCGGGCGGCGGCCTCCTCCAGCTTGGCGAGCCGCTCCTTCTCCTTCTTCTCCAGCCGCGATTCCAGCTTCTCGGCGGCGTCGATCCGCTCCTCGATCTTCTTCTTGGCGGCGGCCTTGGCCTTGCGGCCCGCCTCCAGCTTCTTCCACTGCTCGGCCGCGTCGTCGGCGTACTCCCGCAACTCGTCCTGGGTGCGGGACACTTCGCCGAGCAGCTTCTTCGTGGCGCGCTGGCCCTGGAGGACCAGGCCGGCGCCGTCCAGGAACTGTCCGGGGTCGTCGCTGAGCAGGAACTGCGCGGTGGGCGGCAGCCCGCCGGTGCGGTACTGGGACCGGGCGTCGGCACCCGCCTGGTTCTTGAGCCGCCTCAGCCGCTCCCGCCCCTCGGTGATCTTCTTGTCCAGCGCGTCGATCCGGGCGGACTGCGCCTTCGCCTTCTCCTCGGCCGCGTTGTAGGCGTCGGTGGCGACGGCCGCCTGGTGGTAGAGCGTGTCCAGCTGCTTGCGGACCTGCTCAAGCTCCTTGTTCGTCACCGGAGTCGGGGTGGGGGAGGGTGAGGGGGAAGGGGAGCCGGTCGCCGTCGGTCTGGGTTCCGGGGACGCGAACGCCGTACCGGGTACGGCGAGCACCGTCGCCGCGCAGACTACGGTCAGGGCGGCGGTGAGCAGACCTCGCTTGCCCGTACCCATACCTGTCCCCCCAACTGATTTACCGTCAGTAACTTATGGTCGTCTGAGGGATCGTGCCACGGCCGCGCCCAAAGTGACAGAGGGCGGCAGGCGCCGATGGACACCGCAGCCGCAGCCGCAGCCGCAGCCGCAGCCGCAGCCGCAGCCGCAGCCACAGCCGCGGTCACCGTCGTACGGACAGCCGCCGTCGCAGCCGCCGCCGTAAGCCCGATTCCCCCCGCCGACCCCCCTCCATGACGATCTCCTCGTCGATGTGACGAACGACGCGGCGAGATCGTTCCGCCGCCGCTTCCCCGAACGGGTGACATCAGGCGCGGGGCGCCAACGCCTCCCACGCCACCGTCACTTCGCCCTGCCGCCAGCGCGCCGGAGAGTCCGTCACCGGCCAGTCGGCGCCCAGGTCCCGCACCGCCCGGATCCAGCGCTGCCGGGCGCCGTAGGAGGCGTAGGGCGCGGCGGCGGCCCAGGCGCGGTCGAAGTCCGCCAGGAAGGCGTGCACGGGCTCGCCGGGGACGTTGCGGTGGATCAGCGCCTTCGGCAGCCGCTCGGCGAGGTCCGAGGGGCGCTCCAGGGAGCCCAGCCGGGTCGCGAAGGTGACCGTGCGCGGGCCCTCCGGACCGAGCGCCACCCACACGTGCCGGCGCCCGATCTCGTCGCACGTCCCCTCGACCAGCAGCCCCCCGCGCGAGACGCCGTCCGCCGGGGCCAGCCGCGCGCACAGCCGCTCCCAGACGGCGGCGACCTCGGTCTCGTCGTACTGGCGCAGCACGTTCGCCGCCCGCACCAGCAGCGGGCGCCCCGGCACCGGGATCTCGAAGCCGCCGTGCCGGAAGACCAGCCCGTCCCGCTCGTACGGCCGGGCCGCCGCCACCCGCTCCGGTTCGATCTCCACGCCGACCACCCGCGCGCGCGGGGCGACGGTACGCAGCCGGCCGAGCAGCTCGACGGCGGTCCAGGGGGCGGCGCCGTAGCCCAGGTCGATCGCCAGCGGGTCGGCGGCGCGCCGCAGCTCGGCGCCGTGCACGGCCGCGATCCAGCGGTCCATCCGGCGCAGCCGGTTGGGGTTGGTCGTCCCGCGCGTCACCGTTCCCACGGGGCGGGTCGTCGCGCGGGCTGCCATGGGTACGAGGGTATGCGGCGGTATGCGGTGCGCGGAGCCGCCTCTTCGCGGTGCCCGGCGCCGCCCCTTCCCGGCACCTCCTGCGGCGGCGGATCCGCTGCGCAGGGTTGAGCGAGTCCCGGTAATGATTGAGCAAAAGACCCCCGGAGGGAATGGCGACCCGCCCCGTCGCTGTTGTCCCCCCTCGGAGGGGTGAGCCGGCCCTCCGGCAGGCATGCCCGCAGCGAGGAGGAACGCCACGTGAGCCAGTACGTCAGCAGGCTCGGGCGGCGCTCCCCGTCGGCCCCCGCCCGGCTCCGGCTGCACCGCAGGCCCCGCCGGGTCGCCATGCTCTCCGTCCACACCTCACCGCTGCACCAGCCCGGCACCGGCGACGCGGGCGGCATGAACGTCTACATCGTGGAGCTGGCCCAGCGCCTCGCGGCGATCAACATCGAGGTCGAGATCTTCACCCGGGCCACCTCCGGGGGCCTGCCGCCCACCGTCGAGCTGGCACCCGGCGTCCTGGTCCGGCACGTGGACGCGGGCCCCTACGAGGGCCTGGCCAAGGAGGAGCTGCCCGCCCAGCTCTGCGCCTTCACGCACGGCGTGATGCAGGCCTGGGCCGGCCACCGCCCCGGCTACTACGACCTGGTCCACTCCCACTACTGGCTCTCCGGGCACGTCGGCTGGCTCGCCGCCCAGCGCTGGGGCGTCCCGCTGGTGCACGCCATGCACACCATGGCCAAGGTCAAGAACGCCAGCCTGGCCGACGGCGACACCCCCGAGCCCGCCGCCCGGGTCATCGGCGAGACCCAGATCGTCGCCGCCGCCGACCGGCTCATCGCCAACACCGCCGAGGAGGCCGGCGAGCTGTGCCGGTACTACGCGGCCGAGCCCGGCAAGGTCGCCGTCGTCCACCCCGGCGTGAACCTGGACCGGTTCCGCCCCGCCGACGGCCGTGCCGCCGCCCGCGCCCGCCTCGGCCTGCCCCAGGACGCCCTGATCCCGGTCTTCGCGGGCCGCATACAGCCCCTGAAGGCACCGGACATCCTGCTGCGCGCGGTGGCCGCCCTGCTGGACGAGCGGCCCGAGCTGCGCTCCCGTGTCCTCGTGCCGGTGGTCGGCGGCCCCAGCGGCAGCGGCCTCGCCAAGCCGGAGGGGCTGCAGAAGCTCGCCGCCCGGCTCGGCATCGCGGACGTCGTGCGGTTCCGGCCGCCGGTCGGCCAGGAGCAGCTCGCGGACTGGTTCCGGGCCGCGTCCGTCCTCGTCATGCCCTCCTACAGCGAGTCCTTCGGGCTGGTCGCCATCGAGGCGCAGGCAGCCGGCACCCCGGTGCTCGCGGCCTCGGTCGGCGGTCTGCCGGTGGCCGTGCGGCACGGTGAGACCGGCTTCCTGGTGGACGGCCACCGGCCCGCCGACTACGCGCGCGTGCTGGAACGCTTCGCCGACGAGCCGTCCCTGGCCGCGCGCATGGGGGAGGCCGCCGCCCGGCACGCCCGGTGCTTCGGCTGGGACGCCTCGGCCGCCGCCACCGCCGACGTCTACACGGCCGCGGCCCAGTCCCACCGCCGTCGCGTACGCTCGCCGCATGGCTGAAGTCGAGAAGACCGGGCAGGCCCCGGAGGTCCTGGAGGCCGTCTTCCAGGACGCCGAGCTGGAGTGGGAGAGCCCCGAACCCGGCCACTACGTGGTCAAGCTGCCGGGCACGCGCAAGCTGTCCACCACGGTCGCCTTCCTCGTCGGCCGCCACTCCCTCTCGCTCAACGCCTTCGTGATCCGCCACCCCGACGAGAACGAGTCCGGCGTCCACCGCTGGCTCCTGGAGCGCAACCTCAAGCTCTACGGCGTGAGTTACGCCGTCGACCGGCTCGGCGACGTCTACGTCAGCGCCCGCCTCCCGCTCGCCGCCGTCACCCCGGAGGAGGTCGACCGCATCCTCGGCCAGGTCCTGGAAGCGGCCGACGGCGCCTTCAACACCCTGCTGGAGCTGGGCTTCGCCACCTCGATCCGCAAGGAGTACGAGTGGCGGGTGGCCCGGGGCGAGTCGACGCGGAACCTGGACGCGTTCGCGCACCTGACCCGGCGCTCGGCCGACTGACCCCGGGCGGCCTCGGCCTCGTCAGGAGGGGTCGGGCGCCGGCGTCGTACCGCTCCGGTCGAGTTCGTCGGCGAAGGCCCGCAGGGCGTCGGCGAGTTCCTTCTTCGTCGGCAGCCGGTCGACCTTCTTGTCCAGCTCGGTGATGCGCCGGTTGATCTCGGCCAGGTCGCCGGCGGGGGTGGACGTCGGGGTCGGGGTAGGGGACGGGGTCGCACCACCGCTGGTGTCGCCGTCGCCGGAATCACCGCCGACGGTGCCGCCGCCGCTCCAGCCGCCACCGACAGTGGTGCCCCCGTCGACAGTGGTGCCCCCGTCGACGGCGGTGCCCCCGTCGCCGGAGCCGCCGTCCGTGCCTCCGCCGTCGGAGCCGTTGACCCCCACGGTTCCCCCGCTGTCGGAGGAGCCGGCCGAGTCCCCGTCCGGCGGGGCGGTGCTCGTGACGCCGTGCCGGGGACCGGAGTCGTCGCCGGAGGTCGCCGCCAGGGCCACGCCGACGCTCAGCGCCACCAGGGCCACCGCCCCCGCGACGGTGCTGGTGAGACGCCCGAGCGGCAGGGCACGGCCCTTGGCGACGGAGGGACCGCGGGATGCCTGCTCATCCTGTGTGTTCTCTATGTCGTCCATGCCGGGGACGCTAGCCCGCGCCGGCCGGCGGACGGAGGACTTCCGCACGACTCAGCGAGACTCCCGCGCGACTTCCTCGGGCCTCCCGCGCGGCTCTTCCCGCCCCGCCCGCCCCGCCTGTACGACGCTGCTCAGCGCGCGCCGCGGTAACGCCCCGGCGTCACCCCGACCAGCCGTTTGAAGTGCCGGGTGAGGTGCGCCTGGTCGTAGAACCCGGCCGCCTGCGCCACCTCGCCCGGCGGCAGCCCGTCGAGCAGCAGCCGGCGGGCCCGGCCGACCCGGCGCGACATCAGGTACCGGTGCGGGGCGATGCCGTACGCCCCGCTGAACGCCCGTACGAGGTGCGCCGGATGGGCGTGCAGCAGCCGGGCGGCCTCCTCCAGCGAGACGCCCTCCACCACCCGTGCGTCCAGCAGTTCCCGCAGCCGCCCGGCCAGCGCCGGATCGCGCGGTGCTCCCGGCCGCTCGGCCGCGCGCCGCCGCAGATGCGCCCGCAGCCGCTCGCCGACGAGGGTCAGCCTGCTCTCCGCCTCCAGCTCGTCCCCGGGCCGGGCGAGCGCGGCGTGCAGCCGGCCCACACTGCGGCGCAGCTCCGGATCGCGCAGGTCGGGCCCGTCCACGGCGGCCCCGATCAGCTCCTCGCCCAGCCGGCTGCTGTCCAGGTAGACGACGCGCTTGCGGAAGCCGTCCGGGGTGGCGGGGGAGCCGTTGTGCGGGACGTGCGGCGGCAGCAGCGAGACGGTGTCGCCGGGGGTGCCGTGCTCGTGCCGCTCCAGGTCGTACCGTACGGCGCCGTCGTCCACGATCAGCAGCGTCCAGGCGTCGTGGACGTGCATCGGGTACGCGTACTCGGTGAAGCGGGCGTGGAAGACCTCGGTGACGCCCGGGACCCGGGGACGCCACGCGGAGACTTCCTGCCGGGCGGCCATGCAAGAAACGTACAAGACCGCACGGCCGTCCGGTCGGCAGTCTCACCCCATGAGCACTGAGAGCACGGAGCGCGGCGACCCCGTCCGCTTCGACACGAAGATCGCCGTCCTGCTGCGCGCGGACCTGGCGCCCTGGCAGCGCCTGAACGTCACCGCGTTCCTGGTCAGCGGCCTGGGCCCGGCCGTCCCCGAGGTGGTCGGGGAGCCGTACGAGGACGCCGACGGGGTCGCCTATCTGCCGATGTTCCGGCAGCCGGTCCTGGTCTTCGAGGGCACCAAGGAGACCCTGAAGGCCGCCCACGCGCGGGCGCTGTCCCGGGCCCTGCCCCGCGCGGTCTTCACGGCCGACCTCTTCACGACCGGCAACGACCGCGACAACCGCGCGGCGGTCCGCGCGGTCCCGACGGCGGACCTGGACCTGGCGGGCCTCGCGGTGTACGGGCCGCGGAGCGGGGTGGACAAGGTACTCAAGGGGGCGCGCATGCACCCCTGACGAAGAACCTCGGCCCGGCTAGGCGGGCGCCCCGGCGTCCGCGCTTCCCTCCACCGCGACCGGTGTGACGGCCGCCTTCTGCTGCCCGGCACTCCCCGTCCCTGCCGGCAGACGCCGCATGAGCACCCCGTAGCCGAGCCCGGCCACGGTCCCGATCCCCGCGCACATGGCCCACAGCCACCGCGCGCCGAACCGGTCGATGACCGCGCCGGACATCAGCGGGGCGACGAGGGCGGCGACGGACCAGGACAGCGTGTACACGCCCTGGTAGCGACCGCGCCCGTGGACGGGGGAGAGCTGGACGACGAGCCCGGTCTGCGTCGGGGCGTTGACGATCTCGGCGAGCGTCCACACGCACACCGTCACCATGAACACCCCGACCGACCCGGCGAACGCGGTGAGCCCGAAGCCGTACCCGGCCAGGAGCGAGGAGACGATCAGCAGGCTGCGCGGGTCGCGGTGCTCGATGAACCGGGTGACGGGGATCTGGAGGGCGACGATCAGGACGCCGTTGACGGCGATGGCGAGGCCGTAGTCGGCGGCCGAGAACCCGGCCCGCCCCATGGCCACGGGCAGAGCGACCGCGCCCTGCTGGAAGATCAGGGCGACGAGGAAGGACAGTCCTACGACGGACATGTACCGCCCGTCGCGCAGCACGGTACCGAGGCTGACGGCGCCGCCGTCCGTCTTCGCGGAGGCGGCGGGCCGCGACTCGGGCACCCGGAGGAAGACGACGAACGCGCAGGCCAGGGTCATCCCGGCCTCGATCAGGAACCCGGCGAGATAGCTGAACTCGGCGATGAACCCGGCGCCGGCGGAGGAGACGGCGAAGCCGAGGTTGATCGCCCAGTAGTTGAGGGAGAAGGCCCGCACCCGGTCCTCGGGCCGGACGATGTCGGCCATCATCGCCTGCACGGCCGGCCGGGAGGCGTTGGAGGCCATACCGACGAGGAAGGCGACGGCGGCGATGGCGACCGGGTCGGTCATGAAGCCGAGCAGTGCGACGGAACCGGCGGTCGCGGTCTGCGCGATCAGCAGCGTGGGCCGCCTGCCCAGCCGGTCGGCCAGCACGCCGCCGGCCAGCGAGGAGACGACCCCGCCGAGCCCGTGCAGGGAGGCGACGAGACCGGCGTACGACGCCGAGTACCCGCGGTCCAGGGTCAGGTACAGCGCCATGAACGTGGCCACGAAGGCGCCGAGCCGGTTGACGAGGGTGCTGGTCCACAGCCACCAGAACTCGCGGGGGAGCCCGGAGACGGATTCACGGACGGCACGTCTCAGGACGGCTGACGGCATGGCTGGGTCCCCCGGGGTGTCGTACGACGGCGCGGTAAGTGGCTAACTCGACTCCGACACCTTACAAACACGGCCGATCGCACCACCAGCGGTTTAACGGACGCCGTCAATCGACCGATGGCACCTTAGGTAGGCTCGAAACCATGGCCGACGCACCGTACAAGCTGATCCTCCTCCGCCACGGCGAGAGCGAGTGGAACGCGAAGAACCTGTTCACCGGCTGGGTGGACGTCAACCTCAACGAGAAGGGCGAGAAGGAGGCAGTCCGCGGTGGCGAGCTCCTGAAGGACGCCGACCTCCTCCCCGACGTGGTCCACACGTCCCTCCAGAAGCGCGCGATCCGCACGGCGCAGCTCGCCCTGGAGGCCGCCGACCGCCAGTGGATCCCGGTCCACCGCAGCTGGCGCCTGAACGAGCGCCACTACGGCGCCCTCCAGGGCAAGGACAAGGCGGCGACGCTGGCCGAGTTCGGCGAGGAGCAGTTCATGCTCTGGCGCCGCTCCTACGACACCCCGCCGCCCCCGCTGTCCGACGACTCGGAGTTCTCCCAGTTCGACGACCCGCGCTACGCGACCCTCCCGCCGGAGCTGCGCCCGCGCACGGAGTGCCTCAAGGACGTCGTCGTCCGGATGCTCCCCTACTGGTTCGACGCCATCGTCCCCGACCTCCTGACCGGCCGCACGGTCCTGGTCGCGGCCCACGGCAACAGCCTCCGCGCCCTGGTCAAGCACCTGGACGGCATCTCCGACGCCGACATCGCCGGCCTGAACATCCCCACGGGCATCCCCCTGGCCTACGACCTGGACACCGACTTCAAGCCGGTCACCCCGGGCGGCAAGTACCTCGACGCGGACGCGGCCGCGGCAGCGATCGAGGCGGTCAGGAACCAGGGCAAGAAGAAGTAACCTTCCCTTCCCTCTGCCGGGCCCCCTGCCTGCGGTGTTACCGCTGACAGGGGGCCCGTTGCCGCGCCGGACTGGAGAGCACCGTGCGGGAGTGGCTCAGGCGACCTTGGGGCCACAGCGCATGCCGATGTAGACGCAGGGCGTGCCGTCCTCCAGGGTGGAGAAGACCACGGGCATGTAGCCCTCGCTGAACGCCGCGCCCACCCCGGTGCCCGCGAAGACCGTCTCCGTCACGGGTAGCAGGTCTATGTCCATGGGCTCGGAGAAGCCCTTCATGCCGTCGACGAACTCGTAGACCATGTGGCCCGCACCGTCCCGCTCGGTCACGGTGATGAGCACGCCCTCGCGCCGGTACGAGCCGACGAATGGCGCGAAGTCGACCACGGGCGGCTGGGCCGGCGGAGCGAAGGGCTCCTGCATCGTCACCCCGGCCAACTCGGCGAGGAGTTCCCGGTAGAGCGCCGCGTACAGTTCGCGCGCGCCGCCGCCGTTGGTGAGCAGCGCGACCGCGACGCCCGCCGAGGGCACCACGCGCAGGTAGCCGTACTGCCCGATCGAGGCGCCGTCATGCCCGTATCCCTGGACGCCGTTCCAGTCGTACAGGGTCCAGCCCAGTCCCCAGCCGTCCGCGCTGACGGTCCACTTGTCGGGGGAGTCGACCACCCGCTGCCGCATCAGCGCGACCGTCTCCTCGGAGAGCACGCGCGTGCCGTCCGGCGCCACGCCGCCGTTGAGGTGCAGCTGCGCGAGCCGCGCCACGTCGCCGGCCGTGGCGATGATCCTGCCGTAGGGGCCCGCCGAGCGCGGCATCAGGTCCCAGGATGGTGCCGGTTCCGGGTCCTGGCCCGCCTCGCCCAGGTGTCCCATCGCCGCACGGAACCGCAGCGCCTCCTCGGGAAGCGTCATCGTGTGGGTGAGGCCGAGCGGGGTGAGGAGCAGGTCTTTGAGGGCTTCGTCCCAGACCTGGCCGGTCACCACCTCGACGATCCGGCCGAGCACGTTGTATCCGACGCTGCTGTAGGAGATCGCGGTGCCGGGCGGGCAGTCGAGTGCCACATCCTTGGCAGCCTCGACGTACTTGGCGAGGCAGTCGTCGCCGCGCCCGCTGTCGTAGGTGAAGTCGCAGGTGAGGCCGCTTGTGTGGCTGAGCAGTTGGCGTGTGGTGATCGCCCTGGTCGCCTCGGGGTCGGCGACCGAGAACTCCGGCAGCACGTCGGTGACCGGCGCGTCCAGGTCCAGTCGGCCCGATTCGACGAGCCGCATGATCAGGGTGGCGGTGTAGACCTTGGCGATCGAGCCCGTCTGGTAGACCGAGTCGGTCGTTGCCGTCACACCCGTGCCGCGGTGGAGCGTGCCACTGGCCAACTCGTGGACGGTCCCGTTCACGAGGACCGCGAGTGAGGCGGCCGGAACGTGGTGCTTGGCGCGCAGTACGTCGAGGCGGTTCTGCCATTGGACGAGGTCCAGTTTCCTCCCCGTCGAGTCCCTGGTCCCCCATTCGCCCTTGGCTTCCCAGCCGCCCAGCGCGCCCCAACTCACGTTCTCCGGCATGGCGGTCCCCTGTCTGTCGCGTACGGCATTCCGTTGATGCGAACACTGTACGCATGAGTTAACACCGTACGCAATGGCGTACAGCGTGCGCTAGGGTGGCGGAGACGACTGGACGTGGGACGAGCAGAGATGAGGGCCGCATGCCAGCCGACGAGAAGCCGTCCACCTCGGTGTGGACCCGGCCGCGCCCTCGGCAGCGGGAACACCTGACCCGCGAGCAGATCGTCGCCGAGGCGATCCGCCTGCTGGACGCGGAGGGCGTCGGGGAGCTCAGCATGCGCAAGCTCGGCACCCGCATGGGTACGGCGGCCACCTCTCTGTACCGGCACGTGGCCAACAAGGACGAGCTGATCGAGCTGGTCGTGGACGAGGTCTACGGCGAACTGGACGTACCGACCGCCCCTGGGGGGACCCGGTGGCGCGCGGCCGTCACCCGCACCGCGACCGAACTGCGGGCGATGACGCTCCGCCACCCATGGATCGCCCCCGAACTGGGCCAGGTCGGTCTCGTCCACGTCGGCCCGAACGCCGTGCGGATGTCGTCGGCACTCCTCGCGCAGTTCGAGGCGGCGGGCTTCCCCGCGCATGAGATGGATCAGGCCACGGGCACGCTCATGGCGTACGTCATCGGGATCGCGACCACCGAGGCCGCGTACCTCTCACAGATCGCTCGCAGCGGCAAGACCGAGCAGGAGTGGGTGACAGGCCTGCGGCCGGCCTTCGACGATGCCACGCGCGAGCATCCGCGGCTGCGTGCGGGAAGCTCCGCCCAGCGGGACGCGCACCCGCAGCGGATCCGGGATGACAACTTCGCGTACGGGCTCGACAGAGTCCTCGATGGCCTGACGGCCCGACTCACGCCCTGAGGGGACAGGCAGTGGATGCGGCCTCCGGCATCAGCCCCGATGTCCCTGGTCCAGACGCAAGTGCCCCGCGGGGTTCGGTGGCAAGGTGATGTCCGTTCGGGCCGCCGCGTAATAACGGTCGCGGGCCGTGCGCTGGTCGGTGAGGAGGGCTTGCCAGGTGGGCGGGGTGGTGGGGCCGGTGTGGAGGGTGGATTCCATGGTGGTGACCACGCCGGCCCAGTCGTGGGCCGCTGCCGCCACCTCGGCGTCGCCCAGCAGGAGCAGCGCCTCCCAGGCCAGGTCGCGTGCCTCCGCGGCGGTGGTCAGGAGGGGGGCCGAGTCCTCCGGGCGGAGCGGGTGGGGGTGGGGGTCGAGGTCCAGGAACGCCGCGGTGCGGTAGAGGAGGGTGACGATCGTCTTCTGGGCCCGGCCGTACTCCGCGTACGCGGCGAGGCGGCGGTCCTCCCAGCGGACCTCGCGTTCGCGGCGGAAGCGGGCGCGGTCGCCGAGGGTGACGGCCGCGTACGAGCCGAGGGAGCCGATGACCACGCCCACCAGGGCGGGGAGTTGCTGTATGAAGGCGGACACCGGAGCACCGTAACGGCATAGGGCCGGTGAGGGATCCTTTCCCCACCGGCCCTATGACGTGACGTGCGGGCGTGGCGTCAGCCGCACTGGCAGGGGTTGCCCGACTGGCAGCCGCAGCCGCAGCCCGAGCCACAGCCGCACGCGCCGAACAGCGGCAGGCTCCTGGCGTCGGCAGGCTGCTCGGTCTCGCGCTCCTGCTGGGGGTCGGGCGTGGTGCTGGGGGATTCGGCCATGGGTCCCTCCTCGACGCGGGGGCAGGGGTGCCCCCGCCCAGTTGATGCCCAATTCCCCGGGCTCATCAACGGCGCATCGGCAGCGCATCGGCGGCGCATCCGCAGCGCGTCCGCAGCGCACGGAGGCGTCGGACCGTTCCGCGGCCACTCCGGTGGGACGGTGGGATCGCGACCGACGCAGCTGTCCCTTCCGTCCCGGCCGGCTTCCGTCCCGGCCGGCCCCCGGAGGGCTACGCCCCCTCCACCCCCGTGACCGGCTCGATGCCCGCCTGCAGCTCGTCCGCGTGCTCGCCCGTGACCAGGTAGACGACGCGCTTCGCGACGGCCACCGCGTGGTCCGCGTAGCGCTCGTAGTAGCGGCCGAGGAGGGTGACGTCGACGGCCGTCTCGATGCCGTGCTTCCAGCGCTCGTCGATCAGGTGCTGGAAGAGGGTGCGGTGCAGCAGGTCCATGTCGTCGTCGTCCTGCTCCAGCTGGAGTGCCAGGTCGACGTCCTTGGTGATGATGACCTCGGCCGCCTTGGCCATCAGGCGCTGCGCGAGCTGGCCCATCTCCAGGATGGTGGCGTGCAGGTCCTGCGGGACCGCCCGGGACGGGAAGCGCAGCCGGGCCAGCTTCGCCACGTGCTGGGCGAGGTCGCCGGAGCGCTCCAGGTCGGCGGACATGCGCAGCGAGGTGACGACGATACGGAGATCCGTCGCCACCGGCTGCTGGCGGGCGAGCAGGGCTATCGCCCGGGCCTCCAGGTCGTGCTGGAGTTCGTCGACCTTCTGGTCGGCCTCGATCACGCTCTCGGCCAGCTTCAGGTCGGCGTCGAGGATGGCGGTCGTGGCGCGCCCGATCGCCGACCCGGTCAGGCGGGCCATCTCCACCAGTCCGTCGCCGATCGAGTCAAGTTCCTCGTGGTAAGCGTCCCGCATCAGGGCTCCCTCTCGTACGTGTGCTTCGGGGGCTGCGCTCCCCACGCTCCCACGTTCGGTTCCGTACGCGTCCGTTTCCGCCACCCCAAATGAACCAGCACTGGCTCCCAGGTGAACTCTGGGCGACGAGTGTTCGAGGTCGCACCCGGACGGCTGTGGGCATGTCGTACCCCATGCCTAACCTGGAGGCATGGACGTGAACGCGGCGGTCGCCGCAGCGGCAGCGATCGCCGGGGTGCTCACCGGTGTCATCGCCATGCTGGCGTTCCGCTGGAGCGAACGCGACCAGAAGCGACCCACCAGGACTTCCTTGCACACCGATCCCGTACTCCCGCCCGGCGTGGACACCGTGTTGTCCGTGCTCCGCTCCTCGGCCGTCGTCCTCGACGAGGCCGACGCCGTCGTCAAGGCCAGCTCGGCCGCCTACGCCCTCGGACTGGTGCGCGGCGGCAAGCTCGCCGTCGAGCCCATGCTGCAGATGGCCCGGGACACCCGGCGCGACGGCGAGATACGCCAGGTCGAGCTGGATCTGCCCCGGCGCGGCACCGGACGCGGCGAGGCCCTCGCCGTCTCCGCCAGAGTCGCCCCGCTCGGCTCCCGCCTGGTCCTGCTGCTGGTCGAGGACCTGACCGAGGCCCGCCGGATCGAGGCCGTACGGCGCGACTTCGTGGCCAATGTGAGCCATGAGCTGAAGACGCCCGTCGGCGCGCTCTCCCTGCTCTCCGAGGCCGTCATGGACGCCTCGGACGACCCCGAGGCCGTGACGCGCTTCGCGGGCCGGATGCAGATCGAGGCGACCCGGCTGACCAACCTGGTCCAGGAACTGATCGACCTCTCCCGGGTGCAGAACGACGACCCGCTGGAGGACGCCGAGCCGGTCCGGGTGGACGAACTGGTCGCCGAGGCCATGGACCGCTGCCGCCACCAGGCCGGCACCAAGCAGATCACCATGGCCGCCGGCGGCACCGCCGACCTGCACGTGTGGGGCAACCGCGGCCAGCTCGCCGCCGCCCTCGGCAATCTGGTCGAGAACGCCGTCAACTACTCCCCGGCCCGCACCCGCGTCGGCATCGCCGCCCGCAGGATCGGCGGCCCCGGCGGTGATCTGATCGAGCTGGCCGTCACCGACCAGGGCATCGGCATCTCCGAGCGGGACAAGGAGCGCGTCTTCGAGCGCTTCTACCGCGTCGACCCGGCCCGCTCCCGGGCCACCGGCGGCACCGGTCTGGGTCTCGCCATCGTCAAGCACGTGGTCGCCTCGCACGGCGGGGAGGTCACGGTGTGGAGCGCCGAGGGCCAGGGCTCCACCTTCACCCTCAGACTGCCGGAGGCGGGCGCGGCCCGCGACCGCGCGCAGCAGCACCCCGACCTCGACGACGAGGCCGGCACCACCGAGTCATCCCCGTACGAACCGCTTCCCGCCCCGGAGGTCCTTCCGTGACCCGAGTGCTCGTCGTCGAGGACGAGGAGTCCTTCTCCGACGCCCTGTCGTACATGCTCCGCAAGGAGGGCTTCGAGGTCGCGGTAGCGGCCACCGGGCCCGACGGACTCGACGAGTTCGAGCGCAACGGCGCCGACCTCGTCCTGCTCGACCTGATGCTGCCGGGCCTGCCCGGCACCGAGGTCTGCCGTCAGCTGCGCGGCCGCTCCAACGTCCCCGTGATCATGGTGACCGCGAAGGACAGCGAGATCGACAAGGTGGTCGGTCTGGAGATAGGAGCCGACGACTACGTCACCAAGCCCTTCTCCTCCCGCGAACTGGTCGCCCGGATCCGCGCGGTGCTGCGCCGGCGCGGCGAGCCGGAGGAGGTCACCCCGGCCGCGCTGGAGGCCGGTCCGGTCCGGATGGACGTCGACCGGCACGTGGTCACCGTCGGCGGCTCCAAGGTCGACCTGCCGCTCAAGGAGTTCGACCTGCTGGAGATGCTGCTGCGCAACGCCGGCCGGGTGCTCACCCGCATGCAGCTTATCGACCGGGTCTGGGGCGCCGACTACGTGGGCGACACCAAGACCCTCGACGTGCACGTCAAGCGGCTGCGCGCCAAGATCGAGCCGGACCCGGGCGCGCCGCGCTATCTGGTGACGGTCCGCGGTCTGGGGTACAAGTTCGAGCCGTAGGCCGAACCTCTCCGAGACATGCCGAAGGGCGGCACCCCGACGGGGGCGCCGCCCTTCGGCGTACGGCGGGTGCGGCGGCGTACAGCGGATGCGGCGGCCTACGGCGGATGCGGCGGCCTGCGGCGAGTGCGGCGGCTCGAATGGCAGCCGGTACGACCGATGCAGCCGGTACGAGCCGGTACGACCGATGCAGCCGGTACGAGCCGGTACGACCGTTGCAGCCGGTACGACCTGACGCAGCCGGTACGGCCGCTCAGTGACCCGCGGCCGACCCGGACGCGGAATCGCTCGGCGTGACCGACCCGCCGGTGGCGCCGGCCGACGGGGTGTTCTTGCCCGGCTTGCCGGTGCCGGAGGCCGTCGCGCCCGCGGCGCCGGACGCCGAGGAGGAGGCGGAGGACGACGCGGAGGCCGGGGCGGACGGGATCTCGCTCGGGCCCCACTTGTCGAAGTAGCTGGTGGCCGGGACCACGAACGCCTTCAGACCCACGTCACCGGTCTTGCTGAAGGTGAAGGTCATCTCCTGGGCGTTGCCGTCCTGGACCGCCTCACGGCCGCTGGAGAGCACCGCGGAGGCGTTGTCCTTGCCGCCGATGACCAGGGAGCCGTAGGCGGGGATGGACAGGCTCTGGCCCTTGGCCGGCTTCAGCTCCGTGGAGGTGCTGCCGATCTTGATCGACTGGAGGGTCTGGGGCTTGCTGTCCGAGTTGAACACGGTCGCGGAGACCACCGCGGGGCCGGTCGCCTTCAGGTCCGGCTGGGTGATGATCAGCGCGTTCTGGACCTTGATGTGGCCGACGCTGGTGGCCGCGTTGTCCGGCTTGATCTCCAGGGTCTGCGAGTTGTTGCCGGCGCCGCAGGCGGCGAGCGAGGCGATCGAGAAGACGATGGCGGAGGCGGCGAGGGCGCCGCGTCGAAGGCTGCTGCTCACGGCGGCGGCATCTCCTTGAACGCGCGGGCGGCTCCCTATAAAGCCACCCTAAGTGTCTGTCAGCGCCGCTAGGTTACCGAGCCGTTCCGACGCCACCGCACCCGACCCTCCCCGAGCGGCGCCCATCCCTCCGGGTGGGGGTACCCGTGAACCACCCGTCACTCCTGTCACATGAGCCTCTCCATGTCTCTCCCGTCACATTGACGAGGCGTCGTGCGCCATTCGTAAAACCGCCCGCAAAACTTCCGTGAGGGAATGCGCCCGCCACCCCCGATATTGATCACCGGCCACCCCGCCGACTGCCGTTGATCAATTCCGGAAACGGCTCACATCGGCCCCCGGCCACCGAACGGAGTAGCGGAAGTCGCACGTATGGAAGCGGACATATCAGGATGTTCCGCCACTTGGGGTGAGTGCGCGGGGCGTGTGACGTGGGCGTTTCGTCCCGCCCGTAGAGCCCCTCCGACCTGCGAATACCCGCTTCCGGGAGCCTCTCGCAGCACGTTCCGGTTGCTGTTGTCAAGCCCCGAGATATGCCCTGACCTGCGAAAACGCCATTCAGAAGACGCCGTATCCGTGTTACCCTGGATAGCCACGGAAGGGGTACCTGTCACATGACGTTCAAGGTTGGCGACACCGTGGTCTATCCCCATCACGGGGCCGCGCTGATCGAGGCCATCGAAACTCGCCAGATCAAAGGCGTGGACAAGACCTACTTGGTGCTGAAGGTCGCCCAGGGTGACCTGACGGTACGTGTGCCAGCGGACAATGCGGAGTTCGTCGGCGTGCGTGATGTGGTCGGTCAGGACGGGCTGGACCGGGTCTTCGAGGTGCTGCGCGCGCCGTATGCCGAGGAGCCCACGAACTGGTCCCGTCGTTACAAGGCAAATCTGGAGAAGCTCGCCTCCGGCGATGTCATCAAGGTCGCGGAAGTCGTGCGTGACCTGTGGCGTCGTGAGCGCGAGCGTGGACTCTCCGCCGGTGAGAAGCGCATGCTCGCCAAGGCCCGCCAGATCCTGGTGAGCGAGCTGGCTCTCGCCGAGAACACGAACGAGGACAAGGCCGAGGCCCTGCTCGACGAGGTGCTCGCTTCCTGACGCGCGGCGCCGGCGACACCTCGCCGCCCGCAGCACGCTCAGCGCGCTCAGCTCACGCACATGCCGCGGTGCCCGATGACACTGATCCTGTCGCCGGGCGCTGCGGCATGTTCGTCCCCATGTCCGTCCGCGCATGCGGTGCCGGTTCCCCCGGAGAGACGTCGTAATCGTCCGGAGAGGCCCGGGAAGACCCGGGGAGACGTCGTCATCGTCGTCGCCCCCGGCGGCGCCACCGGATTCCGCGGCGCCACCGGATCCGCAGCGGCCCGCCGCGTCCGCGAATCCCGCGAGGAAAGCTCCCGATCCCCCCGATACTCGACGTGCCGGGCCCGGGCGGATGGCTCGACCAGGGTCACGGAAGGGGTCCGGTCAAGGCGTCGCGCCCGGCACTCCTCAGCGCATACCCACCCGGGTCGAGCACACAAACCTGACAGGAACCGATGACTGACGAAACGCGCCCCGTGTCCGCGCAGCCGCCCGCCTCGCCCGCGCAGCCACCCGTCGCCGCCGTGATCCCCGCCGCCGGCCGCGGCGTCCGCCTCGGCCCCGGCGCGCCCAAGGCGCTGCGCGCGCTGAACGGCACGCCGATGCTCATCCACGCCATCCGCGCCCTCGCCGCCTCCCGCCATGTCTCCCTGGTGGTCGTCGCCGCCCCGCCGGACGGCGCCGCCGAGGTCAAGTCCCTGCTGGACGCGCACGCGCTGCCCGAGCGCACCGACTTCCTGGTGGTGCCCGGCGGCGAGAGCCGGCAGGAGTCGGTGAAGCTCGGCCTGGACGCGCTGCCGCCCGAGTACGGCGTCGTCCTCGTGCACGACGCGGCCCGCCCGCTCGTCCCCGTCGACACGGTCGACGCCGTCATCGAGGCCGTACGCGACGGCGCCCGCGCCGTCGTCCCCGCGCTGCCGCTCGCCGACACCGTAAAGGAGGTCGAGCCCGCCGCGGTGGCCGGCGACCCCGAGCCGGTCCTCGGCACGCCCGAGCGGGCCCGGCTGCGCGCGGTGCAGACCCCGCAGGGCTTCGACCGGGCGGCCCTGGTGCGCGCCCATGAGAGCGTCACCGGCGACGTCACCGACGACGCGAGCATGGTGGAGCAGCTGGGGCTGGCCGTGGTCGCCGTACCCGGTCACGAGGAGGCCTTCAAGGTGACCCGCCCGCTCGACCTGGTCCTCGCCGAGGCGGTCCTGGCCCGCAGGAGGCTCAACGATGGCTTCTGAGCAGCCGCCCGCGCCCCTGCCGCCCGTGCCGGTGCCGTCCGCGCCCGTGCCGCCCGTTCCGGTGCTGCCGCAGGTCGGCATCGGCACCGACATCCACGCCTTCGAGGACGGCCGCGAGCTGTGGTGCGCCGGCCTGAAGTGGGAAGGCGAGGGCCCCGGACTCGCCGGGCACTCGGACGCGGACGTCGTCGCGCACGCCGCCTGCAACGCGCTGTTCTCCGCCGCGGGGCTCGGCGACCTCGGGCAGCACTTCGGCACCGGGCGCCCGGAGTGGTCCGGCGCCTCCGGCACCGTCCTGCTCACCGAGGCGGCCCGGATCGTCCGCGCGGCCGGTTTCACCATCGGCAACATCGCCGTCCAGGTGGTCGGACCCCGCCCGAAGATCGGCAAGCGGCGGGACGAGGCGCAGCGGGTCCTCTCCGCGGCGGCCGGCGCCCCCGTCTCCGTCTCCGGCGCGACCACCGACGGCCTCGGCTTCCCCGGCCGCGGAGAAGGGCTGATGGCGGTGGCGACGGCCCTGGTGGTGCGCGCGGGCTGAGCGGGAACCCGGGGTGCGGGTGAGCCGAGAGCGTGCGAGGGTACCCGCACAGTGACCACCCGCACAGCGAGACCGTGCACTTGCCACCAGGCCCCGGAGGTACCCATGCCCGCCGCCCTGTCCGACCGGCTCAAGTCCCTGCTCGACGAGAAGGTGTTCATCGTCGTCGGCACCGTCCAGCCCGACGGCAGCCCGCAGATGTCCCCGGTCTGGGTGAAGCGCGACGGTGACACCCTCCTCTTCTCCACCACGGTCGACCGCCGCAAGTACAAGAACCTGGAGCGCGACCCCCGGGTGACCGTCGTCGTCACCGACCCCCGGCAGCCCTACGAGTACGCCGAGATCCGCGGCACCGCCGAGACCACCACCGAGGGCGGCCAGGACCTCATCGACGAGCTGAGCGTGAAGTACACCGGCAAGAAGTACGCGGACTTCAACCCGGCCTCCGGGCAGGACGCCGAGCGGGTCGTCGTACGGATCTCGGCGCGCAAGGTGGTCGGGATGCTCTGAGGCCCGGGAATCCCGGGCGGTGGGCGCATGGCACTGCCCCGCGCCCACTACTCTGGAGGCGTGACCATTCGCCTGTACGACACCAGCGCCCGGCAGATCCGTGACTTCACCCCGCTCACGCCGGGCTGCGTCTCGATCTACCTCTGTGGCGCCACCGTGCAGGCGGCACCCCACATCGGGCACATCCGCTCCGGCCTGAACTTCGACATCATGCGCCGCTGGTTCGAGTACCGCGGCTACGAGGTGACGTTCGTCCGCAACGTCACCGACATCGACGACAAGATCATCGCCAAGTCCCGTGAGCAGAACCGCCCCTGGTGGTCGATCGGCTACGCCAACGAGCGCGCCTTCAACGACGGCTACACCGCCCTCGGCTGCCTCCCGCCCACCTACGAGCCCCGCGCCACCGGCCACATCACCGAGATGACCGAGATGATGCGGGGCCTCATCGAGCGCGGCCACGCCTACGCGGCCGACGGCAACGTCTACTTCGACGTGCGCTCCTTCCCCCGCTACCTGGAGCTGTCCCGGCAGGAACTGGACAACCTGCTCCAGCCCGCGGGCGACGGCGAGACCGGCAAGCGGGACCCGCGCGACTTCGCGCTGTGGAAGTCCGCCAAGCCCGGCGAGCCGACCTGGCCGACCCCGTGGGGCCCCGGCCGCCCCGGCTGGCACCTGGAGTGCTCGGCGATGGCCCACAAGTACCTGGGCAGCGCCTTCGACATCCACGGCGGCGGCCTCGACCTGATCTTCCCGCACCACGAGAACGAGATCGCCCAGGCCAAGGCCTACGGCGACGACTTCGCGCGGTACTGGGTGCACAACGCCTGGGTCACCATGGCCGGCGACAAGATGTCCAAGTCGCTCGGCAACAGCGTGCTGGTCAGCGAGATGGTCCGGCAGTGGCGCCCGATCGTGCTCCGCTACTACCTGGGCACCCCGCACTACCGCTCGATGATCGAGTACAGCGAGGAGTCGCTGCGCGAGGCCGAGTCCGCGTTCGCCCGGATCGAGGGCTTCGCGCAGCGCGTGGTCGAGCTGGCCGGCGGGGTCGTCGAGCCCGCCGCCGAGGTCCCGCCCGCCTTCGCCGAGGCCATGGACGACGACCTCGGCGTCCCGGGCGCCCTGGCCGTCGTGCACACCACGGTCCGGCAGGGCAACAGCGCGCTGGCCGCCGACGACAAGGAGGCCGCCGTCGCCCGCCTCGCCGAGGTCCGCGCGATGCTCGGCGTCCTCGGCCTCGACCCGCTCGACGCGCACTGGGCCGGCGAGTCGGATCGCGGCGAGGACCTGCACGGCGTGGTCGACAGCCTGGTCCGCCTCGTCCTCGACCAGCGCGAGTCCGCCCGCGCCCGCAAGGACTGGGCCACCGCCGACGCCATCCGCGACCAGCTCGGCCAGGCCGGCCTCGCCATCGAGGACAGCCCCCAGGGTCCGCGCTGGAGCCTCGGCGCCCGCTGACCGAATCCTTGATCGACTGTGCCGCCCGGGCCCCCGGGCGGCACACTGCATAAGACACCCGTCTGCATAAGACATCCGTAGACGTCCGTACGACAAGCTCACCGCGAGCTTCCCCGAGAGAGCAGAGACAGGTACCTCATGGCCGCGAACAACCGTCGCATGTCCGGTAAGAAGGGCGCGCAGGTCGGCAGCGGCGGCCAGCGGCGCCGGGGCCTGGAGGGCAAGGGCCCCACCCCGCCCGCCGAGATGCGCAAGGGCCACGCCAAGCAGCGCGCCGCCACGGCCAAGTCCCGCCGCGCCCAGGGCCGTACCCCGCAGCGCCGGGGCGGCAGGTCCGCCTCCGAGCTGGTCGTCGGCCGCAACCCGGTGGTGGAGGCGCTGCGCGAGGGCGTGCCCGCCAGCACCCTCTACGTCCAGCAGTTCATCGACAGCGACGAGCGGGTCCGCGAGGCCCTCCAGCTCGCCGCCGAGCGCGGCGGCATCAACCTCATGGAGGCCCCGCGCCCCGAGCTGGACCGCATGACCAACGGCCTGAACCACCAGGGCCTGGTGCTCCAGGTCCCGCCGTACGAGTACGCGCACCCGGAGGACCTGGTCGCCGCCGCCCACGACGACGGCGAGGACCCGCTGGTCGTCGCCCTCGACGGCGTCACCGACCCGCGCAACCTCGGTGCCGTCGTCCGCTCGGTCTCCGCCTTCGGCGGCCACGGCGTCGTCGTACCCGAGCGCCGCTCGGCCGGCATGACCGCCGGCGCCTGGAAGACCTCCGCCGGTACGGCCGCCCGTACCCCGGTCGCCCGCGCCACCAACCTCACCCGCGCCCTGGAGGCCTACAAGAAGGCCGGCATCACGGTCGTCGGCCTCGCGGCGGACGGCGAGACGGAGCTGGGCGACCTGGAGGCGCTCGGCGGCCCGGTCGTCATCGTCGTCGGCAGCGAGGGCAAGGGCCTGTCCCGGCTGGTCGGCGAGACCTGCGACTTCCGCGTCCGCATCCCGATGCCGGGCGGCGCGGAGTCCCTCAACGCCGGTGTGGCGGCCGGGATCGTGCTGTACGAGGCGGCTCGCCGCCGCGTCTGAACGCGCGTGCGAAAGCTACCCCCTGCGGGGTGATTCGGGGGTCCTCGTGGCGCCTGGGGCTGCTTTGACGCGGTCCGGACACATCCGGGCGGTCAAGGCAGTGTCCTAACTCCACATCACTCGGTTAGATGAGTGTGGACACCAGAACACCCCGCACATTCACGGGGGAGCGCCCGTCGGGCTTCGACGACGCTCCCGCGCTGAGCATGGTGAAGGTGCCGAGCGATCCGGCGCAGGTCATCGTCAATCACGCCAGCTTCCGCGTGCAGCTCGGCGCGTCGGCGAGGCGCGGCCTCTCCCCGCGGATCGCCCGGCATCCGAGCGCCGGCCAGGACACCGCCCGTACCCCGGTCCTGGGCACCGCGGGCCGCTCCGGCGGCGCGCCCGGCCGGCGCCGCCCCGTCGTGTGGAGCGGCAGGTCCGCCCCCGACGACACCGGCGCCCACCGGCTGCTCCAAGCCGTGCGGGGCAGCAGCGTCCGCCACACCGAGGAGTCCGCGGCGGGCGCCACCCAGGTCATCCCGCGCGTCGGGACCGGCGGCCGGCCGGACCAGACGGTCGAGACCCCCCTCGTCGGCCACCAGCGCACCGCCCCCGACGCCGCCGGCACCCGCCTGCTGCCCCAGATGCGCACGGCGGGCAGCGCCTACGACGAACCGCCGTACGACACGGGCGAGTTCGAGGCCTACGGAAACTCCGACGGCTACGACGGCTACGGCGAGTACGACGACTACGGCGCCTACGCGGAGTCCGCCGACGCCGACGGCCGGCCGCGCACCGGCCGACGCCACGGCGACGACCCCGCCCGGCACGCCTACTACCCCGGCCGCCGGATGAACCTCGGCGTCGTCCTGCTGCCGCTGCGCATCTTCCTCGGCTTCATCTCCATCTACGCCGGCATGGGCAAGCTGTGCGACCCCGTCTACTTCGACGGCGGCAAGCGCGGCTCCATGGTCACGTGGCTCAACACCCTGCACCCGTGGGACGTGGCCGAGCCGATGCGCCAGTTCGCCCTGCACCACCCCGTGGGCTCCGGGCTGGTCATCGCCTTCCTCCAGGTCGTCGTGGGCGTGCTCACGGTCCTGGGCTGCTGGCAGCGGGTGGCGGCGGTGTTCGGCGTCCTGCTCTCGGCCGCGCTGATCGTCACCGTGAGCTGGAAGACGGTCCCCGCCTACGACGCCCCCGACATCATCTACCTGGCCGCCTGGTCCCCGCTGATCATCGCCGGCGCCCCCGTCTACTCGGTGGACGGCCGTCTCGCGGGCGGTGCCTGGCGGCGCCTCGGCCCCCGCTCCGACATCTGGGAGCTGCGCCGGTACGTCCTGCGCCGCGGCGCCCTGGTCACGCTGGTCACCGTCGGCCTCACCCTGGTCGTCGGCTCCGTGCTCGGCGGCGCGGTCCGCGACTCCAGCCGGGTCGTCGTACCCGGCCCCGGTGAGGCCCCCCGCAACAACATGCCCGGCTCCCCGCTCCCGGAGCCCGGCGGGCGGCACAGCGCCACCCCCTCGGCCCCCAGCTCGCCCACCGGCGGCGCCACGGCCGGCGCGAGCCCCTCCGGCTCGGCCACCCCCGGCGCGACCCGCTCGGCCGGCGGTGCGACCGCCACCACGCCCACCCAGACCCAGGGCACCACGGGCCAGGTCCCGCCCCGCCGGTCCGCCCCCGTCGGCGGCGCCCCGAGCACCTCGGCGGGCCCGACCAGCACGGGCGGCGGCGGCAGCACCGGCGGCTCCTCGACGGGCGGCACCGGCGGCACCTCGTCCGGCGGCGGCAGCAGCACCTCCACGGGCCAGCCGGGCCTGGTGGGCGGCCTGCTGGGCTGAACCGGCCGTACGACGGCGAAGGGCCCCGTACCCGCGGCAGAGCGGCGGGTACGGGGCCCTTCTGTTCCGGTCGCCGGGGCTACCGGCCCAGCGCGGACAGCTCCTTGGCGGCCTCCGTCAGGTCCTTGGCGGTGTCGATGGCCCGCCAGTACGACCCCTGCGGCAGCGGGAACCCGGCGAGCTTCCGCTCCCGGGCCAGCCGTGGGAACGTCGTCCGCTCGTGGTCGCCGCGCTCGGGCAGCAGCGTGGCGAACTCGGCGGAGAACACGTACACACCGGCGTTGATCTCGAACGTCGACGGCGGTGCCTCGATGAAGTCGGTGATGTGCCCGAAGCCGTCGGTCTTCACGGCGCCCCAGGGAATCCGCGGCCGGGCCAGCGCGAGCGTCGCCACCGCGTCCCGCTCGGTGTGGAAGTCGGCCATGTCCCGCAGCGAGAAGTGGGTCCAGATGTCGCCGTTGGTGGCGTACCAGGACCGCTCGGGGTGCGGGAGACGGGCGGCCGCGTAGCGCAGGCCGCCGCCGCGGCCGAGGGGCTCGGTCTCGACGACGGTGGTGACGGAGACCGGCAGGTCGGCCGAGTCCAGCCACTTCTGGAGGACGTCGGCGAGGTGGCCGCAGGAGACCACCACGTCCGTGACGCCCTCCTCGGCGAGCCAGGTGAGCTGGTGGCCGATGATCGGAGTGCCCGTGCCCGGGATCTCGACCATCGGCTTGGGCCGGTCGTCGGTGTACGGACGCAGCCGTGACCCCTGGCCACCGGCCAGGATCACGGCTTGAGTGGGGCGCGACGCGGCGTTCGGATGGGTCATGACCGCACTGTACGTGGCGCCCGCGCGCCGGTCGCCGGCCGCGACGTGCTCCGCGCGTGCTCCGCGGGGAGCCGTCACCGGCCCGGCGACCGGCGTCAGGTGGCTGGGGCTCAGCTGTGCGCGGCCAGCACGCCCGAGGCGAAGGACGTGTCGCACACCGGGCGGGCGTACGACTGGGCGCGCGAGGCGCCGTAGATGTGCACCGCCGCCTTGCCGAGGGCGCGGGCGATGGAGGAGCAGTGCCGGGCGAGCGAGGGGTGTCCGTTCACGGCCTGCTGGAGGTGGGTGAGGACCACGCCCGGGTTCTTCGCCTGCAGCTCGGACATCAGCCGGTCGCGGAGTACGTCCTGCGGGGCGCGGCTGTCCGCCCTGGCGGGCTGGGCGGCCTTGGCGGCCGTGGCGGGCGCCTCGACCGTGGAGATGTCGGAGGCGGCCAGCACCGAGCTGGAGGGGCTTCCCGTCCAGTTGACCCGGGTGACCGCGAGGGTCCCGGAGAGCACCAGGACGACGGGCAGGACGAGGGCGAGAGTGCGGCCGATGTGGCGGGCAGGGCCGCCCCGGTGGCCACGTCGCGTCTGAGGGGTGGTGGAGTGCTTCACGGACGTGAGGGTAGCGCGGGGTGATGATTTGGCGACATTTAGTCACCCTATTGGGGGATGAACTGGTGGCACTTTCTGGGTAGGGGGTTGACGGCCCACCCGAAATGATCGCTGTGCCGGGGTATTTCCGCTCGGGATCCGCCCACGCGAAAGGGCCCCGCTGCGACTGCGGGACCCTTTCGTTCCGTCGGGGATTCCGGCTCAGTCGGAGAGGCGCTCGCCCGTGGAGGTCGAGAACACGTGGGTCTCGCCCGGCCGCGGCACGACGTGCAGCTGCGCGCCCTTCTCCGGCACCTGGCGGCCGTTCACGCGGACCACCAGGTCCTTCTGCTCGCCGCCGACCTGGGCGGTGCCGTACACGTAGCCGTCGGCGCCCAGCTCCTCGACGACGTTCACGGAGACGGCGAGGCCGGCCGGGGCGTCGGCGGCGTCCTTCGTCAGCGTGGTGGCCGCGGCGCCGCCGCCCAGCTCGACCACGTCGAAGTGCTCGGGGCGCACGCCCACGGTCACGGTGCGGTCGCCCTTGTCGGCGGCGGCCTTCAGCGCGTCCCGGTTCACCGGCACCACGCTGTTGCCGAACCTCACGCCGCCGTCGGCGATCGGGACCTCGACCAGGTTCATGGCCGGGGAGCCGATGAAGCCGGCGACGAAGAGGTTGGCGGGCCTGTCGTACATGTTCCGCGGCGAGTCGACCTGCTGGAGCAGACCGTCCTTGAGTACGGCCACCCGGTCGCCCATCGTCATGGCCTCGACCTGGTCGTGGGTGACGTAGACGGTGGTGATGCCGAGGCGGCGCTGGAGCGACGCGATCTGGGTACGGGTGGAGACGCGGAGCTTGGCGTCCAGGTTGGACAGCGGCTCGTCCATGAGGAAGACCTGCGGCTCGCGCACGATGGCACGGCCCATCGCGACCCGCTGGCGCTGACCGCCGGAGAGGGCCTTCGGCTTGCGGTCCAGGTACTCGGTGAGGTCGAGGATCTTCGCGGCCTCCTCGACCTTCTGCCGGATCTCCGCCTTGTTCACGCCGGCGATCTTGAGCGCGAAGCCCATGTTGTCGGCGACCGACATGTGCGGGTAGAGGGCGTAGTTCTGGAACACCATGGCGATGTCCCGGTCCTTGGGCGGCAGGTGCGTGACGTCGCGGTCACCGATGCGGATGGCTCCGCCGTTGACGTCCTCCAGGCCCGCGAGCATCCGGAGCGAGGTGGACTTGCCGCAGCCCGACGGGCCGACCAGGACGAGGAACTCGCCGTCCTCGATCGCGATGTCGAGGCCGTCGACGGCGGGCTTGGTGGAACCCGGGTAGACCCGGGTCGCCTTGTCGAACGTGACAGTGGCCATGGTGAAGGGCCCCCTTCTACCGGCAGGAACGTGCCGGACGATCCGTTGTAGGAAGGTGGTTGGTCCAGTCCACCGAGGTGAACTGGACCGAGACGCTACCTGTCGCCCGTACGCCCTGTCAGTACCCGGACACCAGTGAACTTCGAGGAAATTTTCGACAGGCCCCCGCCGCTCGGTGGGTACACTGCACAGGCACGGCCGCACCGGCCGCGCCCACGCCTCCTTAGCTCAGCTGGTCAGAGCGCCGCTCTTGTAAAGCGAAGGTCGTCGGTTCGAATCCGACAGGGGGCTCTTTTTCTGAGCAGCGCGAACGCCTCGGCCGGTGATCGGTTCGGGGCGTTCGGCATCCACGGGTGACCTCAACGCGGACGGTCACTTACGGTCGACCCGGCGTCTGAGCAGGCGATCCGTGTGGCTGATGGCCTCGCGCTGCGTGTCGGAGGTCACGTGCGTGTAGACGCCCATGGTGATGCTGAGCTGGCTGTGCCCCAGGAGCTCCATCACGAAGCGGGGCGCGATACCGGCGGCGGTGAGGAGCGTGGCGCAGCCGTACCGGGCGTCGTGAAGGCGGATGCGGCGAAGGCCGGCGGCGGCGGTGATGCGGAAGAACGACCGGTTGATGTTCTGCGGGTCGATCGGGCGGTCGGTGCGGGTGGTGAAGACGTAGGAGGACGGCGACAGCTCCTCTCCCTTGAGCCGCGCAGCCTCCGTCTGCCGCATCCGGTGCCAACGGAGCGCTGCTAGGCAGATCAGGGGGAGGGGCACGGGACGCGCCCGGCCGCTCTTGGTGGTGTCCTCGTACAGCTCCCCGCCCACGCGCTGCACCTGCTTGCTGATCCGCAGCACCCGATGTTCGAGGTCCACGTCCGACCAGCGAAGCCCTAGCTAGGCAGCCATGCGGGCGTCGGTGTCGAACAGCTACAGGATGTGCTGCGTGATGGAGGAGCGGCCGGCGACCTTCCACAGGCCCCGGCCCTTGGTCAGAGCGGAGACCGCCTGCGTCTCCACGCCGGTCAGGCCGAGCAGGGATGCGGCTGCGGCGAGTTGATCGGGCTCCTGGCGGTAGATGATTCGAGTGCTGCAGTCGGCCAGCAGGCCCTCGGCCAGGACTCGGCCGCGCGAGCCGGCGTCGCCCGCCGAGAGCAGGTCCGACAGCCTGTGGATCACCATCAGGTTCGCGATGCCGAGCCCTCGGCTGAGCTTGTAAAGCGAAGGTCGTCGGTTCGAATCCGACAGGGGGCTCCGGTGAAACTCAGGTCGGGTGGCCCCTGACCTGGGTTTTCATGCATCCAGGTTCCTGGCTGCTACCGGTGGACGAGCGAGTGGTCGCCGTCAGGTCGGCTTCGACGCGCCGCCGCAGCTTCACCTCCAGCACCGCCGTCGAACGGGACAGCTCGCCGTATGGCGATCACTCCGGCGGCCGAGAGGAGCGTCCTGGCATGAGATATGCCGGCCGCTACCGGGAGCCGTCTTCCAGCTCGCGCATCCCGGCAGCCATCTCCCGAAGGGCGGTCCGCGGTGAGCGGTGGCTGCGCCGGGCCCCGGCACGACGAACGGTTGAAATCAGACATTGTTCACCGGGTGTGCATAGCCGACTGGTGGGGCGGCGATCCTTACCTAGTCCAATCCGGATGCAATTGCATCCGGACAACGGGGAGTTCACCGTAGGAGGTATCCGGTGAAGAAGATCACGCGCGCAGCGCAGCAGGATCTGGGCCGGCACGGCACGCCCTGGCGGAAGAGTTCGTACAGTTACTCGGAGGGCGCCTGCGTGGAAATGGCGCAGCCGTCCGAAACGCAGGTGTTCATCCGTGACTCCAAGATCCACAACGGACCCGTGATGCGGGTCTCCGGAAAGGCAGCGGCCGCCTTCACATCAGCAGTTGGCCACGGCCGTCTCTGAAGGCTCCAGCTCGATGTTGGCCGGGCGTCCCCACTTGAGGGTGAACGGTCGGTCGACCCTTCTCGTACTGAGATGAAAAGATCGTCGACTCACCAGGGTTGCCTGCGACCGGTTCGTATCGTGTGCCGGGCTGTCCGTCGAGGCCGTCCTGCGGTACGTCGGGTCTGTCGCGGTCAGGATGGGACAACCCTGGTGAGCGGTCAGTATGGACAGGGGTGCTGCAAGTGCACTCCGCTCTCTCAGAGGGCGGGCGGTAGCGACCAGTTGGGGGGCGCTGTGGGAGAGCAGCCGAGCACGGACTTAGGCCAGGACAGGGCCCATAGCGCGCGAATGTACGACTATTACCTCGGCGGGACGACGAACTACGCCGTGGACCGGGAGGCCGCCCGTGCGGTCATCGAGGTCTTCCCCGCGATCGAGACCGTGGCCCGCGTGAACCGGGCATACATGCACCGAGCCGCACGCTATCTGGCGCAGCAGGGGGTGCGTCAGTTCCTGGACGTCGGCACCGGCATTCCCACCACGCCCAACCTGCACAACGTGGTGCAGGATGTAGCGGCCGACTGCAGGGTCGTCTACGTCGACAACGACCCGATCGTCCTCGTCTACGCCGACGAACTCCTGGACGGAACCTCCGAGGGCCGGACCGCCTACGTCCAGGCCGACGCCACCGAGCCTGACGATGTCATCGCCGCTGTCGTCGAGAAGGATGTCCTCGACTTCAACCAGCCGATCGCTCTCAGCCTCCATGCCCTGCTGCACTTCGTCCCTGATGACCGGCGCCCCCGCGAGCTCGTCGCCCGCCTCCTGGAGCCCCTGGTCAGCGGCTCCTACCTGAGTTTGTCCCACTGCACCGGCGACTACGCTCCCGAGGCGTGGCAGGCCATCATCGACACCTACATCCAGCGCGGCACGCCGGCCCAGGTACGCAACCGCGCCGAGGTGGAGCGGTTCTTCACAGGACTGGACCTGGTCGATCCTGGCCTGGTACTCGCACACCAGTGGCGCCCGGAGCCGGGCAGCGGGCCCGCCGTGCTCACCGAACGGCAGGTCTCCCTCTACGCCGGCGTGGCGCGTAAACGCTGACTCAAGGGGCTGGAGCCCGTACAGCGCCGGCTCCACTCGAAATTTTCCCGCTCCCTGGCGGGGCGTGTCACCTGTAGTGGTCAGTGGCCAGTTGCTGAAGCTTGAGCCGTGTGGCCTCGGGCTCCAGGGAACGGACAAGCAGTTTGTCGAAAGCTTTCTCCCGGTTGTCCACCATGGTCTCGTCCTGGATGAAGAGCCCGCCGTCGAGGCTTTCGGCGTATGCGATCTTGGGGACGCGGCCCTTGAAGTCGAAGATGGTGGTGGCGCCCAGTTCTATGGGCATGTCGGTGCAGTCGAATTCGGCCAGGCGGATCTGGAAGCGGTTGTCGTCCTGGGAGAGGGTGATCAGGTGGTCGATCTGCTCGGCCATGACTTCGCGGGTGCCGACGGGGTGGCGTAGTACGCCCTCGTGGATGACGCAGATCATCTTCTTGTGCTTTGCGGTGGCGAACCTGGTGTGGCGTTCGCTGCGGAGGTTCACCAGTTGCAGGTGTGTGTCGCGAGTGCCGCGTCCGCGTTCGATCAGTGCTTGGGCGTATGCCTTCGTCTGCAGCAGGCCGTGCAGGTAGAGGACGTCGAAGGAGCGGATGCGTACCGCAAGGTCTTCGAAGCTCACCACGGTCTGCAGGTATCGCTGGGCCACCGCCGACCACGGATGCCACCAGGTGGGCTGGCCGGCGATCCGGGCCAGGTCGATGAGCGCCTGCTGCTCCTGCGGAGCCGTGATCTCGTAGATCGCGAGGAGTCGGTGCAGGTCCTGTTCTTTGATCTCGTGGTGTCCGCTTTCAGTCCGGCTCAGCTTCGAAGGCGAGAATCCCAGTCGGCGCGCCACCTCCTGCTGTTTCAGGCCGCGTTCCTCGCGCCAGTCGCGCAGGGCGCGACCCAGCAGCATTCGGGGTGCGGAGGGGGATGCTTCGTCGTGGAGGTATCGCACGACCCCGCGACGTCCGGTCCTGTGGCCGTCGCCATCGTCAGGCTCAACGATGCCTGGCAACTGCTTGACCAACGTTTGCTCCTTGTGCCGATACGAGTTCGAGGGTGAGAGGGAGGCGATCCCTCCATATGCCCATGGTGCCCAACCGCTACGTATCCGGGAGAGTAATCGCAAAAGATTCTTATCGTGGTTCTTGTGTCCGACCGCAAACGTGCCGTGGCGGGGGATGGCTCGCCGCCCGGCCCTGAGCGAGGCCACCGTCAGGGCTTCGCTCGTCGGTGGCCGAAACTGTGTGTGCTGGCTCGGTGTTCCCCCTCGGGGACGCTCTCTTGGCTCTTGTGCGTCCTTCGGGATGTCCAGACGCGGATTCGCTGTTGCTTCCTCCGGCCTGCACGCGTTGTTGGTCTCAGGTGTAGTGGTCGGAGGCGAGTTGCTGGAGCTTGAGCCGTGTGGCCTCGGGTTTTAGGGAACGGACAAGCAGTTTGTCGAATGCCTTCTCCCGGTTTTCCACCATGGTCTCGTCCTGGATGAAGAGTCCGCCGTCGAGGCTTTCGGCGTATGCGATCTTGGGGACGCGGCCTTCGAAGTCGAAGATGGTGGTGGCGCCCAGTTCTATGGGCATGTCGAAGCCGTCGAATTCGGCCAGGCGGATCTGGAAGCGGTTGTCGTCCTGGGAGAGGGTGATCAGGTGGTCGATCTGCTCGGCCATGACCTCGCGGGTGCCGACGGGGTGGCGTAGTACGCCCTCGTGGATGACGCAGATCATCTTCTTGTGCTTTGCGGTGGTGAACCTGGTGTGGCGTTCGCTGCGGAGGTCGACCAGTTGCAGGTGTGTGTCGCGAGTGCCGCGTCCGCGTTCGATCAGTGCTTGGGCGTATGTCTTCGTCTGCAGCAGGCCGTGCAGGTAGAGGACGTCGAAGGAGCGGATGCGTACCGCAAGGTCTTCGAAGCTCACCACGGTCTGCAGGTATCGCTGGGCCACCGCCGACCACGGATGCCACCAGGTGGGCTGGCCGGCGATCCGGGCCAGGTCGATGAGCGCCTGCTGCTCCCGCAAGGAGGTGATCTTGTATAGGGCGAGGAGTCGGTGCAGGTCCTGTTCTCTGATCTCGTGGTGTCCGCTTTCGGTCCGGCTCAGCTTCGAAGGCGAGAAGCCCAGTCGGCGCGCCACCTCCTGCTGTTTCAGGCCGCGTTCCTCGCGCCAGTCGCGCAGGACGCGACCCAGCAGCATCCGTGCTGCCGACGGTGCCACCTCGTCTTGGAGGTAACGTGCCGGTTCCCGACGTCTTGCCCTGTGGTCGTCGCCGTCGCCGGGTTCTGCGACGAAGAGGGTAGGGCGGCGAAGGAAGAACGTTTCAAAGATGCCCAGGAGCAACTGATCGTGCGAGTGGGCGACTTCCCGGGCTCGGGTGGCTTGGACGGCCTTCCAAGCTCTGAGATCTTCGGGACTGGCGTTGCCGTGGCTGCGGTGGTGCTGAGGGCACAGCAAGACGAGGTTGTCGAAGTGCTCCCGGTACGCGGCATCGGCGCCGGGCTCAATGTGGGCGAGCTCAACGGCGACTCGGTAGTGTTCACCGTCTCGCCTGATCAGGGGGACGGTGCAGCCGGGATAGGCGCACGAGGTGGCGGCTCCGTACAGCAAGGCAAGTGTGCGCGAGCTGGGCCTGCTGCCGCGATCGCGTTGCAGCCGCCGCCAGCACGCCACAGCCTCATCCCGCTCGCGCTCGGTGGCCCCAAGTGCTTCGAGAATGGTAGTCAGCTGGTCTTGCCGCAGATGAACGTGTCCGCTGAACAGGCGGCTCAGGCTCGAGGGGCTCGTACCCGTTACCGAGGCCAGAGTGCGCAGGGTCGGCATACCGGCACGAGCGCGTAGCGCGGATAGCCAGTCGGCAAGCTCCGCGGCGGTCCGCAGCGTGTGGGGATCGGCGGCAGCTGGTGAGCCCAGCCGTGCGTCGTGGTCGGCCGACCGGCGCATCTCGGCGGCAGCCTCGACTTCGATACCGAGCGCGGGGGCCATCGCCGCCAAGTTCTCCTCGGTAGGCAGGCGGGTGCCGCTCTCGGCCGCGTAGACGGATGAGAGTGGCACGCCGCTCGCGTCGCTGAGGGTCTGCACGGACAGTCCGGCGGCGTCGCGCAGCGCGCGCACGGAGCGCGCGAAGCCCGCGTATTTGCCCTGCGCAGGTTTGGCCGGACGTGGCATCAGTGAACCCCCTGTCGGTCGGCAGCACCTCATACCGATATTTTCTCGCTCTGTTTTCTCGCGTCGATGGAACGAGTGTAGGGTGTGGTGGCACGGTGCCACGACCTCCCGGGGCGCCCGCGCCCGCTCACATCGTGCCAGGAGGGCCCGTGAGTCCGAGGACCGTTACGGCACCGTCGCCATACGATCTGCATGCGATCCTGTCGCACCGTGTCCTGCCCACGTTCCTGGCCGGCGTGGTTCCCTCCTCCTGCCCGCGCGTACTGCTCGTCGGTGGAGCGCCCGGCAGCGGCAAGACCACAGTGGCCGACCAGCGCCAACCCCTCGTGCTCCCGAACGCTGTCCGGATCTGCGCCGACCTCCTCAAGCCAGAACATCCCGGGTATGCCGCGGCCCTGGCTGCGGACGAACGGCACGCCGGAGGCACGGTGCGCGCCGATACCCGTCAATGGGCCCGGGATCTCGCCGCCCGCGCAAGGGACCTCGGTGCCGACGTGGTAGAGGAGATCGCGCTGGACGACCCGCAGGACTTGCGTCAGTCGAGCGCGGCGTACCGCCTGGCCCGCTATCGCATCCATCTGCTTGTTCTGGACGTACCGTATGCGGTGGGGCAACTCAGGCTCACCGCCCGGCATCTGCAACACGCGCGGCAGCTCGGCGCTGTGCGCTACGTTTCCGCCGCCCACCGGGCCGCCTGCGCCGACCGGCTGCCCGACACCCTCGCTGTGGTGGAGACCGAGCGCCTCGTCGATCGTGTCACCGTCATCGGGCACCTGGGACGAGTCCTGTACAGCAATGTCCTGACCGACGGGACCTGGGCCCTGCCACAGGGAGCGGCGGCAGTGGTGGCCGTCATCCGGAAGCAGCTGTGGGAGGACCGGATCCAGGACCGGTTTGAGCGGGCCGTGGCGGCGGTGGTATGTGAATTGCGGGAGGAGCGGCTCACCGCACAGCGCCGGCAGACGGGGACCGAGGACCTTGAGACGGTCCGTGTCCTCGCCGCCCGCCAGCACCCGAAGACGCAGACGGGTGACGGCTTCGGGTGTCTGCCTCACGGCCAGCGGCAGCGCATCTTCGAGCGGGACATCGTCCCGGTCCATCTGGACAACGTCACCGCGCACGACGACCCGCACGTCATCTACGTGATGAGTCAGCCCGGTGGGAACAAGAGCTTACGCTCGCGCGAGATCCTGAATCAGCACGGCATCCGCGTGCCGACACTGATCTCCAGCGACTTCCTGAAGGCCGCCCACCCGGACTACCGCAGGCTGCTGCACGACCACCCGCGGACGGCCGGAGCGATCATCCGCGCGGATTACCGGTTCTGGAAGGAGCAGGCAGAGGCTTACGTACGGCAGCGTCGGGGCGACGCGGTCATCGAGACAGCGCCCAGTACACCGGAGGAGTTCCATTCCAGCGTGGCTGGCTTCGCCGCCGCCGGTTACCGCATCTCACTGGTCGTGGTGGCCGTACGGGCCGCCGACAGCCGTCAGGCCACCGCCTGCCGTTACATGGAGCAGGTTCGCCACCAGGTACCCGCGAGGTTCACTTCGGTGAGCGGTCACGACCGGTGCTTCAACGCGGTCGCCAGATGCATCCCACTCGCCGTCGAGAAACAGGCCGTCAGCACCCTTCAGGTCCTCGACCGCGACGGCCGCTCCTTGTTCGCCGCCCCGGCAGGCACCGCCACCGGCACCCACACCAAGGCGAGCGCGCTCGCGGCTCTGAACGCCGAAAGGACGCGCCCGTACACCCAGGCCGAGGCCCATCTCTTCCGAAGCCGGCAAGCAGAGCTCGTCGCGCATCTTCCCCAACACCGAACCGAGCTTGATGACATCTCCGCTCTGGCGGCTCCCCTCCTGCCGAGGCCCTTTTCGCCAGATGCCAGCAGCTGAGCCGGAACGTCCCGGCACGACGCCAGCGACAGTCAGTGAGGCAGCTCGTCCTCTTCGGTTCGGGCTAGAAGGGCGTGCGCGGTTTTGGTGATGCGCGCGACGCCGGCGGCGTCAGCGTTCTGCAGCTCTCGCAGCACCCTGCCGTAGGCGGCACGCTCCCGGGCCAGGCTGGCGATCAGCGCCTCATCCGGCTCCGGACGCCGCTCCTCGACGTCGATCCGCTGGGCATAGAGGGCGAGGACGGCAAGGACCGCGTCCCTGGCAGACTCGAACTCTACTTGCCCCACGGGGGCAGGCACGGGCTCGGACTCGGACATGAACGGCCAACTTCCTAGACCTCGACATCATGTTGAGCCCCATTGTGTAGACAATGCGCCTGACGACCAAGAATAGCTATGCCCCGTTCCTGCGGATGACGCGGTCTCGGCCGCGCTGAGCCCGGGACAAGGCGGTACGTCGCCTGCTTTTGTCTGGGCGTGGTTGACCGGAATTTGCGGGTCGCTCCGAGCGAGCGACGAGGAGTGCACTCCACTTGGTCAGTTGCAGCATCGACTGCCGGGCTGAAAACCGGCTGAGTACGACCCGGAAGCATGAATCGAATCATGCGTTCCTCGGCAGGCATGGAACCCCCGAGCGGAACCGAGCATGGCGGCAACCCTAAGCAGGCGACATCAGGCTGAAACGAACTGAGAGCCATGCCCGGCCTCCGGGGGCGATCTCCCGAAGTCGGGCGGTGAATCAGCGCCTGAGGCCGGTCGTACGGTGCCACCCGGCGGCGATCGCTTTTGTGAGGTCAGGCCAGTGACGAGTACGCCTGCCGGCTACCGGATGGTGAGGGTGGTGCTGTACGAGGGCCCGGGAGCGGGCTTCATCGGCGAAAGATGCTGCACGACACCCAGGGTGGCATCAAGTCGGCCAGACTGGACAGAGCCCGCTGCCAACCCAGGCCCCTTGGCATAGGTTGAAGCCCACACGTGATCGTTTTCGGGGGTAGGCGTGACCGGTGGCCGTGATCTGAGGGACCTGTTCAGTACGAATGACCGCAGTGTGACGGCACAGGAGGCGTTCACCAATCGGCAGGCACAGTGGGACCTGGTGGCCGACGCGCTCACCGAGCACCTGCGGCGGGTGACCTCCCCTGGCTTCGACGTCGAAGACCTGGAAGCCTCGCGGAACAACGTGATCGTGCTTCACGGTGTCGGTGGGATCGGCAAGACGACCTTGTCCCGCAAGCTTGAGGCGGCTCTCGCCGATGCTGGGCAGCGGCCGTCGCAGTGGGGTGAGCCCAGCTGGCCTGACGGGCGGATCCTGCCGGTGCGGATTGACCTGGCCCGCTCCGCCGGCACCGACTTCGAGCATCTGGTGCTCATGGTCCGCCTTGCCCTTGCCGCTCATGTCGGACGTCCGCTGCCCGCCTTCGACCTGGCGTTGCGCCGATATTGGGAGGCGAATCATCCGGGTGAGCCGATCGAGGAATATCTGCGCCGCGGCGGCCTCACCTCACGGTTCGGGCAGGTCCTGCCGGAGCAGATGCAGTCCGTGCTTGAGGAGGTGGCCTCCATACTGGCGCTGCCCGGCGTGGTCGGATCGGTCGTCGGCCAGGTCACCGGCGCTCTGGTGGGAGCGCTGCGCGAGCGGCGCCAGACGGTCCGCGCGCTCGCCGGATGCGCGCGGCTGGCCGACCTGCTGGTGGCCGAGCCTGATCTGGATGCCCTCTCCTACTACCCGCACCTGCTCGCCTGGGAAATCGCCCGCCTGCCCGAACGTAAACGCGTCACGCCCGTCGTCCTGCTCGACACCTTCGAGGACGTCGGGGATCGGACCCGGCGAGACCTGGAGCGGCTGATCCAGCGCGTGGTGTGGCTGATGCCGAACGTGTTGTGGGTGATCACCGGGCGTGGCAGGCTGCAATGGGCCGACGAAGGCCTTCAGGGCCAGCTTGACTTCACCGGGCCCGAGGCGTGGCCCGGCCTGGCCGCCGCTGACACTCCCTACACCCGCACCCCGCTGCCCACCAGCAGCGGCGGCCGGCAGGTCCTGGTCGGCGACTTCGCCCCGGAGGACTGTGACGACTACCTCGCCCGCCGGCTCTCCCGCGACGGGCAGCCCCTCATCACCGGCGACCTGCGCATGGTGATCACCGGCCGTAGCCACGGTCTGCCGCTCTACCTCGACCTGTCGGTGATGCGCTTCCTGGAGATCCGCCGCACCGGACGCACCCCCACCGTCGGCGACTTCGACCACGACTTCCCTGCCCTGATCTCCCGGACCCTGGCTGATCTGACCCCGGACGAGCGTCACGTCCTGCGGTCGGTCAGCCTCCTGGACGCTTTCGACGTTTCCCTCGCCACGCAGGCAGCAGGCCTCCCCCACGAGGCCCCGGCCATGCGGCTGATCGAACGCCCCTTCGTCCGGGAGAACCCTTTCGGGCTCTGGCCCTACCACCTGCACGGGCTGATCTGCTCCACCATCCGCGACGCCGACGACCATACCGACGACCGATGGAGCCGCGCCGACTGGCAGCGCGCCGCAGCACGCGCCTTCACCGCCCTGGGACGACAGTGGCGAGCAGGCTCTGACCGCGACCGGCTCCTCCTGACCGGCTGCCTGCGCCAAGGACTGCGTCTGGCCGGCGACCACCGCCTGGAACTGGGCTGGCTCACCGACGCCGCCTGGGCCTATATCAGCGACAGCGTCTGGGAGCCGATCGCGCCACCCGGAACCAGTGATCGCCTGGACACAGCCGCCGACGCCCTGGTCGAACTCCTGAGCACCCTCGCCCGCCGCCAGCACGAACACCGCACCCGCACTGTGGACCGGCTGACCACCATCCTCGACAGCCGTCTCCTGCCTGTCGGACTCGAAGAAATCGCCCTGTACTACCGGGCCAAGGCCTACCGCGACACCGGACATGGCGAGGCAGCACGTCGCGGTTACCAGCAGGTCGCCGACAACAACGGCCGCTTGGCCGCCGCCGCCCGGCGAGGTCTCGCCCATGCCGCCCGGCTCACCGGCGACTTCCCTACCGCGCACGCCGCCGCACAGACCCTGGGATGGGAAGGACGCCACCGGCGCGTCCTGGGCGACCTATGGTGGCTGCAAGGAGAACCCGAACGCGCTGCCGCCGCCTATCTCGTCGGTCGGACCGAGGCCGAACAGCACGCCAAAGCCGGTGAAGCCGCACACAACCAAGCCCTGCGCGCCCTCGCCGTCGCCTTCTACGACCCCCGTCAGGCCGCCGACGAGATCGACCTCGCCCATCAGCTCCTCGTCAGTCTCGACCTACGCGCCACCATGATCAACGCGGCCATCGCCGCCCTGCTCCGCGATGCCGGCGATCCCGCGCTCGCCGACCGCCTTCCCGCCCTGCGCACCGAGATCGATGCCTCCGGCCTCACCTCTATAACCCCGACCCTCGAACTGGCCGCGGCATTCGACCAGGCGGTACGCGACGACCAGGAAGCACTCGCCGCGACCGTTACCCGGCTGCGCGAACAGACCCGGAACGGGGACTACGCCTACTACATCGATATCGCGGCGTTCATGGCCGGCCTCCCCCTCCCCGCCGGCCATACCGGCCCGCAGTGGCTGGACGGCGAACAGGCCACCCGCGCCCGATGGCGCGGCCTCGTCACTGCCCGTCAGTACCGCCTGCGCAACCATCAGCAGCAGTAAAGGCAGGGGCACCCGACCTGACAGCGGCGTCCGGCCAGGTCGGGCAGCGGTCGGCGTGGTCCTCCGGGTTGTGGCTGGAGGGAGAGCCGACCATCGTGACCTTGTCGAGGTGACCGGGCGCATGTACGACCTTCTTGGCGCCCACGCCGGCGGGCTACCCGGTGGTCGTCGACCCGCGTGCGCGGCGACGGCGGCGGAGCGCGAGCACGCCGCCGCCCGTGACCAGAGCCACCGCTGCGGCCGCGAGGGCGCCGATGGCCGCCGGGGAGGGGCCGTGGGCGACCGGGTCGCCCGCGACGGTGACGTGCTGCCGGGTGGTCTGCCGGCCGTGGTGGCTGATCACGGTCAGCGGGTAGCGGCCGTGCGGCACGTCGGCCCGCAGGCGGGCGTGGCCGGCGTAGACCGTGCCGCCGTCGTCGCACTTGCAGCCGGGGTCGTCCGGGCTGTCGGTCCGGATGGTCACCGGGTGGTCGAAGACGGGCGAGGTGACGGTCAGGGAGTGTTCCCGGTCCGCCGCCCTCAGGTCGGTGAGGACCAGCCGGACGTCACTGCCGGGCCGTACGGAGGCGGGGGTGTCACCGCCGGGGACGGCGTCCGCCGGGCCGATGACGAACCGGCCGATGTCGGCGGAGCCCTCGGCGGCGACCTTGAGCCGTGCGGTGGCGACGGTACGGCCGTGGCTGGTCGCGGTGACCGGGTAGGTGCCCGCGCGCAGGCCGGAGCGGACGCGGTGGTCCGTCCCCGGGGCGTCCACCTGGGCGGACCGCGCCGAGCCGTGCTCCGCCGGGACCAGGGTGATCGGCTCCTGGAGTGCCGGGGAAGTGACCTCGACCCTGTCCCACCCCGGCCGCATCCCCCGGACGCTGAACCAGAGCGGGTCGCCCGCTTCCAGAAGCCTGTGCTGGGCCGTGAAGTACTCCAGGCGGACGGCGCCGGACGTGCCGCCCGCCCGCGCCGGGTCCGTCCCGGTGGCCGATGCTCCGGCCGCCGCTCCCAGCGAGCCCACGATGACAAGGCCCGTGGCGCTCAGCGCCCGCACCGCGTTGCGGAACAACGTTCCCCCCATTTCCCTGCGAACGGCTGGGCTGGTCCGGCCCGCCGACCGCTCGGCCGACCGGGAAGAGGGCGAAAGCGCCTTGGGGGTTGCCCGTGACCGACCGCAGGACGGGAGGCGATGCCGATCGCTCGGGTGGGCTCCTCCCGCCCGCGCTTTCTCATGCCAGCCTGCGGGCGATCTCCAGGTGCCGTGGCTCGACCGGGCGGCCGGACTCCAGGTCCCAGAGGGCGTTCTGGAGGAGGCGGGCGAGGGTCCAGGTGCGGGCTCGGGGGCGGTCCAGGGCGAGGGTGTCGGTGAGGGCGTCGAAGCGCCAGCGGACCTCGGTGGGCTCGAAGCGGTTGGCGAGGGCGGGCCAGAGGTCGAAGCCGGGGTCGCCGGCGAGCGGCTTGGGGTCGATGGCGAGCCAGTCGGCGCGGTCGGCGGCGAGGACGTTCCCGGAGTGGAGGTCCCCGTGCAGGAGGCGGTCGCCGGGGTCGTCGTAGGCGATCTCGCGGAGTGCGGCGGCGCAGTCGGTGAGGGTCCGGCGCGTCTCGGGGTCGGGAGCGTGGGCGAGGGCCCGGGGGGTTCGGTCGAGCAGGGCGGGGGCGATGTCGCCGAGGCTGCGCAGGCCGGGTGGGGCGGGGTGGGAGGTGAGGCGGGCCAGGAGGCGGGCGATGACCAGCGTCGAGGTGCGGGTGTCGGGCGTGTGGGTGAGGGGACGGGTCTCGCCCAGGCGTCTCAAGTGTTCCAGCAACAGGGTGCCGGTGTCCGGGTCGTGGTCGAGGAGGAGTACGGCGCCGTCGCCGTTCCAGGTGCGCAGGGCGACCGGTTCGGCCCGGGTCTCCTCGTCGGGCAGATGGAGTTTGAGGACGGCACGGGCGCCGTCGGTGCGGGTGACCGGGAGGACGAGGGCGCTGACGCCGTGCATCTGGGGGCCGTCAAGGGTGAGGTGCCAGCGGTTCAGGAAGTCGGCGGCGAGGTGGGGGAGGGACCTGACGAAGGCCTCGCCCGTGGTTCCGTTGTGCCTCCGCTGGGCCTCGGCCAGTTCGGGGGGAATGTCGATCACGGGCGGGACGGTAGCGGCGTGCGTGAATCGGGGCATGGGAAAATTCCGGGGTTTGGGCGTGGTGTGGGCGTATGTCCGCGGTGCTCCCGGCACGTATGTGTGGCTGGGGGTCCTGTTCGTCACGACGGTGGCGCTGCACCGCATGTCGCCGGAGTTCGAGGCGTACTTCCTGCGGCGCAGGTCGACCAACATCAGCGAGTTGTCGCGGACGCCGGTGCGGGTGCTGGTGGCGAGCGCGATGTGGATCGAGAGCGGGCACTGGGTGCCGTACGCGTTCCTGTACTCGGTGTTCCACGCGCCGGCGGAGCGATGGCTCGGGACCGCGCGGTGGCTGGTGGTGTGCGCGTCGGCGCACGTGCTGGCGTCGCTGATCAGCGAGGGGGTGCTGCTGATGGCGATCCGGGACGGTGTGGCGCCGCCGGCTGCCGTGAACACCCTGGACATCGGGGTGAGTTACGCGTTGGCCGGGGTGATCGCGGTGCTCGGTTACCGGGTCGCGGTGCCGTGGCGGTACGGCTATCTGGCGGCGGTGCTCGTGGCGTTCGGGCTGCCGCTGACGGAGGGGCCGACCTTCACGGACTTCGGGCATTTCGTGGCGGTGCTGAGCGGGCTGGCCTGTTTTCCGCTGGTCAGGGGGCGCGGAAAAGCATGGAATCCGAAGGAGACACTGGCCACCCTGAGGGGTTAACGTCCGGCCCATGAGCAGTTGGGCGAGCGGTGCCGTGAATGGCGGGGTCTCCTTCTGGTACGCGGACGACGGTCTGCCGGCGGTGCGGGAGCCGCTGTCGGGGGACGCGACGGCGGACGTGGTGATCGTCGGCGGCGGTTACACCGGTCTGTGGACGGCGTACTACCTGAAGAAATCGTCTCCGTTCCTGCGGATCACGGTGCTGGAGCAGAAGTTCTGCGGGTACGGCGCCTCGGGGCGCAACGGCGGCTGGCTGTACAACGGCGTCGCCGGCCGGGACCGGTACGCGAAGCTGCGCGGCCGGGAGGCGGCCGTGCGGTTGCAGCGGGCGATGAACGACACCGTGGACGAGGTGATCACGGTCGCGGCGGCCGAGGGCATCGACGCCGACGTGCACAAGGGCGGTGTGCTGGAGGTGGCGACGACGCCGGCGCAGTGGGCGCGGCTGCGGGCCTTCCACGAGCACGAGGTGTCGTACGGCGAGCAGGACCGGGAGCTGTTCGGCGCGCGGGAGACGGCGGAGCGGATCCGGGTGGCGTACGCGGTGGGCTCCGCCTGGACGCCGCACGGGGCGCGGGTGCACCCGGTGAAGCTGGTCAAGGGGCTCGCGGCGATCGTGGCGGCGCTGGGGGTGACCATCCACGAGTCGACGCCGGTGACGCAGATCCGGCCGAAGCACGCCGTCACCCCCTACGGCACCGTCCGCGCCCCCTACGTGCTGCGCTGCACCGAGGGCTTCACGGCCTCGCTGAAGGGGCAGCGGCGGACCTGGCTGCCGATGAACTCCTCGATGATCGCGACCGAGCCGCTGACGGAAGCGCAGTGGGCGGCGATTGGCTGGGCGGGCCGGGAGACGCTGGGCGACATGGCGCACGCCTACATGTACGCGCAGCGCACGGCGGACGGCCGGATCGCGCTCGGCGGGCGCGGGGTGCCGTACCGCTTCGGCTCGCGGACCGACAACGACGGCCGTACCCAGGCGGCGACCGTGGAGGCGCTCCGGGAGGTGCTGACCCGGTTCTTCCCGGCGCTGGCCGGGGTGCGGGTGGAGCACGCCTGGTCCGGTGTCCTCGGGGTGCCCCGGGACTGGTGCGCGACGGTGACCCTGGACCGTGGGACGGGGCTCGGCTGGGCCGGCGGCTACGTCGGCTCCGGCGTCGCGACCGCGAACCTGGCCGCGCGGACGCTGCGGGACCTGGTACGGCAGGACTCCGGGCAGGGCGGCCGGACCGCGCTGACGGACCTGCCCTGGGTGGACCACCGGGTGCGCAAGTGGGAGCCGGAGCCGCTGCGCTGGCTCGGGGTGCAGGGCATGTACGCCACGTACCGCACCGCCGACCGGCGCGAGCGCCTGCGCCCGGACCTGCGCTCTTCGCGGCTGGCCCGGGTGGCCGACCGGGTGTCGGGACGGCACTGACGGCTGGAGTGGCCGGCGCGGGGCCGGGGCCTCCTCGTGGGTCAGGTTCTCGGCGGGGCCGAAGGCGGGCAGTCGTACGGCGTGCATGGGTGCCCCCCCCGTGATGCGGAGGGCGGGGACTGTCAGTGGCGAGGTGCAGCATGGGGGCATGGCGAGGAGAGCGGTGAGTGGCGTGAGTGGCGGGCCGGCGGTCCGGCCCGCGGTGAAGGCGGCGCGGCGGCCGGAGGTGCGGCTGCCGGCCCTGGAGCCGTGGACCGGCGGGGAGCTGGAGCCGGACGGTGACTACGACGGGGTGGAGTTCCGGGACCTGGACCTGGCCGGGCAGGACGGCGCGGGCGCCCGGTTCATGGACTGCGCGCTGACGGGCTGCGCGGTGGACGAGACGGCGCTGGGCCGGGCCCGGGTGCTGGACTCGGTGCTGACCGGGCTGCGCGGGGTCGGCACCCGGCTCGCCGAGGCCACCTTGCGGGACGTCGAGCTGGTCGAGGCCCGCCTGGGCGGCACCCAGCTGCACGGCTCGGTGCTGGAGCGGGTCGTGGTCCGGGGAGGCAAGCTGGACTTCCTCAACTTCCGCGAGGCCCGGCTGAGAGACGTGGTCTTCGAGTCCTGTGTGCTGGTCGAGCCGGACTTCTCGGGGGCGCGCCTGGAGCGGGTGGAGTTCGTCGACTGTGCCCTGAGGGGGGCCGACTTCGGCAACGCCACCCTGAAGGATGTGGACCTGCGCGGGGCCGTCCCTCTGGAGGTCGCGCGCGGCCTCGACCGGCTGTCCGGGGCGGTGATCAGCACCGGGCAGCTGCTCGACCTGGCGCCGGCGCTGGCGGCCGAGCTGGGGATCCGGGTGGAGTGAGGCCGGGCGGCGCTCAGGGCAGGCGGGGGAAGCGGGCCTGGAGCGTCCAGATCGCCGGGTTCTCGGCGAGGTCGTCGTGCAGGTCGGTGAGGTCCGCGAGCAGGTCGTGCAGGAAGTCGCGGGCCTCGCGGCGCAGTTCGGCGTGCGAGAAGCTCAGCGGGGGTTCCTCGGCGGGGGTCCAGTCGGAGCCGATCTCGACCCAGCCGAAGCGGCGCTCGAAGAGCATGCGGTCGGTCGACTCGGTGAAGTCCAGCTCGGCCCGCTGCGGCTTGGCGGCGCGGGAGCCCAGCGGGTCCCGGTCCAACTGCTCGGCGATGTCGCACAGCGCCCACGCGAAGTCCAGCACCGGCACCCATCCCCAGGCTGTGGACAGCTCCCGGTCCGTCTCGGTGTCCGCGAGGTAGACGTCACCGCTGAACAGGTCGTGCCGCAGCGCGTGGATGTCCGCGCGGCGGTAGTCGGTCTGCGGGGGGTCCGGAAACCGGTTGGAGAGGGCGTAGCCGATGTCGAGCACGCTCAGATGGTGTCACGCCCGGCTCCGTGTCCCGGCCCCGGTGGGCCGGGGAAGCCTAGGATCGCCGACGTGCCCGGATTCGTACCCGTACCCGCGCGCCTCGTACCCGTACCCGCGCGCCTCGTCCCCCTCGGCGCCGCCCTGCTCGCCCTGGCCCTGACCGTCAGCGCATGCGACGGTGGTGTGCACGGCGTCCCCGGCGGCTCCGGCGTGCGTGACCCCTTCTTCCCGAAGGCGGGCAACGGCGGCTACGACGTCACGCACTACGCCCTCACCCTCGGCTACGCCCCGGCCGGCCGCCGGCTCACCGGTACGGCCGTCATCACCGCCCGCGCCACCGCCGACCTGTCCGCCTTCGACCTGGACCTCGCCGGACTGCGCGTCGACTCGGTCACCGTCGACGGCAAGGACGCCCTGGTCAGCCGGACCGGCCAGGAGCTGACCGTCCGCCCCCACGACGATCTCGGCAAGGGCGCCGTCTTCCGCACGACCGTCCGCTACGCGGGCGCCCCGCGCACCCTCACCGACCCCGACGGCTCCGAGGAGGGCTGGCTGCCCACCGCCGACGGCGCCCTCGCCCTCGGCGAACCCGTCGGCTCCATGGCCTGGTTCCCCGGCAACGACCACCCCTCGGACAAGGCGTCCTACGACCTCGCCGTCACCGTCCCGAAGGGGCTCCAGGCCGTCTCCAACGGCGAGTTGACCGGCAGCGACGACCACGACGGCCGCACCACCTACCACTGGCGCACCGCCGAGCCGATGGCGAGCTACCTCGCCACGCTCGCGATCGGCCACTACACCATCACCCGGAGCACGGGCCCGCACGGGCTGCCGCTGCTCACCGCCGTGGACCCGGAGCAGGCGAAGGCGAGCGCCGGGGTGCTGGCCAGGCTGCCGGAGATCCTCGCCTGGGAGGAGCGGACCTTCGGCCCCTACCCCTTCTCCTCGGCCGGCGTGATCGTGGACCGCCCCGGTGACGCGGGCTACGCCCTGGAGACGCAGAACCGGCCCGTCTTCCCCGGCGCCCCCGAGACCGGCACCCTCGTCCACGAACTCGCCCATCAGTGGTACGGCGACTCGGTCACGCCGAGGAGCTGGCGGGACATGTGGCTCAACGAGGGATTCGCCACCTACGCGGACTGGCTGTACCAGGAGGAGCACGGCGGCCGGAGCGCCCAGCAGATCTTCACCGGTCTCTACGACGACCGTGACGACGATGCCCTCTGGGCCTTCCCGCCGGCCCGGCCGGACGGCGCCGCGCACGTCTCCGACCGGCCCGTCTACGAGCGCGGCGCGATGGTGCTGCACAAGATCCGGCAGCAGACCGGCGACCGCGCCTTCAAGGCCCTGCTGCGCGGCTGGGCCGCCGCCCACCGGCACGGCGGCGCGAGCACCGCCGACTTCACCGCGTACGTCGAGAAGCGCGCCCCCGGCACGGACTTCACCGGGATCTGGAAGCACTGGCTGTACGGCGACGGCCGGCCGGACCGCCCCTGAACAGCCGGGGACCCCGGCCGTGCGACGCGGCACGGCCGGGGGCCGGTGTACGGCGCCCCGGTCACTCGGGGCCGGTACCGGCGTCGGTACCGGCACCGAAGGACCGTCAGACGTTGACGCCGAAGTCCTGGGCGATGCCGACCAGGCCCGAGGCGTAGCCCTGGCCGACGGCGCGGAACTTCCACTCCGCGCCGTTGCGGTACAGCTCGCCGAAGACCATGGCGGTTTCGGTGGCGGCGTCCTCGGACAGGTCGTAGCGCGCGATCTCGGCGCCGCCCGCCTGGTTGACGATGCGGATGTAGGCGTTGCGGACCTGGCCGAAGTTCTGGCCGCGGTTCTCGGCGTCGTAGATGGAGACCGGGAAGACGATCTTCTCGATGTCGGCGGGGAGGCCGGCCAGGTCGACGTTGATCGCCTCGTCGTCACCCGCGCCCTCGCCGGTGCGGTTGTCACCGGTGTGGACGATCGTGTTGTCCGGGGTCTGCTTGTTGTTGAAGAAGACGAAGTGCGCGTCCGAGTAGACCTTGCCCTGGCCGTTGACCGCGATCGCGGAGGCGTCCAGGTCGAAGTCCGTGCCGGTGGTGGTGCGGACGTCCCAGCCGAGGCCCACGGTGACGGCCGTCAGGCCCGGAGCCTCCTTGGTGAGCGAGACGTTGCCACCCTTGGACAGGCTTACAGCCATGTTGGGAGTCCCTTCCTTAGATTTCCCTGCACGCTTGGATGTCCCCGCACGTGTATGCCGACGAAGCTGAAGCTACCGTCACCCCGCACAACGTCGAGGGGGGTCCCCATGGTTCCGGCTCCCTTTACCTTTTTTACCCGAGTCCTCGAAAACCGGGTGACGTGCCGGGGGCGTGGCCGGGAACATGGAGGGCATGTCCGGGCCCTATCTCATCCGCGGCTCGGTCTCGCTCCCCGAGGCCGAGCTGATGTGGCGTTTCTCGCGGTCGTCGGGGCCTGGCGGACAGCACGTCAACACCAGCGACTCCCAGGTGGAGCTGCGCTTCGACCTGGCGGGGACCGAGGCGCTGCCTCCGGTGTGGAAGGAGCGGGCGCTGGCGCGGCTGTCCGGGCGGCTCGCCGACGGCGTCGTCACCGTGCGCGCCTCCGAGCACCGCTCCCAGTGGCGCAACCGCGAGGCTGCCGCCGTACGCCTCGCCGCGCTGCTCGCCGAGGCCACCGCGCCCCCGCCCAAGCCCCGCCGCCCCACCCGCATCCCGCGCGGCATCAACGAACGCCGGCTGCGCGAGAAGAAGCAGCGCTCCGACACCAAGCGGGGACGTACGGGGCGGAGCTGGGACTAGGCGGCGGAGAGGTCAGCGGGCGCTGCCCAGGTCGCGGTCCGTGCTGGAGCCCTGGAGCATCAGGGTGGTCTCCTCGATGCGGCGGAAGCGGCCGTCGGCCGTCAGGTCGGCGAAGACGTACACCTCCATCCGCACGGTCGTGCCGTCCTTCTTGGTGACGTGGGCGGTGTGCCGGTCGGCGTACCGGCTGCCGTCGTACAGCTCCTCGTGCACCTCGACGTGTCCGCCGGCGACGAGGGTGCGCAGGTGGGCGATGTGGTCGAGGAACTCGCCGCGGTCGGCCCACTCGCCGTCCGTGCGCTGGCGGTACTCCGGGGCGAAGTGGCGGTCGGCGGCCTCCTGGAGGGTCAGCTCGTCGTTGAAGAGCAGGTCGGTCAGGGCGGCCTCGATGCCGGTGCGGGTCATGGCAGGTTCCTTCCTCGGAATCCGAGATGCGTGCGCCGCGCACGCTTCGCCTTGACTGTAGCACCAGTTGCGTGCGCAGCGCACGCTATTCTTCGGGGGTGAAGTCATCTAGGGAGTCACCCGTGGAGTCATCGGAGACCGAGAAGGACGCCGGGCAGGAGATCGCGGACGCGCTGGGCGTGCTCCTGCGGCGCACCACCCGCACCCGGCTGCATCAGACGCTGACCGAGGACATGGGCGAGGCGGTGGACGAACTGACCTACCCCGTGCTCAGCGCGATCGCCCGGAACGGCCCCTGCAGCGCGGCCGACCTGGCGCCCGAGGTGGGCCTCGACCGTTCCGGCGTGACGCGCCGGGCCTCCCGGCTGGAGGGCGCCGGTCTCGTCCGGCGCGAACCCGACCCCGCCGACCGGCGCGCCCAGCTGCTGGTGCTCACCGAGCCGGGCCGGCAGGCCGTGGCCGAGCTGCGCACCCGGCTGGCCGCCCACATCATGGCGAGCCTGTCCGCGTGGCCCCCGGGCGAGGCCGAGACCTTCGCCCGCCAGCTCCGTCGCTTCACACTGGAGGGGCCGTTCGCCTGACGTGACCGGCCGGACCGGTCACCACTCCCTTACGGCCACCGTCTGTCCGCCGCTCGTCTCGCCGTTCTCGCGGAAGCCGAGCCGGCGGTAGAACTCCTCGGGGCCGTCCGGGCCGGGATGCCAGGTGACGTACAGCCGGGTGCCGCCGCGGCGCCGGATCTCCTCTTCGACGCGGTCCACGGCGAACCGGCCGTAGCCCCGGCCCTGTCGTCCGGCGGCGATGTTGAGGCGCCACAGCCCGGAGCGGCGGGCACTGCCGTCGCCGTACCAGTCGATGTCCAGGAACGCCATCAGGAAGCCGACCGCGCGGTCCCCGTCCACGATCAGCCTGGGCCAGGCGACGCCGGGCGGGTGGACGTACGCCTCCGCGAGGGAGTTCGCGACCGGTGCGACGGCGTGCTCCTGGTCGGAGCGGACCCGGACGGCGAGGGCCGTGTCGAGGTTCGCGGGGGTGATCTCGTCCAGGCGTGGCGGCATCGGGTCACCCTAGGGAGGACGGCCGCCGGCGGCCACCGGATATGCGGCGGACGGTTACCGGATATGCGGCGGACGGCCCCCGGGTATGCGGCGGACGGCCCCGGCGGCCACCGAACACGCGGGCGCGGCCCGTGCTCAGCCCGCGGCCCGTGCTCAGCCCGCGGCCCGTGCTCAGCCCGCGGCCCGTGCTCAGCCCAGCGGCCCGGGGCTCGGCCCGGCGGGCGCCCGTGCTCAGCCCAGCGGCCGGTACCTGCCCCGGAAGTACAGCAGTGGGCCGCCCTCGGTGCTCGGTACCGCGGCCGTCAGCACGCGGCCGATGACGAGGGTGTGGTCGCCCGCCGTGACCCGCTGCTCGGTGCGGCACTCCAGGGTGGCGAGCGCGCCGCCCACCAGCGGGGCGCCCGTCGCGGTGCCGCGCGTGCGGGCGATGTCCTCGAAGAGCAGCCGGTCGCTGATGCGGCCCTTCATCGCGAAGCGGCCCGCGATGTGCCGCTGGCTCTCGGCGAGGACCGACACCGCCCACAGCGGCTGCTCGTCGAGCAGGTCGTCCATGCGGGAGCCGGTGCGCAGGCTGACCATGACGAGCGGCGGCTCCAGCGAGACCGACATGAACGCGGTCGCCGTCATGCCGACGTCCTCGACACCGGGAGCCCCGGGGTCGTCGGGGTCCAGCGGGGGTTCCTGCGCGGTCACCAGGACCACGCCCGCCGCCAGCCGGGACAGCGCGGCCCGGAACTCGTCGTCGCTCACCCCCTCAGCATGCCCGGAACCGGCGAGGGTGGTGGAAGAGGCGGTGTTCAGCACGCCGGAAACGCTAGTCTCCGCCCCGGCGGCCCGCATCGGGCCCGCGGAGGAGCCGGGACCTAGGTCCAGCGGCCGATCCGCCGCGGTCGGCAAGCGGGCACGGCCACACGTCCCGCGGTCGGGAACGCACCGGCGAAATGCAGAAGCTTCACTGAATTGTTCATGTTCGCCTGTGACTTGAGTCACAAGGGGCAGGAATTGTTGACCCTGTGTACCGAGTGGGCAGCGCGCTGTGATTCAGTGGCGGGGAAGCCGCGACAGACCGGAAGAGCCACCGCGAAGAAGCGCCGGGCACAACCCTTGATTCGCGCCGAGGTCTCGGGGGGAGGGCGAGCATGGAGACCGAGTCGGAGCCGTATGTCCGTCTTGCGTCCCTGCGACAGCTGCACCAGGTCATGGCCGACATGAACACGGCACGCAGCCTCGCGGACACCCTCCAGACCGTCGCCGACGGCGCCGTCAGCGCCCTCGGATACGAACTGGCGTGCGTGAACCTCGTACGGCCCGACGGGGACCTCGTCGTCGCCGCCTTCTCCGGGAACCCCGCCGCCGAGGCCCTGATCACCGGCCGGGCCGGCTCCCGGGCGTCCTGGGACCGGCGGCTGAACATGGGCGAGCGCTGGGGCGACCTCGTGTTCATACCGCACACCGAGGGCTGGGTGCTGGACGACGACGACGTCCCGCAGTGGTTCACCGACGGCCCCGCGCCCCGCTTCGAGGACGAGTGGCACCCCTCCGACCGGCTCTTCGCGCCGATGTACAGCCCGGGCCTCCAGGGCGGGACGTCCTCCGGCGAGCTGCTCGGCGTCATATCCGTCGACCGGCCGCGCAACGGCCGCCGGCCGGGCGCCTGGGGCCGCGAGGCCCTCCAGATGTACGCGTTCCAGGCCGCCATCGCGATCAGCAACGCCCGGCTGCGCTCCAACATGCAGCGCGCCCTGGTCCGCCTGGAACGCGAGCAGCAGGCGCTGCGGGCCAGCGAGGAGAGCTTCCGGCAGGCCTTCGAGTACGCCCCCTCCGGCATGGCCATCGCCGAGATGGGCGGCGACCAGCACGGCCGCATCCTGCGCACCAACGACGCCCTGTGCCGGCTGCTGAACCGCCCCGCCGCCGCGATGCGCCGCTACTCCTTCTCCGACCTGGTGCACCCCGAGGACATCGGCACGCTGCTGCGGACCTCGGCGGAGGGCGGGCGCGCCGAGCTGCGCCTCGCCCGCCGGGACGGCAGCTACGTGTGGGTGTCCCTGCGCAACTCGGTCGTCGCGGACGCGGCCGACGGACCGCGCTTCCTGCTCACCCACGTCGAGGACATAGAGGAGCGCAAGCGGCGCGAGCTGCAGCTCGCCCACCGCGCCTCCCACGACTCGCTGACCGGGCTGCCGAACTCCGCCGAGCTGCGCGCCCGCCTGTCGGCCCGGCTGTGCGGGCGCCCGGCGCACGCCGGCGCGCTGGGCTCCCTGGACGCGGCCTACGGCCACCCCGCGTACGACCTCCCCGGCGGCCACGGCTTCGACTTCGCGCCGGGCGCGGAGGCGTACGACGGGTACGACCACCACGTGCACACCGCCGCCCCCGAGGACGACCGCGACGACGGGGCCAAGGGGCTCGCGGTGCTCTTCTGCGACCTGGACGGCTTCAAGTCGATCAACGACCGGTTCGGGCACAACGCGGGTGACGCGGTGCTGATCGAGGTGGCCCGGCGGCTGTCGCGCGGGGTGCGGGACGGCGACACGGTGGCCCGGCTGGGCGGCGACGAGTTCGTGATCCTCGCCGACGGGCTGGGGCAGGCCGACGCCCAGGACCTCGCCGTACGGCTGCGCAACGAGATCATCCAGCCGATCCGGGCCGAGGGGCGGGCGGTGCGGGTGGGCGCGAGCTTCGGCATCGGGTGGGCGCACTGCGGGATGACGGCGGACGAGGTGTTGAAATCCGCCGACGAGCGGATGTACGTCGAGAAACGATCTCGTCCCAAACAACATCGTCGCGCGGGATGAGGCGCAGGTCAGCGAAGTGATGCGGTCCGGGTCACCCGTTTGGGCCGACGGAACCGGGTAGGCTCGCCATTCCGTACACCCCCACACCCGCACCTGTTGAGGAGTACCAAGGGATGACGCCCGGCGACAACGGCGCGAGCACGCCCGAGGACGACGACCCGTTCGGCTACCTGTACGCGGACGGCCAGGCCAGAGGGGCCCAGCCGCCGTCCGGCGGTTACGGCTACCCGGGCTCGGTCAACAGGGTGCGGGCGGTCGGCGAGCGCCAGTACAGCCAGCAGCAGGCGCCGCCCCACGTCCCGCAGCAGCAGGGCGGCTACGGCCAGCCGAACGCCCACTACCAGGCACCGGAGACGCTGCCCGGCGGCACCCCGCCCCCCGGCCGCCCCCCGGCCCCCGCCCGCCGGGGCCCCAACACCAAGGGCCTCCTGATCGGCGCCATCGCGGTGGTCGCCGCGGTCGTCATCGGCATCGGCGTCGCCATGCTCAACGGCAACTCGGACGACGACAACTCCGCCAACACGGCCGACCCGACCCAGTCCCAGTCCGAGACCGGCGAGCCGAGCCCTTCGGGGAGCGGCGCGGCCACGGGCGACCTGCCGAAGGTCGACGCGACGGACGGCGCGGTCCAGCTGGCGGGCGGCGCCACGAAGGCCACGGACGTCAAGGGCGCCCAGTCCGGTGACGGCAGCTATGTGACGGGCCTGAACAACGTCGGCTCCTCGATCACCTGGACCTTCGACGGCATCCCCGAGGCCGGCAAGTACAGCGTGTACGTGGGCTACAGCGTTCCGGGCAAGGACGGCGACGCGACCCTCGTGGTCAACAACACCCCGTCCACGAATCCCGTGAAGTTCAAGAACTGGAGCCACGCCACCTCGGGCGACTACGAGAAGGGCTGGACGAAGACGTACAACTGGCTCCAGCTCAAGAAGGGCCGGAACACCGTCTCCCTCTCCTGCGGCCAGGGCAACCAGTGCGACGCCCTGGTGGACCGCCTGTGGCTGGTGAAGGGCTGGGTCAACAGCTGACCCGCGCGGCTCCTACGCCGCACTGACCTCCCCCGTAACCACCACCCGCCCCAGCACCTCCTCGTACACCCCCCTGTCGAACTCCCCCGCGGTCGCGGCCCGTACCGTCGCCGCCGACAGCGCCACCGCCCGGGACAGGCGGGTCGGCCAGGGGAGTTGTTCGGTCAGGGCGGAGAGGAGGCCGGCCACCGCTGAGTCGCCGGCGCCGGTGGGGTTGCCGTGCAGGAGGGTGGGTGGGGTGGCTCGCCAGCGGCCCTCGGGGGTGTCCGCCAGGAGGCCCCGCGGGCCCAGGGAGGCGACCACGCAGTGGGCGCCCCGGCGGCGGGCGTCCCGCGTCGCGCGCAACGGGTCGTGGGAGCCGGTGAGTTCGGCCAGCTCGTCGGCGTTGGGCTTGATGATGTCGGGGCGGGCGGCCACCCCTCGGCGCAGCGGCTCGCCGCTGGTGTCGAGGAGGACCGGCACCCCGGCCGTGCGAGCGGCGCGGACCAGGCCCGCGTACGCGCCCACCGGCACCCCCGGCGGCAGGCTCCCGCACAGGGCCACCGCCGAGGCGCCGGGCAGGAGTTCGTCGTAGCGGGCGAGGAACGCGGCCCACTCCGAGGGGGAGACCTGCGGACCCGGCTCGTTCAACTGGGTCGTGTCGCCCGAGAGTTCCGAGACCACCGCTATCGTGCGCCGGGTCGGGCCGGTGATGGGGGTCAGCGCGTCCGTCAGGCGGGGTGTCCGCGCGAGGTGGGCGCGGACCAGGTCGCCCGTCGCGCCGCCCGCGAGGCCCGTGACCGTCACCTCGTGGCCCAGTGCCGCCAGCACCCGCGCCACGTTCACGCCCTTGCCGCCCGGCCGTTCCAGGACGTCCGTGACCCGGTGCGAGGTGTCGGGCCGCAGCGACCGTACGCGATAGGTGAGGTCAAGAGCGGTGTTCAGTGTGACCGTGAGGATCACCCGGGCCGACCTCCCTCGAAGTCCCTGCGCCTGCATCGGTTTCCGGGGCCACGATCATGCCAAACGGACGGCGGCCGGCCCAGTCCGGGTCCGGCCGCCGACGGAGGAAGAGGCAGACAGATCAGGGCAGTTGGGGAGCTAGCACCCACTCGCCCCGGCGCAGCACGCCCTTGATGCCGAAGTCCGCGTCCAGCAGCACCAGGTCCGCGTCCTTGCCGGGCTCCAGCGAGCCGATCCGGTCCGACAGGCCCAGCAGGCGGGCCGGGTTGACGGAGAGGGCCGTCACCGCGTCCGGCACCGACAGCCCGTCCACCGTCACCGCCCGCTGGAACGCGCGGTCCAGCGTCAGCGTCGAGCCCGCGATCGAGCCGCCCTCCACCAGCCGGGCCACCCCCTCGCTGACCTCGACCTCCAGCGGGCCCAGCATGTAGCGGCCGTCGCCGATGCCGGCCGCGTCCATCGCGTCGGTGATGAACGCCACCCGCTCCGCGCCCGCGTGATGGAACGCCAGCTCCAGCGCGGCCGGGTGCAGATGCGTGCCGTCGTTGATCAGCTCCACCGTGACCCGCTCGTCCTCCAGCAGGGCGGCGATGGGCCCCGGGGCGCGGTGGCCCAGCGTGGGCATCGCGTTGAACAGGTGCGTGGCGACCGTGGCACCGGCGTCGATCGCCTCCACCGTCTGCTCGTACGTCGCGTCCGTGTGGCCGATCGCCGCGATCACCCCGTGCTCGGCCAGCAGCCGCACCGAGTCGACGCCGCCCGGCAGCTCGGTCGCGAGCGTCACCATCTTCGCCCGGCCCCGCGCCGCGTCGATCAGCTTGCGGACCTCGGCCGGGTCGGGGTCGCGCAGCAGCGCCTCGGAGTGCGCGCCCTTGCGGCACGGGGAGATGAACGGCCCCTCGAAGTGGATGCCGGCGATGTCCCCCTGCTCGGCCAGCTCGCTCAGCAGACCGGCCTGGCGCACCAGCAGGTCCATCTCGTCGGTGACGGTGGAGGCCACCAGGGTGGTGGTGCCGTGCAGCCGGTGCGTGCGGATCGCGGTGAGGATCTGCTCGGGGGTGCCGGAGAAGGAGGCCCCGCCGCCGCCGTGGTTGTGGATGTCGACGAAGCCGGGGACCAGCCAGTGGCCGGTCACGTCGATAACCTGCGCGTCTTGAGCGGCCTCGGCCACGATCCCCGTACCCTCGACGGCCACGCGCCCGCCGTCCACCACTCCGCCGGGCAGTACCACCCGCGCACCTGCGAGAACCAAGCTGGGAGCCATCAGGCGGTTACCTCCGGGGGATCGGTGGGGTCGGAGTCGGGGTCGAGGCCAGGGTCGGAGTCGAGGCCGAGGCCGGTGGAGCCGAGCAGGTCCCGCGCGAGCAGCCCCGCGCCCAGGCAGCCCGCCGTGTCGCCGAGTGCCGCCGGGACGATCGACGGCACCTTCTGGAACGTGACCCGGTGCCGGACGGCGTCCCGCAGGGGTCGGAACAACACTTCCCCCGCCTCGGCCAGGCCGCCACCGATGATCAGGGTGCGCGGGTCCAGCAGGGTGAGCGCGGTGACCAGCCCGTCGGCGAGCGCGTCCACCGCGCCCTGCCAGATCCGGGCGGCCTCCGGGTCGCCGGCCGCGACGGCCCGCGCGCAGTCGGCCGCGTCCGCCTCCGGGTCGTCCGAGGCCGCGGCCCACGCCTCGCTGACGGCGGACGCGGAGGCGTACCGCTCCAGGCAGCCGTACTGCCCGCAGGGGCAGGGCGCCCCGCCGGGCCGTACGACGATGTGGCCGATCTCGCCCGCGAAGCCGTGCGCGCCCGACTCCACCCGGCCGTCGATGCCGATGGCACCGGCGATCCCGGTGCCGAGCGGCACGAACAGGAAGCGGTCGGCGCCCTTGCCCGCGCCGATCCGGCCCTCGGCCAGGCCGCCGGTGCGCACGTCGTGGCCGAGGGCGACCGGCACCCCGAGCCGCTCGGCGAGCAGGGCGCGCAGCGGTACGTCCTTCCAGCCGAGGTTGGCCGCGTAGACGGCGGTGCCGTGCGTCTCGTCGACGATGCCCGGGACCGCGATGCCGGCCGCGGCGGCCGGCTCGCCCAGGTGGTCGACGCCGTGCGCGCGCAGCTCGGCGGCGAAGTCGAGGATGCCCTCGACCACCGCGTCGGGTCCGCGTTCGCGGCCGGTGGCCCGGCGGGCGCGGTACAGCAGGGCGCCGTCCTCGCCGACGAGGGCGGCCTTCATCCCGGTACCGCCCACGTCGAGGGCGATGACATGTCTCACCACGGGTCCTAGTGTGACCCCCGCACCCGGGAGAGGTCTAGTCCACTCACGTGGTGTAGACCTTATGCGTCCACAGGAAGAACGGTCAGACAGCAGGGTTGGGGCTTTGACGGTGCGTCGGCGTACGGCAGGAACGATCGCGGTGGTGTCCGCACTGGGCATGACGGCGACCCTCGGCGGCTGCGGGGGCTCGGGCTCCTCCGACGTGACCCTCAGACTCGTCGCCGCGGACTACGGCGACTCGCGCGACGACAGCTCCAAGAAGTACTGGGACGGCCTGGTCGAGGAGTACGAGGCGAAGCACCCGGGCGTGAAGGTCGAGGTCAGCGTCTACTCCTGGAACGACGTCGACAGCAAGGTCAAGGCGATGGTCGACGCCGGCGACGCCCCGGACCTCGCGCAGATCGGCGCCTACGCCGACTACGCGGCGGCCGGCAAGCTCTACCCCGCCTCCGAGCTGCTCTCCATCCGTACCCAGGCCGACCTCCTCTCCCAGCTCTCCGACGCCGGGCAGTGGAAGCACGTCCAGTACGGCATACCCTTCGCCGCCTCCACCCGCGTCCTCTTCTACAACAAGACGCTCTTCGCGAAGGCCGGCATCACCCCGCCCACCACCTGGGACGACCTGGCCGCCGACGCCAAGGCGCTCAAGGACAAGGGCGTGAAGTTCCCCTACGCGCTGCCGCTCGGCCCGGAGGAGGCGCAGGCCGAGACCATGCAGTGGATGCTCAGCGGCGCCAGCACCGGCACCGGCTACACCGACGACGTCGGCACCTACACCATCGACTCCACCCAGAACGTCGACACCTTCACCTGGCTCAAGGACGACCTGGTCGGCAAGGGCCTGACCGGTCCGGTCGCGCCCGGCAAGCTCAACCGCGCGGACGCCTTCGCCGCCTTCGCGGACGGGCAGGTCGGCATGCTGAACGGGCACCCCACGCTGATCCAGCAGGCCGCCAAGAAGGGCGTGAAGTTCGGCATGGTCCCGATGCCGGGCCGCGAGGGCACGGCCAGGGCCTCGATGGGCGTCGCCGACTGGATGATGGCCTTCAAGCAGGGCGGCCACGCCGACCAGGTCGGCGACTTCCTCGACTTCGTCTACAGCCAGAAGAACGTCCTGGACTTCTCCCGCGAGTACGGGTTGCTGCCGGTCACCGGCTCGGCCTCCAACACCATGACCGCGTCGGACGCCAAGGCCGACGAGACCCTGCACCCCTTCCTGGAGCAGCTGCCCACCTCCGAGCTGTACCCGGTCGGCAAGACCTCCTGGGCCTCGGTCAGCGCGGCCGTGAAGAAGGACATCGGCCAGGCCGTCGCCCCCGGCGGCAGCCCCTCCGGCGTCCTGACCCGCCTCCAGGCCACGGCGACGGCGGCCGACAGCAGCGCCGCCAACTGAGCCCGGTGTCCGACCCCGGCGTTACGGTGCCCGCATGGAACTCGCCCCCCGCGAACTGGCCGTGCTCGCACTGGAACGCCGGTCCTTCCCCGGCCCCGGCGCCAAGGAGCGGGCGATCCGGGAGGAGCTGAACCTCTCCCCGGTCCGCTACTACCAACTCCTCAACGCCCTCCTCGACGACGAGCGAGCCCTCAGGCACGACCCGGTCACCGTCAACCGCCTGCGCCGGGTCCGGGACGACCGCAGACACGAACGCTGAGGAGCTTTGAGGAGCCGAGGAGTGGACCAGGCCCCCCGCGGATAGGGTCGATCCATGGGCACCCCTACGCCGAACCCGATGGACCCTCTGCCGACCCCCGTCACGCAGGCCGGGCGGGACGGACTCGCCGCGCTGCTGGCCAGACCCCGTACGGCGGTGGTCGGGCTGGACTTCGACGGCACTCTCGCCCCCATCGTCGCCGACCCCGAGCAGGCCCGCGCCCACCCGGACGCGGTGCCCGCGCTCACCGCCCTCGCGCCCCGGATCGCGCACGTCGCCGTGATCACCGGACGCCCGGCGGGCGTCGCCGTCCGCTACGGCGGTTTCGCCGGCGTCCCCGGCCTCGACCACCTCACCGTCCTCGGCCACTACGGCGCCGAGCGCTGGGACGCGGCCACCGGCACCGTCACCGCCCCCGCCCCGCACCCCGGCGTCGCCGCCGTCCGCGCCGAGCTGCCGGGCCTGCTGGACCGGGTGGACGCCTGGCAGGGCACCTGGATCGAGGAGAAGGGCCGCGCCGTCGCCGTCCACACCCGCCGCGCCGAGGACCCGCAGGCGGCGTACGAGGCGCTGCGCGCCCCCCTCGCCGACCTCGCCACCCGGCACGGCCTGATCGTGGAGCCCGGCCGGATGGTGCTGGAGCTGCGCCCGCCGGGCATGGACAAGGGCGTGGCCCTCGCCGAGTACGTCCGCGAGACCGGCGCCGAGTCCGTCCTCTACGCCGGCGACGACCTCGGCGACCTCCCCGCCTTCGCCGCCGTGGACAAACTCCGCTCCGACGGCATCCCCGGCCTCCTGGTCTGCAGCGGCAGCACCGAGGTCCCCGAACTGGCCACCCGAGCCGACCTGGTCGTGGCCGGTCCCGAGGGCGTGACGGCGCTCCTACGGCAGCTCGCGGCGCGGTTGGCCTGACCGCCCGAGTCCGGGTCTCCGGGTTCTCTGGTGCGCGGCGGCAGCGGACGGACGCCGACGGCTCCCAGGCCGTGACAGCGCTGCCGCACGCCCTCGCGGCCCCATGGACCTGACCGCCCGGGGCCGGGCCGGGGCTACCGCTGCCCACCCCCAGCCCGGAGGCCACCAAGCCCGCCGACCCGCGCCCGGAGGGCGTGGCCGCCCTGCTGCGAGGCTCGATGGTGCGGTTGCCTTTGAGCGTCTGCCGCCGAGTCGCCCGCCCCGGGCCCGGAGCGCGTGGCCCCCGCCCTCGCTGCGCAGGTGGCTTGACCGGCCGGGTCCGGGTGTCCGGGGCCTGCGGTGCGCGGCGGCACCAAGAGGGTCCCGGCGGCCCGCAGGGCGTGACGGCACCGCTGCGGGCCCTCGCAGCTCGGGCCACCTGGGCGTATCGCGCCCGCGCTGCCGAGGCGCCGGGGGCCCTACCGGTGTGCAGTGTCAGTCCGGATGTCGCCGAGCCCGCCGACCAGCCCGCCCCGGTCGCGCAGCTGGCTTGATCCGTCGGTGCCGGTGTCCGGGGTCCTCGGTGTGCGGCGGTAGCAAGAGAAGTCCCGGCGGCCCGCAGGGCGTGGCGGCGCTGCTGTGGGCCCCCGCTCCTCGGCTCGCCCCTCAGCTCGTCCGGTCGTCCAGGGCGTGCAGTTGGTCGAGGAACCACTGGGCCGGGGGCAGGGCGGTCGCGGCGGACGCGAGGCGTTTCGAGCGTTCCGCGCGCTCGGCGGGCGGGAGGGTCAGGGCCGTGTGGAGGGCATCCGCCGTGCCCGTGATGTCGTACGGGTTGACCACGATCGCGTCCTCGCCCAGCTCCTCGTACGCGCCCGCCTCCCGGGACAGGACCAGCGCGCAGCCCTCGTCGGAGACGACCGGGATCTCCTTGGCGACCAGGTTCATGCCGTCCCGGATCGGGTTGACCAGGGCCACGTCGGCGAGCCGGTACGCGGCCAGGGAGCGCGCGAAGTCGTCCTTGACGTGGAGGACGACCGGGGTCCAGCCGGGCGTGCCGTAGTGCGCGTTGATCTCCTCGGCGACCCGCTGCACCTCCTCCGTGTACTTCCGGTAGACGGCGAGGTCCTGCCGGGACGGGTAGGCGAACGCCACGTGCACGACCCGCTCGCGCCACTCGGGGCGGTCCTCCAGGAGCTGCCGGTAGGCCAGCAGGCCGCGCACGATGTTCTTGGACAGCTCGGTGCGGTCGACCCGGACGACGACCTTGCGGCCCTCGCCGATCTCCTCGCGCAGCGCGGCCATCCGCTCGGCCACGTCGGCGCGGTGCGACCGCTCGCGCAGGAAGTCGGCGTCCGCGCCGAGCCCGTGCACCCCGAGCCGGGTGCCGGCCGGGATGCCGGGGCCGAGCACCGCGTGGCAGCAGTCCCGGAAGGCGTCCGCCCAGCGCTGGGTGAGGAAGGCCGCCCGGTCCGCGCCCAGGATGCCGCTCAGCAGCTCGGCCGCGATGTCGTCGGGCAGCAGCCGGAAGTACTCCGGCGGCGCCCACGGGGTGTGCGAGAAGTGGCCGATGCGCAGGTCAGGGCGGAGCCGGCGCAGCATCCGGGGCGCCAGCGCCAGGTGGTAGTCCTGGATCAGCACCGCCGCGCCCTCGGCCGCCTCCTGCGCGAGCGCCTCGGCGAAGGCGCGGTTGTACGCCTCGTACGCCGCCCACTGCCGCCGGAACTCCGCGTCGAACACGGGCTCCAGCGGCGTCTGGTACAGCATGTGGTGGACGAACCAGAGCACGGAGTTGGCGATGCCGTTGTAGGCGTCCGCGTGCACGGCCGCGTCGATGTCCAGCATCCGCACCCGCTGCCCGCCGGTCTCCCCGGCCGGCAGCAGCCCGCCCTCCGCGCGCCGTACGGCCGCCCGGTCGCCGTCGCCGAGCGCGGCGCACACCCACACCGCGTCGGTGTCCGGGCCGATCGCGGACAGCCCGGAGACCAGCCCGCCACCGCCCCGTTTGGCGTGCAGTGAGCCGTCCTCACCTTGCTGATACGAAACCGGGCCGCGGTTGGACGCGACCAGCACCTGAGCACCGTGCGTGGAAGCCATGGTCCTCAACCTAGCCCGGCCCGGAAACGCTCAAACGTACGGAACGCGCGGGAAGAGCGCTGTATACGGCCGTTCTTCCGGATCCACGCGATCCACGCGCCGGGTCACGCCACCCGGCGTGCCGCGTACTCCGCGATCTCCGCCATCGGCGGCCGCTCCTCGGTGTCCACCGAGTACGTGCGCGGCTCGAACCCCTCCTCGCCCCGCTCGAACTGGGTCAGCGAGGGCCGGATCAGCTGCCCGCGGGCCAGCCGGAGCTGCGCGGTGCGGTAGATGGCGGCGGCCATCCGGCCCAGCGCCTGACCGTCCTGGTGCCGGTGCTTGCGCACCCCGATGTCCACCTGGCCCAGCGCGTCGAGACCGACCAGGTGCAGGGCGTCCACCAGCATGCCCAGCTCCACGCCGTACCCGACCGGGAACGGGAGCTGCTCCAGCAGCGAGCGGCGGGCCGCGTACTCGCCGCCCAGCGGCTGCACGAAACCGGCGAGCCGCGGCCAGTGCATGTTCAGCAGCGGGCGCGCCATCAGCTCGGTGACCCGGCCGCCCTGTCCGGCCGCGCCGCCGAGCGGCCGGTCGTACATGCCCTTGACCAGGTCCACCCCGGGCTCGGTGAGCAGCGGGCCGACGATCCCGGTGACGAAGTCGGAGGAGAACTCCCGGAGGTCGGCGTCGATGAAACAGACGATGTCGCCGCTCGTCACCAGCAGCGAGCGCCACAGCACCTCGCCCTTGCCGGGGACGGCGGGCAGGCGGGGCAGGATGTCGTCGCGGTGCACCACCCGGGCACCGGCCGCGGCGGCGACCTCGGCGGTGCGGTCGGTGGAGCCGGAGTCCACGACGACGATCTCGTCGACCAGCGGGACCTGGTCCACCAGGTCGTGGCGGATGACGGCGACGATCTCGCCGACGGTCGCCTCCTCGTTCAGCGCGGGCAGCACGACGCTGATCGTCTGCCCGGTGCGCTGCTTGGCGGCCAGAATCCGGTGCGGCGGGCGGTCGGTCAGGGACCAGGAACGGGTGGTGAGCCAGCGCTCGACTTCTCGCAGCACGGTCTGCGGCTCCTCACTGTCGCGGCCACACGTCACCGTGTGGTCCATCTCGCGGTTCGGACGACTCTCTCAACTGTCCTGGCCTTCGGTTACAGTCTTGAACAACGCCGATGACCATCGCATGTCGGGGGTCGCGCGCGTTCACAACCGAATACCGCTCATCCAGAGGGGCAGAGGGACACGGCCCGATGAAGCCCCGGCAACCCTCCAGCCGATTCTCGTAGATCACTTCTGATCGTCTCCGCGAGGCTCCCGGCTAGGGAAGGTGCCAAATCCGTCTCACGGCGAGGTGCGTCGTGAGGAAGATGAGGAGAAAGGGCCTCGCCTCCATGGCTGTGCAGACTGTCGCAAGCACCACGAACTCCACCGTCGACCTCGGCCCTGCCGCCGCCCTGAGCTGTCGCGAGTGCGGCCACCGGGTGCCGCTCGGGCCGGTCTTCGCCTGCGAGGAGTGTTTCGGGCCGCTGGAGATCGCCTACGACTTCTCCGCCTACGACACCGAGAAGCTCCGCGCGAGCATCGAGGCCGGCCCCGCCAACATCTGGCGGTACGCACCCCTGCTGCCGGTCCCCGCCGACGTCGCCGGCAAGCCGAACCTCAACCCCGGCTGGACCAAGCTGGTCAAGGCCGACAACCTGGCCGCCGAGCTGGGCGTCACCGGCGGCCTGTTCGTCAAGGACGACTCCGGCAACCCGACGCACTCCTTCAAGGACCGCGTCGTGGCCCAGGCCCTGGAGGCCGCCCGCGCCTTCGGCTTCACCACCCTGTCCTGCTCCTCCACCGGCAACCTCGCCGGTGCCGTCGGCGCCGCCGCCGCGAGGGCCGGCTTCCGCTCCTGCGTGTTCATCCCGCACGACCTGGAGCAGGGCAAGGTCGTCATGGCCGCGGTCTACGGCGGCGAGCTGGTCGGCATCGAGGGCAACTACGACGACGTGAACCGGTTCTGCTCCGAGCTGATCGGCGACCCGGCCGGCGAGGGCTGGGGCTTCGTCAACGTCAACCTGCGGCCGTACTACGCGGAGGGCTCCAAGACCCTGGCGTACGAGATCTGCGAGCAGCTCGGCTGGCGGCTGCCGGACCAGCTCGTGGTCCCGATCGCCTCCGGCTCCCAGCTCACGAAGATCGACAAGGGGCTCCAGGAGCTGATCAAGCTGGGCCTCGTCGAGGACCGGCCGTACAAGATCTTCGGCGCGCAGGCCGAGGGCTGCTCGCCGGTGTCCACCGCCTACAAGGCCGGGCACGACGTGGTCCGGCCGCAGAAGCCGGACACCATCGCCAAGTCGCTGGCCATCGGCAACCCGGCCGACGGCCCCTACGTCCTGGACATCGCGCGCCGCACCGGCGGAGCCGTGGAGGACGTGACGGACGCGGAGATCGTCGACGCCATCAAGCTGCTGGCCCGGACCGAGGGCATCTTCGCGGAGACGGCGGGCGGCGTGACCGTCGGCGTCACCCGCAAGCTGATCGAGTCCGGCGCGCTGGACCCGGCGAAGACCACCGTCGTCCTCAACACCGGTGACGGACTCAAGACCCTCGACGCGGTGGCCGGCACCGGGCTCACCGCCACCATCCGACCGAACCTGGACTCCTTCCGAAAGGCTGGCCTCGCATGAGCGTGACCGTTCGCATCCCGACCATCCTGCGCACCTACACCGGCGGCCGGGCCGAGGTCAGCGCCGAGGGCACCACCCTCGCCGAGGTCATCGGGGACCTGGAGAAGAACCACGGCGGCATCGCCGGCCGCGTCCTGGACGACGACGGCAAGCTGCGCCGGTTCGTGAACGTCTACGTCAACGACGACGACGTCCGCTTCGAACAGGGCCTTCAGACCGCCACCCCGGACGGCGCCGGCGTCTCCATCATTCCGGCGGTCGCCGGCGGCTGCTGACGGAATGACCGAACATTACCGTTGGTAACACCGGTAACGCGTTGTTCATCGGATTGCCCCCTCCGTGAGAGAAGCGGAGGGGGCAATTCTGCGTGATTGAGCGCGGTAGGGTTGGGGAACGCGGTCGCGACCCCCGGGTCACCGGCCCCGCATTCCTGCCGGGTCACCCGCCGAGAAACAGCCAAAGCGCCCGGTCTTATGCGGCGTTTGCACCTTTTACGGGGCCCGACTTGCCCTGAATTCAGCCGAATTCTCGGCACATTCCGGACCGGGCACGTCCGGAATTCTCGTCCGATTGACCTGTTGCAGACGGCAGTTGGACAGATACATTCAGCGGCGGTCGACGCGTTCCGGCGCACGCCCCCCGTCCGATTCCGGCCCGGGGGTGAGGTCTGACCCGGGTCCGCGAAGTGCGGATCTGTGCAAGGGCCAGTAATAGGGGAGTTAGGCATGGCTCAGGGCACCGTCAAGTGGTTCAACGCGGAGAAGGGGTACGGCTTCATCGCGGTCGACGGTGGTGCGGACGTATTCGTCCATTACAGCGCCATTCAGATGGACGGCTACCGCACCCTGGAAGAGGGCCAGCGGGTGGAGTTCGAGATCTCGCAGGGCCAGAAGGGCCCGCAGGCCGACATGGTTCGCCTCAGCGCCTGAACGTTTCTCGCACGTTTCTCGCACGTCTCTCGGCCGAAGGGCCCGCACCACGCACAGGGTGCGGGCCCTTCGCCGTGCCCGCGGCCCCGGTCCCCGCGCGGCTGACCCGCCGCCCTCACGCAGCCAAGGCGCTTGCACTCGACCATGCCGAGTGCTAATCATTGGCGTTAGCACTCTGAAGGTGAGAGTGACAACGAAGGACCGAGTCGGTGAGGTCCGCGGGCCACGTGGGGAAGGAACCACAGGCCGGCGAACCGTCCGTCGCGGGCGCGGGCGCGGTCCGAAGGAATCACCCCCAGTCCTGGAGGGACCACTTCACATGGCCAAGATCATCGCGTTCGACGAGGAGGCGCGGCGCGGCCTCGAGCGCGGCATGAACCAGCTCGCGGACGCCGTCAAGGTGACGCTCGGCCCCAAGGGTCGCAACGTCGTCCTCGAGAAGAAGTGGGGCGCCCCCACGATCACCAACGATGGTGTGTCCATCGCCAAGGAGATCGAGCTCGAGGACCCGTACGAGAAGATCGGCGCCGAGCTGGTCAAGGAAGTCGCCAAGAAGACGGACGACGTCGCCGGTGACGGTACGACCACCGCGACCGTGCTCGCCCAGGCCCTGGTCAAGGAAGGCCTGCGCAACGTCGCCGCCGGTGCCAACCCGATGGCCCTGAAGCGCGGTATCGAGAAGGCCGTCGAGGCCGTCTCCGCCGCCCTGCTGGAGCAGGCGAAGGACGTGGAGACCAAGGAGCAGATCGCCTCCACCGCGTCCATCTCCGCCGCCGACACCCAGATCGGCGAGCTGATCGCCGAGGCCATGGACAAGGTCGGCAAGGAAGGCGTCATCACCGTCGAGGAGAGCAACACCTTCGGTCTGGAGCTTGAGCTCACCGAGGGCATGCGCTTCGACAAGGGCTACATCTCCGCCTACTTCGCGACCGACATGGAGCGCATGGAGGCTTCGCTGGAGGACCCCTACATCCTCATCGCGAACTCCAAGATCGCCTCGGTCAAGGACCTGCTCCCGCTGCTGGAGAAGGTCATGCAGTCGGGCAAGCCGCTGCTGATCATCGCCGAGGACGTCGAGGGCGAGGCCCTGTCGACCCTGGTGGTCAACAAGATCCGCGGCACCTTCAAGTCCGTCGCCGTCAAGGCCCCGGGCTTCGGCGACCGCCGCAAGGCCATGCTCGGCGACATCGCCATCCTCACGGGCGGCGAGGTCATCTCCGAGGAGGTCGGCCTCAAGCTGGAGAACGCGACCCTGGACCTCCTGGGCCGCGCCCGCAAGGTCGTCATCACCAAGGACGAGACCACCATCGTCGACGGTGCCGGTTCGTCCGACCAGGTCGCCGGCCGGGTCAACCAGATCCGCGCCGAGATCGAGAACAGCGACTCGGACTACGACCGCGAGAAGCTGCAGGAGCGCCTGGCGAAGCTCGCCGGCGGTGTCGCGGTCATCAAGGCCGGTGCCGCCACCGAGGTGGAGCTGAAGGAGCGCAAGCACCGCATCGAGGACGCCGTCCGCAACGCGAAGGCGGCCGTCGAGGAGGGCATCGTCGCCGGTGGCGGCGTGGCCCTGCTCCAGGCCTCCCAGGTCTTCGAGAAGCTGGAGCTCGACGGTGACGAGGCGACCGGCGCCAACGCCGTGCGCGTCGCCCTTGAGGCCCCGCTGAAGCAGATCGCCGTCAACGCCGGCCTCGAAGGCGGTGTCGTGGTGGAGAAGGTGCGCAACCTGACCCCGGGCCACGGCCTGAACGCCGCGACCGGCGAGTACGTCGACCTCATCGGCGAGGGCATCATCGACCCGGCGAAGGTGACCCGTTCCGCGCTGCAGAACGCCGCCTCCATCGCCGCGCTGTTCCTCACCACCGAGGCCGTCATCGCCGACAAGCCGGAGAAGGCCGCCGCGCCTGCCGGTGGCGGCATGCCGGGCGGTGACATGGACTTCTGATCCCCCGCGGATCACCTGTCCTTCTCCGAGGGCGGCATCTCCGGCTTCTGGCCGGGGGTGCCGCCCTCGGGCGTTCACGGGGGTTCAGTCGGCGTAGTCCTTCAGCCTCTCGGTGTCGAGTGTGATGTCGACGGGAGACGGGAGTACGACGGTGGCGCCCCAGGGGTGGGACGAGGACTGCCGGTAGCGGCCGTCCTTGGGCTCGCTGAAGACCGTGAGGGTGTTGTTGTCGCGGTCGATGAGGAGGTAGACGGGGATCTCGGCACCGGCGTAGCCGATGGGCTTGTCGACGCGGTCGCGCCGGTCGGTGTCGCGATCGTGGGAGGTGATCTCCACGGCCATGAGGGCGCCGTCGGAGGGCGACCACTCGCCGTCGCCGGCGAAGTGATCCACCGGCGCCAGGAAACCGTCCGTTCGAGCGCGCCCCTTGCGGTAGGTCTCGGCCCTGACGCCCCGCTCGGGCGCGAGATCGAGGTCGGGCCGCTGTTGCATGCACTGGCGCAGCAACCACATGAAGATCGACGTGTGATTGCCGTCCGGCATGGCTTTGACGACTACCTTTCCGTTGATGTACTCCAGCCGCACGGTTTCCGGGGCGGCGGCCTCAAGCTCCTCGAACTCCTCGACATCGAGCGGGCCGTGGCGGACGCACAGCCGCCCTCCGAGGAACTCCAGCCGGTTCCGCAGCTCCCTCGGAGCCCTGCGGACGAGTTCCTCGAAGTCCTCGACGGACATCTGCGGGCGTTCTTCGGTGTCAGGGGTCATGGCGTCGCCTCCTTCCCTCCATCGTGCCCCTGAGCGGCCATGTCGGACCGTCGAAGCAGTCATGCGGGTGTCCTTTCTCGTTGCCGTAGGGACATCGCAGCGCGGATCTCGCTCGCTCGGGCGTGGACCGCGGGGGCGGGCAGGGGCGTACGGGCGTGTGCGGGGGCGCGTTCGCCTCGGCAGGCTCCGCACACGCCCCCCGGCAGGGCCTCCGGCCGTCCCGGCAGGCCGCACTCGGCGCACTCCAGGACCCGGCGGGGTGGCCGGGGCGCCGGTTCGGGCGGGAGTTTGTCGGTCAGGCGGCGACGGACCAGGGCGGCGGGATGGTGGACCGGGCTGGGCAGGCCCTCGGTCAGCGCCCGCAGCACGTACGCGTCGGTGGCCCCCCGCAAGAACCACTCGGACAGCAGTGGGGCGAGCGCGGCGCAGTCGGCGGCGGAGAGGGACAGGACGGGCGCGGTACGTCCGAGGGCGGCGAGGAGGATGTGCGCGCGGCTGCGGGTGGGCCCCGGCCGATCGGGTGGGGCATCCCGCGGTACGTCGCCGCGTGTGAACGCCGCCCACCAGCCGTCGTCACGTGCGGTACGGGACCACCACGATCGGGTGATCCAGCGGGCGCCGCCGGTGTCGGTGTCCAGCCGTTCGCGGCCCCGCCTCAGGTGGCCGGCCGCCTGGAGTCGGTTGAGGACGGTCCGTAAGGCGCACTGCCCGTACGGGAGCGTCTTGGCCAGCGTCTTCACGGAGATGTCGGCGCCGTCGGGGAGCCGGTCCAGGTACGCGGCGATGGCTGCTTCGCGGGGCGGGAGCTGGGCGAAGTCGTGGGGGGTGGGGCGGGGTTGGTCCGGTGCGGTGCGTTTGCCGTACCCCGGATTGGCCATCGGGGGCGGGGTCGCGTGCGCGGGCGTGGGGGCAGGGCTAAAGTGGGTGTCAGCCACGGGATCGCCTCTTGATCTCGGTGGTCAGACCCCCGCAGGTGTTGTCAGCACCTGGCGGGGGTTGTTCGTTATGCGGGCACGCTAGAGCCTTGTGACTGTCCGTGGCAAGTCGGTCGCGTCATGTCAACGGGCGGGGTGGGAGGGCGGGTTGAGACCCTCCACCCATTCCATGAAAAGAGCGCTCGGATCTCGGGACTTGAGCCCCGGTCACTTGAGAGCGGAGGTGAAGGCCTCCCACGCCGACGCGCTGAAGCAGAGCTTCGGGCCTCGGGGGGTCTTGGAGTCGCGGACGGGGACGAGGGTGGGGCTGCCGTCGGCAACTTCCAGGCAGTCGCCGCCGCTGCCTCCGCTGTACGTCGACTTGCGCCAGCGGGCTACTTCCAAGCAGTTGCCGCCGCTGCCGCCGCTGTAAGTGGACTTGAACCATGTGGCCGTGGCCAGGTCGTACTCAGGGGTGGTCCTCATGCAGGTAATCCTCCGCGATGCCCTCGATGAGGGCCAGAGACTTCTGTGGCGGCAGTGCACTGGCGGTGAGGAGTTCGTAGGTGAAGCGCTGGTGCCTGACGGTGGCTGGGTCGTCTTCCAGTCGACCCGTTCCGACGCTCTCGAAGTAGATCAGCGGCGGGGCGTCCTCGAAGTCCATCAACTTGATGGAGCCCTCCATCGATGCGTGGGCACCGGCACCGAATGGCAACACTTGGACGATGACGCGGCTGCGGCGCGCCAGGCCGACGATGTGGCGCAGCGCTTCCGCCATGACCTCGCGACCGCCCGTCACCCGGCGCAGTGCCGCCTCGTCGATCACCGCCCACAACAACGGGACTGTTGGATCGTCGAGGAGTCGGGTGCGCTCGATTCGCGCCGTAACGAGCTTCTCGATCTCATCCTCCGGAGCGGTGGGCTGATAGGCCCGGCACACTGCGCGCGCGTAATCGGCTGTCTGGAGCAGCCCCGGGACGAGAAGCGGCGCGTACTCCCGGATGGCCGCCGCCTGGGTCTCCACCTCGGCGGCCTCCGCGAAGTGCTCGGGATACTTCGACTTGGCCGCCGCACGGCAATGGCGCTGGAAGAAGTTGCCGGTCCCCAGCACCTCATCCAGCAACCGCGCATACTCCGGCTGCATCCGCCGCGTACCCGCCTCCAGTTGCCCGATGAACGACCCGCTCACGAACAACCGCTGGCCCAGTTCCTCCTGGCTCAGGCCCGCTCTCTCGCGGGCGTGGCGGAGTTCGGCGCCGAGGAGGGCGCGGGGGGAGGAGGACGGGTCGAGGTCCTTGGGTCCGGGCATGGCCAACTCCCTGTCCGACAGCGGCGGCTGTTGGGGTGTCGTATCTGGCCAGGCTAGCCGCGCTGCGACCACGCTGTGTTGCGAATCACCAACTCAACGTGGAGGTAGGCACACATGGACACGACCGAGGAAGTCGTGGAGCACCTGCGCGAGGCGCTGCGGGAGGTCGGGATCGTCCTCCCCTCGCTGCGGATCGACCCGCTGAGCGTCTCGGCCGAGGACCCCTACGCCCTGGTCGACCTCGGCCGCTGCAACCTGGGCGTGGCCTCGCGGCTGGCGGCGGTGCTGCGGCGGGCGGGGGCGGAGGGGTGACCGGGGGGCTGGAGAGGTACGCCGTCGACGGGCGGACCGGAAAGCTCGGTGAGGTGATGGGTCACGTCGGCGGACAGATCCAGCTACGGCCTCTTGGCGGCGGCCGGGAGTGGGACTGCCCACCGGAGTCGGTCCAGCCCGCGACGCAGGACGACGTGCTGCGGGAGCGCCTGCGGCAACTGAACCGGTGGAGCGCGAGCGGCGTCACGTAGGGGAGCGGACCTACAAGCTGAGGAAATCGACCGCTCGCTCGTCCAGCTCGGCCGCGCAGCGGACCCCGCGGGCGCGGAACCGGGCCAAGTCCCAGACGAAAATCCGTAGCGGCGCGGGGCCGGATGCAGGAATACGGGCGGCACGTCCGGCATTACTTAAGGAGGTGCAACAATGCGTGCACACATACCGACCGGTTTACACCGCCCTGCCCCGCCCTTCACGAGGAGCCCCACGTGACCGTCACGACCACCGCCTCCCGCGCGGCCCGGATTCTGTCCCGCCCGATCGCGATCAACGGCCTCACCGTTCCGAACCGGATCGCGATGGCGCCGATGACCCGGATGTTCTCCCCGGGGGGTGTGCCGGGTGAGGACGTGCGGTCGTACTACGCCCGCCGGGCCGCCGCCGGTGTCGGTCTGATCGTCACCGAGGGCACCTACGTCGGGCACGAGTCGGCCGGCGGCAGCGACCGGGTGCCGAGGTTCCACGGTGAGGAGCAGCTCGCGGGCTGGGCCAAGGTCGCCGCGGACGTGCACGAGGCGGGCGGCACGATCGTGCCGCAGCTGTGGCACATCGGCATGGTCCGGCAGGAGGGTGAGCAGCCCTTCCCCGAGGCTCCCGCCGTCGGACCCTCCGGGCTGGTCACCGCCGGCGCCGAGCCCACCGGCAAGGCCATGACCCAGCAGGACCTGGACGACGTGATCGCCGCGTTCGCCGAGTCGGCCGCGGCTGCCGAGCGCATCGGCTTCGACGGCGTCGAGATCCACGGCGCCCACGGCTACCTGGTCGACCAGTTCCTGTGGGCCGGCACCAACCGCCGTACCGACTCCTACGGCGGCGACCCGGTGTCGCGCGCCCGGTTCGCGGCGGAGATCGTCGCGGCGGTCCGGGCGGCCGTCTCCGCCGACTTCCCGGTCATCTTCCGGTACTCGCAGTGGAAGCAGCAGGACTACACCGCCCGCCTCGCCGAGTCCCCGGCCGAGCTGGAGTCGATCCTCGCCCCGCTGGCCGCCGCCGGTGTCGACGCCTTCCACGCCTCCACCCGCCGCTACTGGGAGCCGGAGTTCGACGGCTCCGACCTCAACCTCGCGGGCTGGACCAAGAAGCTCACCGGCAAGACGACCATCAGCGTCGGCTCGGTCGGTCTCGACGGCGACTTCATGGGCGCCTTCCAGGGACAGGGGTCCCAGGTCAGCGGGATCGACAACCTGCTGGACCGGCTGGAGGCGGACGAGTTCGACCTCGTCGCCGTCGGCCGCGCGCTGCTCCAGGACCCCGAGTGGGCGGCCAAGGTCCTGGCCGACCGCTTCGAGGAGCTGAAGCCGTACGACGCGGCGGCGCTGAAGACCCTCAGCTAGCCACTACAGGTTGCCCATCGGCTCGATGTCGACGCGTACCGGGGTGCCCCACACGCGCAGCACCTCGTAGTCGGTGAACTCGTGCACGAGCCGGTACGCCATGGCGGGCCGGGACGAGCGGCGCTCGGCGGCGAGGTACGCCTCCGCCTCGCGCCGGTCCCGCCGGGGCGTGCCGCACAGCTGCCACTCGCGGCCGTTCCACGCCTCCGGCAGCCAGCGCTGCTGGGGCTGCGGACGGTCGCCGCGCACGCCGTACCGGGAGGGTGCGGTGGGCGCGGGGCCGGCGGGGTGGGGCCGGCCGCCGTACTCCGAGCGGCGGGCGGCCCTTCTCCGGGTCTCGCACAGCAGGCACAGGTCGGGGGCGGACTCGTCCACCGGGCCCTGCGGATGCTCCGGGCACCGGGTCGCGGGCGCGCCGCTCCCGACGCTCTCCTCCAGCAGGTCCAGGGCCCGCCGCAGATCGGCCCCGACCTCGTGCAGCCGGGCGTCGGGCGTGTCGGCGGACAGCGCGTCCCCGTGCTCGCCGAGGAGCCGCAGTGCCCTTCCGAGGGCGGTGAGCTGGGCGTGGTTCATGGTGTCCGACGGTAGCGCGTTCCGGGGAGCTGGGTTCCGTCGCATCCCGAGTCCGGGCAGGCAGGCGGCCTCGCAGCCGGTATCCCGGGCCACCGCCAGAGGCAGGGCTCCGATGGCGGCGGACTGATCAACGACGGCTGGTACGGTGCCGGGCTTCGCGGTGCGAGCGGATCCGGAGGCCTCGATTCCCGCCCGGCGGACGTGCACGGGAACGAAACGGGAAGAGGTCCGTGCAGACTCCCGGCAGGCGATGCCCAGACTGCCGAGGAGCCTTACCGTGCAGACTCGACCCGACCGCATTCACCTGGTGGTGCCACGCGCCCGGCTGGTCCGCGAGGCCGTCGATCTCACCGACGGATCGGCCCTGCGCAACGCGTCGTGCGGGCCACCCGCGAGCGTCGCATGGCCCACGTGAGCTATCCGGGCGGCGGGGCAGGCATGCGGCTCGCGCCGGAGGGGGCGGCTCACCGGCGGAGGCCGAGCGTCGATACCTCGCAGAACCAGCGACTGTCGGGGAACCGCGCGGCCTCGCGTGAACTGCGGCACGGCCGCGGCAGGCCGAGTGTGAGCCCCGGGCGGTGCGAACTCCGCGGCACGGCAGCGGGGGCGGGCGGCCACCAGGCCATCGACGTCAAGGCCGGCAGAGCTGGTGCGGGTGCCGCCGAGGCCGCCGAACGCCTCGTCGTCAGACGGTCGCCGCGCGCCGAGTCCGGGCCCGCGCCCTGACCCCCGAACCCCACACCGCCATGCCGGCCCCCGCGTCGAACCCCGCCGTGCACCAGCCCGCGAATGCCGTCTTACGGCGCACACACGCGCACCGGCCGTCAGTCCCCCCATCTCCCACACTCCGGAGGACAGGACACGTGGACATGCGTCAGCTCAGGACCTTTAACAGAGCCGCCACTCTGCTCAGTTTCAGTCGCACAGCCACCGAGCTCAACTACGCGCAGTCCAGTGTGACCGGGCAGATCAAGAGCTTGGAGAACACGCTGGGTGTCGCGCTGTTCGAGCGGCTCTCCGGACGCAGGGTCCGGCTCACCCCGGCCGGCCTGCGACTGCTCCCGTACGCGGAACGGCTGCTCCTGCTCGCCGAAGAGGCCCGCAGCGCCGCCTCCGGCTCGCCCGAGCCGTCGGGGCGGCTGGTGATCGGGACGATGGAGAGCATCGCCACGTACCGCATGCCGCCACTGCTGGAGTTCTTCCACCACCGCTGCCCGCAGTTGGAGTTGGTGCTGCGGCCCGGAAGCGGGGCGGAGATCCTCGACGGTCTGCGGCAGGGCGCCCTGGACCTGATCCTGCTGATCGACACCGCGACACTCCATCCCGGCCTGGAGAGCACGGTGTTCGGGCCCGAGCCGCTCGTCGCCGTCGTGGCACCCGACCACGAACTGGCCGGCCGTCGACCGGTCACCGGTGAGCGGCTGCGTTCGGTGCCGATCCTCGCGCCGGAGTCCGGACGCGGCTACCGGCGGCTTCTGGAGGGCGAGGCGGACAGCCGGACCGCGCCGATCCTGGAGTCGGGCACGGTCGAGTCGACCAAGCGATGGGCCGCGGCCGGCCTGGGGGTGGGACTGCTCCCGGCAATGGCCGTCGCCGACGACATCGCCGCCGGTGTGCTCGTCCCGCTCGACTGGCGCCCGCCGTCCGCCGTGTACGCGCAGCTCGTACGGCGCCGGCGGGCCCCGGTCAACCGGGAAACGCGGCTGTTCATCGACCAGGTGAGCAGCCTGATGGCCGAGGAGAACGACCAGCTCGCGGCCTGACGAAACCCGACCCATCGGCATGTCCGAATTTTCATTCCGGGTAAGCCGATCAGGGATTCATTGACCGTGACGGCCGCGATTGGTGAAATTAGATCACCAACAGGGAATCCCCCCGGAAGCAGGTAAAGAATAAATGGGGGGAAAATCAAAGGAGTTTGCTATGAGCAACGTCTCCACCCCGGCCCAGCAGATGATGAACGGCCTGTACGCCGACGGCGCCCAGTTCGACGCCGACTGGAGCCAGGTCGACGACGCCACCCTCGCCAAGCTGCGCGAGGCCGCTGCCTCCGGTGACGAGGCGCTGCAGTCGCTCCTCACCAGCCTGGCGTTCAGCAAGTTCGAGGGCGCCGACCAGGCCGCGCGTCTCTCCGCCTCCCTCGCCGGCATCAAGCAGGCGGCCGTCGCGGAGATCTTCGAGGAGCTGCCGACCACCTCCATCGACGACCTGCGCGTCGCCGCCGAGGCCGCCGGCTACGAGGTCGAGATCCTCGCCTGACCTCGACAGGGGATGGTGCGGCCCGACCCCGGAACCCGTGTCCGGGGGCGGGCCGCCCCCTCGGAAATTCCATTCCGCTCCCCACCGGAGCAGAAAGAGAGAGGGAACGTCGTGAGTGAGTCGTTTTCCATCGAAGGACTCGGCTGGCGTGAGAACTGGCGGATCGAGAACGGGAACGATTCCTACGTCGTCCCCTTCCCGACCCTGCGGCCGGCGACCCTGGTTTTCCATGGGGAGACGGAATTCAGCTACGGTCACTACGGAATTCACCTGGGCCAGGCGGACGTCCTCACCTTCATGGGACCGAGCAGCGGCACGGTCACCGGCTGGTTCATCGACTGCCGAGAGGGCTCGCCCACCGCCGGCCTGCGGGAGAAGCAGACCTGGTCGCCCACCTCGGCCCGCGCGCTGTACATCCCGCCGGGGGTGGCTCACACCTTCGACGGCCTGGAGTTCGTCAATACCATCAACTCCTACGAGCTGTTCCTCCCGGACCCCGCCGAATGGGTCCACGGCAGCCTCGACTGGCAGCCCGACGCGGACATCATCAACATTCCCCTCGGCATCGCCGACGAGGACGTCCCCTTCTACAAGCCCAACTCTCATCCCGCCAGCGAGCTCTGGTACGACATGGTCGCTGCCCAGCAGCGCGCCATGATCCCCAAGGTGGCCTACGAGTACCCCGTCACACGCGACGTGAAGCTCGCCGACGGCACGGTCCGCCGGGTCGAACTGCGCCGCCCGCTGCCCAAGGACGACCGGAAGAACTGGGAGCCGCTGGCCGATGTCTTCGGTGTGGGCTGGGTGCGCCACCCGGTGATCCGCAGCGGCGCCGAGTCCGGTTTCTCCGCCCTTCTGGACCGTCACCCGCTCTATTTCATCGACCACGGTGAGACGGGCTACACCCACGACGCCTACGGAATCCACCTCGGCCAGGAGGACCGGCTCACGTTCGCCGGCCCCCGTAAGCAACTGGTCACCCTGCACCTCATCGACACCCGGGTGGACTCGCCGACCTACGGCGCGGACGTGACGTACACCTTCTACCCGGATCCCGAGCGCTACCTGCTCATCCCGCCGGGCGTGGGCCACGCCTTCGAGCACCTGGAGAACGTGTACACCGTCAACCGGCCGCGAACCCTGCTGCCCGAGGACGGCAGCGAGTACCAGCCGGGCAACGACGTCATCGACTGGCCGGTCGCCAAGCGCCCGATCCCGGCGCTGCGTCCCAACACGGTGCCGGCGAGCCGGGAGTACTACGAGGCCCAGGTCGCCGACCAGAAGGCCCTGCGAGCGCTGCCCGTCACCCACTCCACCCCCTCGGTGATGATGATCAAGGGCAAGGACGGCAAGGAGATCAGGGTCGCGCTGCGCAGGAAGGTGGCGACGACCGGCTCCTGAGAAACAGCCGGCATGCGGCGGCCGACACGGCCGCCGCACCTCTGTCGTGTACCCCAGGCGTCATCAGTCGTCCACGGAGTTGAATCCCATGCCGAAGTCCCTCGCCCTGTACCGGTCGTTGGCGCCGCTGCGGCACCGCGACTACCGTCTGTTCTTCCTCTCGTACCTCATCAGCATGCTCGGCGACGGGGTCTGGCTGGTCGCGCTGCCATGGGTCGCCATGGAACTGGGCGGTGACAGCTCCGAACTCGCCATCGTGGTCGGCGCCGAGGCGGTGGGCCTGATCTCCTGCGTCCTGGTGGGCGGTGCGCTCGCGGACCGCTTCCCGCGTAAGCGGGTCATCGGCTGGTCGTTCGTGGCGAGTTTCGCCGTGCTCGCCCTGCTCACCGTCCTCCATGTCGTCGGGGACCTGATGATGTGGCAACTGGTCGGTGCCGCCTTCGTGCTCGGCGCATCCGCCGCGATCAGCGGTCCCGCCTCCGACGCCTTCACGCCCGACCTCGTGCCCGAGGAGAGCCTGCACTCCGCCAACGCTCTCGAAGCCACGCTGCGTTCACTCACCATGCGGATGATCGGCCCGGCTCTCGGCGGAGTGCTGATCTCGCTGTTCGACGCCATGAGCGTCATCGTGCTCAACGCGCTGAGCTTCGGAGTGGCGGCACTGTGCGTGGCCCTCATCCGGCCGAGCGGGTCCGCCGGCCCCGTGTCCGAGGAGGAGACCGGGTCGGCCGAACCCGTCCCGTACCGGCAGGCGCTGCGTTACCTGTTCGGGGAGCGGTGGTTGTGGGTGCTCATCGTGTGGTCCGGCGTGGTGCTGCTGCTCCAGTCCGGTCCCCGGCAGGTGCTCCTGCCCTTCCTCATCAGCGACCGGCTCGGCGGCGACGCCCGCGACTACGGTCTGCTCATCGCGGTGACCGGTATCGCGGCCGTGGTCGCCTCCATCGTGCTCGGCGCGCGCAAACCCCCCGAGAACTACGCCCGCTGGATGCTGCTCGCCTGGACGGCGGGTGCCGCGCCGCTCGCGGTGATGGTGTTCGTACCGTCGTTCTGGCTGCTGCTTCCCATGGCCGTGATGTACGGCTGCTTCTCGACCGTCGGCAACGTGTACTGGTCGACGTTGATCCAGACCGTGCCGAGCGCGGTGCGCGGTCGTGTCATCAGCATCGACTGGCTGGGCTCGCTGGCGCTCGTACCGCTGTCGGCGGTGATCGCGGGGGTGGGATCGGGCCGCGTGTTCGTCGTGGTCCTGTTCGTGCTGGGCGGGACGCTGCCGGTGCTGATGACACTGGCGACGCTGCGGTGGGTGGACCTGAGCGCGCTGCGGCCGCCGGGCGAGGTCGTGGAGAAGCCCGAGGAGTCGGTGCTCGAAGTGCTGGAGTCCCCGGGCGTGGCACACCCCGCCCCGGCGACCTCGATGTCCTGACGGCCGGGCGGACTGGGACGGCTCCGTGCACCGCCTCGGTGTACGGAGCCGTCAGTTCGTCAGGGGAGACGCCTGGGCGCCGGTCCCGTTCCTCAGCCGTTCGGGATGGGCTCGGCCACAGCCGCGGCATAGTGGGCGAGCGACTTGTTGTAGCTCGGCAGATGACGGGAGAGCGCGCCGAGGGCGAGTGCTGCGGCCTCCCGTTCGCGCCCGAGGTCGACCAACGACAGGGCGAGGAAAGCGGTGACCGCGTCGTCGAGGTGGTCCGACGTCCTCCCGCGCTCCGCTAGCAGCAGTTCGGCACTGGTCCGCGGGTCGCCGAGGGCACGCAGCGTACTCGCGAGCTGGACCACCGCCTGGCGCCGACGGTCACCGGGCAGGCCGCCGTCCAGGGCCTGCCGGTAGAGGGGAACGGCCTGCTCGCCCAGGTCGGTCGCGTCATAGGCGGAGGCCAGCTCGAACGCGGCGACGGTGTGCCCCTCCGGCAGTTCGCCGGCCAACGTTCTCATCGCTGATCGGAACTCCGCCGCATCGCGGTCCTGGAACGTGTCCCACAGGGCGGCGCACCGCCGTTCCCACTCCGTCGTGGTCTTCATGGTCATCGTCATAGCCTTGCAGACGGAGCCGGCCGCCGGAGCAGCCTTCGCCGGCACCAATCAGCGGCGAGGACGGTCTCTTATGACGATGGTGCTTCGTGAGGACGGTCTCCGACGCCCGTCAGCCCGAAGAAGTACGTCGCCGCGAAGCCCACCGCGTACCCCGTCAGCAGACCCCCGCCGTAGACCGCCATCGTCGCGGCCGGGCCGGCGTTGCCGGTGAGGAGGGGGAAGAGGGCCCAGCCGGAGGGGCCGATGGCGGTGGCGCCGACCTGGGTGCCCAGGGTGGCGAAGAAGCCGATGAAGGCGCCGCCGGCCGCGCCGCCCGCGCAGGCGGTCAGGAAGGGGCGGCCGAGGGGCAGCGAGACGCCGTAGATCAGGGGTTCGCCGACGCCAAGCAGGCCCGCCGGGAGGGCCGACCTGATCGTCGTACGCAGGGACGTGTCGTGGCGCAGCCGGACGTACACCGCGACCGCCGCGCCGACCTGGCCCGCGCCCGCCATCGCCAGCAGCGGGAGCAGGACCGTGTAGCCCTGCTGTTCGATGAGGGTGGTGTGGATGGGGATCAGGGCCTGGTGCAGGCCCAGCATGACCAGCGGCAGGAAGAGGCCGCCGAGGACCAGCCCGGCGACCGCGCCCGCGTGTACGAGGAGCCAGTCGGCGCCCGTGCCGATCGCGGTGGCCACCGTGCCGGCCGCGTACATCAGGCCGTACAGCGTCACCAGGCCGGAGACCAGGACCGTGACCGTGGGGGTGAGCAGGACGTCCAGCGCGCCCGGCACCCGGCCCCGGCACCACTTCTCCACCCGGGTGGCGAGCAGCGCCGCCGCGAGCGCGCCCAGCACCCCGCCCTGGCCGGGCGCCAGGTGCATCCCGAACGCCGTCACCTTCGCCACCCCCGGATAGACGACCACCGCCGCCACCGCCCCGCCCAGCACCGGCGTCCCGCCGAACTCCTTCGCCGTGTTGACGCCCACGAAGACGGCGATCAGTGCCATGAAGGCCGAGGCGATGGCGGACAGGGCCGGGGTGAGGCCCGGCAGCCACCCCGCGTTCAGGAGGAGGCCGTTGAGGCCGGCCAGGATGCCGCAGCCGATCAGGGCGGGGATGAGGGGGACGAAGACGTTCGCGATCCGGCGCAGGGCCGTTTTGAGGGGGGTCGCGTTGCGCCGTCGGAGTTCCTCCTTCAGTGCCGAGCCGGGCGCGGAAGGGGCGCCGGGTGCCCGCGCCGGCCTCCGGCGGTCCACCTCCGCCGTCACCTCCGCCGTCACCTCCGCCACCACGCCCGGCCCCAGCACCACCTGCCAGGTGCCGTCCCCGCCGTCCACCACGCCGAGCACGCCCGGTACGGAGCGCAGCGCGTCCGGGTCCGCGGCCGTCGGGTCGGCGAGGGTGAGGCGGAGGCGGGTCATGCAGTGGGCGGCGGAGGTGACGTTGGCCGGGCCGCCGACCCGGGCGAGGACGGCGGTGGCGAGGGAGGCGGGGTCGTTGCGCACGACCCGAGCGTGCGGGTCAGCCGGCCGCCCGCGCCAGCGCGGCGCGCAGATGGCCGCCGGTCTCCTCCAGAAGGCGGGCGGCCGTCGGGCCGTCCACCCCGGCGAGCAGGGTGAGGATCGCGTGCTTCACCTCGCCCCCGGTCTCGGTGAGCGCCTTCTCGATCTCGTCGTCCCCCGCACCCGTGGCCAGGGACACGATCCGGTGCGAGCGGGCCCGCAGCTTGTCGTTGGAGGCCCGGACGTCGACCATCAGGTTCCCGTACGTCTTGCCGAGCCGGATCATCGTGATCGTCGAGATCATGTTGAGGACGAGTTTCTGCGCCGTCCCGGCCTTGAGGCGGGTGGAGCCGGTGATCAGCTCGGGGCCGGTGACCACCTCGATGCCGTGCTCGGCCGCCGCCGCGAGCGCGCTGTGCTCGTTGCAGGACAGGCCGACCGTGAGGGCGCCCAGCGCACGGGCGTGCTCGACGGCGCCGACGGCGTACGGGGTGCGGCCGGAGGCGGAGACGCCGACCACCGTGTCGTCGGGGCCGAGCTTCAGGGCGTCCAGGTCGCGCCGGGCCAGCTCGGCGGAGTCCTCGGCGCCCTCGACGGAGGTCACCATCGCCTCGGGGCCGCCCGCGATCAGGCCGACGACCTGGGCGGGGTCGGTGTTGAAGGTGGGCGGGCACTCGGAGGCGTCCAGCACGCCGAGCCGGCCGGCGGTACCGGCCCCGGCGTAGACCAGGCGTCCGCCACGGGCCATCCGGGCCGCCACCGCGTCGACGGCGGCGGCGATCCGGGGGAGCTGGGCGGCGACGGCCGTGGGCACGCCCGCGTCCTCGCCGTTCATCAGGCGGGCGATGTCGAAGGTGGACAGCCGGTCGATCCCGGCCAGCTCGGGACGGAAGGCCTCGGTGGTCAGGGAGGCCAGCTGACTGCGCAGGTCAGGGGAGGTCATGAGGTGCGGCTCTCTCCGGTTCGGGCGCAGGCTCTTACGGCACCTGCGGTTCGTTCACCTGGGGTTGGTGCGGTGCCGGTGGGCCAGCGCCTCGTACGACGCGGCCAGCGCGGGCGCCGCCGAGTCGTACGTACGCTGTGCCACTCCCACGAACAGGCAGTCCACCACGAGCAGTTGGCTGGTCCGCGAGGACATCGCGGCCGGCCGCAGCTCGGTCTCCCGTGAGGTGGACGTGGTCAGCACGTGGTCGGCGTACTGGGTGACCGGCGAGTCGGGCCGGCCGGTGATGGCGACGGTGGTCGCCCCGTGCTCGAAGGCCACCCGCAGCGGCTCTATGACGTCCCCCGTCGAGCCGGAGTGGGTGATCGCGATGGCCACGTCCCCCGAGCGCAGCTGCACCGCGTTGGTCACCGCGAGGTGCGGGTCGCTGTGCGCGTGGGCTATGAGCCCTATGCGCAGCAGCTTCTGGGTGAGGTCCTGGGCGACGAGCCCGGACGCCCCTATGCCGTACACGTCGGTGCGGCGGGCCCCGGCGAGCGCGACGACGGCCGCGTCCAACTGGCCCGTGTCGAGCCCGGCGGCGGTGTCGGCGAGGGTCTGCTGCTCCTCGTACGCCAGCTTGGCCACCACGTCGGCGATGGGGTCGTCCACCGCGATGTCCGTCGTGATGGCGGGCGCCCGGCCCGACTGCTGCTGCGCGGCGAGCCCGGCGAGGGCGAGGCGCAGGTCGCGGTAGCCCGGGTAGCCGAGCAGCCGGGCGGTGCGCACGACGGTGGCCTCGCTGGTGCCGGTGAGTTCGGCGAGGCCGGTGACGGTGAGCGCGGCGCAGCCGGCCGGGTCGGCGGCGACCGCCTCCGCGACGCGCTGCATGGACCGGGTCATGGAGGGGGCGAGGGTACGCACCTTGGCGGCGAGCGTGCCGCCCGGACTGCCGAAAATTTCCTTCATGTCCTGGGTCACGGATGAAAGATATTTTCGGTTCGGTGGCGGGGTCAAGAGTGCGCACAATGGGTGGCATGGAACCCGTCAGCCCCCTGGAGCAGACCCTGCACGCCGCGCGCGCCCTGGTGCTCGCCGACCTGATGGCGCGCGGGGTCGCCGACGCGGACGTGGTCTCCCTGGTCGAGGAGTCGGTGGCGCAGCGCCGCTGGTGGGTCGAGCAGTGGCCGGACGGCGCCGCCTACGTCGCCGGTCTGGTCGCCCAGGACGTGCAGGACGCGCTGCTGGAGCGGTACGGCCGCTGGCCGCTGTGCCCGGTGTGCGGCTCGGGCGACCCGCACGCCCTGGAGGTGGAGCCGGAGCTGGGCCCCGACCCGCACTGGGTGTGCCACCAGGCGGGCGTGAAGGTCGCCGCCGTCGGCGCGCTGGGCTCGGCCACCGGCGGGACGGCCTCCTCGTGACCCTCTACATCGACCCGCCGACCTGGCCCGGCCACGGGCGCATGTGGTCGCATCTGGTGAGCGACGTGTCGTACGACGAACTCCGCGCGTTCGCCGACTCGTTGGGCGTGCCGAGGCGGGCCTTCGAACGCGACCACTACGACCTGCCCGCGCACCGGTACCGGGACGCGGTGGCCGCCGGGGCGGTGGAGGTCAGCAGCCGCGAGGTGGTGCGGCTGCTACGGGCGGCGGGGTTGCGGCGGCGCAAGGGGAGCGCTTGGACTCGGGAGCCGTAGGCCGGGTTTCCGACTTCTTCAGCGGCGGAGTTCGTAGGCGTGTCCGCCGTCTTCCTCAGCCGCGCAGCTCGTAGGCCAGTTCCGCGCCGCCGTCGCCGGCCTCGCTGACCAGCCGGAAACCGGCCCGGGTGACGACCGCGTGCGAGGGGGCGTTGTCCCGCTCGACGGTCGCGAACACCGAGGTGACGTCCTCGCGGGCCAGCGCCCACGCGGCCAGCGCCCGCAGTGCCTCCGTCGCGTAGCCCTGGCCCCGGGCGTCCGGCACCAGGTCGTAGCCGATCTCCACGCGGCCGTCCTCGTCGGGTGCGCCGTGGAAGCCGATGCCGCCGATCGCGCGGCCGTCCGCGTGCCGGACCAGGGCGAAGACGCCGAACTCCGGTCGGTGGACGCCCGCTTCGTACGCCTTGACCAGCAGGCCGGCGGCCTCCCGGGTGCCGTCGTAGGGGCCGCCCGCCGGCCAGTCGAGGCCGCCGTCGCCGCCGAGGCGCAGGTCGCGGGCGACGGCGGGGCGCAGCCCGGTGAGGGTGAGACGCTCGGCGGGGATGACGAGGTTGTTGCGCCAGCGCCACTCGGTGACCGGGGCCCGGCCGGGCAGTTCGCCGCGCCCGGTGGCCCACAGCAGCGTCGGCCAGGCCTCGGGCCCCGGCTGCACATGCGGGAAGAGCCAGGACAGCACGGACTCCGCCAACTCCTCGGCGGGCTTGTACGCGAGGCCGAGCCCCTCGGCCATGTCATGGGTGTGCAGCAGCACTTCGGCGATGCCCATCGCCGCGAAGCCGTGGCGGTCGGCGCTGCCGAAGGGGTAGTTGTGGAAGCCGCGGACACCGGGCGGGGCGGTGTCGACGGCGGCGGCGAGCAGCGCGCCGGTCGCCTCGATCACCTGGAGCAGGCCCGCGTTGCCGGTGCCCTCGTCCAGCCGCTGTTCGAAGGGCACGTAGGCGTCCTGGGCCCGGCCGGCCAGGTTGGCGGCGTAGGCCACCAGGTCGTCGGCCACATGGACGGCGGTGGCATGGCAGTCCCACTCAAGACCGCCCGCGCCGACCTCCGTCCAGTCCCGGTCCACCGCTGGTCGCAGGGCCGCCAGGCACCCGGCCACGGCCCTGTTCACGTCGTCCCCGCTGATTGCTCGCATGGGCGCACCCTAGGGGCCGTACCCCCTCAGGTCGACAGCATTTCCAGCTCGCCGGCGAGGTTGTAGCGGGCGGTGGCCTCCCAGTGCTCCCGCCCGTAGGGAGTGCGGAACAGCCGTGGCAGCTCCAGGAGTTGGCGCAGGACCGCCGCGCGCCCCTGCCGGAAGGCGTCGCCGGGCACGAAGTGGTACTCCTCGCGCACTTCGGCGGTGTAGACGGCGTACGCCGACGGGGGCGCGGCCAGGATCGCGAGGTCGGCGTCGCACAGCACCTGGCCGTCGCGGTCGTCGTCGGCCGGGTCGTGCGTCACGGTCAGCCGGACCAGCCGGGCCACCTCGGCGGTCACCGCGTCCGGCATGCCCGCCTCCGGCAGCGCGCGCTCGGCCAGCCGCGCGGAGCGCTCCTCGTTCTCGGAGCGGTCGGGCAGGTAGACGGCGTCGTGGAACCAGGCGGCCAGCCGCACCACGTCCGGGTCGGCGGCGTACTCCCGCAGCACGTCGATCCGGTCCAGGACGGCGGTCAGGTGGGCCACCGTGTGGTAGCGGCGCTGCGGCTCCTGCCAGCGGACGAGCAGGTTGTCGGCGTACGGCGTCGGGTCGGGGCCCCCGGTGGAGGCGCGGGCTGCCTCAAGCGCGCGGACGAAGCGGAGACGCAGGGCGTCGAGATCGGCCATGCGTCCATTCTTCACCGGCGCCGGTCGCGCGGCGGCCCGAGCCCGGCCGGCAGGCGCCCTGTCGGGCCGGTCCGTGTCGGCCTAGCGTGGCGCCATGACCGATGACGTACGCGTACCTCGCGACCCCCAACTGCCCGGCCGGCTCCTGGAGATCGAGCGGAAGGCGCTGATACCGCTGCTGCGCTCCCGCCCGGACGCGGACTTCGCGCGGCCGGCCGCCGCCTGTCCGGGGTGGACGGTACGGGACGTGCTGGCGCACTGCTCGGCCGCGCTGCTGCGGGTGGTGGAGAGCCGGTACGAGCCGGGCGTGTTCTCGCCCGAGTCCAACGAGCGGGACATCGCCGAGCGCGCGGAGTGGACCAACGCCCGGGTGGTGGACGAGCTGGAGCGCGGGATGACCGAGGCCGGGCCGGTGATCGCCGCGTGGGACGGGCGGCTCGACATGATCGCGCTGGGGGAGTGGGTGCACGCGGGGGACGTACGGGACGTTTTCGGCGAGCCCGGCGCGTACGGCGGTGCCGGGCTGCCGGACGCGCTGGCGCTGCTGGCGTGGGTCACCCGGGAGCAGGCGCACCTGTCCCTGCACGCCGACCTGGACGACGTGGACGAACCGCTGCGGCTCGGCGCCCCGACGGCCTCCGGCCCGCCCGTGCGCTTCATCGGGGACGCGCCCACCCTCGTACGGCTGTACGCGGGGCGTCCGCTGAACGGCGCGGCGTACGAGCTGGCCGGGGCGCGGGAGGCGGAGCTGAACATCTTCGGCTGAGGCGTGACCGGGGGCGGGACTGGGCAGCGTACTCTTGAATTGGACTAGACCTGTATGCGCAAGAGTGTGCGGACGCCGACCGAATGGGGAGCCATGAGCAAGCGTGCAGTCCTGGAGGTGATCGCTCTCGACGCCGAGGACGCGGTCGCCGCCCAGGCCGGAGGCGCGGACCGGCTGGAGCTGGTCACCGAGATGGCGGCCGACGGGCTCACCCCCGACCCGGCCACCGTCGCCGGCGTCCGGGCGGCCGTGGACATCGACCTGCGCGTGATGCTCCGGCTGGCCGACGGGTTCGCGGCCGGTGACGTGGACCGGCTCGTCGGCATCGCGGGCGAGCTGCGCGCGGCCGGCGCCGACCAGTTCGTGCTCGGCTTCCTCGACGCCGACGGCGCGGTGGACCTGGCGGCGGTGGAGCGGGTCGTCGGCGCGCTGGACGGCTGCCCGTGGACCTTCCACCGGGCCATCGACCGGGCCGCCGACCGGGCCGCGCTGCGCAGGCGGCTCGCGGGCCTGCCCGGCCTCGACACCTACCTCACGGCCGGCTCCGCCACCGGCGTGGACAGCGGCCTGCCGACCCTGCTCGCCGAGGCCGGCCGGCGCGGCGAGCCCGGCTACGACCAGACGGTCCTGGTCGGCGGCGGCCTCCGCCTCGACCACGTCCCGTCCCTGCTCGACGCGGGCATCGACGCCTTCCACATCGGCGGCGCGGCCCGCCCCGAGGGCTGGTCGGGCCCGGTCGCGTCGGCGGCGGTGGCGGAGTGGCGGGCCTTGCTGGACGCGGAGGTGGCCCCGAGTCCGTCGGGTGTCGCCTGACGGGTGCGGTGGTGCACGGCGAGTGCGCGTGCGCCGGGCGGGTGCGGTGGTGGGGTGGCCGCGTCTGTCGGGTGTCGTGTGACGGGTGCGGTGGTGGGGTGGCCGAGTCTGTCGGGTGTTGTGTGACGGGTGCGGTGGTGCGTGGCGAGTGCGCGTTCGCCGGGCGGGCGGTGTCACTCGGGGGCGCTGACCTCGGCTGTTGGGGTGCGGAGTGCCCGGCGGGCGGTGTCACTCAGGGCCGTTGACCTCGGCTGTTGGGGTGCGGTGCGTCCGGCGGGTGGTGTCACCCGGGGTCGCCGGCCTCGGCCGTGGGGGTGCGGAGCGCTCGGCGGGCGGCGGAGCGGAGCCAGCGGTGGGCACCGTCCGCCGTGTGCCGGGGGTGCCAGGCCATGCCGATGGTCAGGGGCGGCAGCGTCAGGGGGATGTCGAGGAGGCGCAGGCCGAGGGCGTCGGCGTCGTGGGTGAGGGGCGACGGGGCGGCGCCGGGGAGCGCGGCGGGCACGAGGCAGACCACGTCGCTGCGGGCGGCGAGGGTCATCGCGGCCAGGTGCCCGGGAAGGACGACGTCGACCCGCCGCCGGAGGCCGTGCTCGGCCAGCGCGGTGTCCAGCGGGCCGCTGAACCGGCCGCGGCGGCTGACGGCGACGTGCCGGGCGGCGGCGAGCCGGGCCGGGGTCAGCGTGCCCTCCGTGAGCGGATGGCCGGCCCGGACGGCCGCCACCATGCGGAGGTTGGCCAACTCCTCGACCTGTGTCTCCGGGTCCACGTGGTCGATGGCGCCGATCTCCAGGTCGATCCGGCCGTCACGCAGCGCGGGCCCGGCCTCCAGTTCCTCGGCCCGGATCCGGAACGAGACCCCCGGCGCCTCCCGCCGCCCCAGTGCCAGCAGCCCGGGGGCCAGCGCCGCACCGACCAGATCCGCGGCCTGGAGGGTGAAGGTGCCGCGCAGACCGGCGGGGTCGACGCTCGCACCGGGACTGAGCAGCGCGCCGAGACTGCGGACCACCGCGGCGGCCTCCTCGCGCAGCGCCTGGGCACGCGGGGTGGGGACCATGGCCTGTCCCGCCCGGACCAGGAGGGGGTCCTGGAGGACGCGGCGCAGCCGGGCGAGGGTGCGGCTCATGGCGGCCGGTGAGGTGTGCAGACGCGCGGCGGCGCGGGTCACGCTGTGCTCGGTCAGCAGAGCGTCAAGCGCGATGGCGAGATTGGCGTCGATGACCGGATCAGGGCTGCTCACCAGCGTTATTCCATTTCAGTCAATGATTCCGTGCCGAAGTTCCCATTGTGGCAGCACAGCGGCCCTCAGCAGGATGACGGACGTAACCGAACGGCACGTCCAGCGAGGTATTCATGATCGTCATCACCGCTCCCACCGGGAACATCGGCCGTCACCTGCTCTCCCGGCTCCTGGAGTCCGCCCCCGCCGCGGGCGAGGAACTGCGCGTGATCGTGCGCGACCCGGCCCGGCTGCCGGCCGGCGCGCGCGACCGCGTCGAGGTGGTCACCGGCTCGCACGGGGACGCCGAGACCGTCGACCGGGCCTTCGCCGGCGCGGACGCCGTCTTCTGGCTGGTCCCCCCGGACGCCGCCCTGACCCCGCACGACGCGTACCTGACCTTCTCCCGCCCCGCCGTCGACGCACTCGCCAAGCACGGTGTCGGCCATGTCGTCGGCGTCTCCGCGCTCGGCCGCGGCACCCCGCTCGCCGACCGCGCCGGCCTGGTCACCACCTCCCTCGCCCTGGACGACCTCCTCGCCGGCAGCGGGGCCGCCTACCGCGCCCTGGCCAACCCGTCGTTCTTCGAGAACCTCTTGGAGGAGGCCGACTCGATCCGCGAGAACGGCGTCTTCACCGACTTTGTCGACCCCGACCGCAAGGCCCCGCTCGTCGCCGCCGCCGACATCGCGGCAGCCGCCGAGAGCCTGCTGCTGGACCGCTCGTGGACCGGCACCGGCAGCGTCCCGGTCCTCGGACCGCGGGACCTGTCCCCGAACGACCTGGCCCGCATCATGACCGAACAGCTCGGCCGCCCCGTCCGCTACGCGCACCAGCCGCTCGACGAGCTGTACACCACCCTCGTCGGCTACGGCCTCGACAAGACGTTCGTCCAGGGCATCGTCGACATGAAGCGAGCCAAGGACGAAGGCCTCGACGCCGGCGTCACCCGCACCCCTGACACCGCCTCGCCCACCGACTTCGAGCACTGGTGCGCCCAGACCCTCAAGCCCGCCGTCCGCTCCTGAACCCCGGAACCGTCTCTCCTGAACCCCGGGACCGTCTCTCCTGAGTCCCGGAACCGCGACACCCATCGGAGGAACCCCATGTCCACTACGCCAACCGCTCCGCCGGTCACCGCGTTCATGCTGGTCAAGACCACGCAGGAATGGCTCGCCCTGAGCGTCCAGCAGCGTATCGACGCCTTCACCACCCAGGTCCTGCCGGTCATCGAGGCCAAGACCAAGGGCGTGCGGTCACGCTTCTACGACACCGAGTTCTACTCCGCCCGCGTCACCGACGTGTGGGTGTGGGAGGCCGACGACCACCAGGCCTACCAGCTCCTCGTCGACGCGCTGCGCGAAACCCCTTTCTGGGACCGCTACTTCGAGGTCGTCGACCTCCTCGTCGGCACCGAGAACGCTTACGCCCGCACCTATGGCGTCGACCCCGTCGCCACCGTCACCACCTGACGGACGCTAGTCCCTCAGCGGCTTGAGGCAGAGGGACCGCTCGCCGGTCGCGCTGTACTCGGGGTAGGCGATGTAGGCCCCGGCCGGGCAGGAGTCGTCGTCCGGGTCCAGCACGCGGTACTGGGCGGCGGCCGAACCGCACGGCTCGGGGCTCAGGTCCTGCTCCGGCCAGTCGGCGTCGTTGCGGGCGCAGGAGCCGACCGTCAGCGCCGGCGAACCGTCGCCGGGACCGGCCACCAGGCCGATGACCAGCAGCACGGGCACGGCGAGCACCACCAGTGCGACCAGGCCCAGCGGGATCAGCGCGATGATGCCCTGCGGTCGCCTGAACACCGGCTTGCCCGGGTCCAGCGGCGGCCGGTGCCCGGCGGCGACCGGCGCCGGAATCCGGCGGATCGCGGCCAGCGCGCCAAGGTTGGCCAGCAGGGTGAACGGTGTGATCACCACCGACAGCGGCCCCCACCAGCCCTGGACCAGGGTGTCGGCCTGCATCTGACGGAACACGGCCAGCGCGCAGGGCCGGCAGAACATGCCCTGCCGCCGCAGGAACCGCATCACCACCACCATGCCCTGGTGCCCGCGCACCGTCACCGGCGCGGCGGGCACCGCCCCGCACAGCTGGCAGGCCGCCGGCGGCGGGGCGCCGTACTGATACTGATACGGCAACTGATAGGGCGCGTACGGCTGTTGGTACGGCCCGGGCACCGGCGGATACGGCCCCGGTATCGGCTGGTGCTGGTACCCGGGGTGCCGGTACCCGGGGTGCGGTGGCGGCGGCGTGCTCAACTGGGGCCTCTCGGAGGGGATCTGCTCGGTCACCGGTCGTCTGACCGGCACCGCACCCTACTCGGCCCCCCGGCGCCGCCCGCCCCTTACTCGGCCAGTTCCCTCGGCAGCGGCGCCGCGTGCGTGACGATCAGGCCGGACACCGCGCGGGTCAGCGCCACGTACAGGCGGCGCAGCCCGGTGCGTTCGTCCGGTTCGCCGTCCACCACCGCCCGCGGCTCGTCCAGGACCACGTAGTCGTACTCCAGGCCCTTGGCGAGCGAGGCCGGGACCAGGGTGAGGCGGGTCTCGCGGGTGGTCTCCTCACCCGGCGCCAGATGACCGATCCCGGCGGCGGCGAGGGCCTCGGCCAGCGCCGGGACGCGGGCGTCGGCGGCGATCAGACCGGTCGAGCCCTCGCGGCGCAGCAACTCCTCGCAGGCGGCGATGACTTCGGCCGTCCCGCTGCCGTCCCGGACCTCGAAGAAGCCCGGGTTCTCCCGGACCGAGGCGACGGGGGCGAGGCCGGGCGCGATGTGCGGCAGCAGCCGGGAGGCGTAGGCGATGACGTCGGTGGGGACGCGGAAACCGGCCGTCAGCTCCTCGATGTGGCCGTCCCGCTTGCCCAGGTGGGCCAGCGCCTCGTCCCAACTCCGGGTCGCCCACGGGGTGGTGCCCTGCGCCAGGTCGCCGAGGACGGTCGCGCTGCCGGTGGTGCAGCGCCGGCCGACGGCCCGGTACTGCATGGGGGACAGGTCCTGCGCCTCGTCCAGCACCACATGGCCGAGCGAGTGCGTGCGCTGGACCAGGTCGGTGGCCTCGTCGATCAACACCGCGTCCGCCGGGGACCACTTGGCCGACTTGACGCTCCGCACGGGCTTCGCCCACAGGATCGTCTTCCGTTCGTCCTCGCTCAGGATCCCGTCCGCGTGCTCGGCGAGGAAGTCCGCGTCCGTCAGCAGCCGCAGCACCAGCTTGGCCGGGTCGACGGGCGGCCAGCTCTCCTTGACGGCCGCCTTCACCGCGCTGTTGCGGGCCACCGCGTCCTGCACCCGGTCGTCCGGCGCCTCCCCGGCCCGCTCCATCCGCACCAGCACCGCGTGCGCGATCCGCTGTGGCAGGGCCTCGCGGGCGGCGCCGTACCGGATATCGCGGGTTAGCAACTCCCGTACCAGCTCCTCCAGTTCGTGTGCCGGGACCCGCCAGCGCCGGGAGCCGCGCACCACCACGACCGGCTCGGTGGGGATACGCACGTGGGAGTACAGGGCCCGGCGCAGCACCTCGGCCATCCGGGCGTCGCCCTTGACGACCGCGGCGGCGGCGTCGTCCGCGCCGCGCACCTCCACGTGCCCGACCAGGTCGTCCACGGTGGCCTGCGCCACGGCCAGCTCGCCGAGCGCCGGGAGCACCTGCTCGATGTAGTGCAGGAAGGACCGGTTCGGCCCGATGACCAGGGTCCCGGTGCGGGCCAGCCGCTCCCGGTGCGCGTACAGCAGGTACGCCACCCGGTGCAGGCCGACGGCCGTCTTCCCGGTGCCCGGACCGCCCTGCACGCACACCGTGCCGCCGAGTCCGCTGCGGACGATCTCGTCCTGCTCGGGCTGGATGGTGGCGACGATGTCCCGCATCGGGCCGACGCGCGGGCGCTCGATCTCCCGCTGGAGCAGCTTGCTGGTGGTGGCCGCCTCCGCCGGGTCGGACAGGTGCTCGTCCTCGTAGGCGGTCAGCTCGCCGCCGGTGTACCCGAAGCGGCGGCGCAGCCCGACGTCCATCGGGTCCTTCCTGGACGCCCGGTAGAACGGCTGCGAGACCGGCGCGCGCCAGTCGATGACCATCGGGTCGCCGCCGGCGTCGTGCACGTGCCGGCGCCCGATGTAGAACTGCTCGCCCCCGGCCCCCTCGGCCTGCTCGGCGCCGGGCGCGTGCAGGTAGTCCAGCCGCCCGAAGAAGAGGGGGGTGTGGCTGAGGTCGGCGAGGGCCTTGACGCGCTCCTCGATCTGGCGGGAGAGCACCTCGGCGTTCACCCAGTTCGCGGTGACGTCACGGATGTCCAGCGCCTCGACGTCCTCGCGCATGGCACGCAGGGCGGAACGGGAGGCGGCGAGGTGGGAGCGCTCTCGGGACAGCGGGCCCTTGGGGTCGTCGAGCGGGTCGTCGAGCGGGTCGTGGCCGGTCGGGCCGTGTACGGGCGTGTCCTGGGCGGGCATGGACAAGGGGGTGCCTCCGTGGGGCCTGCTGCGCGGCTGTGACGACGGTGCCGTCCGGTTTCCGGCCGGGCGGCGGCGCTCCGGGAGGGAGGCGGGCAAGAGCGGAGATCTTAGGTGAGGGGCGGCGCGGAAAGCCAATGGATTTACGGCCGGGTAGCCGCGGGCCGCGCGACCCCTAGGGGACGGGGACCGGGCGGTGTAGCGGCCGGCTCCACCCGCAGGCGCAGAGGAATGGCCCCGGAATTGGACCCGGAGACCGATACCCCTCTGCCGCCCGAAGTTCCACCATGGAGTCATGAGCGCCGCAACCTTCCAACCAGCTTCCGGTCGTCCCCCGTCGGGTGCCACCGCCGTGGTCGACCCCCCTCGTCACCTCCTGGGCAACGCCCTGCGCGCCGTCAAGGTGTTCGCGGAGGCCGCGTTCGGTGTCGTGATCCTCGGTGAGTACGGCGAGGAGGCGGGCATACGCCGCGGGTGACCGCATAGGGTCGCGTCCGTGCGGAAACGGACGGCGCTGCCTGCCCTGTCGGCCACCGGCCCTGCCCGGCTCCCACCCACCCGCGCCCGCTTCCTCACCCTCACTCTCTCCCCGTCCCTCTCACTCCCCCTGCTCGCCCTCTCCCTCGCCGGCTTCACCACGCTGTGCGTCCTGCGCGGCGCACCCATGGCCGACCTCCTCGTCTACCGCGCCGAGGGCGCCGCCGTGGCCCACGGCACCGATCTGTACGGCTTCACGGTCACCCGGTGGCACCTCCCCGCCACCTATCCGCCCTTCGCGGCGATCCTCTTCGTCCCGGCCTCCTGGCTCCCGCTGCCGCTGCTGAAGGCGATCTTCCTCGCGGGCAACGCGCTCCTGCTCGCGTGGCTGATCGCCCTCTCCGCCCGGCTGGCCGGCCGCACGATCGCCCTGCCCGCCCTGTGCACGGCCACGGCCCTCGCCCTGTGGCTGGAACCGGTCTTCCAGACCCTGCTGTTCGGACAGATCAACCTGGCCGTGACCTGCCTGGTGCTGTGGGACCTCACCCGCCCCCCGACCGCCCGGGGACGCGGGGTGGCCCTCGGCATCGCGGCCGGCGTGAAGCTGACCCCGGCCGTCTTCGTGCCGTACCTGCTGCTGACGGGGCGGATGCGGGAGGCGGCCACGGCGACGGCGGCCTTCGCGGGCACGGTCCTGCTCGGCGCCCTGCCGCTGCCCTCGGCGAGCGTCGAGTTCTGGACCCGGCGGCTGTTCGAGACCGGGCACGTCGGCAAGGGGTGGATCGTGGACAACCAGTCCCTGCGGGGGCTGCTGGCCCGGGTCCTGCACGACCCGGCGCCGGGGCCGGCCTGGGCGGTTCCGGCGGTGGCCGTGGGGGTGGCGGGGCTGTGGCTGGCGGCCCGCTCGGGCGCGGACCGGTACGGCGTCCCGCTCACCGCGGGCACGGCCCTGCTGGTCTGCCCGATCAGCTGGTCCCACCACTGGGTGTGGTGCGTGCCGCTGCTGGCGGTGCTGCTCGCCGAACGCCGGACGCTGCTCGCGGCCCTCACCGCGGCGGTGTTCACGGCCCGCACCCTGTGGCTGGTGCCCCACCAGGGCGACCGCGACCTGCGGCTGCCGTGGTGGCAGCAGCCGCTCGCGTCGCCGTACCCGCTGCTGGGCCTCGCCCTGCTGGCGGGCGCGGCGCTCGCGACGGCTCAGCCGGTGCCCTCGGCGAGGATGTCGTCGGCGTCCACGATCCGGTAGGCGTAGCCCTGCTCGGCCAGGAAGCGCTGGCGGTGCGCGGCGAAGTCCTGGTCGAGGGTGTCGCGAGCGACGACCGAGTAGAAGTGCGCCTGGTGTCCGTCGGCCTTCGGGCGCAGCACCCGGCCGAGCCGCTGGGCCTCCTCCTGCCGGGAGCCGAAGGTGCCGGACACCTGGATGGCGACGGTCGCCTCGGGCAGGTCGATGGAGAAGTTGGCGACCTTGGAGACGACGAGCACGCTGATCTCGCCCTCACGGAAGGCGTCGAAGAGCTTCTCGCGCTGGGCGTTGGACGTCTCGCCCTTGATCACCGGGGCGCCGAGGTGCTCGCCCAGCTCGTCCAGCTGGTCGATGTACTGCCCGATGACGAGGATCTGCTGCCCGGCGAACCGGCGCACCAGCGCCTCCGTCACCTTCCGCTTGGTGGCGGTGGTGGCACAGAAGCGGTACTTCTCCTCGGTCTCGGCGGTGGCGTAGGCGAGCCGCTCGGAGTCGGTGAGGTTGACCCGGACCTCGACGCAGTCGGCGGGTGCGATGTAGCCCTGCGCCTCGATCTCCTTCCAGGGGGCGTCGAAGCGCTTGGGCCCGATCAGCGAGAACACGTCGGACTCGCGGCCGTCCTCCCGGACCAGGGTGGCGGTGAGTCCCAGCCGGCGCCGGGCCTGGAGGTCGGCGGTGAACTTGAAGACAGGAGCGGGAAGCAGATGCACCTCGTCGTAGACGATCAGACCCCAGTCCCGGGAGTCGAACAGCTCCAGGTGCGGGTAGACGCCCTTCCGCCGGGTGGTGAGGACCTGGTAGGTGGCGATGGTGACGGGCCGGATCTCCTTCTTCGTCCCGCTGTACTCGCCGATCTCCTCCTCGGTGAGCGTGGTCCGCTTCACCAGCTCGTGCTTCCACTGCCGGGCGGAGACGGTGTTGGTGACCAGGATCAGCGTGGTCGACTTGGCCTGCGCCATCGACCCGGCGCCGACCAGCGTCTTGCCGGCGCCGCAGGGCAGGACGACGACACCGCTGCCGCCGTGCCAGAAGTTCTCCACGGCCTGCTTCTGGTACGGCCGGAGGTTCCAGCCGTCCTCCAGCAGCTCGATCGGGTGCGCCTCGCCGTCCACGTATCCGGCGAGGTCCTCGGCGGGCCAGCCCAGCTTGAGCAGGGTCTGCTTGATCTGCCCGCGCTCGGAGGGGTGCACGGCGACCGTGTCCGGGTCGATGCGGGCGCCGACCAGCGGGGCGATCCGCTTGGACTTCAGCACCTCCTCCAGGACCGGCCGGTCGGTGGTGGTGAGCACCAGGCCGTGCGCGGGGTGCTTGCTGAGGGTGAGCCGCCCGTAGCGGTCCATCGTGTCGGCGATGTCCACGAGCAGCGCGTGCGGCACCGGGTACCGGCTGAACTGCACGAGCGCGTCCACGACCTGCTCGGCGTCGTGCCCGGCCGCCCGCGCGTTCCACAGACCGAGCGGCGTCACCCGGTAGGTGTGGATGTGCTCCGGGGCCCGCTCCAGCTCGGCGAAGACCGCGATGGCCCGACGGCACTCGTCGGCCCGCTCGTGGTCGACTTCCAGGAGCAGGGTCTTGTCGGACTGGACGATGAGAGGACCGTTCACCTACGCACTTCCCTTCCGCGCATTCCGCGCCCGGTCAAACGTCCAGTGTGCCTCATCGGCGGACGATCACCGGGGGCTCGGCGAACAAGGGGCCCGCGCAACCTCCACCCTCTCTCGCGGGTCTTGTCCGGGGGGAGGACGAGGGGGCAGGGATGTCACTGGGCAGATGGGCCGTCGGGGTGGGCGCCCTCGTGGTGCTGGCCGCCACCGGGGCCTGGGCGAAGTGGCCGGCGGACACCGGTGCCGGCCGGCAGGTCGACGCCCGGCTGTGGAGCGGGATACGGCCGGTGCTGGAGGCCGGGCTCGAAGCGGGGAACCGGGGCTCCGGATACGGCGGGACGCACCCCGGCCTCGGCGCCCGCTGGTTCTGCCGGGCCGAGCCGCTCGCGCTGCGCGAGCACGGCACCGAGGTGTGGGCGGACGTCGACACGCTGTGCGTCGAGTACGGGGTGCGCGGGGGCGCCCTGGTGGGGTGCGGTGGCGAGCAGGTGCCCCAGGTGGTGCGGCTGGCCCGGAAGGCGGACGGCGGCTACCGGCTGCCGGCCCGCGAGGAGGCACCGGACGGCGCCGGGAACGCGAGCCGGACCCAGGCGCACTTCGGCCGGGCCGCCGGGTACGCGGTGGAGGAGCCGATGGACTCCGCCGGCCTGGAGCGCGCGGCCCGCACCCACTTCGGCCTGCCCGCGGACGCACCGGTCCGGGACTGCTGAGGAGTGGCCGGTGCCGTCAGTCGTCGGCCAGTTCGGCGACGCCCGTGATCCGGTGCAGGGGGTAGGTGCGGACCTCGTCGGCCGTGTGGTCGTACGCCGTCACGAAGCCGCCCTCGACCCGGATCGGGGCGATGACGCGCTGGCTGGCGGTGCCCTCGGCGTTGACGTAGCCGATCCACAGGGACTCGCCGGTGAGGACGGCGGCCTGCACGGTGGCCAGGGTCTCGGCGGAGGAGGTGCGCGGCAGTTCGCCGGAGGCCGCGGGGGCGCCGGTGTCCTTGCGTGGGGTGGTGGCGGCCAGGTCGCCGGCCCGGATCGCGCGGATGGCCGCCGCGAGCAGGATGCCGTCGGGCGGCGGGGGCCCGTCCGGCACCGGCTCGGGGGCGGTGCGCGGCGGGGTGCGGTGGGCGTGCGCCCGGGTGATGACGACATCGCCCTCGGCGGACTCGGCGGCCGGCGCGTAGCCCAGGGCGCGCAGCCCCTCCAGCAGCGCCGCCGGGTCGGACTGGGTGGCCAGCACGGTCGGGGCGAGACGGCGCAGGCGCAGGGCGGCGCCGCGCTTGTCGGCGAGAATCTCGTTCAGCAGCGCGTCGTCGTCGCAGCGCACGTAGGCCGAGGCCGCGCCGACTCGCAGCCGGCCGTGCTTGCGGGCCACGTCGTCGATCAGGTAGGCCAGCGGCTGCGGTACCGGGGTGCGGGAGTGCTCGGCGAGGAAGGCGTGCAGGTCGGTGGCGGTGCGCCCGGCGTCCAGGGCGCGGCGTACGGAGGCGGGGGTGAAGCGGTAGACGGTCGCGCCGCCCTTGGACTCGACGTCGGCGAGCACCCCGAGCATGTCGGCGAGCGGCCGTTCCAGCGGGCCCGGCGCGACCGCCGTCAGGTCGGCTTGGAGCAGCACGTGGTCCAGCGGTTCGGGCAGCAGCGGGGCGAGCAGCCGTACCGCCGCGCCGGTGGCCACGGCCTGGTCGGCGGGGGAGAGGGGTGCGAGGACGGGGGCGTGGGCGGGTGCCCGGTGGTGGTGCACGGGAAGCTTGTCGCCGGGGCCGGTCGCAGCGTCGTCGGCCGTCGCCGGCGCGGTCACCGCGGGGGCCGGTGGCGCGCCGAGCAGGGCCCGGCCGTGGGCGGACAGGGCGCCGCGTCCGGTCACGCCCAGCAGCTCCGCCTCCGCCAGGGTCCAGCGGGCCAGCCGGGAGCGCGGGTCGTCCTCGCGCCGGGATCCGCGCAGGGGGCGTTCCCAGCGCAGCCGGGCCAGGACCGACTCGGTGTCCGGGGCGGTGCCGTGCGCGAGCGCGGCCAGCAGGGTCAGCACCCGGTGCCGTACCTCGGGCGCGGCCGAGCGGTCCAGGCCGGGGCCGAGCGCGGAGAGCGCCCGGTCCTTGGCGTCCCGGCCGCCGACCAGCCCCGGGGTGCGGGTGCCGGACAGCCAGGTCTCCGCGAGCAGACCCCAGCGTTCGGCGGGGGGCCGCTCCAGCCACTCGTCGTAGACGGGGGTGGCGGCGTACCGCTCGTCGGCCTCGCCGTCGGAGGCCAGCAGCCCGGCCGCGTAGGCCAGCTCGACCCAGAACGCGGCGACGGGTTCGGACGCGTCGAGGGCGACGGCGGTCCGCTTCAGGTCGCGCACGCTCAGACCCCCGGCCCGCAGCACCGCCGGACCGCCCTCGTCCCAGTCCTTCAGCAGCTCCTCGACGGTGGCCAGCGCGGTGTAGGCCTGCCCGGCCGCCGTCGCGTCCACCACCTGGGGGCTGTGCGCGGCGGCCGGTTCCACGGCGGGCGGCAGCGGCTCGGGCGTCCGGTGCGCGCGGCCCTCGCGCAGGTGCAGGGCGACCTCGCGGGGCAGGACGACCGTGCCGGGCGCGGTCGGCAGCAGCAGGCCCCGGTCCAGCAGCCAGCGCAGATGGGCGGCCGGGTCGGCGGTGACCTGGCCGTAGGGCGGACCCCAGACCAGCCGGCCCAGCACCTCGCGGGCCGCGTCGGGGGCGCCGGCGAGCAGCTTGGCCATCTTCCTGCGCCGGCCGAACAGGCCGGTCAGCGCGGCCACGGCGGACACCGAGTCGTGCGTCGAGGGCAGCCCGGCCGCCGCCACGATCTCCTGGATACGGCCCGGCGACATGCCCGAGGTGGCCTCCTGCACGGTCGGCCCGAGACCGGTCGGGGAGGGGTGCTGCGGCGACGGCGCGAGCAGTTCCCGGGCGGTGCGCACGAGCCGGAGCCGCTCGTCGTCCCCCCACACCAGGGCCTGTTCGCGCAGGGTGGCGACGGCACGTGGCAGCGCGGCGGCCACGGTCTCGTCCCCCGCGTCCCCGGCCATCAGCCCGAGCAGCGTCGGGTACGGCGCCGGGTCCGGGGCCACGGCCAGGGCCTCCGCCGTCTGCAGCGCGAACCGGTCCAGGCGCTCCAGGGCGCGCAGCACCGAGGCCCGGGTGCCGGCGCGGGTGGCGAGCTGCGTGAGGTCGGTGGGGACCGGGGTGATGAGGTCCGGACGGCTGCGCAGCAGCGCGCCCAGCGAGGCGTCGTCCCGGGAGCGGAGCGCTTCGGCGAGGGAGCGGGGGGCTGAGTGGGCCTCTTGGCTCATCCGGCCAACGGTAGCGGACAACCCTGTCCGGCCGGAGACGGTACGGTCCTCAGCGGGGTATCAGTCGGCGCACCCCGGAGGGGTCCCGTGGGGATTGAGAGCGACCAGGTCGTCTACGAGTATCTGTCCCGCGTCGGGGACATCGCCCAGCAGCGGCAGTTGCCCTCGGGCACCCGGATGCGGCTGGTCTCGGAGCTGCGCAACGAGATCGACCGGCAGCGGTCCCGGACGACCGTGGACTCGCCGGACGCGGTGCGGCGCATCCTGGACCACCTGGGCAGCCCGGACGACGTGGTCGAGGCGGCGGGCGGCAGGGGCACCGCCGGGAGCGGTGGCCTGGTGGCGCCCTCCACCTCCGTCCCCGCCCAGCCGGAACCGCCGACACGCGAACGACCGGCGCGGGAACGGCCGGCGCCGGAGCGGCCGAAGGGCCTGCGCCGGGTGGTCCCGCGGCCCCGCCCGCCGGCCACCCCCGCCCCGCCCGAGCCGACGGCTCCGCCGCATCTCGCCGCCGCGCACGAGCTGGGCGACAGCGTGGCCTCGCCCGACTGGTGGCGGCTCGGTGGCTCCGGCACGCTGCCCCTCGGGGAGATCGACCAGGTGCCCGGGTTCGTCGGGGGCGTCGAGATCCCGGAACTGCTGAGGCGTCCGCCGCGCGAGGTGGCCGAGAAGGAGGAGAAGCCCACGGAGGCCGAGCCGGTGGCGGTGCCGCGCCGGGGCCTGTTCCGACGCGGGTCGGCTGCGGCGGCCGAGGGTGCCGTCGCCTCCCGCCGGCTGCTGCCGGCCCCCGCCGCCGGCTGGTCCAACCCCCTCCTGCTGCTGGCCGCCGCCGCGCTGGTCGTCGGGGCGGTGCTCGGCAACTGGTTCGCGCTGCTGCTGGGCTGGGCGATCGCCTACGGCTCCCGTCGGCTGACCCCGGCCGAGACCAAGTGGGCGGTGATGGTCCTGCCGGGCGCGGCGGTGGCCGGCGGCCTGCTGTGGCTGTGGGGCCGCGACACCGGGCGCTGGGGCGCCCCGATCACCCACGGCCACATGTCCGCCGCCCTCACCGAGACCTGGCCCTGGGTGGTCCGAGCGGCGGCCGTCACTTCGGCGGCATACCTGGCCTGGCGCTCCCAACGAGCCCGCTGAGCGCTCTCGGCTGCGGGCGCGTGGCGGCTGGCCGCGCAGTTCCCCGCGCCCCTGAGGTCGTGGGTTGCGGAGGTGCGTTTTCGGGTGCGGGCCCGTCGTGGTCGCTCGCGCAGTTCCCCGCGCCCCTGGCGGGGTTGCAGGCGACGTCGGCCGCAGAAGAACCCGCACCTCCCGGCACGCGGCGCCCGGTCCCAGCCCAGGGGCGCGGGGAACTGCGCGACCAGCCACAGCCCACCCGCACCCGGCAACGCACGGCACCCCCCACAATGAACCCCATGGCTACCCTCACCGTCGGCTTCGACCTGGACATGACGCTCATCGACTCCCGGCCAGGGATCCGCGCCTGCTACCTGGCGCTGTCGGAGCGGACCGGCACCTACATCGACGCCGATCTCGCGGTGACCCGGCTGGGCCCGCCCCTCGCGGAGGAGCTGGTGAACTGGTTCCCGGCACAGGAGGTGCCGGCGATGGCCGAGCTGTACCGGGGGATGTACCCGGGGATAGCCGTCACCGCGACCCCGGCGATGCCCGGCGCCCGGGAGGCGATCGACGCGGTGCGGGCGGCCGGCGGACGGACGATGGTGGTGACGGCGAAGTACGAGCCGAACGCCAAGCTGCACCTGGCCCACCTCGGCATCGAGCCGGACGTGGTCGTGGGCGACCTGTGGGCCGAGCAGAAGGCGGTGGCCCTGCGCGAGCACGGAGCGACGGTGTACGTCGGCGATCACGTCGGAGACGTCCGCGGAGCCCGCAGCGCGGACGCCCTGTCGGTGGCCGTGGCGACCGGCCCCTGCCCCGCCGAGGAGCTGCGCGCGGCCGGTGCCGACGTCGTCCTGGACGACCTGCGTGCCTTCCCGGCCTGGCTGGCCGGTTACCGCGAAGCGCCCTACCGAGAAGCGCCCCGCGCCTGACGCCGCCCCGCCGCCACCGACCGGAGGACCCCCGCTCCGGCGATGAGGAAGCCGACGGCCATGAGCATGCTCAAGCCGAACATGTAGGTCGGAAAAGGCTTCGCGTGGAGGAAGAGCGGGGCCACCGTGACGAGGGTGGCCAGCGCGCCGAGGAAGAAGATGACGGCACCGGCGCGGATCAGCCCGTCTCCGGGCGCGGCGGCGGAATTCGTTTGGGTTTTGTCACGCACCCCACCAGGGTAGTTCCTGCGCGAGAGAACAACCGGGGGACGTCTTGTCACCCGCCCGAACACCGTTAGCCTTGACAGCGCTTGGTAGGGGCGGGTCATGAGCGACCCGCTCCATTGCTATCAAGAGCCGTTTCCGAGCAGTTTTCCGACGAGTACGAGGACGAGGACAGACGTGCCTACCGGCAAGGTCAAGTGGTTCAACAGCGAGAAGGGCTTCGGCTTTCTCTCCCGTGACGACGGCGGTGACGTCTTCGTCCATTCCTCGGTTCTCCCCGCCGGAGTCGAAGCGCTCAAGCCGGGACAGCGCGTGGAGTTCGGTGTCGTCGCCGGTCAGCGCGGTGACCAGGCGTTGTCGGTGACCGTGCTCGACCCCACGCCCTCGGTCGCCGCCGCCCAGCGCCGGAAGCCGGATGAGCTGGCCTCGATCGTCCAGGATTTGACGACCCTTCTGGAGAACATCACCCCGATGCTGGAGAAGGGCCGCTATCCGGACAAGACCTCCGGCAAGAAGATCGCCGGTCTGCTGCGCGCGGTCGCGGACCAGTTGGACGTGTGATCCGGATAATCCGGATTCCCTGGCTCAGGGAAAAGCGAGCGCGTCCGGGCCGAGGGGAGGCACGAGCCCCTCGGCCGCCGCACGCGTGAGCAGGCCCCGTACGGCCGCGTACCCGTCCTCGCCGAGACCGGCGGTGAACTCGTTGACGTACAGCCCGATGTGCTGGTCGGCGACGGCCGGGTCCATCTCCTGGGCGTGCGCCATGACGTAGGGGCGGGAGGCCAGCGGGTCGTCCCAGGCGGCCCGCACGGAGGCCCGGAGGGACTCGGCGAGCCGGGTCAGCGCCTCGGCGCCCAGCGAGCGGCGCGCGATGATCGCGCCCAGCGGGATCGGCAGCCCGGTGGTCAGCTCCCAGTGCTCGCCCATGTCGGCGAGCTTGTGCAGGCCGTAGTTCTGGTAGGTGAACCGCGCCTCGTGGATCACCAGACCGGCGTCCACCTTGCCGTCGCGCACGGCCGGCATGATCTCATGGAACGGCATGACGACGATCTCGCCGACCCCGCCGGGCAGCGTGTCGGCCGCCCACAGGCGGAAGAGGAGGTAGGCCGTCGACTTCTCGCTCGGGACGGCGACCGTACGGCCGGTCAGGTCGGCGTCCGGCTCCCGGGTGAGCACCAGCGGCCCGCAGCCCCGGCCCAGCGCGCCGCCGCAGGGCAGCAGCGCGTAGTCGTCCAGGACGTAGGGCAGGACCGCGTACGACACCTTGAGCACGTCGAACTCGCCGCGCTCGGCCATGCCGTTGGTGAGGTCGATGTCCGCGAAGGTCACGTCCAGCGCGGGGGCGCCGGGGATCCGGCCGTGGGCGACGGCGTCGAACACGAAGGTGTCGTTCGGGCAGGGCGAGTACGCGATCTTCAGCGGCTCGGTCGTCAGGGGCTCGGCGGTCAGCGGTTCAGTCGTCATGCGGGTTCCAACTCTCCAGTACGGGCGCCAGCTTCCCGAACGCCTCCGTGAGGGCGGCCAGGGCGTCCCCGATGCGCCAGGCGGCCCGGTCCCGGGGCCCCACCGGGTTGGAGACGGCGCGGATCTCCAGCACGGGCACCCCGTGCGCGGCGGCGGCCTCCGCCACCCCGAAGCCCTCCATGCCCTCGGCGAGCGCGTCCGGGTGCGCGGCGCGCAGCTCGGCGGCGCGGGCGGAGGTGCCGGTGACGGTGGAGACGGTGAGGACGGTGCCGACGCGGGCGCCGGTGGCCTCGGCCGCGGCCCGTACGAGCGGCGCGGGCGGGCGGTGGGTGACGGTGCCGAAGCCCAGCTCGGTGACCGGCAGGAAGCCGTCGGCGGTCGTGGCGCCCAGGTCGGCGACGGTGATCGCGTCGGCGACGACGAGGGAGCCGAGCGGCGCCTCGGGCGGGAAGCCGCCCCCGATCCCGGCCGAGACGACCAGGCCGTAGGGGTCGCCGGCGAGCGCGGCGGCGGTCAGGGCGCTCGCGGTGGACGCGGCGGCGAGCGCCGGCCCGACCCCGGCGGCGAGCAGGTCGGGTCCGGTGGCCGTACGGCGGCCGGTGGCCGTACGGCGGAGCGGGGCGCCCGGCAGGGGGACGTCCTCCGCCGGGCCCGGGAACGCCCGCGCCACCGCGTCCCGTTCGGCCGGGACGGCGGTGGCGACGAGGACGCGGCGGGCGGCGGACGTCGTGATCAGGCTTTCTTCAGCTTGAAGGACCACACGCCCTCGACCGAGGTCTTGCCCATGCGGATCGACACCGAGTTGGTGGTGCCCTGGGTGCCGTACTGCGAGTTGAAGAAGGCGCTGCCCGGGATGGTCCGGTACGTCTTCTTGCTGACGTCGGTGAACTGCTGGCCGTTCACGAGGATGACCCAGCCGGCGTCCGCGATCTTGGGATCGACGCCGAAGCGGACCGTGTCGTCCGTGTCCACCGTGATCGACTTGGCCTTGCCGACGTTCTTGACGCATTCCGCCGTGGTCTTGGCGTCCAGCTTGTCGCCGTCGTTGTAGCAGTCTGCCTCGGAGTTGACCGAGCTTCGGCCGACGGTCACCGTCGCGACGGGCGACGGCTTGTCGCAGGCCGACAGGACGAGCAGTCCGGCGGAAACGGCGCCGGCGGCGGCGACGGCGCGGCGGCGTCGCACAACGGATTGCAGCGTGGTCATGGCCGAAGGCTATCGGGCCCCCCGGTCCCGCCGCCCACGCGGGGTGCGGCGTGCCCGGTTCGTTACGCCAGGTGCGCCTGTGCCCGCCCTGGGCGGGTCCTGTCCGTTACGCCACCCGGGCCGGGGCCCGGCCCCCGTGCCGGGCCGAGGCGAGCAGCCCCTTCAGGGTGCCCAGCCAGCCCACGGCCACGAACAGGGCGCCCACCAGCAGGCCGACCGTGCCGTTCAGCGGCATCACGATGCCGACCGCGCCGCCGAACACCCAGGCCATCTGGAGCAGTGTCTCCGAGCGGGCGAACGCCGAGGTGCGCACCGCTTCCGGCACGTCCCGCTGGATCAGCGCGTCCAGCGCCAGCTTGGCCAGCGCCTGCGCGAACCCGGCGACCGCCGCGAGGCACGCCACCAGCAGGGCGCCGAAGAACACGGCGGCCACGATCGCCGCCCCGAGGACCACCGCGACCACGGCCACGATGATGATCTCCGGGGCGCGGGAGCGCAGCCAGGCCCCGACGGCCGTGCCCAGCGCGTTGCCCGCGCCGGCCGCGACCCCCACTATCCCCAGCGAGACCGCCGCGCTCTCCCCGGTCAGCGGGTGCTCGCGCAGCAGGAAGGCGAGGAAGAAGATCAGGAAACCGGACAGGCAGCGCAGGGCGGCGTTGGCGCCGAGCGCGTGCGTGACGGCGGGGCCGACGGTGCGCAGCCCCGGCCGTCTGGTCTGTTTGCGTCCCGGCCCGTGCAGGTGCCGCTCGTCGGCCGCGAGCAGCGCCACGTCCTCGCCCTTGGCCGAGTCGACCATCGGCGGCAGGGTGAAGGAGAGGACCGTACCCGCCGCGAAGATCACGAAGGCGCCGTAGAGCGGCCAGGGATCGCCCAGGGCGTGCAGGCCCGCGGCGACCGGCGCGGCGGCACCGGTGGCCAGCAGGCCGGCCAGGGTGACCCGGGAGTTGGCCTTCACCAGCGAGAACTTCGGCGGCAGCAGCCGCGGTACGACGGCGCTGCGCACCACGCCGTACGCCTTGGACGCCACCAGCACGCCGAGCGCCGCCGGATACAGCTCCAGGCTGCCGCTCGCCACCGCCCCCGAGATGATCAGGGCCAGCAGGGCGCGGGCCAGCATCGCCCCGGCCATCGCGGCCCGCCGGCCGTGCGGCAGCCGGTCGAGGAGCGGGCCGATGACGGGCGCGAGGACGGTGAAGGGGGCCATGGTGATGGCGAGGTAGAGCGCGACGCGCCCGCGTGCCTCGTCGGTCGGCACCGAGAAGAACACCGTGGACGCCAGCGCCACGGTGATCATCACGTCCCCGGCGCCGTTCACCGCGTGCAGCTCGATCAGCTTGCCGAGGCCCGACTCGCCGGCCCCGTGCGCGTGCGTCACCCGGCGGATGCCGCGCGCCGCGCCGGTGACCGGAAAGTGCAGGGCACGCGCGGCGGAGCGGACGGCACCGCCCACCCGGCTCGCGCCGCCACCCCGAACTCCACGCCTGTCCGTGGTCGCCACGTCGTTCATAGTGCCCCGTGTCGCCGGTTCGTAGTGCGGATCCGACACGTGTGGCGGCTCACCGTGACCGACGGCCCGCCCGGCGGGGGTCGGCGGACCGGAAGACCTGCCGCGTGGCGGCAACGAATCGGGTTCGGTGTAGCGTGCCTATCTCAGCCATAACGCAGAATGGATGGCAGAGGTGCGCCCGAGCGCGCGGAGGTATGACGTCGATGCGGTCCCCTGGTCCGCTCCGTCCGCCAACCCGCCGGTGGCAGCCGCACCGCATTGAGACGGCGTAGGAGAGAAGCGATACCTGTGAGCGCAGCGACCACGCGAAGCCGCACCCCCGACCGCCTGTGCGCCGAGGCCGTCGACCTCGCCCGCGCCGCAGCCGAGGAGGCCGCCGCCCCCGGCGTCGTCGGCGAGCACTCCGGCCTGGTGTCCGAGGGCGACCGTGTGGTCACGCACTTCTTCGAGTGCAAGGAGATGGGCTACCGCGGCTGGCGCTGGGCCGTCACCGTGGCCCGCGCCTCCCGCGCCAAGTTCGTCACCCTCGACGAGGTCGTCCTGCTGCCCGGCCCCGACGCCCTCCTCGCGCCCGAGTGGGTGCCGTGGAGCGAGCGGTTGCGCCCCGGCGACCTCGGCCCCGGCGACCTGCTCCCGACCGACCAGGACGACCTGCGCCTGGAGCCCGGCTACCTCGCCGAGGACGCCCCGGCACCGAACTCCCCGGTCTCCGAGGAGATGGTGGAGCTGGCGGAGGCCGAGGACGCCGACGTCACCCCCGGCACGCCCGCCGCCCAGCCGACCGTGCCCTCCCGGGGCTCGATCGCCGCCGTCGCCGAGGAACTGGGCCTGCGCCGCGCCCGGGTGCTCTCCCGCTACGGCCTGCACATCGCCGCCGACCGCTGGGAGGAGGGCTTCGGCGCCAAGACCCCGATGGCCCAGGCCGCCCCCGCCACCTGCGTCAGCTGCGGCTTCCTCGCCCCCATCGGCGGCTCCCTCGGCCAGGCCTTCGGCGTCTGCGCCAACGAGTTCTCCCCGGCGGACGGCCGGGTCGTCTCCCTCGCCTACGGCTGCGGCGGCCACTCCGAGGCCGCCGTCATGCCGAAGCCGCCCCAGCCGCCCGCGCCGGTCATCGACGAGACCCGGGTCGACCCCTTCCCGCTCCGCCCCGCCCCCGACTCGGGCTCCGTCCCCGCGACGGCCGACGAGGAGACGGCGGAACTCGGTCACTCGTGAGCCGGGTCCGCCTCGCGCGCGCGTCCGACCTCCCCGGGTTCCTCGGGCTCGCCGCCGAGGTGGAGCACTGGTTCGGCCCGATGGTCGACGACCCCGCCTTCCACGCGGCCGTCCTGGACCGCGTCCGCGCCTCCCAGGCCCTCGTGGTGCCCGCCCCGGACGCGCCCGGCCTCCTCGGCGGCCTCCTCTTCGGCGGTACGGCACCCGTCCACGAGGTCCACTGGCTGGTGGTCGCGGAACGGGCCCGGGGCGAGGGCGTCGGCCGCGCGCTGCCGGCCGACGCGCTCCGCCGCTACGTCAGCCCCCCGGCCACCGTCGAGGTCGTCACCTTTGGCCCCGACGACCCGGGCGCGGTGGCGAGCGGCGCCCGTGTCTTCTACGAGACCCTCGGCTTCACCCCCGCCGAACCGACCGCCCCCGGCCCCGAGGGCGGCTCCCGACAGCTCTACCGCCGCACGGTCGCCTGACCCGACCCGCCCCTCGGGAGTCGCCGGCCTGCGGCGGCCACCTGCTGGGAGAAACACGATCCGCGGGTTCGACCTGACCGTCGCGTGGGCCCGCCGGCCGGAGTTCGCGGGCTTCGCCCGGCGCTGATCGGGGTACCGGCGCGCTGTACCTTCGTCCTCACGTAGACGAGGGAGTGAACGTGAGCAGCAAGTTCGTGCGGCCGGCGGCCGAGGGTGCCGATCCCTTCGGTACCGCTCGGCTGCGGCGCGGTGTGCTCGACGCCTGGGCGACCAGCCCCGCCCGGTTCCGCGAGGACGCCAACGCCGAAGAGGACCTGGTGCTCGGCGGCTACCGGGACCGGCTCGTCGTGGAGCTGGCCCAGAACGCCGCCGACGCCGCCGCGCGGGCCCACGTGCCGGGGCGGTTGCGGCTCACCCTCCGCGACGGCGTGCTGGTGGCCGCGAACACGGGCGCCCCGCTGGACGCGACCGGTGTCGAGTCGCTGTCGACGCTGCGGGCCTCGGCCAAGCGGGACGCGGAGTCCACGCACGGCGCGGTGGGCCGGTTCGGGGTCGGTTTCGCGGCCGTGCTCGCGGTGACGGACACGCCCGCGCTGGTCGGCCGGCACGGCGGTGTGCGCTGGTCGCTGAGCGAGGCGCGGGAGCTGGCGGCCGAGACGGCCCGGCACAGTCCCGGGCTCGGTGACGAGGTCCGCCGCCGGGAGGGCCACGTACCGCTGCTGCGGCTGCCGTTCGCGGCCGAGGGGACGGCGCCGGAGCCGTACGACACCGCCGTCATCCTGCCGCTGCGGGACGCCGCCGCCGTCGATCTGACCGAGCGGCTGCTCGACGCCGTGGACGACGCGCTGCTCCTCGCCCTGCCGGGGCTGGAAGAGGTTGTCGTCGACGTCGAGGGCGCGGCGGTACGGACCCTGCGGCGGTCGGCGGACGGTGCCGTCACCGTCGTGGCGGATTCCCGGCACGGTACGACCCGCTGGCGTACCGTCGCCGCGCACGGGCCGCTCACGCCCGACCTGCTGGCGGACCGGCCGGTGGAGGAGCGGCTGCGGCCCCACTGGTCGCTGACCTGGGCGGTGCCGGAGGACGAGGCCGGGCGTCCGGCGCGCCCCCGGACGAGTGCCGTGGTGCACGCGCCGACGCCCAGCGACGAACCCCTCGGCGTGCCCGCGCTGCTGATCGGGTCCTTCCCGCTCGACACCACGCGCCGCCACACCGCGCCCGGCCCGCTGACCGACTTCCTGGTGCGGCGCGCCGCCGAGGCGTACACCGAACTCCTCGCCGGCTGGCGGCCGGTGACGGACGGGATCATCGACCTGGTCCCCGGACCGCTCGGCAAGGGCGAGCTGGACGGAGCGCTGCGGCAGGCGGTGCTGGAGCGGCTGCCGCGTACCGCGTTCCTGCCGCCGGCGGTCGCCGGGGAGGCGGCGGACGAGCTGCCCGAGGCGCTGCGGCCGAGGGAGGCGGAGGTCGTGGAGGGCGCCGGCGCGGACACCGTACGGGTGCTCGCCGAGGTGCTGCCCACGCTGCTGCCCGCCGGACTTGAGCGGCGCGCCGAGCTGCGCTCCCTCGGGGTGGCGCGGCTGCCGCTGGCCGACGCGATCGACCGGCTGGCCGGGCTGGAGAAGGACCCGGACTGGTGGTGGCGGCTCTACGACAGCCTCGCCGGGGTGGACCCGGACCGGCTGTCGGGGCTGCCGGTGCCGCTGGCCGACGGGCGGACGACGATCGGCCCCCGGCAGGTGCTGCTACCGACCCCCGACAGCGCCCGGCCGGCCGCCGACGTGCTCGGGCGGCTCGGCCTGAAGGTGGCCCACGAGGACGCCGTGCACCCGCTGCTGGAGAAGCTGGGCGCGCTGCCCGCGACCCCGCGCGCGGTGCTGACCACCCCGCAGGTACGGGCCGCCGTGGCCGCCTCCCTGGACGACGAGGGCGGCATCGGCTGGGAGGAGGACGCGCCGGACGCGGAGGAACTGGCCGACACCGTCCTGTCGTTGGTGCGGGACGCCGCTCTGGAGCCCGGTGACGAACCGTGGCTGGGCGCGCTGGCCCTGCCGGACGAGGACGGCGAGCCGGCCCCGGCGGGCGAACTGGTCCTCCCGGGCAGCGCGTTCGCCCGGGTGATCCGCGAGGGGGAACTCGCCGCCGTGGACCGGGAGCTGGCGGACCGCTGGGGCGAGCAGCCGCTGACCGCCTGCGGGGTGCTGGCCGACTTCGCCCTCGTCCGCGCCACGGACGTGGTCCTGGACCCGGACGAACTGGAGCCGCGCGACGGGGACTTCGCGGAGCCGGACGACGCGGGGCTGCTGGACGCCGTGGACGTGTGGTGCGAGGACATCCTCGACCGGTTCCCGGACAGCCCGGTGCCGCCGGTCGCCACCGAACTCGTCGCCGTGCGCGACCTCGACCTCGTGGACGACGCCCACTGGCCCGAGGCCCTCGCGCTGCTCGCCAGGCCGCCGCTGCGCGACGCCCTGATCCAGCCGGTGCGCGTCCTGCTCCCGGACGGCACCCACGAGATCGTCCGGCCGTACACCGCGTGGTGGCTGCGTGGGCACCCGGTGCTCGACGGCCGCCGCCCCGCCGGTCTCCTCGCGGCCGGCGGCGACCCGCTGCTGCGCGGCCTGTACGACGAGGCCGACGCGACCGGGTTCGAGGACGAGCAGGTGCTGCGGGCGCTCGGCGTGCGCACCTCGGTCGGGGCCCTGCTGGACGAGCCGGGCGGCGCCGCCGAGCTGCTGGACCGCCTCGCGGACCCGGAGCGCCCGGTCACCGCCGCCCAACTGCACGGTCTCTACGGCGCGCTGGCCGAGCTGGACCCGGACCAGGTGACGCTGCCGGAGGAGCTGCGGGCCGTGGTCGACGGCCGGGTGGAGGTCGTGGACGCCACCGACGCCGTCGTGGTCGACTCGCCCGACCTGCTGCCGTTCACCGCCGGGGTGCCGCTGCTCCCGGTCCGCCCGTCCCGGGCCGCCGAGCTGGCGGAGCTGTTCCAGGTGCGGCGCCTGAGCGAGTCCGTCACCGGGGAGGTCCACTCGGAAGGCACCGAACACGACGTCCCGGACCCGGTACGGACCCTGCTGGGCCCGCGCACCCCGCGGACGTATGTCGAGCACGGGGAACTGGTCGTGGACGGCGTGGAGATCGACTGGCGCCTCACCACCGACGGCGTCCTGCACGCGGCCACCCTGGAGGGCGTCGCCGCCGGCCTCGCCTGGGCAGCCGCCCAGTGGCCCCGCCGCTTCGAGGTGGCGGCTCTGCTGGAGGACGAGTCCCGCACGGAGGAACTGGCGAGGGACCGGTGGTTCGACTGACCGCGGGCGCGCCTTCACGCGACCTTCACGAGTAGTACAACCTTTGACCGTCTCCCCGTGTCTCCTCTCCGTGGGGCCGTCCGGCCCCACGGATCCGAACGTGGGGACCACACATGCGCATCCGTGCCTCTGTCGCCGTCATGAGCGGCGCTCTGGCCCTGTCCGCCCTCGCCGCCCCGGCCGCCCAGGCCGACGGCGGCTCCGGCGACACCGAGATCACCAAGGTGGTCGTGGACGGCGACAACAAGGTGACCATCGGCGTCTCCGAGCCGGTGACCGTCAAGGTCAGCGTGACGGCGACGGACAACTCCGGCATCGCGGGCGCCGAGCCGTTCAGCCTCGCAGGACCCGACTTCGGCTACGAGTCGACCGGCAAGCCCTCCTGCACCAAGGTCAACGCCACGACCGCCACCTGCTCCGCCTCGGTGAAGATCGCGCCCAAGGTGGACTACCTCGGCAACAAGAGCGCGGGCACCTGGTACGTGGACGCCATGGTGGACGCCAAGGACGGCGACTACGTCTGGCAGGAGAAGGCCGGCTCCTTCTGGTTCCAGCGCGCCGCCAAGCTGACCGCCAACGCCTCCCCCGAGCCGGTGAAGAAGGGCAAGGCCGTCACCGTCACGGGTGCGCTCACCCGCGCCGACTGGGAGTCGCTCAAGTACGGCGGCTACGGCTCGCAGTCCGTCAAGCTCCAGTTCCGCAAGAAGGATTCCAGCTCCTACACCACGCTGAAGACCGTCAAGGCGGACTCCAAGGGCAACCTGAAGACGACGACGACCGCGACGGCGGACGGCTACTACCGCTTCTCCTTCGCCGGCAACTCGTCCACCGGCTCGGTCAGCGCCGCCGGTGACTTCGTCGACGTGAAGTGACCGGCGTGAAGCGACCGGCGTGAAGTGACCCGAGGGCAATCGACGGGCAAAATCCCGCCGGAGACCGGCGCCGCCGTACAACCCGTCCCGGGGCTCGATGATCTTCTCGCGTGAGTCGACCGACTCGCCGAGCACTCATCCCTCCAGGGGAACGTACATGCGCATTCGTGCCACCGTGGCCGCCGTCTCCGGCGCCCTGGCCCTCTCCGCCTTCGCCGTGCCCGCCGCCCACGCGGCGGGCACGGCACCGGACGTCACCTTCTCGCAGGCGAAGGTGAACGCCGGCAAGGCGATCACCATCGGCGCGACCTCCCAGGTCGCCGTCAAGGCGACCTACACCGTGACCCACCCCGCCGCCCTGTCGCTGTCCAGCTTCCAGAGCGGCCCGGCCCTCTACCGGGGCACCTCGGTGACGAACCCCGACACCCTGGTCGTCAGCGACGACGCCGGTGCCTGCACCAAGGTGACGTCCACCACGGCGAACTGCTCGGCCGTCATCACCATCCCGGCCTCGGACCTCTACAACTCCGACGCCGGGACGTGGAACGTGGGCGGCGTCGCCGTGGACAAGGCCGAGCACATCAAGTGGCAGGGCGGCCTCGGTACCCTCCCGGTGCGCCGCACGGCCAAGCTCACCGTCGACGCCGCCCCGGAGCCGGTGAAGAAGGGCAAGACCCTCACCGTCACCGGCAAGCTGACCCGCGCCAACTGGGAGTCCGGCAGCTACGGCGCCTTCACCGCCCAGCCGGTCAGCCTCCAGTTCCGCAAGGCGGGCACCAGCACCTACACCACCCTGAAGACCCTCAAGACGGACTCCAAGGGCGCCCTGAAGACCACGGTCACGGCCACCACCGACGGCTACTACCGCTACTCCTTCACGGGCACCTCCACCACGTCCGCCGTGAGCGCGGCGGGCGACTACGTCGACGTGAAGTGACCCCCCGCCACTAGTCGGCGAAGCGGCGGTCGACCCACTTCCACATCAGTTCCAGGACGGCCGCCGCCGCCACCGAGATGCCGACCGCCGTCCACGGCATCGTCAGGCCGATCAGCCTCAGGGCGAAGAAGGTCTGGAGGGGCGGGACGGCGAGGACGAGGAAGAAGGCGGCGGCCATCGCGGCGACCAGGGTCAGGCGCCACCAGGTGTAGGGGCGGGCGATGACCGCGAGGACCCACATCGAGACCAGGAACAGGGTCAGGGTGGCGGCACTGGTCTCGGCGTCCAGGGCTCCGGGGCCGGTGTAGTGGTGGCGGGCCAGGAGGTACGTGAGGAAGGTGGCGGCGCCGGCCACCACACCGCCGGGGACCGCGTACCGCATCACCCGAGGCACGAAGTGCGGTTTCGCCCGCTCCTTGTTGGGGGCGAGGGCCAGGAAGAAGGCCGGGACGCCGATGGTGAGGGTGGACAGCAGGGTCAGGTGCCGGGGCAGGAAGGGGTACTCGACGCCCCAGCACACCACCAGCAGCGCCAGCAGCACCGAGTAGACCGTCTTCACCAGGAACAGCGTCGCCACCCGCGTGATGTTGCCGATCACCCGGCGCCCTTCGCCCACCACCGACGGCAGGCTCGCGAAACTGTTGTCCAGCAGCACGATCTGCGCCACCGCCCGGGTCGCCTCCGACCCGGAGCCCATCGCCACGCCGATGTCGGCGTCCTTCAGCGCCAGCACGTCGTTCACGCCGTCACCGGTCATCGCGACGGTGTGCCCGCGGGACTGGAGCGCGCCGACCATGTCCCGCTTCTGCCGCGGGGTGACCCGCCCGAACACCGTGCCCGAGTCCAGCGCGTCCGCCATCCCGTCCCGGCCGTCCGGCAGCCGCCGCGCGTCCACCGCCGTACCGTCCAGGCCGAGCTTGGCGGCGACCGCGCCGACCGACACCGCGTTGTCCCCGGAGATCACCTTGGCGCGCACGTCCTGGTCGGCGAAGTAGCGCAGGGTGTCGGAGGCGTCGGGCCGCAGCCGCTGCTCCAGCACCACGAGCGCGGTGGGGCGGGCCCCCTTGGCCGGCTCGGGCTCGTCCAGGTCGCGGCGGGCGCGGGCCAGCAGCAGCACCCGCAGCCCCTGCTCGTTCAGCTTCTCGGTCTCGGCCAGCGCCGGGTCGCCGTCGCCGAGCAGCACGTCGGGGGCGCCCAGCAGCCAGGTGCTGGTCTCGCCGTCGCCCTCGCTGAACGCGGCCCCGCTGTACTTGCGCGCGGAGGAGAACGGCAGCGACTCCACGCACCGCCACTCCTCGCTGTCCGGATAGGCGTCGATGATCGCCTGGAGGGAGGCGTTGGGACGCGGGTCGGACTCACCGAGCGCGCCGAGCACCTTGCGCACGTACCGCTCGTCCGCGCCGTCCAGCGTCCTGAGGTCGGTGACGTCCATGCCGCCCTCGGTGAGCGTGCCGGTCTTGTCCAGGCACACGGTGTCCACGCGGGCCAGGCCCTCGATCGCGGGCAGCTCCTGCACCAGGCACTGCTTGCGGCCGAGCCGGATCACCCCGATCGCGAAGGCGACCGAGGTCAGCAGCACCAGCCCCTCCGGGACCATCGGCACGATCCCGCCGACCGTGCGGGCCACCGCGTCCTTCAGGCCGTTGTTCTTCACGACGAGCTGCGTGACGACCAGCCCGGCCGCCGCCGGGACCATCATCCAGGTGACGTACTTCAGGATCGTGGAGATGCCGGTGCGCAGCTCGGAGTGGACCAGCGTGAACCGGGAGGCCTCCTCGGCGAGCTGCGCGGCATAGGCCTCGCGGCCGACCCGGGTGGCCTTGTAGGCGCCGCCGCCCGCGACCACGAAGCTGCCGGACATCACCGGGTCGCCGGGGCGTTTGACGACCGGGTCGGCCTCACCGGTCAGCAGCGACTCGTCGATCTCCAGGCCCTCGGCCTCGGCGCACACCCCGTCCACCACGATCTTGTCGCCGGGCCCGATCTCGATCAGGTCGTCCAGCACGATCTCGCTGGTCGCCACCTCGGCCGCGGTGCCGTCCCGCCGTACCGTCGGCCGGGACTCGCCGACCACGGCGAGCGAGTCCAGGGTCTGCTTGGCGCGCCACTCCTGGACGATGCCGATCCCGGTGTTGGCGATGATCACGAAGCCGAACAGGCTGTCCTGGATCGGTGCCACGAACAGCATCACCAGCCACAGCACGCCGATGATCGCGTTGAACCGGGTGAAGACGTTGGCGCGGACGATCTCGCCGAGCGACCGACTGCTGCGCACCGGCACGTCGTTGACCTGGCCGCGCGCGACGCGCTCCGCGACCTCGGCGCCGGTCAGCCCGGCCGGCGGACTCTCGGGCAGGGCCACCGGGTGCACGGGGTCGAGTTCCGAGCCGGCGTCGATATGGGTCATGCATTCGACGGTACGTGGCGGTTTGCCCGGGCGCCCACCCGTTCTGGCCAGTCCCGCGCGCCCCGGGAGCCTCAGCTGTGCGGGACGCGTTCCCCGTCCGGGGCCTGGGACGCGGCGGCGGACCGCTTGATCGCCGCGTCCCGGCGGCGCACGTACCAGATGCCGATCAGGCCCAGGCCGGCCCCGGCCAGGCAGGTCCACAGCCACCAGCCCCGGTCGTGGTCCTGGAGCCGGCCGTAGAAGGGGAGCTGGACGAGGAAGAGGACGAACCACACGAGGGTGCCGCCGGTGATGGTGGCGACCACGGGCCCCTCCAGGGGCTCCGGCGCCTCGTGCTGAGGGGTCCACTTAGCCATGGGCACAGCTTATGCGCCGCAGCGCTCTACGCGCGGAGATAGCGCTCTCGCCCTCATACGTTCATACTGAAACCGTTTGTCTGTGACCACTTTCTCTCGTACGAAACCACAAGTACGAGACTCCCAGGATGAAACTCCAGCGAGGCTCGGGGGAACCCCGCTGGTGATGAGGACCCGCATGCCCACCTCGGCACCCGCCAAGGCCCCCACCCCCGAGATGCCGGGCGGTACGCCGGCCCACGGCGCCCTCGACCGCTACTTCAAGATCTCCGAGCGCGGCAGCTCCGTCGCCCGCGAGATCCGGGGCGGTCTCGCGACCTTCTTCGCGATGGCGTACATCATCGTGCTGAACCCGATCATCCTCGGCAGCGCGAAGGACATGTACGGGCACCACCTGGACAACGGCCAGCTGGTGACCGCGACCGCGCTGACGGCCGCCTTCACCACCCTGCTCATGGGCGTCATCGGCAACGTGCCGATCGCGCTCGCCGCCGGCCTCGGCGTCAACTCGGTCGTCGCGCTCCAGCTCGCGCCCCGGATGTCCTGGCCGGACGCCATGGGCATGGTCGTCCTCGCCGGCTTCGTGGTGATGCTGCTGGTCGCCACCGGGCTGCGCGAGCGCGTGATGAACGCGGTGCCGTTCGGCCTGCGCAAGGCCATCTCCATCGGTATCGGCCTGTTCATCCTGCTGATCGGCCTGGTCGACTCCGGCTTCGTCACCCGCATGCCGGACGCCGCCCAGACCACCGTCCCGCTCCAGCTCGGCACCGGCGGCCACCTCACCGGCTGGCCGGTGCTGATCTTCATCCTGGGCGCGCTGCTGACCTTCGCCCTGATCGTCCGCAAGGTGCCGGGCGCGATCCTGATCTCGATCGTCGGCATGACCGTCCTCGCGGTGATCGTCAACGCCGTCGCGACCGTCCCGTCCTGGGGCCTGACCGTCCCGAAGTGGCCCGGCAACCCGGTCGCCAGCCCCGACTTCGGCCTGGTCGGCCAGGTCAGCCTGTTCGGCGGCTTCTCCAAGGTCGGCGTGCTGACCGGCATCCTGTTCGTCTTCACGGTCCTGCTGTCGTGCTTCTTCGACGCGATGGGCACGATCATGGGCGTCGGCGACGAGGCCAAGCTGACCGACGCCCAGGGCTACATGCCCGGGATCAACAAGGTCCTGTTCGTGGACGGCCTCGCGGTCGCGGCCGGCGGCGCCAGCTCCTCCTCGGCCACCACCGCCTTCGTGGAGTCCACGGCGGGCGTCGGCGAGGGCGCCCGCACCGGCCTCGCGAACGTCGTCACCGGCGGCCTCTTCGCCGTCGCGCTGTTCCTCACCCCGATCGCCACGATGGTGCCGTCCCAGGCGGCCACCCCGGCGCTGGTCGCGGTCGGCTTCCTGATCCTGTCGAACTCCGTCAAGGAGATCGACTGGGCCGACTACACGATCGCGATCCCGGCCTTCGTGACGATGCTGATGATGCCGTTCACCTACTCGATCACCAACGGCATCGGCATGGGCTTCATCACCTTCACCGTGCTGCGCCTCGCGGCCGGGCGGGCCCGGGAGATCCCGGTGGCGATGTACGTCGTCTCGGCGGTCTTCGCCTTCTACTACCTGATGCCGGCCCTCGGCCTGACCTGACCGGTACGGCGTCGTCACGGGACGCCGTAGAACCTCTCCGTCTCCTCGACGGCGGCCTGGAACCGTTCGTCGAAGTCGTCCCGGATGAGCGTGCGGACCACATAGTCCTGCACGCTCATTCCTCTTCTCGCCGCGTGGTGCCGGAGCCGTTCGAGCAGCTCCCCGTCCATCCGCAGGCTGAGCACACTGGTCCCCATGGCAATGAGGGTCGCCACACCCGGCCGATCGATGCGTCACTTTTCGGATACGACTCACTCGTTCGGGTGGTCTTGGGGTTCAGTGGCCGGAGTCACGGGCCCGGCGTGCGTGTCGAGTGGTCTTTAGCCAGAGTAATGAGTTACGCTAAAGAACATGCCGGACCTTACCCATGGCGACGACGCTGCCGCCGTGAACGCCCTCCGCTCCGCCGTGATGCGGCTGTCCCGTCGGCTCAAGCACCAGCGGGTCGACGAGTCGCTGAGCCCCACCGAGATGTCGGTGCTCGGCACCCTGTTCCGCTGCGGCTCGGCCACACCGGGCGAGCTGGCGCGCAAGGAGCACGTCCAGCCGCCGTCGATGACCCGCATCGTGGCGCTGCTGGAGGCCAAGGGGCTGGTCCGGCTGGAGCCGCACCCCGAGGACCGGCGGCAGAAGGTCGTCACCCAGACCGAGCAGGCCGAGGCCATGCTCGAAGAGAGCCGCCGCAAGCGCAACGCGTTCCTGGCGGACCTCGCCGAGGGCCTCGACGAGGATGAGTGGGCCAGGCTGCGCGCCGCCGCCCCCGTGCTGGAGAAGCTCGCCCACCTGTGAGCGGCACATCCGGGAGCACCGAGCGGGTGCCCGCTGCCGCATGTCGACAAGCAAGCCGAGGAGGCGAGCACTTTTGAGTTCGGGACCCGGAACACCTTCCGCCCCCGCACCGACCGCCACTACCACCACCGACCCGCCCCGCACGTCCTCGATGTTCAGCTCGCTGAGGATCCGCAACTACCGGCTCTTCTTCCTCGGCCAGGTCGTCTCCAACACCGGCACCTGGATGCAGCGCATCGCCCAGGACTGGCTCGTCCTCAGCCTCACCGGCTCCTCCGCGGCCGTCGGCATCACCACGGCCCTGCAGTTCCTGCCGATGCTCCTGTTCGGCCTCTACGGCGGCGTCCTCGTGGACCGCCTGCCCAAGCGCCCGGCTCTGCTCGTCACCCAGTCGTCGATGGCCCTCAGCGGGATCGCGCTCGCCGCGCTCACCCTGTCCGGACACGTCCAGGTCTGGCACGTCTACGTCGCCGCGTTCGCGGTCGGCCTCGCCACGGTGGTCGACAACCCGGCCCGGCAGTCCTTCGTCTCCGAGATGGTCGGCCCCGACCAACTGCACAACGCGGTCAGCCTGAACTCGGCGAACTTCCAGTCCGCCCGGCTGGTCGGCCCCGCCGTCGCGGGCCTGATGATCACCGGTGTCGGCACCGGCTGGGCGTTCCTCGCCAACGGCCTGTCCTTCGCCGCGCCGATCGCCGGCCTGCTGCTGATGCGGGCCCGCGACCTGCGCCCGGTCACCCGCACCCCGCGCGGCAAGGGCCAGCTCCGGGAGGGCCTGCGCTATGTCGCCGGGCGCCCGGAACTGATCTGGTCGGTCGTCCTGGTCGGCTTCATCGGCACCTTCGGCTTCAACTTCCCGGTGTGGCTGTCCGCCTACGCCGACGACGTCTTCCACGTCGGCGCCGGTGGCTACAGCCTCCTCAACACCCTGATGGCCGCCGGCTCCCTGATCGGCGCCCTGCTCGCCGCCCGCCGCGGCACGGCCCGGATGCGGCTGCTGATCGGTGCCGCGCTGGTCTTCGGCGCGCTGGAGATCGTGGCCGCGCTGACGCCCGCGTACTGGCTGTTCGCGCTGCTCATGGTCCCGATCGGGATCGCCGGCCTGACGGTCAACGTCACGGCCAACACCACCGTGCAGCTGGCCACCGACCCGGCCATGCGCGGCCGGGTGATGTCCCTGTTCATGATGGTGTTCATGGGCGGCACCCCGCTCGGCGCCCCGCTCATCGGCTGGGTCACCGACACCTACGGCCCCCAGGTCGGCTTCGCCCTCGGCGGCATCGTCTCCGCCGCCGCGGCCGCCGTCATCGGCCTGGTCCTGGCCCGGGTCGGCGGGCTGCGCCTGTCGGTGGCCTGGCACCGAGGCCATCCGCAGGTCCGTTTCGTCCCGCGCGAACGCGAGGAACTGGCACCGGCCGCCTGACGGCCCCTGCCCGCTGCGCCCGGAGGACCCGCTACCGCACCCTCCGGGCCGGCACCTGCCCCGGCCACGCGTCCGGGCCGTGGCGGAAGGGCTCGGTCCGGTGGAAGCCGGGGCGCTCGTAGCAGGCGACCAGCGCCCCGGCCCTTGAAACGGCGATCGGAGGCCGGCAGGTGGATGTCCGCTCGGTCTCGTCGGCCGGCTCCAGGTACGGCCCCGGGGCGTCGGTCAGGGCGAGGTCGCGGCCGGGGTGCCGTCCATCTCGACGACGTACGGGGTGCCCTCGTACACGTACCGCTCGACCACCGCCACCGAGCTGTCGAGCATGGCGAGGATCAGCGGGACGTCGGCGGGGCCGCCTGCGCGGACGGTGATCGTCATCCGGGCATCGTGCCCGACCCGGCCGCCCGTCTGGGAGGGTGAAGGGATGAGACTCTTCGCCGCCGTCCTGCCCCCGGACGAGGTCACCGGGCGGCTCGCCGCCGAGGTCGACCGGCTGCGGCGGCTGCCCGGCGCCGAGGGGCTCCGCTGGACGGCCCGACCCGGCTGGCACTTCACCCTCGCGTTCTACGGCGAGGTCCCCGACGACCTCGTCCCCGCCCTCTCGGACCGTCTGGCCCGCGCGGCCCACCGTACGGCGGCCTTCCCGCTCGCCCTGTCCGGCGGCGGCCGGTTCGGACAGGGACGCGCGCTGTGGACCGGGGCCACGGGCGCGGTGGAGTCCCTGCGGCTGCTGGCCGACCGGGCGGAGGCGGCGGGCCGCAAGGCGGGGATCGACACGGGGGAGCACCGCCGCTACCAGGCCCACCTGACGCTGGCCCGCGGCCGGGACGCGGTGGACCTGCGGCCCTACGTCGAGCTGCTGGCCGAGTTCACCGGCCCGGCCTGGACCGTGGGCGACCTGGCACTGGTCCGGAGCCACCTGCCGAGGTCGGGCGTGCGCGGGGAACAGCCGCGGTACGAGGTGGTCGGGCGCTGGGTGCTCGGCGGGGCCGGTTAACCTCGCATACGTGGACCCGAAAACCCGGAACCGGATCATGGCCGGTGCGCTTGTCGTTCTCTTCGTCGTGGTGGCCCTGGCGTCGGCCGTGAAGTGACGCGTGGCCCCGCGGGGCACAGCCGGGTGGCGGCTGCGGGTTCGCTGTGGCCGGTCGCGCGGTTCCCCGCGCCCCTTCGGGCGCCTGATGCGGGCGGGTTACCAGGCGAAGGCCTCCGGGCTCGGTCCCGGGCCCGGGAAGATCTGGTCCAGCTCGGTGAGCAGGTCTTCGCTCAGCTCCAGTTCCACGGCCCTCAGCGCCGACTCCAGCTGGCCCGCGGTGCGCGGGCCGACGATCGGGCCGGTGACGCCGGGCCGGGTCAGCAGCCAGGCCAGGGCCACCTCGCCGGGCTCCAGGCCGTGCTTGTCGAGCAGGTCCTCGTACGACTGCACGCGCGCCCGGGTGGCCGGGTCGGCGAGGGCGTCGGCCGCCCGGCCGGAGGCGCGGCGACCGCCCTCCACCTGCTTGCGGATGACCCCGCCGAGCACCCCGCCGTGCAGCGGCGACCAGGGGATGACCCCGAGCCCGTAGTCCTGGGCGGCCGGGATGACCTCCATCTCGGCGCGCCGCTCGGCGAGGTTGTACAGGCACTGCTCGCTGACCAGCCCGATGGTGCCGCCGCGCCGGGCCGCGATCTCGTTGGCCTGGGCGATCTTGTAGCCGGGGAAGTTCGAGGAGCCGGCGTAGAGGATCTTGCCCTGCTGGACCAGGACGTCGATCGCCTGCCAGATCTCCTCGAAGGAGGTGTCCCGGTCGATGTGGTGGAACTGGTAGAGGTCGATGTGGTCGGTCTTCAGCCGCTTCAGGCTGGCGTCCACGGCCCGGCGGATGTTCACCGCCGAGAGCTTGTCGTGATTCGGCCAGGCCGCCCCGTCCGCGCCCATGTTGCCGTACACCTTGGTGGCGAGGACCACCTTGTCCCGGCGCTCGCCGCCCTTCGCGAACCAGTTGCCGATGATCGACTCGGTCCGCCCCTTGTTCTCGCCCCAGCCGTACACGTTGGCGGTGTCGAAGAAGTTGATGCCCGCGTGCAGCGCCGCGTCCATGATCGCGTGGCTGTCGGCTTCGTCGGTCTGCGGCCCGAAGTTCATCGTCCCGAGGACGAGTCGGCTGACCTTGAGTCCCGTGCGTCCAAGCTGCGTGTACTCCATGGTTCCCCAGCCAACGGCTTGGAGTGCGCTCGAAGCAAGGGCATCCCGGGAGCGGGCCGCGCGACCCGCCGTCGCACCGCGACCCGTTGGGGTCGTTTTCCGGCCATCGGTAGGCTCTGCCGATCGAGGGCCGCGACCGGGCCCGGAGAAGCCTTGGGGAGGCGCGGGTGGGGACATACCGGTTCTCGGTGCTCGGGGGCCTGAGCGTGCGGCGCGGGACGGACGCCCTCGACGTCGGCGCGCCCCAGCAGCAGGCCATGCTGGCGGTGCTGCTGCTCAGCCGGAACAGGACGGCGGGCGCGGACGAACTGCTGGACGCGCTGTGGGGCGACCGCCCGCCGGGCCGCCCCGTGAACACCGTCCGCACCTACGCCTGGCGCTGGCGCCGGCTGCTGGAGCCCGACCCCGCCTCCCCGGCCGTACTGGTCTCCTGCGGCGACGGCTACCGGCTGGCGGTACCGGCCGAGTCCGTGGACGCGCTGACGGCCGAACGGCTGGCCTGCGAAGCCGGGGACGCGCTGCGCACCGACGACCGGGACGCGGCGCGCTCGCTGCTGACCCGGGCGCTGGACCTGTGGACCGGCGAGCCCCTGCGCGGCATACCGGGTCCGTTCGCCGAACGGCACCGGCAGCGGCTGCGCGCCCTCCGGCTGGACCTGCTGGAGCGCCGGCTCACGCTCGACCTGCGGGACGGGCGCGGCGAGAGCTGCGTACCGGAACTGACCGAGCTGGTCGATGCGGACCCGCTGCGCGAACGGTTCCACGCCCTGCTGATGAGCGCGCTCGGCCAGGCGGGGCGACGGGCGGACGCGCTGACCGCGTTCCGGCGGGCGCGGCAGGTGCTGGCGGAGGAGCTGGGGGTCGAACCGGGGGCGGAGCTGGTGGCGCTGCATCAGCGGATGCTGCGGGGGGAGGGGGTGGGCGTCGCCGTCGCGGGGGAGCCGGCGGGGATGGCCGGTTCGGTGGGGGCGGTGGGGGCTGCCGGTCGTACCGGCAATCGTCCGGAGAAGGGGGCCGCGGATGCCCGGAAGGCGGCGGCCGAGGTCGTCGTACCGCACCGGCCCGCTGGTCACCGCAACCCTGCCGCACCCGCCCAACTCCCCGCCGCGCTCCCGGACTTCACCGGCCGGGAGGAGTTGCTGGCGCAGCTCGTCCCGGTGCTGACCGAGCAGGGCCGGTCCGGGCCGGCCGTCGTCGCGCTGTCCGGGATGGGCGGGGTCGGCAAGACCACGCTGGCCGTGCAGGCGGCCCAGCGGGTGCGGGCCGCCTTCCCGGACGGCCAGCTCTACGCCGACCTGCGCGGCAACGACGGCCGCCCCGCCGCCCCGGACGCGGTACTGGCCGATTTCCTCACCGCGCTGGGCGCCGACCCGCGCACCCTGCCCGAGACGCTCGACGCGCGCGCGGCCCGGTTCCGGTCGGAGGCGGACGGCAGACGGCTGCTCCTGGTCCTGGACGACGCGCGGGACGCCGCCCAGGTACGGCCGCTGCTGCCGGGCTCGGCCGGCTGCGCGGTGCTGGTGACCAGCCGGACCCGGCTGACCTCGCTGCCGACGGTCCTCCAGCGGGACCTGGACGTGCTGACCGAGGTGGAGGCGCTGCGGATGCTGGCCCGCACGAGCGGCCCGGGGCGCGTCGACGCCGAGCCGGTGGCCGCGCGGGAGGTGCTCGACGCGTGCGGGTACCTGCCGCTGGCCGTGCGGATCGTCGCCGCCCGGCTGTCGGCCCGGCCCGCCTGGAGCATCGGCACGCTCGGCGAACGGCTGCTGGTGGAGCACCGGCGCCTGGACGAACTGCGCACCGGGGACCTCGCGGTGCGGGCCACGTTCGAGCTGGGCTACCGGCAGCTGACCCCGGAGCAAGCGCGGGCGTTCCGGCAGGCGGCGCTGCTGGAGGGGGCGGTGCTCCCGGTGCCGACGGTGGCCGCGGTGCTCGGCCTGTCCGAGCCGGACGCCGGGGACCTGCTGGAGAGCCTGGTCGACCTGGCCGTACTCCAGTCGCCGCGCCCCGACCGGTACCGCTTCCACGATCTGCTCCGGCTCTTCGCCCGGCACAAGTCGGCGGCCGACGATCCGGCGGAGGCGGACCGGGTGCTCTCCCGCCAGCTCGACTTCCTGCTCGCCACGGCGTGCGAGGCGTTCCGGTGGGCGGTGCCGGGCGACCCGGTCGCCGGGGCGCTGGCCGGCACCGCCGGCACGGAGGGCCGCAGCTTCCCGAGTCTCCGGCTCGCCCGGGAATGGGCGGTGGACGAGTGCGAGACGGCACTCGCGCTCGCGGCCCGGATCGCCGACGGCACCGTTGGCTCCGACAACGCCGCCGGTTCCGGCATCGCCGTAGCCGCCCTGAGGCGCGCGGTGGACCTGCTGATCGCCCTGTCGCCGTCCGGCCCCGACCCGCGGCTCGGGCAGGTGCTGCCCACCGCGCACCGGCTGGTCGAGGCGGCCGTACGGGCCGGGGACCGGCACGGCGAGGGCCGGGCGCGGTTCCTGCTGGGCACCTACTGCCTGGCCGCCGGGCAGCCCGCCGACGCCGAGGCGCACACCCGGGCGGCGGCCGAGGCCTGCCGGGCGGCCGGTGACCTGGTCGTCCTGCGCCAGGCCCACAACGACCTGGGCCTGATCACCTCGTACCTGGGCCGCCCGCACGAGGCCGTCGGCCAGTACGACGAGGCGCTGGCCCTGGCCCGCCGGCTCGGACACCGCTCGGGCGAACGCGTCACCACGGTCAACGCGGCCATCGCGCGGGCCCGCAGCGGCCGGGCCGCCGAGGCGGTCCCCGCGTGCGAGGCGGTCCTGGCCGACCTGCGCACCCGCCCCGACGCCGTGGTCGAGGCGTTCACGCTCTACGCCCTCGGCCTGGCCCTGCAGGCCCTGCACCGTCACGAGGAGGCGGTGGACCGGTTCACCGCCTGCCTGAGGGTCTCCGAGGAGGCGGGCCTGCGCGGCCACGGCACGCAGGCGCGGTTCCGGATGGCCGACAGCCTGCGGGCGCTGGGCGCGCTGCGGCCGGCGCTGGAGCAGGCCCGGCGGGCGCTGGACGACCTCCAGGAGGCGGGCGCCGCCCGGGACACGGCGCACTGCCTGGTGGTGCTGGGCCGGATCCGTATCGGCCTGGGCGAGTTCGCGGCGGCCCGGGACTGCCTGGAGCGGGCCCGGGACACCTGCGTCCGGCTCGGACTGCCCGACACCGCCGAGGTCACCGCGCTGCTGGCCGCCGTACCGGCCGGCTGAGGCGGAGAATCAGGAGGTGGCGCCGGCGGGACCGCCGGTCGCCATGCTGTTCCACACCACGGCGCCGTTGGCGCGGACCTCGGTGGGGGCGTGAGGGGAAACGCCGGCGGCGAGCAGCGCGGCGACGCCGAGCAGACCGGCGGTGAGCAGCGGCACGGTCGTGCGGATACCGGTACGGGTCCCGAGACGAGTTCCGGGACGGTTGCGGTCGGACATGGGTCCGAGCCCCCTTTTTTTTGCGGTGCGCGCGCGGGTGAGGTCGGGTGCGGTCGAGGTCACCGGCGCGTGGTTCGGTGTGGACGGGGACCAGTGTGGGAGAGGGTGATCTACGGCTGATCTACGGCCGGTTCACGGGACGTTCGGGCAGCCTATTCCGTCCGTAGAGCCACTGCCGGGCCGTTGTCGATCCGCCGTCGACGCAGCCCTGCCACTCTGACCGGGAACCGCACCCCGCTTGGAGAAGGACCCGTGGCCCCCAGCACCGACAGCACCGACAGCACCGCCGCCCCCGGCCTGCCGCCTGCCGACCCCGGACGGCCGTACACCCACGAAATGGTCGTCGTGCACCGGGTGTTCCGGCGCGAGTCCGCCCTGCTGCCCCGGCTGGTACGGGCCGTACCGGCGGGTGACGTGGCGCGGGCACGGACGGTCGCCGAGTACGCCGAGGAGTACGCGCACGGCCTGCACCATCACCACCACCTGGAGGACGAGCTGATCTGGCCCCTGCTGCGCGAGCGCGCGGGGCAGTCCTCCGCCTCGGACGCCCTGGTGGCCCGCATGGAGGACCAACACGGCACGATCGACACGACGTTGAACCAGGCGGCCGTCCTGCTCACCACCTGGCGCGAGACCGCCGACCCCGACACGGCCCTGCGCCTGGCGGACGTGCTCGACACCCACCGGGACGCGCTGACCGAGCACCTGGACGACGAGGAGCGGCTGGTGCTGCCGCTGGTGGCCGAACACCTCACGGTCGCCGAGTGGGACGAGGTCGGCCGCCGGGGTCTCGAAACCCTGCCGAAGAACAAGGTGCTGCTGGCCCTCGGCGCCATCCTGGAGGACGCCACGCCCGCGGAGCGCGCCTACTTCCTGGGCCGGGCCCCGCTGGCCGGCCGCCTGCTGTGGCGCCTGGTCGGCCGCCGCCAGTACGCGTCCCGCTGCCGGGCCCTGCGCGCACCCCTGGTGGCCTGACCGTGCCCGCGCCCTCGGCCCTCCCCTGGCCCCTTCTCTCCCCTCCTCCCCCTCCCCCGATCGAGGCTCACCGAACGATGACCGGAATCGACGCGGCGCTCGGCGCCACCATCGACGCCTACCGCACCTGCGAGTTCACCACGCTCGGCACCGCCGGCACCCCGCTGACCTGGCCCACCGCGGCCTGGCGCCGGCCGGACGGCACCTTCCTGGTCACCACGTGCCTGGCCTTCGCGCAGAAGGCGTTCAACGTCCGCCGGGACGACCGGGTGGCCCTGCTCTTCTCCGACCCCACCGGGAGCGGCGACTCCGACGCCCCCCAGGTCTTCGTCAGCGGCACCGCGAGCTGTCCGGAGGAGATCCGCACGGCACCCGACGAGGCGGCCGAGTACTGGCGCCGCATGTTCCAACGCCAGCCGCACTCACGGCCGTTCGTCAGCGCGCCCGGCAAGTGGTTCATGGACTGGTACTACCTGCGCCTGTTCATCACCATCACCCCGGAGCGCGTGGAGGTACGCCCGCCGCTCAGCCAACTCCGGCCCGCCGAGCCCGGATCGGTGCCGGCCCCCGGCCTCCCCGGCGCCGCGCTCGTCGCCCGCTACCCCAGCGCGGTCCTCGGCACCCGGGACACCTACCGCTCCCCGCTGCTGACCCGTGTCCGCCCCCGTGTCACGCCCGACGGCTTCGCCGTACCCCGGGCCGCGCTCGGGGACGCGGCCCCCGGCCGGGCCAGCCTCCTCGTCCACCGCCACGACGAGCGGCTCAACGGCATGCACAACGCCCTGATCACCGGGGAACTGGTGGGGACCGACGACGACCACTGGACCCTGCTCCCCCGCAAGGTCACCGAACCGGCCGGCTCGGGCCGCCCCCGGGACGCCTACCGCACCCTGCGCACGGCCCGCCGCGCGACGGCCCGCTACCTCCGGGACCACGAACTGACGCGGCCACGGGTGGACTGGGCGGCGTACCGGGCGCTGGCGGAGGAGGGTGCTACTTCTCGCGGGGGAAGTCGCCCGTCTTGAGGACCAGGTCGACGACGGTGCCGGTGAGGTCGACGTCGGTGCCGAAGTCGACCGAGGTCCGCATGGCGTAGTCGCCGTCCTTGGGGTGCGTGTAGACGCAGCAGCGGCCCTGGTAGGGGTCGGCGACGACGTAGAGGGGGACCTCGGCGACGGCGTACGCGGACTTCTTCGGGCCGTAGTCGTTGTGGGCCGTGCCCTTGGAGATGACCTCGGCGACGAACTCGACGTCCTGGTGACGCCAGTGGCCGGTGTCGTCCTTCGCCGCGGAGTCCTTGAGCAGGGCGATGTCGGGGCAGAAGCCGTTGCCGAAGCCCGGGAAATCGATGCGGACGTCCGAGAAGATCGTCACCTTCCTCCCGAACCTGCCTTCGAGAGCCCGCAAGAACTTACGAATGATCTCCCAGTGAACCTCCCGCTGCGGCGTCATGAAGACGTCACCCCCGACGATCTCGACCCTGAATCCTTCCGGGACGGGCATCCGCTCAAGGCGCTCGAACCACTCGTCCAGGCGCTCGGTGTTGGCGTCGTCGGTGTCAGCCATCTCGATCCTGTCTTCCAGGACGGTCATCGTGGCGCTACTCCTCGGCCGCCCGCGCACAGGAGCAGCCGCGCGGTGCAACGATACGCACGGTAGTCAGGAGACGCCGGAATTCGGTCAGCCCGGTCCAGGCCTCGTGTCGGTCAGCCCGGTCAGGCCTCGTAGGGGTGTCCGAGCCCCCACGCCTCCCACATCGCCCCCGCGAACGCGCCGGCCAGCTTGTGTTCGCCGTGGGCGTTCGGGTGGGTGCCGTCGTAGGTGTCGGTGTCGATGTCCCAGGACTCCGGGACGGAGGCCAGCAGGAGCGGGGAGACCCGGTCGTCCAGGTCGGCCACGGCCTTGGCGAGGAGTTCGTTGAAGAGGGCGACCTGGGTGGCGAAGGGCGGGTCGGTGAGGGCGCGGACGTTGGGGATCACCGGCAGCATCACCATGCGGACGCGGGAGCGGGCGGCGCGGGCACCGGCGACGAAGGCGCGGACGTTCTCGGCGGTCTGCTCGGCGTTGGTGTAGAAGCCGAGGTCGATGAGCCCGAGGGAGACGAGCAGCACGTCGGCGCGGTGCGCGCGGACCGCGTCGCCGATCACGGGGGCCATGTGCAGCCAGCCCTCGCCCCAGCCGGCCAGGTGGGCGCGGGGGAAGTCGGGTTCGGCGTAGGCGTACGACACGGGCGCCTCGGCGTTCTTGTCGTACAACTCCTCGCGCGGGCCGACGAAGGTGAAGGGGCCGCCGTACGTCTCGCACAGGTGCCGCCACAGACGGTGACGCCAGGTGTGATCGCCCGCGCTCCCGATCGTCATGGAGTCCCCTACGGGCATGAACCTGAGCATGCGCTCATGATGGACGATCACGGGGAGCGGCGGGTACCGGTGGGGTGTGAAGCCCGCCACCCCGGCTGAAAGGACGGCCGGGATGGCAGGCTTGGGGCATGCGTCGACCGGTCGCCCTGCTTGCCGGGGTTCTGCTCACGGGTGCCCTCGCGGTGCCCGCCTCCGCCGCCGACGGTGACGAGGGGTTCACCATCAGGGACCCCCGGATCACCGAGTCCAGCGGCCTGGCCGCCTCGCGTCTGCATCCCGGCATCTACTGGACGCACAACGACAGCGACGACGGCCCCTACCTCTACGCCGTCGACAGCGCGACCGGCAGGACGGTCGCCCGCATCACCCTGCGCGGCATCGGCGCCCCGCGTGACGTGGAGGCCATCTCCATCGGCCCGCACAACGAGATCTACGTGGGCGACATCGGCGACAACCTCGGCGGCAAGTGGCCGTACGTCTGGATCTACCGCCTGCCCGAGCCGAAGACGCTGAAGGACGCGACGGTGACGGCGACGCAGTACGTGGTGAAGTACGAGAACGGCCCGCGCGACGCCGAGTCGCTGCTCGTGCACCCGAAGACCGGGCGCGTCTACATCATCGACAAGAAGGAGGACGGCGGTCACCTGTACGAGGGCCCGGCGACGCTGTCCACCTCCGGCGCGAACGTCTTCAAGCCGATCGCCCCCGTCGACCTGTGGACGACGGACGCCGCGTTCTCCCCGGACGGCCGCCACCTCGCCGTCCGCGGTTACTTCGGCGGCATCTACTACGACTGGAACGGCGGCGACCTCCACCGCAAGTCGCGCCTGGAGGTGCCGTTGCAGGGCCAGGGCGAGTCCCTGACGTACTCGGCCGACGGCACGAAGCTGATGTACGGCAGCGAGGGCACGAACAGCCCGGTCCAGGCGAAGGACGCCCCGGACGCGCCGGCCGCCAAGTCCCCTTCTGCTGCGGGTGGTTCCGGCTCAACGGATTCCTCCACCGACTCGGGGGTCAAATACGGCGCGGTGATCGTCATCGTGGGCCTGGCGGCCCTGTTCGGCCTGCGGAGGCTACGGCGCAGGGGCTGACGCCGGGACGGTGGGGCAGGTGAGCTGAGGCCGGCCCCGGTTCGGCGAACAGGTCACGAGGGCTACGGAGAGATAGGCGGGCCGTTCGAGATAGAACCCGAGCGACACGTCCTGTCCGGCGGTCATTCGCTGTTCCGCGGAGGTGACGAGGGCTGCACGGTGGCTTGCGTCACGCTGACGCGCGACGGCGAACCGGTGTGCGTACTGCCCTAGTTGAGCGCTCAGCCAGGCTGCTGCTTCCTGCGGTTCCGTCCAGGTGCCCCGGACGAGTGAGGGCGGCTTGACGAGCCAGTACGCGGTCTCCAGCGGGGGCAGCTCGGAGGCGGGGAAAGCGGAGGCCACTTCCCGATACCGCTGGATCAGCTCGGGTGGGCTCTCGGCGGGGGGTGGCTGGGGGTGGGGAGGGCGGCGGAGGGCGTCCTGGTCGAAGCGGGACTTGGGGCCGTGCCAGAGGTAGCCGTGGTGGTGCACGGGGGTCCTGTTCGGGGGCTCTGTTCGAGGTGGCGTGGTGGCCGGTCCCGGGTTCAGGACCGGCCGGGTGGGGTGACTGGTTCAGAGGGCGAGGCCGAACCGGGTCGGGTCGATGCCGGCCGCGCTCAGCTCCTCCGAGCTGAACCGCAGCGGTTCGAGGTCGGGCCGCTTGCTGTCACCGAGGGCCCAGGCGTTGTCGCCGAGGCGGGCGAGCACGACGCACCCCTCGGTGCAGGGGCCACCGCAGGCCTGCACGAAGGTGACGGTGGTGAGGTCGAGTGCGTAGAGATCGTTCGACTTGGGCATGGCTGTGCCTTCCCGTTGGGCCTGGTCAGGGCCGGGTGGTTGGTCTTGGGGGGACCGTAGGCGGGGAGGGGTCGGGTGGGGCGCGGCTATTCTCGAATATTCTCGCGTGGTGACTCTGGATGCATGGACATTCACTCAGAGGCACCGACATGCTGGGGCCACCAACATCGTCAAGCCTCAAGGGGTGGGTCGTAGATGGCGCGTAGGTTGCGGTTCAACGGGACGGGGAGTGACATCGACGGATGCCCGGCTGTGCATGAGGACTTGGACAGCGGGGAGGTGATCGTGCACGGTCCCCCGCTGACCGACCCCGAAGACGTGGCTCAGCTCCAGCGTTTGTCGGAAGGAGAGGTCGCGGTCGTGGTGCCACGTGAGTTGTTGGTGGACTGGGCGCCGAAGGGCGGTACGCGGCAGGTGCGGACGATCGACCTGGACGAGTTCAGGGGCCTGTTCAGCAAGTTCGAACACACGGCCTGGCGCCTGGAAACTCGTCGGCGGTACGCGAGTGATGAGGCCGGCGACCGCTGGCAGGGCTTCATCGAGACCGGACGTGTCGTCGAGAACTGGCCGGAAGGCTCGTCGGGCAACGCATTCCGCGACATCATCCGCGCGCAGACCGCGGAGGGTAAACGCATCGAGCGGGTGCGCATCGTGGACCAGCCCCCCACCGCCGGGCAGCGGTATCTCCTCGACGGTGCGAGGTGGAACATCGAGTCCGGTGAGGACATCCGCAACATGTGGCGTGCCGACGCCGACCGACTCCAACTCCCAGCCGAGGACTTCTGGCTCTTCGACAGCCGCCTCATCGCGCTTCTCCGGTTCGATGACGACGATCAGCTCACACACGTGGACCTGATCACCGAGCCCGCGGAGGTGGTGCGCTGCGCCATGATCCGGGATGCTGCTTGGCATCACGCCGTACGGTGGGAGCAGTTCACGGCGGAGATGCGCAGCGAAGCGTAGGAGCTAGAACGGGTATCGGTGAGCACGGACTATCAGAGAGCGCGCGAAGAACTCGGCCGCCAACTCCGGGCACTGCGTGTCGAAAGCCCTGAAGGCCGGCTCACCGGTGCCCAGCTCGCCCAGCGGCTGGGTTGGCAGCAGTCGAAGATCAGTAAGTTGGAGAACGGCAGGCAGACGCCTACGGACGCCGACCTGCGGGCATGGGCCGAGGCTGTGGGGAGGCCTGCCGCGTTCCCGGAGCTGAGAGCACGGCTGAAGGGCTTCGAAAGCCACATCCGTTCCTGGCAACGCCAGCTTGCCGCGGGTCACGCCCCTGTTCAGGAAACCTGGAACACCCTCGTCTCCAACGCCACGACAGTGCACGCTCTGAGCGGCACCGCTGTCAACGGCATGTTGCAAACTGCCGATTACGCTCGGCACATCTTCGAGCGGCACGCCGCACTCCGGAAGTCGCCAAGGGACACGGATGCCGCGGTACGGGCTCGCATGAAGCGACAGGAGTGGTTGTACCGACCGGGCAAGCGGTTGAACCTGATCATGCCCGAGAGTGTGTTGTGGGCTCGGATCTGCCCACCGGAGACACTCGCGGCCCAACTCGACCGGCTGCTCGGTGTGGTGGGCCTGGACACGGTCCGCCTGGGGATCCTGCCACTGGAAGCCGCGCTGCCGTTGGCTCTGGGTAACTCGTTCAACCTGCTGGACGACCGTCTGGTCGTAGTGGAGAACTGGCACGCCGAACTCTGGCTGGAGGACGCAGAAACGATCGCCCTCTACCGCCGCGTCTGGGACACCTTCGCCGAGCCCGCCGTCTTCGGCACCGACGCCCAACAGGTGATCGCCCGAGTCCGGCGAAGCCTCAAGGTCTGAGGACGTACGGCCGTACGACATCGTCCCCGGCGTCCCAGACCGGCACCGGTGGTGTGGCCGCCGTAGACCAGCACTCCTCCTCACGGGGAAGTGGCAGACGATGGCCGGCCGCGCGGTTGCGCCGGGCCCAGCGGCGCCAGCGGGCGTCACGGGGGCTGGGGAGCCGCCAGACGTACGGGTCCGGCTCCCTCACCTCCCCGGCCAGGTGTGAATCGTCGGAGCCGGACCGGCGGACGAGCGCGTCATAGAGCCGCCGGAACAAGGGCCTTCTCCGTCTCCGTGAGCGCGAACACGGCCCACACGCACTTCGTGTACGGGTCCTGTCGGCACCCCCACGCATCGGCCAGCGCGGCGACGAGTGCGAGCCCGCGCCCGCCCTCGTCGTCCGGCGCGGAGTCGCGTAGCCGGGGGAGTCGGAGCCGGTCCGGGTCGGACACCTCAAGGAGTAACTGGGCGTCGTGGAGGGTCAGCTTCACCTCGACCTGGGCGTAGGGGATGCGGCAATGGGCCACGGCGTTGGTGACGAGTTCGTTCGCGAGCAGGATCACGGAGCCGGCGAGCGGCTCGGTGACACCCCAGTCCGCGAGGGCTTTGCCCACCTGCTGGCGAGCACCGGGGACGTGCCGCCTGTGCTTGGGGATGCGGAAGGTTTCGGATTCGGGCATGGGGGTGCCGTACCTCCTGACGTGCCGTCAAGATGCGGATCTGTATAGACCGACTGCCCATGAGAGTAGGGACGCAATGAGGAGTGCGGCAATCAAAAGAGGTGCATACATGCTGCTGGACGTATGTTCGGGTGCGGCATGCTCTACAGTTTCCCCGCGACAGAGAGGGGATCGGGATGCCTGTAGGTGGTCGACCGACCGTACGCAGTAGGCGACTTGGCGCTGCGCTCAAGACGTACCGGCTGGCGGCGAAAATGGATCAAGTGCAGGCGGCCGAGGTGATCGCCGCCCACCAGACCAGAGTCAGCCGCATCGAGACCGGTCACGTATCCGCTCGCCCACTGGAGATCCGGGCAATGCTCGATGCGTACGGGGTGAACGACCCCGAAGTACGGGTCAAGTTGGAGGAGCTGGCTCGACAGGCGAAGCGTCGAGGCTGGTGGCTCGAACACGCGGCGCACCTCCGGCCGGACTATGTCGACCACATTGCGCTGGAGGACGACGCGACCTACATTCGCGAGTGGCAGCCCGTCATGATGCCGGGACTTCTGCAAACCTCCGCTTACGCGGAAGCAGTCATCGGTGGTGGACCGCACTACATCGAGCCTGAACGCGTCGCCCAGTTGGTAAAGGTGCGAGTAGGGCGGCAGGCCAAGATCCAGGAGGGAGGGGCGTCGTACACGGCCATCCTCTGGGAGTCAGTCATCACGCACCCATTGGTGAGCACTGAAATTCATCGGGAACAGCTGACCGCCATCCTCGAAGTCGGGCAGCGGAAGAACGTCACGATTCAAGTGCTGCCGTTCAGCGTCGGCGCCTTGGCCGGCTACTCCTGTGCCTTCTCCTCTTTCAGCTTCGACGAGGAGCCGACGGTCCAAGCGGTCGCCATGGACAACCTGCGTGGCACTTCGGTCCTGGAAGGAGCCGAGGATCTTGCCGCTTACGCCAATGCATACGACGTACTACGATCGGCTGCGTTGACACCGGACGCGAGCATGAAGCTCATCCGGGGCATACTCCGGAGCCTGAAGGAAGACACACCGTGACCGAGGTCGTAAGCCCCTTCTGGAAGTCGTCGTACTCGGGGCAAGAGAACGCCTGCGTAGAAGTCGCCGACACGGCCCCCGCCGGCCGAGCCGTCCGCGACAGCAAGCAGGACAACGGCCCCCTCCTGACCGTCTCCCGAGAGACCTGGCAGGCCTTCCTCCGCCAGTTCGTTTAGGCGCGTACTGACTTGATCCCGTGCACCCGGCGTGGTTTGGGCGCGTCGAGGAGGCTGACGCCGTTGTAGGCGCGGCCGCGGACGAAGAACGTCGGGGCGGCGATGAACATGACGCAGATCGCGACGACGCTGACGGGGAACAGGAGCGGCAGCGACTGGCCCTCGGGCAGGGTGCGGCCGCCCTCGTGGACGGCGTAGGCGAAGGCCGCGAAGAAGACGATCGCTGACAGGGCGGCCAGGACCCGCAGGACGAGCTTGGTCCTGCGGGTGCGTTCTTCGGTGCGGACCTCGGCCAGCAGGGAGGCGTCGCACACGGGGCAGGTCAGTTCCACCGTCTGCTTGCCGGTCTGCGGCCGGCGCACCCGGTACAGGCTGTCCCGCCAGGTGGTCCGGCGGGTCCGGACGAGGATTCCGGTCACCCGGTCGCTGAGGATGTGCCGCACGGCGACCTCGACGGTCCCCGGTATCGGTCTGTTCATGAACGGTCGTCCCCCCTTGGTCGACTGGCTCGTTCTGAGCGCGTCGGGGTCATAGTCTCGGGCTCGCGGCGAAGGGGACTCAAGCGGTCGCGCAGAGCTTTGCCTTGAGCATGCATACGGGAGGACCCCGGAGGGGACGGCGGCGCGTGGGAGGCAGCGGAGCCGCGGGTCCGGCTGGTGTGCCCGCTGCGGATCGGGTGGGCCGGTGACGGGCGACGGGTGATGGGTGGGGTGAGGGCGAGAGCGGACGGACAGAGGACGCCCTTCTGTTTACCCCGGTCGTCATACTCCATCGGCATATTCACCCGACCGGCTGACCTCACCCCCGTACGGCCGTCGGAGCCGTGAACACCCCACTACATTCCGGCATATGGTCAGTTCACCGCACGACACGCCGCACCAGATCCTCTGCCAGGAGTTGGACATGCCGGCCCTCCTGCCGCTTGGAGGAAGCTGATGGACGCATACACCCCCGTACTCCCCGGCAACGGCACGGTGATGGAGGAGACGTGGCGCAAGGTCTACGCCGCCGGGGAGGCAGAGGGCGAGGCGAAGTTCGTCCTCCGTGTCCTCGGCCGCCGTGGCATCGAGGTCTCCGACTCCGTCCGCGACCGCGTCATGGCCTGCCTCGACCTGGAGACGCTGGAGACCTGGCTCGACCGCTCCCTGTCGGTGACGAGCGCCGAGGAACTGTTCGGCGAGGAGTGAGTCCGCAGTCAACGGCGTCGTACTGGAGGAAGCCGAATGGGCGTGTACAAACCGCTATTCCCTGGCAACGGCACGGTGATGGAGGAGACGTGGATCAAGGTCCATGGCGCCGGTGAGGTGAGGGGCGAGGCCAGGGGCATGGCGAAGGCCGTGTTGCGCGTCCTTGACGCGGGCCGCCTCAAGATCTCCGAAGGCGTCCGCAACCAGATCATGGACTGCTCCGACCAGAGGATGCTGGAAACCCCGCTCGACCTCTCCCTGGCCGTGACGAACGGCGGGGAACTGCTCCTTGAGAGTTGTACGAAGACGGAGCCATGACGAAGGGGCGCCCGGCGACAGATCCGCCGGGCGCCCCTCACAGTCGTACGCGGAACGCCTACAGCTTCTCGATCACGTAGTCGACACACTTCGTCAGCGCCTCGACGTCCGCCGGAGCGACCGCCGGGAACATCGCGACGCGCAGCTGGTTGCGGCCGAGCTTGCGGTACGGCTCGGTGTCCACGATGCCGTTGGCGCGCAGCACCTTGGCGACGGCGGCGGCGTCGATCTCGTCGGAGAAGTCGATCGTGCCGATGACCTGCGAGCGCTTGGCCGGGTCGGTGACGAACGGGGTCGCGTACTTGGACTCGTCCGCCCAGCCGTACAGCCGGGTCGAGGAGTCCTTGGTGCGGGCCGTGGACCAGTCCAGGCCGCCCTGGCCGTTGAGCCACTCCAACTGCTCGTTGAGGAGGAAGAGGGTGGCGAGGGCGGGGGTGTTGTACGTCTGGTTCTTGCGGGAGTTGTCGATCGCGGTCGGCAGGGAGAAGAACTCCGGGACGTGCCGGCCGCTCGCGTGGATCCGCTCGGCGCGCTCGATGGCGGCGGGGGAGAAGACGCCGATCCACAGGCCGCCGTCGGAGGCGAAGGACTTCTGCGGGGCGAAGTAGTAGACGTCGGTCTGGGCGATGTCGACCGGGAGGCCGCCCGCGCCGGACGTCGCGTCCACCAGAACGAGTGAACCTTCGTCGGCGCCGGCCACCCGCTGGATGGGCATGGCGACACCGGTGGAGGTCTCGTTGTGGGTGAAGGCGTACACGTCGACGCCCGCCTCGGCTCGCGCCTCCGGGTGGGTGCCGGGGTCGGCGGAGATGACGGTGGGCTCGGCCAGCCAGGGGGCGAGCTTGGCCGCCTTGGCGAACTTCGAGGAGAACTCGCCGAAGCTGAGGTGCTGGGACTTGCCGTCGATCAGACCGTGGGTGGCGATGTCCCAGAAGGCGGTGGAGCCGCCGTTGCCGAGGATCACCTCGTAGCCCTCGGGCAGCGAGAACAGCTCGGAGATGCCCTCGCGGACCTTGCCGACGAGGTTCTTCACGGGTGCCTGGCGGTGGGACGTGCCCAGCAAGGACGTGCCGGTGGCGGCGAGGGCGTCCAGCGCCTCGACGCGCACCTTGGAGGGGCCAGCGCCGAAGCGTCCGTCGGCGGGCTTGATGTCAGCGGGGATCTGGATGTCGGCCACGAGTCGGAGGGTATCCGCTGCGCGAAACGGGGCGGAAACCATGTCCGTCGGATGAGACGAGAACGCCGGCCCCCTGCGCTCGTGAACTTGTACGACGCTTTGTACGACGATATGGGCGGGGCTGTGGAAAACTTTCGGTGACTGTCCGTGAGCGGATGCATCCTGGACGCATGACAGAACTCGCGGGTGAGCTGCGCAGGGCCGTCCGGGGCGAGGTGGACTTCGGTGTCACCGCCCGGGCGCTGGCCACCATGGACGCCTCCAACTACCGCCGGGTCCCGGCGGGCGTGGTCGCGCCCCGGGACCCGGCCGACGTGGCCGCCGTGCTGGAGGTGTGCCGGGCGCGCGGGGTGCCGGTGGTGGCGCGCGGCGGGGGCACGTCGATCGCGGGGCAGGCCACGGGCACCGGCGTGGTGCTGGACTTCACCCGGCACATGGACGCGCTGCTGGAACTGGATCCGGGCAGCCGTACGGCGGTCGTGCAGCCGGGGCTCGTGCTGGACCGCCTCCAGGAGGCCGCCGCCCCGCACGGTCTGCGCTTCGGCCCCGATCCCTCCACCCACAGCCGCTGCACGCTCGGCGGGATGATCGGCAACAACTCCTGCGGCTCGCACTCGGTCGCCTGGGGCACCACCGCCGACAGCGTCCGGGAGCTGTCCGTGCTCACCGCGCGGGGTGAGCGGCTGCGGCTCGGGCGGGACTGGACCGGTGCCCCGGCGGGGCTGCGGGAGCTGGCGGAGGGCGAGCTGGCCAGACTGCGCACCGGCTTCCCCGACCTGCCCCGCCGCATCTCGGGGTACGCGTTGGATGCCCTGCTGCCCGAGCGGGGCGCCGACGTCGCCCGCTCCTTCTGCGGCTCCGAGGGCACCCTCGGCATCCTCACCGAGGCCGTCCTGCGGCTGGTGGAGGCCCCCCGCGCCCGCGCCCTCGCGGTGCTGGGGTACGGCGAGGAGAGTGCCGCCGCCGAAGCCGCCGCCGGCCTGCTGCCCCACGGCCCGCTGACGGTGGAGGGCATGGCCGCCGACCTGGTGCGCTCACCGGCCGGCCTGCCGAGGGGCGGCGCCTGGCTGTTCGTGGAGACCGGTGGCTCGACACCGGCCGAGGCGCGGGCGCGGGCGGAGGACATCGTCCGCGCCGCCGACGTCCTCGACGCGTCCGTGGTCACCGACCCGGCGGCCCAGCGCACCCTGTGGCGCATCCGCGAGGACGCCTCCGGCACGGCGACCCGCCTGCCCGACGGCTCCGAGGCCTGGCCCGGCTGGGAGGACTGCGCGGTGCCGCCCGCCCGCCTCGGCGCGTACCTGCGCGACTTCCGGGCCCTGCTGACGTCCCACGCCCTGCGCGGCACCCCGTACGGCCACTTCGGAGACGGCTGCATCCACGTCCGCATCGACTTCGACCTGCTCACCGAGGCCGGTGTCGCCCGCTTCCGCCACTTCTCCGAGGACCTCGCCGACCTGGTGGTGGCACACGGCGGCTCCCTGTCCGGGGAGCACGGCGACGGACAGGCCCGCGCCGAGCTGCTGCCCCGGATGTACGGCACCGAGACGGTCCGGCTGTTCGAGCGGGCCAAGGCCGTCTGGGACCCCGACGACCTGCTCAACCCGGGCATGCTCGTCCGCCCGGCACCCCTCGACACGAACCTCCGCTTCGCCGCCTTGCCCAGCCGCCCGGTCGACGTCGCCTTCGGCTACCCGGCGGACGGCGGCGACTTCCGCGCCGCTGTCCGCCGCTGCGTCGGCGTCGCCAAGTGCCGCACGGCCACGGCGGCGGGCCCCGCCGTGATGTGCCCCTCCTTCCGCGCGACCGGCGAGGAGGAGCACTCCACCCGGGGCCGGGCCCGGCTGCTGCACGAGATGCTCGCCGGTGAACTCGTCACCGACGGCTGGCGGTCGACGGAGGTCCGCGACGCCCTCGACCTCTGCCTGTCCTGCAAGGGCTGCCGCTCGGACTGCCCGGTCGGCGTCGACATGGCCACCTACAAGGCCGAGTTCCTGCACCACCACTACGCCGGCCGCCGCCGCCCCGCCGCCCACCGCAGCATGGGCCGCCTCCCGGAATGGCTGCGTCTGGCCGCCCGCACCCGCACCGCCCGGCTGCTCAACGCCCTAGTCTCGGTGGGCCCGTTGGGTCGGCTCGCCAAGCGGATTGGCGGCATCGCACCCGAGCGGCGGATTCCCCGGCTGGCGACCTGGACGTTCACCGCCTGGTGGCGCCGCCGGCCCCCCGCACCGGGCACGGGCGCACTGGTCGTGCTGTGGCCCGACACTTTCACCGAGCACCTGTCCCCGTCCGTCGGCCGAGCCGCCGTGCGCGTCCTGGAGGCCGCCGGACTGCGCGTGGCACTGCCGCCGACCCTGCTCCCACGCGGCGGCGCCATCGCCGACGGCAGGACCAGGGCCGCCACCGCCCTGCTCACCGCCCGCCGCGCCCGCGTCTGCTGCGGCCTCACCTACCTCTCCACCGGCCAGCTCGACCGCGCCGGTGCGGTGCTGCGCCGCACCCTGGACCTGATGGAACCGGTGCTGCGGGCCGGCGTCCCGGTCGTCGTCCTGGAACCGAGCTGCGCCGCCGCCCTCCGCTCCGACCTGCCCGAACTGCTGCCGGACGACCCCCGCGCAGCCCAACTCGCCAAGGCGGTACGCACCTTCGCCGAGACCCTGGAGCAGCACGCCCCCGGCTGGACCCCGCCCGCCCTGAACCGTCCGGTCACCGGCCAGACCCACTGCCACCAGCACGCGGTACTGGGCGACACCCCCGACCGCCGGCTGCGCGATGCCGCGGGCCTCACCGGCGACCTGAGCGGAGGCTGCTGCGGCCTCGCGGGCAACTTCGGCTTCGAGAAAGGCCACTTCGAGGTGTCCCGCACCTGCGCGGAGGACCAGCTCCTGCCGTCGGTACGTCGGGCACCGGGGGACGCGGTGGTCCTGGCGGACGGCTACTCCTGCCGGACGCAGTTGGAGCAGCTGGCCGGGGTGCGGGGCCGGCACCTGGCGGAGGTGCTGGCGGAGGGGCTGGACGCGCGGCCGGGTCAACCGGGGCGGCCGAGGCGGACGGGGGAGGCACGATGACGGCGGTGAGGGAGGAACCCGGCGCGTACGACCGCCTGGCCGTCCTCTCCGACATCCACGGCGTGCTGCCCGCCCTGGAAGCGGTGCTGGCGGAACCCGAGGTGGCCGCCGCCGACCGGATCGTCCTCACCGGCGACATCACGGCCGGCCCGCAACCCGCCGAGGTGCTGGACCTGCTGCGCGCCCAGGGCGACCGGGTGCTGTGGCTGGCGGGGAACGCGGACCGGGAACCGGTCGAGTACCGGCGGGGCGAGCGCCCGGAGATCCCCGACCCCATCGGTTCCTACGCGGCCGAGGCCCTCACCGACGAACAGGTGGCGTTCCTCGCCACGCTCCCCACGACCCTCACCCTGCGGGTGCGCGGCCTCGGCCGGGTCCTGTTCTGCCACGCCACCCCGCGCGACGACGAGGAGATGGTGCTGGTCGACTCCCGCCCCGAGCGCTGGGCGGAGGTCCTCACCGGCCTGGACCCCGGCATCGGCACCGTGGTCTGCGGGCACACCCACATGCCCTACGTCCGCCTCGCCCACAGCCGCCTGGTGGTCAACCCCGGCAGCGTCGGCATGCCCTACGGCCGCCCCGGCGCCCACTGGTGCCTGCTCGGCCCCGGCACCGACCTGCGCGTGACGCCGTACGACATACCGGCGGCGATCACCCGGCTGGTCCGCGACTGCGCCTACCCGGGGATCGCCGAGTGGGCCGACTACTTCCTCCGCGCGCGGGCGACGGATACGGAGGTGCTGGCGGCGTGGGGTCCGAAGGACGGGCGGGGTGATTCCTAGGGTGGGGACGACCCGTGCCCCGGACGGCCCGCACCCCCGGGCGACCAGCCCACCCCGCCGGTGCCCGACCCGTAAGGAGCCCGCGCAAGACCCTCACCCATGGAGCCCGCGCACGACCCTCAGCCAAGGAACTGGCGCATGCCCCCACCCAAGGAGTCGGCGCATGCCCCCACCCAAACAGCCCGCGCATGACCCCCACCCAAGGAGTTCGCGCATGACCCTCACCCTCCGCCCGATCAGCCGCGCCGAGCATCTCGCCTTCGTCGACGCCCGGCCCTCCGCGAGCCACCTCCAGCTGCCGTCCTGGGGAGACGTGAAGCCGGACTGGCGGGCGGAGAGCCTGGGCTGGTTCGAGGCGGACGGGCGGCTCGTCGGGGTGGGCCTGGTGCTGTTGCGGCCCCTGCCCCGGCTGAAGCGGTACCTGGCCTATCTGCCCGAGGGCCCGGTGATCGACTGGACCGCGCCCGACCTGGAGCGCTGGCTGGAACCGCTGCCGGCGTATCTGAAGAGCCGGGGCGCCTTCTCGGTGAAGATGGGGCCGCCCGTGGTGGCGCGGCGCTGGAACCCGGAGGCGGTCAAGGCGGCGATCGCGGACCCGGGCGCCCACCGGCTGGGTGATGTGCCGCCGACGTCGTGCGAGCAGAGGGCACTCGACCTGGCGGACCGGCTGCGCCGGATGGGCTGGCGGCGGACCGAGCCGGGCGGCGAGGACGGCTTCGCCGCCGGGCAGCCGCGGTACGTGTGCCAGGTCCCGTTCGCCGGCCGCTCGCTGGAGGAGATCCGCGGCGGGCTCAACCAGCAGTGGCGGCGCAACATCAAGAAGGCCGAGAAGGCGGGCGTCAAGGTGGTGCGGGGCGGCGCCGAGGACCTGCCGGTGTTCTACGGCCTCTACACGGAGACCGCCGAGCGGGACCGTTTCCTGCCGCGTCCGCTGCCGTACTTCCAGCGGATGTGGAGCGCGCTCACCGCGGAGCACCCCGACCGGATGCGGCTGTACCTCGCGCACCATGACGGGGAGGTGCTGGCGGCGGCCACGATGCTGGTCGTCGGCGGCCACGTCTGGTACTCGTACGGCGCCTCGACCAGCCGCAGACGGGAGGTGCGGCCGAACAACGCGATGCAGTGGCGCATGATGTGCGACGCCTACGAACTGGGTGCCCACGTCTACGACTTCCGGGGCATCACCGACACCCTGGAGGAGTCGAACCACCTGCTGGGGCTGCTGCGCTTCAAGGTGGGCGCGGGCGGCGAGGCGGTGGAGTACGTGGGGGAGTGGGACTTCCCGCTGAACCGCCTGCTGCACAAGGCGTTGGACGTTTACCTGTCCCGCCGCTGACGTACCCGGGCCGAGCAGCCGCTGTCTCACCCTTCAGGACAGCCCCAAAAGCACTTCACACTCCTGACGAGGTTTACTAACCTGGACTCACCAGTGCATCACAATGAACACGAACCGCCCCGCCTCCCCGACCGACAGCCAGGACCGCCCGTGAGCACCCGCAGCGCCACCCCTTCCGCGAATCCGGCCGCCGCCCCCGCATCCCCGGCAGGGGCCCCGCGCCGCTTCGGCTCGCTCGGCCCCGTCGGACTGGTGCTGGCCGGCGGCATCTCGGTGCAGTTCGGCGCCGCCGTCGCGGTGACCCTGATGCCGAGGGCGGGCGCGCTGGGCGTGGTGACCCTGCGGCTGCTGGCCGCGGCCGTCGTCCTGCTCCTGGTCTGCCGGCCCCGTCTGCGCGGCCACTCCCGTGCCGACTGGGGCACGGTGCTGGCGTTCGGCGTCGCCATGGGCGCGATGAACGGCCTGTTCTACGAGGCGGTGGCGCGCATCCCGCTGGGTCCCGCGGTCACCCTGGAGGTCCTCGGCCCCCTCGCCCTCTCGGTGCTGGCCTCCCGCCGCGCGGTCAACGCCGTCTGGGCGGCCCTCGCCCTCGCGGGCGTCTTCCTGCTCGGCGGCGGGGGCTTCGGCGACCTCGACCCCACCGGCGTGGCCTTCGCGCTGGGGGCGGGCGCGATGTGGGCGGCGTACATCGTCTTCAGCGCCCGTACCGGCCGGCGCTTCCCGCAGGCGGACGGGCTGGCCCTCGCGATGGCGGTGGCCGCGCTGCTCTTCCTCCCCCTCGGCATCGCCGCCTCCGGCACCCGCCTCCTCGACCCCACCACCATTGCCCTCGGCTCGGCGGTGGCCCTGCTCTCCTCGGTCCTGCCCTACACCCTCGAACTCCTCGCCCTGCGCCGTCTCCCGGCCCACACCTTCGCGATCCTCATGAGCCTGGAACCGGCCATCGCGGCCACGGCCGGCTTCCTCATCCTCGGCCAGTCCCTCTCGCCCACGGAGGCGGCGGCCATCGCCCTGGTCATCGCGGCCAGCATCGGTGCCGTCCGCACCCAGATAGGCCGGGGCGCCAGAGTCCCGGCCCGGCCGCCGGAGGCCTGACGGGACCCGGGCCGCCACCGGTACGGCCCCACCCCGCGCGCCCAGCACCAAGCGCCCAGCACCAAGCACCCAGCCCACCCTGCGAACCCCGTCCCCCTCCGGCACACTCCAGAAGGGAAAGGCACAGCGGCGAGCGGAAGGCGGAATCGTGAGCGGTGACGGTAGCGGTGACAGGGAGAACCGGCCCCTGGAGATCAGCGCGCGCGGCCGGGCCGTGCTCGCCGACCCCCGGCTCAACCGGGGGACCGCGTTCACCGACGAAGAGCGGCGCGCGCTGGATCTCGTCGGGCTGATTCCGCCGCGGGTGCTCGATCAGGACGGGCAGGCCGAGCGGGCGTACGGGCAGTTCCGGGAGCAGAGCGGTGATCTCGCCAAGAGCGTGTACCTGACCGCCCTGCACGACCGCAACGAGGTGCTGTTCTACCGGCTCGTCGGCGATCACCTCGAAGAGATGCTGCCCATCGTCTACACGCCGACCGTCGGCACGGCGATCCGCCGCTACAGCACCGAGTACCGCCGCCCCCGCGGGGTCTACCTCTCCGTGGACGCCCCCGACGACATCGAGCGCTCGCTGCGGGCGAGCGGACTCGGCGCCGACGACGTGGACCTGATCGTCGCCACCGACGGCGAGGGCATCCTCGGCATCGGAGACTGGGGCGTCGGCGGTATCGACATCGCCGTGGGCAAGCTCGCCGTCTACACGGCCGCCGCCGGCATCGACCCGCGCCGCACCCTGCCCGTCATGCTCGACGTCGGCACCAACCGACAGGAACTCCTCGACAGCCCCCTCTACCTCGGCAACCGCCACCCCCGCGCCGACCGCGACAGCTACGACGCCTTCATCGACGCCTACGTCACCACCGCGGCCAAGCTCTTCCCGGGCGCCCTGCTGCACTGGGAGGACTTCGGCACCGCCAACGCCCGCCGGATCCTGAACCGCTACCGCGACCGGGTCTGCACCTTCAACGACGACATCCAGGGCACCGGCGCCGTCAACCTCGCCGCCGTGCTGTCCGGCGTGCGGGCCGCCGACCTGCCCCTGACCGAGCAGCGGATCGTGGTCTTCGGCGCGGGCACGGCCGGCATCGGCGTCGCCGACCAGCTCCGCGACGCCCTGGTGGCCGAGGGGCTGCCGGCCGACGAGGCGACCGCCCGCTTCTGGTGCGTGGACCGGTACGGCCTGCTCACCGACGACCAGGGCGACAAGCTCCGCGACTTCCAGGTGCCCTACGCCCGCCCGGCCGGCGAGACGGAGGGCTGGAGCCGGGACGAGAGCCTGCCCGGCATCCCGCTCGCCGAGGTCGTCCGGCGGGTCCGCCCGACCCTCCTCATCGGCACCTCCGGGCAGGGCGGCGCCTTCACCCGGGACATCGTCCGCGAGATGGCGGCCCACACCGAACGCCCGATCATCCTGCCCATGTCCAACCCCACCGACCTCGCCGAGGCCACCCCCGCCGACCTGCTCGACTGGACCGACGGCAAGGCCCTGGTCGCCACCGGCAGCCCCTTTCCGGCCGTCGAGCGGGACGGGACGACGTACGAGATCGGGCAGGCCAACAACGCCCTGGTCTTCCCCGGGCTCGGCCTCGGCGCGATCGTCGCCCGCGCCTCCCGCGTCACCGACCGCATGCTGCGCGCGGCGGCCGACGCCGTGGCCCGGCAGACCGGCGACGCGGACGTGGCCGAGCGGAACGCGCCCGTCCTGCCCCCGATCCGCGACCTGCGGAGCACCTCCACGGCCGTCGCCGTCGCCGTGGTCAGGGCGGCGGTGGAGGACGGGGTCGCCCGTGCCGACGGTCTGGACGACCCGGAGGCGGCCGTGCGGGCGGCGGTGTGGGAAGCCGTCTATCCGCCGATCCGCGCGGTGTGAACTCCCCACCCGGTGTGAACGGCTGAGTCCTTGCCGCCCAGCCAATTAATGCAAGCACGCTTGATTGTTTCCACCCCCGCTGCCATGCTCCCTCCATGGCCGACCCGACGCCCGTCATCGACGACCTGCGTGCCGAGAGCGACGAACTCGACCGACTCGTGGCCGAGTTGGACCCGGAGCAGTGGGCCCGGCCCACCCCCGCCCCGGGCTGGACCGTCGCCCACCAGATCGCCCACCTCGCCTGGACCGACCACTCCGCCCTGCTGGCCGTCACGGACGCCGGGGCCTTCCAGGCGCTGGTGGAGAAGGCGCTCACCGCCCCCGGCTCCTTCGTGGACGAGGGTGCCGAGGAGGGGGCCCGACTCCCGCCCGCCGAGCTGCTGTCGGGCTGGCGGGCCGGCCGGGACGCCCTGGAGCGGGCCCTGCGCGCCGCGCCGCCCGGCAGCCGCTTCCCCTGGTACGGGCCGCCCATGTCCGGCGCCTCCCTGGCCACCGCCCGTCTCATGGAGACCTGGGCCCACTCCCTGGACGTGGCCGATGCCCTGGGCGCCGTCCGGCCGGCCACCGACCGGCTCCGGCACGTGGCCCGACTCGGGGTGCGGACCAGGGACTTCGCGTACGGCGTGCACGGACTCACGCCGCCGCAAACGGAGTTCCGCGTCGAGCTGGACGGGCCCTCCGGCGAGGTGTGGAGCTACGGGCCGCCCGACGCCGCCCAGCGCGTCACCGGTCCCGCCCTCGACTTCTGCCTCCTCGTCACCCAGCGCGCCCACCGCGCCGACCTGGCCCTGACCGCCGAGGGCCCGGACGCGGACCGCTGGCTGGACCTCGCCCAGGCCTTCGCCGGACCGCCCGGAGCCGGCCGCCCGCCGACGGGAGGCGAGCGGTGACGCCCCTGCGCATCGGCAACTTCTCCGGGTTCTACGGCGACCGCGCCGCCGCCCTGCGCGAGATGCTCACCGGCGGTGAACTCGACGTCCTCACCGGCGACTACCTCGCCGAGCTGACCATGCTGATCCTCGCCCGCGACCGGCTGAAGGACCCCGGCGCCGGGTACGCCCGCACCTTCCTCCGCCAGTTGGAGGACTGCCTCGGCCTCGCCCACGAGCGGGGCGTGCGGATCGTCACCAACGCGGGCGGGCTCAACCCGGCCGGGTTGGCGGAGCGGATCCGGGAGGCGGCCGGGCGGCTCGGCGTGCCGGTGCGCGTCGCCCATGTCGAGGGCGACGACCTGACCGCCGCCCACCCCGGCGCCCTCGCCGCCCACGCCTACCTCGGCGGGTTCGGGATCGCCGCGTGCCTGCGCGGCGGCGCGGACGTCGTCGTCACCGGGCGGGTGACGGACGCGGCGCTCGTCACCGGGCCCGCCGCCGCCCACTTCGGGTGGGAGCCGGGGGAGTGGGACCGGCTCGCGGGAGCCGTCGTCGCCGGGCATGTGCTGGAGTGCGGGACGCAGGCCACCGGCGGGAACTACGCCTTCTTCCGGGAGGGTGACGTACGGCGGCCGGGGTTCCCGCTGGCCGAGGTGGGCGCCGACGGCACCTGCGTGATCACCAAGCATCCCGGCACCGGCGGCTTCGTGGACGTCGGGACCGTCACCGCCCAACTGCTGTACGAGACCGCTGGCGGCCGGTACGCGGGGCCGGACGTGACCGCCCGGCTGGACAGTGTCCGGCTGCGCCAGGACGGGCCGGACCGGGTGCGGATCGAGGGCGTGCGCGGGGAGGCGCCGCCGCCGGACCTCAAGGTCGGGGTCAACCGGCTCGGCGGCTTCCGCAACGAGGTCGCCTTCGTCCTCACCGGCCTCGACATCGAGGCCAAGGCGGACCTCGTGCGCGACCAGCTCGCCGACGCCCTCGCCAAGTCGCCGCCCGCCGAGGTCCGCTGGGACCTGGTGCGCACCGACCGGGACGACGCCGGCACCGAGGAGACGGCCAGCGCCCTGCTGCGGCTCGTCGTACGGGACCCGGACCAGGAGGTCGTCGGGCGGGCGCTGAGCGGGGCCGCGATCGAGCTGGCCCTCGCGAGCTACCCGGGCTTCCACGTGCTCGCGCCACCCGGAAGGGGCGAGCCGTACGGGGTGTTCGAGGCTGCTTACGTCCCCCAGACCGCCGTGGAGCAGGTGGCCGTCCTTCCGGACGGGCGCCGGGTGGTGGTGGCGCCGTCCCGGGAGACGCGGCCCCTGGAGGCCGTACCGGCACCGCCCCTGCCCGAGCCCCTGCCGCCCGGCGGGCCGACCCGGCGGGCGCCGCTCGGGCTGGTCGCCGGGGCCCGCAGCGGGGACAAGGGCGGGGACGCCAACGTCGGGGTGTGGGCGCGGACCGAGGACGCCTGGCGGTGGCTCGCGCACGAGCTGACCGAGGAGCGCTTCCGGGAGCTGGTCCCGGAGAGCCGGGACCTGCCCGTCACCCGGCACGTGCTGCCGAACCTGCGCGCCCTGAACTTCACCGTCGGCGGCATCCTCGGCGCCGGCGTCGCCGCCCAACACCGCTTCGACCCGCAGGCCAAGGCTCTCGGCGAATGGCTGCGCTCCCGCCACCTGGACATCCCGGAGGCCCTGCTGTGACCACCCTGACCTCGGCCCTCGACCCGGCCGCTCCCGACCACCGGGCGCACCGCGAGACCATGCTCGCCAAGCTCGCCGAACTGGACGCCGAGCACGCCAAGGCGCTCGCGGGCGGCGGCGAGAAGTACGTTCAGCGGCACCGGAAGCGCGGCAAGCTGCTCGCCCGGGAGCGCATCGAGCTGCTGCTCGACCCGGACACGCCGTTCCTGGAGCTGTCGCCGCTGGCCGGCTGGGGCAGCGAGTACACCGTCGGCGCCTCCCTCGTCACCGGCATCGGCGTGGTCGAGGGCGTGGAGTGCCTGATCACCGCCAACGACCCGACCGTGCGCGGCGGCGCCAGCAACCCGTGGAGCCTGAAGAAGGCCCTGCGCGCCAACGACATCGCGCTCGCCAACCGGCTGCCCTGCGTCAGCCTGGTCGAGTCCGGGGGCGCCGACCTGCCCTCCCAGAAGGAGATCTTCATCCCCGGCGGCGCCATCTTCCGGGACCTCACCCGGCTCTCCGCCGCCGGCATCCCCACGGTCGCCGTCGTTTTCGGCAACTCGACGGCGGGCGGCGCGTACGTCCCCGGCATGTCGGACCACGTGATCATGGTCAAGGAGCGCGCCAAGGTCTTCCTCGGCGGGCCGCCGCTGGTCAAGATGGCCACCGGCGAGGAGAGCGACGACGAGTCCCTCGGCGGCGCCGAGATGCACGCGCGGGTGTCCGGCCTCGCGGACCACTTCGCCGTGGACGAGCGGGACGCGCTGCGGCAGGCCCGGCGGGTGGTCGCCCGCCTCAACCACCGCAAGGCGTACCCCGATCCGGGGTTCGCCGAGCCGCCCAGGTACGACCCCGAGGAGCTGCTGGGCATCGTCCCGGGCGACCTGAAGACGCCCTTCGACCCGCGCGAGGTCGTCGCCCGGATCGTGGACGGCTCCGACTTCGACGAGTTCAAACCGCTCTACGGCACCAGCCTGGTGACCGGCTGGGCGGCCCTGCACGGCTATCCCGTCGGCATCCTCGCCAACGCGCAGGGCGTGTTGTTCAGCGCCGAGTCGCAGAAGGCCGCCCAGTTCATCCAGCTTGCCAACCAGCGGGACATCCCATTGCTGTTCCTGCACAACACCACCGGCTACATGGTCGGCCGGGAGTACGAGCAGGGCGGCATCATCAAGCACGGCGCCATGATGATCAACGCGGTCAGCAACAGCCGCGTCCCGCACCTGTCCCTCCTCATGGGCGCGTCCTACGGCGCCGGGCACTACGGCATGTGCGGGCGCGCCTACGACCCCCGCTTCCTGTTCGCCTGGCCCAGCGCCAAGTCCGCCGTCATGGGCCCGCAGCAGCTCGCCGGCGTGCTGTCCATCGTCGCCCGGCAGTCGGCGGCGGCGAAGGGACTGCCGTACGACGAGGAGGGCGACGCCGCGCTGCGCGCCATGGTCGAGCAGCAGATCGAGTCCGAGTCGCTGCCGATGTTCCTGTCCGGGCGGCTGTACGACGACGGCGTCATCGACCCGCGCGACACCCGCACCGTCCTCGGCCTGTGCCTGTCCGCCCTGCACACCGCCCCCTTCGAGGGCGCGCGCGGCGGCTTCGGCGTCTTCCGGATGTGAGGTCCATGATCCAGACACTGCTGGTCGCCAACCGGGGCGAGATCGCCTGCCGGATCTTCCGCACCTGCGCCGCCTCGGGAATCCGGACCGTCGCCGTCCACTCCGACGCGGACGAGAACGCGCTGCACGCGCGCGTGGCCGACACCGCCGTACGGCTGCCGGGCGCGGCCCCCGCCGACACCTATCTGCGCGGCGACCTGGTGGTGAAGGCCGCCCTCGCCGCCGGCGCGGACGCCGTGCACCCCGGGTACGGCTTCCTCTCCGAGAACGCCGGCTTCGCCCGCGCCGTCCTCGACGCCGGCCTGACCTGGATCGGCCCGCCGCCGGAGGCCATCGAGGCGATGGCGTCCAAGACCCGCGCCAAGCAGCTCATGGGCCTCGCCCCGCTGACCGACGTCACCGAGGCCGACCTGCCGGTGCTGGTGAAGGCGGCGGCCGGGGGCGGGGGGCGCGGGATGCGGATCGTACGCCGCCTCGAAGAGCTGCCCGCCGCCCTGGAGGGCGCGCGTGCCGAGGCCGTGAGCGCCTTCGGGGACGGCGAGGTGTTCGTCGAGCCGTACCTGGAGCACGGCCGCCATGTCGAGGTGCAGATCCTCGCCGACACCCACGGCACCGTCTGGCCGCTCGGCACCCGTGACTGCTCCCTCCAGCGCCGCCACCAGAAGGTGATCGAGGAGGCCCCGGCGCCCGGACTCACCGAGGGGCTCGCGAAGGAGCTGCGCGCGCTGGCCGTACGCGCCGCCCGCGCCGTCTCCTACGTGGGCGCCGGCACCGTCGAGTTCCTGGTCGCCGACGGCCGCGCGCACTTCCTGGAGATGAACACCCGCCTCCAGGTCGAACACCCGGTGACGGAGGAGGTGTTCGGCCTCGACCTGGTCGCCGAGCAGCTCCGCGTCGCCGAGGGCCACGCGCTGGCGCCGGAACCGCCCCCCGCGCGCGGCCACGCCGTCGAGGCCCGCCTGTACGCCGAGGACCCGGCCCGTGACTGGGCCCCGGAGACCGGCACCCTGCACCGCCTCGCCGTACCGGCCGGCGTCCGCCTGGACACCGGCTACACCGACGGCGACCCCATCGGCGTCCACTACGACCCGATGCTCGCCAAGGTCGTCGCCCACGCGCCCACCCGCGCGGAGGCGATCCGCAAGCTGGCGGGCGCCCTGGAGGCCGCCGCGCTCCACGGCCCGGTCACCAACCGCGACCTGCTCGTCCGCTCCCTGCGCCACCCGGAGTTCACCTCCGCCCGCATGGACACCGGCTTCTACGACCGCCACCTCCCCGCCCTCACCGAGCCCGCCCCCGACCCGCTCGCCCCGCTGGCCGCCGCCCTCGCCGCCGCCCACGGCCGCTCCCGCTTCGGCGGCTGGCGCAACCTCCCCTCCCAGCCCCAGATCAAGCGCTACGAGGTCGGGGGCGAGGAGACCGAGGTCCGCTACCGCCCCACCCGGACCGGCTTCGCCGTGGAAGGGGCGAGGGTCGTGCACGTCTCCGCCCACACGGTCGTCCTCGAAGCGGACGGCGTACGCCACCGCTTCGAGGTGGCCCGCTACGGCGACCGGATCCACGTCAACACCACCCGCCTGACGGCACTGCCCCGCTTCCCCGACCCGGAGCAACAACTCGCCCCCGGCTCCCTGCTGGCCCCGATGCCCGGCACGGTCGTACGCGTCGCCGAAGGCCTCACCGAGGGCACCGCCGTCACCGCCGGACAGCCCCTGATCTGGCTGGAGGCGATGAAGATGCAGCACCAGATCTCGGCACCCACCGAAGGCACCCTCACCACCTTGCACGCCAAGCCGGGACAGCAGGTGGAGCCCGGCTTCCTGCTGGCGGTGGTGCGGCAGACCTGAGGGGCGCGGGGCTGTATCGATATGCGGCTGCCGCCGCGTGAGCGCGAGCAACCACACCCAACCCGCACCCGAAAGGAATCCCATGCCCACCCTCATCGAACCCGAAGAACACAAAGCCCTACGAGCCGCCGTATCCGCCCTCGGCAACCGCTACGGCCGCGCATACCTCACCCGCACCGTCGCCGAAGGCAAACCCCTCACCGAACTCTGGTCCGAGGCGGGCAAGCTCGGCTATCTCGGCGTCAACCTGCCGGAGGCATACGGCGGTGGGGGCGGCGGCATAGCCGAACTCTCCATCGTCCTCGAAGAACTCGGCGCCGCCGGCTCCCCCCTGCTCATGCTGGTCGTCTCCCCGGCCATCTGCGGCACGGTGATCGCCCGCTTCGGCACCGAGGAGCAGAAGCGGACCTGGCTGCCCGGCCTCGCCGACGGCACCCGTCTCATGGCGTTCGGCATCACCGAGCCCGACGCCGGCTCCAACAGCCACCGCATCACCACCACCGCCCGCCGCGACGGCGCCGACTGGCTGCTGACCGGCCGCAAGGTGTTCATCTCCGGGGTGGACATGGCCGACGCCGTGCTGATCGTCGGCCGGACCGAGGACGCCCGCACCGGACGCCTCAAGCCCTGCCTGTTCATCGTGCCGACGGACGCCGAGGGCTTCCAGAAGCGGCCGATCGACATGGAACTCAGCGCCGCGGAGAAGCAGTTCGAGCTGGTCCTGGACGACGTACGGCTGCCCGCCGACGCGCTCGTCGGCGACGAGGACGCCGGACTGCTCCAGCTGTTCGCCGGGCTGAACCCGGAGCGGATCATGACGGCCGCGTTCGCGATCGGCATGGGCCGGTACGCGCTCGGCAAGGCCATCGAGTACGCCCGCGACCGCACCGTCTGGAAGGCCCCCATCGGCGCCCACCAGGCCATCGCCCACCCCCTCGCCCAGGCCCACATCGACCTGGAGCTGGCCCGGCTGATGATGCAGAAGGCCGCCCACCTCTACGACGCCGGCGACGACATCGGCGCGGGCGAGGCCGCCAACATGGCCAAGTACGCGGCCGGCGAGGCCTGTGTCCGGGCCGTCGACCAGGCCGTGCACACCCTCGGCGGCAACGGCCTCACCCGCGAGTTCGGGCTCGCCTCGCTGATCACGGCCGCGCGGGTGGCCCGGATCGCGCCGGTGAGCCGGGAGATGATCCTCAACTACGTCTCCCACCAGAGTCTCGGCCTGCCCAAGTCGTACTGAGCCGCCGCCGCTTGGAGGAGCCGTGTTCCGCAGCGCGTACGCAGACGTCCCGCCCGTAGCACTTCCCATCCACGACGCCGTCCTCGGCCACGCGGCCGGCTTCGGTGACCGGCCCGCCCTCGTCGACGGCACGGACGGCACCACGCTCACGTACGAGCAGGTGGACCGGTTCCACCGGCGCCTGGCCGCCGCCTTCGCCGAGACCGGCGTCCGCAAGGGTGACGTCCTCGCCCTGCACAGCCCCAACACCGTCGCCTTCCCGACCGCCTTCTACGCGGCCACCCGCGCGGGCGCCGCCGTCACCACCGTGCACCCGCTGGCCACCGCCGAGGAGTTCGCCAAGCAGCTCGCCGACAGCGGCGCCCGCTGGATCGTCACCGTCTCCCCGCTGCTGGTCACCGCCCGCCGGGCCGCCGAACTCGCGGGCGGCGTAAGGGAGATCCTGGTGTGCGACAGCGCCCCCGGGCACCGCTCGCTCATCGACCTGCTCGCCACCACCGCCCCCGAACCGGACGTCGGCCTCGACCCCGCCGAGGACGTCGCGGCGCTGCCGTACTCCTCCGGCACCACCGGCGTGCCCAAGGGCGTCATGCTCACCCACCGGCAGCTGGCCACCAACCTCGCCCAGCTCGCCCCCGCCGTCCCGGCCGGACCCGGCGACCGCATCCTGGCCGTCCTGCCCTTCTTCCACATCTACGGCCTGACCGCCCTCATGAACGCCCCGCTGCGCCAGGGCGCCACCGTCGTCGTGCTGCCCCGCTTCGAGCTGGAGACGTTCCTCGCCGCGATCCAGACACACCGCATCACCGGCCTCTTCGTCGCCCCGCCGATCGTCCTCGCCCTCGCCAAACACCCGGCCGTCGGCGCCTACGACCTGTCCTCGCTGAAGTACGTCATCAGCGCCGCCGCCCCGCTGGACGCCCAGCTCGCCCGCGCCTGCGCCGAGCGCCTCGGACTGCCCCCGATCGGCCAGGCCTACGGCATGACCGAACTGTCCCCCGGCACCCACGTCGTCCCCCTCGACCGCCTGCACGACGCCCCCGCCGGCACCGTCGGCCGCCTCGTCGCCGGCACCGAGATGCGGATCGTCTCCCTGGACGACCCCGGAAAGGACCTCGGTACCGGTGAGAGCGGCGAGATTCTGATCCGCGGCCCGCAGGTCATGAAGGGCTACCTCGGCCGCCCCGACGCCACCGCCGCACTCATCGACCCCGACGGCTGGCTGCACACCGGGGACGTCGGCCGCGTCGACGCCGACGGCTGGCTCTTCGTGGTGGACCGCGTGAAGGAACTCATCAAGTACAAGGGCTTCCAGGTGGCCCCCGCCGAACTGGAGGCCCTGCTGCTCACCCACCCCGGCATCGCCGACGCCGCCGTCATCGGCACCCCCGACGCCGACGGCAACGAGGTCCCGCACGCCTTCGTCGTCCGCCGCCCCGGCGCCGAGGAGCCGACCGAGAACGACGTCCTGCTCCACGTCGCCGAGCGCGTCGCCCCCTACAAACGCGTCCGCAAGGTCACCTTCACCGACACCGTCCCGCGCGCCGCCTCCGGCAAGATCCTGCGCCGGGAACTCAGGGAGCTGCCATGACATCCGCTGCCCCGACGACACCCGCCGCCGCGGCTCCCGTCGGCCGCACGCGCACACGCGGCGTCGAGACCCTCAGCCTGGACGCCACCGGCACCCGCAACGCCCTGTCGGCCGCCCTCGTCACCGCCCTCGCCGAAGCCCTCGCCGACTGCGCGAAGGACCCGGACGTACGGGCTGTCGTCCTCACCCACACCGGCACCACCTTCTGCGCCGGCGCCGACCTGCGCGACCCGCCGCACCCCGACGCCCTGGTCGGCCTGCTGCGGCAGCTCGTGGAACTGCCCAAGCCCGTCGTCGCGCGGATCACCGGACACGTACGGGCCGGCGGCCTCGGACTGCTCGCCGCCTGCGATCTGGCCGCCGCCTCCAGCACGGCCACCTTCGCCTTCACCGAGGTCCGCATCGGCGTCGCCCCCGCCGTCATCTCCCTGCCGGTCCTGCCGCGCACCGACCCGCGCGCCCTGGCCCGCTACTACCTCACCGGCGAACGCTTCGGCCCCGCCGAGGCCGTCCGCCTCGGTCTGCTCACCACCAGCGCCGACGACGTGGACGACGCCCTCGCCCCGATCCTGGACGGCCTGCGCCGCTCCGCGCCCGGGGCCCTGGCGGAGACCAAGCGGCTCCTCACGGCTAGGGTGCTGGAGACATTCGACCGGGACGCGGGCGAGCTGACCGCGCTCTCGGCCCGGCTGTTCTCCTCCGAGCAGGCCCGGGAGGGGATGACGGCCTTCCTGGAGAAACGGGACGCGGCATGGGTGGTGTGAGGACGTGAGCACGACGGCGGAACACGACCGCCCCGCTTCCCGGCCGGACCGGAGCCCCAAGCAGGACCGGAGCAGGGCCACCCGGCAGCGGCTGCTGGAGGCCGCCGTGGCCTGCCTGGCCGAGCACGGCTGGGCGGGCTCCACCGTCGCCGTCGTCGCCGAACGCGCCGGGGTCTCCCGGGGCGCCGCCCAGCACCACTTCCCGACCCGCGAGGACCTGTTCACCGCCGCCGTCGAGTACGTCGCCGAAGAGCGCTCCACCGCCCTGCGCGACCTCTTCCCGGAGGGCGCCGCCGACCGCCGCGCCGTCGTCGCCGCCCTGGTCGACCTCTTCACCGGTCCCCTCTTCCGGGCCGCCCTGCACCTGTGGGTCGCCGCCTCCAACGAGGAGCAACTGCGCGCCCGCGTCACCGAGTTGGAGGCGCGCGTCGGCCGGGAGACGCACCGCATCGCCGTCGACCTGCTCGGTGCCGACGAGTCACGCCCCGGGGTGCGCGAGAGCGTGCAGGGACTGCTGGACATGGCCCGCGGCCTCGGCCTCGCCAACCTCCTCACCGACGACACCGCCCGCCGCGCCCGGGTCGTCACCCAGTGGGCCGCGCTGCTCGACGACGCCCTCGGATAAGCCGGGCCGACCGGGCCAGTGACGCGGGCCACACCCGTATCCGGCCCGGGGCAGTACCCTTGCCCCATGCTTCCGATGCTCGTCCGACGCCGCCACGTGGACTACGTGCGCGTCACGAGCATGGGCTGTCGGCGCCTCTCCGCCTGACGAGCCCCCTTTTTTCTCGCTTTCTCTTCTTTCCTTTCGGCACCCGGGGGCCGCCCACACCCCTCGGCGGCCACCCGTGCCCCGTACACCCGCGGACGCACCCATGACCACGCACACAGCGACGTCGTACGACCAGCTTCCGATCATCGACCTGTCGGCCGCCGACCGTGGACCCCAGGCCCGCACGCTGCTCCACGCGCAGCTGCACAGCGCCGCCCACGACGTCGGCTTCTTCCAGCTCGTCGGGCACGGCGTCACCCGGGCCGAGACCGACGCCCTGCTCACCGCCATGCGCGCCTTCTTCGCCCTCCCCGAGGCCGACCGGCTCGCCCTGGACAACGTCAACTCCCCGCACTTCCGCGGCTACACCCGCACCGGCGACGAACGCACCGCCGGCGCCCGCGACTGGCGCGACCAGCTCGACATAGGCGCCGAACGCCCCGCCCGCGTCCCCGGCCCCGGGGAGCCCCCGTACTGGTGGCTCCAGGGCCCCAACCAGTGGCCGGCCGCGCTGCCCGGACTGCGCGCCGCCGCCCTCGCCTGGATCGACCGGCTCAGCCAGGTCGCCGAGCGCCTGCTGCGCGAACTGCTCACCGCCATCGGCGCCCCGGCCGGCTTCTACGACCCGGTCTTCGGCGCCCACGCCCACCCGCACCTCAAGCTCGTCCGCTACCCCGGCAGCGCGGGCGACGGCACCGACCAGGGCGTCGGCGCGCACAAGGACTACGGCTTCCTCACCCTGCTCCTCCAGGACACCGTCGGCGGCCTCCAGGTGCTGCGCGAGGACGGTCGCTTCCACGACGTACCGCCCATCGAGGGCGCCTTCGTCGTCAACCTCGGCGAACTGCTGGAGGTCGCCACCAACGGCTACCTGCTCGCCACCAACCACCGCGTGGTCAGCCCGCCCGGAGCCACCGAACGCCACTCCGTCCCGTTCTTCTACAACCCCCGCCTGGACGCCAGGGTCGCCCCGCTGCCCTTCCCGCACGCGTCCGAGGCCCCGGGCATCACCACGGACCCCGCCAACCCGCTGTACGCCGAGTACGGCTACAACGAGCTGAAGGGCAAGCTCAGGGCCCACCCCCTGGTCGCGGAACGCCACCACGGAAACCTGCTGACCCCGGCGTGAGGAAGGCGGCGCGCCCGGCCACGACCGACCCGCGCCCGCCTCCCCCTCCGCCGCTACTGGGCGACGTACCCGGGGATCTCCTCCGGCTTGCGCGGCCCCGGCCCCACGTACCGGGCCGAGGGCCGCACCAGGCGCCCGGTCCGCTTCTGCTCAAGGATGTGCGCCGACCAGCCGGCGGTCCGCGCGCACGTGAACATCGACGTGAACATGTGCGCCGGCACCTCCGCGAAGTCCAGCATGATCGCCGCCCAGAACTCCACGTTGGTCGCGAGCACCCGGTCCGGGCGGCGGTTGTGCAGCTCCTCCAGCGCGGCCTTCTCCAGCGCCTCCGCGATCTCGAACCGCGGCGCCCCCAGCTCGCGCGCCGTACGCCGCAGCACCCGGGCCCGGGGGTCCTCCGCCCGGTACACCCGGTGCCCGAACCCCATCAGCCGCTCGCCCCGGTCCAGGGCGTTCTTCACGTAGGCCTCCGCGTCCCCGGTGCGCTCGATCTCCTCGATCATCCCGAGCACCCGGGACGGCGCGCCGCCGTGCAGCGGCCCGGACATGGCGCCGACCGCGCCCGACAGGGCGGCGGCCACGTCGGCGCCGGTGGAGGCGATGACCCGGGCGGTGAAGGTGGACGCGTTCATGCCGTGCTCGGCGGCGGAGGTCCAGTACGCGTCGACGGCCTTGACGTGCTTGGGGTCCGGCTCCCCGCGCCAGCGGATCATGAACCGCTCCACCACCGACTGCGCCTTGTCGATCTCGCGCTGCGGCACCATCGGCAGCCCCTGCCCGCGCGCGGACTGGGCGACGTACGACAGCGCCATGACCGCGGCCCGCGCCAGGTCGGCACGCGCCTGCTCCACGTCGATGTCCAGCAGCGGTTTCAGGCCCCACACCGGGGCCAGCATGGCGAGCGCCGACTGCACGTCCACCCGGATGTCACCGGAGTGCACCGGGATCGGGAACGGCTCGGCGGGCGGCAGACCCGGGTTGAAGGCGCCGTCGACCAGCAGCCCCCACACGTTGCCGAAGGAGACGTGACCCACCAGGTCCTCGATGTCGACGCCCCGGTAGCGCAGGGCACCGCCCTCCTTGTCGGGTTCGGCGATCTCCGTCTCGAACGCGACGACTCCTTCGAGTCCGGGTACGAAATCGGACATCAGGCGGCTCCTCGTGAAGTGGACGGCGGCGGTCACCCCGGTGATGCCCCGATCGACCGGTGGTCACCCAAACCGCAAGGGAACCAGCACGATAACCCTCGGTGCCACAGTTGGGGAGACCACGCGACACTGAGTGCCAGATACGTTCGATACGGCAAGATGACCGCGTGACCGACCGCGAGCCCGTAACGGACCCTCAGCCGGACCCCCTCTTGGATCCGGGTGCCATGCGCAAGCAGTACCGGGCCGCGGGCCTGGCCGAACAGGACGCGGCCGCGCATCCGATGGACCAGTTCGCCCGCTGGTTCGAGGACACCGCCCGCGCCGCCCTGCACGGCACGGTCCACGAGCCCAACGCGATGGTCGTCTCCACCGCGGACGCCGCCGGCCGGCCCAGCTCGCGCACGGTCCTGATGAAGCACTTCGACACCGACGGCTTCGTCTTCTACACCAACTTCGGCTCCCGCAAGGCCCGCGACCTGGCGGAGAACCCGTACGTCTCGCTGCTCTTCCCCTGGCACCCGCTGGCCCGCCAGGTCATCGTCACCGGCACCGCCCGCCGCACCGGCCGCGAGGAGACCGCCGCCTACTTCCGTACCCGCCCGCACGGCTCCCAGCTCGGCGCCTGGGCCAGCGCCCAGTCCACGGTGATCACCTCACGCACCGAACTCGACACCGCCTACGCCGACCTGGAGGCCCGCTACCCCGAGGGCGAACAGGTCCCGGTGCCACCCCACTGGGGCGGCTTCCGCGTCGCCCCCGACACGGTCGAGTTCTGGCAGGGCCGCGAGAACCGCCTCCACGACCGCCTGCGCTACACGTCCCACCCCGACGCCACCTGGACCCTCGACCGCCTCAGCCCCTGACCCCCGGGGGCCCCACACACGCAGACGACCCGCGAGTCCAGGTTCTCCGCCTCACGGCATCGAAGCCGGCCGGACGTACCGGCGGACTCGCGGGTCGGGTGACTGCTGGGGATTGGGCCGGGTGCACGCGTCGTTCACGTGCGGGTCCGGCACCGCACTGGATGTGGTGGCGGACCGCTAGCCCGCAGCCACCTCACGCGTCCGGTTCTCATACATCTGCCGAACCACCTCCCTTCTCGTGTACTCGCCACCCTAAGGAACCCCCCGGGAAGGGCTCAACTGTTTTTCGGTACCTTCCGCGCGTGACCGAACTCCGGCTCGCCACCGTCGACGGCGACGCTGGAGAACGCGTATGCCGGGGACCGGCTCGTGGGGTGTTCGACCGTGCGGCCGCCGGTGGGGGAGGAGCGGGTCGCCACCGTCATCGCGCGAGTGCTGCCCGGGTTCCGGGGGCAGGGGTTCGGGACGGTGTTGTACGAGAGCGGGCTGGCCCACGCGCGTGGGCTGGGGGCCGAGGTGGTCGAGACGTGTGTGCCGGCGGTGAACGAGGACGGGCTGCGGTTCGCCGGGCGCCGGGGGTTCGTGGAGATCGAGCGGTATGTGCTGGACGGGGAGCGGGACGAGTGGGTCGACCTGCGGCTTCGGCCGGCGGGAGCCCGGGATTGATTCCTGCGGACTTGCCGGAACATGATGTGTGCTGCATCACGTTCGAGTTGAATGGGGGCCAGTGATGGCCAGTGCCTCCAGGGGGTCCAGGTGAGTGCTTCGCGGCGGAGTGGGACCACGGACGAGCTGGGGCCGGACGAGCCCGGCGAGCCCGGCGGTTCCGATCTGCTCGCCGCGCTGCTGGACGGCATGGACGCGGCCCTGTGCGCCTTCGACGCCGACGGGGTGGTGACGCACTGGAACCGGGAGGCGGAGCGGATCCTCGGCTGGAGCGCCGCCGAGGCGGTCGGCCGGCCCGGGTTCGCCGGCTGGGCGGTGCGCAGCGCCGACGCCGAGGAGGTGCAGGCCCGGCTGATGTCGGCGACGCACGCGCCGGGCCGGCAGGTGCACGAGTTCGCGCTCGTCACCAAGGACGGCGGCCGGGTGCTGGTGCGCACCCAGTCCGCCGCCGTACCGGGACCGGACGGCAAGCCGGCGGGTGTGTACTGTGCCTTCAGCGAGGTGCACGCGCAGATCGACCTGGAGCGCTCGATCGCGCTGAGCGAGGCGCTGTTCGAGAAGGCGTCCTGGGGTGTCGTCCTCGTCGACGCGGACCTGCGGCCGGCCGTGGTGAACGCGCACGCGGCCCGCGCGCTCGGCCTGCGGCGCAGCGCCGTGCTGGGCCGGCCGCTCGGTGAGCTGCTGGCCCAGGGCGTGGAGGAGCTGGAGGCCACGCTCACGCACGTACTCGCCGAGGGCGCGCCGCCCGCGCCGGCCGAGATGTGGGTGACGGTGCGGACGGCGGAGGGCGAGCGGCGCCGGTGCTGGCGCAGCGGCTTCGTACGGCTGGCCTCGCCGCTGGCGGAGGAGCCGGTGCCGCTCGGGGTCGGCTGGCTCTTCCAGGACGTCACCGAGGCCCGGCAGGGCGAGCAGGAGGCGGCGCTGCTGCGGTTCCGGACGAACCAGCTGCACCGGGCGGCGCGGGCCGCCGCCGAGTGCGAGGACCCGGCGGAGGCGGCCACCGTGCACCTCGACTTCGCGCTCGCCGGTTTCGCCGACCACGCGCTGGTGGACCGGGTGGCGGACGCGGGCGGCGAGGCGGCGACCGAGCCGTCCCGGCCGACGGAATCGACGGAGCCGGTACGGCTCGTACGGTTCGCCGCCACGCCCGCCGGGGCGCCGGGGCCGAGCCGGCTGGCCGGGGCCGCCGGGCTGCCGTTGCGCTACGCGGACGGGCATCCCGCCCTCCAGTGCGTGCAGCGGGCCGGGACCGTGCGCGCGGACGCCGGTTCGGTGCCGCCGGAGCGGGCTCGGGAGTGGGCCCTGCACCGGCAGTGGCCGCCGGACGCGGTGCACGCGCTGTGCACGGTGCTGCGCAGCCGGGGGCGGACGCTGGGCGTGGTGACGTTCCTGCGCGGGGCGAGCCGGAGCCGGTTCGAGCGGTCCGACGCGGCGTACGCGGAGGACGTGGCCGGCCGGATCGCGGTGGCCCTGGACCTGGCGGACCTCGCACGGGGGTAGCCTCGCCGGCCGACCGTCGCTCAGTGGCGGTAGAAGATCCGGTCGCCGTACTCCGTCATCACGCGCCTGTTCCACTCGTGGCCGCCGTCGACGTTGCCCGAGCGCAGCAGCGGGGGCTCGATGCCGCGCTCGGCGAGGGTGGCGGCGGTGGTGGCGAGGACCGCCTGCATGAGGGCGGCGGTGACGACGGTGGAGGCGGGGGCGAAGGGCGCCGGGATGGTGTCGAGGGTGAGTTCGGCGTCGCCGACCGCGATCTTGGAGTCGAGGACGACGTCGCAGTGGTCCTTCAGGAAGGTGCCGGAGGAGTGCCGGGAGGTGGTCTCGGCGGCGTAGGCGACCGAGGTGACGCCGATGACCTTGACGCCGCGCGCGCGGGCGCCGGTGGCCATCTCCACGGGCAGGGCGTTGCGCCCGGACAGGGAGATGATCACGAGGGCGTCGCCGGACCGGATCGGGGCGGTGTCGAGGACGGCGCCCGCGAGGCCGTCGACGCGTTCGAGCGCGGAGCCGAGGGTGGCGGGGGTGACGTCGACGCCGACGACGCCGGGCACGGCGAGCAGGTTCATCAGGGCGAGGCCGCCGGCGCGGTAGACGACGTCCTGGGCGGCCAGGGAGGAGTGCCCGGCGCCGAACGCGAACAGCCGGCCGCCGGCGGCGACGGTGTCGGCGAGCAGGGCGCCGGCCGCGGTGATCGCCCCGGCCTCCTCCTCGCGGACCCGTCGCAGCAGGCCGATGGCCGCGTCGAAGAACAGGTCGGCAGGCGTGCCGTCGCTCATGCGGTGCCCCTTCGCAGCGTCTGTGTCGCGGATCACCGTGCGGTCTGGACCAGTGCGGTGTCAATACGGCCGGGTGCCGCGGCCGGGCGTTCCGGGATGTGGACGGACACCCGCCCGGGAGGGTCCGGTTCGGCCGGTGCCCCCCGGTTGTCGGTGGGATCCGGCAGAATTGGTGTCAGGGCCAGCGCACGCGGCCGGGTTTCACCGGCAGAGGTAATCGAGGGGCACGTATGTCCGGACTGATCGACACCACGGAGATGTATCTCCGCACCATCCTCGAACTCGAAGAGGAAGGCGTCGTCCCCATGCGCGCGCGCATCGCGGAGCGGCTGGACCAGAGTGGGCCGACGGTGAGCCAGACGGTGGCGCGGATGGAGCGCGACGGTCTGGTCTCGGTGGCCAGTGACCGCCACCTGGAGCTGACGGACGAGGGGCGCCGGCTGGCGACGCGCGTGATGCGCAAGCACCGCCTCGCCGAGTGTCTCCTGGTCGACGTCATCGGCCTGGAGTGGGAGCAGGTGCACGCGGAGGCGTGCCGGTGGGAGCACGTGATGAGCGAGGCGGTGGAGCGGCGGGTGCTGGAGCTGCTGCGGCACCCGACCGAGTCGCCGTACGGCAACCCGATCCCGGGTCTGGAGGAGCTGGGCGAGAAGGACGGCGCCGATCCGTTCCTGGACGCGGGCATGGTCTCGCTGGCCGACCTGGACGCGGGCTCGGACGGCAAGACGGTCGTGGTCCGCCGGATCGGGGAGCCGATCCAGACCGACGCCCAGCTGATGTACACGCTGCGGCGGGCGGGCGTGCAGCCCGGCTCGGTGGTGAGCGTGACGGAGTCGGCGGGCGGGGTGCTGGTGGGCAGCGGCGGTGAGGCGGCCGAGCTGGCGGCGGACGTCGCCTCGCACGTGTTCGTCGCCAAGCGCTGACAGAGAGCCCCGGCGCCTGCGGCGCCGGGGCCTGTCCTCCCCTGTGCTGACCCGGAGCCCCGAGCTCCCAGGGTCATCCCCTTCGGACCGTTTTTCCCCGAGCGGTCCGCCTCCCGCCTGAAAGATCCCCTCGAAGACGGCGATCATTCCTCGGCGGGTGTCACTCGAAGGAGGGGTGTTGTCTCCAGAGACGGAGTTCTCGAAAGCGCATTCGATAGTCTGCGGGCGGCAGTACGACGGCAGAACACCGGTACGAAGCAGGCGGAGCTGGGGGGTGCCAGGCCCATGGCACGGCGTATCGAGGTCACGGGAGCGGGCGGCGCACGGCTGGCCGCCTGGGAGTTCGCCGACCCTCCGAAGGAGGACCCGGACGGCGCCGGTCCCGGCACTCCGGGCCTGCTGTTACTCCACGGTCTGATGGGCCGCGCCTCGCACTGGGCCGCGAGCGCCCGCCGGCTCGCCGAACGGCACCGCGCCGTCGCCCTGGACCAGCGCGGCCACGGCCAGAGCGCCAAGCCCGCCGAGGACGCGTACACCCGGGAGGCCTACGTCGCGGACGCCGAGGCCGCCATCGAACAGCTCGGCCTCGCCCCCGCCGTCCTGGTCGGCCACGCGATGGGCGCGCTGACCGCCTGGCAGCTCGCCGCCAAGCGTCCCGACCTGGTGCGCGGCCTCGTCGTCTGCGACATGCGGGCCTCCGCGCTCGGCGCGGCCTCCCAGCGCGAGTGGACCGACTGGTTCCGCTCCTGGCCGGTCCCCTTCGCCACGCTCGCCGACGTCCGCAGGTGGTTCGGCGAGGACGACCCCTGGCTGGAGCGCCCCGACCCGGCCCGCGGCGCCTTCTACGCCGAGGTCATGCAGGAGGGCCCCGACGGCTGGCGTCCGGTCTTCTCCCCCGACCGCATGCTCGCCTCCCGCGAGACCTGGGTGTACGACGCCCACTGGGAGGAACTGGCCCAGGTCCGCTGCCCCACCCTGGTCGTCCGCGGCCTGGACGGCGAACTGGGCCGCGCCGAGGCCCAGGAGATGGTCCGGGTCCTGCCCCACGGCGAGTACGCGGAGATCACCGACGCCGGCCACCTCGTCCACTACGCCCAGCCGGAGGCCTGGCGCTCGGTGGTGGAACCCTTCCTGGACCGGGTGCTGACGGCATGACGGGCCAGATCTGCCAGACCGGCCAGGAAGCGTTCCTGAAGGCCTTCCACGCGCGCCACCCGGCCGTGACGACCGAGGCGTTCGCCGGTGCCCGCGCCGCCGACGGCCGCTCCAGCTACGCGATCCTGCGGGACCTGGTGGCTGGCCGCCGCCGCGTCCTGGACCTGGGCTGCGGCGACGGCTCCCTGCTGGAACTGCTCGCCGCCACCCCCGGTCGCCGGCTCGCCGGGGTGGACCTCTCGCCCGACTCGCTGGCCCTGGCCCGCCGCCGCCCGGCCCTGTCGACGGCGGCCCTGGCGGAGGCGCGCGCCCAGTACCTGCCCTTCCCGGACGACGGCTTCGACGCCTGCGTCTCCCACCTGGCCCTGATGCTGATGGCCGACATCGAGCGGGTCGTCGCGGAACTGGCCCGCGTCCTCGTCCCCGGCGGCCTGCTGGCCTGCGTCACCGGTGCGGGCGGGGGCGGCGCGGGCTACGAACTGCTCGGCGAACTGCTCCCCACGGCCCTCGAACGAACACCGCCCGCCCGCCGCATGCCCACCCTGGGCGACCGCCGCACCCGACACCCCGAGCACCTCGCCTCCCTGCTCACCACGGCCGGATTCGCCGCCCCCGACCAGCAGACGGTGCCCCTCGACCTGAGCGCCCCACCGGAGCACGTCTGGACGGCCCTGTCCGGCCTCTACGACTTCGCCGCCCTGGACACCCCCGCCCTGACCGCCCTGCGCGAGCAGTTCCTCACCCACGCCACCGACCGCACCACCCCGTCCGGCGCCCTGCCCTGCCACTTCCGCGTGCACGTCACCACGGCGTCCCCCGACCGGCAGTGAGGCCCCTGGGCGCCCGGGAACGCCGTACGACCCCGGGTTGCCCTGGCGCGACAGGTCGCGCCGGACGGCGACGGGCCGGCCCCGCCGGTTCCGCGAGCCGTGCCGCCGAGCGCCGGGTCCACGACGGACACTGTGTACGACCGGCCGCACTCGGCCGGGCAGGCGGATCCGCCGTCAAAGGTGCCGCTGGGCGTACACCGGGCGAAAGGATGGGCCGCAGCTGCTCAGGCCGCCGAGCCCACGGCCCCTGCCAACTCGCGCACGCCCGCCACCCTCGGGTGACGGGACCGCAGGTCGCTGACGATCTGCCGGATCGCGGGCCGGTCGCGGACCTCTCCCGGGGAGACGCGCACTGCGGCCAGCAGCTCGGCAGCCGTCTGCTCCGCCTTGCCCCACTGCCACCACGCCCGTCCGAGGTCGGTATGCATCCTTCCCCTGCGCTCGGCCGTGGCGAACTGGCCCTCGCGCAGCTCACGGCCGGCCTCCAGCGCGGCGCCCGCGTCCCCGAGTGCCCAGTGGACGCCGACGGAGTACAGGTCCACTGCCGCCGGCGTGATGGGGAACAACCGCCCCTCGGGCGCGACGTCGGGGAGGTCGCGGGCGGCCCGCACGGCGTCACCCATCATCGCCAGGGCCTGGTCACGGTCCCCGGCGCGCGCCGCGGTGTACGAGGTCGTGCACAGCATCTGCGCGTACGCCGAGCGCTGAGCATCGGTCCGCAGCCCGGTCCCCTCGACCTGGGTCACGGCGTCGAGGATGTGTCGCTCGGCTGCGGCGGGCTGGTCCTGGTGCCGCAGCACGATGCTCAGCTCCCGGGCCGCCGCGGCGGCGGCGAGCGGCGAAGCACCTGACCGGCACCGGCCCCGTCAAGGAAGTGCGTGAGCTGGGCTTCCGCTACGGCGTGGAGGTGACAGCGGGCTCGCTCTGGCCCGTCGTGGAGGCCGCCGAGTCGCACAACGTGTTCTTCCCCGCACCGCACCGGTCGAACACCCCAACGAACAGGCGTGCGGCCCGACTTGGGCCCTGTCCGAGAACCGGTACCGTGCGGGGGCCGACCGAGTTCGGTGGGCACCCGACCAGACAAGGACGACCCGCGATGCGCGTTTCTGTGATCGGCTGCGGACACCTCGGCATCCCGCACGCGGCAGCGATGGCCGAACTCGGCCATGAGGTCGTCGGCGTGGACGTCGACCGGGCCAAGGTCGACCGGCTCAACGCCGGCAAGTGCCCCATCTACGAGACCGGGCTGCCGGAACTGCTCGCCCGGCACACCGCGAGTGGGCGCCTGCGTTTCACCACCGACATCAGCGAGGCCGCCGCCTTCGCCGAGCTGCACTTCATCGGCGTCGGCACCCCCATCGACGCCGACGGCCGCTCGTACGACACCGCACAGGTCTTCGGCGCGATCCGCCAGCTCGCCCCCCACCTCGACCAGCCGTGCACCATCGTCGGCAAGAGCACGGTCACCGTCGGCACCACCATGAAGGTCACCGCCCTCGCCCAGCGTCTCGCCCCGGCCGGGGACGGGGTCGAGGTCGTGTGGAACCCCGAGTTCCTGCGCGAGGGCCACGCCGTGGAGGACACCCTGCGCCCGGACCGCCTCATCGCCGGCGTCACCACGGCGGAGGGCGAGAAGACGATCCGCGCCGTGTACGCCAGGATCATCGACGCCGGTGTCCCGATCTTCATCACCGACCCGCAGACAGCCGAGCTGGCCAAGGGCGCCGCGAACACCTTCCTCGGCCTCAAGATTTCGTACATCAACGCCGTCGCCGACATGTGCGAGGCCGCGGGCGGCGACATCGCCCAGATCGTGGACATCCTCGGCATCGACCCGCGAATCGGCAGCGGCGGGATGCAGCCGGGCATCGGCTACGGCGGCGGATGCCTGCCCAAGGACGTACGCGCCTTCACCGCCTCCGCGCGGGCCCTCAGCGCCGAGGGCGCCGTCTCCCTCCTGCGGGCCGCGGAGGTGATCAACGAACAGCGCACCGACGTCGCACTCCGACTCATCGAGCGCGCCCTCGGCGAGCGGCCCGTCAGCGGGTCCCGGATCACCGTGTGGGGTGCCGCCTTCAAGCCGGGCACCAACGATGTGCGCGAGTCCCCGGCCCTCGCCCTGTCCCAGGCCCTCCAACAGGCCGGCGCGGGCGTCACCGTGCACGACCCGCAGGCCGTACCCACGGCGATGGTCCGCAACCCGGAATTGGACTACACCGACGACCTGGCCGCCTCCCTCGACGGCGCCGACATCGTCGTCCTGGCCACCGAGTGGTCCGAGTACCGGCAGGCCGACCCCCGGGCCCTGGCCGGCCGTCCGGCCGTCGCCCTGCTTGTCGATTGCCGCACCACCCTCGACGCCGAGCCCTGGCGGGCGGCAGGCTGGACCGTCCACCAACTCGGCCGCCCGGGAAAGTAGCACGGGCCCGGCCATGACCAGCGATGACGTACTTCTTCACCGCGCCGCGGACGCGGGCGCCCGCGTCCGCGGCCGACGTATGGCTGCGCTTCTGCGAGTCCTGATTCGTCCGCGTCCTCGTACGCGTCCTCGTTCCGCAGTTCGTGCCCGCGAGGGCGGGACACAGATCGGCTGAGCGTCGTCACGGCTGACGGAGTGAGTCAGCTCAGAGGGCATGGCCGGCCGTGGAGGGCCCGGAGTCGGAGGACGACGAGGCCGAAGAGGCTGAGGCCCCGAGGCCGGTCCGCCGTGAGAGCAACCGGCGCTTCACGGCTCTGGACGCCGTTCCCGCCCTCAAGCTGACGCCACGTCCCCGGAACGGATGCCTGCGACCCCCGCCGGAGGCCGACCGCCTCTTCCTCCGGTGTCCGAAGCTCGGGCCCTACCCCTTGCTCACCGCCCCCAAGATCTCCGGCAGCCGGGACGCCGTGCGCGGGGCCGACAGGCGTAGGCCCGTGCAGGTGAGCGTCGTGCCGTAGGCCGTGCCGGTCGGGAGGAGGAGCCAGGTCCAGGTGGTGCCGCCCGCGGTGACGTGGAGGGTGATGGTGAGGGCGATGAGCGGGGCGCACAGCAGGGCCGCAGCGATCATGCCGCCGAGGATGGAGATCCAGGCCAGGCTGCCCTGCCCGGCGGCGATGTTCTTGTGGCCCTCCTGCGGGATGGAGTACGGGAAGCGGGCCGAGGTCCACGCGCCGGTGGCCAGCATCGCCCCGAGCAGGGCGAGGGAGAGGCCCAGCACCTCCGGCAGCCGGCTCCACGCGCCCAGCAGCGCCGAGGTCACGACGGTCACGAGGACGGAGTAGGGAAGGGCGATCAGCAGCAGGGCCAGGGCCCGGCCGCGCAGTTCGGCGTGGGCGTCCCGGGGCGAGGAAATGGTCGTGGCCACCATCCAGAAGGCGGAGGTGTCCTGCCCGAACTGGTTGTACATCTGGATGCCGAGCATCCCGGCGGCGAAGCACGCGAAGTAGACCGACCCGGTGCCCTGCACCGCGTTGAACACCGGCACGATCAGGCCGATGGCCAGCGAGGTCACCCAGGCCGCCTTGGTCTTGGGGTCGCGCCAGATGTAGCGCAGGCTGCGTTCCATGACCGTGCCGATGCGGCCGCCCGGCAGCAGTCGCGCGAGGCCGCCGGTCCCGGCCCGGTCCCGGGTGCCCGCGTCGGCCGGCTGGAGCGTGGAGCCGTCCGGTGCGGTCATCAGGCGGGTCAGGACCCGGGACCAGGTCGACAGCAGTAGCGTCAATCCCAATGCAGAAAGCGCTAGTTGGGTCAGTGTCGTGCCGTACGCGCCCTCGCTCGCGGAGCGTACCGCCGCTACCGCCGACGCCGGCGGTATCCAGGACAGCACGTCCGCGACCGGCCGCAGTTGCCCGAGGCCGGAGGAACCGAGGCGCTGGGCGCCGAAGTTGACCGCCTGGGCGCCGACCGCGATCACCAGTCCGCTCAGGACGGCCAGATCGCGGCCCTTCCTGCTGGTCAGCAGCCGTACGTTGGCGGTGGCCACGGTCCGGGCCAGTGCCACGCAGCTCAGCAGGACCAGGACGAGGGCGACCGGCGCGACCACGTACCCGGCGGGGCCGTGCGCCGGGGCCAGGACGCAGCCCGCCAGGATCAGCAGCGTGAACAGCGGGCCGATGCCGAGCAGGGAGGCGGCGAGCAGGGATCGGATCAGTGGCCGGGGGCGCAGCGGGAGCAGCACCAGGCGGGTCGGGTCGAGGGTCTCGTCGCCGCTCGGGAAGAACAGCGGCAGCACCGCCCAGCCCAGCGCCAGCACGGCCGTGCCGGTCACGGCCGCCACGTCGGCGTGCGCGTGCCCGCGCAGCAGGAGCAGGCCCAGCAGTTGCGCCAGGGCGAACAGGACCGCGGCGACCGCCGAGAAGACGAACGCGGCCCGCCGGCCGCCGGACTGGCGCAGCCCGTTGCGCAGGAGGGACAGCTTCAGCCGTACGACGGTGGAGGTCACGCTCGTCATCGGACCGCACCGCCGCCCAGCCAGTCGAGGTCGGAGCCGGTGTGCCGGTCGTGCGCGCCGACCAGTTCGAGGAACGCGGCCTGGAGCGTCGGATGGGCGCCGCGCACCTCGGCGAGCGTGCCGGTGGCGCGGATACGGCCCGCCGCCAGTACCGCGACCCAGTCGCACAGCGACTCGACCAGCTCCATGACGTGGGAGGAGAACACCACGGTGGCGCCGGAGGCGGTGTACCGCTCCAGCACGCCCCGGATGGTCTGCGCGGACACCGGGTCGACCCCCTCGAACGGCTCGTCCAGGAAGAGCACTTCGGGGTTGTGCAGCAGGGCGGCGGCGAGCCCGATCTTCTTGCGCATACCGGTCGAGTAGTCCACGACCAGCTTGTGCTGGGCGCCGGCCAGGTCGAGGACGTCCAGCAACTGGGTGGCCCGCTTGTCGACCTCGGCGCCGGGCAGTCCGCGCAACCGCCCCGAGTACGCGAGCAGTTCGCGTCCGGAGAGCCGCTCGAACAGGCGCAGCCCCTCGGGCAGCACCCCGATCCGCGCCTTCACGGCGACCGGGTCCCGCCACACGTCGTGCCCGGCGATCTCCACGGTGCCCTCGTCGGGCCGCAGCAGCCCGGTCACCATGGAGAGGGTGGTGGTCTTGCCCGCCCCGTTCGGCCCCACCAGGCCGACGAACCGGCCCGCGGGCAGCTCCAGATCGATCCCCCCGACAGCCACCTGCTGCCCGAACCGCTTCCAGAGCCCCCGTACACGTACTGCCGCTTCGGTCATACCCGAAGGCTACGGGGCCGCGACGGACCGCTACCGGTCCCGCCCGCACGCGTAGGCCAGCGGCGAGACCAACTCCTCCGCGTCCGGCAGCCACCGGTTCGCGGGCGTCGGCCGGCAGGCCCACTGCACGGCGCCCCGGGAGCCGAAGCGGGTGGGCGGCGCGGCCACGTACGCCCCCTCGCCGAGGACGGCCAGGTCGAGCGAGGCGAGCGACCAGCCGAGCCTGCGCACCAGGTCCGGCAGCTTCGCGGCCGCGCCCGGCAGTACGAAGAAGTGCATCCGCCGGTCCGGGGCCAGCGTCACCGGGCCGAGCGTCAGCTCCAGCCGCTCCATCCGGGCCAGCGCCAGGAAGCCCGCGCTCTCCGGGACGGACAGCGCGTCGAAGCTCCGCCCGGTCGGCAGCAGGATCGAGGCGCCCGGCTGCTTCTGCCACAGCCGGCGTACGACGGTCGCGCTGCCGGTCGCCTGGGCCGCCCAGTCGGGGCGCGCGGGGTGCGCACCCGGCGCGGGGCAGGAGGCGTCCCCGCACGAGCAGCGCTGCGTTCCGACGGCCGCTTCCAGCCAGGTGCCCGGGACCACGTCCCAGTGCCGCTCCTCGGCGTACCGTACGGCGTTGTCCAGCAGTGATTCCCCGCGCTGCTGCGGAATCCGGCCGGCAGTCTGGATGTCTTGGGCGCCCGCGATCGTCTCTTCCACGCCCCACTCAACTCCCGCGTCCAACGGGAGTTACGGCTCTATCGCGCGCGGGGGAGGAGCATCGCTTCCGCAACCGGGGCGCATGGGTGCACGCCTGGGGGCGCGTAGGAGGAGGCGGGAGGTGAAGCGGGTAGTCAGGGGTGGGGGTGGCTCCAGTCGTTACCCCGGCAAATCGCACATGTCGCGCATTGACGGTATGTCGGCTGGGCAGTGATCTTCCCGACACGCTCCAGGGGATCGCAACAGGGGGTAAGCACATGGCCGCAAGGCCTCTAGTGGCGAGGCAGCCGAACGAACGGCTGCAGGCACTCATCCAGGAAGCGGGATGCTCCAACGCCGGGCTGGCCCGGCGGGTCAACATGTGCGGCGCGGAGCACGGTCTCGACCTGCGCTACGACAAGACGTCCGTGGCCCGCTGGCTGCGCGGCCAGCAGCCGCGGGGCCGGGCGCCTGCGATCATCGCCGAGGCGCTCGGGCGCAAGCTCGGCCGTACGGTCACGATCGACGAGATCGGCATGGCCAACGGCAAGAACCTCGCCTCGGGGGTCGGTCTCCAGTTCTCGCCGACGGTACTGGGGGCCATCGAGCAGGTCTGCGAGCTGTGGCGCAGCGACGTGGGGCGCCGGGACTTCCTGTCCGGCTCCTCCGTCGCCGCCTCCGCGCTGGTCGAGCCCAGCCGCGACTGGCTGATCTCCGCGCCGGACGCCCAGGTGGCCCGGCAGGCCGGCCCGCGCGTGGGCCAGTCCGACGTGGCGGCCGTCCGGTCCATGACCCAGGCGCTGACCGACCTCGACCACCAGTACGGCAGCGGGCACGTGCGCCCGGTCGTCGTGCACTACCTGAACAGCGTCGTCTCCGGGCTGCTCGCCGGCTCCTACCGGGAGGCGGTCGGCCGCGAACTGTTCGCCGCCGTAGCCCGGTTGACCGAGCTGGCCGGATACATGGCGGTCGACACCGGCCAACCGGGCCTCGCCCAGCGGTACTACATCCAGTCGCTGCGCCTCGCGCAGGCCGCCGGGGACCGCGGGTACGGCGGCTATGTGCTCGCCGCGTCGATGAGCCACCTGGCCGCGCAGCTCGGGAACCCGCGCGAGATCTCCCAGTTGGCGCGGGCGGCGCAGGAAGGGGCGCGCGGGCAGGTGACCCCGCGCGTGGAGGCGATGTTCCACGCGGCCGAGGCCCGCGGACACGCGCTGCTCGGCGACGGACGCGCGGCGCAGGCGGCGACCGGCCGGGCGCTCACCGCGATGGAGGCGGCGGACACCTCCTCCGGGGACGACCCGGTGTGGATCCGGCACTTCGACGAGGCCTACCTAGCCGACGAGTTGGCGCACTGCCACCGCGACCTCGGCCAGCCCGAGGCGGCGGCCCGGTACGCCGGGCAGGCGCTGGCCGGCCACCCCGAGACCCGGGCCCGGAGACGCGCCATCGGCTATGTGCTGCTCGCCACGGCCCAGGTGCAGCAGCGCGAGGTCGAGCAGGCCTGCGCCACCGGCGTGAAGGCGGTCGAGCTGCTGGAGACGCTGCGCTCCAACCGCGGCGCCGAGTATCTGGAGGATCTCCAGCACCGCCTGGAGCCCTTCCGTGACGAGGCGGTGGTCAGGGAGTTCGGGGCGCGTCTCGATCTTCAGGAGGCCGCCTGAACAACGGCCCCGCGCGCGCGTGAACACCAGGCGAACGGCACCCGTACGGCCACCGGGTGCCCTCGACAGCGCGGCGCGGGGCGTTTTGCCACCGCTGTCACAGGGAAGGAGATGGCGCCCAGAGCTGCGTGGCACCCGGCTCCGGGGACCCGGTAGCGTGAGCCGACGATTCACAAGGTCCCCCATTGGTAGGAGTCCCGGTGACGCAGAGTGGACAGGGCGAGGAGCCCTCGGAGCGGAACGCGCGCGAAGGCGTCGTGCTGCCCTCCGACGGAAGCGCGCCCCTGCTGCCGGGCCAGACCGGTACGCCCGCCCCCGCGGCCCCGGCCGGCGGCCAGGCCTGGGGCGGCTCCTGGGGCCCCGAACAGCAGCAGCCGCGGGATGCGCGGCAGGGCCAGGGCCGGCCCCCGGCGGCGGCCCCGCAGTGGGGCGGCCCCGGCGCCCCGGCGAACCCGGGCCCGCTGCCCCCCGAGGGCGCCCCGGCCCCGTCCTACGGCGGCGGGCAGGCGGCCGGGCAGGCGCAGTACGGCGGCGTCGCCCCCCAGCCCGGCTACGGCGCCCCCCAGCCCGGCTACGGCGCCCCGCAGCCGGGCTACAGCGGCGCGGACCCCTATCAGCAGCCGTACCAGCAGCAGCCCCAGCCCCACCAGCAGCAGGCGTACCCGCAGCAGTCGTACCCCCAGCAGCCCTATCAGCAGCAGCCGTACCCGCAGGAGCCGTACCCGGTCGCCGGTGGCCCGCTGCCCCCGACGGCCGACGGCGCCACCCAGTACATACCGCCGGTGCCGAGCGGGCCCGCGGACGAGGGCGCCACCCAGTACCTCCCGCCCGTCCCGGCCGCCCCCGCCGACGAGGGCGCCACGCAGTACCTGCCGCCGGTGACCGGGGGCGCGCTGCCGCCGGAGTCCGCCGGTGAGGAGACGCGGTACCTCGGCCACCGCTCCCAGCAGCAGCAGCAGCCGCAGGCGCAGGCGCAGCAGCCCGGGTCCGCCGACGCGGAGGCCACCCAGTACCTCCCGCCCTACGCCGGACAGGCCCAGGACGGCGAGCGGCAGCCCCCGGCCGAGTTCGACAACCTCTTCCGGGGCCCCGGCGGCGAGGGCGCCCCGGCCGGGTCCACCCAGCAGCTCCCGCGCGTCCCGCAGTCGGACACCGGCCCGGCGCGGGCGTCGTACACCCCGGCAGGCCCCTCGCACAACGGTCACGGCGGTCACGGCGGTCACGGCGGTTACGACGACTACGACGCGGGAGACGACGGCGGGCGGCGCGGCGGCCGGTCCAAGGTGCCGCTGATCGCGGCCGTCGGCGTCGTCATCGTCGCCCTCGGACTCGGGGCCGGCGCGCTGCTCAGCGGCGGGGGCGACAAGAAGGCGGCCGACGACGGCAAGACGGTCTCCGCCACCTCCCCGGCCGCGGGCGAATCCTCCGCCGCACCCGACGCCGACCCGGCCCGGCAGCAGGCGGTCGCGCTCGACAAGCTGCTCGGCGACAGCGGCAGCAGCCGCGCCTCGGTGATCCAGGCGGTCGCCGACGTCAAGCAGTGCGACAACCTCGACCAGGCCGCCGGCAACCTGCGCGACGCCGCCAAGCAGCGCGGCCGGCTGGTGACCCGGCTCGGGCAGCTGACCGTGGACAAGCTGCCCTCCCACGGCGAGCTGACCGCCGCGCTGACCAAGGCATGGCAGGCCTCCGCCGCGGCCGACGACCACTACGCGGCCTGGGCCGGACAGGCCAAGAACCAGAAGGTCTGCCGCAAGGGCCACGCCCGGACCACCGGCGAGACCCAGGCCGGCAACCGGGAGAGCGGCACCGCGAGCGCGCAGAAGGCGCAGGCGGCCCAGCTCTGGAACGCCATCGCCCGCGAGTACGGCCTCACCCAGCGCCAGCCGACCCAGCTCTGACGGGCCGACGCCCGGCGCTCACTGCACATCCGCGTGCTGGAGGGTGGCGGTCATGTCGGCGATGCCGTCGGGGCCGCCGATGCCCTTGCCCGCCGCGACCAGCTTGCCGTCCCTCACCACCTGGAGGGTGACGTCGGCGTTGACCAGGCGGGAGAAGCCGACCCCGGCCAGCTTGCCCTCGTAGGGCCAGCGCAGGTCCGGGGTGAGGCCGCCGGTGGAGACCCGCAGCCCGCCGTTGAGGGCCCGGCGCACGCTGTCGGCGCCGACCTCGCCGTCCCCGATCTTCTCCAGGACGGCCTTGAGCACGGTGTAGGCGATCCAGGTGGTCTGCACACCGGCGTCCGCGGGGTCGATGCGGTTGTCGCCGAAGGCCTCCTCGTCGATCACCTTCTTCATCCCGTCCCAGCGCGCGTCCGAGGCGGGCGGGTACCAGCCGGTGATGTACGCGCCCTCGTACGGCGAGGACGCGCCGCCGGTGGTGTTGATCACCGTCTGGTCGACGCTGCCCAGCACAGTCGCCGTGCGCACCGCCGGGTACCCGGCGCGGGCCCGCCGGAAGGAGTCCATGAAGGTGTCGGTGCGGTCCCCGAGCGCGGGCACCACACAGCCCTCCTTCGCCGGGTTCCCGGTCGCCGCGCGCAGCGCCCGCTCGGCCTGGCCGCCGTACTCGGTGGCGTCCTCGGCGGCGAGCTGGTCGGCCGCGTCCGGGTGCCCGCCGGCCTTCAGCCCGGAGTCGAGCATGGCGGGCAGCTCGTCGCCGGCGATGCTGTCGGGCCGGACCAGCACGACCGTGCCGCAGGTGCCGGCGAGGGCCTTGCCGAGACCGGCCAGCAGGGTCGGCTGGCCGCCGTTGACCGGGTACGACATGCTGCCGGTGAACTCGTCGTTGGTGACGCCGTAGCCGCCTATGTAGGGGATGCCGGCGCTCTCCAGCGGGGCGAGGTAGGAGTCGCCGAACTGGCTGTAGGAGCCGACGACCGCGACCACGCCCTCGGCCGCCGCGCGCCGGGCGCATTTCGCGGCGCCCACGCTGTCGTTGTGGTCGTTGCAGGTGAGGACCTCAAGGCGGTGCCCGGCGATACCGCCCTGCGCGTTGACCCACTTCGCGTAGGCGAGCGCCATCGCGGGCATGCCGGGCTTGTTGGTGGCGTCGGTGTCCTGCGGCGCCCAGGTCATCACCTTGACCGGGTCGCCCGCGGCGCCCCCCGCGCCGCCGGGCACGAGCCCGCACCCGGCGGTGAACGACGTACACAGGGCCAGGGCGCCCGCGGCCAGGGCCGTGCGCCGGACGGGACGGGAGAGTACGGGGAGGGTACGGGTGCGTCGCCTGCCGGTCATACACCCGCACGATTCCCGGGCGCCGCGAACCCGGGAGTGACCCTCGGTCGACGAAAGGTGACACCGGGGTGAATTACCGGGGCATGTGAGGCTTCTGTGCCGGGGAACGTACGATCGATGACCGTGCAAGGTTCGGAGAACTCTTCCCGTCGCGGCCGTCGCTCCTCCACCATGGGCGGCATGCCCCTGAACGACATGCCGTGGTGGCGCTGGCGCACGCACGTGCGCTCGGCGCTGCACATGCTCTCCGACCCGGTGTTCCAGCGGGACGTCTGGCTGGCCGGCGTGGACGGGTACGGCGACGTCACCGACGCCGTCTACCGGCTGGTGGAGGACACCTGGCTGGACAACTGGTCGGCGGAGAAGTACGTCGGCACCATCTTCCGCGACTCCCAGGAGGCGGCGCTCGTCGACACCGCCGTCCTGCGGGTGCTGCGGATCATGCACCAGGTCGGGCCGGACGCGCCGGTCGCCGCCTACCTGGAGCACGAGGCGTGGCCGGAGGCGGTGCGGGCGGCACGGGACGCGCACGTGCGGCTCGCCGCGAGCGACGGCGACGACCCCGACGTGCCGCCGCGCAGCCTGGAGATCCTGCGGATCGTGACGCGGTCCGGGTAGCGGACGGCGGCCCTCGGCCGGGGCCGGGTGTGGGATTCTGTGGTGCATGAACGAGCAGTCCGCGCCCGCCGCCGCCCCGGCCGACCAGTACGTCCTGACCCTGTCCTGCCCGGACAAGCAGGGCATCGTGCACGCCGTCTCCAGCTATCTCTTCATGACCGGCTGCAACATCGAGGACAGCCAGCAGTTCGGCGACCACGACACGGGTCTGTTCTTCATGCGCGTGCACTTCTCGGCCGAGGCGCCGGTGACGCTGGAGAAGCTGCGGGCCAGCTTCGCCGCGATCGGCGACTCCTTCCACATGGACTGGCAGCTCGACGGGGCCGACACGAGGATGCGGATCCTGCTGATGGTCAGCAAGTTCGGGCACTGCCTGAACGACCTGCTGTTCCGGGCCCGGATCGGCGCGCTGCCGGTGGAGATCGTGGGCGTGGTCTCCAACCACACGGACTTCGAGGAGCTGGTGGGTTCCTACGGCATTCCGTTCCACCACATCCCGGTCACCAAGGACACCAAGTCCGAGGGTGAGGCGCGGCTGCTGGAGATCGTGCGCGAGGAGAACGTCGAGCTGGTCGTGCTCGCGCGCTACATGCAGGTCATCTCCGACGACCTGTGCAAGCGGCTCAGCGGGCGGATCATCAACATCCACCACTCGTTCCTGCCGAGCTTCAAGGGCGCCAAGCCGTACCACCAGGCGCACGCCCGGGGTGTGAAGCTGATCGGGGCGACGGCGCACTACGTCACCGCCGACCTGGACGAGGGGCCGATCATCGAGCAGGAGGTCGAGCGCGTCGGCCACGACGTGACGCCGGACCAGCTGGTGGCCGTCGGCCGCGACGTGGAGTGCCAGGCGCTGGCGCGGGCCGTGAAGTGGCACGCGGAGCGGCGGATTCTGCTCAACGGGCGCCGGACGGTCGTGTTCGCGTAGCGGCTCGGCGGGTGGTGTTCGTCTAGCGGCTGGACGGGTGGTGTTCGTCTAGCGGCTGGGCGCGAGGGGTGTGTCGGCGGCTGCGGGCGCGTGGGGGTTGATCGCGCAGTTCCCCGCGCCCCTGTCGGGCGCGGAGGCGTGGCCGTCGGCTGCGGGTTCGTGGTGGCTGGTCGCGCAGTTCCCCGCGCCCCTTTGGGGCCCGGGAGTCACAGGCGGCTCAGGGCCGCCGTCGCGTAGAGCACGTCTCTGATGGCCTCGCGGTCGCCGTCCTGGCCCGCCGCCGCTTCCTCCGGGGGCAGGTGGCCCGCGGCCAGGCGGCAGAACTCCACGCCGTCCAGGGCGACATGGGCCACCTCGTGCGCGGCCGAGCCCACCGCGCCCGGTGAGTCGAGCGGGATCAGCCACTGGCCGCCTGCCGCGCCCTCGATCTCCAGCCGCAGGCTCTGCCCGGGCGCTCCGGCGCTGACCAGGTGCGGGGCCGTACCGGGCGCGGACAGGCCGGCCCGGCGGCGCTCGGCGAGTGCGGCAGGCAGCAGCCGGGCCGCGAGGTCGATCATCCGGTGCAGCTGGCGCGGCGCGGGCGGGTCGTAGGGGTAGTCCACCGCCACCGCGATGTCCTCCGCGTGCACCCAGCACTCGAAGGCGCGGTCCAGCATCGCGTCGTGCAGCGGCAGTTCGATCCCGCCGTACGGCACCCCGAGGCCGCCCGCGTGGCCGCCGGTGAACGACACCGTCCGCACCAGGGCGTGGCTCTGCTCCCGCCAGGGTCCGCGCACCGCGGCGGTCGGCGGCACGCGCGAGGCCCGCCAGAACGCCTCGGTGCGCCCGGTCGGCCCGGCCGCCTCCGCGCCCTCGGCCACCGGGTCCGGCAGGCCCAGGGCGCGAGCGATCAGGCCGTCCACCGCCAGCAGGTGCGCGATCACCCCGGCGACGGTCGTCCGCCGGTGCGCGGGCGCGTCGGCCTCGAACCAGCGCAGCCGCACCGGCGCGTGCCACTCCGCGTCCCCGAAGTCCTGGAGCAGCGCGTCGAGCCGCGCGGTCTCGGTGTCGTACGCCGCCGCCCAGTCCGGGACCGGGACGCGGGGCGGCCGGCGCTGCAGGCAGGTCGCCAGCACCCGGGTGCGCAGCCCCGGGTCCAGGTCGAGGCTCTCCGGCTGGTGCAGCAGCCCGACCGCCTCGCGCAGCCGCCGTGCCTCGTCGGCACAGGCTCCGCAACCGCCGAGGTGATCCTCCACGGCGGCCGTCTCCGCCGCCGAGCAGGCCGCCAGCGCCCACGCGCCGAGCAGCGATTTCAGGACATCGTGGGGCAGGTCCAGCGGGGCGGGCAGCACGTCGTCCGGGTCGGGCAGCGCGCGTTCGCCGTCCTCGACGGAGGCGCGGGGCAGCGGGATGCGGGGCGGCTCGACGGGGTCGGGCGCGTCCCGGGACGGGTACCGCTCGTCCTCTGATCGCTGCCGCCCGTCCTCCTCGCGGTCGTCGTCGTGCGCCCCGTGTCCGCCCGCGCCGCTCACCGCGCACCTCCCGGTTCCGGAGGGACTCCGGCGTCGTGGGCGGTGGACAGCAGTTGCAGGCCGAGCCGGAGCCGGCGGCGGGCCTCGTCCTCGGTGACGTTCAGGTCGGTGGCGGTCTGGCGGTAGTCCCGGCGCTGGACGTAGGCCAGTTCCAGGGCGGCGCGCAGCGGGGCCGGCATGGCGTGGACGATGTCGTAGGCGCGGGCGGCGACCGAGGCGTGGCGCACCTTGCGCTCCAGTTCCCCGGCATCGCCGCCGAGGCCGTGGCCCAGCGCGGCGGCCTCGCTGTCGCGCAGCCGCCCGACCGCGAGCCGGCGTGTGACGGTGGTGATCCAGGTGCGCAGCGGGCCCTGCCGCGGGTCGTAGGTCTCGGGGTGCTCCCAGACGTGGGCGAAGACCTCGCGGGTGACGGTGTCGGCGGCCTTCTCCTCGCCGAGGACCCGGTGGGCGAGGCTGTGCACCAGCGAGGCGTACCGGTCGTACAGCTCGCCCAGGGCCGCCGCCTCCCCGCGCGCCAGCCGCTGCTGCATCTTGCGGTCCCCGCGGGGCGGTGCGTCCTGCCCGGCCATACGGTCCCTCCCCTCGCCCGTGCTGCGTACTCCCGTGCCCTGTACTCCGTGCTCCGTGCCCTGTACTCCGCGCTCCGTACTCCGTGCTCCGGCGTCCAGCCTCTCCGCGCCGTCCTCTCGAATGTAGTCGGCACGTCCGACAGCGCACGCCCCTTTGTGACAATGTGCGCCCCCCGTGGCACCGCAGGTGATAGTGCCCTCTTCACACAACCTTCACGCGAGGCGCGGCCACCTCTGATCGAACACGATCGATAGTGACCGAAACAAGCCCCTTGTCGATCATCGCCGGTTTGTGGCCCGGCGTTTCAGGGAACGGCCGCTGGGCAGCCGCGCGGAAAGAAGCGTAGGAACTTGCTCCACTTCCGGGCGGTTCCGGGCGATCCGGCGAGCGGAGGGGCGTGGCCGTGACATTCAAGGTGACCGACGTCGAACAGGGCGGGTGGTGCGTGCTCCGGGTCTCCGGGGAGCTGGATCTGATGACCTCGCCGGTGCTGCGGCAACGGGTGCACGACGTCGTCGCCGAGGGCGGTCACAGCCTCGTCGTGGACCTCTCCGACGTGTTCTTCTGCGACTCCAGCGGGGTCGGCGTGCTCATCGCCGCCCGCCGTCTGATCCGCTCCTGCCAGGGCAGCCTGCGGCTCATCCTGCCCGACCGGGGCGCCGAGGACGGCTCGCACGTCAACCGCGTGCTCGGCGCGCTCGGCGTGCGCCGTCTGTTCGACGTCCACCCCGATCTCGACTCCGCGACCACCGACGAGGCGGGCCCCCTCTCGGCCTGAGCCCGGTCACGCCGCACCGGGCGCCTTCGCGACAACGCCACGGCGCGGTCGCGGGATGTCCCCGGTCCGGGCACAACCGACGGTTTTCCGTCGTCCGCCGCCCGCCCGCGTCGTACGCTCCCTGTCCGATCGTCCCCACACAGGGTCCGATCGTCCCCACACAGGTAAGGCGGGCACCACGACATGGTCAGCACCGAGTACGAGCGCCGGATCGCGGCCCGGTTCGCCACGTTCGACCAGGACGGCAACGGCTCCATCGACCGCGAGGACTTCAGCGCCGCGGCCAAGGCGGTGCTCGCCGAGTTCGCCGTACCCGCCCGCTCGGACAAGGGGCAGGCGCTCTACGCCGGTGCCGAGGCCTTCTGGCAGGGCATGGCCGGCATCGCCGACCGGGACGGCGACCAGCGCATCACCCGCGAGGAGTTCGTCACCGGCGCGGTCAAGCGGCTGCGCGACAACCCCGACCGCTTCGCCGAGATCGCCCGCCCCTTCCTGCACGCGGCCCTCGCGGTCGCCGACGCCGACGACGACGGCCGGGTCCCCCTCGCCGACACCGTGCGCGTCCTGAAGGTGCTGCGGGTCCCTGCGGAACTGGCCGAGGCGATCGCGGCCGGCCTCGACACCGACGGCGACGGCAAGGTGGCCGAGACGGAGATCGTGCCGGCCTTCGCCCGCTACTTCACCGTGCCCGAGTAGATCGCCACTTCACCGTGCCCGAGTAGATCCGCCCGCGGCCCGGGGGAATCCATGGCCCACGATGTAACGGATCGTGGCACGACGGAATCACGGAGCGTCGATACCGGGTTGTGTCCTTCTCGCGACTCGTCACGGCCTGGAGTCGGGGGTCCGCTCCGGTACCTTGTGTGGGATGCGAGTGGCTGCGAGCACGAGCCGTGCCGCCGGCGCCCCCCGGGTGGTGCCGGTCCGCGCGATGCGCGTCGCTGTTCGCGAGGCGGTCGAGATGTCGGAGCCCGCCTGTTCGACTCCCCGGCACGAGCGTCGCACAGTATGCCGCAGGCGTACTCCTTCGCGCTGGAATATGCCCGAAGCGCTTGTTGGGGTGACTGTACGTCAACCATGCTGTCGCGTAAGGGAATCACGGTCCGTGACCCTTGCTCTGGCCGTTGTCCTGGCCATGCAGAAAATGGCTACGATCGTGGCCCTCGCCGCACCTGTGGTCCCGGCAGCCGCCGAGACGTCCGGGAGGCGTCGGGTCATGAGTCCGCCGGTTCGGATGGTGTGAGCGGTGCAGGTGCTTCAAGTGCAGCTGGAGATCCGGCCCGACCCCGCAGAAGTGGGGCGGGCCAGGAAATGGGCCCGTTCGCGGCTCGCCGGGTCGGGGATAGAGGCCGACGAGCCGTTGGCCGAGACCCTGATCCTGCTCGTCTCCGAGCTGGTGACCAACGCGGTGGTGCACACCGGCCGGCCCGCCGTGCTGCGGCTGCGGCTGCCCGGCCCGGCGGCCCCCGCCGCACCGTCGGCCACGGTGCGCGTGGAGGTGGCCGACACCAGTGCGCGCGCCCCCGTGCCGCGGTGCGCCGGCGGGGACGCCACCGGCGGCCGGGGCCTCGCCCTGGTGGACTGCCTGGCCGACCGCTGGGGCTGGAGCCCCGAGGGTGCCGGCAAGAGCATCTGGTGCGAGCTGGACCGCTGTTCGGCCCCCCGCCAGAGCGCGACGACGGCGTACGGATGCGGACTGTCCGCGTACGAGGATCTCGCTTTCGAGGCCGTGTAGCACCCGGCGCCCGGATGCGCCGGGGGTGCCACCGTGCGCGGGTGCCGGGAGAGCGGGCGTGAGCAACAAATCCCCGTACGGGCGTTGACGTGCCGTGCCCGTCTGATCACGCTGGTGGACGTCGATTCGCCGCGAGGGGACGACGAGGGCCGACGCGACGACGGTCCTCGTCGAGTGTGGGTCGCACCGGCCGGCGGCGCGTCCGCACGCGGTGGGGGGAGGCGCGCCACCGGCCGGACCGGGCCCCGGGCGCGCCGGCAGAGCTCAGGGAGCCGTCGGTATCCCCGCCCCCGTCCCCGTCCCCGCCTCCGTCCCCGTCGCCGTCACTGCTGTCCGGAACGTCCGCCGGTAGGCCGTCGGCGTCACCCCGAGCGCCTGCTGAAGGTGCTGGCGCATCGACTGCGCCGTACCGAACCCCGCGTCCCGGGCCACCTGGTCCATCGACAGGCCGGTGGACTCCAGCAGATGCCGGGCGCGCTCCACGCGCTGCCGGGTGAGCCACTGGCCGGGGCTGACGCCGACCTCCTCGCGGAACCGGCGGGTGAAGGTGCGCACCGACATCGCCTCCTGCTCGGCCATGTCGCGCAGCTGGATCGGCTCGTGCAGCCGGCCGAGCGCCCAGGCGCGCGCGGCGGTCGTCGTGGCGAGCCCCGGTTCCGGCACCGGGCGGTGGATGTACTGGGCCTGGCCGCCGTCGCGGTGCGGCGGGACGACGGCGTGCCGGGCGACCTCGTTGGCGACGGCCGTGCCGAAGTCGCGGCGCACCATGTGCAGGCACAGGTCGATGCCGGCGGCCACCCCGGCCGAGGTGAGCACGTCGCCGTCGTCGATGAACAGCACGTCCGCGTCCACCCGGACCCGCGGGAACATCCGCTGGAAACGGTCGGCGTCCGCCCAGTGCGTGGCCGCCGGGCGGCCGTCGAGGATCCCGGCGGCGGCGAGGACGTAGACGCCGGTGCAGATGGAGGCGAGGCGGGTGCCGGGCCGGATGCGGGCGAAGGCGGCGGCCAGTTCGCCGGTGAGCCGGCCCTGCTCGAAGACGAGGCCGTGTTCGTACGACGCCGGGACGATCACCGTGTCCGCCGCGGCCAGCGCCTCCGGGCCGTGCGGCACCCGGACGGCGAAGTCGGCGTCCGTCTCGACCAGCCCGGGCGGCCGTACCGAGCAGGTCACGACCTCGTACCGGGGCCGGCCCCGGGCGCCCCGCGGGCGGCCGAAGATGCGGTGCGGGATGCCCAGTTCGAAGGGGAGCAGCCCGTCCAGGGCGAGGACGGCGACCCGGTGCGGACGGAACTCCTCGGCGTCGGTCATGGCCCGATCCTAGCGAACACTGTCTTCCGGGCCACTCGCTGCGGCAGGCGCGGGCCCGGAGGCTGTACGACGTGACTCAGACAAGCCCAGCCGCAGCCCCTGTCCAGGCCCCGCCCGTCCGGCGCCGGCGCTTCCACCGCGCCTGGTCGGTCGCCGCCGTCACCTTCGTCACGATCATCGGAGCCGCCGCGTTCCGCTCACTGCCCGGACTGCTGATCGACCCGCTGCACGCCGACTTCGGCTGGTCGCACGGCACGATCGGGGCGGCCGTCTCGATCAACCTCGCGCTGTACGGGCTCACCGCGCCGTTCGCCGCCGCGATGATGGACCGTTTCGGCATCCGGCGGGTGGTGGCGGTCGCGCTGACGGTGATAGCGGCCGGTTCCGGGCTGACCGTGTGGATGACGGCGGCCTGGCAACTGTGGCTGTGCTGGGGCCTGTTGGTCGGCCTCGGCTCGGGCTCGATGGCGTTGGCCTTCGCCGCCACGGTCACCAACCGCTGGTTCACCGAGCGGCGCGGCCTGGTCAGCGGCATCCTCACCGCGGCCTCCGCCTCCGGCCAGCTGATCTTCCTGCCGCTGCTGTCCTGGATCGTCGAGCGGCACGGCTGGCGCCCGGCCGCGGTGACCGTCGCGCTGGCCGCCCTCGCGGTGGTGCCCTTCGTGTGGATCCTGCTGCGCGACCACCCGGCCGACGTGGACACGGCACCGTACGGCGCGAGCGCGTTCGTGCCGAAGCCGCCCCCGGTCACCGGCGCCGCCCGCCGCACCCTGAACGTCCTGTCGACCGCCGCCCGCACCGGCACCTTCTGGCTGCTGGCCGGCGCCTTCGCGATCTGCGGCGCCTCCACCAACGGCCTGGTGCAGACCCACTTCGTGCCGGCCGAGCACGACCACGGCATGCCGGTCACGACGGCGGCCTCGCTGCTCGCGGTGATCGGCGTGTTCGACGTGGCCGGCACGATCGCCTCCGGCTGGTTCACCGACCGCTTCGAGCCGCGCCGGCTGCTGGCGGTCTACTACGCCCTGCGCGGCCTGTCCCTCCTCTTCCTGCCGATGCTGCTGGGCCCTTCGATCCACGTCCCGATGCTGTTCTTCATCGTCTTCTACGGCCTCGACTGGGTGGCCACGGTGCCGCCGACCCTGGCGCTGTGCCGGGAGCAGTTCGGCGAGGACAGCGCGATCGTCTTCGGCTGGGTGCTCGCCGCCCACCAGGTCGGCGCTGCCCTGGTCGCCTACCTCGGCGGCCTGGCCCGGGACGTCTTCGGCTCCTACGACATGGTCTGGTACACCTCCGGCGCCCTGTGCGCGGCGGCGGCCCTGATGTCCCTGGTGATCCGCCGGGCGCCGGCGGTGCGGCTGCCGGCCGTGTCGTGAGGGCGGTGCTTGACTTCGAGCGCACTCGAATCCGTAGCGTGCCGGACATGGCTACTGCACAGCACGCGATCGGATCCGGCTTCGGCGCCACCAGCACCGCCGACGACGTCCTGCGGGGCGTCGACCTGACCGGGAAGCTGGCCCTCGTCACCGGCGGGTACTCCGGCATCGGCCTGGAGACCACCCGCGCGCTGGCCCGGGCCGGCGCCCACGTCGTCGTACCGGCCCGCCGCCCGGCCACCGCCCAGGAGGCGCTGGCCGGCACCCCCGGAGCCGAGACGGACGAACTGGACCTGGCCGACCTGGACAGCGTCCGCGCCTACGCCGACCGCTTCCTCAGCACCGGACGCGCGATCGACATCGTCATCGACAGCGCCGGGATCATGGCCTGCCCGGAGACCCGGGTGGGCCCCGGCTGGGAGGCCCAGTTCGCCACCAACCACCTCGGCCACTACGCCCTCGTCAACCGCCTGTGGCCGGCCCTCGCGGCGGGCGGCGCCCGGGTCGTCTCCGTCTCCTCCCGGGGCCACCACCTCTCCGGCATCCGCTGGGACGACGTCCACTGGCGGCACGGCTACGACAAGTGGGCGGCCTACGGCCAGGCCAAGACCGCCAACGTCCTCTTCGCCGTCCACCTCGACCGCCTCGCCCGCGACGCCGGCGTCCGCGCCTTCGCCCTGCACCCCGGCGGCATCATGACCCCGCTCCAACGGCACCTGCCCAAGGCGGAGATGGTCGAACGCGGCTGGATCGACGACCACGGCAACCCCCTGAACCCCGAGGGCTTCAAGACCCCGCCCCAGGGCGCCGCCACCCAGGTCTGGGCAGCCACCTCCCCCCGCCTCACCGGCCTGGGCGGCCTCTACCTGGAGGACTGCGACATCGCCGAACCGGCGACCGAGAACTCCCGAACCGGCGTCAAGCCGTGGGCGACCGACCCGGAGGAGGCGGCGCGGCTGTGGCGGCTGTCGGCGGAGCTGACGGGGGTGGACGCGTTCGCGTCCTGACCGGGCGTCCCGAGACGCGCGTCGACCTCTCGCCCCTCCTGCCCGCCGTCACCGCAGACGCTTCGCCACCCTCTTCGCGATCTTCGTCGCGTCCAGGGCCGTCTCCCGGAGCATCCCGCTGATGGGGTTGGTGAAGCCGGTGAAGTACAGGTCGGGGGCGTTCTTGGGAGAGCGGGCGCCGTGGGTCGTCGGGCGGCCGCGCTGGTCGAGGATGTCGAGGTGGCCGACCAGGGGCTCCAGGGCGCGGACGTAGCCCGTGGCCGCGATCACCGCGTCCGGGGTGACGCGGGTGCCGTCGGCGAGGACGACCTTGCCGTCCTCGAAGGAGGCGACGGCGGGCACGATCTGCACCGTGCCCTTGCGGACGGCGTCGATCAGGCCGACGTCCTGGACGGGGATGGCGCCCTGCCGTACCCGGGTGTAGAGGCCGGCCTCGGGGCGGGGCAGGCCCTGGGCGGTCAGGTCCGGGGTGCTGAGGCGGGCCAGCGGGCGGCTCAGGCGGTCCACGAGGGGGACCGGCAGTCGTCGTACCAGGATGCCCGAGTACTGGGACGCCCAGCCGAGGGTGGACCGGCGCAGGATGTGCGGGGCGGTGCGTACCGCCAGGCGGACCCGGGCCGCCCCGCCCTCCACCAGGTCGACGGCGATCTCCGCGCCGGTGTTGCCGATGCCGACGACCAGCACGTCCCGCCCGGCGTACGGCTCGGCGTCGCGGTACTCGCCCGCGTGCCGGAACTCGCCGGTGTAGGACGCGCGGCCCGGCCAGTCGGGGATGCGCGGGGTGTGGTTGTAGCCGGTGGCGACGACCACCGCGCTGCCGGTCAGCTCGCGCCCGCCGGACGCGTGCAGCAGCCAGCCGGTGCCGTCCCCGGTGCGTTCGATTCGGTGCACCTCCACACCGGTGACGATCTCCAGCTCGTGGTGCTCGGCGTACTTCTCCAGGTAGCGCACCATGTCGTCCCGGGACACCCAGCGCCCGAACCGGCGGGGCATCGCGAGGCCCGGCAGCGCGGACAGCCGCCGGGTGGTGTGCAGATGGAGCCGGTCGTAGTGGCGCCGCCAGGACGCCCCCACCCGGTCGGCCTTCTCCAGCACCACCGCCCGCACGCCCCGGGCCCGCAGCGCGTACGCGGCGGCGAGACCGCCGGGACCCGCGCCGATGACGTAGACCGGGCGGTCCGCTGGGGTGGGGGAGAGGTGTACGGAGGCGGTACGGGAGGCGGCCATGAGCGGGAGCGTAACCACGCGTCGGCTTGATGGGTCTCGGTCAAGACCGGAATTGGTTGCGGATTGATCACGTGTGGGGAGAAACGAGCGTAGGTCGTGATCTCGCCCACACATCTTCCGTCCGCCGCTACGGCCAGAGCAGCGCCCGGCTCCAGCCGAACCCCGTGCTGCGGTACTCCAGGCGGACGTGCCGGCGGTGCGGGTCGCCCTGGAAGAACTCCACCGTCTCCGGGCGCAGTCGGTACAGCGTCCAGGTCGGGGACGGCTCGGACGGGTTCTCGCGGGCCCGCCGCCAGGCCGCCTCCGAGGTCTGCCGCAGCTCTTCGAGCGAGGCCAGCTCCTCGCTCTGCCGGCCCGTCAGCGCCGCCGCCAGCGCGCCCGTCGAGCGCGCGTGCAGATCGGCCTGGCTCTCCTTCGACGGCGCCGAGGTGACCGGACCGCGCAGCCGGACCTGGCGGCCCAGCGCCGGCCAGTAGAAGACGAGGGCCGCGTGCGGGTGCGCGGCCAGTGCCCGGCCCTTGCGGCTCGTGGCGTGCGTGGCGAAGGACCAGCCGTCGGCGTCGGCGCCGTGCAGCATCACGATCCGCGCGTCCGGCAGTCCCTCCTCGTCCACGGTGGCCAGCGACATCGTGTGCGGCTCCGGCTGCCCGGCCGCCACCGCCTCCGCCAGCCAGCTCGTGAACAGGGCCAGCGGGGTGGGCGGTGCCGTCTCCGGGTCGAAGGGGCGCAGTTCCGTCTCGCCGGGGGTCCAGACCCGCAGTGACCTGAGCAGTTCGTGGAGATCCTGGTGTGCCATGGGCCGAGTATTGCCCGAGATCGCCGTCGGAACCCGCACCGGCCCCGGGGGCGTGACCCGGCGGCCGGCCGCGGGAACCCTAGAGCGTCGCCAGCCGTTCCACCAGCAGGAACGCGCCGATGCCCAGCATCGCCGCGCCGGAGGTGCGGGTCACGGCGCGGGCCGCGGCCGGGCGCGCGGCGAGCAGGGCGCGGGCGAGGACGCCGACGCTCAGGTAGACGGCGGCGCAGCAGGCCATGTGGAGCAGACCGAGCGCGGCCGTCTGCACGGGGACGGGGAGATGGGCGCCGCGCAGGGTGAGGAACTGGGGGAGGACCGAGAGGTAGAGCAGCAGACCCTTGGGGTTCAGGCCGCTGATCGTGGCCCCGCGCAGGAAGAGGCGCGGGGTGGCCTCGTCGGCCCAGCTCGGTGCGGTCCCGGTCCCCGCCCCCGGCACAGCCGGCCGCCGCAGCACCGACCAGCCCAGCCACAGCAGATACCCGGCGCCGGCCACGGTCAGAGCCGTCAGCAGCCGGGGTGAGCCCGCCACCAGTACCGCGAGGCCCGCCGTCGCCAGCGCGGTGTGCACGGCGTACCCGCTGACCAGGCCCGCCACCGCGCGGGTCACCGAGCCGGTGCGCAGGGCCGCCGAGATGACGTACGCCCAGTCGGCGCCCGGAACGCACACCAGCAGCAGGTCCACGGCGAGGAAGGAGAAGAGCAGTCCCGAGTCCATGCTGGGGACATTAGGCGCGAATGGCCCGAAAGTGTTTCCGAAGTTTGCTCATGATCGCGTGTTCTGCGCAAATATCTTCTTCATGGATGATGTGGACCGGAAAATCCTTGCCGAGCTGCAGCTGGATGGGCGGCTGACCGTGACCGAGCTGGCCGCCCGGGTGCGCCTGAGCGTCTCGCCCTGCCACCGGCGGCTGCGCGAGCTGGAGCGCTCCGGCGCCATCCAGGGTTATCGCGCGGTGGTGGACGCGGCGGCGCTCGGGCTGACCTTCGAGGCGCTGGTCTTCGTGTCCATGCGGCAGGAGGACCGGGACACGGTCGCCGAGTTCGAGCGGGCGGTCGGCGAGCTGGACCATGTGCTGGACGCCCAGCGGCTGTTCGGCGAGCCCGACTACCTGCTGCGGATCGCCACCGCCGACCTCGCCGCCTTCCAGCGGCTGTACGACGAGCGGCTCGCGACCCTGCCCGGGGTGCAGCGGCTGACGTCGACCCTGGTGATGAAGCACGTCGTACGGGACCGGCCGCTGCCCGCCCGGACATAGCGCGACAGGCGGTGGTCCGCCGGTGAGGTACCGGCCAACCACCGCCTGCCAGACAGGACTTGGACCCTGGAAAAGGGGGGTGCGGGGAAGGTCTGTTACCTGCTGGGCTTCTTCCCGGTCACACCCAGGTGGACCAACAGCGCGAGGTTCGGCTTGAGTTCGGCCTGCTTCACGCCCCAGGACGAGAAGCCCTTCTGGTGTCCGGCCACCGCCGCGAGCATCGCGACCAGCGAACCCGCGATCGCCGCCGGGTTCACGTCCTTGTCGACCCGGCCCTTGGACTGCAACTCCGTGATGGAGTCCGCGAGGGAGCTGTTGACCGTGTTCAGGATCTTCATGCGGATCTTGTAGAACCGTTTGTCCCCCTCGGCCGCGCCGAGGTCGACCACGCGCAGGATCGCGTCGTTCTTCCGCCAGAACTCCAGGAAACCGTCCACGAGTTCCTGTGCGGTGGCCCATCCGGACTTGCCGGCCCAACTGCGCCCCGCGAGCAGGTCGGTCAGTCCGGCGCTCTCGGCCGCCATGTGGTCGGCCAGCTCCAGGACGGCGCCCTCGACGTCCGGAAAGTACTGGTAGAAGGTGGCGGGCGACGTGCCCGCACGCCGGGCGACGTCGATGACCTTGACGTCCCGGTAAGGAGAGGAGCTGAGCATCTCGCTGAGGCAGTCGAGCAGCTTCTGCCGGGTCGCCTGCCCACGCCGACCGGCCACGCGGCCGTCGACGGTACGCACTTGTCCTGTCATGCCGTCAGCTTACCGACGGGTGATCCGAGCGCGATTCGGCCGACTGCAAATGGGGTGCACAGGTGATCTGAGCGTGGTGTGCCTGGTCTGCGCGGTGCGCGCGGCCCGGTTACTTTGACGGCATGGCCGAAAACAGGGCATCGGGGAATGAAGGCGCATCGGGGAATGAAGGCGCATCGGGGAACGAAGGCGCATCCGGGATCGAAGGCGCATCGCGGAACGACGAGGCGTACGGGGAGGGCGTCCCCTGCTGGGTGGACGCCGAGCTGCCCGACGTGGCGGCGGGCAGGCGGTTCTACGGCGAGCTGTTCGGATGGTCCTTCGAGGAGGCGTACGGCTCCTCGGTGTGGGCCCTGCTGAACGGCGACCGGGTGGCCTCGCTCGCCCCGAAGTCGGACGGCCGGATGCCCACCGTGTGGACGGTCTCCTTCGCCGCCGACGACGCCGCGGCCCTCGGCCGGCGGATCACGGCGGCCGGCGGACAGATGGTCATGGCGCCCTTCCCGGTGGGCGATCTCGGCACGGCCGCCCTCGCCGCCGACCCCGAGGGCGCGGTCTTCGGGCTGTGGCAGGCAGGCCGGCACCCCGGCTTCGGGCGCCGGCACGAGCCCGGCACCTTCGTCTGGGCGGAGCTGTACACCCGGGACACCGCCACCGCCAACGCCTTCTACGGCGGCCTCTTCCACGAGGCCCTGTTCGGTGACGGCAGCGAACCCGACTTCGGGCGGGCCGCCGTCACCGACGTCTTCCCGGCCGAGATGCCCTCCCACTTCCTCGCCCACTTCCGGGTCACGGACCTGGACGACGCGCTCGGGGCCGTCCAGCGGCTCGGCGGCCGGGTGCAGGCGCCGCCTCTCGAGACGTCGTACGGACGGGTGGCCGTCGTCACCGACAATCAAGGGGCGTCCTTCGCGCTGCTACAGCGCTGAGCCGTCCGCTTTGGGGTGAGACACCCCGATTCATTCCCGGGTTCGCAACCTGCCGCCCGGTTAGGAAGAATCGGGGTGCGTACGGCCAGGGCGGGGCGGTGGTGAGACGCTGCACTTCGGCCGCGTACATACGTGGGTGGCGCGGATCGTACGGGGAGGTGGCAGGCAGGTGGTGGATCAGCTGACGCAGCACGATCCGCGGCGGATCGGGCCGTTCGAGGTGCTGGGCCGGCTGGGTGCCGGCGGCATGGGGCTGGTCTATCTCGCGCGCTCGGCGTCCGGCCGGCGCGTGGCGATCAAGACGGTGCGCACCGAACTCGCCGAGGACCAGCTGTTCCGGGTCCGCTTCACCCGCGAGGTGGAGGCGGCCCGCGCGGTCTCCGGCTTCTACACGGCGGCCGTGGTCGACGCCGACCCGCGCGCGGCGGTGCCCTGGCTGGCCACCGCCTATGTGCCCGCGCCCTCGCTGGAAGAGATAGTGAACGACTGCGGGCCGCTGCCGGCCCAGGCCGTGCGCTGGCTGGCGGCGGGGGTCGCGGAGGCCCTGCAGTCCATCCACGGCGCCGGTCTCGTGCACCGCGACCTCAAGCCGTCCAACGTGCTGGTCGTCGAGGACGGCCCCCGGGTGATCGACTTCGGTATCGCCTCCGGCGTCTCCAACACCCGGCTGACCATGACCAACGTCGCCGTCGGCACCCCCGCCTACATGTCGCCCGAGCAGGCCAAGGACTCCCGCAGCGTCACCGGCGCCAGCGACGTCTTCTCGCTCGGCTCCACCCTGGTCTTCGCGGCCACCGGGCACCCGCCCTTCCACGGCGCCAACCCGGTCGAGACCGTCTTCATGCTGCTGCGCGAGGGCCCGGACCTGACCGGCCTGCCGGACGAGCTGCGCCCGCTCATCGAGGCCTGTATGCAGATGGAGGCGACCGGCCGGCCGAGCCCGGCCGACCTTCAGTCCCAGCTCGCCCCGCACCTGTTCGGCTCCGGCTCCGACGACAGCGGCACCGCCTCCGCCTGGCTGCCCGAGAAGGCCGTCGGCCTCATCGAGACCCGCCGCGGCGGCCGTACCGCCGTCAAGCCCGCGCCCACCGCGCCCGGCCCGCGCAGCGCCGGCCGCCCCGCGGTGCCCCCACCGCCGCCGTACGACCCGCCGCCCCGGTACGACCCGCCGATGCCGGCCGGCCCGCCGCACGGCGCCCCCGACACCGGCCCGGTCCGGCTGGCCGGCGCCCCGGTGCCCATCGGTCCCGGCCCGCGCGTCGCCGACGCCCGCGCCGCCGCCGTCAAGGCGCCCCCGCCCGAGGCCGGCCTGGTCGCGAGCTGGTCCCGGCCGCGCCCCGGAGTGGGCGGCGTCGACCCCGCCGTACCGCCGGTGCCGCCGCCACCGGAGACGTCGAGCGGCTGGCGGCCCTGGCGGTTCCGGATGTCCAACGACGTCTGGGGCACGCCCTCGGTCGACGGCGACCTCGTCTACGTCACCTCCTTCGAGGTGCACGCGCTGGACGTGGGTACCGGCAGACGCCGCTTCAAGACCCGGGACGTCGCCTGGTCGATGGCGGTGGCGGACGGCCGTATCCACGCCTCCGACGGGCCCACCCTGTTCGCGCTGGACGCCCGCGAGGGCGGTGACCTGTGGCGGCTGTCCACGGACGCGTGGGTGTACGCGCTGAAGGCCGACCGCGGCACCGTCGTCACCGGCACCCGGGGCGGCGGCGTCCAGGCCTGGGAGGCGACCGGCGGGCAGAAGCTGTGGGAGATCACCGGCTGCCAGACCGACTTCGAGACCCCCGAGGCCGGCCCGCTGGTCCACGACGGCACCGTGTACGTCTGGCAGGACGCCCGGCTGCGCGCCCTGGAGGCCCGCACCGGTGAGGAGCGCTGGTCGTACCCGGTCGGCGACGCGGCCTCCTGCGGCGGTGTCCCGGTCCGGCTGTCCCCGGCCGACGACGGCTGTGTGTACGTCTCCGCCGGCACCCGGGTGCTCGCGATCGAGGCGGCGAGCGGGCGGGTGCGCTGGCACTTCGAGGCGCCGGCGGTCTTCCTGTGCCCGCCCGCCTTCGCACCGGGCCCGGCGGTCACCGGCGGCGGTGTCTACCTCGCCGACTACCTCGGCACGGTCTACGCCCTCGACGCCACCGACGGCCGCGACCGCTGGCGCATCGCCACCGAGGCCCGCTCCGCCATCGACCCGGTGCTGGTCGCCGCCGGCCATGTCCACGTCGGCAGCGGCAAGGGCCTGTACACGCTGGACGCGGTCACCGGCACGCCCAAGTGGCGGTTCCAGGCGGGCGGTGACGTGGTGGGCGCGCCCGCCGTCGCCGAGGGCCGGATCCACTTCGGCTCCACCGACCACCTGCTGTACACCCTGAAGGCCGACGACGGCCGGCTGCGCTGGAAGCTCGCCACCGGCGGCGAGATCACCGGCTCACCGGTGGTCAAGGACGGGGTGGTGTACGCGTGCAGCAAGGACCGGTGCGTGTACGCGCTGGACGCGGAGAAGGGCACGGGGACGGCGCGTACGGCGTGACGCGGGCCGTGGCCCGGGGTCGGGTGGCTGGATAGGGTGGCTGACATGCTCACGCAGACACGGACGCGCCGCGCGCTCAGGTTCACGGCCGTACTGACCTTGCTGGTCCTCGCCCTCACCGGCTTCTCCAGAGGACGGCACGGCGGCCATCACAGCGGCGGGGGCGGCGGGTGCGGCAGCTCCCACCAGGACCACGACACGTCGTCCTCGTCCTCGTCCGGTTCGGGCGGGTCGTACGGCGGCGGCACGTACCGTCAGCCCACGCACCGCGCCACCGCCACGCCGTCCTCCGGGGGTCACGGCAGGACGCTGCGGGACGGGACGGCACGCCTGCTGAGCTGCGCCACCCCGAAGCGGCCGTACGCCACGGTCGAGATCACCAACCCCAACAGCCGCACCGCCGAGTTCCGCGCCGACGTCACCTTCTACGACGACCAGGGCGCCCTGCTCCTCGACAGCCACTCCACGGTCCGGGTGTCGGCGAAGGGGAAGGCCACCACCCGGGTCGAGGCCGGCGCCCGCCCGCGCCTGAAGGTCGACCACTGCCGGGCGGCACCGGGGGCCGCGGCCACCCCCTGACCGACGACCCGCCCCCGGACACACCTCGGCCGCGACGGCGCCCCCTCCGCGCCGCCGCGGCCGATCCCCGTCGGAAGAAGGTCTGGTCAGGCCTTCTCGTCGGTCGCGTGGGTGTTGTCCGGAGTGGCGACGCCGCCGTCCTCGCCCGCGGCGAGCTTGACCGGCTTGATCGGCTCACTGGTGGCGTGCGTGTTCAGCGTGGTCACGTCGGTGGCCGGAGCCTCGACCTCGTTCGTCTTCTTGGCGTCGCTCATGACTGCTCCCCTGAAGTCCTTGTGGTGGTGGTCTGGAGGCACCGTCCGGCTGCTCCCCCGAGCGGCTGCCGGACGGCGCCTCCGGGCCGCTACACCCTAAGGTGCGGGCCCTATGACGCTCCGCCTGCCCCCCGACGCGACGGAACGACAGGAGAGAGACTGCCGTCCGGCGATAAACGAACGATGAACGCGCAGCGCTCCGGGCTCAGGTGACCGTCAGCGACGCGAGGAGACCCCGCACCTCGCTCGACTCCGGTGCGCCCAGCGTCTCGTAGATGGTCAGTGCTTCCTGGAAGCAGACCTGGGCACGACCGCTCTGGCCCATGCCGCTCAGGGCCCGGCCGAGCGCGGTGAGGACGTTGCCGCGCCGCCAGTCCCCGCCGATGCCGCGGAGGAGCGCCAGCGCCGACTCGGCCTTCACCGCCGCCTCCGGCTGACGCTGTGCGGCCAGGTCTGCCTCCGCCAGGCGGAAGAGCGTCATGCCCTCCCACAGCCGTTGCCGGCTGTCCCGGAAGACACCGAGTGCCTCTTCGAGCCGCTCGGTCGCCAGATCGAGCCGGCTGCTCTTGGTGAGCGCGAGCCCCAGGGCGTAGCGTCCGTTGGCGCCCCGGAGGGCGTGGCCCATGGCGTCGTACATGTCGGTGCCCTGCTGGGCCAGTGCCACCGCGCTGTCCGTCTTGCCCGTGGCCAGGTGGATGCGGGAGAGGTTGCACAGGGCGCTCGCCTCACCGGGCCGGTCGCCGCACGCGCGGAAGCTCTCGATCGCCCGGATGAGATGGGCTTCCCCGCTGTCGTACCGGCTCTGGTACAGCGCGATCACGCCCAGCATGTTGGACGCCCAGCACTGCGGCAGCGGGTCACCCGCGGCCTCCGCCAGGCGCACGGCGTCGAGAGCGTCCTGGTCCGCCAGTTCGAAGCGGCCGGAGACATGGTGGTTGTTGGCCAGGGTCAGCAGTGCGCGCGCCGTCGTCCGTCGGTCGCCGGCAGCCTGCGCGGCGTCGCGGACGGCGACGCCGGTCGCCTCGTAGTCCTTCGAGTTGGCGCCCGACTCGGCGAGGTCGATCGCGGCCCACAGCAGGTCCACCGCCCGCCGCAGCAGCCGCGTCCGCGTCGACTGCCGTACGCAGGCCAGCAGGCAGATCGCTTCCGCGTACAGCCAGTCCTGCGCCTCGTGCCGGTCGGCAAACGCCAGAGCCGGGTACTCCGTCGGCTCCAGGTGGTCCACCAGCCGGTCGCCGGGGCGTTCGATGGCGTAGACGCCCGCCGCCGTGGCCAGGTAGAAGTCGAGGAGCCGGGAGAGGGCCGACTCCCGTTCGCCGGGGGGCTGTTCGTCGCGTTCGGCGCAGGCGCGGGCGTAGAGGCGGACCAGGTCGTGGAAGCGGTAGCGGCCGGGCGCCGCCGACTCCAGGAGGGAGGTGTCGACCAGCGACTCCAGCAGGTCCTCGGTGTCCTCCGGAGGCAGGTCGAGGACCGCCGCCGCGGCCGGCAGGGAGATGTCGGGGCCGTCCGCCAGGCCCAGCAGGCGGAACGCGCGGGCCTGGGCCGGCTCCAGCTGGCCGTAGCCGAGTTCGAAGGTCGCCTTGACCGCGAGGTCGCCCGCCTGCAGCTCGTCCAGGCGCCGCCGCTCGTCCGCCAGCTTGGCCGCCAGCACCGAGACCGTCCAGGTGCGCCGGGCCGCCAGCCGGGAGGCCGCGATCCGGATGGCCAGTGGCAGGAAGCCGCAGGCCGCCACCACGTCGAGGGCCGCCTCGCGCTCGGCCGCCACCCGCTCCGCGCCCACGATCTTCGTGAACAGGGAGAGCGCCTCCTCGGGGGACATCACGTCCAGGTCGACCAGGTGCGCCCCGGCGAGGTCCAGCATCCGCACCCGTGAGGTGACCAGCGCCGCGCAGCCCTCGGTGCCGGGCAGCAGGGGCCGTACCTGGGCCGCGTCCTTGGCGTTGTCCAGCAGCACGAGGACCCGGCGGCCGTCCAGGACCGAGCGGTACAGGGCCGCCCGCTCCGCCGGGGAGTCGGGGATCGCCGACTCGGGGGTGCCGAGGGCGCGCAGGAAGGAGCCGAGGACCGTCTCCGGTTCGGCGGGGCGGGGGCCGGCGCCCTGGAGGTCCACGTAGAGCTGGCCGTCGGGGAACGCCGTCCGGGCCCGGTGGGCGACGTGCACCGCCAGCGTCGTCTTGCCGACGCCCCCGATGCCGGCCAGCGCGGAGACGGCCATCACCCGGCCCTCCGCCTCGGACGCCGAGGCCAGCACCTCGCTCAGCTCCGTGACGAAGGCCGAGCGGCCGGTGAAGTCGGGGACCGAGGCCGGGAGTTGCGCCGGGCGGACGGGCGTGGCGGACGGCTCGCCTGCCGGGGCCGAGGGTTCCGCGAGGGCCGGGTCCGCCTGGAGGATGCGCTGCTGCAGCTCCCGCAGCCCCGGGCGCGGGTCGACGCCCAGCTCCTCCGCCAGCAGGCGCCGGGTGTCGGCGTAGACCGCGAGGGCCTCCGCCTGGCGTCCGCCCCGGTAGAGGGCCAGCATCAGCAGCTCGCGCAGCCGCTCCCGCAGGGGGTGCGCGGCGGTGAGCGCGGTCAGCTCGGAGACGGCCTCCGCGTGGCAGCCCTGCTCCAGGTCCATGTCGAGGCGGGACTCCAGCAGTCCGAGCCGCCACTCCTCAAGACGGGCCCGCTGGCCCTCCGCGTACGGCCCCGGCACACCCGCCAGCGGCTCGCCGTCCCACAGCGCGAGGGCGTCGCCGAGCAGCGCGCGGGCCCGGCCCAGGTCGCCCGTCCCGCGTGCCTTCTCCGCGTCGGCCGCCAACTCCTGCGCCACCGCCAGGTCCAGCGCGCCCTCGCCGAGCCCCCGCACCGCGTAGCCGCCGGACTCGCTGACCAGGACACCGGGGTCGAGCACCTTGCGCAGCCGGGAGGCGTACGTGCGCAGCGCCGCCAACGCCTGCGAGGGCGGCTCGGTGCCCCAGAGGGCGTCGATGAGTTCCGCCGCCGTGGCCGTACGGCCCTCGCGCAGCAGCAGGGCGGCCAGCAGCGCGCGCTGCTGCGGGGAGCCCGTGTTCAGGGTCTCCGGTCCGCGCCAGGCCCGCACCGGACCGAGCACACCGAACCGCAGCGCCTGCGCCTCCGTACCGGTCACGGAGCCAGGACGCCGCTGCTCGGGCACTCGCGGCCCACCGTCCATGCGTTCGCCCCCCTCGGCATCATGAACAACCCCGTCAGTCTGCCTTGTCCCGGCGGATCGCGTCAGCCGTGGGAGACGCCGATCACAAGCGGCCGGACCGCCCACACGAACCCCTCACATACCCTTCGCACCGGACGACGCCCAGTACCGCGACGGTGTTCGCCGTGTCCGGCGGCCAGGCCGGCGAAATCGGCACCGGCTCGGCCCGCTCTGGGCGGCCGCCTACTTCTCCTTGTGGAGCTGCCGGGTGACGAGGGCGTCGTTGAGGACGTTGTAGACGGTCACCGAGGTGGACTCGGAGGTGTCGGCGGCGTAGGCGCGGTAGACGCCGGCGACCTGTTGGGCCGTCGTGGTGGCGTCGTCATCGGTGCCGATGCGGGTGCTGATCAGGACGTGTCCGTCCTCGCGGCCGAGGACCCGGTCGACCGTGTCGGTGATCCGGGCCTTGTCATGATCCTCGCCGTACACGCGGAGCTGTTCGGCGCCCCGGGTCATGGCCGCGCTGTTGCCCGAGCTGGGGAACTTGTCCGGAATGGCGGACTGCCCGGGGGCCTCGCCGGAGCAGGCCGCCAGCGCGAGGACGAGCAGGGCCGCGGGCACGGCGGTGCGGATGGCGGTACGCCGGGTGTTCACGTGGGATCTCCTTCTTCTCGTAGATGTTCCGGCGCCCGAGATCAGGCGAGGGTCCGGCATCCCGGTGCGGACGTCGGAGCCTTCCACGCCGCGCCGGGAACGGTTGGCGCGGGCGCTGGAGGTCTTTTCTTGATCATCTTCACACCGGACTGGCCGAGCCGCGCCACCGGCTTCCTCGGCGTCCTGCCGCCCGAGCAGGCCCGCGCTTCAACGCCATGCGGCGCGAGTGGGCCGAGCGGCAGATCACGTAGCGCCCGGGACGGCGGATCACGTAGCGCCGAGGAACACCGGGTTGGTGAGCGCGGCCATCGCCCCCGGTACCGGGCCCAGCGCCGTCGCGTGCCGTACCTCGGCGCGTACGTAGGCCGACCGGGCCGGGGACGTACGCCACTCCAGCACCCCCGCACCGGACACCGGCAGCGGATCGCCCGTGTACAGCACCCCCTGGTCGGTGACGAGCCGGACCGCGCAGCGCGGGGCGCCGGAGACCGCGAGCCGGACGGTCACCGGTGTCCCGCCCGGCACCGCCAACCGCTCTCCGATCCCGGCCTGTTCGCCACTCTCCGCGCTCACGGACAGGTCCAGCGAGACGGCCCGCGACTCGGCGACGTACGACCGTCCGGCCCGCAGCCCCGCCAGGATCGCCGCCCGGCTCAACTCGTTGGCCAGGACGACCGTCTGCGGATGCCCGACCACGTCCGGGTCCCGGTGCGCGTCGCTGTTGCCCATCGCCGGCAGCCACGCCCCGCCCTCGCGCGCGCAGGCGACGAGCAGCCCGTCCCAGGTGGCCAGCGCCAGCTCGTCGTCGGGTGTCCAGGGCCCGTTCCACACCTCCACCGCGTCCGCCTCGCCGTACCCGAACTTCCAGGAGCAGCCCGGACAGTCCCCGTACGGGTGGGCCGGCACCACCAGCCCGCCGGCCCGCCGCACCCCGCGCGCGACGTGCGGCCACCGGTGGTCCCGCGCCCGGTAGCGCCAGTCCGTGAAGGTGCCCGGATCGGTGCCGAGGGCCAGCACGTGCCCGTTGCGGGTGGTGACCTCCTCGCCCAGCAGCACCAGCAGGTCGGCGCCGGCCGTGTCCGCCCAGTGCGGGTGCGCGGCGCTGGTGTTGTGGTCGGAGCTGTTGACGAAGTCCAGCCCGGCCGCCCGCGCCAGCGCCGCGATCTCCTGCGGGGTGCGGCGCCCGTCGGAGTGCCAGGAGTGCAGGTGGCAGTCGCCCCGGTACCAGTCCCGGCCCCGGCCGGCGGCCCGCTCGGGCGGGTACACCGGCTCGGTGACCGGCCCGGCCGCCCCCTCGGTGAGCGTGACGGTGACCTCGTACGACAGTCCCTGCGGGGCGACGGTGTAGGGGCCGAGCGCGATGTGCCAGGTGCCGGGGCGCAGTGGCCCGGTGAGATAGCCGGGCGTCGCCTCGTCCGCCCGTACGAAGAACTCGGCGCGCGCACCCCCCGACCAGCCCCGGAACCCGTCCCCGCCCGGCTCGGTGCCGCGCTCGTCGAAGAGGCCGATGTCCAGGGCGTTGCCGGGGGTGCCGGGCGGGGTCGGGGGCTTGTCGTAGGTGTAGGAGACCCGCACCTCGCGGGTGCCGGGCGGCACCTCGAAGGGCAGGTACACGTAGTCGGGGGAACCGGGGGCCAGGGTGCCGCGCATGGTCGCCACAGGCCCACGGTAGGCGTCCCGGAGGGGCTCGGGGAACCGCCTGCCAAGCCAACCCACGCCGTGGCGTCCCCTTCCCATGATCCCGACCAGTCGGTATGGACACCGCACCCCGCACCCGGTACAGATGACCCATGCGCATCTCGGTCACGATCTTCCTCACGGACGAGACAGTCACCCCGACCCGCCTCGCGCGAGAGCTGGAGGAGCGCGGCTTCGCGGGCCTCTACCTCCCCGAGCACACCCACATCCCCACGGAACGGGCGACCCCGTACCCGGCCGGCGGCGACCTGCCCCGCGAGTACGGCCGTACCCTCGACCCCTTCGTCGCCCTCGGCCAGGCCGCCGCCGTCACCGAGCGCCTGGGCCTCGGCACCGGCATCACCCTGGTGGCCCAGCACGACCCGATCGGCCTGGCCAAGCAGGCCGCCACCCTCGACCATCTCTCCGGAGGCCGCCTCACCCTCGGTGTCGGCTACGGCTGGAACGTCGAGGAGGCCGCCGACCACGGGGTCGAGTGGCGCACCCGCAGGGACCTGGTCCGGGACCGCGTGCGCCTGATGCAGGCGCTGTGGACCGGGGAACCGACGCCGTACGAGGGGGAGTTCGCGCGGGTGCGGGCCAGCCACGCGTACCCCAAGCCGGTGCGGAAGCCGCGCGGGCCCGTCACCGGTCCCCGCACCCTGCTCGGCGGGGCGGCCGGCCCCAAGCTGTTCGCGCACATCGCCGAGTACGCCGACGGCTGGCTCCCGATCGGCGGCCGGGGCCTCACCGAGTCCCTGCCGGTGCTGCGCGCGGCCTGGGAGGAGGCGGGCCGCGACCCGTCCGCCCTCCAAGTGGTCCCCTACGCGGTCGCCCCCACCCCGGGCAAGCTCGCCCACTACGCGGAGCTGGGCATCGAGGAGGCCGTCCTCCAACTGCCCCCGGCGGGCGAGACGGAGGTGCTGCGGGTTCTGGACGCCTACGCGGAGTATCTGTAGCCGCGGGCGGCACGCGAGCGCCGGGCGCCCGCGGCCACGCCCGCGCCGGGTGGGCCGGGCGTCTGTGGCCGACGCAGGCGCCGGGTGCGCCGAGCAGCCGCGGTTACGCACGCGTCCGGACACCGGGCGCCCGCGGCCGACGCACGCGCCGCATACGCCGAGCCCCGCCCCCCACAGGCGCGCCGCGTACGCCGCCCCCCCAACCCCCAGCCGCCCGAAGCCGAACCCCCGCGCCCCCACCTGCCCCCAACCCCCGGGGTCCGCGCTCCCGTACGCGCCACAACCCCGTGATCTCCCTGGTCTACGCTCGAAGGATGACCACTTCCGCGACCCCCGGACCCGGACCGACCGAGAACTCCATGCGTCGTGCGCTCAAACGTGCCCGGGACGGTGTCGCCCTGGACGTCGGTGAGGCGGCGGTGCTGTTGCAGGCTCGCGGCGAGGCCCTCACCGATCTCGCCGCGTCGGCCGCCCGGGTGCGTGACGCGGGGCTCGAACAGGCGGGCCGGGCCGGTGTCATCACGTACTCGAAGAGCGTCTTCATCCCGCTCACCCGGCTGTGCCGGGACAAGTGCCACTACTGCACGTTCGTCACCGTCCCCGGCAAGCTGCGCCGCGCGGGACACGGGATGTTCATGTCGCCGGACGAGGTGCTCGACATCGCCCGCAAGGGCGCGGCCCTCGGCTGCAAGGAAGCGCTGATCACGCTCGGCGACAAGCCCGAGGACCGCTGGCCGGAGGCGCGCGAGTGGCTCGACGCGCACGGCTACGACGACACCATCGCCTACGTCCGCGCGATCTCCATCCGCATCCTGGAGGAGACCGGCCTGCTGCCCCACCTCAACCCGGGGGTGATGACGTGGACGGACTTCCAGCGGCTGAAGCCGGTCGCGCCGTCCATGGGCATGATGCTGGAGACCACCGCCACCCGCCTGTGGTCCGAGCCCGGCGGCCCGCACCACGGCTCCCCGGACAAGGAACCCGCCGTACGGCTGCGGGTGCTGGAGGACGCGGGCCGGTCGTCCGTGCCGTTCACCTCCGGGCTGCTGATCGGCATCGGCGAGACGTACGAGGAGCGCGCGGAGTCGCTGTTCGCGCTGCGCAAGGTCGCCCGCGCCTACCACGGCGTCCAGGAGCTGATCATCCAGAACTTCCGCGCCAAGCCGGACACCGCGATGCGCGGCATGCCGGACGCCGAGCTGGACGACCTGGTCGCCACCATCGCCGTCGCCCGGCACATCATGGGCCCGGCCGCCTGCCTCCAGGCCCCGCCGAACCTGGTCGACGCCGAGTACGCGCGGCTGATCGGCGCCGGGATCGACGACTGGGGCGGGGTCTCCCCGCTCACCATCGACCACGTCAACCCCGAGCGCCCCTGGCCGCAGATCGAGGAACTGGCCGCGAAGTCCGGCGCCGCCGGCTTCGAGCTGCGGGAACGACTGTGCGTCTACCCGGAGTTCGTCCGCCGGGGCGAACCCTGGCTCGACCCCCGGCTGCGCCCGCACGTCGCCGCGCTCGCCGACCCGGAGACCGGCCTCGCCCGCGCCGGCGCGCTGCCCGAGGGCCTGCCCTGGCAGGAGCCCGAGGAGGCCTTCGTCCCGGCCGGCCGCACCGACCTGCACCGCACCATCGACACCGAGGGCCGCACCGGCGACCGCCGCGACGACTTCGACGAGGTGTACGGCGACTGGGACGCCCTGCGCGAGGCCGCCGCCCCCGGCATGGCCCCGGAGCGGATCGACACCGACGTCCGGCAGGCGCTGCGCACCGCCGCCGCCGACCCCACGAGACTGACCGACGCCGAGGCGCTCGCCCTGCTGCACGCGGACGGGCCCGCGCTGGACGCGCTCTGCCACGTCGCCGACGACGTACGGAAGTCGGCGGTCGGCGACGACGTGACGTACATCGTCACCCGCAACATCAACTTCACCAACGTCTGCTACACCGGCTGCCGCTTCTGCGCCTTCGCCCAGCGCCGGACCGACGCCGACGCCTACACCCTCTCCCTCGGCCAGGTCGCCGACCGCGCCCAGCAGGCCTGGGACGTGGGCGCGGTCGAGGTCTGCATGCAGGGCGGCATCCACCCCGACCTGCCCGGCACCGCGTACTTCGACATCGCCAGGGCGGTCAAGGAGCGCGTCCCCGGCATGCACGTGCACGCCTTCTCGCCGATGGAGGTGGTCAACGGCGCGACCCGCACCGGCATGTCGATCCGCGAGTGGCTGACGGCGGCCAAGGAGGCGGGCCTCGACTCCGTCCCCGGCACCGCCGCCGAGATCCTCGACGACGAGGTCCGCTGGGTGCTCACCAAGGGCAAGCTGCCCACGGCCACCTGGATCGAGGTCATCACCACCGCCCACGAGCTGGGCATCCGCTCGTCCTCGACCATGATGTACGGCCATGTCGACCAGCCCCGGCACTGGCTCGGCCACCTGCGCACCCTGGCCGGCATCCAGCGGGAGACCGGCGGCTTCACGGAGTTCGTGACGCTGCCGTTCATCCACACCAACGCCCCGGTGTACCTGGCGGGCATCGCGCGGCCGGGCCCGACCATGCGGGACAACCGCGCGGTGACGGCGATGGCCCGGCTGCTGCTGCACCCCTGGATCCCCAACATCCAGACGAGCTGGGTCAAGCTCGGCACCGAGGGGGCGGCGGAGATGCTCCGCTCCGGCGCCAACGACCTCGGCGGGACGCTCATGGAGGAGACCATCTCCCGGATGGCGGGCTCCTCCTACGGCTCGTACAAGTCGGTCCGCGACCTGGTCGAGGTGGCCGAGACGGCCGGCCGCCCCGCCCGCCCGCGCACCACCCTCTACGGCGAGGTCCCCGAGGAACGGCAGCGGGCGGCCGCGGCCTCCGACGGCCATCTGCCGGACCTGTTGCCGGTGCTGGACTGAGGTCGGCGGCGGGCAGGGGACTGAGTACGATGATCCGACCCCCGATCCGAGCAGGGGCCCCATAGCGGAGGAGATGCGTACCCGTGGCTGCCCGACTGCCCTCGTGGGCCTGGGTCACCGGTCTGACCGTGGGAGCGACCGCGGCCGTGGTCTTCCTCGCCGTCCAGGCGGACCACGGGCCGCATCCCGCGGCCGCCGCCGGCAAGCCGAGCGCGTCCGCGTCGGCCGGCGCCCACGCCTCCGCGAAGCCCGAGACGCCGGCCGGGCCGCCGGAGCTGCCCGGGGACTCGGGCGACGGCCGCCGGATCGTCTACTCGCTCGGCGCGAAGCGGCTGTGGCTGGTGGACGCGACCGGCAAGGCGGTCCGTACGTTCACGGTGTGGCCGGGCACGGTGGACCCCGGGCCCGGCCGCTACTCGATCACCGTGCGCACCCAGTCCCTCCAGGGCTCGGACGGCGTGGAGATCGAGCACGTCATGTACTTCACCAAGGCGTCCGGCGTGAACATAGCCTTCTCCAACGCCCTGGACGGCGCCTCCCCGCCGCCGGCGGACGGCAAGAAGCTGGGCGGCATCCGCCTCCGCAAGGAGGACGGAGCCGCGCTGTGGTCCTTCGGCGACCAGGGCACCAAGGTGGCCGTGGTCAGCTAGCCTCGCGCCGGCCGCCGCCCGGCAACTGGTTCACGACCAGCGCCACTCCGGCGAGCAGGAAGATCCGGGTGGCCGCGTCGAGTCCGTTCCAGTTCTTGGACTGCCACATCGAGAACCACTCGCCGCCGACGCCGATGAACCCGGCGCCGAAGAGCAGCAGCAGCATCAGCAGCCCGTAGGTGGACACCCGGCGGGCGAGGTCCGCGTCCTTGCGCGCCGCCCACAGCCAGGTGCCCGCGATCAGGACCAGGGCCGCCGCCGTCTCCCAGGCGATGATCAGCACGTAGGCGGTGTCCTGGAGGGCGGTGCTGGTGACGGCGCGCCACATCAGGTCGTCGTCCTTGAAGGTGGTGTCCATCGCGAGCACATGCCGGACGAACTGCTGGTTCGTGTCGAAGTCCGTGATGTTCCCCAGGGCGACCAGGGTGATGTAGAGGGCGAGTATGCCGGTGAGGACGCCGGCGGCGAGTCTGTGGCCGCTGTGGCGCGTGGGGGTGGTGGTCATGGCTGGATTCTCCCCGACGAACACCGGCCTTTCGCACGGGCATTGAGCCAACCCGAGCCCGCCCGCCTGTGCGGAAATGCCGGTCCGGGTCCGGTTTGCCCCGCTGAACGGTCTGTTCCGGTCGATTACAGTGCCTAGCGTCGTACGGGCACGCGGTGTCGGGAGGTCTGGTGGGGACGACGTCCGGCGCCGTCTGGGGCCGTGCCGAACAGCAGGACTTCCGCGGCCGGGTGCGCGGCACCCTGCTCGGCGCCGCCGTCGGCGACGCGCTGGGCGGACCGGCCGACGCGCTGTCCCTGGCGGAGATCCGGGCGGCCCACGGCCCCGGAGGACTGCTCGACCTCGCCCCCGGAGCCGGCCGGCGCGGCACGGTCACCCACCACACCCAGCTCACCCTGTTCACGGTGGACGGCCTGATCCGCGCCCAGGTACGCCGGGACACCGGCGCCTGGCACCCGCCGACCGACCTGCACCGGGCGTATCTGCGGTGGGCGGCCACCCAGCGGGACTGGGGCCCGGACGAGCGCCGCGAGGACGACGGCTGGCTGGCCCGCGAGGAGTGGCTGTACGCCCGCCGGGAGCCGACCCGGGCCCTGCTCCTCGGGCTCGGCGACGCGAGGATGGGCACACTGGAGGCGCCGAAGAACCCCGGCGAGCTGGGCCCGGAGGCGGTGGCCCGCTCGGCGCCCTTCGGCCTGCTGGTCGGCTGGGAGCCGCAGCTCGTCGTCCAGTTGGCGGTGGAGTGCGCGGCCCAGACCCACGGCCACCCCCTCGCCTGCCTCGCGGCGGGCGCGTACGCCGCGATCGTGCACGCGCTGGCCCGTGGCGAGGCCTTGGACGGTGCCGTGCACCAGGCCCTCACCCTGCTCGCCGTCCGCCCCGGCCACCAGCCCGTCTCCGACGCCCTGCGACACGCCCTCGGCGCGGTGCGGCAGGGCCTGCCGACCCCGGCCCGGGTCGAGGAACTGGCCGGCGACGGCACCGCCGACGGCCTCCTCGCGGCCTCGGTCTACTGCGCCCTGGTCGGCGAGGACGTCCGCCACGGCCTGTGCCTGGCGGTGAACCAGAGCGGCCCCTCGGCCGCCGCGGGCGCCCTCACCGGCGGCCTCCTGGGCGCCCTGCACGGCGAGACGGCCCTCTCGCCGGCCTGGATCGCCGAACTGGAGGGCCGCCCGACGATCCTCGAACTGGCCGACGACTACGCCATGGAACTGACCCAGGGCCCCGCCCTCCACGGCCCCGCATCCTCCTCCCCGGCCTGGCTGCGGAGATATCCCCGTTGAGCCCGGAGAGCTCAGGAGATGGTGGCGTTGAAGAAGATGACGGCACCCGCGAAGGCGCCGCCGCCGTCGAGCATCGCCGCGTCGGGTCCGGATCCTGTCCGCACGGTGAGAATCGCGACCACGCTGCCGGCAAGTGTGCCGAGCAGCAGGATGAGAGCGGATCGCTGTGTGAACAAGGGATCGGGATCGTGTGGCAAGTACATGCTCCCCTACGTCGACGGCCGGACGGCGGCCCGCCGTCCGGCCGTCGATGATAAGAGAAACTACTCGCGCATGTCAAGCCCCTCGACCTAGGATTTTGAGCAGTCTGAGTCACACTTACCTCAGCGACTGTAGAAGCTTCCCGGTCTCGCTGACCGTCCAGAACCCCCAGCCGTTTCGATTGGGCTTCACGTCGGGGTTCGCTGCTTGTAGTACGGCGCTGGCCGCGCCGCTAGGGGTGCGGTAGTTCCCGGCCGCCTTGCCGCTGGTCACGGAGAGTGCTTGCGTTACGGGGTCGTATTCGCCCTCGAATCGTTCGCTGTTGTAGATGGCGTGAACCGCCACGCGCTCCCCTCTTGGTTCGGTGATACGCGCCGCGTCGGGTAGCTGAAAGTGTTCGACCAGTCTGGTGACTGCCTGGCCGGGACTCACACCCCATGCGCGCGCCAGGAGGTTGACCTGGGCGAAGGTGGCGTCCGCGACAGCGATGTTGTTGGTCATGCTGTCATCGTAGCAACGAGTGTGAGGATTTTCGAGCAATTTTGAGACTAGCGGGCTAGTCGGATTCGATCCCTCGGTGGATACGCTGCCCTCGCGCCGAATCCGTCGGTGTAGGCGAATGCGCGACGCCGCCGTCCGTGTTCACCGTCTCGATGACGGCCAGGCGCTCCGGGGTGTCCTCGGGCCTGAGGTAGCCGATGCCGACGTACAGGAGCAGGGAGACCGCGAGCGGGACCGAGACCTGGTACTGGAGTGGGACACCGCCGGCGACGCTCCAGCTGATGGGATAGTTGACCAGCCAGAAGGCGAGCAGACCGGCGGCCCAGCTGACGAGCGCGGCCGTCGGGCCGGAGCGGCGGAACGGGCGGAGCAGGCCCAGCATCATCGGGATCGCGATCGGGCCCATCAGACCGGCCACCCACTTGATGACGACCGTGATGATGTCCTTGAACGCGGGGGAGTCGACCTGGGTCGCCACCGCCATCGACAGGCCGAGGAAGACGACCGTCGTCACCCGGGCCGCGACCAGGCCCGACCGCTCACCCCAGGCCCGTGCCCGCGCGGACAGCACCGGCGCCACGTCCCGCGTGAACACCGCCGCGATCGCGTTGGCGTCGGAGGAGCACATCGCCATCGTGTGGGAGAAGAAGCCCACCACGACCAGGCCCAACAGCCCGTGCGGCAGCAGCTGTTCGGTCATCAGCGCGTAGGAGTCGGAGCCATCCGGCTGCCGCGCGCGCACCAGCAGCGGAGACATCCACATCGGGAAGAACAGCACCACCGGCCAGACCAGCCACAGCACCGCCGACAGCCGCGCGGAACGCTCCGCCTGCCGTGCGCTGCCCGTCGCCATGTAGCGCTGCGCCTGGTTGAGCATGCCGCCGTTGTACTCGAACAGCTTGATGAAGAGGAACGCGAGCAGGAACACCGTGCCGTACGGCCCCACCAGCGGCTTGCCGTGGCCGTGCAGCGCCGGCTCGTCCCAGGCACCGACGAACCCGATGCCCTTGTCGTCCAGCTTCAGCACGACCGCGACGAACATCGAGACGCCGGCCAGCAACTGGATGACGAACTGGCCGAGTTCGGTCAGCGCGTCCGCCCACAGCCCGCCGATCGTGCAGTACACGGCGGTGATCGCGCCGGTGATCAGGATGCCCTGGTCCAGGGACACGCCCGTGAACACCGACAGCAGCGTCGCGATCGCCGCCCACTTGGCGCCCACGTCCACGATCTTCAGCAGCATCCCGGACCAGGCGAGCGCCTGCTGGGTGGAGAGGTCGTAGCGGTTCTTCAGGTACTCCAGCGGGGAGGCCACGTGGAGCCGGGAGCGGAGCCGGTTGACGCGCGGCGCGAACAGCTTCGAGCCGATGGCGATGCCGAGCGCGATCGGAAAGGACCAGGTGACGAGGGAGGTGACGCCGTAGGTGTAGGCGATGCCCGCGTACCCGGTGAACATCACCGCGCTGTAGCCCGACATGTGGTGCGAGATGCCGGACAGCCACCAGGGCATCCGGCCGCCGGCCGTGAAGAAGTCGGAGACGCTGTCCACGCGCTTGTGCGACCAGACGCCGATCGCGACCATCACTCCGAAGTAGCCGATCAGCACGGCCCAGTCGAGACCGTTCATGTGTCCCCCTCAGGGTTCGCAGCCGGGTCAGGCATGTGAACTCTGGTTTCGGGGGCGGACGCACGGCAAGGACGCCGAAGGTCAAGAGGACGTAAAATCGTTCGTTGTCGTGACCTCGGTTCAGATGTGTGAACGCATCAGCGGTCCTGCCCCGGCTCCTACTTCAGCTCGTCGGGGCAGGGCGTGCCGCGCGGGAACTGGTAGGGCGCCGCCAGCCGGTAGGTACCGGAGTGGGGCGCGAGCAGCGCCGTCCACTTGTCCCCGTTGCCGTCCTCCGGCGTCTCCATCAGACAGCCGTTGACGTTGGCGTACGACTTCGCCGTGCCCGGCGCCCGGTGCTTCGAGGCCTCCGTCTCCTGCGGCGCCTTCAGGCTCTTGCCGTGCTCGTCGACGACGCTCAGCCACGGCGAGTAGGGGATGCGGATGAGGATCTTCCCGGCCTTGCGCACCCGGAGCGTCATCTCACCCTGCTCGGCCCGGTCCACCACCGCGTCCGGCTCCGCCATCGGCGCCGGATCGGTCACCTTGAACAGCTGCCAGTTCGCGTCGCCCCACACCTGCGTCAGATACGGCATCCCGCGCCGCAGCAGCTGCCGCTCGCGCACCCCGCCGTCCCCGTCCGGGTCGTCCTTCGGCAGCACCACGAAGTGCACCGCCCAGCGCTGGAGCCACTCGTGGTAGTTCGCCGAGTTGAGCGTGTCGTCGTAGAAGAGGGGGTTGCGCTCCATGTCGGCCTGCCGGTTCCAGCCCCGCGCCAGGTTCACGTACGGCGCGAGCGCGGACGCCTCCCGGTGCGAGCGCACCGGCACCACCTCGACGCGCCCCTTCTCCGCACCGGCCTTCTGGAGCTGGTTGACCAGCGGGGCGAGTTCCCGCGCCCAGGACGCGGCCGGCGTGGTGTGCACGATGTCGTCCACCGTCTTGAAGCCGATCCACCCGACGAAGCCGAGGAACGCCAGGACGGTCACGTACCACTTGCGCGACCTCGGCACGGTGTACGGCAGCGCGGCGATCAGCGTCGCCCCGGCGAACAGCATCGGCAGCCGGGATATGTTCGACCCGATCTGCGAGCTGATCAGCCACACCAGCACGACGGCCAGGCTGTAGACGCCGGCCGTGAGCCGGACGGTCACCCACTCCCTGGGCACCAGGAACAGGCACAGCAGGCCGTACAGCAGCGGCATGACCACCGAGCCGAACGTCATCGGCTGCGTGCCGGAGAACGGGAAGAGCCAGGCCGACAGCGCCACCACGGCCGTCGGCGCGAGCCCCAGCGCCCACGCGCCCGGCCGCCGCTTCTGGAGGAACAGCGCCGCCGCGACCAGGCCCACGAACAGGCCCGCGACCGGCGAGGCCATCGTGGCCAGCGCCGCCAGCGGGGCGGCGACCAGGGCCTTCGCCCAGCGCTTGTACCGCCAGCGGTGCGGCCAGCAGAAGACGGCCGCGACCGCGCCGAGCGCGAACGCCGTGCCGAGTCCGAAGGTCACCCGCCCCGACACCGCGTTGCACAGGAACGCGAGGACACCGGCCAGCGAGGCCCACAGCGGGTTGCGCACCGCCCGGCTGCGGATCAGGACCAGGGTCAGCAGGCCCGCCGACACGGTCCCGGCGATCATCATCGTCGTACGGACCCCGAGGACCGACATCAGGTACGGCGACACCACGCTGTACGACACCGGGTGCATACCGCCGTACCAGGCGAGGTTGTACGCCGAGTCGGGATGCCGGCCGACGAACTCGGCCCAGGCGTCCTGCGCCGCGAGATCGCCACCGCTGTTCGCGAACGTGAAGAACCAGATGATGTGCAGGACGCCCGCGAGGGCCGTCATCGACACCACGGGGTGCCGCAGGAGGCGCCGGCGCAGCGGTTCGGCGGCGGCGAGCAGCCGCCCGCGCCGGGTGTCCGGACGCGGGTCCGCACCGGCCGGGCGGTACTGCTCCCGGCCGGTCGCGGACAGACGTATTCGCGGGCCCGAACCCGGGCCCGGATCGGCGTCGTCGGCGCGTGTCGGCTCCGCTGTGGCCACTGAAGGCACTCCCCGTGTCCCGTCTTCTGTTCTCGGCCGCGTCCCTCGGTGTTACCGGCCGCTTCTCGTCCAGTTCGCAGCGGTTTCCCCGGACCGGCGACCTGCCCCGTTTCGTGACGCTAGCACGCACCCCGCCGACGGGCTCCCGGGTGGGGCGCCGGCGACGGGGTGCGCGGGGCGGGTGCGGTCAGCCCAGGCGGGTCAGCTTCGCGCCGAAACCGGGCTCGGCCAGATCCTTCTGGAGCGCGACCGGGACCTGCACGGCGCCGGCGGACGACCCGTCGCCCACGGTGAGCGAGCCCACCTTGGTGCCGGCCTTCGCGGTGTGCGGCACCGCGTCGGCCTTGAACGACAGCTTCACCTTCAGCCCGGACCAGCCGGCCGCCGTCACGTCCTTCGTCGCCACGACCGGGGTACGGCCGCCCAGACCGTCGTCCACGTAACCGACGACCTCGCCCTTCTTCAGGATCGTCGCCGACTTCAACGCGCCCTGCGCGGTTCGGATCAGCTTGTCGCTGTGGTCCAGGGCGGCGCTGAGGATGGTGTTCTCCGGGCCGCCCGCCGGCTGGCGCAGCACCGCGCCGATCACGGTCCGCGTCTCCCCGCCGACCTGCTGCTTCGCCGCGAAGACCAGGTTGCCGAGGGCGGAGGTGGTGGTGCCGGTCTTGATGCCGACGACGTTGTTGTGGCCGACGAGCTGGTTCCAGTTGGAGTGGTTGACACCCTTGTAGTCGTCGTACGACATCATCGCCGCCACCTCGCGGAAGGCGGGCTTCGTCATCGCGGCCTTGGCCAGCTTCACCTGGTCCACGGCCGTGGAGACGGTGGTGTCGTGCAGGCCCGAGGGGTCGGTGTACGTCGTGTTCGTCATGCCGAGGCTCTTGGCGGTGGCGTTCATCTTCGACACGAACGCCTTCTCCGAGCCGGCGTCCCAGCGGGCGAGGAGGCGGGCGATGTTGTTCGCGGAGGCGATCAGGATGCTCTCCAGCGCCTCGCGCTGGCTGACCGAGTCACCGGCGGTGACGGGGACCGTCGACTCCTGACCCGCGTCCGCCTGCTGCTCGGCGGCCTTGTCGATCTTTATCTTCGGCCCCTTGGCGCCGCTCTTCAGCGGGTGGTCGCGCAGGATGATGTACGCGGTCATCACCTTGGCGACACTGGCGATCGGCACGGACTTCTGCGCCCCGGAGGAGCCGAAGCTGCCGATGCCCTGCACGTCGAGCGCGGCCTGCCCGTCGGCGGGCCACGGGACGTCGATCTTGCCGCCCGGGAAGGTGTAGGTCTCCTTCGCGGTCAGGTCGAGGGTCGGCGCCGGGAGGGGACGCAGGGTCTGTACGACCGCGAAGACGATCACCAGCAGCAGGACCAGGGGCGTCCAGATCTTGACCCGCCGCACGAGGGTCCGGACCGGCGTCTCCGGGGGCGGCGGCGTGTTCGTCAGCTCCGCCAGCAGATCCAGCGGCGGCTTGGGCGGCAACGGCTGCTGCGTCGTCCACTCCGGGCCGACCTGCGGGATGGCGGTGGTCGCGGTGGCGGTGGCGGGCGCGTCGGCGGCGGGCTCGGCTTGCGGCTTCTCGCCCGGCTTCGTCTGCGGCTTGGCGCCGGACTTGGCGTCGCGCTTCGGGTCGGACTTGACGCCGGGCTTCGGGTCGGACTTCGGGTCGGGCTTGGCGCCGGGCTTCGGGTCCGGCTTCGCCGGGGGGCGCATGTCGTTCTTCAGCGCGACGAACTTGCTGGTGCGCTCGGCTTCCGACTCGGGCGCCTCGGGCGTCTCGGGCGCCTTCGGGGCGTCGCCGCCCAGCTTCAGCATGGTGGTGGGCTGATCGACACCGGTGCCGCCGCTCTTGGGCGGTACGGCCTTGAAGACGGCGGTGGGCTGATCGACGGGGGTGTCGGGGGTGTCGGGGGCCTCGGGGGTGGCGTCAGCGGCCTCCGCGGCAGCGGCAACCTCGTCCGAGTCGGCCTCGGCGCCTTGGGTGCCGGGCTTGGCGTCCTCCGCGTCCGGCTTGGCCGTACCGGCGCCGGGCTTGGCGTTCTCGGGCTCGGGGTCGGCGTCCTCCGCGTCGGGCTCGGCCGTACCGGTGCCGGGCTTGGCGTTCTCGGGCTCCGGGTTGGCGTCCTCCGCGTCGGGCTCGGCCGTACCGGTGCCGGGCTTGGCGTTCTCGGGCTCCGGGTTGGCGTCCTCCGCGTCGGGCTCGGCCGTACTGGCGCCGGGCTTCGCGTCCCGCGCGTCCGGCTTCGCCGTACCGGCGTCGGCCTCAGCCACCCGGTCCTCGGCTGCGGCCGCGCCGGCGGCCTTCGCGGCGAGACCGGCGGCCCCCTTCCCCTCCGCGGCGGGCTTTGCACCCGCGTCCGCGTCGGACTCGTCAGCCTTCGCCTTCGCCTCCGCCGCAGGCTCCGCGCCCGTCTCCGCGTCGGCACGGCGCCCGGTGTCCGCCTGGGACTCGGCCCCCGCTGGGGACTCGGCACCGGCCTCGGGCTTGCCGTCCGCCTCGGCTTCGGCGCTGGCGTCGTCGTCAGCGTCGGTGTCGCTCACGCCCTCGGCGTCCGCGGCAGCACCCGCACCCGCACCCGAACCCGCGTCCTTCTCGCCGGGACCCCTTTCCCCGTCACCGGAGCCGGAATTCCCGTCGGAATCCGCGCCGGAATCCCCGTCGGAGTCCGCCCCCCGCACCCACGCCGAGACCGCGTCGCGCAGCGCGGCGTCCTCGCGAGGGGTGTCCGTGGACGCCTGCTCCCGGTCGGCGCCCCGCAGGGACAAGACCCGGGTGGCCGTGTCCGACGCGGCGCCGGCGGCATCCGCGGAATCCTTCTCGCGGGACACCCCGAGACGGGGATCGCGTGCCTCGGGAACCGAACCACCGCTCCCCGACGTCGCTTCCGCCGACGACTCGCGCTGCTTGGACCTGTCGGGGGACTCGCCCGCCACCGATGCCTCCTCCATGCGCCGCGCGCGTCTCCGCGCGCCCTGTCCGAACCATGTACCAGTGTCCTGTGTGGGGGCTTGGCCCCCGTGGTAGACGAGAACGACATACCTACCGGTTCCCTCACGAACCGGTCACGTGCCCTCGACAGACCAATGTGAGAGGGGTCACCCTGTCATTCATCCACGCGGGGAGGCATGGATGGGCAGGAGCCGCAGAACACTTCCGGAGGAGCTGCTGTTGCTCGCACTGGACCCGACCACGGGTACCACTGCGCAGCCGCAGTCGCTCGACCTCGGTCTGGCCGGTGCACAGCTAGTGGAGCTGGCGCTGGCCGGACGGATAGCCCCAGACGGGGATCGTATCGCCGTGGTGGTGCCACGGCCGACAGGAGATCCGACACTGGACTGCGCGTTGGAGTTGCTGCGAAGGCGCGGCGCTCCGGTACGGGCCGTCCACTGGATCGGCGGACCCCGGCTGGGGCTCCGTCAGACCTACCTCTCGCACCTGGAGCGGTGCGGCATGGTGCATGCCGTGGCCGGCCAGATGTGCGGGGTGCTGCCGACGACGCGCTACCAGGCGACGGACAACGAGATCAGCCGGGAGATCCGTGCTCGGCTGGACTCGGCGATCCGCACCGGCGTACCGCCGGACCCGCGGACCGCCGCGCTCGCCGCCCTGGCGCACGCCGTCGGCCTCGGCAAGCATCTCTACCCCGGCAACGAGGGTCGTTCGTCCAGGTCCCGGCTGCGGGACCTGATCCGGCACGACCCGATGGGCGGGCTCGTCGCGCACGCCGTGATGGACGTCCAGAACGGCGCGGGCGCTCAGGCCCGGCGGGGCGGTGCCCCGGCGGGCCGGCCGGCCGCGGCCGGATCCAGGCCGGTGACGGAACCCGCGCGCGGGGTCCCGATGCAGCCGCACCACGGGTCCATGGCACGCGCCGTGGCCCACTGAGCCGCAACCCCGTCTCACCGGGGCCCGGTTCGCACAGACCCGGTACGGGAGCCGCCGGTCGAGCGGGGTAGCGGGATCATCATGATCCCGCTACCCCGCTCGACCTGTTCCCCGAACCGCTTCTCGACCTGTTTCCGAACCGAGGGGTACGCGCCGCCGCATATCCACGGTTTGCCAGCGGTGATGAGCATCTTGGTGGCAGTCTGCTCAACAGCAGATACGCAAAGTGCCAAGTAACAGGCAGGCAGCCGGAGGTGCACGTCCCGTGGCGTCCAGTGTCAATCCCACCGTCAGGCGGCGCCGACTGGGCCAGGAGCTGCGCAGGCTCCGCGAGCTCAAGGGCATGACGGCCGAAGAGGTCGCGGAGCGACTGCTCGTGTCGCAGTCGAAGATCAGCCGGCTGGAGAACGGCCGCAGAAGCATCAGTCAGCGCGACGTACGCGATCTCTGCGGGGTGTACGAGGTCGAGGACCAGCGCATCGTCGACTCGCTGATGGAGATGGCCCGCGACTCGCGCCAGCAGGGCTGGTGGCACACGTTCGGCGACATCCCGTACAGCGTCTACATCGGTCTGGAGACCGACGCGGAGTCGCTGCGGGTGTACGAACCCCAGTTGGTCACCGGGTTGTTGCAGACACCTGCCTACGCGGAGGCGTTGGTGCGGGGCGCGTTGCCGGAGACGTCGACGGCGGAGATCGAGAAGCGGGTGCGGGTGCGCATGCGGCGGCAGGAGCGCATCACCGCCGAGACCAACCCGCTGCGGCTGTGGGTGGTGCTGGACGAGGCGGCGCTGTGCCGGGTCGTGGGCAGCAAGCTGGTGATGCGCGAGCAGTTGGAGCACCTCATCGAGATGTCCCAGCTGCCGCACGTGACCGTACAGGTGCTGCCCTTCGAGGCGGGCGCGCATCCGGGCCTCAACGGCCAGTACGCGATCCTGGAGTTCACGGACGCGGCCGACTCCAGCGTCGTCTACCTGGAGGGCGTCACCAGCGACCTGTACCTGGAGAAGGCGCCGGACGTGCAGAGGTACGCCGTGATGTACGAGCATCTGCGGGCACAGTCCCTCAATGTGGAGCAATCCCGGCATGTCATCGCAGAAGCGGCCAAAGCCTACGCGGAATGAACTCCCGTCGCAGAGGGCGCCGGATCGTACACCGCCGGTCCACTCCATTGGAAGGCTCACCTGGAATATGCCATCCGGTCGAGTGAACGGCCGCCCCACCCAGCGCAGTTGACCGGTAGCGTCGATCACGCCAGCCAGTCGGTGAAGGTTGGCGTGAACCGCACTACCGCAACTCGCAACAGGAGTGGACATGGCACTGATTCAGGGCGCTTCGCAGACGTGGATGAAGTCTTCCTACTCCGCGGGCAACGGCGCCTGCGTCGAGGTCAAGTCACCCACCGACGCCGGACTCGCCGTGCGTGACTCGAAGGTCGTCGAGGGCCCGGCCCTGGCCTTCCCGGCCGGCGCGTGGAACGCCTTCGTCGCGTCGGTCAAGGCGTAAGGGGCCCGCACCGGCCCCCGCTAGACACGCCGGCCGGACCGGTCCGGCCACCACAACTGCACAAGCACCACCAGGAGAGCCCTCTCGACCAGACGCCGTCCTTGCCGAGAGGGCTCACCCTGTCTACGGCCGCGAGGCCGAGCGCACGGGGAACGCGACGTCACACACCGGGTCCTGGGCCCCGGCCGCCTCCCAGTCCGCGAAGTACACCTCCCGGCAGGGCCCGGCCACCTCCAGCCCCTCCGCGGCGACCCACTGCTCCACCGCCTCGAAGGCGGCCAGGATCTGCGGATGCGCCACCTGCGCCTTGGTGATCCGGGTGTAAGCGAGCCGCACCGCCGGCTCGACCCGCACCGCCGACTCCCAGGCCCGTCCGACCCGCGCCGCCCACTCCCGGGCCGCCGCCTCGTCGGCCACCGGCACACAGGACTCGGTCGGCCCGTCGCTCTCCGTCGACACCTCGGAGTGGTAGACGACGAACGGCGCTCCCGCGACACCCCCGCACTCGCGGGCCGCCTCCTCCAGCCGCCCGAGGGAGGCACCGATCCAGGCCGGCAACTCGTCCGCCAGCGTGTGCCGCGACTCGGTGATCACCACCCGCGCCGGCACATCCACGATCCCGACCACGAACTTCTCGTACATCTCGGAGCTCCTCCCCGACAGTCGTCCACGGAGGTACTCGGCGAGGGTCCGCTGCCCGGCGACCCGGGCCTCCACGTCCGCCCAGTAGCCGGCGAGCCGCTCGGCGGCCTCGGGACCCTCCGCCCCGAGCACCTCGGCGACCCGGCCGAGCGGCATGTCCAACTGCCGCAGCAGGGCCACCAGCCGGGCCCGCTCGACCTGCTCGGCGCGGTAGTAGCGGTAACCGCTGACCTCGTCGACGTACGCCGGCGCCAGCAGGCCCAGCCGGTCGTACAGCCGCAGCGCCTTGGCCGACAACCGGGCCCGCGCGGCGAACGCGCCGATGGTGAGCAGCTCCTCGCGCACGACGCCCTCCTCCGTCACCGGACGGCCCTTCCGCCCGGCACGAAGGACGCTCCCCTCTGCCCCAGGGGCAAGGTCAACCACTACCGAGCGAGCTGCGCCTCGATCGCACCGACGACCTCGTCCGACTCGGGCTCGGTCCGCGGCGAGAACCGCCCGACGACGGCGCCGTCCCGCCCGACGAGGAACTTCTCGAAGTTCCACCGGATGTCACCGCTGTGCCCCTCGGCGTCGGCGACCCCGACGAGCCGCTCGTACAGCGGGTGCCGTCCCTCGCCGTTCACCTCCACCTTCTCGGTGAGCGGGAAGGTCACGCCGTACGTCGCCGAGCAGAACTCGGCGATCTCCTCGGCACTGCCCGGCTCCTGCCCGAGGAACTGGTTGCAGGGCACACCCAGCACGGTGAACCCCTGCCCCGCGTACCGCTCCTGGAGCTTCTCCAGCCCCGCGTACTGCGGGGTCAGCCCGCACTGGGAGGCCACGTTCACGATGAGCACGACCTTGCCCGCGTACTGCCCCAGCTCCGCGGCCCCACCTTTCAGGGCCCCGATCTCGGTGTTCAGCACGGACTCGTTCAGATCAGCAGACGTCATGCCCGGATGCTAGCCCCGCCACCCCACCGACACGGCAGAGGGCCCGGGGATCACTCCCCGGGCCCTCACCCTGTGCACTCGGCAGGATTCGAACCTGCAACCTTCTGATCCGTAGTCAGATGCTCTATCCGTTGAGCTACGAGTGCCTGCTCACGCCAACACACGAAACCTTACATGACGCACCGCGACGCACAGGCGGCCGGCCACCCCCGCCCGCCTGTACACCCTCAGGACGACGCGACCACCAGCTGAGCCCCCAGCCACACCAGTACACAGTGCAGCGGAAGACAGGTCGACCAGCCCGAGGCATTACGCGGCCCGTACCGGACGACTTGCACCCAGCCCACCACCGCGAGCAACGCGGCAAGCCCCCAGAGCACCCAGGCCGCCATGAGCCAGGGAGTGGAGAGACCGGTGAGAATGCGGATCAGGGCCGCCGGGACCAGCACCAGCAGGGGCATACCCCAGGTGCCCTCGGTCACTCTGCCCTGCGCGTCTTCGACTTGTTCGTTCACCATGCGCTTCCTTGCGGCCGTCCAGCCCGCTGAACGGTAGCGAACCCGCTGCCGCCCGCGGACCGGACGAACCCGTCACCGGATCAGTGGTTGAAGTGCGACCAGATGTCGTACAACGTCAGACCGGGCGAAGCCAGAAGAAGCACGCCCCGGTCGCGGCCGACCGCCCGCGTCGACGTCAAAGGCCCCGGACCGTGATCGGTCCGGGGCCTTTGCGCTGGTGCCCCCGGCAGGATTCGAACCTGCGACACCCGCTTTAGGAGAGCGGTGCTCTATCCCCTGAGCTACGAAGGCGGGGCCTCGCGGGAGACGCTGGTGAATACCCTCTGTGACTATCCACTCGCGCTACTGCAAGGATCGGGTCCGCCACTCAGGGCGGACCTTGACAGGGTAGCGGATCAGGGACGGGCCGTGGGGCGGCCTGTGGCTGCGCGACGGTCGGGAGCGGATCCACGGGCCTTGTTGCGCGGGCAAGGCGGCGGACCGCGTTCGCCGACTGAGCGGACGACCGCTTGCCCCAGCCTGGACGGGAGGACAGTTGTGATCGAGTACGGTCATCGGCATCGCCCCGCCCCAAGTGGTCGGATGCCGACAACTCGTCTGCCGCCTCAGGTTCTTGCACGGCCGTGCTGGTGATCGCCAAGGTGTGCGACAGCCGTCGAAGGCTTGGAGGAGGCCCCAGCAACGGCTGTCAGGGAAGGGAATCGGTTGGACAGCTTCCTGGCTGCCGCGGAGCGGAAGCGGGGTGAGGTCGGGTAACTGGTCGGGCGGAGGCATGAGGTGACCGCCGACGAGCAGATCGCGTAACTTCTCGCGAAGCTCCCGTCACCTTCGCCACGGTCCGGCCCTCCGGGGAGGACGAGGAAGACCCCGGGCGCCCGGCTCGGCTGAACGCTCGGAGAGCCCGGGGCGGCGTGCCCTCAACTCCGTGTGATCCGCACCCGGTAGTCCCCCTCCCCCTCCACCCCCACCACCTTCACCGTGATCCCGTGCCGGGGGTCCCGGAAGGTCTCGCCGGGGGAGAAGGGCGCGTCGGAGAGTTCCGCCTGGACGTTGGGGTTGCGGGTGCAGCCGCCGGTGTCGCGGTGGCTGTCGTAGACCTTGACCGGGCCGCGGCCGGTGTCGACCGTGGCGTCGACCTTGTAGACGAGGATGCCCGGGCGGCAGACGGACTCGTCGTTGCCGCCCTGGGCGCGCAGTTCGAGGGCGTAGGCGGTGCGGGTGTCGACGGGGACGAGGATCAGCTTGCCGCCGCCCGGTCGGTAGAGGGGGGAGAGGACGTAGTCCACCGTGCCCCGGGTCGCCGCGCAGCCGACCTGGCTGCCGTCCAGCCAGCCCAGCTTCCACTTGTGCCAGCCGAGCAGATCGTTGTTGGCCCCCCAGTCCTCGCTCATGATGTCCCAGTGCCCGACCGCGCCCCCGCCCTCCTGGGTGTAGAGGTCGGGCAGGCCGAAGGTGTGGCCGTTCTCATGGGGGAGTACCCGGTAGCCGGTGCGGGAGTAGGTGCCGGAGCCGTCGTCCTGGCGGGAGTAGACGAAGGACGCGTTGGCGACGGGCACCCCATCGGCGACCGGGGCGTCCGTGTTGCCGGCGAAGGTCACCGAGAGCACGGTGTCCAGGGCGGAGGGGCCGGCGTTCGGAGTGACCAGGACGTTGAGGAGGTCGTAGGAGCTGAAGTCGACCTTCGGGTCGGCGGCGGTCACGATGTCCTGCACCAGGTCCCGGTAGCCGGGGTCGAAGGGGGCGCCGCGCTCGATGCCGTACTCCTCGAAGGACTTCGGCATCCGCAGCCAGCCGGTGATCGGGGTCTCGGGGCGGTAGTCGAGCCGGCCGTACGACGCGTTGCGGAACCACTCCTGGGTCTGCGGGAAGAACTCGTGGAAGCGGTCCATGGCGCTGCCCCTGCCGGGCGCGTCGGAGAAGTCGATCATCAGGGTCAGGGCGTGGACGGTGCCGGTGGAGCGGGAGTAGCCGCGCGGGGTGGGCAGGCCCTCGGTCATCTGGACGTCGAGGCCGCTGCGGATCATGCAGGGGGAGAGGGCGGAGGGGCGGGTCAGACCGGTCGGCCCGGCGGTGGTGCGCGCCGTCGGTGGTCCGGTCCCGGCCGAGGTGCCGACCGCGAGGGTCAGCGCGGTCACGGCGGCGAGAGCGGCCACCCGGCGCGGGCGTATGCGGCGGCGGGGCGGGCGCGGGCGTATGCGGCGGCGGAGCGAGTGCCGTGACTGCGGGCGTATGCGGCGGCGAGGCGACTGCGGCTGCATGCATGGACCTCTCGCTCCACGGCAGCCGCCGTCTCCGGCTGCACCCTTGCGATCACCCTGTGTCGACGGGGTGGCGGGCGCGCGCTGGCGGAGCCGAACGTGCGAAGGGCGGCCCGCAAGGGGGTGAAACCCGAGGGAGAGTGAGTGTGGTTCAGGTCACAGTGATTCTTTGCCGGGACGGGAAATAAGCGGGGACCGTTTCCCCGTTTGGATCAGTGTCCGCGTGAAACGGGGAGCAGTTCCCCGGATCACCCTCCACCTCTTCAAGGAGTACGCCGTGCCGACCGCGACCTCCCCCGCGCAGCGCAAGGTGACCCGGCCCCGGGCCGACGCCGTGCGCAACCGGGAGCGGATCGTCAGCGCCGCCCGGGAGATGTTCGTCGAGCACGGCCCGGACGTGCCGCTCGACGAGATCGCCCGCCGGGCCGGCGTCGGCAACGCCACGGTGTACCGCAACTTCCCCGACCGCGAGGCGCTCGTCCGCGAGGTCGTCTGCTCGGTCATGGACCGCACCGCCGAGGCGGCCGAGGCGGCCCTCACCGAGACCGGGGACGCGTTCGCCGCCCTGGAGCGCTTCGTGCACGCCGCCGCCGACGACCGGATCAGCGCGCTGTGCCCGATGATCTCCGAGACCTTCGACCAGCACCACCCGGACCTGGTGGCCTCCCGCGAGCGCGTCGAGCGGCTCGTCGAGGAGGTCATGGACCGGGCCAGGGCCGCCGGGCAGCTCCGGGCGGACGTCGGCGTCGGCGACCTGATGATCGTCGTGGCCCAGCTCAGCCGGCCGCCGGCCGGTACGGACTGTCTGCGCGGCGACCGTTTCGTGCACCGGCACCTTCAACTCTTCCTCGACGGCCTGCGGGCACCCGCCCGCTCCGCACTGCCGGGCACGGCCGTCACGATCAAGGAGCTGCGCCCGTCCTGACCGCACCCTGACCAGCGGCGACCGCCGCGGCCCGCAGCTCCCTCCACCTCGTAGCACGCCCTCAGCGCACTGTTAGTACGCCGTTTTCTCGACCAGTACGCCGTTTTCTCGACATTTTTCCGTCACGAAGTCCCGAAGTGGGTATCCCCATGTCCGAAACAGCCCTCAAGGCTCCCGGCGTCGCCGCCGCACCGGCCGGCGACGCCAACCGCTGGAAGGCGCTCGTCTTCATCGCGCTCGCCCAGCTGATGGTCGTCCTGGACGCCACCATCGTGAACATCGCCCTGCCCTCCGCCCAGCAGGACCTCGGCATATCCGACGGCAACCGGCAGTGGGTCGTCACGGCCTACGCCCTCGCCTTCGGCGGTCTGCTGCTGTTCGGCGGCCGTATCGCCGACCTGTGGGGCCGTAAGCGCGCCTTCCTACTCGGCCTGGCCGGCTTCGCCGCCGCCTCCGCGCTCGGCGGCGCCGCCACCACCGGCTCGATGATGTTCGGCGCCCGCGCCCTCCAGGGCGTCTTCGGCGCTCTGCTCGCGCCGGCCGCGCTCTCCCTGCTGGCCGTGATGTTCACCGACGCCAAGGAGCGTGCCAAGGCGTTCGGCATCTACGGCGCGATCGCCGGCGGTGGCGGTGCCGTGGGCCTCATCCTCGGCGGCTTCCTCACCGAGTACCTGGACTGGCGCTGGACCTTCTTCGTCAACGTCCCCTTCGCCGTCGTCGCCGCCCTCGGCGCCTGGTTCGTCATCCGTGAGCCGGAGGGCGGCCGCAACCGCTCCCCGCTCGACATCCCCGGCGTGATCCTCTCCACCCTCGGCCTGGTCTCGCTGGTCTACGGCTTCACCCGCGCCGAGTCCGACGGCTGGAGCGACGCGGTCACCGTGTCGATGTTCGTCGCCTCCGCCGTGCTGCTGGTCGTGTTCGTGCTGGTGGAGTCCCGGGTCAAGGCCCCGCTGCTGCCGCTGCGCGTGGTGACCGACCGCAACCGCGGCGGTATCTACCTCTCGCTCGGCCTCGCGATCATCGGCATGTTCGGTCTGTTCCTGTTCCTGACCTACTACCTCCAGATCGTGAAGGGCTACTCGCCGGTCAAGACCGGTTTCGCCTTCCTGCCGATGGTGGCCGGCATGATCACCGGCTCCACCCAGATCGGCGCCCGCCTCATGACCCGGGTCCGGGCCCGCTTCCTGATGGGCCCCGGCTTCCTGGTCGCCGGCATCGGCATGCTGCTGCTGACCCAGCTGGAGATCGGCTCCTCGTACACCACCACGCTGCTGCCCGCGATGGTGCTGCTCGGCCTCGGCATGGGTACGGCGTTCATGCCGGCCATGTCGCTGGCCACCCAGGGCGTCGAGCCCCGGGACGCCGGTGTCGCCTCCGCGATGGTCAACACCTCGCAGCAGGTGGGCGGCGCGATCGGCACCGCCCTGCTGAACACCATCGCCGCCTCGGCGCAGACGTCGTACATCAAGGACCACATCGCCGGTGCCACCGCCAAGCCGCAGCTGCAGCTGGTGCAGCTCCAGGGCATGGTGCACGGCTACAGCTCGGCCATCTGGTTCGCCGTCGGCATCCTGGCGCTCGCCTCGCTGATCGCCTTCACCTTCGTCAACGCCGGGCGGCCGGGCAGCGGTCCGGCCGTGACCTCGGGCGAGGGCGTCGAGGACGAGCTGCCGGTGCCGGTGGTCGCCCACTGAGCGCCCGTACGGTGACCTGCCCGGGGCCCTAGGCCCTGTCGTCAAACTCCCGCCTGCTCCGCGACGCCATGCACGCACTCTCGCCGCACCGGGCCCTGACCCAAGTACGTCCAGTACGAGGGTCAGGGCCCGGCACGCCGAGAGCACGCACCTGACGCCGCGAAGCCCGCCCTCCGGGCGAACGGCGGGAGTTTGACGACAGGACCTAGCGGAGCCAGGGCAGGTCGGCACCCGCTTCATCGGGCTGGAGGCCCTCGGCGACGATCTCCATGATCTCGCCGAGGGCCTTCTGCTGTCCGGGGCTGAGCCGGTCGAACAGCGCCTGCCGTACGGCGGTCACATGGCCCGGCGCGGTACGGCCCAGCACCGCCACGCCCTCCTCGGTGAGCACCGCGAACTGGCCGCGCTTGTCGGAGGGGCAGTCCTCGCGGCGCACCCAGCCGTTCTTCTCCAGGCGGGCGATGGCGTGCGACAGCCGGGAGCGGGTGATCTTCGCCTTCATCGCCAGCTCGGTCATCCGCAGCCGGCGGCGCGGTGCCTCGCCGAGGCTCACCAGGAGGCCGTAGTAGATGTGCGGCATGCCCGCGTCGCGCTGCAACTGCCGGTCGAGATGGTCCTCCAGCAGCGTGGTGGCGTGCAGGTACGCGCGCCAGACGCGCTGTTCCTCGTCGGTGAGCCAGCGGTGTTCCGCGGCCGGGTCGGGTGCCGTGTTCATGCTGTCCACTGTACGAGGCGTCTCCTTGAAACTTGAACAAGTCGGGCGTAGGGTCCGGATGAAAGCTTGAGAGTTAAAGCAGTTACAGCAGTCCGCCTCGCCGGGAGCCGCTTCATGACCGTCACCCCCGCCGCCGCGTCCGCCGCGTCCGCCGCGTCCGCCGAATCGGCCGGATCCGCCGTTTCCGTCGAGTCGGCGGAGTCCGCCGCCGAGGCCGCCGCGCCCGTCACCCCGGAGCGCATGCCCGCCCTGTACCTCAGTCACGGCGCGCCCCCGCTCGCCGACGACCCCGTCTGGCCCGGCCAGCTCGCCGCCTGGTCCGCCGCCCTGCCCCGGCCCCGGGCCGTCCTCATCGTCTCCGCCCACTGGGAGGAGGCCCCGCTCGCCCTCGGCGCGGTCATGCCCGTCCCGCTCGTGTACGACTTCTGGGGCTTCCCCGAGCACTACTACCGGGTCCGCTACGACGCCCCGGGCGCGCCGGAGCTGGCCGAGTCCGTCCGCAAGCTGCTGCGCGCCCCCGGCACCCCCGTCCAGGACATGCCCGACCGCGGCCTGGACCATGGCGCCTACGTCCCCCTCGTCGAGATGTTCCCGGCCGCCGACATACCCGTCCTCCAGATCTCCATGCCCACCCTCGACCCGGTCCGCCTGATGGACATCGGCCGCAGGCTCGCCCCGCTGCGCGACGAGGGCGTGCTGATCATCGGCTCCGGCTTCTTCACCCACAACCTCGCCGCCCTCCGCCACACCGGCCCCGGCGTGCCCGGCTGGTCCGCCGAGTTCGACGACTGGGGACGGCGCGCCCTGGAGGCCCGCGACTGGGACGCCCTGCTCGACTTCCTCCACAAGGCCCCGGCCGGCCGCTACGCCCACCCGCGCACCGAGCACTTCGCCCCGCTCTTCGTCACCATGGGCGCCGCGGAGGCGGGCGGCGAGCCGGCCGCGCAGAAGTCGGTGATCGACGGGTTCTGGATGGGCATGGCGAAGCGGTCGGTGCAGTTCGGGTAAGGGCTGTACGCGCGTACGGGTAAGGGCTGGGTGTGGCGTACCCCTGATTCGGCTGTGAGTCCGAGACCGGGTGCGGGCCCGTGGCAACCTTCGGCCGGTGCGGGCCGTCTTCCGGGTGGGAGGGCGGCCGAAGCCGGCGCTCTCCCGGAGTGAGGACCGCTGCGCCGAACGTGACGGCCGTCTCACGCACACAGAGGTCGCGGGGGTCGCGGAGGCCGGTGAGGGCCTGGAGATCACCCTCCACTCGCCGCCTGACCTGCACCTCTGTGAGTGCCGACGCCCTCTCGCCTCCCGGCGTGGCCGACAGGGTACTGCATGATCAGAAAAATCGGGGGGCGGGTTGGGAATTCTGTCCTGATTCCAGTCGTTGTTCCCCACGGATGCAGGGCACCCGGAGAGGGTCCGCAAGACAGAACTCCGGAGTGCCGAGCGTTCAGGAACACCCGCCAGCCCACCATCGCAAGGGAGCAAGCATGGCAACCCGTGCCGTCGCCCGTCGTCAGTCCGCCACCGGCGAGACGGCCGACTCGGCAAGCAGTGTTCGCGCCCATGGCGGCGAGATCGCCGACCGCGATCTGGTCGGTATGTACCTCGACGAGATCGCGCGCACGCCGCTGCTCGACGCCGCGAAGGAGGTCGAGCTGTCCCAGACCATCGAGGCGGGGGTGTTCGCACAGCAGGTCCTCGACGGCGAGGAGGCGTCCAAGTCCGACGCCACCCGCGAGGAGCTGGAGGCGCTGGTCGCCGCCGGCGAGCGGGCCAAGGACGTCTTCATCCGCTCCAACCTCCGGCTGGTCGTCGCGGTCGCCCGGCGTTACCCGCGCAGCGGTCTGCCTCTGCTCGACCTGATCCAGGAGGGCAACGCCGGCCTGGTGCGCGCCGTCGAGAAGTTCGACTACCGCAAGGGCTTCAAGTTCTCGACCTACGCCACCTGGTGGATCCGTCAGGCCATCACCCGCTCCATAGCCGACCAGTCCCGCACGATCCGGCTCCCCGTCCACCTGGTGGAGGAGCTGGGCCGCATCCGCCGTGTGCAGCGCGAGTTCAACCGCGAGAACGGCCGCGACCCGGAGCCCGCGGAGATCGCCACGGAGCTGGGTTCGACACCGGAGCGCGTCATCGACGTCCTCGACTGGGCCCGCGACCCCGTCTCGCTGAACATGTCGGTGGACGACGAGGGCGAGACCCAGTTCGGCGACCTGCTGGAGGACACCTCCGCTGTCTCCCCCGAGCAGTCGGTCCTCACCCTGCTGCGCAGCGAGGAACTGGACGACCTGATCGGCCGCCTCGACCAGCGCACGGCCTCCATCATCAAGATGCGCTACGGCATCGAGGACGGCCGCGAGCGCACCCTGACCGAGGTCGGCAAGGAGCACGGTCTGACCCGCGAGCGCATCCGCCAGATCGAGAAGCACGCCCTGCTGGAGCTGAAGAAGCTCGCCCGGGACACCGGGTTCGACGCGGCGGCGTGATGCCGGGCGGGGCGGAGCGGGACGGGGCGGCCGAGGTCGGGCCGGGAGTGACGGAGTGACGGAGTGACCCTGACGGTCGCTCGGCGCGGCACCCCGGTTGGCCGGGTCGACCCGGTCGACCCGGCCGTCTCGGCGGGGTGGCACCGGCGAGGCGTCCGGCACGCGCGATGCGTACGCCCGGTGGCGAAAGACGGCGCAAACATGGCGCAGTCCGATCGCTTCAAGTTCCGACCCTCAGGGAACAACCTCTGCGGGCCCCGCATCGGGCCCACCGGAACCACCCCCCAGCCCGGCGCACCCCCCGCGCCGGTCCACGCGAACCACGTCCCGACGCAATCCCCCCGGCGCCGGGACCTCCCAGAGCCGGGCTTCGGCGCCTAACCCCCCCAGGCGTCGGGGCCCGGCTTTTTCCCTTCCTGAGGGCCGACGAGCCGGCTGGTGCAACGCGACCGGCGACCCACCCCGTACCTGAACCCCGGGGTGGACCGCCGGATGGCAGATTCTGCCACATGGGCATAGCCTGCCGAGATGAGCACGACCCGCAACAGCCCTCACCAGCCGTTTTCCGCCTCGGCGCCGGTGTCCCTCACCGAACGCCGCAAGGCCGAGACCCGGATGGTGATCGCCCGGGCAGCGGCTGGTCTGTTCGTCCACCAGGGCCTGCGGGCCACCCGCGCCGAGGACATCGCCCAGGCGGCGGGCATCGCCCCGCGCACCTTCTACCGCTACTTCGCCACCAAGGAAGAGGCGGTGGCCCCCCTCTACGCGGCCGGCGCCCAGCGCTGGGCCGAAGCCGTCCGCGCCGCCCCGGCGCATCTCGGCATCCCCGAGGCACTCGAACACGCCGTCCGCCACATGCTGAGCCCCGGAGTGGGTGTCTCCGCCTCGTCCTGGGAGTGGGTCCGCACGCTGATCCGCCTGGCCGACACCAGCCCCGCCCTGCGCAAGGTCTGGGCAGAGGTCTGCCAGGCCTCGGAGGCGGCACTGGCGGAAACCCTGGCGGAGCGGCTGGCCAAGTCCCACGACACTGGCGGGCCTGAGAGCGACGCCGGGCCTGGCGGCGACGCTGGGCCTGACGGTGGCGCGGCGCCTGACGGCGACGCCGGGCGGGACGGTGGCGCGGCGCCTGACGGTGGCGCCGAGCCTCAGGGCGTCGCCGAGCCTCACGGAAACGCCGGTTCTCAGGGCGCCACCGGTCCTCAGGGCGCCACCGAGCCTCAGGGCGCCACCGAGCCTCACCGAGACGCCGAGCCTCAGGGCGCCACCGAGCCTCACCGCGGCTCAGAAGGTGACCCGCCGGTCGATCCGCCGGGAAATCCCCGGAGCGGCGGCTCGCAGGACGGCTCCGACAACGTTGCCTCCGCCTCCCCGAGCGCCCCCGCCGTCGGCGAACTCACTCCGGCCCTCCGTTTCGCCGCGGCCGTGGCCGGCGCCGCCGTCCGCGTGGCCGTGGAGTCCTGGGCCGCGACCACGGCTGCGCCCACCGGTCCGGCCGGCCCCGGAGCCCTGGCCCTGCACAACCTGCGCGCCCTGCGGGACTTCGACTGGGAGGACACGCGGAGCACAGCGTCTGTGGAGGAAACCGAACGCTAGCCGCCCCCTCCAGGGAACTCATCCGTCGCCGCACGGCTCAGCCGGCCTCCCAACTCACGCACGGACGCGACCAGTTCCGGGGGCTCCCTGACCGCGAACTCACACCCCACCATCACCATCCGCACCGCCAGCCACTCGACGGGGTCGCCGGTCGAGCCCCGTAGCACGCAGCCGCCCCGCCCGTCGTCCTCGGGCGTCCCGGCCCAGGCCGGGACCTTCGCGGCGACCTCCGCAGCCGGCGCGGCGAACCGCACCTCGTACGCGTACGTCTCCTGCCGCCCGTTGATGGACTGCCGCAGATACTCGGCGGCGCTGCCGGTGGGCGGCTCTCGCGGCTCGAACCGCACTCCGGTGGCGAACGGCGCGCTCACCCGGTCCACCCGGAACGTACGCCAGTCGGCCCGGTCGAGGTCGTACGCCACCAGGTACCAGCGCCGGCCGGTCGAGACCAGCCGGTGCGGCTCGGTCAGCCGGCGCGACTCACCGCCGTCCTTGTCGCGGTAGGCGAACCGCAGCCGCTCGTGGCCCGCCACCGTCGAGGCCATCACGGTCAGCGTCTCCGGCGCGATGCTCGGCCCGTCCCCGCTGGTCAACGGCGTGGTCGCCGCCTGCAGCGTGGCCACCCGATGCCGCAGCCGGGACGGCAGCACCTGCTCCAGCTTGGCCAGGGCGCGCACCGACGCCTCGTCCACGCCTTCCACCGCGTGCCCGGCGCCCGCCCGCAGCCCGACCGCGATCGCCACCGCCTCCTCGTCGTCCAGCACCAGTGGCGGCATCGCCTTGCCCGCCACCAGCCGGTACCCTCCGTCCGCTCCCTTCGTCGCCTGTACCGGATAGCCGAGTTCACGCAGCCGGTCGATGTCCCGCCGCACGGTACGGCGCGACACCCCCAGCCGGCCGGCCAGCTCACCGCCCGGCCACTCCCGGGGGGTCTGGAGAAGCGAGAGGAGCTGCAACAGCCGCGCCGGTGTGTCTGTCGTCATGCGTCCGAGCATGACGCACCACTAGGCCACGATCTGACCTAATGCGGTCCTACCTTCCTCTCATGACCGACAACGACCGTGACGCCCTCAAGGGATCCGCCGCCGCGACGCTCGTCCCCGCCCCCGACCGCACCCGCTGGCTGGCCCTGGCCATCGTCATGACCGCCGCCTTCATGGACCTGGTCGACGTGACGATCGTCAATATCGCCCTCCCCTCCATCCAGCGTGACGACCATGCCTCGGTCAGCCAGATCCAGTGGATAACCGCCGGCTACGCCCTCGCCTTCGCCGCGGGTCTGATCACCGGCGGCCGGCTCGGCGACATCCATGGGCGCCGCCGTCTCTTCCTGATCGGCATCGGCGGATTCACGCTCGCCTCCGCGCTGTGCGGCTTCGCCGCCAACCCGGAGATGCTGGTCGCCTCGCGCATCCTGCAGGGCGGTATGGCGGCGATGATGGTGCCGCAGGTGCTGTCGATCGTGCATGCCACCTTCCCCGCACACGAACGCGGCAAGGTCTTCGGGCTGTTCGGGGCGATCGTCGGTCTGGGCGCGGTCTCCGGTCCGCTGCTCGGCGCGCTGCTGACCGAGTGGAACCTCTTCGGCCTCGAATGGCGGCCCATCTTCCTCATCAACCTCCCCGTCGGTGTCCTCGCCTGGCTGCTCGGCCGCCGCTTCATCACCGAGTCCAGGGCCCCCAAGGCACTCAAGCTGGACCTGGTCGGCGTCGCCCTGGTCTCGCTCGGCCTGCTGATGCTGCTCTACCCGCTCGCCCGCGGCCGCGAGCTGGGCTGGCCGCTGTGGGGATACCTCTGCATGGCCGGTGCGTTCGTCGTCTTCGTCGCGCTGCTGTCGTACGAGAAACGGAAGGCGGCGAGGGACGGTTCCCCGCTCATCGAGTTGTCCCTCTTCCAGGTGAAGAGCTTCGCCGCGGGCATCGCCGTCCAGACTGTCTTCGGCGTCGCGCTCGGCATCTTCTTCCTGGTCTGGACGCTGTACATGCAGATCGGCCTCGGCTGGAGCCCGCTGCGCGCCGGCCTGACGGGCGTACCGTTCTCGCTCGCGGTGTCCACGGCGGCCGGGCTGTCGGTGCAGCAACTGGTCCCGCGCTTCGGCCGCAAGGTGCTCCAGGCCGGCGCGCTGGTGATGGGCACGGGTGTCCTGCTCTACCTGTGGGAGGCCCACCGCTACGGACTCGCCATCGCGCCCTGGCAGATGGCCCTGCCGCTGGTCGTGATGGGCGCCGGCATGGGGCTGATCGTCGCCCCGCTGACCGACGCGGTGCTCTCCGAGGTGCCGCGCGAACACGCCGGTTCCGCGTCCGGACTGATCAACACCGTGCAGCAGATGGGCAACGCGCTCGGACTCGGCCTGGTCTCGGTCCTCTTCTTCGGGGAGATCCCCGCCCGGCTGACCCGGGAACAGACCGGCCCGGCCTTCGTGCACGCCTTCCAGCACGCGCTGTGGTGGGTGGCCGGGGTCATGGCCGTGATCTTCCTGCTCATGTCCGCCCTGCCGAAGCGCCCCGCCCAGCACGTGGAGGGCGCGGCCGGCACCGGTACGGAAGCGGCGCCGGAGAAGGAGGGGGAGCGGGAGGGCGAGCTGGTGCACTGAGCGGCTGCGTCGTCTCGGCGAACGGGCTGGTGCGGGCGGGCACCGGGCCGTTTTGCTGTCGCCCACTGGGGTCCGTTCGTGCCCGAATGTGACCCGAACCTGTTTACTTCTCCGAGATCCCGACGTAGCCTCCCTCTGAAACCACACGTTCGGGCATCAGTCGGAGGCGAACGGACATGTACGCACCGGAGCGGCAGCAGGAGATCCTCCGGCTCGCCCGCGACGGCGGCCGGGTGGACGTGCTGTCGCTGGCCGAGGAGTTCCAGGTCACCGCGGAGACGATCCGCCGCGACCTGAAGGCCCTCGACCGTGCCGGTCTCGTCCGCCGGGTGCACGGGGGCGCCATCCCCGCCGGCCGTCTCGACTTCGAGCCGGATCTCGCCGAGCGCGAGTCCACCGCCGCCGACGAGAAGGACCGCATCGCCAAGGCCGCCCTCGCCGAACTGCCCACCGAGGGCACGCTGATCCTCGACGCCGGCACCACCGTGGCCCGGGTCGCCGCCGCGATCCCGCTGGAAGCCTCCCTGACGGTCGTCACCCACAGCCTGCCCATCGCCGCCCGCCTCGCCGACCACCCGGGCATCCAGCTCCATCTGGTCGGGGGGCGCGTACGGCACCGTACGCGCGCCGCCGTGGACGCCTGGGCGTTGCGCGCGTACGGCGAGATCCGCGCCGACGTGCTGTTCGTCGCGGCGAACGGCTTCTCCGCCGAGCACGGTCTGACCACCCCCGACCTCGCCGAGGCCGCCGTCAAACGAGCCGCCGTCGCCGCCGCCCGCCGGGTGGTGCTGCTGGCCGACTCCGCCAAACACGGCCAGGAGCACTTCGCCCGCTTCGGCGCCCTGGGTGATGTGGACCTGCTGATCACCGACAGCGGGCTGAACCCCGAAGACACCGCCGCCATCGAGCGCGGCGGCACGGAAGTAGCGCGCGCATGATCCTCACCGTCACCCCCAACCCCTCCCTCGACCGCACCTACGAGGTCCAGTCCCTCCAGCGCGGCGAGGTCATCCGCGCCGAGACCGAGCGCATGGACCCGGGCGGCAAGGGCGTGAACGTCTCGCGCGCCGTCGCGGCGGCGGGGCGGCGCACGGTCGCTGTCCTGCCTCTGGGTGGTGCGCCGGGGGCGCTCGTCGCCGAACTGCTCGACGCGCAGGGCATCGAGGTCGCGCCGGTCCAGATCGCGGGCGCCACGCGCTCCAACATCGCGCTCGCCGAAGCCGACGGGGTGCTCACGAAGATCAACGCCCCGGGTCCCGAACTGTCGTCGGCCGAGCAGGAACGCCTCCTGGAGACCGTGCGCGCGCAGTCCCGCGACGCCGACTGGATCGCGTGCTGCGGCAGCCTGCCCCGGGGGCTCGCGGCCTCGTGGTACGCCGACGCCGTCACGCGGGCGCACGCCGGGGGCGCGCGCATCGCCCTGGACACCTCGGGGCGTGCGCTGCTGGAGGCCCTGCCCGCGCGGCCCGACGTGGTGAAGCCCAACGCCGAGGAACTCGCGCAGGCCGTCGGGCGCCCGCTGACGACCGTGGGCGACGCGCTGAAGGCGGCCGAGGAGGTGCGCGGGATGGGCGCGCGCGCCGTACTGGCGAGCCTGGGCGCCGACGGCCAGCTCCTGGTGGCGGACACCGGCGTCTGGTTCGGCACCGCGCGCGTGGCCACCGTCCGCAGCAACGTCGGCGCCGGCGACTCCTCCCTGGCCGGCTTCCTCATCGCGGGCGGCAGCGGCCCGGACGCCCTCGCCTCCGCCGTCGCCCACGGCGCCGCCGCGGTAGGGCTGCCCGGCAGTGTCATGCCCACCCCGGCCGACCTCGACCCGTCCGCCGTCACAGTCACCACGGACATCCCGCTCGACCGCGAGCTGACGGAGCCGGCGTCATGACGGCACGCTGCCGTCCCGGCCGACCTCGATCGCTCTGCGGCACCGGTCACCACGGACGCCGCGCTCGTCCTGGAGCCGACGTCATCGCGGTCGAGCCCGGCCCGCGTACGACGGCTCCGGCCGGCCGGAGCCGTCCACACCCACCGCGAGTCCCCGTCCCCACCCGCCCCTGCCTTCCCCCGGGCGATACGCGTGCATAGGAGCCCGCGATGAGCGACATGATCACCGCGGACCTGGTCGACCTCGACCTGTCCGCCGACACCAAGGAAGCGGCGGCGCGCGCCCTCGCCGAGCGCATGGTGGCCCAGGGCCGGGTGACCGACCTGGAGGGCTTCCTCGCCGACGTCGCCACCCGTGAGGCCCAGATGCCGACCGGCCTCGACGGCGGCATCGGCATCCCGCACTGCCGTAGCGCCCATGTCACCGAGCCGACCCTCGCCTTCGGACGCAGCGCCGCCGGCATCGATTTCGGAGCCGCCGACGGCCCGGCCGACCTCGTCTTCCTGATCGCGGCTCCGGCCGGCGCCGACGACGCCCACCTGACGATCCTCTCCTCCTTGGCCCGCCGGCTCATGAACGCCGCATTCACCTCGGCGCTGCGGGCGACGAAGGACGCGGAGACGGCGGCGGCGCTGATCCGGGGGGACGCGGTGCCGCCGGGGGAGGAGACGGCGGCGTGTGGCTCCGGCGAGGGCGCCGGTGGTGAGGGGGCGGATGGCCCGGGCGTCGGCGAGGACGTGAACGCGCCGGGCGCGCACCTGACTTCGAGCGCTGCTCAGAGCGCCGTGGGCGACTCCCACGCCCCCGAGGACACCGTTGCGGCGCCGGTGGCGGCCTCCACCGGCGCCGCAGCGGGCAGTACGGCGCGCACGGCGGGCGCGTCCGCCCCGGCGCAGGCGACTCCCACGAGCGCCGGCCCGGACACGGCCGCACCCTCCGACGAGCGCCCCTTCCGCATCGTCGCCGTCACCTCCTGCCCGACCGGCATCGCCCACACCTACATGGCGGCCGAGTCCCTGGAGAACGCGGGCCGGGAGGCGGGCGTCGAACTGACCGTCGAGACACAGGGCTCGGCAGGCTTCACCCGCCTGGAACCGGCGTCGATCGCGGCGGCGGACGGCGTGATCTTCGCGCACGACGTGCCCGTACGCGAGAAGGACCGCTTCGCGGGCAAGCCGACCGTCGACGTCGGAGTGAAGGCGGGCATCAACCGCCCCACGGAACTCATCACCGAGGTACGCGAGAAGGCGGCGCGCGGCGAGACGACCGCTCCGGCTTCCGACGCCGGTACGCCGGTCGACCGCGCCGGCGACTCCACCGAGGGCTACGGCACCAGGCTCCGCAAGTGGCTGATGTCCGGTGTCAGTTACATGGTCCCGTTCGTCGCCGCGGGCGGGCTGCTCATCGCGCTCGGGTTCGCGATCGGCGGCTACAAGATCAACAAGGCGCCGTCGGTGATGGACCACTTCGTGTGGACCCAGGCGGACAGCTGGGGTGCCCTGCTGTTCCAGATCGGCGGGGTCGCCTTCGGGTTCCTCGTCCCGGTCCTCGCCGGCTACATCGCCTACGGCATGGCCGACCGCCCCGGCCTGGTCCCCGGTTTCGTCGGCGGAGCCATCTCCCTCACCATCAACGCGGGCTTCCTCGGCGGCCTGGCGGCCGGTCTCCTCGCCGGCGGCGTGGTGATGGCGGTCCAGAAGGTGAACATCCCGGCGGCGATGCGCGGAATCATGCCGGTGGTGGTGATCCCGCTGATCTCCTCCGCGGTCGTCGGCTTCCTGATGTTCGTCGTGATCGGCAAGCCCATCGCCAGTGCCCAGAAAGCCCTCACCGACTGGCTGAACGGCCTCACCGGTGCCAACGCGGTCCTGCTCGGCGCCCTGCTCGGCCTGATGATGTGCTTCGACCTCGGCGGCCCGGTCAACAAGGTCGCCTACACCTTCGCCACCGCCGGTATCGCCGTCTCCGACCCCAGCGACTCGGCGATGAAGATCATGGCAGCGGTGATGGCGGCCGGCATGGTCCCGCCGCTCGCGATGGCCCTGGCCACGACCGTGCGCGGCAGGCTCTTCACCCCCGCCGAGCGCGAGAACGGCAAGGCGGCCTGGGTACTGGGCGCGTCCTTCATCACCGAGGGCGCGATCCCGTTCGCCGCGGCGGACCCGCTGCGGGTCATCCCGTCCGCCATGGCCGGCGGCGCCCTCACCGGCGCCCTGTCGATGGCGTTCGGCGCCACCCTGCGCGCCCCGCACGGCGGCGTCTTCGTGGTCCCGCTGATCGGCAACCCGTTCCTCTACCTGATCGCCATCGCGGCCGGCGTCTGTGCCACCACGGCCCTGGTGATCCTTCTCAAGGGACTGCGCGGGCGAACCGTAGAGCCCGCCCCGACCGACCCGGCCACCATCCGGAAGGACGGCCGCCAGCCGGTGGCGGCCTGAGGAACGCAGCACCCTCCGCGCACACTCTTGTCCCTTTAGTTCGCTGTGAGTTGTTCACGGCACCTGCGAGATACGTCACGGTCCGGGTCCGAAGTCCCGGACCGTGGTGTGTACTGGAGGACATGCTTGAGCACGCCCCGACCCTCCAGCTGATCGGCATGGCCGTCCTGGCCGCGGCGGCCGTCGCCTGGACGGTCGTCCTGTGGCGCGTGCTGCGCCGTGCCGGACTCCCCGCCCTGGCCCGCCGCCCTGCCGCACCCCTCCCGGCGCTGCCCAGTCAGCGCCGGCTCGGCCACCCGCTGGAGTCGGTCGAACTGACCCCCGCCGAACAGGACGCGTTCGCCGGCCTGGTACGACGGCTCGCCGAAGGCTGACCGGCGGCGCGAGTCGCCCCGCGCCTCCCGCGCCCACCGGAGGCGCTCCGCACTACCCCTGCCGCGCCGCGCGCCGCTCCATCGCGTCCCGGGCCGCGTCCTCGGACATGTACACCTCGCACATGTGCCGCCCGTCGGGGGTCGCCGTGTGCTCGACCTCCCACAGGGACGTCTCACTGTCGTCCGGCAGCAGGAACGCGTGCTCGTACAGCGCGAAACTCAGCCCCGCGCGCCCTGCCCGGCCCGGCCGTCCGAACGCCTGCGTGATCTCGTGCGCGGTCGCCGTCGCCAGCAGCGCCGCCGTCTCCTCGCCGGGGCGGTCGGGGTTCTCCGCGCGGCGCAGGAGCCGGCGCGCGTGGTCCGCCGAGTCGTCGTCGGCGAAGACGTGCCGGGGCTCGGGGATCGCCCACAGCCGCATCAGCGCGGGTACTTCGAACTCCGGCGACTCCGGGGGCACTCCGAGCCGCTCGGCGGCGGTTTGCAGTTCCTCCTGGTCGAGGTACACCTCGTGCTCCGGAGCGCTGCCCGGCGTGGGGTTGTGCGCCAGCTCCCACAGTGTGACCGCCGAACCGTCGGCCAGCAGCCAGGTGTGCCGGTAGGTCTCGCGGTGCAGCCCCGCGCTGTGGTGGGCCGAGTGCAGGGAGCTGTCGTGCGCCAGCGCGCTGTCGAGACGCTGTATCACGTCGTCGGGCAGCTCGAAGGAGTTCAGGGCACGGCCGAGGAGTCGCGCGAGATGCTCCTCCGGAGACTCGGGCGACTCGGCTGGTTCGTACGCTGCGGTCTCGTACGGAACGCTCAAGGTTTCTCCCGGCGTTGCTGCATGTCACCTAGTGGGTGCATACCGTAGCCCCTCGGTCGGACATCGTGCTCGCGAACCGAGAAAACGTCTGCCGGGAAAACGCGAGGGCCGCGCGAAAAGTTCCCGCGCGGCCCGTCGTACGGTCAGGAATGGCCGCTCAGACGGCACTTCCCGCCGTCCACGCGCTCCAGGACATGTTCCAGCCGTTGAGGCCGTTGTCCGGCGACACCGTCGTGTCGGGGGAGTTCTTGACGATCACGACGTCCCCGACGAGCGTGTTGTCGAAGAACCACTTGGCCGACGTGGCGCCCTGCGCTCCCTGGACGTCCGCGAGCCCGACACAGCCGTGGCTCGTGCCCTGACGGCCGAAGGGCGGGTTGCCCTTGTTGTACCAGTAGTTGCCGTGGATGAACGTCCCCGACTGCGTCAACCGCATCGCGTGGGGCACGTCCGGGATGTCGTACTCCCCGCCGAACCCGACCGTGGAGCCGTTCATCCGGGTCTGCGTGAACTTCTCGGAGACCACCATCTGGCCGTTGTACGTGGTGTGCTCCGCGCTGCCCGCGGAGATCGGCACCGACTTGAGCGTCTTGCCGTCCCGGACCACCGTCATCGTCTGCGTGTGCGCGTCGACCGTGGAGACCTGCGACCGCCCGACCGTGAAGGAGACGGTCTTCTTCTGCGCCCCGTAGACACCCTTCGCGCCCTGCACGCCGTCCAGGTCGATCCGCATCGTGACCTTGGAGCCGGCCTTCCAGTACTCCTGCGGCCGGAAGTCCAGTCGCCGGTCCTCGAACCAGTGCCCCACCACCTGCTGCCCGCTGCTGCTGGTGACCTGGATGTGGGACTGCACGGCCTTCTTGTCGGTGATCGACTTGTCGAAGGTGAACGACACCGGCATGCCCACGCCCACCGTCGAGCCGTTGTCCGGCGTGTAGGTGCCGATGAAGCTGTTGGCCTTGGTGACGGTGGTGAAGATCGAGTTGGCCGCCGCCGTCCGCCCGTCGGCGTCCTTGGCGGTCGCGCCTATCCGGTACTTCGTCCCGCGCTCCAGCTGCTCCTTCGGCTTCCAGCTCCTGCCGTCCGCCGATATCGCCCCCGCCACGGTCTGCCCCGACTCCGCCTCGGTCATCTTCACGTCGGTCAGCTTGCCGTCGCTGACCTTGACGCCGGTCGCGTTGATGGACGCGTCCGTCGAACCGTCCTTCGAGGAGATCGCTATCTTCGCCGCCGACGTCTTGGGCGAGTCCTTACCGCCCTTGCCATCGCTGTTGTCCGCGCTGGCGTCGCCTCCGCAGGCGGTCAGGGCGAGGGTGCCGACCATCATGGCGGCACAGGCCACCAGTGCGCGCCGCGCTGCAATGTCCGGCGTTGCCACAGGCTGCTCCAGGTTCGTGTGATGTGCGTGATCCGTTCCAGTGCGTCAGGAAAGAGGGCACCGGCCCCCGCCGGGGTTCCGTCCGTACACCATGAGCGCCATTACGTGACAGAACCGCGACATTGCAGGTCCGAGGCCCGTGCCCGGCATCGCGCCATCGCGTGCCCTGGTGAACACCGCCCTGCCCGGGAGGCCTTGCTACTTCCCGCCGTACAAGTCCCCGTACGACGGCCAGAGTCCCCCGGGTCCCTCGACGGACTCGGCGGCGCGCACCGCGCGTACGATCGCGCGCGTCACGAGATCCGCGCCGGCGGCGAGGATCTCGTTGAGCGCCAGGGGGTGCGCGTCGAGGGGGCGCGCGCCGGTGGCCAGAGCGAACACCGTGTCCCCGTCGTGCAGCAGGTGCACGGGCCGTACGGCACGCGCGATCCCGTCGTGGGCCGTACCCGCGAGCTTCTGCGCCTGTGCCTTGGAGAGCGCCGCGTCGGTCGCGACCACCGCCAGCGTGGTGTTGAGCTGAGGCGCCGCGTTCCGGGCGGTGCTCTCGGCGAGCCGGCGGCGCGCGGCCTGGTGCACGTGATCCGGGGGATACGTCACCCGGCCGCCGGACAACTCCCCGTACAGCGCCCCTGTTTCGGGATCCAGTACGGCCCCCGCGGCGTTCACGACCACCAGTGCCCCCACGGTGATCCCCGAGTCGAGCACCGCGCCCGCGGTGCCCACCCCGCCCTTGAGTCCTCCGGCCACGGCGCCCGTACCGGCGCCCACGCTGCCCTCGGGTACCCGCGTACCCGGTGTGGTCGCCGCCGCGGCCTCCACCGCCTCGCGCCCGGTCGTGGCGTCCGGCCGGGCACGGAAGTCTCCCCCGCGCCCCAGGTCGAAGAGGCACGCGGCGGGCACGACCGGCACGACGTGCGCCGGGTCCGCTCCCACCGGCACCCCACGCCCCCGCTCCTCCAGCCAGGCCATCACCCCGGAGGCGGAGTCGAGTCCGTACGCGCTGCCCCCGGACAGCACGACGGCGTCCACTCTCCGCACCAGGTTGCGGGGGTCGAGCGCGTCGGTCTCCTTGGTGCCCGGCCCGCCGCCGCGCACGTCCACGGCGGCGACGGCACCCCCCTCGGGGGCGAGGACGACCGTGGTGCCGGTGAGCCAACCGTCGCCCCTGCGGGTGGCGTGCCCGACCCGCAGTCCGGCGACGTCCGTCAATGCGTCGACTGTCATGACCGCCAGTCTGGCGCAGCCCGGGCCGGCTTCCCCGGGGCAGCCCGCGGGCGCGGTGGTGTGGGACGGGCGCATCCGCCCGGTCCTGAGCGCGCTCAGGGTCACACCGGTCGCCACCGCGGCCGAGGACACGAGTCCCGCAGCCGGCACGGCCCAGTCCCCAGCGGTCCGTCCGCCGCGATGGGCAGCAACTCACCCAGCGCGTCGGGTTCGTCCACGGCCGATCGCACGGCGACCGTGGCCGCCGCGACCGTCTCGCCGAGCACGATGATCGTGAACAGGCCGTACCGCTCGGCGATGTGACGCGGATGCCAGGAGGTCTGCCGGTCTGCCGGTCCTTCTCGGCGTACACCGGCAGGGACAGTTCCAGGACGGCCATCACCAGGCCCCCCCCCGGCCGGCCCGGCGCGGGCAACAGGTTCAGGCCGAGCCGGCCGACCTGGCACAGCAGCACACCGAACGCGTACCGCAGCGCCGTGGTCCGCTCCGTGCCCGCCGTCGATCTCGCCGCTCTCAGCCACTGGCCGGCCATCGCCAGCCGCGTGATCAGGTAGCCGAGCCAGATCAGCAGGTGGTCCCTTCGTCGCGCCCGCGCGCGGTGAGCCTTCTCAGGACTCCGGACGGGCCCGGGTCCGCTCGGCTGGGCGGGCGCCGAAGCGGAACTGGATGTCATGCCACGCGGAAGAGCAGAAAGGCACCCGGAAATCTTGGAAAGCCATTCACAATCGCGCTCCTCCAGTGTCTGGCGGTGGCGGACACTCGCCGGCCCGTCCGGGGCGGCGCCGTACCCTGGTGGCATGAGCACCGCCCCGGAATCCGAGCCCCGCGCCCCCAGGCCCGCGCTGGTCTTCGACGACCCGCTGGACCAGCAGTCCTCGGACGACACCGACCGCGGGTGGGGCGAGCGCCCGGACCGCGACAGCGCCGCCGACCTGAAGCGCTTCCTCGACGAGAAGCCGCCCCACCACCTGTGAGCGGCTCGCACAAGGGCCGCTAACGCCCGTCGTGCCCCGGTCCGCGCTGCGCGACCAGCGCGTCGCGGATGTCCTTGAGCACCTCCAGCTCGGTCACCTCCATGACCTCCTTGGTGCCCTCGCGCGCGGCCCTGCGGGCGGCCTGCCGGGCCAGGTACTTCGACATCGGCAGGACCATCAGGAAGTACACCACCGCCGCGGTGAGCACGAAGGTGAGCGTCGCGCCGAGGACCGAGCCCCACAGGATGCGCACCCCGCTCTGCACGGTGCCGTCCTTGGCCTCCTTGCAGGGCCCCTTCAGGCACGTGGTGTAGTTGTCGAGGTTCTGGGTGCCGATCGCGCCGACCAGCGGGTTGATGATCCCCTTCACCACCGAGCTGACGATGTTCGTGAAGGCCGCGCCGATGACCACCGCGACTGCCAGATCGACGACGTTGCCGCGCATCAGGAAGGCTTTGAAGCCCTGCAGGATGTTCGGTTCCCTCTTCGCACTCACCTCGGGGCCTCTCCTCGTCTGCACAGGGTGTGGAACGAAACGCTCCGCAACCTACGTCACGGTCAGGCCATTGTGTCCAATTCGATCGCTCGATCGAGCGACTTGACAACACGTTTCCGAGGGTTTTGACGAGGCGGCTCAGCACAGCGTCACCGCCAGACGGGCTGTCGCGCTCGCACCGACCAGCCGTGCCGCCGTGGCCCGCGGTACCGACAGGGCGACCAAGGCCCCGCTCTCGACGCTGCCTTCGACGGGCGCCGGAACCCTCGTCACCCTCGCGCCGCGCGCGAGCACCCGCGCGCCACCTCCGCTCGCCGGGTCCTCTGCGGCGATGACGTCCACGCGGTCACCGGCGCGCAGGAGCCGGACGGTGGCGGCGTCGGCGATCCGCACCGGCGCCGTCACCACGTCCGGGACGGCGGGCCTGCGCACCGGCTCCGCGACCGGGTGCCCCCGGACCCGCTCCGCCCGGTGCGGTTCGGTACCGGCTCGCGGCCCGGCGGCCACGAGCGCGGCGGCCGTCACCGCGAGACCGGCCGCGAGGGCCCGCCCGCGATGCCGTACGAGCCGTTGCAGCCGGTACCGCCCGCCGCGCACCCGCACCGGCGGAAACCGCGGAACCTCGCACGTGGCCGGGGCGTCCGTGCCGAGCGGACGCGGCAGTCGCAGGGGCGGAGAGAAGGCGGAACGGCCGGGCGGCTCCGAAAGAGAGGGCAGAGAGGAGGGGGTCGGGGACGACGAGGGCAAGATCATGGCAAGCACCGCCTGCGGCGAGGAGTTCGGCTGTCGCTGCCACGATGAGGCCTCGCGCCGGATTCCGCCGGAGCCGGTGGATCACCGACGGGCTGTGGACAACTCGGCCACCCGAACGGGCAATTCCGCTCACCTGCCCGGCCCCCGCCCCCAGCCGTACCGCCGCCCGAGGCGGCCCGGCACACGGTCCGTTACGGCAGCGGGAAGCCCGGGTCCATGCCCCCGAGGGCGTTCACGCACAGGCAGTCCCGTGCCGCGGTCTCCGGCAGGGCCGCCACCGCGTCGAAGAGCACCCCGCGCATCCGGTCCACGTTGGCCGCGAACACCCGCAGCACCTCTTCGTGGGAGACGCCCTCGCCGGTCTCGGCACCCGCGTCCAGGTCGGTGACCAGGGTCAGCGAGGTGTAGCACAGCTCCAGCTCCCGGGCGAGCGCCGCTTCGGGGTGGCCGGTCATCCCCACCACCGACCAGCCCTGCGCCTGGTGCCACAACGACTCGGCGCGGGTCGAGAAGCGGGGCCCCTCCACGACGACGAGCGTGCCGCCGTCCACCGGTTCCCAGTCCCGCCCGCGTGCCGCCTTCAGCACGGCGGACCGGCCGCCGGGGCAGTACGGGTCGGCCACGGACACGTGGACGACGTTCGGCACGGAGCCGTCGGGAAGGGGCAGCCCGTCGAAGTACGTCTGGGCCCGGGACTTCGTGCGGTCCACCAACTGGTCGGGCACGAGCAGCGTGCCGGGGCCGTACTCGGCCCGCAGTCCGCCCACCGCGCACGGGCCGAGGACCTGGCGGACGCCGAGCGAGCGCAGGGCCCACAGGTTGGCGCGGTAGTTGATGCGGTGCGGCGGCAGATGGTGGCCGCGGCCGTGCCGGGGCAGGAAGGCCACCCGCCGGCCGGCGATCTCGCCGAGGAAGAGGGAGTCGCTGGGCGGCCCGTAGGGGGTGTCCACCTCGACCTCGGTCACGTCGTCGAGGAACGAGTAGAAGCCCGAGCCGCCGATTACACCGATCTCTGCGTTCGCCATGACCAGCACATTAGCTGTCCGCGTGGGCGCGGGGGAGACGGTCCCCGGAGATGCCGAAGACCCTGCCGTCGTACGACGGCAGGGCCCGGAGTGAGAGGCCTCAGGCGGCGGGGCTGCTGGCGGAGCTCGTCGAGGACGACGACGTCGGGGCCGACGAGGCCGGCTTCGACTCGGACGACTTCGCGTCGGACGACGACGTGCTCGGCTTCGAGGCGGGGCTGCTGCTCGACGAGGAGCCGCGCGAATCGTTGCGGTAGAAGCCGGAGCCCTTGAAGACGATGCCGACCGCGGAGAACACCTTCTTCAGGCGGCCACCGCAGCTGGGGCACTCGGTCAGCGCGTCGTCGGTGAACTTCTGCACCGCTTCAAGGCCCTCGCCGCACTCGGTGCACTGGTACTGGTAGGTCGGCACTGTCTTCCTCCTGGCACTCTCACTCGATGAGTGCTAACGACGGTCCATAGTGACGTATTCCCGGGGATCAGTCCACCGTGACCGGCACGCGGTGACCGACGCCACGCGCGACGGTACGGTTCCGCGCCGGTGCGACCAGCGCGGATCGCAGCGCGAGAAGGATCACCAGCGCCAGCACCGTACCGGCCATGGGCACCAGGAATCCGGCGCCGTCCCACAGCCGGTCCTCAAGCTGTCCGGCGATGGTGACGGCGGCCGCCTGACCGAGCGCGACGGCGCCCGTCAGCCAGGTGAAGGCCTCGGTGCGGGCGCCGGCCGGAACCAGGCCGTCGACCAGCGTGTAACCGGTGATCAGCGCCGGCGCGATGCACATGCCGACCAGCAGGCCGAGCCCGGCGAGCAGCGGCACCGAGTGCGCCGTCCACAGGGCGGACGCGATCAGCGCGAGCGCCGTGTAGCCGACGACCAGGCGCCGCTGGGGGGCGGCCTTCCAGGCGATCGCGCCGCAGACCACGCCGGACAGCATGTTGCCGGCCGCGAAGACGCCGTACAGGACGCCGTTCAGGCCGGGCTCGCCGATCGACTCGGTGAACGCCGCCAGCGACACCTGCATGCCGCCGAAGACGGAACCGATGCCCAGGAACGTGACGATGAGCACGCGCACGCCGGGGACGCGCAGCGCGGAGGTGTGCTCCGCGCGCGCGTGGCCGCTTTCGGCGCTCACCGGCGGCTGCGTGCTCTTCTGCGCCGCGAACAGCAGGCCGCCGACCAGCGTCAGTCCGGCCTCCGTGAGGAGACCGGCCGACGGCGCCACCGCGGTGCACAGCGCGGTGGCCAGGAGGGGGCCGAAGACGAAGGTCAGCTCGTCCGTGACCGACTCGAACGCCGCCGCGGTGGTCATCAGGGGCGAGCCCTGCAGCTTCACGCCCCAGCGCGCCCGCACCATCGGGCCAACCTGCGGTACCGAGGCGCCGGTGGGGACGGCGGCGAGGAACAGCGCCCACAACGGGGCGTGCGCCAGCGCGAGCGCCGTCAGGGACAGGCCCGCCAGCGCGTGCACCAGGACGCCGGGAAGCAGCACGGCGCGCTGGCCGTAGCGGTCGGCGAGGCGCCCGCTGTACGGCGCGAACACCGCCATGGAGACACCGGTGGCGGCCGCGACGGCGCCCGCGGCGCCGTACGAGCCGGTGGTGTGCTGCACGAGCAGCACGATCGAGATCGTGAGCATCGCGAACGGCTGGCGCGCCGCGAAGCCGGGAAGCAGGAACGTCCAGGCGCCGCGGGTGCGCAGCAGCTGTCCGTATCCCGGGCGGGACGAAGCCGGCGAGTTCTCCGCCGGCTCGGGGGTGACCGTGGACGCCACGGCCCGTGCCTTTCTACCGCCTGGTAGCGCGCCCGTGCGGGGGCGCCGAGAGCTGTCCTCTTGCGCGGAACTGCGGTAGATACCGGGGCCACTGCGGAGGGCGTACCGGCCGCCATACGGGTCGCGCCAGCTCTGCGTCAGGCAGAGTTGGTTCGATCAGGGTGCCTTGATAATACAGGGGGCGGGGTTTGCGCTCCTGTGAAAACGAGCACCATGGGGCGCGGACACCTGTGTTCGGTGCCCGTGTGAGGGCCCCGCAACACCCCGGTGACTCGGGCCTGCCCGGCGCGCGCTCACCGCACCCGCTCCTGCCCGTCGGTGCCGAGCCACCCCGCCAGCTTGCCGCCGTGGGCCACCGCGCGCAGGCGTCGTTCCGCCGCGTCGCGGACCGGGTCCGTGGCGACGACCAGCAGCTCGTCGCGCCGGCGCAGCACCGTCGTGGGCAGCGGGACGAACGATTCGCCCTCGCGCACCACCAGGGTGACGGCGGCGCCCGGCGGCAGCCGCAGCTCGTTGACCTCCACACCGTGCATCCGCGAGCCCTCGGGGACCGTGACGGACAGCAGGTGGCCGCGCAGCCGCTCCAGGGGCGCCGACTCGATGCCGAGGTCGGAGGCCTCGCCCTGCTCGCCCAGGCGCAGCTTGCGCGCCAGCCAGGGCAGCGTCGGCCCCTGGACGAGGGTGTACACGACGACCAGGACGAAGACGATGTTGAAGATGCGGCGGCTGCCGGCGACGCCGTTCACCATCGGGATGGTCGCCAGGATGATGGGCACGGCACCGCGCAGACCGGCCCACGACATGAGGGTCTGCTCCTGCCACGGCACGCGGAACGGCGCCAGGCTGAGGATCACGCTCAGCGGACGGGCCAGCATGGTCAGCACGAGCCCGATGACCAGGGCGGGCCAGACGTCGTCGCCCAGCTCGTGCGGGGTGACGAGCAGGCCGAGGACGACGAACATGCCGATCTGGGCGATCCAGCCGAGCCCCTCGGCGAACCCGCGCGTGGCGGGCCAGTGGGGGAGTTTCGCGTTGCCGAGCGTCATCGAGGCGAGGTAGACCGCGAGGAAGCCGCTGCCGTGGGCGAGCGCGCCGGCGGCGTAGGCGGTGACGGCGATGGCCATCACGGCGATCGGGTACAGACCGGAGGCGGGCAGCGCCACGTGCTTGAGCCCCCAGGAGCCGAACCAGCCCACCGCGAGCCCGATGGCCGCGCCGATGGCCAGCTCCAGGACGATCTCGCCCAGCAGGACGTACCAGTGCTCGACCGGCCCCGCGGTGGAGAAGGCGACGACCAGGATGACCACCGGGGCGTCGTTGAAGCCGGACTCGGCCTCCAGCGTGCCCGTCACGCGCGCGGGGAGGGGAATTCTGCGCAGGACGGAGAACACCGCCGCCGCGTCCGTGGACGACACCACCGCACCGATGATGAGTGCCTGCCGCCATTCCAGCCCCACCAGATAGTGCGCGCCCGCGGCCGTGACACCCACGCTGATCGCGACGCCCGCGGTAGCCAGGACGGAGGCGGACGCCAGGATCGGCCGGGTCTCCTTCCACTTCGTGCCCAGGCCGCCCTCGGCGAGGATGACGACCAGGGCCGCGTATCCCATGACCTGGGTCACTTCGGCGCTGTCGAACCGGATGTCGCCGATGCCGTCCTGGCCCATGAGGACGCCGATGGCCAGGTAGACGAGCAGGCTGGGGAGCCCGCTGCGGGAGGAGATCCGGACGGCCGCGACGGCGACGAGCAGGACGACGGAGCAGACGAGCAGGAGCTGGTTGAGGTGGTGGACAGTCAGCGGCGGTTCCCTTCCTTGGCCCGCGCGCGGGGGCGCGCGAACGCACGTACACAAGCCCGAGGCTGCGGCGCACCGCACCCAAGTACTTCGTTACCTTACCTAACTCTTGACGCTTTCTTGACGCTCGGCGGGGCAAGATCGAACGCTCGTGCACGCCGGTTCCCGACTCCGCGTCAAGGGGGACAGGGCCCTGCGCCTATGGTTGCTCCAGCGCTCATTCAAAGTCACAGCCCGACCTGCCGCTCGCGTTAGGACAGCAAGGACAGCGATGCCCCCGAACACCACCGCCACAACGGGTGACACCGCCACCACCGGTGCCACGTCCGTCACGTCAGGCAGGAAGAAGGGGCGCAAAGCCCGACTCCTCGTGCTCGTGCTGGTCCTGGCCATCATCGGAGGCATCGCCTACGGCGCTTACTGGTCGATCAGCACCGTCCGCGCCTCCCTCCCGCAGACCACCGGCTCGATCTCGCTCCAGGGCCTGTCCGGCCCGGTCGACGTGAAGCGGGACGGCTACGGCATCCCGCAGATCTACGCCTCCTCGGACGAGGACCTGTTCATGGCACAGGGCTACGTCCAGGCGCAGGACCGGTTCTACGAGATGGACGTGCGCCGGCACATGACCTCCGGGCGCCTGTCGGAGATGTTCGGCCAGGGGCAGGTCAAGAACGACGAGTTCCTGCGCACCCTCGGCTGGGACCGGGTCGCCGAGAAGGAGTACGACACCAAGCTGTCGGCCGCCACGAAGAAGTACCTCCAGGCGTACGCCAAGGGAGTCAACGCCTACCTCCAGGGCAAGGACGGCAAGGACATCTCCCTGGAGTACGCGGCCCTGGGCTTCACCAACGACTACAAGCCGCAGAAGTGGACCCCGGTCGACTCCGTCTCGTGGCTCAAGGCCATGGCCTGGGACCTGCGCGGCAACATGCAGGACGAGATCGACCGCGCGCTGATGACCAGCCGGCTCGGCCCGCAGCAGATCCAGGACCTGTACCCGCAGTACCCCGCGAGCCGCAACAAGCCGATCGTGCAGGAAGGCCAGTACGACGAGCTGACGAAGACCTTCCGGCAGGGCGGCTCCACGAGCACCTCCACGGGCACGCAGGGCACGACCGGCACGCAGGGCACGACCGGCACGCAGGGCACGACCGGTACGCAGGGCACCACCGGCTCGTCCGCCTCGGGCGGGACCGGATCGGGCCTCACGAGCCAGCTGTCGGGCCTCTACAAGGTCCTGGACGACCTGCCGACCGCCGTCGGCGTGAACGGCCAGGGCATCGGCTCCAACTCCTGGGTGGTGTCCGGGAAGTACACCATCACCGGCAAGCCGCTGCTCGCCAACGACCCGCACCTGTCGGCGTCCCTGCCGTCCGTCTGGTACCAGATGGGCCTGCACTGCCGGACCGTCTCCAGCAAGTGCCAGTACGACGTCACCGGCTACACCTTTGCCGGCATGCCCGGTGTGATCATCGGGCACAACGGGAAGATCGCCTGGGGCATGACCAACTCCGGGGTCGACGTCACCGACCTGTACCTGGAGAAGGTGACCGCGAACGGGTATCTGTCCGACGGCAAGATCCGGCCGTTCACGACCCGCGAGGAGACCATCAAGGTCGCCGGCGGCACGTCCAAGTCGATCGTCGTCCGCCAGACCCGGGACGGGATGCCGCTGCTCTCCGACCGCGACGACGAACTCGTGCAGGTCGGCAAGAAGGCCACCGTCAACACGGCCGCGCCCGACCGCGGCGACGGCTACGGCATCGCCCTGAGGTGGACCGCGCTCGACCCGGGCACCTCCATGGACGCCGTTTTCGCGCTCGACAAGGCCGCGGACTGGAGCGACTTCCGGCAGGCGGCCGCACTGTTCGACGTCCCCTCGCAGAACCTGGTCTACGCCGACAGCGAGCACATCGGCTACACCCTGCCCGGCAAGATCCCCACCCGCTCCGCAGCGGACGACGGCTCCATCCCGGCACCGGGCTGGGACTCGAAGTACAAGTGGACCGGCTTCATCAAGCAGGACGAGCTGCCCTACGAGTACGACCCCAAGCGCGGCTACATCGTCACCGCCAACCAGGCCGTGGTCGACAAGGACAAGTACCCGTACACCCTCACCACCGACTGGGGCTACGGCACCCGCAGCCAGCGCATCACCGACCTGATCGAGTCCAAGATCAAGGACGGCGGCAAGATCTCCACCGACGACATGCGCCAGATGCAGCTGGACAACAGCAGCGAGATCGCCAAGCTCCTGGTGCCCAAGCTGCTGAAGCTCAACCTGAAGGACCCGGACGTCCGCGAGGCGCAGAAGCTCCTGGAGGGCTGGGACTACACCCAGGAAGCCGACTCCGGCGCGGCGGCGTACTTCAACGCCGTCTGGCGCAACATCCTGAAGCTCGCCTTCGGCAACAAGCTGCCCAAGGAACTGCGCGTCAAGGGCCAGTGCCTGCGGGTCGACAAGATCGACAGCACCGGCCCGGTGGACGAGGACACCAAGGTCCGCGAGTGCGGTGAGCGGGACGCCGACCAGGCGCAGCCGGACGGCGGCGACCGCTGGTTCGAGGTCGTGCGCACCCTGATGGACAAGCCGGACAGCGACTGGTGGAAGACGCCCAAGTCCGGCACCCGCCCGGCCGCGAACAACCGCGACCAGCTCTTCGCCCGCGCCATGATCGACGCCCGCTGGGAGCTGACCGCCAAGCTCGGCAAGGACATCGACACCTGGAGCTGGGGCCGGCTGCACCGCCTGTTCCTGAAGAACCAGACGCTCGGCACCGAGGGCCCCGAGATCCTCCAGTACGTGCTCAACCGCGGCCCCTGGAAGCTCAGCGGCGGCGAGGCCACCGTGAACGCGACCGGCTGGAACGCCGCCGGCGGCTACAACGTGGTCTGGGTGCCGTCCATGCGGATGGTCGTCAACCTCGCCGACCTCGACAAGTCCAAGTGGATCAACCTGACCGGCGCCTCGGGGCACGCCTTCAGCGCGCACTACACGGACCAGACCGGCAAGTGGGCCAAGGGCGAGCTGCTTCCCTGGTCCTTCTCCGCCAAGGCGGTCGGCAAGAGCACGAGCGACACCCTCGTCCTCAAGCCGTGAGCCGCTGAGCCGAACCGGCTCACCGGCGAACCGGCGGATCATCGAAACGGCCCTCCACGCGCGCGTGGAGGGCCGTTTCGCGTCGCCGCCCGGTCAGTCGCCGGTGAAGTGGCGGGTGCCGGAGGGCGTCACCACCGCGTGCACCGGCTTGTCGTGCGCCTCCGCCGGGACGCGGACGACGACCTCCGTGTCGTACAGCAGCACCACGAGCCGGGGGCGTGCCCCCGCGCGCTCCAGCCGGTCCAGCACGCGGTCGTACGAGCCGCCGCCGCGCCCCAGCCGCATCCCGCGCGCGTCCACCGCGAGCCCGGGCAGCAGGACGACGTCCGCCCGCGTCACGGCGCTCGGGCCGAGGCGGGCGCCGGCGGGCTCGAACAGCGCCATCTTCCCGCCGTGCCGGATCTCCGTCAGGGAGTCCGGGCCGGTGTACTCGCCCCAGTCCAGGTCGTTGTCGGGCAACAGCGCGGGGAGCAGGACACGCACCCCTCGCGCGCGCAGCGCGTCCAGCAGCGCGCGGGTGTCCGGTTCGCCGCCCACCGAGACGTACGCCGCCACCGTGCGCGCCCGCGCCAGCTCGGGCAGCCGCAGGGCGTGTCCGGCCAGCGCGCGTCCCGCCTCGCGGACGTCATCGTCCGTCAACCTGTTCCTCATCGAGAGGAACTCCCGGCGCAACCATCGCTTGTCAGGCTCGCCGCTGCGTCCTACGTGTTCCACGGGTCGTTCCCGCGCCCTTCTACTCATTGCAGCCATACAAGGGTCAACCAAATCGGAGCCACAGATAACCCACAAAGGCACCGGATAAGGTTGCGGGCATGACTCAGTCGCACCCCAGGATCAGCAAGGCTGTCATTCCCGCAGCGGGCCTCGGCACCCGGTTCCTGCCGGCCACCAAGGCCACTCCCAAGGAGATGCTGCCGGTCGTGGACAAGCCGGCGATCCAGTACGTGGTCGAGGAGGCCGTGTCGGCGGGGCTCGACGACGTGCTCATGATCACCGGTCGCAACAAGCGCCCCCTCGAAGACCACTTCGACCGCAACTACGAGCTGGAGTCGGCGCTGGAGAAGAAGGGCGACGCCGAACGCCTCTCGAAGGTGCGGGAGTCCAGCGATCTGGCCACGATGCACTACGTGCGCCAGGGCGACCCCAGGGGCCTCGGCCACGCCGTGCTGTGCGCCGAGCCGCACGTCGGCCAGGAGCCCTTCGCCGTCCTGCTCGGCGACGACCTGATCGACCCGCGCGACCCGCTGCTCCAGCGCATGATCGAGGTGCAGGAGCGGCACGGCGGCAGCGTGATCGCGCTCATGGAGGTCGCGCCCGAGCAGATCCACCTCTACGGCTGCGCGGCGGTCGAACCCGGCGCCGACGGCGACGTGGTGAAGGTGACCGGCCTGGTGGAGAAGCCGGACCCGGCGGACGCCCCGTCGAACTACGCGATCATCGGCCGCTATGTCCTCGACCCCCACGTCTTCGGCATACTGCGCACGACCGAGCCCGGCCGCGGTGGCGAGATCCAGCTGACCGACGCCCTCCAGCAGCTCGCCCAGGACGAGAAGACCGGCGGCCCGGTGCACGGTGTCGTCTTCAAGGGCCGCCGCTATGACACCGGAGACCGTGGCGACTATCTGCGTGCCATTGTCAGACTCGCATGCGAACGTGAAGACCTGGGCCCGGACTTCCGGACCTGGCTCCGCAGTTACGTAGCCGAGGAGATGCAGCAGTCTTGAGCAGCGCCGCGACCCGCCCGCACGACCCCGACCAGCCGTGGTCGGTGGACGAGCACCTGGAGGACATCCTCTCGACCGTGCGCCCCCTGGAGCCGATCGAGCTGCAACTCCTCGACGCCCAGGGCTGTGTCCTGGTCGACGACGTGCTGGTGCCGGTGTCGCTGCCCCCGTTCGACAACAGCTCCATGGACGGGTACGCGGTGCGGGTCGCGGACATCGCGGGCGCCGGCGAGGAGTTCCCGGCCGTCCTCGACGTCGTCGGGGACGCCGCGGCGGGCGCGGCCGACCCGGCGCGGGTGGGCCCCGGCCAGGCGGTCCGCATCATGACCGGCGCACCGCTGCCGCCGGGCGCCGAAACCGTCGTACCGGTCGAGTGGACCGACGGCGGCCTCGGCGAGGGCCCGGTCAGCGGCATGCGCGCGCGCAGCCTGGCTCCCGAGGGCGCGCAGGGGCAGGTGCGCGTGCACCGCTCCGCCGAGGCACGCGCGCACGTGCGCGACAAGGGCAGCGACGTGCGGGCCGGCGAACGCGCCCTGGAGGCCGGGACGATCCTCGGCCCGCCGCAGATCGCGCTGCTCGCCGCGATCGGCCGCGGCACGGTCCGCGTGCGCCCGCGCCCGCGCGTGGTCGTCGTCTCCACCGGCAGTGAACTCGTGCAGCCCGGCGAGGCGTTGGCCCACGGCCAGATCTACGACTCCAACAGCTTCGCCCTCACCGCCGCCGCGCGCGATGCCGGCGCCATCGCCTACCGGGTGGGCGCCGTCGCGGACGACGCGGAGACGCTGCGCTCCACCATCGAGGACCAGCTCGTCCGCGCGGACCTGATGGTGACCACGGGCGGGGTGAGCGTCGGCGCGTACGACGTCGTCAAGGAGGCGCTGGCGCACGTCGGCGACGAGGACGAGGCGGGCGCGGGCATCGACTTCCGCAAGCTCGCCATGCAGCCGGGCAAGCCCCAGGGCTTCGGTTCCATCGGCCCGGACCACACCCCCCTGCTGGCGCTGCCCGGCAACCCGGTGTCGTCGTACGTCTCCTTCGAGTTGTTCGTCCGCCCCGCCATCCGCGCGCTCATGGGCCTGCCGGACGTGCACCGCCCCCGCGCGCGGGCCGTCGTGAAGGCGGAGAGGACGCTGCGCTCGCCCAAGGGGCGCCGCCAGTTCCTGCGCGGGGCGTACGCGGACGGCGAGGTGATCCCCGTCGGGGGCGCGGGCTCCCACCTGGTCGCCGCGCTGGCGCACGCGGACGCGCTGATCATCGTCCCCGAGGACGTGGAGACCGTCGAATCCGGCACCGAGCTGGAGGTCGTGCTGCTCGGCTGACGCGCGCCCGCCGGGCACCGGGGCGATCCTGGTCCGGTACGCGCGTCCGCTTGGCGGTACCGTGTCGCGCACACAGGCCCGTGCGCCGCACCGCGACGGGCCCGGACCGGGAGCGCCGCACATCATGAGTACGCAGGACCGACTGACCCACATCGACGAGGCGGGCGCGGCCCGCATGGTCGACGTATCCGGGAAGGACGTGACCGCGCGCACCGCCCGTGCCAGCGGCCGGGTCCTCGTCTCCCCGCGCGTGGTCGAGCTGCTGCGCGGCGAGGGGGTGCCCAAGGGTGACGCCCTGGCCACCGCGCGTATCGCGGGCATCATGGGCGCCAAACGGACCCCGGACCTGATCCCGCTGTGCCATCCGTTGTCGGTGTCGGGTGTGAGACTGGATCTGTCGGTCGCGGACGACGCCGTCGAGATCCTGGCCACCGTGAAGACGACGGACCGCACGGGTGTCGAGATGGAGGCCCTCACCGCGGTGACGGTCGCCGCGCTCACCGTGATCGACATGGTGAAGGCGGTCGACAAGGGAGCGGTCATCACGGACGTGCGCGTGGAGGAGAAGACGGGCGGCAAGTCGGGCCACTGGAGCCGGTCATGACCTACCGCGCGCTGGTGGTCACCGCCTCCAACCGGGCCGCCGCGGGGGTCTACGAGGACCGGGGCGGCCCGATGGTCGCCGACGGCCTCAAGGGCCTCGGATTCGCCGTCGACGGGCCCCGGGTGGTCCCGGACGGGGAGCCCGTGGCGGAGGCGCTGCGCGCGGGCGTGGCGGCCTGCTACGACGTCATCGTGACCACCGGGGGTACCGGTGTCTCGCCCACCGACCGGACGCCCGAGGCGACCCGCGCGGTGCTCGACCACGAGGTGCCGGGCATCGCCGAGGCCATCCGCGCGTTCGGCCGGGAGAAGGTGCCGACGGCGGCGCTGTCCCGCGGCCTCGCCGGTGTGGCGGGGCGGACGCTGATCGTCAACCTGCCGGGTTCCACGGGCGGGGTGAAGGACGGTCTCGCGGTGCTGGAGCCGCTCCTGACCCACGCCGTCGACCAGCTGCGCGGCGGCGACCACCGCAGACCCAGTGGTGGGGGTGCGAGCTGAACGGCTCTTCCTGGCCCGCCGTGCTGGCGGACGGCGATGTCGTCCTCCGGCCGATAAAGCTGCGCGACCAGCGGGCCTGGCGCGAGGTGAACCGGCGCAACCGGGACTGGCTGCGCCCCTGGGAGGCGACCATTCCGCCGCCCACGCCGAGCGGACCGATCACGCACCGGCCGACCTACCGGCAGATGGTCAGGCACCTGCGTTCCGAGGCGGGCGCGGGCCGGATGCTGCCGTTCGTCATCGAGCACCAGGGGCGCCTCGTCGGGCAGTTGACGGTCGCGGGGATCACCTGGGGGTCGATGTGCTCGGGGCACATCGGCTACTGGGTGGACGAGGCGGTGGCCGGGCGCGGTGTGATGCCGACGGCCGTCGCGCTCGTTGTGGACCACTGTTTCCGCGCGGTCGGGCTGCACCGTATCGAGGTCTGCATTCGGCCCGAGAACCGGCCGAGCCGCCGTGTCGTGGAGAAACTCGGATTCCGCGAGGAGGGGCTCCGGCCGCGTTATCTGCACATCGACGGGGCCTGGCGCGACCACCTGGTCTTCGCGCTCACCGCGGAAGAGGTACCGGACGGCCTCCTCACGCGCTGGCAGCGCGCACGCGCGCGGGACGCGCAACGCGAGGGGAATCCCGGCTAGCCCACCGAAATTGAATAGGTGTTCGAATTTTAGGGGTCGACCGCCGACGAATGACCGTCTTGGGGCGGGTAAATGCGCCACCGTGGCAGTCCGCTGATCGCATCGGTCGCAAAAAAAGCTGGAAATATCAGCCAGATCGTGCGACACACCGGCCCAATTGGCGGATGGCCTCATGCAAACCCCTCTACGGTGTGAGACGTGAGCAGCAGCGGCCTCATCTACGCAGTCATCGTCGGGGCCTGGGCCGCCTACTTGGTGCCGATGTGGCTCCGTAGGCAGGACGAGCTGAACGAGGCCCGTCCGACGGAACGCTTCAGCACCGCCATCCGGCTGCTGTCCGGACGGGCGGGCATGGAGCGCCGATACGCCAAGGACCTGCGGGCGCGCTCCTCCCAGGAGGGGGAGCCGGACGCCGGGGAGCCGGACGTCGTCACCGATTCGGTGGACGTCCGGGCCTTCGCCATGCCTCCGACCCGCCGTCAGGTCAACGCGGACATCGGGCTGGAGACGCCCCCGGCCGGGGAGGCGGCGCGCGAGCAGACCGCCGCCCCGGCGCCGCCCAGGTCCGCGTCCGTGCCCGCGTCCCGCTCCGCGACCGCACCCGCGGCGGGGTCAGGGCCGGCCCGGAAGCGCGTGCCCGCGGCGCGGCGCCCCGCCTCGGCGGAGGCGGCGGCAGCGCGTGCCCAGCGCATGAAGGTACTCGCGCGCCGTCGGCGCACCACCGTGGTGCTCTTCGTCGCCTTCACCCTCGGCGCGGTCGTCGCCGCCGTGGGCGGCCTGGCCTTCCTCTGGGCGCCCGGCGTGCCGGCTGTCCTGCTCAGCGGCTACATCGCCTATCTGCGCTCCCAGGAGCGCCGTCGCTTCGCGTACCAGATGGACCGGCGGAGCGCCGAGGTCGCGGCCCAGCGGCTGCGGGAGCGCCAGCCGCGCCGACGGGCACCCCTCGAAACCGACGCCGGCGCCGACGAACCGGAGGACGGACCGGCCGTCGACACGGACACCGGGCTCTCCGCGCTCGCCGCCGACCGGCGCGCCCTCGTGGAGCAGACCGACCACGCCGAGTGGGTCGACCAGCAGCGCGAGCGGCAGCGGCGGCCCGGGCACGGCGACAGCTGGGACCCGGTGCCGGTACCGCTGCCGACGTACGTGACCGCGCCGGTCGCCCCGCGAGCGACCTCCGGTGTGGACCTGGGGGCGCCGGACACGTGGAGCTCGGCGCGCTCCAGCGCCGTCGCCCCCGAGCACGAGGCGGACCGGGCGCCGCAGGCCGGGACCTCCGAGGAGCCCTCCGCGTCCGGGGACAAGCCGGCGGACGACCGCAGCGACGCGCGCCGCGCGGCTTCGGCGCGCCGGGCCCGCGAGCGCGGCCGCACGCCGCTCTTCGACCAGTTCGACCAGTTCGAGGAGGACGACCGGCCGCGCGCGGCCAACGAGTGATCGGCCCCCCTTCGCGGCCCCGGCCCTGACCAGTCAGGGAGCGGATTTCCGAGCACCTCGATCGGGATGCTAAAGTTTCACTCGTTGCAAGGGCCTGTGGCGCAGTCCGGTAGCGCACCTCGTTCGCATCGAGGGGGCCAGGGGTTCGAATCCCCTCAGGTCCACGCAGCATGAAGCCCCTGTCGGCAGTAGTCGACAGGGGCTTCATCGTGTGCGCCTCAGAGCTGCTTCGCGAAGCAGAGGCTCTCCGCGTGGTGGCGGTAGTAGCCGAACTTGGTGCACGGTTCGTAGCCGCTGGAGGTGTAGAGGGCGACGGCTTCCGGCTGCTTGGTGCCGGTTTCCAGGACCATGCGGAGGCGGCCGGCCGTGCGGGCGTCCTCTTCCAGTTCCGCCAGGATGCGGCGCGCGAGGCCCCGGCCGCGCATGCGGTCGATCACGAACATGCGCTTGAGTTCGGCGTCGCCGTCCGCGTTGCCCTCGTCGTTGTGGTCCTGGCTGCGCCAGCCGCCGGTGGCCACGGGGTGGTCGTCCTCGTCGTACGCGATCAGGTAGACGCCCCGGGGCGGGTCGAAGTCGGTGAGGCCGAGGGCTGTGGCGTCGCCGCCGTCGCCGTAGCGCAGGTGGTACTCGGCCTGGACCTCGTCGTTGAGCTTCAGGGCGTCGGGGTGGTCGAAGCGGACGCGGCGAATAATCATGCTGGATATCGTACTTCTATGCGTGGCGGGGGTCCCGGGCGTTCAGGACTCCGTCCAGTGTGCCGGTATCGTGCCCTGGTGCTGACTGTGACCTCGGTGAACGTGAACGGACTGCGGGCCGCCGCCAAGAAGGGCTTCGTGGAGTGGCTCGCCCGGACCTCCGCGGACGTCGTCTGTCTGCAGGAGGTGCGCGCCGAGCCGCACCAACTGCCCGAGGAGGTCAGGGAGCCCGCGGGCTGGCACGTCGTGCACGCGCCGGCCGCCGCCAAGGGGCGGGCGGGGGTCTCGCTGTACACGCGGCGCGAGCCCGACCGGGTGCGGATCGGGTGGGGCTCGCGGGAGTTCGACGGGAGCGGGCGCTATGTCGAGGCCGACCTGCCCGGTGTGACGGTCGTCTCCCTCTATCTGCCCTCCGGCGAGGTGGGCACCGAGCGGCAGGACGAGAAGCTCCGTTTCATGGGGGAGTTCCTCGCCCACCTCAAGGAACTGCGCGTGCGGGCCGCGGCCGACGGGCGCGAGGTGGTCGTCTGCGGTGACTGGAACATCGCCCACCAGCAGGCCGACCTCAAGAACTGGCGCGGCAACACCAAGAACTCCGGCTTCCTGCCCGAGGAACGGGAGTGGCTGGGCCGGGTGTTCACTCCGGAAGAGGGCGGCTACGTCGACGTCGTACGTGCCCTGCACCCCGGGGTCGAGGGGCCGTACACCTGGTGGTCGTACCGCGGGCGGGCCTTCGACAACGACACGGGGTGGCGTATCGACTACCAGGTCGCCACTCCCGGGCTGGCCGGCCGGGCGGTCAAGGGGTTCGTGGAGCGGGCGGCGACGCACGCCGAGCGGTGGTCCGACCACGCGCCGGTGACCGTCGTCTACGACCTGTAGGTCACCGGCCGGTCCCGTCCTTGGTGACCCGCCGGTCCAGGGCCAGGGACAGCTCGGCCTCCACCACGCTGCGGGCCAGCGGGCGCAGCCGGTGGAGGTCCTCCTCGGGCGCGTGGCGCAGGACCAGGTCGGCGAAGAGTTCCGCCAGGGCGTCGGCGTGTTCGCGGACGCGGGCGCCGGCCGCGAGGACCTCGCCGAGCGGGATGCCCTCGCGGACCAGCGCGGAGGAGACGTCCAGCAGGCGGCGGCTGATGTGGACGATCTCGTCGCCGTCCGTGCCGAGGTAACCGAGGTCCATCGCGGCGGCGAGGTTCTCGGGGGTGACCTCGCCCTCGAAGCGCGCGGCGAGTTCCTCGGGGGTGAGGCGGACCGGCTCCTCCTCGGTGGGGGTGCCGACGCCGAGCAGGTCGGCGACGTCGCGCCCGTGGTCGAAGGCCTCGGCCAGCTCCGCGATGCCGTTCAGCGTGTGGCCGCGCTCCAGCAGGGCGGCGATGGTGCGCAGGCGGGCCAGGTGATGGTCGTCGTACCAGGCTATGCGGCCCGCGCGGCGGGGTGGCGGCAGCAGCTTGCGTTCGCGGTAGAAGCGCAGGGTGCGCACGGTGATGCCGGCCAGGCCGGCCAGTTCCTCCATGCGGTACTCGCGCCCGGGTGCGGGGTGTTCTGCGTCCGCTGTCACGTCCTCTGCCACACCCGCAGCCTATGGCGTACCGCCGGTAACTTTCCTTCCCCCGCCCCCTACCGCTCGGTACGGAGCTGCTCTACAGTCCCATTGCGCCAGTGTTCACTGGCAGAGTCCGAGGTGATGCGTGGAGGCTTACGGGATGGCCGAGCACGAGCATGTACGGGTGGCGGTGATCGGGTCCGGATTCGGCGGGCTGGGGGCGGCCGTGCGGCTGCGCCGCGAGGGGATCACCGACTTCGTCGTCCTGGAGCGGGCCGACAGCGTCGGCGGCACCTGGCGGGACAACAGTTATCCGGGGTGCGCCTGCGACGTCCCGTCCCATCTGTACTCCTTCTCCTTCGCGCCCAACCCCGAGTGGCCGCGCACCTTCTCCGGGCAGCGGCACATCCGCGCCTACCTGGAGCACGTCACCGACCTGTTCGGGCTGCGTCCGCACCTGCGGCTCGACTCCGAGGTCAAGCTGATGAGCTGGGACGCCGACAACCTGCGGTGGAACATCGAGACCACGCGCGGCTCGTACTCCGCCGACGTCGTGGTCTCCGCGACCGGGCCGCTGTCCGACCCGAAGGTCCCCGAGATCCCGGGACTGGACTCGTTCCCCGGCGAGGTGTTCCACTCCGCGCGCTGGAACCACGACTACGACCTGCGCGGCAAGCGCGTCGCCATGGTCGGCACCGGCGCCTCGGCCATCCAGATCGTGCCCGCCATCCAGCCCCAGGTCGGCCGGCTCACCCTCTTCCAGCGCACCCCGCCGTGGGTGATGCCCCGCGTCGACCGGGCCATCAGCGGCGCCGAGCGGCGGCTGCACCGGGCCGTGCCGCTCACCACCCAGCTGCGGCGCGGGCTGCTGTGGGGCATCCGGGAACTCCAGGTCCAGGCGTTCACCAAGCGTCCCGACGAACTCGGCCTCGTCGAACAGCTCGCCAAGCGCAACATGGCCCGCGCCATCAAGGACCCGGCCCTGCGCGCCAAGCTCACCCCCGGCTACCGCATCGGCTGCAAGCGGATCCTGCTCTCCAGCACCTACTACCCGGCGCTGGCCAAGCCGAATGTGGACGTCGTCACCAGCGGGCTCAGCGAGGTGCGGGGGTCCACGGTCGTCGCGGCCGACGGTACGGAGACCGAGGTCGACGCGATCATCTTCGGCACCGGCTTCCACGTCACGGACATGCCCATCGCCGAGCGCGTGGTCGGCGCGGAGGGAATCACGCTCGCCGACTCCTGGAAGAGCGGCATGCGGGCGCTGCGCGGTGCCTCGGCCGCCGGGTTCCCGAACTGGATGACGATCATCGGGCCCAACACCGGTCTCGGGAACTCCTCCATGATCCTCATGATCGAGTCCCAGCTGAACTACCTGGCCGACTATCTGCGGCAACTGGACGTCCTCGGCGGCCGTGCGGCCCTCGATGCCCGGCCGGCGGCCGTCGAGGCGTGGAACCACAAGGTCCAGGAGCGCATGAAGCGGACCGTGTGGAACACCGGCGGCTGCACCAGCTGGTACCTCGACGCCAGCGGGCGCAACACCACCATCTGGCCCGGTACGACGACCGAGTTCCGGCGCGCGACGCGGCGGGTGGACCTCGGGGAGTACGAGGTCGTCCGCAAGCCCGGCGCGAAGGACGCCGGCTCCGGTGCGCACGCGGCGGCGGGTGCGGCCGGGCGTACGGAGCGGGAGCCGGTGCGCGCCGGGGGCGCTCAGTCGGGCGAGGGCGCCGCGTGAGCCGGATCACGCCTGTCGCCTCCGGCCCGTACGCCCCGCCCGCCCCCGCCCGTGAACTCACCGTCGTCTCCGCCGACGGCGCGCGGTTGCACGTCGAGGTGCACGGCCCCGAGGGCGCGCCCCCGGTCGTCCTCTCCCACGGCTGGACCTGCTCGACCGCCTTCTGGGCCGCGCAGTTGCGGGACCTGGCGGCCGACCACCGGGTGATCACGTACGACCAGCGGGGGCACGGGCGCAGTCCCGCGAGCCCGGCGTGCACCACCCATGCGCTGGCGGACGACCTGGAAGCGGTGCTCGTGGAGACCCTCGCGCCCGGGGAGAAGGCGCTGATTGTCGGCCACTCCATGGGCGGCATGACCGTCATGGCCGCCGCCACGCGGCCCGTCTTCCGCGCACACGCCGCCGCCGTCCTGCTGTGCAGCACCGGCAGCTCGCGGCTGGTGGCGGAGGCGCGCGTGCTGCCGTTGCGCGCGGGGCGGGTGCGCACCTGGGTCACGGGGCGCATCCTCGGTTCGAGCGCTCCGCTCGGGCCGGTCACGCCGGTCGCCAAGAGCGTCCTCAAGTACGCCACCATGGGCGCCGGTTCCGCCCCGCACATGGTGGAGGCGTGCGCGCGGATCGTGCACGCCTGCCCGCGCGCCGCGCGCCATGCGTGGGGCGCCGTCCTGGAGGCGCTCGATCTCGACCACGGCGTACGGGAGTTGCGCGTGCCCACCGCGATCGTGCACGGCACGTCCGACCGGCTCACGCCCCCCGTGCACGCCCGCGCGCTGGTCGCCGCGCTGCCGAACTGCGTCGGGCTCACCGAGCTGCCCGGCATCGGCCACATGACCCCGATCGAGGCCCCCGAGCCGGTGGCCGGGAAGATCCGGGAACTCGTCACCACGTATGTCACCGGGGCCGGTTCCGGGCAGGAATCCGGGCCCGGTTCCATCCCCGCGCAGATCAGGGAGGGCGCATGAGCAAGGTCAGTCTGGAGGGGCAGGTCGCGGTCGTCACCGGGGCGGCGCGCGGCGTCGGTGAGCTGCTGGCGCGCAAGCTGTCCGCGCGCGGGGTGAAGGTGGCGCTGGTCGGCCTGGAGGAGGAGGCGCTCAAGGACGTCTCCGGGCGGCTGCACAGCGAGAGCGCGTACTGGTACGCCGACGTCACCGACCACGAGACCATGGCCAGGGTCGCGCGGGAGGTGAAGGAGCGGTTCGGGAAGGTCGACATCGTGGTCGCCAACGCCGGTGTGGCGACGGGCGGTCCGTTCGCCGACTCCGACCCGGCGGCCTGGCGGCGGGTGATCGAGGTGAACCTCATCGGATCGGCGGTGACCGCGCGGGCGTTCCTGCCGGTGCTGGTGGAGAGCCGGGGCTATCTGCTCCAGATCGCCTCGCTCGCCGCGATCACGCCGGCGCCGATGATGACGGCGTACTGCGCGTCCAAGTCCGGCGTGGAGGCGTACGCGCACAGTCTGCGCGCCGAGGTCGGCTACCAGGGCGTGCGCGTCGGCGTCGGCTACCTGTCCTGGACCGACACCGACATGGTGCGCGGCGCCGACCAGGACGACGTGATGCGGGAGCTGCGGCAGCGGCTGCCCTGGCCGTCGAACAAGACGTACCCGCTCGGGCCCGCCGTGGACCGGCTCGTGGCCGGGATCGAGCGGCGCTCGGCGCACGTGTACGGGCAGTGGTGGCTGCGCGGGATGCAGGGCGTGCGCGGGTACCTGCCGGCGCTCATCGGGACCGTCGGCCAGCGGGAGATGAAGCGGTTCGCCCCCCGGCTCCAGGGGATGAGTTCCGGGCTCGTCGGCGCAGGTGGGGCGGCGGATGAGGCGGCCCGCGCTACGTACCGTAACTGATCCACATGCGCTCCGTGTTGGGCCGTGTGAATCTGGTCGAGGCCCCACCGAGGGGCCGCCCCACGATCCTCACAGAGGTGAACCCACATGGGTATGAAGGACCAGATGCAGGACAAGGCCAACGAGTGGCAGGACCAGGGCCAGGACAAGATCGGTCAGGCGCGTGAGCGGGCCGGCCAGCGCGGCAAGCAGCAGCCGCAGCGCGGTGGCCAGCACCAGCCGCAGCGTGGCGGGCAGCACCAGCCCGAGTCCGAGCGCGGCCGTCAGAACCCGCGGGGCGCGGACGACGCGGAGCGGGAGATGAACGAGCGGTTCGACGACGACTACGACGCGTAGCGCTGCGCTCGGCTTTGACGTGGGGTGCCCTCCTTTGTTGGGGGGTGCCCTGCGTTTTTGGTTTGGGGGTTGGGGGTTGGGTGCGGGTTCGTTGGGGTTGATCGCGCAGTTCCCCGCGCCCCTTTGGGGCGCGTTCAGTTGCCCCGCATTCCCTAGCGGGGTGGGAGGGGTGGGCGGGTGTGGTTCGGGGTGTTGGAGTAGGTGGGTGGGGTGGCTGCGGGGGTGGTGTCGAGGAGGGTGAGGGCCAGGTGGATGGCCTCGTCCATTTCGACGTGGCGGCCCTCGGCCCAGTCGAGGGGGGTGCGCAGGACGTCGAGGTCGGGGGAGACGCCGTGGTTCTCGACGGACCAGCCGTAGGCGTCGAACCAGGCCGCGTTCATCGGGACCGTGATGACGGTGCCGTCGCCGAGGCGGTGGCGGCCGGTCATGCCGACGACGCCGCCCCAGGTGCGCTGGCCGACGACCGGGCCGAGCTTGAGCAGCTTGAAGGCGGCGGTGATCATGTCGCCGTCCGAGGAGGTCGCCTCGTCGGTGAGGGCGACCACCGGGCCGCGCGGCGCGTTGGAGGTGTACGAGACCGGCTGGGCGTCGCGGGTGAGGTCCCAGCCCAGGATCGTCCGGGTGAGCTTCTCGATGACGAGTTCGCTGATGTGGCCGCCGGCGTTGCCGCGCACGTCCACGATCAGGGCGGGCCGGGAGACCTCCAGGCGCAGGTCGCGGTTGAACTGGGCCCAGCCCGAGCCGCCCATGTCGGGGATGTGCAGATAGCCGCACCTGCCCTCGCTCAACTCCCGGACGACGGCCCGGCGTCTGGCCACCCAGTGCTGGTAGCGCAGCGGGCGTTCGTCGATCAGCGGGACGACGGCGACGCGCCGGGGGCGGCCGGGCTCGCCCTCCGCCGGGGTGAACGTCAGCTCCACCGTCGTACCGCCCGAGCCGGCCAGCAGCGGGTAGGGGCCGGTGACCGGGTCGACGGGGCGGCCGTCCACGTGGGTCAGGACGGCGCCCTCGCGGATGCCGGTGCCGGCCAGGGGTGAGCGGGCCTTGGAGTCGGAGGAGTCGCCGGGCAGGATGCGCTTGACCGCCCAGCCGCCGTCGCGTCGCACCAGGTCGGCGCCGAGCAGGCCCTGTCGGCGCTGGTAGTGGGGCGGCCCCTCGTTGCGGCGGGCGGCGGTGACGTAGGCGTGCGAGGTGCCCAGTTCGCCGAGGACCTCGCGGAGCAGGTCGGCGAACTCGTCCGGGGACGCGACGCGTTCGACCAGCGGGCGGTACTGGGCGAGGACCGCGTCCCAGTCGATGCCGCACATGCCGGGGTCCCAGAAGTAGGCGCGGATGAGCCGGCCGGCCTCCTCGTAGGCCTGGCGCCACTCGGCGGGCGGGTCGACCTCGTGCAGGACGCGGCGCAGGTCGATCCAGACGGTCGAGTCGCTGTCGCCCAGCTCGGTCGAGGGCACGGCCCGCAGGTCGCCCTCGTCCACGACGACCAGCCGGGTGCCGTCGCCGCTGAGCCCGAACCAGTCCAGGTGACCGACGAGTTCGGACTTCTTCGCCTTGCTGATGGTGAAGTGCTCCAGCGTCGGGCGGCCCGTGGTGTCGTCCGGGTTGGCGAAGGTCTCGCCGAGCGCGCCCGAGATCGGCCAGCGCAGCCAGACCAGTCCGCCGCCCGCGACCGGGGACAGCGCGGAGTACTTGGAGGCGATGACCGGGAACGGCGTGACCCTGCTGGCCAGGCCCTCCACCTCGACGGTCACCGCGCCGGCCTCGCCCGTGCCCTCCTCCGCCGGGTCCAGGCCACCGGCGGCGGGGCGGCCCTCGGGGTTCAGGGCGAAGGGCGAGGGGGTCGCCGAGTTCAGCGGGACGAGGTACGGGCGGCAGCCGAGCGGGAAGGACAGGTCGCCGGTGTGGACGTCGTACACCGGGTCGAAGCCGCGCCAGGAGAGGAAGGCCAGATAGCGGCCGTCGCGGGTGAAGACGGGGTTCTCGTCCTCGAAGCGGCCGTCGGTCACGTCCACGGTCAGCCGGTCCTTGATGCGGGCCAGCTTGATCTGGCGCAGCGAACGGCCGACGCCCGGGTGCGACCAGGTGAGCCAGGAGCCGTCCGGGGAGAAGGCGAGGTCGCGGACGGGGCCGTTGGCGGAGCGGATCAGCTCGGTGACAGTGGAGGGCGGGGCGGGAGCGGTGTCCGGGGCGTCCGTCGGCTCCGGCTCGCTCGCGGCGGCCGTGGTGTCGTCCTCCTCCGCCACGTCGAGCAGCAGCAGCCGGCCGTCGTGCGAGGCGATCGCCAGCCGTTCGCCGAGCGGGTCGGACACCATCTCCAGGACCCGGCCCAGCTCTCCGGAGGCGACCGCGCGCGGGGGGTGGTCGCCGGTGGCGCGCGGGAGCTGGGCGATCTCGACGGCGTCCTCGCCCGCCGCGTCCGTGACATAGGCGATCCGCCCGGTCGAGCCCAGCATCTCCGGCAGCCGCACGCGGACGCCGGGCGTGTCGGCGATCGTACGGGCAGGGCCGTCGCGGTGGGTGAGCCAGTACAGGCTGCCGCGTACGACGACGGCGCTGGCCCGGCCGGTCTCGTCCACGGAGACGCCGTCCACGTGCTGCGCGGCCGGCACCTGGTACGGGCGGCGCCCGGTGGCGGGGCCGCCGAGGCGGATGTCGAGCCTGCGAGGGGTGCCGGCCGGGGAGAGGTCGTCGACCAGCCACAGGTCACCCGCGCACTGGTAGACCACGCGGGTGCCGTCGGAGGCGGCGTGCCGGGCGTAGAAGGCGTCGTGGTCGGTGTGGCGGCGCAGGTCGGAGCCGTCGTGGGCGCACGAGTAGAGGTTGCCGACGCCTTCGTGGTCGGAGAGGAAGGCGATCCGGCCGCCGACGAACATGGGGCAGGCCAGATGGCCGCGGAGGTCCGGCAGCAGGCGCTGTCCGTGCAGCCACAGGCGGCCGGTGGCCCCGCCCCGGTAGCGCTTCCAGGAGGCCGGTTCGTGCGGTGGGGTGCCGGTGAGCAGGAGGCTCCTGCGCTCGCCGTCCAGGTCGGCGACCTGGAGGTCGGTGACCGGGCCCCAGGGCAGCCGGCCGCCCGGGTCGCCGTCGCAGCTCACCTTGTAGGCCCACGTGAAGTACGAGAACGGCTGTCCGTGGGAGGCGACGGCCAGGATGTCGCCCTCGGGGGTCCAGCCGCGGACCTGGGTGTCGGCGCTGCCCCAGTACGTCAACTGGCGCGCGGGCCCGCCGTCGACGTCCACGAGGTGGATCTCGGGGACCAGGCTGCGCCAGGTCGTGCAGGCGATGCGGCGGCCGTCGGGGGAGAAGCGGGGGTGGGCGGTCTTGGTGCGGTCGGCCGTGAGGCGCCAGGCCCGGCCCGGGGTTTCGAGGGGGGCCAGCCAGAGGTCGTCCTCGGCCACGAAGCACAGCAGGTCGCCGTTGAGGTGGGGATGGCGCAGATAGCTCACCTCCCCATGCTTTTCCGGGTGGAGGGTCCGGGCAAGTCGGTTACCGGGGGCCTGTGGAAAACGGGGCGGTTGTGGATATCCCCGTCATGCGCCGCTCCCCGGTCACGCGCCGCTCACTGGTCATGCGCCGCTCACCGGTCACGCGCCGCTTATGAGAATCCGACAGGCGTGACCCAACCCACGTACGAAACGGTTTCGTTTCGCTTGGTGGCAGGGTAACCTCTGGTATGTACGAAGCGGAAAGCACCGGAGCGGGAAGGTGACTGGCATGACCGAGGTCGTCGCAACGGCGCGTCGCAGTCGGATCACGCCCGAGCGCGAGGCCGAGCTGTACGAGGCCGTGCTCGACCTGCTCCGCGAGGTCGGCTACGACGCCCTCACCATGGACGCCGTCGCCGCCCGCACCCGATCGAGCAAGGCCACGCTCTACCGCCAGTGGGGCGGCAAGGCACAGCTGGTCGTCCGGGCCATCCGGCACGGCAAACCCGACCGGCTCGGCGAGATCGACACCGGCAGCCTCCGCGGCGACCTGCACGCCCTGGTGCAGCTGGAGGACGACTGCACCATCGAGCAGAACTCCGCGCTCATGCGGGGCGTCGCCATGGCGATGCACAGCAACCCCGATCTGCGCGAGGCGTTCCGGGCGCAGCTCGTGGAGCCGGAGATGTCCGGATTCCATCAGGTGACCCAGCGGGCGATCGACCGGGGTGAGGTCCGCGCGGACTGTCCCGCGCTCGACTTCCTGCTGCACATGATGGTCGGCGGCTTCACCACCCGGGCCCTGCTCGACGACCAGCCGCCCACCCGGTCCTTCCTCCTGTCGTACATCGACGCCGTGGTCCTCCCCGCCCTCGGCGTGTCCACCAGCTGACCGGCCCGGTCGCCCCGACCGCCGGCCGCTCCCACCTCCCCAGCAAGCCCACCACCTGACGTCACCGCTCACGTCGTCGGGCTGATCGCCCCTGCCCTGAAGAACCCCACGACCTGACCGGGAGTACGCCTCCGTGGCCACGTTCCTCTACAAGATCGGCCGGCTCGCCTTCCGGCGACGGCACTTCGTCGCCCTCATATGGGTCGCGCTGCTCACCCTCGCCGGGGTGGGCGCCGCCTCCGCGCCGGCCGCCGGCAACTCGTCCTTCTCCATCCCCGGTACCGAGGCCCAGAAGGCCTTCGACCTGCTGGAACAGCGCTTCCCCGGGATGAGCGCCGACGGCGCCACCGCGCGGGTCGTCTTCAAGGCGCCGGCCGGCGAGAAGATGACGGACTCCGTCAACAAGAAGACCGTCGAGAAGACCGTCAAGGAGCTGAAGGCGGGCTCACCCGAGGTTGCCTCCGTCGCCGACCCCTACACCGGGCACGCGGTCAGCAGGAACGGCACGGTCGCCTACGCCTCGGTGAGCTACAAGGTCTCCAGCATGGAGCTGGAGGACTCCTCGCGCGACGCGCTGAAGAAGGCCGCGCAGGACGCGCGCGACCAGGGGCTGACCGTCGAGGTCGGCGGTGACGCGCTCAGCGCGACCCCCGAGACCGGCTCCAGCGAGGTCATCGGCATCGCGATCGCGGCCGTCGTCCTCGTCATCACCTTCGGCTCGCTGCTCGCGGCCGGGTTCCCGCTGCTGACCGCGCTCATCGGCGTCGGCATCGGCGTCTCCACGATCACCGCGCTCGCCAGCGCCCTGGACCTCGGTACGACCACCTCCACACTGGCCTCGATGATCGGCCTCGCCGTCGGCATCGACTACGCCCTGTTCATCGTCTCCCGCTACCGCGGCGAACTCGCCGAGGGCCGCGAGCGCGAGGAAGCGGCCGGACGCGCCGTCGGTACGGCGGGCTCGGCGGTGGTGTTCGCGGGCCTGACCGTCGTCATCGCCCTGGTCGGCCTGTCCGTCGTCAACATCCCGATGCTCACCAAGATGGGCGTCGCCGCCGCCGGCACCGTCGCCATCGCGGTCCTCATCGCGCTCACCCTGATCCCGGCACTGCTCGGCTACGCCGGCCGCAAGATCAAGCCGGCCGGTGAGAAGAGCCGGCTGCTCGGTGGCGGGCGCGCGGCGAAGAAGCCGGCCCGGCCCAACATGGGCACCCGCTGGGCCAGCTTCGTCGTCCGTCGTCCGGTCGCCGTCCTGCTGCTCGGTGTGATCGGCCTCGGCGCCGCCGCCGTCCCGGCCGCCTCCCTCGAACTGGGTCTGCCCGACGACGGCTCGCAGCCGACCTCGACCACCCAGCGGCGCGCCTACGACCTGCTCTCCGAGGGCTTCGGGCCCGGCTTCAACGGCCCGCTCATGGTCGTGGTCGACGCCAAGGGCAGCGATGCCCCGAAGAAGGCCTTCACCGAGGTCCGCGACGAGATCAAGGGTCTGAAGGACGTCGTCACGGTCACCCCGGCGGCGCCCAACAAGGCGGGCGACACCGCGACCATCACCGTCGTACCGAAGTCCCAGCCGTCCTCCAGGACCACCGAGGACCTGGTCCACGCGATCCGTGACAAGGGCTCGGACGCCGCCGAACGGACCGGCTCCCAGGTGCTCGTCACCGGCTCCACGGCGATGAACATCGACGTCTCGCAGAAGCTGAACGACGCCCTGCTGCCGTACCTGGCGCTGGTGGTCGGTCTGGCCTTCCTGCTGCTGATCGTGGTCTTCCGCTCGGTCCTCGTCCCGCTGAAGGCGGCCCTCGGCTTCCTGCTCAGCGTCCTCGCGGCCCTCGGCGCCGTCGTCGCGGTCTTCCAGTGGGGCTGGCTGTCCGGCCTGATGAACGTCGAGCAGACCGGGCCGGTCATGTCGATGATGCCGATCTTCATGGTGGGCGTCGTCTTCGGCCTCGCGATGGACTACGAGGTCTTCCTCGTCACCCGGATGCGGGAGGCGTTCGTCCACGGCGAGAAGCCGAGCCAGGCCGTGGTGACCGGCTTCCGGCACGGTGCGCGCGTCGTGACCGCCGCCGCCGTCATCATGATCGCCGTGTTCTCCGGCTTCATCGGCTCCAGCGAGTCCATGGTCAAGATGATCGGCTTCGGCCTCGCGATCGCCGTCTTCTTCGACGCGTTCATCGTCCGCATGGCCATCGTGCCGGCCGTCCTCGCCCTGCTCGGCAAGCGGGCCTGGTGGCTGCCGAAGTGGCTGGACCGCGTGCTGCCCAACGTCGACGTGGAGGGCGAGGGCCTGCGCGCGCTGTCCTCGGCGGACGGCAGGGAGGACGAGCGGGAGCTGGTACGCGTCTGACGCCACCGCTCCTGACAGAGCCGCCGGTGAGGGTGCCCGTGGGGACGGGGCTGCACCCTCACCGGCTTTGTCTTGTCCGGGGGTTGTCCCGTGCTGTCCCGGCTGTCCCGGGCGTTGTACGGGTACGGCTGCCGACGGAGGTGGAGATGCACGAGGACGTGGACGAGGCGGGCTGGGACGTCGAACCCGGGGACGAGATCGAGCCGGTGGTGCAGGCGGTGGGGCGCCTGCTGAAGGTGTGCCGGGAATCGGCCGGGATGCGGGTCGCCGATCTGGCCGAACTCACCGGCTACGGCGAGGACATGATCCGCAAGATGGAGAACGGCACGAGGATTCCCCGCCCGGAGTTCCTGGACCGCGCGGACCAGGTCCTGCGGGCGCGGGGGCATCTGCGGGCGTTCATGGAGGACATGAGGAAGGCGCGTTATCCCAAGAAAGTGCGGGAGCTGAAGGCTCTGGAGGACCGTGCGGCGGAGGTCCTTGTGTACAGCAACCACAACATCCAAGGGCTGCTACAGACCTCGGAGTACGCGCGGGCGCTGTTCGAGATGGCACAACCCGCCTACTCGGAGGACGAGATCGAACGGGGCACTTCCGCTCGCATGGCCCGGAAGGCGATCTTCGAACGGGATCCCGCCCCGTCACTCAGTTTCGTCCAGGAGCAGGTGACCCTGGAACGACCCCTCGGAGGAAGGGCGGTGTTACGGCGTCAACTGGAACATCTCCTGGCGGTCTCGCAGTTGCGGAACGTCAGCATCCAGGTCATGCCGACCGACTGCGCCGAGCACGCCGGAGCCCAGCACGGCATGATCCATCTGCTGAAGTTCGCCGATGGCACGGGAGTCGGCCGGTCCGCAGGTGCCTTCAACGGCCGTCCGGTCCAAACCCCGAAAGACCTTCGTATCCTTGAACTGCGCTTCGGCATGATCCGTGCGCAGGCTCTCACACCGCGGGAGTCGCTGGCTTTCATCGAGCACGTGATGGGGAGACTATGACGACGTCGGAGCTCCACTGGTTCAAGAGCAGCTACAGCGACAGCAGCGACATCAACGACTGCGTGGAAGTGGCCACCACCCCCGCCACCATCCACATCCGCGACTCCAAAACCCCCGACACCGCCCGCCTGACGGTCGCCCCCTCCACCTGGACGAACTTCCTCGCCCTCACCGGGGAGGGCGACGAACGCGCCGTATGACGCCGCTCGTCGCGGCCGCCGTTCTGCTTGCCGCCATCACGCATGCCAGTTGGAACGCCATCGCGCACCGGATCACCGACAAGCTGGTCGGGTTCACGCTGATCTCCGGTGGGGGTCTGCTGATCGGGCTGGCGGTGGTGCCGTTCGTGGGGGTTCCGGCGGCGGGGGCGTGGCCGTATCTGATGGTGTCGGCGGTGGTCCACATCGCTTACTACGCGCTGCTGATGACGTCCTTCCGGCTCGGTGACTTCGGGCAGACGTACCCGCTCGCGCGCGGCAGCGCGCCGCTCGTCGTCGCCGTGCTCGCCGCCGTCTTCGCCCACGAGGTGCCCGGTCCCTGGATGCTGGCCGGGATCGGCGTGTCGTGCCTCGGGCTCAGTGGGGTCGGACTGTGGGGGCTGCGCGGCAGCCGGCCGAACTGGGCGGCCGTCGGCGCCGCCCTGGCCACCGGGCTCACCATCGCCGCGTACACGGTCGTCGACGGCCTGGGCGTACGCGCCGCGCACTCTCCGCTCGGGTACATCGCCTGGCTCATGGCCGTCCAGGGGGCCGCGATCCCCGCCTACATGTACGCACGCGCGCGTGCCGACACCGTCCGCCTGCTCCGCCCCTACGCCGCCCTCGGCCTGCTCGGCGCCGCCCTGTCCGTCGCCGCGTACGCCCTCGTCCTGTGGGCGCAGACCCGTGCCGAACTCGCGCCCGTGGCCGCGTTGCGCGAGTCCTCGATCATCGTCGGCGCGGCCATCGGCGCGCTGCTGTTCAAGGAGCGCTTCGGCGCGCCCCGGATCGCGGCGGCCGGCCTGCTGGTGGTCGGGATCGGGCTGATGCTGCACGCCGGATAGCGCGCGGTGGACGGTGTGCTGCGGGCCTCGGCGTACGAGGATGGCGTCGGAGTACGAGGCACAGCCACCACACGACAGGGAGCCGTCCATGACCGACCAGCCGACCGTCAGTGTTCTGGGCACCGGCATCATGGGGGCCGCGATGGCCCGCAACCTGTGCCGTGCCGGGCTCGGCGTCCGCGCCTGGAACCGCACTCGCGACAAGGCCGAGCCGCTGGCCGCCGACGGCGCCCGGATCTGCGACACCCCCGCCGAGGCCGTCGAGGGCGCCGACGTCGTCCTGACCATGCTCTACGACGGCCACACCGTCCTCGACGTGCTGCGCGAGGCCGCCCCCGCGCTGCGCCCCGGCACGGTGTGGGCGCAGTCCACCACCGCCGGGATCGAACTCGTCCAAGCGCTGGCCGCGTTCGCGCGCGAGCACGGGCTGATCTTCTACGACGCCCCCGTGCTCGGCACCCGTGAGCCCGCCGAGGCCGGCCAGCTGACCGTGCTGGCCGCCGGGCCGGAGGAGGGCCGGGCGACGGTGACGCCGGTCTTCGACGCGGTCGGCGCCAAGACGCTGTGGACCGGGGACGACGGCGGCGCGGGCAGCGCCAGCCGGCTCAAGCTGGTCGCCAACAGCTGGGTGCTCGCCGCCACCGCCGCGACCGGCGAGGTGCTGGCCCTGGCCAAGGCTCTCGACGTAGCGCCGCAGGACTTCTTCGACCTCATCGAGGGTGGGCCGCTCGACATGGGTTATCTGCGGGCCAAGGCGGCACTGGTGCTCGACGGGGGGCTCACCCCGGCCGCGTTCGCCGTGTCCACCGCCGAGAAGGACGCCCGGCTCATCGTCGAGGCGGGGGAGAGCAACGGCGTACGGCTCGACGTGGCCACCGCGGCCGCCGAGCGGTTCGCCCGTGCCGCCGCGCGCGGGCACGCGGACGAGGACATGGCGGCGGCGTACTTCGCCAGCTTCGACTGACCGCCGCCGAGGGCGCCGAGATGACGTTCAGCGCGCGTGGGAGGACCCTGGGAGGTGGCGGGACCAGGCGTCTTCCGGAGGTGGTCGAGATGACGGTGACGCACACCGCTGTCGGATGGCACATCGAGCTGGAGTTCCAGGAGGACGATCAGCACACGCGCGCGGCGGCCCTGGTGCGCCTGCCCGACGGCACCGAGGTGCGGTCGCACGGGCACGCCAGCCGCCACGACGTCGACGTCAACCAGCCCAGGGTGGGTGAGGAGATCGCGGGCGCCCGTGCCCTCGACGACCTGGCGCGGCAGCTTTTGGGCAAGGCCCACGACGAGATCGACGCGGACTCGGGGCGGACGTCGCATCCGATCCACATGTGAGCCGAACAGTGGCTACGCCAGCGCCGTGCGCAGCGCCCGTACCAGGGACTGCGCCCTCGGGTCGGCCGTCACGCTCTTGCGGAAGCCGTTGGTGACGTAGCCGAACGCGACGCCCGTCTCCGGGTCGGCGAAGGCCAGCGCGCCGCCCCGGCCCGGGTGGCCGAAGGAGGCGGGGGAGAGCAGCGGGGACGCGGCGCCGTGCAGCATGTACCCGAGGCCGAACCGGGTGCCCACGACGAGCACCCGGTCCGGTCCCGCGGACTGCTCGGTGCGGGCCAGTTCCGTCGTGTCCGGCGTGAACAGGCGGGCGCCGCCGTCCACCTCGCCGATGAGCGAGGCGTAGAGGCGGGCCAGGCCGTCGGCGGTGGCGATGCCGTTGGAGGCGGGCAGGACGGCCGCGCGGTAGGCGGGGGAGTTCTCGTCGGGCGCCGGGGTGATCGCGGCGAACGCGCGCCGGGTCAGTGATGCCGGGTCGGCGTAGGCCTCGGTGACGGCACGCTTGGGGCGGGTCTTCAGGGCGCCCGCGCTGTGCGGGGCCTCGGTGGGGCCGACGCGTCCCACGCGCGCGTGCTGCGATTCCGGCAGCCCCAGCCACAGGTCGGCGCCGACCGGTCCGGTCATCTCCTCGGCGATCCACTCGCCCATCGGGCGGCCGGTGACGCGTCGCAGCAGCTCTCCGGTGAGCCAGCCGTAGGTGTGGGCGTGGTAGCCGTGGTCCGTGCCCGGCTCCCACACCGGTGCCTGCGCGGCGACGGCGGCAGCGGTCAGGTCCGGGTCGGCGGCCTCCTGCGGGGTGAGCGGGCGGTCCAGCACCGGCACGCCCGCGCGGTGCGAGAGCAGGTGCCGTACGCGCGTGTGCTCCTTGCCGGCCGCCTTGTACTCCGGCCAGTACGTGCCGACCGGCGCGTCCAGGTCGAGGTCGCCGCGCTGGTGCAGGAGCAGCAGCGCGGCGGCGGCGACGCCCTTGGTGGCGGAACGCACGATCTGCGCGGTGCCGCGCTCCCACGGCGTCTCCCCGTCCACGTCCCCGGTGCCGGCCCACAGGTCCACGACCCGGTGCCCGTCGCGGTAGACGGCGACGGCCGCGCCGCGCTCGCCGAGCAGCGCGAAGTTCGCGGCGAACGCCTCCCTGACCGGCTCGAAGCCCTCGGCCACAGTGCCGTTCACGTCCACGCCCGCCGTCCCTTCCCGTCACCTGCGACAGACGCTGCAACAAAGCCTGCCGGCCGGTGATTCCCCGGCGCGCACCCCGTCACGCGCGCCCCGGCCCGTGCCCGGTCACGCGCGCTCCCGGGCGGGCGGTGCCACCGTGCGCGGGTCGAAGCCGAACGGCAGCTCCAGGCGGTGCGCCCGCATCAGCTCCTCGTCGGAGAGGAGTGCGCCGGTCGGGCCGTCCGCCGCGATCACTCCCTCGCTGAGGACCAGCGCGCGCGGGCACAGCTCCAGGGCGTACGGCAGGTCGTGCGTGACCATGAGCACGGTCACGTCCAGGGAGCGCAGGATGTCGGCGAGTTCGCGCCGGGAGGCCGGGTCGAGGTTGGAGGACGGCTCGTCCAGCACCAGGATCTCCGGCTCCATCGCGAGCACGGTCGCCACGGCGACGCGCCGGCGCTGGCCGAAGGAGAGGTGGTGCGGCGGCCGGTCGGCGAAGTCCGCCATGCCGACCAGCTCCAGGGCGTGCCGTACCCGCTCCTCCAGCGCGGCCCCCTTGAGTCCGGCGGCGGCCGGTCCGAAGGCCACGTCCTCGCGCACGGTCGGCATGAAGAGCTGGTCGTCCGGGTCCTGGAAGACGATGCCGACCTTCTGCCGGATCACCGCCATGTGCCGCTTGCCGACGGGCAGCCCGGCCACGGTCACCGTGCCGGTGCCGCCGCCGAGGATGCCGTTCAGGTGCAGCACCAGGGTGGTCTTGCCGGCGCCGTTCGGGCCGAGCAGCGCGACCCGCTCGCCGCGCGTGACGCGGAAGTCGACGCCGAACAGGGCCTGGTGGCCGTCCGGGTAGGCGAAGGCGAGGCCGGAGACCTCCAGCGAGGCAGGTGAGGCAGGTGTAGTCACAGGGCCCATCCCAGCAGACAGACGGCGAGGGCGGCGACGGGGAGGGCGAGGGCGTGGGACCACTGCGCCCGGGACGCGGTCACCTCGTCGATGACGGGCATCGAGCCGGCGTACCCCCGGCTGATCATGGCCAGGTGGACGCGCTCGCCGCGCTCGTAGGAGCGGATGAACAGGGCACCGGCGGACTTGGCGAGCACGCCCCAGTGGCGCACGCCCCGCGCCTCGAAGCCGCGCGACTCGCGGGCGATCCGCATCCGGCGCATCTCGTCGGTGATGACGTCGCCGTAGCGGATCATGAAGGAGGCGATCTGCACGAGCAGCGGCGGCAGCTTCAGCCGCTGGAGCCCGAGGAGCAGTTCGCGCAGCTCGGTGGTGGCGGCGAGCAGCACGGAGGCGGCGACGCCGAGGGTGCCCTTGGCGAGCACGTTCCAGGCGCCCCACAGGCCGCTCTCGCTCAGCGACAGCCCGAGGACGTGCACCCGCTCGCCCTCCGCGACGAACGGCATGAGCACCGCGAACGCGACGAACGGGACCTCGATCAGCAGCCGCCTGAGCAGGAAACCGGCGGGCACGCGCGCGTGGTACGCGACGACGGCGAGCAGGACCGCGTACACCCCGAACGCCCACATCGCCTCGCGCGGTGTCGAGACGACGACCACGACGAACAAGAAGGTGGCAGCCAGCTTGGTGTGCGGCGGCAGCCCGTGCACGGGCGAGTGCCCGTGCCGGTACAGCCGATGCGCGTGCCCCGCTCCCACCTCAGAGCCCCGTGGAGGCCGGGGAGACGTCCGTGGTCCGGCGCCGGCGCACCGCCCAGAACACCGCGCTGCCCGCCACGACCGTGACGCCCACGCCGATCACGCCCGCGAGACCGCCGGACAGCCGGGCGTCGGAGATGTCCTTGACGCCGTAGTCGGCGAGCGGGGAGTCGGCCGACGCGTGCTCCTCGGCCTTCTTGTCGATGCCCTTGTCGTGCGCGACCTTCTCCAGGCCGTCGGGGTTGGCCGAGGCGTAGAAGCTGACGAAGCCGGCGAGGACGAGCGAGGTGACCAGACCCGTCACCCACAGCGTGCGCCGCGAGGTGCGCGCCGCGACGGGCGCCGTGGGCGCCGGGGCGGGCGCGTCCACCAGCGCGCCGTTCACGCGCAACCGCAGGCGCTGCCGCAAGCCGCGCGCGCCGTGCACGAGGTCGGGGCGCACGGCGACGACGGCACCGACGGTGAGCGCGGTGATGACCGCCTCCCCGATACCGATCAGCACATGGACACCGATCATCGCGGTGGCGACCTTGCCGAGGGAGACGTCCGTGGTGCCGCCGATCGCGTAGATCAGCGTGAACACCACCGCGGCGGCCGGCACCGACACCAGCGCGGCCACGAAGGAGGCCACGGTCACCGAGCGCCGCTTGCGGGGCAGCACGGCGAGCAGCCCGCGGAAGACGGCGTACGACACGACCGTGGTGGCGATCGCCATGTCCGTGATGTTCACGCCGAGCGCGGTCAGGCCGCCGTCGGCGAACAGCACGCCCTGCATGAGCAGCACGACCGACACGCACAGCACGCCGGTATAGGGCCCGACGAGGATGGCGGCGAGCGCACCGCCCAGGAGATGGCCGCTGGTGCCCGCGGCGACGGGGAAGTTGAGCATCTGCACGGCGAAGATGAACGCCGCCACGAGACCGGCCAGCGGGGCCGTCTTCTCGTCGAGCTCACGGCGGGCACCGCGCAGGCTGACCGCGAGGGCGCCGGCGGCGACCACTCCGGCGACCGCGGAGGTGGGGGCGTCTATGAATCCGTCAGGTACATGCACGGGGCGATTTTAGACCGTTCTTGCAAATCCTTTGCAAGAGAGAGGCGGTTTCGGGTTCGCCGGGCGGCTCCGGGGAAATGTGCGACATTGGATAGCAAGCGGAATGGACGTCTTTCGCATACGTCACAGAGCGTGAGAGGGCGATCCGATGTCAGTGGTCGAGCAGTACGCCCGCGCCCACATCGTCACGGACGAGGAGGACCCGGGAGCCGTACCCGTGGTACTGCGGTACGACCCCGACTCCGATCCCCGGTCGGTGCGGTTCGGCCTGCCGGGACCGCACGAGTGGACCTTCTCCCGCGCGCTGCTGGAACGAGGACTGCGGGCACCGGCCGAGAGCGGCGCCGTCCGCGTCTGGCCCTGCGGCCGGGTCCAGGCCGTGGTGGAGTTCCACACGGACCACGGGGTCGAGGTCGTCCAGTTCGAGTCGAAGGCGCTGGTCAGATTCCTGCGCCGGACCTACACCGTCGAGCCGGTCCGCACCTGAACGAGGCCCCGCGTCTCAGCCTCCGAGCTTGAGCAGGGACGCCACGATCGGGCCGGCCGTGTCGCCGCCGTGCCCGCCCGCCTGCACCACGCCCGCAGCGGCGAGGTCGCCCCGGTAGGCGGCGAACCAGCCGTTGGGCTTCTTCTGGCCGTCGACCTCCGCCGAGCCCGTCTTCGCGCCGTAGTCGGGGCCGAGCCCCGACATCGCCTCGGCGGCGGTGCCGTAGGCGGCCGTGTACCGCATCAGGTCGCGCAGTTGGGACAGTGTCCTGCCCGACAGGGTCCGGGAGGCGGTGGCCAGGGTGCGGTGGTCGACGGACGGCGCGACCAGGTACGGCTGGCGGAAGGTGCCCGACTTCACGGTGGCCGCCACCGAGGCCATGTTCAGCGGGTTCATCCGCACCCCGCCCTGTCCGATCAGCGAGGCCGCCATCTGCGCCGCCGACTGCACCGGCACCGAGCCGTCGAAGGTGGGCACGCCTATCGCCCAGTTGTTCCTGGAGAGGCCGAAGACCTGCTGCGCCTGCTTGGTCAGGTCGTCGTTCTTCAGCTTCTCGGCCTGGCTGATGAAGGCGGTGTTGCAGGACCGGGCGAAGCTCGCCTTGAAGGTGCCGCCCTTGATCTCGAAGTCGTCGTCGTTGTGGAACTTCCAGCCGCCGAAGGTGACCGTCTTCGGACACGGGTGCTTCTTGTCGGCCGACGCGAGGCCCTTGTCGATCAACAGCGACGAGGTGATGATCTTCATCGTGGAGCCGGGCGCGAGGGAGCCCTGGAAAGCGGTGTTGAAGCCGTGCCCGCTGTTGGCGACCGCGAGGATCTCGCCGGTCGAGGGCCGTACGACGGTCACGGAGGCGCGGTCCCGCTTGTCGACCTGCCGCTCGGCCGCCGCCTGGAGGGTGGGGCTCAGCGTCGTCTTCACCGTGCCCGGCGTGCCCTTGCTCAGCTCCACCAGCGTCTTGTCGGACAGCTTGGCCGCCTTCGACGCCTTGCCGCGCAGCACGCGCAGCTCGACGCCCGCCTTGCCGCCCGCCGTCTTGCCGTACTTCTCCCGCAGCCCGTCCAGCACCGTGCCGAGCGACGGGTACCGGGTGGCCGTCAGCTCGCCGCCGTCGCGGTCCAGCGCGGTGACCGGCGGGGTGCCCGACTCGCCCGTGACGAGCGTGTCGCCGTCCTTCAGCTCGGGGTGGACGACGGAGGCGTGCCAGTCGACCAGCGCTTTGCCGTCGCTCGCGCGGCGCACGACGGTGAGCGAACTGCCGTAGGACAGCGGCTTGGTGAGGCCCCGGTAGGCGACCGTCGCCTTCACGGCGAACGGGACGTGCGCGCCCTTCGCCGCTGCCGGGGTGAGGGTGACGCCCTTGAGGTGGGCGTCCTTGGCGTAGCCGGTCAGCAGCCGGGTGGCGGCGGCCGGGTCGTCGGTGCCGGCGGCGGCCTCGGTGACGCCGCCCCGCTGCCAGGCGGTGAGGAAGCGCGTGGCGGCCGTCCGGACCTCCGCCGCGCTGAGCGGGCCGGTCTTCACGGTGCGGGCGGCGGTGGTCCGGTCGTCGGCCTCGGCGCCCCGGCCGTACAGCGCGTACCCGCCGACCCCGGCGCCGACGGCGACCACGGCTATCGTCGCGCCCAGCACCGCGGGTCTGGTTCTCCGTCGCTCGGCGACGCGCCTTCTCTTGCCCACGTCCTCAGTTCCTCCGCACCTTCCCCAGGATCCCCGGGACCCTCACCAGCCCCGACGACGCCCATCACCTTAAAGTCCCCGCCGCGCCGGGTGATCTCAGCCGGCGTTCCGTAGCACGCTTGCGACAATCGGACCGGCGGCGTCGACGCCGTGGCCGCCGTCCTGCACCATCGCCGCCGCGGCGACGTCGTCGCGGTAGCCGGTGAACCAGCTGTCCGACCGTGCCTGCCCGTCGGCCTCCGCCGAGCCGGTCTTCGCGCCGACGCTGCCGCTCAGGCCCGCCATGGTGCGCGCCGCGGTGCCGCTGGTCGCGGTGCGGTTCATCATCGCGCGCAGCTGCGCGACCGTGCTCGGCGACAGCCCACGCGCGCGGGCCGGTTCCCGCTTGTCCAGGGAGAGCGGCACGAGCACCGGCTGACGGAAGGCGCCGGTCTTCGCGGTCGCCGTCACGGAGGCCATGTCGAGCGGGCTCATCTGCACCTGGCCCTGGCCGATCAGGGCGGCGGCGGTGTCGGGGCCACCGGTCGCGGGCACGCTGCCGTCGAAGGAGGCCACGCCGATCTGCCAGGTCTTCCCGATGCCGAACCGCTCCTCGGCCTCCTTGGTGAGCGAGTCCGCCTTCACCTCGTCGGCGAACTTCACGAACGCCGTGTTGCAGGACCGGGCGAAGCTCTCGGAGAGGGTGGCGTCCTCGTTCGGGGCCAGGCCCGTGAGGTTCTGGAAGGTCTGGCTCTGCCACACCGCCGCCGGGGGACAGGGGGCCTTGCCGTTCGCGGTGGTCAGACCGTTGTCGATGAGGGTCGCGGCGCTGATGATCTTCATCGTGGAGCCGGGGGCGCGCTCGCCGAGGAGGGCCGCGTCGAAGCCGTCCACGCGGTTGTTGGCGACGGCCAGGATCTCACCGGTGCTGGGCTTGACGGCGACCACGGACGAGTTGCCGTACCTCCCCACGGCCGTCTCGGCCGCGGCCTGCGCGCTCGCGCTGAGCGTCGTGCGCAGCTTGCCGGGGCGGCCCTTGACGAGGGTGAGCAGCGGAGTGTCGGCCTCGCCGGTGCCGTCCGCGTTCACCCCGCCGCCGTGCCGCACGGCCAGCTCCACGCCGGCCCGGCCGCCCGCCCGGCCGCCGTAGCGCTTGCGCAGGTCGTCCAGGAGAGGCCCGAGCGACGGGTACTTCTCCCTGGTCAGTACGCCGCCGTCGCGGTCCACGGCCTCGATCGGCGGGGCGGCGGACTCGCCGGTGACGAGGGTGTCGCCGTTGCGCAGCCGGGGGTGCACGACAGCGGGCTGCCAGTCCACCAGCGCGCGGTGCGAGGTCTCCCCGCGCACCACCGTGACCTTGCTGCGGTAGGTGATCGGCTTGGCGGCACCGCCGTACGACACCGTCGCCCGCACGGTGTACGGGACGGTCCGCCCGCCGGCCTTGCCCGGCGTGATACGCACCTTGCCGATGTGCGCGTCCTCGGCGAAGGCCGTCAGCAACTGCCGTGCCCGGTCCGGGTAGTTCGTGTACGACGCCGCGGTCGCCGCGTCGCCCTTCTCCCAGGCCGCGAAGAACGCGGCCGTGGCCTTCCCGACCTCGTCCCGGTCCGGCGGCCCGGACTTCACGGTCGCCGCGCCCGTGGTCCCTTCCTCACCGGCCAGCGCGGACAGCACGTTGTAGGCGCCGTACCCGGCCCCGCCCAACACCGTCACGCACACACCGGCTATGACGGCGCCCTTGACTCCCTTGCGCATCCCGCGCACCCCTCCCCGTTCCCCGTGACACGTCCCGTCGCCTGCACGCGTCTGAACGCGTTCAACTCCAGGGCGTGGAGAACTGTAAGCGGTTGCGCCACTCCTGTGACCGCAGTTGCCGATTGTTGTCCGAACGGCAACCAATCGTGTCCGCTAAACCCACGTATCCAGCCACATCCGCGACCGCCAACTGTCGATCGGGATCGCGGTGCCGGTGTAAAGGGGCCAGAAGTAGATGAAGTTCCAGGCGATCAACAGGACGAGGACGCCCGCCGTGGAGGCGCCGATCAGGCGGCGGGTGTCGGTGGAGCCGGCGGGGCCGATCAGGGCGCCGAGCAGCATCGCCACCGCCAGGCACAGGAACGGCAGGAAGACGACGGCGTAGAAGAGGAAGATCGTCCGCTCCTGGTACATGAACCAGGGCAGGTAACCGGCCGCGATCCCGCACGCGATGGCACCGGCCCGCCAGTCGCGGCGGAACGCCCAGCGCCACAGCACGTACACCAGGGCCAGGCAGCCCACCCACCACAGCAGCGGTGTGCCGAGCGCCAGTACCTCGCGGGCGCACTTCTCGCCCGCGTCCGCCGGGCAGCCGTCGGCGCCGGGGTTCGGGGACTCGTAGAAGTACGACACCGGGCGGCCCAGCACGATCCAGCTCCACGGGTTGGACTGGTAGGTGTGCGGGGACGTGAGCCCGACGTGGAACTTGTAGACCTCGTGCTCGTAGTGCCACAGGCTGCGCAGCCAGTCCGGCAGGAAGGTCCAGCTGCCGCCCTTGCCGTCGGTGGCGGCCCAGTTGCGGTAGTAGCCGCCGGTGCCGTCGGAGGCGGAGAGGATCCAGCCCGTCCAGGAGGCCAGGTAGACGACGACGGCCACCGGGACCGTCGCCAGGAACGCGATCCCGGTGTCGTACTTCAGGGCCGCCGTGTACGGGTGCCGGGCGCCGGCCACCTTGCGGGCGCCCACGTCCCACAGCACCGTCATCACGCAGAACGCGGCCAGGATGTACAGGCCGTTCCACTTCGTGCCGATGGCCAGGCCCAGCATCAGACCGGCCGCCCAGCGCCAGGGGCGCAGACCGGACCGGAACGTGTCCGCGACCCGCGCGTCCGGCCGGACCCGGCCGTCGGCGTCGGCCGGCAGCGCGGCGGCGAGCCGCGCCCGGGAGCGGTCCCGGTCCAGGATCAGGCAGCCGAACGCGGCCACCACGAAGAACATCAGCACGCCGTCGAGCAGCGAGGTCCGGCTCATCACGAAGTGCAGGCCGTCCACCGCCATCAGCGCGCCCGCCAGACAGCCCAGGAACGTCGAGCGGAACATCCGGCGCCCGATCCGGCACAGCAGCAGCACGCTCAGTGTGCCCAGCAGCGCCGTCATGAACCGCCACCCGAACGGGTCGAACCCGAACACCAGCTCGCCGAGACCGATGACGTACTTGCCCACCGGCGGGTGCACCACGTACGCCGCGTCCGTCGGCACCGACAGGTGTCCGTGCGTCGACAGGACGAGGTCGTTGGCGTTCTTGCCGTACTTGTCCCAGCTGACCTCGAAGCCGTGGTGGACGAGCGCCCAGGCGTCCTTCGCGTAGTACGTCTCGTCGAATATCACCGCGCGCGGGCTGCCCAGGTTCCAGAACCGCATCAGGCCCGCCATCAGGGTCACCAGCAGGGGGCCGCCCCAGCCGGACCAGCGCCTGATCCGGTCGGTGAGCACCGGCGACAGGCCGAACGCCTGCCACAGCCGGGGGCTCGGCTCGGTGAACGGCGGCACCAGCCGGTCGCGCACGTCGGCCTCGGGCGCGTCCTTGGACGGCGTGTACCCGAATCGGCGCAGCCGCTGCTGCCACGACGGCCGCCGGTCGTGCGGCGTCTGGCCCTGCCGGAGGTCCATGGAGGACGCGGTACTGGTCACCGCGCCATCGTAGGGAACCGTTCTGTGGGAGTCCCGCGCATGTGGGTAACGGTGGGGAGGCGGGCGCGTTCGTGGGGTGGAGGCGGGGCGTGTCCGCGGGGTCAGGCGGGGGCGCGGGTGCGGGGCGGTCAGGGGCGTGGGTCCGGGTGCGGTCGGGGTCGTACGGGCGTTTTCCGGCGTGTCCGGCCCTCCTGCGAGGATGGGGGCGTGACTGGAACCCTTGTCCTCGCAGGAACCCCCATCGGCGACATCGCGGACGCGCCGCCCCGGCTGGCCGAGGAGCTGGCCGGCGCCGACGTGGTGGCCGCCGAGGACACCCGGCGGCTGCGCCGGCTCACCCAGGCCCTGGGCGTGCAGACCCGGGGCCGCGTGGTGTCGTACTTCGAGGGCAACGAGTCCGCCCGCACGCCCGAGCTGGTCGAGGAGCTGCTCGGCGGCGCCCGGGTGCTGCTCGTCACCGACGCCGGGATGCCGTCCGTCTCCGACCCCGGGTACCGGCTGGTCGCCGCCGCCGTCGAGAAGGACGTCCGGGTCACCGCCGTACCCGGGCCGTCCGCCGTGCTGACCGCGCTCGCGCTGTCCGGGCTGCCGGTCGACCGGTTCTGCTTCGAGGGCTTCCTGCCGCGCAAGGCGGGCGAGCGGCTGTCCCGGCTGCGCGAGGTGGCGGCCGAGCGGCGGACCCTCGTCTACTTCGAGGCCCCGCACCGGCTCGACGACACCCTCGCCGCCATGGCCGAGGCCTTCGGCGCGGACCGCCGGGCGGCCGTGTGCCGCGAGCTGACCAAGACGTACGAGGAGGTACGGCGCGGTCCGCTGGCCGAGCTGGCCCGGTGGGCCGCCGAGGGGGTGCGCGGCGAGATCACCGTCGTGGTCGAGGGCGCCCCGGAGACCGGCCCCGAGGAACTCGACGCGACGGAGCTGGTGCGCCGGGTGCGGGTGCGCGAGGAGGCCGGCGAACGCCGCAAGGAGGCCATCGCGGCGGTGGCGGTGGAGGCGGGGCTGCCCAAGCGGGTGGTGTTCGACGCGGTGGTCGCCGCGAAGCGCGCGGGCGAGTGAGCCGGGGCGCACTCCGGCCCCTTTGAATATGCCCGCTGAGCAGGGATGTTCTCGCATGAGCGGGCGCCCCATGGGAGGGCAAAAGGCCGGCGTCGAAAGCAAAGCCCGCGAGGGGTGAAGAGGGTCGTTTCTGCAAGGAACGGCCAAATCGCCTCCAACACTCGACAGCCCTGCTGCGTTCGCCCCGCCGGAAGAGTCCACTGGTCGGAGGGACGCACCCGTCCCGCACCTCGGGGGTTCCAGGGGGAGTCCCGTACGGGGTGCTTGTCCAGCGGACATGGGGAGCCGGCATGAGTGACATCGCAGGGCGGACCGGTCTTCGCGGTACGGCCACAGCCGTCGTTCACGAGTCGTATTCGTTCGCCTGCATGCGCTGCGGGCACGGCTGGGAGCAGTCGTACGAGATAGAGCACCACAAGGACACCGACGGGCGCGAGTGCGTGCGCTACGTGGCCGAGGGCCTGGTCGTGCCCTCGCCGCTGAGCCGGCCGAGCTGCCAGAACTGCGACGGCCACATCGTGCGGATCATGCGCGCGGGTCAGGTCTCCTCGGTGCGCGGCGCGGGCCGCCGGCACGACCACCACGTGCCGCTCGCGGGACCGGTCGAGGTGCCGGAGGCGCCCGTGGTGCCGGAGGCGTCCGCGGTGCCCGGGCCGGCCGGTGAGCCGCACCACTGGCACCTGTCGGACCTCTTCCACCCGTTCCAGCGCCGGGCGAGCTGAACGGATCGGCGGCCCCCGATCCCACGGACGGGACATGCCCCTTCCGTAGGATCGGGGCATGTCTTCGCACGCCGGTCCGAGCCCCAAGGACGACAAGAACGCGGCCCCGCCGCTGCCGGCACCCCTCCGGGTGCCCGTCGCCGACTCGCACACCCATCTCGACATGCAGTCCGGCACGGTCGAGGAGGCCCTTGCCAAGGCGGCGTCGGTGGGGGTGACGACCGTCGTGCAGGTCGGCTGCGACCTCAAGGGCTCGCGGTGGGCGGCCGAGACGGCCGCCGCGCACGCCGGTGTGCACGCCGCCGTCGCCCTGCACCCCAACGAGGCCCCGCGCATCGTGCACGGCGACCCCGACGGCTGGTCACGGCAGGGCGCCCGCGAACCGGGCGGTGACGCCGCGCTCGACGAGGCCCTCGCCGAGATCGACCGGCTGGCCGCCCTGCCCCAGGTGCGGGGCGTCGGCGAGACCGGGCTCGACTACTTCCGTACCGGTCCCGAGGGCAAGGCCGCGCAGGAGCGGTCCTTCCGCGCTCACATCGAGATCGCCAAGCGGCACGGCAAGGCGCTCGTCATCCACGACCGCGAGGCGCACGCCGACGTGCTGCGCGTGCTGAAGGAGGAGGGCGCTCCCGAGCGCACCGTCTTCCACTGCTACTCCGGCGACGCCGAGATGGCCGCGCTCTGCGCGCGCGAGGGCTACTTCCTGTCCTTCGCCGGCAACGTCACCTTCAAGAACGCCCAGAACCTGCGGGACGCGCTCGCCGTCGCCCCGCTGGAGCTGGTCCTGGTGGAGACCGACGCGCCCTTCCTCACCCCCGCCCCGTACCGCGGACGGCCCAACGCGCCGTATCTCGTTCCGGTCACGGTCCGCGCGATGGCCGCCGTACGCGGCATCGGCGAAGACGCGCTGGCGACGGCCCTGGCCGCGAACACGGCCCGCGCCTTCGACTACGGAGCGTAGAGCAAGCGTAACCAGGCGATAACGGCCACGGGATCGCGCTCGGGTTCGAGCGTGACGCCGCGTGGTCGTGCCGCTTTGGAGAGTGACAGTCGCTCCGCTAGGTTCGGCCCGATCCGGACCCCCGTGGCCCTCTGGAGCGTGTCGGCGTGAGCAACTCGCAGTACGAGCCCTTTCAGGCGTACGGCCCCTACTGTGCGCCGTCCGGCCCGCCGGGCGCCCCCTGGTACGGCACCCCTCGGTACGGCGGCCACGACTCGGAGACGCTGACGTACGGGGTGATGTACGCGGACACGTACCGGCCCGGGTACGAGCGCCCGCTGCCGCGGCAGAGCGGGAGCGCGCCGACGTTGCCCGCGATGCCGCCCCTGCCCACGGTGCCCGTGATGCCGCCCCTGCCCACGGTGCCCGCGATGCCCGGCGGGGCCGTCGGCGAGGAGGGTGTGGACGGGCGTGCCGCGCGCCGGCGCAAGGGGCGCCCGGGTGAGCGCTCGGAGTCCGCTCTGCGCCGGCTGCTGCCGCAGGCGCTGGTCGTCGCCTTCCTGGCCGGCGGCACCACCGCCTTCGTCGCCGAGGACAAGGCGATCGAGCTGAGCGTCGACGGTCATCAGCGCACCCTGCACACCTTCGCCGGCGACGTCGGCGAACTCCTCGCCGAGCAGGGCGTCCCGATGGGGGAGCACGACATGGTCGCGCCCGCCCCCGGCGCGGCCCTCGCCAGCGGCGACGAGGTGGCCGTCCGCTACGGCCGCCCCGTACGCCTCACCCTGGACGGCAGCCGGCGCGAGGTGTGGACGACGGCGCACACCGTCGAGGGCGCGCTGGACGAGCTGGGCGTGCGCGCCCAGGGCGCGTACCTGTCCGCCTCACGCTCCCGGAGCATCGGCCGCGCCGGGCTCGCGCTCGACGTGCGCACCGAACGCGCCGTGACGATCATGGCGGATGGCCGTGCCCGCACCCTGCGCACCAACGCCGCCAACGTCGGCGAGGCGGTCCGGGAGGCCGGCATCACGCTGCGCGGCCAGGACACCACCTCGGTGCCGCTCGGCAGCTTCCCGCGCGACGGACAGACGGTGACCGTGCTGCGCGTCACCGGCGCCCGGCGGGTGTACGAGGAGCAGATCCCCTTCGCGGTCGAGCGCACCGCCGATCCCACTCTCTTCCGGGGCACCGAGGTGGTCGACCGCCCCGGGCGGCCCGGCCTGCGCCGCACCACCTACCTCCAGCGGACCGTCAACGGCGTCCGGCAGAAGCCGCGCCGGGAGCGCACCGAGGTGGTGCGCCGGCCCCGCGAACAGCTGGTGAGGTTCGGTACCAAGCCCCGGCCGGACTCCGTGCACGGCGCCGACCACCTCAACTGGCAGGCGCTGGCCGCCTGCGAGTCCGGCGGCCGTCCGCACGCCGTGGACCCCTCGGGCACCTACGGCGGGCTGTACCAGTTCGACGCCCGCACCTGGCACAGCCTCGGCGGCAGCGGACGCCCGCAGGACGCCTCGGCACGGGAGCAGACGTACCGCGCGAAGAAGCTGTACGTACGCCAGGGCGCCGCCCCCTGGCCGCACTGCGGGCCTCGGCTGCACAGCTAGCGGGATCCCGACCGCACGCCGGCCGAGCCCGGCACCGGGGCGCCCGGCGATCCGCCCCCCGGCGCCCCCGTACCCTTGTCCCGTGAGCAGCCCCATCCCCGACGCCCTCCTCGGCCCGGCCGACATCCGCGAACTCGCGGCCGCGCTCGGTGTCCGCCCCACCAAGCAGCGCGGCCAGAACTTCGTGATCGACGCCAACACGGTCCGGCGCATCGTCCGCACCGCCGAGGTCCGCCCCGACGACACGGTGGTCGAGGTCGGCCCCGGGCTCGGCTCCCTCACCCTCGCGCTGCTGGAGGCCGCCGACCGGGTCACCGCCGTCGAGATCGACGACGTGCTGGCCGGCGCGCTGCCCGCGACCGTCGCCGCGCGGATGCCGGAGCGCGCCGACCGGTTCGCGCTGGTCCACTCCGACGCCCTGCACGTCACCGAGCTGCCCGGCCCCGCGCCGACCGCGCTGGTGGCGAACCTGCCGTACAACGTGGCCGTGCCGGTGCTGCTGCACATGCTCGACACCTTCCCGAGCATCGAGCGGACGCTGGTGATGGTGCAGGCCGAGGTCGCCGACCGGCTCGCCGCCGCGCCGGGCTCGAAGGTGTACGGCGTGCCGTCGGTCAAGGCCAACTGGTACGCCGAGGTCAAGCGGGCCGGGGCGATCGGCCGCACCGTCTTCTGGCCCGCGCCGAACGTGGACAGCGGGCTGGTCGCCCTGGTCCGGCGGACCGAGCCGATCCCGACGACGGCCACGAAGGCGCAGGTCTTCCGGGTGGTCGACGCCGCGTTCGCGCAGCGCCGCAAGACCCTGCGGGCCGCGCTCGCCGGCTGGGCCGGGTCCGCCGCCGCGGCGGAGACGGCGCTGGTCGCGGCCGGGGTCTCGCCGCAGGCCCGCGGCGAGTCCCTGACGGTCGAGGAGTTCGCCCGCATCGCCGAACACGCGCCCCGCGTGTGACGCGTGTGACTCGCGTGACGTGCGGGGCGCCGGGAGTCTCCGAGCGGCTCCGCGCGTCGCCTCGACACCGCCCGTACATCCCCGTACCTCCCGAGGAGCCCGGTCAGCAGTGAGCGTCACGGTCCGCGTCCCCGCCAAGGTCAACGTCCAGCTCGCGGTCGGCGCCGCGCGCGCCGACGGCTTCCACGACCTCGCCAACGTCTTCCTCGCCGTCGGCCTCTACGACGAGGTCACCGTCACCCCGGCCGATGAGCTGCGGATCACCTGCGCGGGCCCGGACGCCGCGCAGGTCCCCCTCGACCGCACCAACCTCGCCGCCCGCGCCGCGCTCGCGCTGGCCGCGCGCCGGGGCATCGAACCGGCCGTCCACCTGCACATCGCCAAGGACATCCCGGTCGCCGGCGGCATGGCCGGCGGCAGCGCGGACGGCGCGGGCGCGCTGCTCGCCTGCGACGCGCTGTGGAACACCGGCGCCTCCCGTGCCGAACTGCTCGACATCTGCGCCGAGTTGGGCAGCGACGTGCCCTTCAGCCTGGTCGGCGGGGCGGCCCTCGGCGTCGGCCGAGGCGAGCGGCTGACCGGCCTCGACGTGGGCGGCACCTTCCACTGGGTGTTCGCGATGGCCGGGCGCGGACTGTCCACGCCGGCGGTCTTCCGCGAGTTCGACCGCCTGGCCGAGGGCCGGGCGATCCCGGAGCCGGTGGCCTCGGCGGACCTGCTGGACGCGCTGGCCAAGGGCGACGCCGACGCACTCGCGGCGGCCGTCTCCAACGACCTCCAGCCCGCCGCCCTCTCCCTCTTCCCGGAACTCGCCGGCACCCTGGCGGCCGGCCGCGCGGCGGGCGCCCTCGCCACCCTGGTCTCGGGCTCGGGCCCCACGACAGCCTTCCTCACCCGCGACGCCGACTCGGCCGCCAAGGTCGCCGAAGCCCTCCACGCCTCCGGCACCTGCCGCACGGTACGGACGGCGGCGGGGCCGGTGGCGGGGGCGACGGTTCTGTGACGGTTCTGTAGGGCGACCGCGGGGCGGCCTCGGGGGCGGTCAGAGGGCGTCGATCCCGGTCAGGTCGATGTCGATGCCGTAGGGGACACGGATCTTGACGTGGTCGTGGTGGATGCCGGTGAGCGCGTAGGTGCCGGTGACCTCACCGCGTTCGCTTGGCGTTGCGGTCACGAGCCGCCGAGTCGGGTGAGACGACTTCGACGGCGAGCAGGACGTCGGCCGCCTTGAAGTGGGTCTGACGCCGGTCGAGGACGGCTTCGGCTCGGATCACGGAGAGGTCCGGCTCAGGGGCGTCGCGTTCGTCGAGGACGACGGTCATCTGGCGTACGACCCTGATCTCCGACGGAGCTTCCGCCTCAGGCCGCTGCCCAGCAGGTCGATCGCGTCGGCATGGAAGAGGGACGGGATCCTCCGGCACGTCCGCCGGGCAACGGGTCCGGTACCGGTCACGTCATCACAAAGAGTGACGAACCCCTCGCGCGCCGCCCCCCGCCCCGGAGGGCCTACGCTTGAAGGCTGACCGATCCCCGCCGTGCAGGAGTGAAATGGCCGTCAACCTGGTCAATGTCGAGAACGTCAGCAAGGTGTACGGCACCCGTGCCCTGCTGGACGGCGTCTCGCTCGGTGTGTCGGAAGGGGACCGGATCGGGGTCGTCGGGCGCAACGGCGACGGCAAGACCACCCTCATCCGGATGCTCGCCAAGCTGGAGGAGGCCGACACCGGGCGGATCACGCACTCCGGCGGGCTGCGGCTCGGCGTCCTCACCCAGCACGACTCCCTCGACCCCGCCGCCACCGTCCGGCACGAGGTCATCGGCGACATGGCCGACCACGAGTGGGCGGGCAACGCCAAGGTCAGGGACGTGCTGACCGGACTGTTCGGGGGGCTCGACCTGCCGGGCTTCCCCAAGGGGCTGGACACCGTCATCGGGCCGCTGTCCGGTGGCGAGCGGCGCCGGATCGCCCTGGCCAAGCTGCTCATCGAGGAGCAGGACCTGCTCGTCCTGGACGAGCCCACCAACCACCTCGACGTCGAGGGCATCGCCTGGCTGGCCGAGCACCTGCGCAACCGGCGCTCGGCGCTGGTGTGCGTCACCCACGACCGCTGGTTCCTCGACCAGGTCAGCACCCGCATGTGGGACGTGCAGCGCGGCGACGTGTACGAGTACGAGGGCGGCTACTCCGACTACGTCTTCGCCCGTGCCGAGCGCGAACGCATCGCCGCCACCGAGGAGACCAAGCGGCAGAACCTGATCCGCAAGGAGCTGGCCTGGCTGCGGCGCGGTGCGCCCGCCCGTACCTCCAAGCCGCGCTTCCGGGTCGAGGCCGCCAACGAGCTGATCGCGGACGTGCCGCCGCCTCGCGACAGCAGCGAGCTGATGAAGTTCGCCTCCTCGCGTCTCGGCAAGACCGTCTTCGACCTGGAGGACGTCACCGTCCAGGCCGGCCCCAAGGTGCTGCTCAAGCACCTCACCTGGCAGCTCGGGCCGGGCGACCGCATCGGCCTCGTCGGCGTCAACGGCGCCGGCAAGACCTCGCTGCTGCGCGCCATGGCCGACGCCGCCCGCAGCGCGGGCGAGGAGCAGCCGGTCGGCGGACGCATCGCCGTGGGCCGGACCGTGAAGCTCGCCTACCTCTCCCAGGAGGTCGCCGAACTCGACCCCACCTGGCGGGTCCTGGAGGCGGTGCAGCGCGTCCGCGAGCGCGTCGACCTCGGCAAGGGGCGCGAGATGACCGCCGGCCAGCTCTGCGAGACGTTCGGCTTCGGCAAGGAGAAGCAGTGGACGCCGGTCGGCGACCTCTCCGGCGGTGAGCGCCGCCGGCTCCAGCTGCTGCGGCTGCTGATGGACGAGCCCAACGTCCTCTTCCTGGACGAGCCCACCAACGACCTCGACATCGAGACCCTCACCCAGCTGGAGGACGTCCTCGACGGCTGGCCCGGCTCCATGGTCGTCATCTCCCACGACCGCTTCTTCGTCGAGCGGACCACGGACCGCGTCTTCGCCCTGCTCGGCGACGGCGCCCTGCGGATGCTGCCGCGCGGTATCGACGAGTACCTGGAGCGGCGCCGGCGGATGGAGGAGGCGGCCGCCGCGCAGACCGCCGCCGCGACGCCCAAGCCGGCCACGACGGAGAAGAGCGCCGCCGACCAGCGCGCCGCCAAGAAGGAACTCCAGAAGATCGAGCGCCAGTTGGACAAGGTCTCCGAGAAGGAGGCCAAGCTGCACACCCAGATCGCCGACAACGCGACCGACTTCGCGAAGGTGGCCGAACTGGACGCCAAGCTGCGCGATCTCGCCGGGGAGCGGGAGGAACTGGAGATGCGCTGGCTGGAATTGGCGGAGGACGCGTAGCGAGGCGTACCAGCTCGGCGCGCAGGGCGGGCAGGAGTACGAGGGCGCGTAACGGCCGCATCACAGGCCGGTTCTCCCTTGGGTACAGCGGCGAACGCGGCACCGTGGGCTGTCGGTGCCGGGTGGTAGAAAGAGCCGTCTGAGAACTCTCTGAATACGTCCTTGGGTCCCTCGGGAACCTCGGGGCGTGGCTAAAAATCAGTGAACGAGGGGGAAGAACGCTGATGACTCAGCCGCCCGACCAGCCGCCGCACGACGGCTACGGAGCACCGCCCGGCACGCCGCCGCAGGGCGGGGGATTCGGTCCCCCGCCGCCACCGGCCCAGGGTGGCTTCGGCGCCCCCCAGGCACCCCCGCCGCCCCAGCCGGGCCCCGGCTACCCGCAGCAGCCCGGCCCCGGCCCCTACGGCACGCCGCCCCCGCTGCCCCAGCCGCCCGGTTACGGCTACCCGGGCTATCCGCAGCAGCCGCCCTACCCCGGCGGCCCCTACCCCGGCGGGCCCTCCGCCGGCGGTCCTGGTGGCCCTGGTGGCCCTGGTGGCGGCCGGAAGAAGACCGCGCTGATCGTCGGCGCCGCCGTGGCCGCGCTGCTCGTCATCGGCGGCACCGTCCTCGCGCTGACCGGCGGTGGTGACGACGACGGCGGCGGGAAGAAGCCCGTCGCCGGGCGGAGCGACGACGCCAAGCAGTCCTCCTCCGCGTCCCCGAACGCGTCCGGCGGCAGCGGCGGCGGGGAGGACCCCGAGAACCTCAACGAGGGCCGGAAGTCCGGCGAGGCCAAGGTGCTCTGGTACAAGTCGGCCCCGGACGCCCCGGGTTCCGGCGCGGACGCGCCCGGCATGTGGATCACCGGCAAGGCCGCGGTGAAGGCGGCGTACAAGCAGGTCTTCGCCTACGAACCCGCCAGTGGCGGCGCCGCGTGGGGACCCGTCGACTTCCCGCAGAAGATCTGCGCGGCCACCCCGTACCAGTCGGCTGACGGCAAGATCGTCGTGGCGTACATGGACGGCGCGACCTCACGGGCCAAGTGCAACCAGCTCCAGCAGCTCGACCTGGCGACCGGCACGAAGGGCTGGCACGCCGAGGTCGCCGACGGCGAACTGTTCGACAGCACGCTCGATGTCGAGCTGTCCGTGAGCGGCCGGACGCTGATGGTGGGCCGGTCGCAGTCGGGCACGGCGTATGACATCGAGACCGGCAAGGAGCTGTACGACAAGAAGAAGTACGGCGCGGCCTGCTTCCCGACCGCGTTCGCGGGCGGCACCGGACGGCTCGTGCAGGTGGCCTCCTGCGCCGCCGGCACGGCCAAGGAACACGACGAGATCTCCGAACTCGACCCCGCCACCGGCAAGGTGCGGTGGACCGACCCGGTCAAGAAGGGCTGGCGGGTGGCGCGGACGTACTCCGTCGACCCGCTCGTGGTCTACCTGACCAACCAGGACAAGAAGGCCTGGAACATCACCACCTTCACCAAGGACGGCAACTTCCGCTCCGAGGTGAAGGTCGACGAGAAGTTCGCCTCCAGCTGCGGCTGGGCGGTCCTCCAGCGCGCCCTCCAGGGCTGCCAGGGCGTCGCGGCCGACGCCGACACGCTCTACCTGCCCACCAGCACCGTCGGCAGCGCCAACGAGATCGTCGCGATCAGCCTCTCCGACGGCAAGGCGAAGTGGCGGGTCAAGTCCCCGGCCGCCGAGCCGATGGTGCCGATCAAGGTGCAGGGTGGCAAGCTCATCGCCTATGTGCAGCCGTCGTACGACGCGGGCGGCCAGGTGGTGTCCGTCCCGCTCACCGGCTCCTCCCACACCACGACCAAGCTGCTCCAGAACCCGCAGGGCACCGCCCGGATCGAGAACACCTTCTACAGCGGCCAGGTCGACTGGGCCGACGGGCGGTTCTACATCTCCGCCGGGCGGCTGTCCGGCAACGACGACAGCAAGGAGAAGCTGATGATGGCCTTCGGCAACTGAGCCGGACACAAGGCCCCGTCGCGCTCCGCCCCCTGCCCCTTTACGCCCTCAGCCGCTTCCCCGAGGTGTCCGCTCCCATGACCCAGCCGCCCCCACCGCCGCCGAACCAGCCCCCGCAGGGAGGCACCGGCCCCCAGGACCAGCCGGCCACACCGCCCCCGCCCCCCGCCGGCCCGCCCGCACCACCGTCGGGCCCCGGTTACGGCTACCCGCAGCCGGGCCCCGGTTACGGCTACCCGCAGACGCCTCCCGGGCCCGGCTACGGCTACCCCGGCCCGCAGCAGAACCCGTACGCCACCCAGCCCCCGTACGCCACCCAGCCCCCGTACGGCGGGCAGCCGCAGAACCCGTACCCGCAGCCGGGCTACGGCTACCCGGGCCAGCAGCCCACCGTGCCGATGCGGCCGCACCCGGCACCGGGCGGCGGACGGAACAACACCGCGCTGTTCATCGTCGTCGCGGCGGTCGTCGCCATCGCGCTGATCGTCGGCGGCGGCGTCCTGTACGCCAAGTCCTCCGGGGACGACGGCACGCGGCACGGCACCGCCTCCTCCGGCGGCGGCAAGGGCGGCTCCGGCTCCGGGGACACGAGCGGCGGTGGCGGCACGGAGAAGGCGCCGTCCGACCCGGCCTCCCGGGTGCTGTTCCAGGTGCCGCTGCCGAAGACGGACGACACCGTCGTCACCTCCGGCTCGTGGCTGACGGACAAGGTGTACGCGAAGAGCGGCATCGCCGAGATCGTCGGCTACGACCCGGCCAAGGGCACCAAGCTGTGGACGGTCAAGCTGCCGGGCCCGGTGTGCTCGGCCAGCGACCACGTCACCGAGGACGACAAGACGGCGGTCGTCTTCCAGCCGAGGATGCCCGCGAAGAACTCCTCCGCCGGATGCACCCAGGTCGCCGCGATCGACCTCGACGCGGGCAAGAAGCTGTGGACGAAGACGGTCAAGTCCGGTGACTACCCGGTCAGCCTCCAGGACGTGACGGTCTCCCAGCACACCGTCGCGGTCGGCGGCACCAGTGGCGGCGCCGCGTTCGACGTCGACTCCGGTGCGTCGCTGTGGCAGCCGAAGCCCGGTGACAGCTGCCGTGACGACGGCTACGGCGGCGGCGCCAGACTGGTGGCGGTGCGCCGGTGCGGCGCGTACGACAACCCGCAGCTGCACATCCAGACCATCGACCCGAAGAGCGGGAAGGTGATCTCCGAGTACCGGATGCCCGACGGCGTCGACTACGCCGCCCTCGTCTCCACGGACCCGCTGGTGGTCGCGGGCAAGGGCACCAACGTCCGGGACTACTTCTCCATCGACGGCAGAACCGGCCGGCTGCTCGCCCGCATCCCCGCCCCCGACGACACCTACGGGGGTCGCTGCGACGGCAACTCGCGCATCGACGGCTGCAACGAGGTCGTCGCCGGCGACGGCAGGCTGTTCCTGCCGACCGTGGAGCACGAGGGCAAGGGCGAGTCGTACGGCAGGACCAACGAGATCATCGCCTTCGACCTGAAGACCGGCAAGCAGACCGGCCAGCGTGCGGAGGCCGGTGACAACTACACGCTCTCCCCGCTGCGCATGGACGGCGCCAGTCTGCTCGCCTACAAGCAGCCGCCGTACAACAAGGGCGGACAGATCGTCAGCCTCGGCGGCGCCGGCTTCAAGGAGACCAGGCTGCTGGAGAACCCGGCCACGCCGAGCGTGCGCAACGCCGAGACCAAACTGCTGCCGGAGTACGCGGAGATGCGGTACGCGCGCGGACGGCTGTACATGTCGGCCGTGTACGCGCACAAGCCGTACACGTCCGGGTCCGACAAGGAGTACCTCGTCATGGCGTTCGGTACGGACGGCTGACGGGCCGGCCATACCGCCCGCCTCCCCCGAAGGACTGACATACCGAGATACGGGCGGCGCGAGGTCGAACAAGCGTGTAGCTTCCGGGGGCATGAAGGACGGGTGCCGGGGGGCCCTCTGTCCTTGAGGACCGGCGGGCGTCCATAGTGGGGCATCCGTCGGGGGACTGGGGGGTTCTATGGGAGTACGGCTCGTGGTCGTGGACGACCATCGCCTGCTCGCGGAAGCGCTGGCGTCGGCCCTCAAGCTGCGCGGGCACCGGGTACTGGCCGCGGCGGCGCCGGCCGCCGGTGCGGCGGACCTGGTGATCGCGCGGGCACCGGAGGTGTGCCTGCTGGGTACGGCGGCGCCGGCCGAGCCGGGGATCTTCGACCCGGTGGTGAAGATCAAGCGGGAGCGCCCGCAGGTGGCGGTGCTGGTGCTGGGACCCGTGCCGTCACCGCGCGGGATCGCGGCGGCGTTCGCGGCGGGTGCGTCCGGGTATGTGCGGCACGACGAGCGGATCGAGGGCGTCGAGCGGGCCATGATGAAGGCCCGGGCGGGCGAGGCGGCGGTGGCGCCGCAACTGCTCCAGGGCGCCTTCGGTGATCTGCTCAACCCCGCCGCCCAGCCCGACGACGAGGCGCAGCGGCTGCTGGAGATGCTCACGCCGCGTGAGGTCGAGGTGCTGGTCCGGGTGGCCGACGGTGAGGACACCCGGGTGATCGCGGCCGGCATGGGCATCGCCCCCAGCACCGCCCGCACCCATGTGCAGCGGGTCCTGATGAAACTGGGCGTCGGCTCCCGCCTGGAGGCAGCGGCCCTCGCGGCCCGCACCGGCCTCCTGGACCGCGCGGGCTCCTACCGTACGGAGTAGACGGGGGCTCCTACCGCACGGAGTGGACGGGGGCCGCGCCCCGTAGGGGCGCGGGGAACTGCGCGACCGGCCCCGACGGACCCGCACCAGGTGGAGGGCCTGTCACGGGCGATGAAGCCGGGCGCCGGGTTCTGTCGGACGGGGTAGCCGGGGCCGTGCCCCGTAGGGGCGCGGGGAACTGCGCGACCAGCCCCCACGCGCCCGCGCCCGGGAAGCCGGCCCTCACTCCTCGTCGGCCGAGCCGTCGGAGACGACCGTCGGGCGCAGCTTCAGCCAGGCCAGGAAGAAGACGCCCAGCAGCAGCATCCCGATCCCGGTCCACAGGTTGATGTTGACGCCCTGCGCCTTGTCGATGGCGGACTGGGAGTCGGTGATGCCGGTGATCGTGACGATGACGCCGTACAGCACGAACAGGCCGCCGATGATCCGGCGCAGGTCGAAGATGCGTGCCGCGGTCGCGGACCTGCCCTCCAGCTCGGTGACCTCGCGCTGGACGTCGTACTCGGAGTAGCCCGCGGACTCGGGTCGGCGGTCGGGGTTCTCGGTCATGGTTTCCTCATCCTCCCGCGATCAGAACGAGAACGGGATGTAGCAGACGGCGGCCAGGGCGACCGCGCCCCAGCCCAGCAGGGCGGGCCTGCGGTACCAGGCGTCGTCGCCCGCGGCGGGCGCCTCGGACATGCCGGGGGACCGGGTGCCGTAGACCAGCCCCTGGAGTTCGGCCACCGGCTTGGGCTTGGTGAACAGGGAGACGGCGAACATCACGACCGCGCCGGCGACGAACCCGGCGATCGCGGAGACGAAGTTGGCGCCCTGGTCGGAGGGGAGGGAGATGATCCCCTTCTTGTAGAACACGAAGTAGTTGACCATCGCCGCGGTGGTGCCGGCGAGCAGGCCCCAGAAGCCGGACTTGGCGGACGCCCGCTTCCAGAACATGCCGACGATGAAGACCACGAACATCGGCACGTTGAAGAAGGAGAACAGCGTCTGGAGGTAGCTCATGATGTTCGAGAACGACGACGCCAGGAACGCCGTGCCGACGGACGCGCAGACGCCGATCACGGTGATCAGCCGGCCGAAGCGGACGTAGTAGGCGTCCTCCTGGCCGCGCTTCACGTACTTGGCCCAGATGTCGTTCGTGAAGACCGTGTTGAACGACGACACGTTCGCCGCCATGCCCGCCATGAAGGCCGCCAGCAGACCGGTGACCGCGATGCCGAGCACGCCGTTGGGCAGCAGTTCCTGCATCAGGTAGGGGATGGCGTCGTTGTACTGGTAGCCGGAGGCGGCGGTGCCGAAGTTCGGGATGAGCGCGGCGGCGACCAGGCCCGGGATCATCACCAGGAAGACGATGAAGATCTTCGGGTAGGCCGCGATCAGCGGGGTGCGCTGTCCGGCGGAGAGGTTCTTCGCGGACAGGGCGCGCTGCACCTCGGCGAAGTTGGTCGTCCAGTAGCCGAAAGACAGCACGAAGCCGAGGCCGAGCACGATGGTCAGCCAGTTGGCGCCGAGCGGGTTGGTACTGCCGATGCCGGTGCCGCCCCACGCGGTGGTGAAGTTCCCGCCGTGGGTGGCGGTGAGCTTGTCGGTCAGGCCGTCCCAGCCGCCGACCTTCTTCAGGCCGAGGATGGTGATCGGGATGAGGGCGGCCAGGATCACGAAGAACTGGAGCACCTCGTTGTAGATCGCCGAGGACAGGCCGCCGAGGGTGATGTAGGCGAGCACGAAGGCGCCGGCGACGACGATGGCGACCCACTGCGGCCAGCCGAGCAGCGCCTCGACGACGATCGCGAGGGCGTAGAGGTTGACGCCCGCGATCAGGATGGCGGCGAAGGCGAACAGGATCGAGCTGAGCAGGTGGGCGCCCCGGTCGAAGCGCAGCAGCAGGAACTCGGGGACCGACCGGACCTTGCTGCCGTAGTAGAAGGGCATCATCACCAGGCCGAGGAAGACCATGGCGGGGATGGCGCCGATCCAGTACCAGTGCACGGTGTAGGCGCCGTACTGGGCACTGTTCGCGGCCATGCCCAGGATCTCGGTGGCGGCCAGGTTCGCGGAGATGAAGGCCAGGCCGGTGATCCAGGCGGGCAGCGAGCGACCGGAGAGGAAGAAGTCGAGGCTGGTCTTGACCGAGCGCCGGGCCGCGAACCCGATGCCGAGCACGACGACGAAGTAGATCGCCAGGATCGTGTAGTCCAGCCAGTTGGTGGGGAGTCTTAGCTCCGCCGCCAGGTAGGTCGGGGCTTCTGCGGGCGTTTGCATGAGAACTCGCTTCGTTGCGCGAACTGATCCAAGCGGAACCTACGCCGACACGTTCGAGAATTGAACACTCCTGTTGGTGTTCTTTGTTTGATTGTGATGGTCGCCGATGTTGTCGACTTGTGGTTTGTTATGTTTGATTGTGTTGAGTGATCGGGTGGCACCTAGAGGAGTCCGGCGTTGAAGAAGACCTCGACACGGCTGGCGGACGGCCGTGAGCTGATCTACTACGACCTCCGGGACGACATCGTGCGGGACGCCGCCGACCACCGTCCGCTGGAGCCCACGGTCACCACGTCCGAGATCCGCCGCGACGAACTGCTCGGCGACGCGATCGCCGTCGCCTCGCACCGGCAGGGCCGCACCTACCATCCGCCGGCCGACGAGTGCCCGCTGTGCCCGACGCGGGGCGGGCGGTTGAGCGAGATCCCGGACGCGTCGTACGACGTCGTCGTCTTCGAGAACCGTTTCCCCTCGCTGGCCGGCGACTCCGGGCGCTGCGAGGTCGTCTGCTTCACCTCCGACCACGACGCCTCCTTCGCCGACCTGGACGAGAGCCAGGCCCGGCTGGTGCTGGACGCCTGGACCGACCGCACGTCCGAGCTGTCGCATCTGCCCTCCGTCGAGCAGGTGTTCTGTTTCGAGAACCGCGGCGCCGAGATCGGGGTGACACTCGGCCACCCGCACGGCCAGATCTACGCCTACCCCTTCACCACCCCCCGCACCGCCCTGATGCTCCGCTCGCTCGCCGCGCACCAGGAGGCCACCGGCGGGGAGAACCTCTTCGACGCCGTCCTGGAGCGGGAACTCGCCGGTGAGCGGGTCGTCCTTGAGAGTGAACACTGGGCGGCCTTCGTGCCGTACGCGGCGCACTGGCCGTACGAGGTCCACCTGTACCCCAAGCGCCGGGTGCCCGACCTGCTCGCGCTCGACGAGGCGGCACGCACAGAGTTCCCCCAGGTCTATCTGGAACTCTTGAGGCGCTTCGACCGGATCTTCGGCGAAGGTGAGCCGCCCACGCCCTACATCGCGGCCTGGCACCAGGCCCCGTTCGGACCGCCGGCGGAGTTCGACGGCGTGACGCGCGGCGACTTCGCGCTGCACCTTGAGCTTTTCACCGTCCGCCGCACTTCCGGCAAGCTGAAGTTTCTCGCGGGTTCCGAGTCCGGCATGAACGTGTTCATCAACGACGTGCCGCCGGAACGCGCGGCCGAGCGACTGCGAGAGGTAGCGAGTTGATGAAGTACCTGGTGACGGGTGGCGCGGGTTATGTCGGCAGTGTCGTGGCGCAGCATCTGCTGGAGGCCGGACACGAGGTCACCGTCCTCGACAATCTCTCCACCGGCTTCCGCGAGGGCGTCCCGGCCGGGGCCGTGTTCATCGAGGGCGATATCCGCGACGCCGCCAAGTGGCTCGACCCCTCCTACGACGGCGTGCTGCACTTCGCCGCGTCCTCGCAGGTCGGCGAGTCGGTCGTGAAGCCGGAGAAGTACTGGGACAACAACGTCGGCGGCAGCATGGCCCTGCTCGCCGCGATGCGCGAGACCGGCGTGCGCACACTGGTGTTCTCCTCCACGGCGGCCACCTACGGCGAGCCCGAGCAGGTCCCGATCCCGGAGAGCGCCCCGGCCCGGCCGACCAACCCCTACGGGGCCACCAAGCTCGCCGTCGACCACATGATCACCAGCGAGGCGCACGCGCACGGCCTGGCCGCGGTGTCGCTGCGCTACTTCAACGTGGCGGGCGCGTACGGCGACCGCGGCGAGCGGCACGACCCCGAGTCGCACCTCATCCCGCTGGTCCTCCAGGTCGCCCAGGGCCGCCGCGACGCGATCTCCGTCTACGGCGACGACTACCCGACCCCCGACGGCACCTGCGTGCGCGACTACATCCACGTCGCGGACCTGGCCGAGGCCCACCTGCTGGCGCTGACCGCGGCCCGCGCGGGCGAGCACCTGATCTGCAACCTCGGCAACGGCAGCGGCTTCTCCGTGCGCGAGGTCGTCGAGACGGTCCGCGAGGTCACCGGGCACCCGATCCCCGAGGTGGTCGCCCCGCGCCGGGGCGGCGACCCGGCGGTCCTGGTCGCCTCGGCCGACGCGGCCCGCGAGCGGCTGGGCTGGAACCCGTCCCGCGCGGACCTCGCGGGGATCGTCGCGGACGCCTGGCGGTTCGCGCAGAGCATCGCGAAGGAGCACTAGTGGGGGCACAGCAGGTCGCGGAGCGCTTCACCGAGCTGTACGGGACGGGCCCGGAGGGGGTGTGGGCGGCACCGGGCCGGGTCAACCTGATCGGCGAACACACCGACTACAACGACGGCTTCGTCATGCCGTTCGCCCTGCCGCACCACACGGTCGCGGCGGTCGCCCGCCGCGACGACGGGGTCCTGCGCCTGCACTCGGCGGACGCCGGAGGCGGCGCGCGGGAACTCCGCCTCGCCGGCCTCACCCCCGGCTCGGACACCACCTGGACGGCGTACCCGGCAGGCGTGGTGTGGGCGCTGCGCGAGGCCGGCCACCCGCTGACCGGCGCCGACATCCACCTGTCCTCCACGGTGCCGACCGGCGCGGGCCTGTCCTCCTCCGCCGCGCTGGAGGTCGTCATCGCGCTCGCCCTGAACGACCTGTACGAACTCGGCCTCCCGCGCTGGAAGCTGGCCCGGCTGTGCCAGCGCGCCGAGAACGTCTACGTCGGCGCGCCGACCGGCATCATGGACCAGACGGCGTCGGCCTGCTGCGAGGCCGGGCACGCGCTCTTCCTCGACACCCGGGACCTGTCCCAGCGGCAGATCCCCTTCGACCTCGCCGCCGAGGGGCTGCGGCTGCTGGTGGTCGACACCCAGGTCAAGCACGCGCACAGCGGCGGCGAGTACGGCAAGCGCCGGGCCGGCTGCGAGAAGGGCGCCGCGCTGCTCGGCGTCGACGCCCTGCGGGACATCCCCTACGGCGGGTTGGACGCCGCCCTCGCCCGGCTCGGTGACGAGGAGGAGATCGTCCGCCTGGTCCGGCACGTGGTCACGGAGGACGAGCGGGTCGAACGCACCGTCGCCCTGCTGCACGCCGGCGAGACCCGCGCCATCGGCCCCGTCCTCACCGAGGGCCACGCCTCGCTCCGCGACGACTTCCGCATCTCCTGCTCGGAGCTGGACCTGGTCGTCGACACCGCCCTCACCCACGGCGCCCTCGGCGCCCGCATGACCGGCGGCGGCTTCGGCGGCTCGGCCATCGTCCTGGCGGAGGCCACGGACATCGACCCCCTCACCAAGGCCGTCCAGGAAGCCTTCACGGCCGCCGCCTTCACCCAGCCCCGCGTCTTCGAGGCGGTCCCGGGGGAGGGGGCTCGGCGGCTGGTGTGACAGCAGCGGCCTGCTGCAATGGCTGTTGATGAACGACGACGAGATACGGGCCCGGTTCGACGGGCGGGGACAGGTCGAGATCCGGCTCGGCCTGGCCGAGCGCGCGCGTGCCGAGAGGGTCGCGCACGCGCTCGGGTATCGGCTGCTGTCGCGCGACCACATCGGCCGGTGGACCTACCGGCACGTCTTCCAGCGCGACGACGACCCCCGGGCCCGCCGCAGGGCCGAGCGGACCGTCGAGCGGCTGCGTGCCGGGGGACCTGTGCTCGCTGACGATCGGGAGGTGCCGCCGCCTCTGCCCGCGCCCCCGCCGGCGCCCACCCGCCGGCCGCCGGCGCCGCGGCCCCGGCGGTCGATGGAGCCGCGGCCTCCGCCGCCGGTGGGGCCGCCCGGTCCCAGGGTTCCGCCGCGGCCGCCCTACCCACCACCACCGCCCCCGCCCGGCAGCGCTCGCTGAGCGTCCGCTTCCGTCCCGTTGGCCGTCCCCTGGCACACCGGTCACACGGGAGAAGGGGAGTTCCGGGAATCCGCTTCCCCGGCGGGGCCGGGTCCGTACTCTGTGGAGCAGCACCGGTGGGGGCCGGTGCTGATCAGGGGGCGAGACAGGCGGGTACGGCGCCCGCGGTGGGGGTAGCACTCCCCGCGACGGCGGCGGCCGGGGCGGAGGCCTTCCTTCCACCGGGTGTCGTACCCGTGCGCGTCGTCTTCTCCGGCCTTGGGTATCCCCTGCTCCGCGTGGAGCCTGGGGAAGGGGGTTTCGTGGTGCGTATCCGAGTCCTGGTCGTGGACGACCACCGCATCTTCGCCGAGTCGCTCGCCGCCGCCCTGGCCGCCGAGCCCGACGTCGACGTCTCCGCCGCCGGCAGCGGCCCGGCCGCGCTGCGCTGCCTGGAGCGCGCGGCCGGCGAGGGCCGCCGCTACGACGTGCTGCTCGTGGACGCCGACCTGGGCGGGGCGTTGCCCGGGACCCGTCCCGCCGTTCCCGTGCAGGCCGGTGACGAGGAGGGCCTGGTGGACGGGCTCTCGCTGGTCGCCGGGGTACGGGCCGCGCAGCCGGGCGTCCGGATCGTCGTCCTGGCCGGGAAGGACGAGCCGCGCCGCGCCGCCCTCGCGCTCGGCGCCGGCGCCTCCGGCTGGGTCGCCAAGGACTGCTCGCTGTCGCGGCTGCTGACGGTGATCCGCGGTGTGCTGCGTGACGAGACGCATCTGCCGCCCGCCCTGCTGACCGGCGTGCTGAAGGAGCTGACGGCCGCCCGCCGGCACCGCACCGAGAGCGAGCGGCTGGTGGAGTCCCTCACGCCCAGGGAGCGGGAGGTGCTGCGCTGCATGGTCGCGGGGCTCGGCCGCAAGGCCGTCGCCGAGCGGCTGTTCCTCTCCCCGCACACCGTCCGCACCCATATGCAGAACGTCCTCGGCAAGCTGGGCGTCCACTCCACGCTGGCCGCCGTCGCGCTCGCCCGCCGGGCCGGCGTCGGACCGGCCGAGCTAGCCGGGGATGTTGTCGAACGGGGCGGTCAGCTGGCGTAGCAGCCCGGCCAGCTCCGCGCGCTGGGCGCGGGACAGCTCGCCGAGCAGCGCCCGCTCCTGCTCCAGCAGGCCCGCCAGCGCCTGGTCGGCGCGGTCCCGGCCCTCGTCGGACAGCCGCACCAGCACGCCCCGCCGGTCGCTGGGGTCGGGCAGCCGCTCGACCAGGCCCTTCTTGGCCAGCCGGTCGATGCGGTTGGTCATCGTGCCCGAGGTGACCAGGGTCTGGGTCAGCAGCTGCCCGGGGGAGAGCTGGTACGGCGTGCCCGCGCGCCGCAGCGCGGTCAGCACGTCGAACTCCCAGGGCTCCAACTGGTGCTCGGCGAACGCGAGCCGGCGCGCGCGGTCCAGGTGCCGGGCGAGTCGGCTCACCCGGCTGAGCACTTCCAGCGGTTCCACGTCGAGGTCCGGGCGCTCCCGGCGCCACGCTGCGACCAGCCGATCGACCTCGTCCTCCATGGAGATCAGTGTAGTGGTTGTGTCGATGTGAAGTCTCTTGATGTCGAGTCTCTTGACATCAAGATAAATCGCCGGGGAAAGTGGTCGGCATGACGAATCCGAGCTGGGATCCCGCCCAGTACCTGCGGCACGCCGGGCACCGGGCCCGCCCCTTCACCGACCTGCTCGCCCGCGTCCCCGACCTGCCGGGAGAGCCCCCGCGCATCGCCGACCTCGGCTGCGGTCCCGGCAACGTCACCGTCCACCTCACCGAACGCTGGCCCACCGCCCACGTCACCGGCTACGACAACTCGCCCGAGATGCTCGACCGGGCCCACACCGAGTACGAGGGCCCCACCCCCGGCGGCGGCCGGCTCGACTTCGCCCACGCCGACGCCCGCACCTGGACGCCCGCCGAGCCCTGCGACCTGATCGTCTCCAACGCCACCCTCCAGTGGGTGCCGGGCCACCTCGACCGCCTCGCCGACTGGACCGCCGCCCTCGGGCCCGGCGGCACCCTCGCCTTCCAGGTCCCCGACAACACCGACGCCCCGCTGCACGCCCTGATGCGGGAACTCGCCGCCACCCCGCGCTGGAAGACCCGCCTCGCCGACGTGCCGCGCCGCACCGACTCCGTGCACACCCCCGCCGTCTACCTGGACCGGCTCGCCCGCCTCGGCTGCGCGGCCGACGTGTGGCAGACGACGTACCTGCACGTCCTGCCCGGCCCGGACCCGGTGCTGGACTGGGTGAAGGGCACCGGACTGCGGCCCGTCCTGACCGCCCTCGGCGACGACCCCGAGGCCCGCGACGCCTTTCTCACCGAGTACCGCGACCTGCTCCGCACGGCCTACCCGAGCGCCCCCTACGGCACCGTCCTGCCCTTCCGCCGGCTGTTCGCCGTGGCCCGTACGGGGCGATGACCTAAGGAGTGCGCCCCAGGTGGGTGACGAGAATCCGGATGGCGTCGGACTCGATGGCGTACAGGACGCGGTGGTCACCTACGCGCAGGCGCCGCAGATCGGGCGACCCGTACGGCGTCGACCCCGCCGGGCGGGGGTCGTCGGCCAGCTTGTCGATGGTGTCCAGGAGTACGGTGAGGCCGCCGGGGTCCTCCGCGAGGAACCGCGCCGCGGCGTCCAGGGCGTGCGGTTCGAAGACGATCTCGTAGGTCACTTCTGTTCGAGCCCCAGCCGCTTGCGCACTTCCGCCATCGGGATGCCGGGTCCGAGCGTCCCCTCCGCCTTGCGCCGCTGATAGTCGGCCACGGCCAGGGCGTCCTCAAGATCCTCTATCACCTGCGGAGACACCAGCAGCGCGGCCACGTGTCCGTGGTCGGTCAGGGCGATGGTCTCGCGGCCGTGGGCCGCCCGGCGGACCAGGTCGCCCAGCTGGGCTCGGGCCGCGCTGATCGTGATCTCGGTCATGCAGGAAGATTACACAAGGTTGATCCAGTGCGCTGTTGGTTCAGCGCTGTTGCTTCAGCTCTTGCGGTGCCCTATCAGCCGCGGCTTCTGCTCCAGGCCGTCCAGGCCGTGCCACGCCAGGTTCACCAGGTGCGCCGCGACCTCCGCCTTCTTCGGGCGGCGTACGTCCAGCCACCACTGGCCGGTCAGCGCGACCATGCCGACCAGGGCCTGCGCGTACAGCGGGGCGAGCTTGGAGTCGAAGCCGCGGGACTTGAACTCGCGGCCCAGGATGTCCTCCACCTGCGTGGCGATGTCCGAGATCAGCGAGGCGAAGGTGCCCGTCGACTGCGGGATGGGGGAGTCACGGACCAGGATGCGGAAACCGTCCGTGTACTCCTCGATGTAGTCCAGCAGCGCGAACGCCGCCTGCTCGCACAGCTCCCGCGGGTGCCCGGCGGTCAGCGAGCCGGTCACCATGTCGAGCAGGCGCCGCATCTCACGGTCGACCACCACCGCGTACAGCCCCTCCTTGCCGCCGAAGTGCTCGTACACCACCGGCTTGGACACCCCGGCCTTCGCCGCGATCTCCTCCACCGAGGTGCCCTCGAAACCCTTCGCCGCGAAGAGGGTGCGACCGATCTCCAGCAGCTGCTGGCGGCGCTCGGCACCGGTCATCCGCGTCCGGCGGGCCCGCCGCTGCTTGTCATGTCCGGGGGTGCTGCTGGAATCGGTCGCCACGGCGTCCATCATGCCGCCTCGGCCGCCTCCGCCCGGCGCCGGGAGCCGCCGTCGTCGCTGTTACGGCGCGAATCGATACGCGAGCGTGACGGCCAGCGCACGTCGTACGCCCAGCCCAGCTGCTCGAACCAGCGGATGAACCGCGCCGAGGAGTCGATCTGGCCGCGCATCACCCCGTGCCGGGCCGAGGTCGGGTCGGCGTGGTGCAGGTTGTGCCAGGACTCGCCGCAGGACAGCACCGCCAGCCACCACACGTTGCCCGAGCGGTCCCGCGACCTGAACGGCCGCTTGCCGACCGCGTGACAGATCGAGTTGATCGACCACGTCACATGGTGCAGCAGCGCCACCCGGACGAGGGACCCCCAGAAGAGCGCCGTGAACGCGCCCCACCACGACATCGTCACCAGACCGCCGATCAGCGGCGGCAGCAGCAGCGACACGCCCGTCCACAGAATGAACTGCCGGGAGATCGCGCGCATCGCCGGGTCCTTGATCAGATCCGGCGCGTACTTGTCCTGCGGGGTCTGCTCCTCGTCGAACATCCAGCCGATGTGCGCCCACCACAGGCCCTTCATCAGCGCCGGGACCGTCTCCCCGTACCGCCACGGCGAGTGGGGGTCGCCCTCGGCGTCGGAGAACTTGTGGTGCCTGCGGTGGTCGGCCACCCAGCGCACCAACGGCCCCTCGACCGCCATCGAGCCCATGATGGCCAGCGCGATCCGCAGCGGCCGCTTCGCCTTGAACGAGCCGTGCGTGAAGTACCGGTGGAAACCGATCGTGATGCCGTGGCACCCCAGGTAGTAGAAGAAGACCAGCAGGCCCAGGTCGAGCCAGCTCACCCCCCAGCCCCAGGCCAGCGGCACGGCCGCCACCAGTGCCAGGAACGGCACGACGATGAACAGGAGCAGCGTGATCTGTTCGAGCGACCGCTTCTGCTCGCCGCCCAGCGTGGCGGAGGGAGGAGGTGTGTCGGTGGCCTTGCCGGCTTCTTCGATCACATCGGACCTTGAGGTCATGCGCGTCCCCTGTGGGGTCGAGGGTCAAGACAGACGCCGTACGCCGGGACCGGACGGGACTCGACGGTACGTCCCTACGGTTCCGTAACCTACGGCGACGTAAGTATGGCAGCGTGCCGGGCGGCGGCAAGAGCCCGAGAGCCTGCGCGTCACCGTGGCCACCTATCCTTGGAGTCGGTCGGACAGCGCGGTCCGCTGACGTTTCTTCCCGGACGCTCCGGCCCGTATGCGGGCCCCGCCGCGTGGCAGGCGGCCCGGGTTCCCTCCCAGACGAGCTTCAACACTGCAAGGAGCCGCACCTGTGAGCAGTGCCGACGACCAGACCACCACGACCGGCAGCGAGCTGCGCGCCGACATCCGCCGGCTGGGTGACCTCCTGGGCGAGACCCTCGTCCGGCAGGAGGGGCCCGAACTCCTCGATTTGGTCGAGAAGGTCCGCCGCCTCACCCGCGAGGACGGCGAGGCCGCCGCCGAGCTGCTGCGCGGCACCGAACTGGAGACCGCGGCCAAGCTGGTCCGCGCCTTCTCCACCTACTTCCACCTGGCCAACGTCACCGAGCAGGTGCACCGCGGCCGGGAGCTGCGCGCCCGCCGCGCGGCCGAGGGCGGCCTGCTGGCCCGCACCGCCGACCGGCTCAAGGACGCCGACCCCGAGCACGTGCGGCAGAGCGTGGCGAACCTCAACGTCCGCCCGGTCTTCACCGCCCACCCCACCGAGGCCGCGCGCCGGTCGGTCCTCAACAAGCTCCGGCGCGTCGCCGCACTCCTGGACACCCCCGTCCTCGACTCCGACCGCCGCCGGCACGACGTCCGCCTCGCCGAGAACATCGACCTCGTCTGGCAGACCGACGAACTGCGCGTGGTCCGCCCCGAGCCCGCCGACGAGGCCCGCAACGCCATCTACTACCTCGACGAACTGCACGCCGACGCCGTCGGCGACGTCCTGGAGGACCTGACGGCGGAGCTGGAGCGGGTCGGCGTCAAGCTGCCCGACGAAACCCGCCCGCTCACCTTCGGCACCTGGATCGGCGGCGACCGCGACGGCAACCCCAACGTCACCCCCCAGGTCACCTGGGACGTCCTCATCCTCCAGCACGAGCACGGCATCAACGACGCCCTGGAGATGGTCGACGAGCTGCGCGGCCTGCTCTCCAACTCCATCCGCTACACCGGCGCCACCGAGGAACTCCTGGAGTCCCTGCGGGCCGACCTGGACCGGCTGCCCGAGATCAGCCCCCGCTACAAGCGCCTCAACGCCGAGGAGCCCTACCGGCTCAAGGCCACCTGCGTCCGGCAGAAGCTGGAGAACACCAAGCTGCGCCTCGCCCGGGGCAGCGCCCACGAGGACGGCCGCGACTACCTCGGCACCGCCGAACTCCTCGCCGACCTGCGCATCCTCCAGACCTCGCTGCGCGCCCACCGCGGCGCCCTGCTCGCCGACGGCCGGCTCAGCCGCGTCCTGCGCACCCTGGCCGCCTTCGGCCTCCAGCTCGCCACCATGGACGTCCGCGAACACGCCGACGCCCACCACCACGCCCTCGGCCAGCTCTTCGACCGCCTCGGCGAGGAGTCCTGGCGCTACGCCGACATGCCCCGCGAGTACCGGGCCCGGCTGCTCGCCAAGGAACTGCGCTCCAGAAGGCCGCTCGCGCCCACCCCCGCGCCCGTCGACGCGGCCGGCGCCAAGACCCTCGGCGTCTTCGAGACCGTCAAGAAGGCCCTCGCGGTCTTCGGCCCCGAGGTCATCGAGTCCTACATCATCTCCATGTGCCAGGGCGCCGACGACGTCTTCGCCGCCGCCGTCCTCGCCCGCGAGGCCGGCCTGCTCGACCTGCACGCCGGCTGGGCGAAGATCGGCATCGTCCCGCTGCTGGAGACCACCGACGAGCTGAAGGCCGCCGACACCATCCTGGAGGACATGCTCTCCGACCCGTCCTACCGGCGCCTGGTCGCGCTGCGCGGGGACGTCCAGGAGGTCATGCTCGGCTACTCCGACTCCTCCAAGTTCGGCGGCATCACCACCAGCCAGTGGGAGATCCACCGCGCCCAGCGCCGGCTGCGCGACGTCGCCCACCGCTACGGCGTACGCCTGCGCCTCTTCCACGGCCGCGGCGGCACCGTCGGCCGCGGCGGCGGCCCCTCCCACGACGCGATCCTCGCCCAGCCCTGGGGCACCCTGGAAGGCGAGATCAAGGTCACCGAACAGGGCGAGGTCATCTCCGACAAGTACCTCATCCCCTCGCTGGCCCGCGAGAACCTGGAACTGACCGTCGCGGCCACCCTCCAGGCCTCCGCCCTGCACACCGCGCCCCGCCAGTCCGACGATGCGCTCGCCCGCTGGGACGCCGCGATGGACGTCGTCTCCGACGCCGCCCATGCCGCCTACCGCCGGCTCGTCGAGGATCCCGATCTGCCGAACTACTTCCTCGCCTCCACGCCCGTCGACCAGCTCGCCGAGCTGCACCTGGGCTCGCGGCCCTCGCGCCGCCCCGGCTCGGGCGTCTCGCTCGACGGACTGCGCGCCATCCCCTGGGTGTTCGGCTGGACCCAGTCCCGGCAGATCGTCCCCGGCTGGTTCGGCGTCGGCTCCGGCCTCAAGGCCCTGCGCGAGGCGGGCCTGCGGCAGGAGGGGGACACCGTCCTCGCCGAGATGCACGAACAGTGGCACTTCTTCCGCAACTTCGTCTCCAACGTCGAGATGACCCTCGCCAAGACCGACCTGCGGATCGCCCAGCACTACGTCGACACCCTCGTCCCCGACGAGCTGAAGCACGTCTTCGACACCATCAGGGCCGAACACGAGCTGACCGTCGCCGAGGTGCTGCGCATCACCGGCGAGAGCGAACTCCTCGCCGCCACGCCCGTCCTGAAGCAGACCTTCGCCATCCGCGACGCCTACCTGGACCCCATCTCCTACCTCCAGGTCACCCTGCTCAAGCGCCAGCGCGACGCGGCCGCCGCCGGAGCGAGCCCCGACCCGCTGCTCTCCCGGGCCCTGCTCCTCACCGTCAACGGCGTCGCCGCCGGCCTGCGCAACACCGGCTGACCCCCTGACACACCGGTGCCCCCGAGGTCGTACGACCCCGGGGGCACCCGTCATCTCAGCGTCCTACCGCACCGCCAGGAACGCCGACGTCAGCAGCGCGGCCCCGGCCAGGCCCAGCGCCCACGCCATCCGGGTCAGCCGCATCCCGCCCGCCACCACCACCGACGCCAGCAGCAGCGCGCCGCCGAACGGCACCCAGGCGTACAGGATCCCCGCCGGGCCCGAGCGCACCGCGTGCGAGGACTGCGGCTTCAGCACGACGGCGTACGTCTCCCCCTTGCGCACCGCGACCGACTTGTCGAGCGTCACGCGCGCGCGTGCCCGTGCCCCGTCCGACGTCGGCGTGAACGGCCCCGAACAGCTGTCGCCCGCGCAGGCCGTCACCCGGACCGTGCCCTCCTCGCGGCCCTTGGACAGCATCACGTGCTGCGCGGTCCCCCAGGAGCCCCACACCCCGCCGAACAGGATCACGACGGCGAGCGCGCCCATGACCGCGACCCGCCCGAACCGCAGCACGGACACGGACGACCGACGGGCGGGGGAGGCGGAGGCAGGCATGGCCGGGATCATTGGCCATACCGCTACGGCGGGTCAACTCACCGCCGCGCCAAAGCCGTACAAGTCAGGAGTTGTACGCGCCCTGCGCCCGCTCCAGGCCCTCCGTCACCAGAGCCTCCACCGCGTCCGCCGCCCGGTCCACGAAGTAGTCCAGCTCCTTGCGCTCGGCGGACGAGAAGTCCTTCAGCACGAAGTCCGCCACCTGCATCCGCCCCGGCGGCCGGCCGATCCCGAACCGCACCCGGTGGTACTCCGCGCCCATCGCCTTCGTCATCGACTTCAGGCCGTTGTGCCCGTTGTCGCCGCCGCCCAGCTTCAGCCGCAGCGTGCCGTAGTCGATGTCCAGCTCGTCGTGGACGGCCACCACGTTCGCCACCGGCACCTTGTAGAAGTCCTTCAGCGCGTTCACCGGGCCGCCGGACAGGTTCATGAACGACATCGGCTTCGCCACGATCACCCGCCGGTTCGCCGGCCCCACCGGACCGATCCGGCCCTCCAGGACCTGCGCCTGCGCCTTGCCGGCCCGCTTGAACTTCCCCCCGATCCGGTGCGCGAGCAGGTCGGCCACCATGAAACCGACGTTGTGCCGGTTCATCGCGTACTCCGGCCCGGGATTGCCGAGCCCGACGATCAGCCAGGGGGCGTTGGCGGGGGTGGTCACGTCCATGTCTCCTCGATACGCGCCAGCCGCCGCCTCCGGTGCGGAGACGGCGGCTGAACAGATGATGACGAAGAGGATCAGGCCTCGGCGGCCTGCTCCTCGCCCTCCTCGGACTCCTCGCCCTCGGTCTCCTCGACCTGGGCCTGCAGCACCTGGAGGACGACCGCGTCCTCGTCCACGGCCAGGGTCACACCGCTGGGCAGCTTGATGTCCTTGGCGTGGACCGAGGCACCGGCCTCCAGGCCCTCGACGGAGACCGTGACGGCCTCGGGGATGTGCGTGGCCTCGGCCTCGACCGGCAGGGCGGCCAGGACGTGCTCCAGCAGGTTGCCGCCCGGGGCCAGCTCGCCCTCGGCCTGGACCGGGATCTCGACCGTGACCTTCTCGCCGCGCTTGACCAGCAGCAGGTCGACGTGCTCCAGGAAGCCCTTCAGCGGGTCGCGCTGCACGGACTTCGGGATCGCCAGCTCGTTGGTCTTGCCGTCGATGTCCAGCGAGATCAGGACGTTCGGCGTACGCAGCGCGAGCAGCAGCTCGTGGCCCGGCAGGGTCAGGTGCAGCGGGTCGGAACCGTGGCCGTAGAGAACACCCGGAACCTTGTCCTCGCGGCGGATGCGGCGCGCGGCACCCTTGCCGAACTCGGTGCGGGACTCGGCGGCGATCTTCACCTCGGACATGGGGATCACTCCTCGTAGTAACTGGGTACGGACGTGGTCACCCGGCCACGAACGGCCTGCTACGAAGAGCGCGTCGATAACGGACCGCCGTACGCACGCGTACGGCCTCCCTCGCCGAGCAACTTGAGCAGTCTACTCGGCGGGGGAGGCCGCACCAAAAGGATCTTCAGTTAATGCCGGGCGAGGGGGTGCAGAACCTCACTGCTCGTCGAAGAGGCTGGTCACCGAGCCGTCCTCGAACACCTCGCGCACCGCGCTCGCGATCGTCGGAGCGATCGACAGCACCTTGATCTTGTCCAGGTCCCGGCCCAGTTCCGCCGGCGTCGGCAGCGAGTCCGTGAACACGAACTCGCTCACCCGCGAGTTCTTCAGCCGGTCCGCCGCCGGACCTGACAGCACCCCGTGCGTCGCCGTCACGATGACGTCCTCCGCGCCGTGCGCGAACAACGCGTCCGCCGCCGCACAGATCGTGCCACCCGTGTCGATCATGTCGTCGACCAGCACACACACCCGGCCCTTGACCTCACCCACGACCTCGTGGACGGTCACCTGGTTCGCCACGTCCTTGTCACGCCGCTTGTGCACGATCGCCAGCGGCGCACCCAGCCGGTCGCACCACCGGTCCGCCACCCGCACCCGGCCCGCGTCCGGCGACACCACCGTCAGCTTCTCCCGGCCCACCTTGCCGCCCACGTAGTCCGCCAGCAGCGGCAGCGCGAACAGGTGGTCCACCGGACCGTCGAAGAAGCCCTGGATCTGGTCCGTGTGCAGATCCACGGTCAGAATCCGGTCGGCACCCGCCGTCTTCATCAGATCCGCGATCAGCCGCGCCGAGATCGGTTCACGGCCACGGTGCTTCTTGTCCTGCCGTGCGTAACCGTAGAACGGCACGATCACCGTGATCGACCGCGCCGACGCCCGCTTCAGAGCGTCGATCATGATCAACTGCTCCATGATCCACTTGTTGATCGGAGCCGTGTGGCTCTGGATCAGAAAGCAGTCCGCACCACGCGCCGACTCCTGATAACGGACATAGATCTCACCGTTCGCGAAGTCGAAGGCCTTCGTCGGGACAACCCCGACACCCAGCTGCTGGGCGACCTCCTCGGCAAGCTCGGGGTGGGCGCGGCCGGAGAAGAACATCATCTTCTTCTCGCCGGTCGTCTTGATCCCGGTCACAGCACTGTCTCCTCAGAGGTTGTCAGCCAGCCGGCTGCTCGACGACCTCTCGGCTGGGCGTGAGAGGCCGATACCAGCTGGTAGGGGTGCGGATGCACTCGTGCGGATGTGCACTTATCACGGTACGCCGTGTTTGGCGCACACGAGTCCGGTCAGTCCTCGCTCTCGCCCCGCCCGGACGCCGCCTCGGCCGCCTTCGCCGCAGCACTCCCCGGACGCTTCCGCGCCACCCAACCCTCGATATTCCGCTGCTGGCCACGGGCCACGGCCAGCGAACCGGGCGGCACATCCTTCGTGATCACGGACCCGGCAGCGGTGTACGCGCCGTCCCCCACCGTGACAGGAGCCACAAACATGTTGTCCGAACCGGTCCGGCAATGCGACCCGATCGTCGTGTGATGCTTGTCCTGACCGTCATAGTTCACGAACACACTCGCGGCACCGATGTTCGAGTACTCACCGATCGTCGCATCCCCCACATACGACAGATGCGGCACCTTCGTACCCTCACCGATCCGCGCGTTCTTCGTCTCCACGTACGTACCGATCTTGCCCTTCGCACCGAGCCGCGTCCCCGCCCGCAGATACGCGAACGGCCCCACACTCGCCCCCTCGCCCACCACGGCACCCTCGGACACCGTGTTGTCCACCCGCGCCCCCGCACCCACCTTCGTGTCCTTCAGCCGGCTGTTCGGACCGACCTCCGCACCCTCCGCCACATGCGTCGAACCCGTCAGCTGCGTCCCCGGATGCACCACCGCGTCCTGCCCGAACGTCACCGTCACATCCACCCACGTCGTCGCCGGATCCACCACCGTCACACCGTCCAGCATCGCCCGCGTCAGCAACCGGTCGTTCAGGATCCGGCGCGCCTCCGCCAGCTGCACCCGGTTGTTGATCCCCGCGATCTCCCGGTGATCCGACGCCACCGACGCCCCCACCCGATGCCCGGCCGCCCGCAGAATCCCCAGCACGTCCGTCAGGTACTCCTCACCCTGACTGTTGTCAGTCCGCACCTTCTTCAGCGCGTCCGCCAGCAGCGCCCCGTCGAACGCGAACACACCGCTGTTGATCTCCCGGAGCGCCCGCTGCGCCTCCGTCGCGTCCTTGTGCTCCACGATCGCCGTCACCGCGCCGGTCGCCTCGTCCCGCACAATCCGGCCGTAACCGGTCGCGTCCGGCACCTCGGCGGTCAGCACGGTCACGGCGTTGCCGTCCGCCTGGTGCGTCTCGGCGAGCCGCTTCAGCGTGTCGGCGGTCAGCAGGGGGGTGTCCCCGCACACCACGACGACGGTCCCGGCCACGGCACCGCCCAGCTCCTCCAGGCCCATCCGCACCGCGTGCCCGGTGCCGTTCTGCTTCGCCTGTACGGCCGTACGCGCGTCCGGGTCGACGGCGGTCAGGTGCTCGGTCACCTGCTCACGGGCGTGGCCCACGACCACGACCAGCTGCTGCGGCCGCAACTCCCGGGCGGCGGCCAGCACATGACCGACGAGGGAACGGCCGCAGATCTCGTGCAGGACCTTCGGGGTGGCGGACTTCATACGGGTGCCCTCACCCGCTGCGAGAACGACGACGGCTGCCGGGCGGATGGCGCTCACGGAGTTGCCCTTCGGCTCTGAATGGGTGGGGGTGACAGCCGCAGGATACCGGGGGGAGTTTCGGGGGGTATGAATGCGGGCCCTGACCGGGGGTTGCCGGTGAGGGCCCGAGTGAGCATGCGCTCCCCTGCCAGGACTCGAACCTGGAATGATCCATCCAAAGTGGACTGTGTTGCCGATTACACCACAGGGGATAGCAAACCCGTCTAATCGGACATCTTGCCGATCGGTTGGGTGGCTCCCAACACTATGCCGTACCAAGAGCCTTCGATGCGACGGTACAAGTCGGCACCCCTCAGGACTTTGATCACGAGGCAGCCGCGATAGCCGTCGCCGGTGTTCTTGCGGACCGTCTTCGGGTTGTGCCGCTTGATGGTGGTCTTGTTGAAGGAGTCGGGAGACGCGCCGACCAACTCGGCCCAGTAGCGCTCGGCCGCCGCGATGTCCGCCGTCTCGTGGATCATCACCGTGAACCGCAGTCGGCTCCGCTCCACTTCCAGCAGGTCAAGCCAGGCCAGGAAGACCTCGATCATGCCGGGGTCGCTGTTCACGAAGCAGACGTTCTCCCGGCGGGCGTACGGCTTGTCCTTACCGCCCTCGGCCCAGTAGAGGCCGACTCCCAACAGGAACAGCTCGCGGGCGGACAGGCCGCCGACCGCCCGCTTGGCTTCCTCCTTCGTGTGCCGGCGTTCCTCGTCCCGCAGGCGCAGCTTCTCCTCCCAGCCCTTACGTGCGATCGCCGACGCCTCCTCGGGGGTTCGGCGGCGCTCGGGCTTGGGCAGATCCCGTACCCACAGCGAGATCGAGCTGCGGGAGCAGCCGAGTTCCGTCTCGATCTGGTCGTAGGTCCAGCCCTGGAGGCGTAAGGCGCGGGCCTGGGCGCGGAGGTCGTCCTTGGCGCGGGGGCGCTTGGTCCAGGCGGGTGGGGGTTCGCCCTTGACCAGGTGGTTGAGGAGGTCGTTGTTGAAGATCTTCAGTTCGTCGCGGATCTGCCGGAGGCTGTGCCCGGCGCGGCGCAGTGCGACGGCTTGTTCGCGCAGGGTTTCGAGGTCGGCGTAGGGGCCGGATGTCTGTGCCATGCCTCCACCGTCCGGGTGGAATGCCAGGTTCCGGGGTCGAACGGGGGTGGTTCACCAGTTCGGGGGATTTCGGTGGGTTTCGAGGGCGTTCGGTTACGGCGTGTAGTGTGTGGAGGTCGGGGAAAGTCACCGGAAAAGCCGCACCCGGCGCCCGTAGGCTGGGTGTATGACCATGACGGGGGAAGAGCATGCCGCGGGCCTGACCGGCCCGTGGTGGTGGAGCAGGTGGCGCAGCGCGGTGCTCGACGGGGGTCTGGCGCTGGTGTCGGCCGCGGAGTGTGCCGCCGAGGGGGTTCCGTTCGCGCGGGACGCGGGCGTGCCGGTGTCGGTGGGGGTCGTGTTCGGCCTGATCGCGGGTTCGGTCCTGCTGGTGCGCAGGCGGTGGCCGATCGCGGTCGTGCTGGTGGCGATCGCGGTCACGCCGGCCGAGATGGGTTTCCTGATGGGGGTCGTCGGCCTGTACACGCTGGCGGCGTGCGAGCTGCCGCGCCGGATCATCGTTGCGCTGTCGGGGATGTCGCTGGTGGCGACGGCGGTCGTGACGTTCGTGCGGGTGCGGCAGGACATGGCGCGGGGCGATCTGACGCTCGGTGACTGGTTCGTGCCGTTCGCGGCGGTGACGACGGCGTTGGGGCTGACGGCTCCGCCGGTGCTGCTGGGGTTGTACGTGGGGGCGCGGCGGCGGCTGATGGAGAGCTTGCGGGAGCGGGCGGACTCGTTGGAGCGGGAGCTTCAGCTGCTGGCGGAGCGGGCGGAGGAGCGGGCCGAGTGGGCGCGTAACGAGGAGCGGACGCGGATCGCGCGGGAGATGCACGACGTGGTGGCGCACCGGGTGAGTCTGATGGTGGTGCACGCGGCGGCGTTGCAGGCGGTGGCGCGGAAGGATCCGGAGAAGGCGGTGCGCAATGCCGCGCTGGTGGGGGACATGGGCCGGCAGGCGTTGACGGAGCTGCGGGAGATGCTGGGGGTGCTGCGGGCGGGGGAGGAGGCGGGCCGGCGTGCGGCGTCGGTGCCGTTGGCGGCGGTGGGGGAGGCGGCCGCGGCGGCGGCTTCGCGGGCGGCCGGTGAGGAGGTCGCGGTGGAGGGGCCGTGTCTGTCGGAGCTGGAGGAGTTGGTCGGGCAGTCGGCGGCGGCGGGGATGGTCGTGGAGCTGTCGGTGCAGGGGGAGGTGCGCGGGTATGCGGCGGAGGTCGAGCAGACGGCGTACCGGGTGGTGCAGGAGGCGTTGACGAACGTCCACAAGCACGCCGCGGGGGCGAAGACGCGGGTGCGGTTGGCGCATCGGGCGGCGGAGATCGCGATGCAGGTGGAGAACGAGCCGCCGCCGGAGCCTCGGTCGGCGTCGGCGGCGGGTCTGCCGTCGGGTGGGAACGGCCTGGTGGGGATGCGGGAGCGGGTCGTGGGGCTGGGCGGGGTGTTCGTGTCGGGGCCGACGGACGCGGGGGGTTTCCGGGTGTCGGCGGTGATTCCGGCGGCTTAGCGCGCCCGGGAGGTCAGCCGGCGGTGAGGCGGGCGGGTTCTATGCCGGTGACGAGGAGTGCGAGGGCGTGGTCGATGTCGGGGCCGACGTACCAGTCGCCGGTGTGGTCGAGGGCGTAGACGCGGCCTTCGGCGTCGATGGCGAGGAGGGCGGCGGTGTCGGTCTCCTCGCCGAGGGGGCTGAGTTCGGTGCCGAGGGCGCGGCCGAGGTCGCCGAGGGTGCGGGCGTGGTGGAGGCCGTGGAGGGGGTCGAGGTGGAGGTGGGCGGGGGCGATCTGGCGGCCGGGTCCGGAGGGGGCGACGCGCAGGCCGCCGAATTCGGCCCAGGCCTCGACGGCGGCGGGGAAGACGCTGTGCCGGTGGCCCGCGGGTGAGGCGTGCTCGCGCAGGGTGTCGGCCCAGATCTCGGCCTGTTGTATGTCCCAGCGTCCGGGTTGCCAGCCGGCGGCGCGCAGGGCGGCGTCGACGGTGACGGGGAAGCGGGTGGTGGAGGCGCGGTCGGGGTGCATCTGCCCTTCGTTCGTCGTTCCGGCGTGGTGGTGCGGGTGTTGTCGGTCTTAGCTGTCGGTTGCCGTGGGGTCGACGACGCGGATGCCGAAGTGGGCGGTGAGGGCGGTGCAGGCGCGGCAGGGGGCGGCGAAGCTGCCGTGGAGGGGGTCGCCGTCCTCTCGTATGCGGCGGGCGGTGAGTTTGGCGTGTTTGAGGGCCCGGCGGCCTTCGCCGTTGGTCATGGGTCTGCGGGCGGCGCGTTTGCTGCGGGCGGTGTCGGCGGCGGTGAGGTGCCGGGAGATGAGGATGGTCTCGGCGCAGCGGCCGGTGAAGCGGTCGCGCTGGGCGCTGGTGAGGGCGTCGAGGAAGTCCTGGACGAGCGGGTGCAGGGTGGGGGGTTCCTCGCCGCGGGCGGCGGTGCCGGTGAGGGTGGTGCCGCGGACGGAGAGGGCCGCGGCGACGGCGGGCAGGATGCCGTCGCGGCGGTGCCGGAGCGTGGGGGCGGGGGGTGTGTCGGTGCCGCTCCAGTCGATGCGAGGGTCGCCGGACCGCACGTCGGTACCTCCGGTCCGCATGGTTTTCATGGTCGTTGTTCCCTCCCCGGGCATCCCCCCGAAGGACACAGGGTGCCAAATGCCGTGGCTCGTGCGGAAGCTGGGGCGCCGCGACACGCCCGTGTCGGGGGTGGTGGTGACGGTGGGGTGACGGCTGGTCACGGAGTCGGGAGGGGTGGGGTGGGTGGGGTCCTGGTGGGCCGGTGACCGGGGTTCGGGTTCCGCATAGGCTGTCGCCATCCGCGTACGACACGCCGTTCAGGCCAGAGAGAACGCCGCAGGGGGCACCGCCATGACGACAGGTCGGCTGGGGCAGCGACAGGCCGCGCCGCCCAATGTGGCCTATGCCGGGCAGGTCGTGCATTTTCCGGATCCGGTCCGGGCGGCACGTCACCCGAGAGGGGTACGGGTCGATGAGGGCGGTTACCCGGATTTCGCTCCCTACGCGCGCGTGGCGGTGGAGATCGCCGAGCCGCCGGAGGGTTTCGGTGTCGACGAGCTGCGGCTGACGGACTTCGTGTCGGCGAACGCGGCGTTGGCGGCGGCGGGGCACGAGTTGTGGGACACGGTGCCGGATGTGGCGACGCCGCACGGCTGGACGTGGCATCACGTGGTGGGGGCGCGGCGGCTGGAGCTGGTTCCGGTCGAGGTGAAGGCGTTGCTGCGGCATCACGGCGGGGTGGCGACGGCGGGGGTGGATCACGGCAAGCGGGGGACGCGGCCGTTGCGGGAGACGCGTCCGGCGCACTTCGGGCTGCCGAAGCTGGGGGTGGCGGTGACGGAGGCGCAGGTGCAGGGGGTCGAGGAGGACCTCGGGTACCGGCTGCCGGGTGCCTACCGTTCGTTCCTGAAGGCGGCCGGTGGTTGTGCGCCGGTGGGCGCGGCGCTGGACGCGGAGCTGGGTCTGCTGGTGGACCAGCCGTTCTTCACGGTGCGTGAGGAGGCGGCGGTCAACGACCTGGTGTACGTCAACAAGTGTCTGCGCGACCACCTGACGAAGGACTACCTGGCCGTCGCGTTCGTGCAGGGCGGTCTGCTCGCGGTGAAGGTGCGGGGCGAGCGGGTCGGTTCGGTGTGGTTCTGCGCGTACGACGATGCCCGGGACGTGGATCCCTCGTGGTCGCCGGCGGAGCGGGTGGAGCGTCTGCTGCTGCCGTGCGGTGACGACTTCGATGGCTTCCTGTCCCGTCTGGCCGGCAATCCGCCGGAGTTGGAGACGGTGGCCAGTCTGATGGTGGACGGCGGTTTCGCCCGTGTCGTCCCGGTGTCTTCCGGTCCGGTGGGGGAGTGAGCTGCACGCGATGGTGACGTACGCGCAGGCGCAGGAGCGCGCCGAGGAGTGGGTCAACGGGGATGTCCCGGCCTATCAGCACCGTGAGGTGCGGGTGCGGGAGTTCGAGCTGGGTTTCGTGGTGTGGGGCGAGGACCGTGCGGAGGGTCCGCGGTCGGACGCGGGTGCGCAGCGGCTGGTGATCGCCCGGGACAGCGGTGAGGCCACGCTGTGGCCGGCGTTGCCGGTGGGTGAGGTGATCCGCCGGTACGAGGAGGAGTACGGCCGTCCGGACGGGCCGCAGGACGCGGTGCCGGCGCCCGCTGCGGCTCGGGTCGACCTGAACCAGACGTCGTTCCTGCTGTCTCCTCCGGAGTGGTTGCAGGAGGCGGCGGACAAGCTGGGGATCGGGGAGCGGCGCCCGGCGGCGTCGGAGGGTTCGGCCGCCGGTTCCGGGGCTTCCTCCGGTGGTGCCGGGCTGGCGGAGACGCAGGCCGGGGTGCCGGTGGCGGGCGGGGTGTCCGGTGGTGCGGCTGCTCCGGCCGAGGTGCCGGAGGTGCCGGAGGGGGCGACGCCCTGGGCCGGTACGGACACGAACGCGGACGGCGGTGAGGACGACCGTTCCGTGCCGCTGCCCGCGACGGTGTTCGCGCCGCCGCTGAGCGATTCCGAGGACGAGGCGCCGCACCCGCCGGCGGCCACGCCCGAGGCGAGGACGGCGCTGCTGCCGGGCGGCAGCCAACTGCCGCCGACGGCGGTGGCGCCGGCGCTCGATCCTGCACAGGCGCCGGGTGTGCCGCAGGGCAGCCCGCCGCCTCCGCCGCCGCCCGGCACGCCGCCGTACGGCTACCCGCAGACGGCTCCGGGCTACGGCTACCCGCAGCCGCCCGGCGGTGTGCCGCACGCTGCGCGGCCCGGGACGGACACGGGTGATGGTGCGGAGCGACGGCTCGCGCCGCACGCCGGGGACATCGCGGACGCCGCGACGAGCAAGGCCGCGCCGCCGCCGAAGCGGGCGCGCGGTCCGGTGGGCGCGCCGCCTCCGCCGCCTGGTGTTCCCGGCGCGCCGGGTGTGCGCCCGGGTGATGCGGTGACTCCGCCCGCGCCGGGTGCGCCGGCGGGCGGGTATGTGCCGACCCAGCTCGTGTCGTCGCTCGGGTCCGAGGGGCCCGGCGGCCCGGCTGCTCCGGGGAGCGCGGAAGGAGCGCAGGCGCCGGGCGCGCCTCAGTCGCCGGGTACGCCGGCGGGCGGTCCGCCCGGTACGCCCCCGGCCGGCGTGCACCACGCGGCGACGGTGCTGGCCGATCCGAACCAGTTGGGCGGCGGCGCGCAGGGCGGCCCGGGAGCCCCGGGTGCGCCGAACCCGCCGGGCGCCCCCGCCTTCCCGGGCGCTCCCGGCACGCCCAACGCCCCTGCCGCGCCGGCAATCCCGAACGCTCCCGGTGCCCCCGGCGTTCCCGGTGCCCCCGGTGCCGTGCACCACGCCGAGACCGTGCTGTCCGGACCCCCGGTGCCCGGCCCCGGCACACCCCCTTCGCCGCCGGCTCCCGGCGCCCCCGGCATGCCGCCGCCCGTGCCCGGCGCCCCCGGCGCCCCGGCGCCCGTCGGCCCCCCGCAGCCGATGCCGCCCGCCGGCCCGGTGCCGGGGCAGGTTCCGGCGTACGGGTATCCGCAGCAGGGGCGGCCGACCGTCGGCCCCGGCTATCAGGCGGTGCTGCGCTATCGGGCGCAGGACGGTTCGGAGCAGCAGCTGATCCGGCGTTCGGCGCCGGGTATGCCGCATCCGGAGTGGCAGATCTTCCACGAGCTGCGCGCGATGAACGTGCCGCCGGACCAGGTGCTGGAGCTGCACACGGAGTTGGAGTCGTGCGAGCTGCCGGGTGCCTACTGCGCGCGGATGATCCGGGAGCAGTGGCCGCAGGCGCGGATCGCGAGCATCGCGCCGTACGGCACGGATCACGCGAGCCGGCAGCAGGGCATGCGGGAGCTGCTGGCGCACCAGGGTGAGCTGCACCAGGTGGCGGACGGTCCCGCGCGGCCGGCGCCGGTGCGGGCGCCGCTGCCGCCGGTGCAGGCCGCCCCGGCGATCCCGCCGGAGGGCATCGCGCAGGAGCTGGCGGCGGTGTTCGGGCCCGGGGTGTTCCGGTTCGAGCACCAGGCGGTGTCGCGGCAGGGCGTGCCGCCGGTCGTGGCGCACACGCTGGTCGTGGCCGGGCTGCCGGTGGACCTGGGCCCGTTCTTCTGGGCGCAGGCGCAGCCGGGCCGTCCGGTGCCCACGCTGGCGGAGCTGGCGGCCGAGCGCGGGGTGCGGCCGGCGGCGGACGCGGGGTCGTACCTCGTGATGGGTACGGACTTCGGCAAGGCGCTGTGTGTGCAGTACGGGACGGCGAACATCGTGGCCGTGCCGGTGGAGGCGGGTCCGGGCGGTGCTCCGGTGCCGCCGCAGTTCGTCAACAGCGGCCTGCCGGAGTTCACGCGCTGCCTGGCGCTGCTGGGCCGGATGTGGCGGCTGCGGTACGGGCTGAACCAGGAGCAGGCGGGCCGCTGGACCGTCGACTTCCAGGCGCAGCTCGCCTCCCTGGACCCGGCGGCGCTCGGCTCGCCGGAGAGCTGGTGGTCGGTGCTGCTGGAGCAGCTGTGGGACGGCCTGTTGTAGAGGAGACGCCCCCGCCCGGGTGAGCACGCGGAGAACCCACCGTCAGCGCCTCGCGCACGGTGGGTTCTTCGCTGCGGAGTGTCGCGTTATGCACACTTACGTCTGATCCATCAAGATGTGCGCGGAATCATCCTGTCGTGTCCGTCCGGTGGAGAGGGGTCCCCAGGTGAGCAGCGCAGCGATGCCGCCGTACGACTTCGAGACGGTCCGGGGGCGCGGTTACCGGCCCGAGCAGGTCGACGCCTTCCTGGCGGCGCTGTCGCTCGACCGGGACGCGGCGTGGGAGCGGGCCGCCCGGCTGACGGTGCTCGCCAAGGACATGGGCGCGGAGGCGGCACGGCTGCGCGAGGTCCTCGCCGCGCTGCCGCCGCAGACGTACGAGACGCTCGGCGAGAGCGCGCAGCGGGTGTTCCAGGTCGTGCGGGAGGAAGCGGAGAACATCCGCGAGCGCACGCGGTGTGCGGCGCGCGAGCAGACCGCGCGGGCGGAGGCGCACGCGGAGGGCGTGCGCCGGGCGGCGCGGGAAGCGGCGGACGCGCTCCGTGCGGAAGCCGACGAACACGCCGAAGGGCTGCTGCTCGCCGCGCGCACCGAGGCCGACGAACTGCGCGTCGCCGCCCGGCGCGCGGTGAAGGGGGAGCGCGCGCAGGCGCTCTCCGCGGTGCGCGAGGCGCGGCAGTACACCGAGGGGTTGATCGCCGAGCAGGCCCGGGAGCACGCCGAGCGCGACGCGCGGGCCGAAGACGAGGAGGCCGAGCGGGCCGCCGCGGCCGACGCCCGTATCGCCGAGCGGACGGGGCGGGCCGAGCAGGCGCTGGCCGAGGCCGAGCGGGAGTTTCGCGAGGCGCAGGAGTTCACGGGCCGCTGCCAGGAGGAGGCACGCGCGCGTGCCGACGAGATCGTCGCGGACGCCCGCGCGCGCGAGGAGCGCATCGCCGGGGAGACGGAGCAACTGCTGTGCGAGCACAGTGAGACCTGGGACGACGTGCGGGCGCACATGGACAGCGTGCGCAGCAGCCTGTCCTCGCTGACGGGCCGGGCCATTGAGTAGCGCGGGACCCGGTCCCTGCTACCGCCGCACCGCCCCCGCCAGGATCCGGCCCTCCACCGCCTCGTACCGGCGCCGCTGCTGCTCCGCCTGCGCGCGGCCGGACGCGATCGTGCCCAGCCAGCCGAGGAGGAAACCGGCCGGGATGGAGACGATGCCGGTGGTGGTGAACGGGAACCAGTCGAAGTCGGCGTGCGGGAAGGCCGCGGCGGGCGAGCCGGAGACGAGCCTGGTGCCCGGCATCAGAAGCAGCACGGTCAGCGTGCCGCCGATGAGCGTGCTCAGCAGTCCGGCGCGGGTGTAGCGGCGCCAGAACAGGCCGTAGACCAGGGCCGGGGCGAGGGCGGAGGCGCCCAGGCAGAAGGAGAGCGTCACCAGGGGCTGAAGGCTGTAGCGCTGCGCCAGGGTGGCCAGCAGGACGGCCGGCACCCCTATGGCGAGCGCGGACAGCCGGGCCAGGGCCAGCTCGCGGCGGGCCGGCATCTCCCGCGCGCGGGTCGCGAGGACGTCGTGGGCGAGGGAGTTGGCACAGGCGAGGATCATCCCGGCGACCGAGGCGAGCAGGGTCAGGAAGATCGCGGTGGTGACCAGGGTGAAGAGGAACGCTTCCAGGGTGGACACCCCGGTGCCGAGCACCGCGCGGGAGCCCAGCAGGTACGCCGTGTTGCCCTGCGGGTCGGCCGCCGCGATCGCCGGGCGTCCGACCAGGGCCGTGGCGCCGAAGCCCACCACGGTGACGACGAGGGTGAACAGGGCGACGACCGTCACCGCCCAGGACATCGAGCGGCGCACCTGGCGGGCGCTGGAGGCGGTGTACACGCGCATGGTGACGTGCGGCAGGCAGGCGCCGCCGAGGACCACCGTCAGCTCGGAGGCGATCATGTCCAGCCGGGAGAGCGGCCCGGCTCCGAACTGGAGACCGGAGCGCAGGAAGTCCGGTCCGGTGCCGCTGTGCTGCGCGGCGGCGCTGATCAGGGCGCCCGGCTCCCAGTCGAAGCGGCGCAGCGTCAGCAGGGCGACGACGGCACCGGAGCCGACCAGCAGCACGATCTTCACGATCTGGACGAGCGCGGTGCCCCGCATGCCGCCGATCGCGGCGTAGGCGATCATCAGCGTGCCCAGGGCGATGACGCAGCCGGTCTTCAGGGACTCGTCCGAGAAGCCGAGGACGAAGGCCATCAGCTGTCCGGTCGCGGCCAGTTGGACCAGCATCAGCGGCAGCAGCGTGGCGATGGTCACCACGCAGGCCGTGACGCGCACACAGCGGTCCGGCAGTCGGCGGGCCAGCGCGTCGCCCAGGGTGAACCGGCCCGCGTTGCGCAGCGGTTCGGCCAGCAGGAACATCAGCAGCATCAGCGACAGCGCGGTGCTGAGGGCGAGGACGACCCCGTCGTAGCCGCACAGGGCGATCACCCCGCCGGTGCCGAGGACGGTGGCGGCGGAGAGGTAGTCGCCGGCGATGGCGAGCCCGTTGCGCAGCGGGGAGAGGGAGCCGTAGCCGGTGTAGAACGCGTCGAGGTCGTCGCGGTCGGGTCCGGTCATCACGCACAGCAGCAGGGTCACGGTGACGACGGTGGAGAAGGCGACCAGGGACATGCTCTGCGCGGAGTCGCTGAAACCGGTGGGTCCGGGGGCGGCCGTCACCGCGGCACCCCCCGGCGCGCGTCCAGTTCGGCCCGTCTGCGGACGCGGTCCGCGAGCGGGTCGACGCGCCGGCGCGCGGTGCGCTCGTACCGGGCGGTCGCGAGCCAGGTGACGGGGACCTGGAGGAGGGCGAGCAGCAGTCCGGCGGGGACGCCGCCGGCGACGGTGCGGGACAGGGCGCCGGGGGCGTACGCGGACAGGAGGAGAAAGAGGGTGAAGCAGCCGAGCGTGGTGAGGGTGGCGGTGCCGCGCTGCCGCCGGCAGGCGTCGCGCAGCATCCGCAGGTCGTCGCGGCGGCCGAGGGGCTCGCGGTGCGGGTGGTGCACGGGGCGCGGCGGCTCGGGCGCGACCGGCTGCCAGGGGTAGCTGTACGGGGTGGGGCCGTATGGGGTGGGGCCGTACGGCGGCGGTGGCGGGGTGTACGGCGGGTGCGGCGGCTCGTGGGACATCCCGGGGCTCCTCGCGCGGCTCGGGTCCGTGGCGGCGGACCACAGGGAGGTGGGGGCGCGGAGCCCGCACGTTACTCGCGAGTTCGGGATGGGCGGGGCGTTTTTCCCCAACGGGCCGGCCGGTCCGCGCTCACCTGCCGGGTCCCGGTGGTCCTGTGGTCAACTCCGTGTTGACCTGGGGGCCTTCGGGACTGGTTCAGTCGTTCAGTACCGGGAACCTGCGCGGCGCCACGAGCAGCAGCACGACGAAGGCCAGGGCCGCCGCGCCGGCCGCGCCGAGGTACACCGCGTGCACCGCCGCGGCGACGGCCCGCCGGGTCGTCTCGGGGGCCGTACCGGCGTCCCACGCGCGCGTGACGGAGTCGAGGTCGCCCGCGCCGCCCAGGCGCGCGGCCAGCACGCCGTTGGCGACCGCGCCGAACAGGGAGGCGCCCAGGGTCTGCCCGGTCTGCCGGCAGAAGAGGACGGACGCGGTCGTGGTGCCGCGTTCCGACCAGCCCACCGTGGACTGCACCCCGACGATCAGCGGCAGCTGGAACAGGCCGAGCGCCCCGCCGAGCAGCAGCATCAGCAGGGTCGGCTGCCACCACGAGCCGGGATACGGCAGGAACGGGAACGCGCCGAGGATCAGGGCCGCGAGGCCGATGCCGAGCAGGGCGGTGTCCCGGAAACCGATGCGCCGGTAGACATGCTGGCTGAGGGCGGCCGACAGCGGCCAGCTCAGCGTCCACACCGACAGCACGAAACCGGCGGCCACCGGCGCGAGTCCGAGCACCGACTGGGCGTACGTCGGCAGGAACACGCTCGGGGCCACCATCAGCAGCCCCAGCGCGCCGAGCGCCAGGTTGACGGCCGCGATCGTCCGGCGCCGCCACACCCAGCCCGGGATGATCGGCTCGGCGGCCCGCCGCTCCACCCACACCACCGCGAGGGCCAGCGCCAGGCCGGCGGCGAACAGCGCCAGCGACGGCGCGGACAGCCAGGACCAGGCGACGCCGCCCTGCACCAGCGCCGTCAGCAGCACCCCGCCGCACGCGAACACCGTCAGCGCGCCGCGCCAGTCCACGCGCGCGTGGCGGCCGTTCTCCGTACCCGGCCGCTGCGGCTCGTGCAGGTGACGGCTGATCAGCCACAGGGCGGCGGCGCCGATCGGCAGGTTGAGCAGGAAGATCCAGCGCCAGTCGGCGTACGTGGCGAGCACCCCGCCGAGTCCGGGCCCGGCGACCGCCGACACCGCCCACACGGTCGACAACTTGGACTGGATCCTCGGGCGCTCGGCGAGCGGGTACAGATCGGCGGCGAGGGTCTGCACGGTGCCCTGCAGCGCGCCGCCGCCCAGGCCCTGCACGATCCGGAACGCGATCAGCGCCCCCATGTTCCAGGCCACCGCGCACAGCAGCGAGCCCGCCAGGAACACCGCAGCGCCGATCACCAGCACCGGCTTGCGGCCGAAGGTGTCGGACAGCTTGCCGTACACCGGCAGGGAGACGGTCACGGCGAGCAGATAGCCCGAGAACAGCCAGGAGAAGACGGAGAAGCCGCCGAGGTCGCCGACGATCTGCGGTACGGCCGTGGAGACGACGGTGGAGTCCAGGGCCGCCAGCGCCATCGCCAGCATCAGCGCGGCGACGACCGCCCCGCGCCGCCGGGTGTCCTGCCGTCCGGCCGTGCCGCCGCGTATCGCGGGTGTCGTACCGCCCACCGCAAATCCCCTCCCGTATCCGCCCGTTGACGCTTTCCGTGCCCCTTGCATGCATCTCCGCCGAAAGAGCTTCCCACGCCCGCGCCACTTGATCCTGACGTGACGTGAGGGTGGAGGCTGGGCGCACCGGAGGGTGGACACGACCCCGAGGGCGGCTCCACCCGGCGGTGGAGGTCCCCTAAGGGTCTCTCCGTACTACGGCTCGGGGAGGGTTCGTCCCGGCGGAGGAGGAGGCGGCCGGAGCTCGTTCCTTAACCTGGCTTTACGCCGACGGGGGTGGCCGGCGACCCGGCTCCAGGCCGATGGGGGGCGGCCGGCCACACCGGCGGAGGTGGGGTTTACCCCCCGGGCAGGACGGGGCTCCGCACCAGCGCGGACGGCCCCGCCGGCCGGAAGACTCATCGACGTACCGAAGACGTACCCAGGTGTACTCAAGGCGTACCCAGGCGTACCCAGGACGACGCTCCGCACGGAGCGGTCCGCACCCATCCGCGAACCGATAGAGGAGACATACCGTGACTTCGGCTGTGACCATTCCCAGGCACGGGGGCACTGGAGGGCGTACGGCCGTCGCCGCGCGGGCGCGGCAGGTCGTGAAGGCGTACGGGTCGGGGGAGACCCGGGTCGTCGCCCTGGACCACGTGGACGTGGACATCGCCCGCGGGGAGTTCACCGCGATCATGGGCCCCTCGGGGTCCGGCAAGTCCACCCTGATGCACTGCCTCGCCGGGCTCGACACCGTGACCAGCGGTCAGATCCACCTGGACGAGACCGAGATCACCGGTCTGAAGGACAAGAAGCTCACCAGGCTGCGCCGGGACCGGATCGGGTTCATCTTCCAGGCGTTCAACCTGCTGCCGACGCTGAACGCGCTGGAGAACATCACGCTGCCCATGGACATCGCCGGCCGCAAGCCGGACCGGGCCTGGCTGGACCGGGTCGTGGAGACGGTCGGGCTCGCCGGGCGCCTCAAGCACCGGCCGACGCAGCTCTCCGGCGGCCAGCAGCAGCGCGTCGCCGTGGCGCGGGCCCTCGCCGCCCGCCCGGAGATCATCTTCGGGGACGAGCCGACCGGAAACCTCGACTCGCGCGCGGGTGCGGAGGTTCTCGGCTTCCTGCGCCGCTCCGTGGACGAACTCGGCCAGACCATCGTGATGGTCACCCACGACCCGGTCGCCGCCTCCTACGCCGACCGGGTGCTGTACCTGGCCGACGGCCGGATCGTGGACGAGATGCGCCAGCCGACGGCCGACCAGGTCCTGGACCGCATGAAGGACTTCGACGCCCGGGGGCGTACGTCATGACCGTCCTGAAGACCTCCCTGCGCAACTTCCTCGCGCACAAGGGCCGGATGGCGCTGTCGGCGGTGGCGGTGCTGCTGTCGGTGGCGTTCGTGTGCGGCACGCTGGTGTTCACCGACACCATGAACACCACCTTCGACAAGCTGTTCCAGGCGACCTCCTCGGACGTCACGGTCAGCGCCAAGGGCTCCTCCGACACCGGCGAGACCACCTCCCGCACCGGCCGGCCGCCCACCGTGCCCGCCTCCGTGGTGGGCCGGGTCCGCGGCGCCGAGGGCGTACGGTCCGCCGAGGGCACGGTGTTCTCCACCTCGGTGACCGTCGTCGACGCCGGCAAGGACAAGCTGTCACCCAGCAGCGGCGCGCCCACCATCGTCGGCAGCTGGAACCACAACGACGCCCGCACCATGAAGATCACCTCCGGTACGGCGCCCAAGGGCCCCGGACAGGTGATGGTGGACGCCGACACGGCCGACAAGCACCACCTGCGGCTCGGCGACGAGATCGGCGTCATCACGGCCCTCGGCACGCACCACGCGCGCGTGTCCGGCATCGCCGCCTTCCGGGTCACCAACCCCGGCACGGCCATCTTCTACCTCGACACCGCGACGGCCCAGCGGACCCTCGTGGGCCGCTCCGGCGTCTACACCAACGTCAACGTCACCGCCGCGCGGGGCGTGAGCGACGCGCGGCTCAAGAAGAACGTCACCGCAGCCCTCGGACACGGCTACAAGGTGCAGACCGCCAAGGAGGTCGCCGACGCCAACCAGAAGAGCGTCGAGAGCTTCCTGGACGTCATGAAGTACGCGATGCTCGGCTTCGCCGGGATCGCCTTCCTCGTCGGCATCTTCCTGATCATCAACACCTTCTCCATGCTGGTCGCCCAGCGCACCCGCGAGATCGGCCTGATGCGCGCCATCGGCTCCTCGCGCCGGCAGGTCAACCGGTCCGTGCTCATCGAGGCGCTGCTGCTCGGCGTGCTCGGTTCCGTGCTCGGCGTCGGCGCGGGCATCGGCATCGCGGTCGGCCTGATGAAGCTCATGGGCCAGATAGGCATGCACCTGTCCACCAGTGACCTGACGGTCGCCTGGACCACCCCGGCCCTCGGCCTGCTCCTCGGCGTCGTCGTCACCGTCCTCGCCGCCTATCTGCCCGCCCGCCGTGCCGGCCGGATCTCCCCGATGGCCGCCCTGCGCGACGCCGGCACCCCGGCCGACGCCAAGGCCGGCATCGTCCGGGCGGTGATCGGCCTGCTCCTGACCGGCGCGGGCGGCTGGAGCCTGTACGTCGCCACCGAGGCCGACAAGGCCACGACCGGGTCCGGCTGGCTGGGCCTGGGCGTGGTGCTGACCCTGATCGGTTTCGTCGTCATCGGCCCGCTGCTGGCCGGTCTGCTGGTCCGCGTCCTCGCCGCGGTCATCCTGCGGGTCTTCGGGCCCGTGGGGCGGATGGCCGAGCGCAACGCGCTGCGCAACCCGCGCCGCACCGGTGCCACCGGCGCCGCCCTGATGATCGGCCTCGCCCTGGTGGCCTGCCTGTCGGTCGTCGGCTCCTCCATGGTGGCCTCCGCCACCGACCAGCTCGACAAGACCGTGGGCACCGACTTCATCATCCAGGGCGATCAGGAATACAAGATGATCGACCAGCAGATGGTGCGGAAGATCAAGGACACGCCCGGCCTGGCCCGGGTCACCGAGTACAAACTGCTCGACGCCTCCCTGACCACACCGGACGGCCACGTCTCCACGAGCGAGACCATCAACGCGGCCGACCCGACCTACGCCCGGGACGTGCGCACCAAGACGGTCGCCGGCAACCTCGCCGACGCGTACCGGCCCGGCTCCATGTCCGTCTTCGAGGGCTTCGCCGACCGGCACGGGATCAAGCTCGGCTCCACCGTCGCGGTCGACTTCAAGGACGGCGGGACGGCCAGGCTGACCGTCCGGGCCATCACCAGCGACGAGGCCGTCGTCGACAAGGGCGCGATGTACGTCGCCATCAGCACCGCCGCGAAGTCCGTGCCGGCCGGCCACATGCCCCTGGACCAGCTCGTCTTCGCGACCGCCGAGGACGGCCGGCAGGCAGCCGCCTACAAGGCGCTGAAGTCCACGCTGAGCGCGGACCCGGCGCTGACCGTCCGCGACCAGACCGACTACAAGAAGGCGCTGAAGGACCAGATCGGCCAGCTGCTGAACATGATCTACGGCCTGCTCGCCCTCGCGATCATCGTCGCCGTCCTCGGTGTGGTGAACACCCTGGCGCTGTCGGTGGTCGAGCGGACCCGGGAGATCGGCCTCATGCGGGCCATCGGCCTCTCCCGCCGCCAGCTGCGCCGCATGATCCGCCTGGAGTCCGTGGTGATCGCCGTCTTCGGTGCCCTGCTCGGCCTCGGCCTGGGCATGGGCTGGGGCGCGACCGCCCAGAAGCTTCTCGCGCTGGAGGGCCTGAACGTGCTGGACATCCCCTGGCCGACGATCATCGCCGTGTTCATCGGCTCGGCCTTCGTGGGCCTGTTCGCCGCGCTCGTCCCGGCCTTCCGCGCCGGCCGCATGAACGTCCTGAACGCCATCGCGACCGAGTAGCCGTACCTGCGCCGTACCGGCCGGTCCCAGAGCCACCGCACACGGGGGTTGCGGGGGAAGGACCCGGTGCCGGGCAGTCCCGAGGGGCTGCCCGGCACCGGGTCGCGCGCTGTTCCGCGTCGTCCGGGGTTGTCCACGGACCCGTCGGCGGGATTGTCCGCAGAACCCGTCGGCGAGGTTGTCCACAGAACCCGTCGGCGAGGTTGTCCACAGACCGTCCGCGGGGTTGTCCACAGGCCGACACCGGACCCCGCCCGCGTCGTACGCTGGACACCCCCGGCCGCTTCCCGCACCGGGTTCTTCGCGTTGCCCACCCCGGACGGAAAAAGCCCTCATGAGCCTGCATGGTCTGCTCGACGCCGTCGTCAAGGATCCCGCCCTCGCGGAAGCGATCACGGCGGCCGCGGACGGCAACCGCATGCACGTCGACCTCGTCGGCCCCCCGGCCGCCCGCCCCTTCGCGCTCGCCGCCCTGGCCCGCGAGGCCGCCCGCCCGGTCCTCGCGGTGACCGCGACCGGCCGCGAGGCCGAGGACCTGGTGGCGGCCCTGCGCTCGCTGCTGCCCCCGGAGAGCGTCGCCGAGTACCCCTCCTGGGAGACCCTTCCGCACGAGCGCCTCAGCCCCCGCAGCGACACCGTCGGCCGCCGCCTCGCCGTCCTGCGCCGCCTCGCCCACCCCAGCACCGACGACCCCGAGACCGGCCCCCTCTCCGTCGTCGTCGCGCCCGTGCGCTCCGTGCTCCAGCCCCAGGTCAAGGGCCTGGGAGACCTGGAGCCGGTGTCCCTGCGGACCGGCCGCAGCGCCGACCTGAACCAGATCGTGGAAGCCCTCGCCGCGGCCGCCTACGCGCGCGTGGAGCTGGTCGAGAAGCGCGGCGAGTTCGCCGTCCGCGGCGGCATCCTGGACGTGTTCCCGCCCACCGAGGAACACCCCCTGCGCGTCGAGTTCTGGGGCGACGACATCGAGGAGATCCGCTACTTCAAGGTGGCCGACCAGCGCTCCCTCGAAGTCGCCGAGCACGGCCTGTGGGCGCCGCCGTGCCGCGAGCTGCTCCTCACCGACGACGTCCGGGCCCGCGCCCGTGCCCTCGCCGAGAGCCACCCCGAGCTGGGCGAACTGCTCGGCAAGATCGCCGAGGGCATCGCCGTGGAGGGCATGGAGTCCCTCGCCCCCGTCCTCGTGGACGCCATGGAGCTGCTGCTCGACGTGCTGCCCAAGGGCTCCATGGCCGTGGTCTGCGACCCCGAGCGGGTCCGCACCCGCGCCGCCGACCTGGTGGCCACCAGCCAGGAGTTCCTCCAGGCCTCCTGGGCCGCCACCGCCGGCGGCGGCGAGGCGCCCATCGACGTCGGCGCGGCCTCCCTGTGGTCCATCGCCGACGTCCGCGACCGCGCGCGCGAGCTGGACATGATGTGGTGGTCGGTCTCCCCGTTCGCCGCCGACGAGGAACTGGACGCCGACACCCTCAAACTCGGCATGCGCGCCCCCGAGACCTACCGCGGCGACACCGCGCGGGCCCTCGCCGACACCAAGGGCTGGCTCGCCGACGGCTGGCGCACCGTCTTCGTCACCGAGGGCCACGGCCCCGCCGCCCGCACGGTGGAGGTGCTCGGCGGCGAAGGCATCGCCGCCCGCCTCGACATCGACCTCGGCGAGCTGAGCCCCTCCGTCGTCCACGTCTCCTGCGGCTGCATCGACCACGGCTTCATCGACACCGCCCGGAAGCTCGCCGTCCTCACCGAGACCGACCTCACCGGCCAGAAGGCCGCCGGCCGCGACGGCGCCCGGATGCCGGCCCGCCGCCGCAAGACCATCGACCCGCTCACCCTGGAGGCCGGCGACTACATCGTCCACGAGCAGCACGGCGTCGGCCGCTACATCGAGATGGTGCAGCGCACCGTCCAGGGCGCCACCCGTGAGTACCTGGTCGTGGAGTACGCGCCCGCCAAGCGCGGCCAGCCCGGCGACCGGCTGTACATCCCGACCGACCAGCTGGAGCAGATCACCAAGTACGTCGGCGGCGAGGCCCCCACCCTGCACCGGCTCGGCGGCGCCGACTGGACCAAGACCAAGGCCCGCGCGAAGAAGGCCGTCAAGGAGATCGCCGCCGACCTGATCAAGCTCTACAGCGCGCGCATGGCCGCCCCCGGCCACGCCTTCGGCACCGACACGCCCTGGCAGCGCGAGCTGGAGGACGCGTTCCCGTACGCCGAGACCCCGGATCAGCTCACCACCATCGCCGAGGTCAAGGAGGACATGGAGAAGACCGTCCCCATGGACCGCCTGATCTGCGGCGACGTCGGGTACGGCAAGACCGAGATCGCGGTGCGGGCCGCCTTCAAGGCCGTACAGGACGGCAAGCAGGTCGCCGTCCTCGTCCCCACCACGCTGCTGGTGCAGCAGCACTTCGGCACCTTCTCCGAGCGGTACGCGCAGTTCCCGGTCAACGTGCGCGCGCTGTCCCGGTTCCAGACCGACACCGAGGCCAAGGCCGTCCTTGAGGGCCTGAAGGACGGCGCGGTGGACGTCGTCATCGGCACCCACCGGCTGTTCTCCTCGGAGACCAAGTTCAAGGACCTCGGCCTGGTCATCGTCGACGAGGAGCAGCGCTTCGGCGTCGAGCACAAGGAGCAGCTGAAGAAGCTGCGCGCCAACGTGGACGTGCTCACCATGTCCGCCACCCCCATCCCGCGCACCCTGGAGATGGCCGTCACCGGCATCCGCGAGATGTCCACCATCACCACCCCGCCCGAGGAGCGGCACCCGGTGCTGACCTTCGTCGGGCCGTACGAGGAGCGGCAGATCGGCGCCGCCATCCGCCGCGAACTGCTGCGCGAGGGCCAGGTCTTCTACATCCACAACCGCGTCGAGTCCATCGACCGCGCGGCGGCACGGCTGCGCGACATCGTCCCCGAGGCCCGCATCGCCACCGCCCACGGCCAGATGTCGGAGTCGGCGCTCGAACAGGTCGTCGTCGACTTCTGGGAGAAGAAGTTCGACGTCCTGGTGTCGACCACGATCGTGGAGTCCGGCATCGACATCTCCAACGCCAACACCCTGATCGTGGAGCGCGGCGACAACTTCGGCCTCTCCCAGCTGCACCAGCTGCGCGGACGGGTCGGCCGCGGGCGCGAGCGCGGGTACGCCTACTTCCTGTACCCGCCGGAGAAGCCGCTGACCGAGACCGCGCACGAACGGCTCGCGACCATCGCCCAGCACACCGAGATGGGCGCCGGCATGTACGTGGCGATGAAGGACCTGGAGATCCGCGGCGCCGGAAACCTACTCGGCGGCGAACAGTCCGGGCACATCGCCGGCGTCGGCTTCGACCTGTACGTCCGCATGGTCGGCGAGGCCGTCGCCGACTACCGGCGCCAGCTGGAGACCGGTGAGATCGAGGAAGAGGCGCCGCTGGAAGTCAAGATCGAGCTGCCCGTCGACGCGCACGTCCCGCACGACTACGCCCCGGGCGAGCGCCTGCGCCTCCAGGCCTACCGGGCCATCGCCTCCGCCAACTCCGAGGACGACATCAAGGCCGTCCGCGAGGAACTCACCGACCGCTACGGCAAGCTGCCCGAACCGGTGGAGAACCTGCTGCTGGTGGCCGGCCTGCGGATGCTCGCCCGCGCGTGCGGCGTCGGCGAGATCGTGCTCCAGGGCACCAACATCCGCTTCGCGCCGGTCGAACTACGCGAGTCGCAGGAGCTGCGCCTCAAGCGCCTGTACCCGGGTACGGTCATGAAACCGTCCGTCCGGCAGATTCTCGTGCCTCGCCCGAAGACCGCGAAGGTCGGTGGCAAGCCGTTGGTCGGGCGTGAACTGTTGGGCTGGGTGGGGGAGTTCCTGGCGTCCGTCCTGGGGTCGTAGCCCTCGGGGCCGGTCCCCGGGTCGCAGGGGTGGCGGGCGGGTGCCGGTGTGGGCCGGTGCCCGTGTCCGCGGAGCTGCGGCTCAAGCGCCTGTACCCGGGTACGGTCATGAAACCGTCCGTCCGGCAGATTCTCGTGCCTCGCCCGAAGACCGCGAAGGTCGGCGGCAAGCCGTTGGTGGGACGTGAACTGTTGGGCTGGGTGGGGGAGTTCCTGGCGTCCGTCCTGGGGTCGTAGCCCTCGGGGCCGGTCCCCGGGTCGCAGGGGTGGCGGGTGGGTGCCCGGTGTGAGCCGGGGCACGCGCCCGCCGCTCGTGCTCCCCCGTCCCCGGTCCCGGTGCGTCAAGTGACTCCGACGGGGCACCTCGTAACCCTGTATCACTCTTCGGGACCCCGCTGCCGCCGTCGCGGCGGCGGATACCGTGGGGCCGGGACGATCCGCCCGTATCCGAGGGCGGACCAGGGTGGACAGAGGGGGGCGCATCGTGACGCGTCTGAGGGATACGGGGCGTGGCGCCCGGAGCAGGCGTGCTCTGGTGGCGTCCGCCGTGCTGCTGGCGTCCGGGCTCGCGCTCGGTGGCTGCAAGGAGGTGGCCCCGCCCGCCGCGGGCGGCACCGCCGGTCCGGTCGGCCCGGCCGGCGGTGACGGACGGGCCGTCAGCCCGCTGGACAATCCGGACGGGACGAAGCCGGGGCTGGCGGCGATCACCTCGGCCGGGGACAAGGCCGAGGCCCGTGCCCTGATCAAGAAGGTGGCCACGAAGGGACGCGGCCCCAAGACGGGCTACGCCCGCGACGAGTTCGGCTACGCCTGGATGGACTCCGCCCCCGGCGGCGTCCCCTTCTCCCACAACGGCTGCGATTCGCGCAACGATCTGCTGAAACGTGACGGCGAGGACGTCCGCTTCCGCGGCGGGTCCACCTGCGTCGTCGTCTCGCTGACTCTCCACGACCCGTACACCGGCAGGACGATCGCCTGGACGAAGGCGCACGCCACCAAGGTGCAGATCGACCATGTGATGCCGCTGTCCTACGACTGGCAGATGGGCGCCGCCCACTGGTCGAAGGGCAAGCGGGAGGACATCGCCAACGACCCGCTGAACCTGATCCCGGTGGACGGGCCGACCAACGGCGCCAAGAGCGACTCGGGCCCGGCGAGCTGGCTGCCGCCGAACCAGCGGATCCGGTGCTCCTACGCGGTCCGTGTCGCCCAGGTCTCCGTGAAGTACGACCTGCCGGTCACGCCGTCCGACAAGGAGGCGATGCTGAGGCAGTGCGGGGGGTGAAAGCGGTGGCAGGGCCTCCGCATGAGTAACCGTCAGGTGAAGAAACGATACGGGTGCGATGACGGAGCGGTAAAGACGTTCACAAGGTGCAAACGGACGGCCACTGGCAAACCGGTCAGGTTCCGCAAGACGCGGTCAAGGTAGGGGCAAGGTAGCCCCGCGAATCTGTCCACAGTGTGTTCACAGCAGGCAAGATCAGCGCGTTTTGTGCCGTTCTTGATCGCTGGAGTCGAAGCCGTGCCTCTGTGGCCGCTCAGCCGCCGTCCGCGCCCCACGCGGACAGCGCGCCCCCTACGCCGTGCCCGCCGCGCGCGGCGCTCCGTCGCCGTGCTGGTGCTCACCGCACTGGTGCTGGCGCTGACGACGGACCAGGCCCTCGCCGAGGGCCTGGAACTGGGCCGCGTCGAGCTGCCGAACATGAGCCCGTCCTCGATCGCGTCCTGGTTCACCGACCCGCACTGGGGCAAGCTGCCGCACCAGCGGTCCGGCACGGCCGCCGGCAAGCGGCACCACGTCTCCGCCGACGCCACCGCCGCGCACCGCGGCGCGGGGCACGCACCCGGCAAGGGCCGCGGCGAGCTGTCCGCCTACCACCCGCACAAGCCGGCCGTGAAGAGCGGCCGCAGCGGACACGGCGGCGTCTTCAACGCCCGCACCAGCAAGCGGGACGCCGCCAAGTCCACCCGGACCGCGACCGTCTACCGCAACGCCGACGGGTCCACCACCCGCCAGTTGTCCCCCACGCCCGTCAACTACCGGACCGGCAAGGGGCGATGGGCGCCGATCGATGTGGACGTACGCGCCGGACCGGACGGCCGCTGGCACGAGAAGGCCAACTCGGTCGCCGTGGACTTCGCCCGCAAGGCCACCGACCCCGCCCTCGCCTCCCTCGCGGCCGACTCCCGGCACCGCGTCGCCTACACGCTCAAGGGCGCCGCCCCCGTCAAGGGCACCGCGCACGGCTCCACCGTCACCTACGACGGCGTCCTCGACGCCACCGACCTGTCGGTCTCCCCCACCGCCACCGGTGTGAAGGAGTCGGTCGTCCTGCACTCCGCGGACGCCGGCGACTCCTGGACCTTCCCGCTCACCCTCAAGGGCCTCACCCCCGTCCAGCACGGCAGGAACGGCTGGACCGACCTGCGGGACGCCACCGGCGGGACCCGGGAGCGCATACCCCCGGCGTACGCGTACGACGCGAAGGTGAACCGCCGCACCGGAGACCCCGCCACCACCCACCACGTCACCACCGAGCTGGTCCACGCCAAGGACGGCTACGCCCTGAAGGTGACCCTGGACAGCCGCTGGCTGCACGACCCGCGCCGCGTCTTCCCGGTCACCGTCGACCCCACCGTCAGCGACGGCTGGACCACCACCTACGCCGAGTCCGGCGCGGCCGGCGACCACTCCTACGAGCAGACCATCAAGATCGGCTCGTACGACTCCGGCAGCCACTCCGCGATCGGCTTCGTCAACCACTGGGACACCGCCTGGGACGGCAGCGGCGCCACCGTCACCTCCGCCTCCCTCAAGCTCTTCGACACCTGGGCCGCCACCTGCACCGCCGAGCGGTTCGACGTCGCGCTGGTCACCGGTGCCTGGACCCCCGAGTCCGTCACCGCCTACCCGGGCCCGGCCAAGGGCGCCTCCATCGGCAACGCCACGCCCAGCGTGCCCCACGCGTGCGCCAACACCGCCGCCGACCGCACCGTCGGCGACTCGGTGAGCGTCCCGCTCTCCACCTCCGCCGTCCAGGGCTGGTTCAACGGCACCACCAAGGACTACGGCCTGGCGGTGTACGCGTCCACCAGCGACGGCCTGCACTGGAAGCAGTTCGGTTCCTTCAACGACCCGGGCAAGGGCCCGGTGCTGTCCGTCACCTACACCGGCAACACCGCGCCGCAGCTGTACGAGCAGTTCCCGCAGGACAACGCGGTCGTGGGCACCACCCAGCCCGAGCTGACCGCGTGGGCCGGCGGCGCCAACTCCAGCGGCGGCGAGAACAACCAGTACAAGTTCCAGGTCTTCGACGCCACCGGCACCACCAAGCTCGCCGACTCCGGCCTGATCGCCACCGGCGACTGGACCGTGCCCGCCGGCAAGCTCGCCTGGGGCACGTCCTACACCTGGACCGTCCAGGCCTACGACGCCACCACCAAGCTGTACTCCCCGGCCGACCTGTACGCGCTGTCCGTGCAGGTCCCGCAGCCCGTGATCACCTCCGGGCTGTCGCAGAACAGCAGCGACCACGGCTTCGACGCGTCCATCGGCAACTACACGACCTCCGACACCGACGCCTCGGTCTCCACCGTCGGCCCGTCCCTGGACGTCGAGCGCGACTACAACTCCCGTGATCCGCGCTGGACCGGCGCGTTCGGCGCGGGCTGGTCCAGCATCTTCGACTCCCGGGCCACCGAGCAGTACACCGCCGCCGGCGCGGTCTCCAGCGTCGTCGTCACCTACCCGGACGGCTCACAGGTCGGCTACGGCAAGAACGCCGACGGCAGCTTCACGCCCGGCAACGGACGGTTCGCCACCTTCAAGACGGTCACCGGCGGCTACACGCTGACCGACAAGGACGACACCCTCTACACCTTCACCCAGTCCCTGGGCTCCGGCGGCTACGGCCTGACCTCCGTGACCGACGCCAACGGCCGGTCGGTCAACCTCACCTGGACGGGCGGCCACATCACCAAGATGGCCTCCGCCGTCTCCGGCCGCTCCCTCTCCCTGGCCTGGCAGACGCCCTCCGGCGCACAGGCCGCGCACGTGGCGAGCGTGGTCACCGACCCGGTCACCCCGGGCGACACCGGCACCGTCCAGACCTGGACGTACGGCTACAGCGGCGACCGGCTCACCCAGGTGTGCTCGCCGCTGTCGTCCACCAAGTGCACCGCCTACGGCTACGACTCCGGATCCGGCTACCGCAACGCCGCCCTGGACCTGGACCCGCACACCTTCTGGCCGCTGTCGGAGACCTCCGGCACCGGCGCCAAGGACGCCGTCCTCGACAACGAGGGCACCACCGACGCCACCTACGAGAACGTCACCCTCGGCCAGAGCGCCGGGCCGCTGACCGGCTCCACCGCCAAGGCCGCCACGTTCAACGGCACCGACTCCGACGTCGCGCTGCCCAAGAACCTCGGCAACGACACCGACTCCGGCGCGATCTCCCTGTGGTTCAAGACCTCGCAGGGCCCCGGCGTCCTCTACTCCTACGCCTCCCAGCCGATCGGCTCGGGGCAGGCCGCCGGCTTCTACACCCCGTCCGTCTACGTCGGCACCGACGGCAAGCTGAACGCCGAGTTCTGGTACAGCGGCGGCATCAACCCGATTGTGTCCACCGCTTCCGTCGCCGACGGCAAGTGGCACCACGTGGTGCTGTCCGCCGCCGGCGACTCCCAGACCCTGTACCTGGACAACGCCAAGGTCGGTTCGCGCACCGGCACCGTCTCCATCAAGAGCGCGGTCGCCTTCGGCAAGAACCAGTCGTTCAACTACCTCGGCACCGGCTTCCTCGGCGGCAACTGGCCCGACAACCCGCACCACTCCACCAGCGAACCGGACGGTTACGCCACCTACTTCAAGGGCTCCATCGCCGACGTCGCCTGGTACGGCCGCCCGCTCGTCGCCGCCGACGTGAGCGCCCTCTACACCTACGGCACGCACGGCACCAGTCTGCTCAACGGCATCACCCGGCCCTCCGGCAAGACCTTCGCGGCCATGTCGTACGACCCGGACTCCACCACGCTGACCCAGCTCACCGACGAGAACGGCGGCGGGTGGAAGCTCGGCGCGCCGACCGTCACCGGCTCCAGCGACACCTACCGGGGCGCGGTACTGGGCGACGCGCCCAGCCGGTACTTCCGCCTCGGTGAGGCAGCCGGCGCGTCCGCCGCGCTGGACGAGGTGCGCGGCGGCGACGGCACCTACAACGCGGTCACCCTCGGCGGGGCCGGCCCGTTCAGCGACCACAAGGCGGCCGCCTTCGACGGCACGGCCTCCGCGCTGACGCTGCCGGGCGGTTCGGTACCCGGCTCGGGCGCCGAGTCGGCCGGACTGTGGTTCAAGACCTCCACGGCGGGCGGCGTCCTGCTCGCCACGTCCAAGGACCCGCTGACCAGTGGCGGCACCACCACCTCCGCGTACACGCCGGTCCTGTACGTCGGCAGCAGCGGCAAGCTGAACGGCGAGTTCTACTTCTCCGGCGGCTCCACCAAGCCGCTCGCCTCCACCACCACCGTCACCGACGGCAAGTGGCACCACGCGGTGATCTCCGCCTCGGCGAGCAGCCAGTCGCTGTACCTCGACGGTGCCCTCGTGGGCACCCAGAGCGGCGCCGCGGCCATGTCCGGCCAGCCGAACACCTACGTCGGCGCCGGCTTCCTCGGCGGCAACTGGCCCGACGAGGCGCACCACAGCACCTCGGACAACACCGGCTACGCCACCTACTTCAAGGGCTCCGTCGCCGATGTCTCCCTCTACCGCTCGGAGCTGACCGCGGCGGACGTCGCCGCGCAGTTCCAGGCGGCGAAGAACTCCACCGGCCTGCTGCCCGTCAAGACCGTCAAGGTCGTCTCGCCGACCAACTCCACGCTGACGTACACCTACGACGTCACCAACGGCAACCGCGCGCTGACCGAGACCGACGGCCTGGGCAACAGGACGAGCTTCGGCTACGACACCTCCGGCTTCGAGCACACGGTCACCGACCCCAACGGGGCGACGACCGTCACCGGCCACGACGTCCGCGGCAACGTGGTCTCGTCCACGTCCTGCCAGGACCAGGCCGCGAACAAGTGCGACACCGAGTACTACGCGTACTACCCGGACGACACCACGGCGCAGCTGACCACCACCGATCCGCGCAACGACCAGCTGCTGACCGAGCGCGACGGCCGCTCCACGTCCGCCACGGACACCACCTACCTGACGTCCTACGCCTACGACACGGCCGGCAACCAGACCACCATCACCGGCCCCGCGGTGCCCGGCTTCCCGAACGGCCGCGCCACCACGACCGTCTACAGCGACGGCACCAGCGCCTACCCCGCCGCCGACGGCGGTGTGGTGCCCAAGGGCCTGCCGGTGAAGACGGTCAGCCCGGGCGGCGCCGTCAACCAGGTGTCGTACTTCAAGAACGGCGACGTGGCCTCCACCACCGACGCCATCGGCCTGGTCACCCGCTACACCTACGACGGCCTCGGCCAGGTCACCACCCAGAAGGTCGTCTCCGACACCTACCCGGACGGCCTGGTGACGTCGTACACGTACGACAAGGCCGGCCAGGTGGTCGAGGAGCACGACCCGCGGCTCACCGACCGCGTCACCGGCGCCACCCACGCCGCCGTCACCAGCACGGTCTTCGACGAGGACGGCAACACCACCTCGCAGACCGTCTCCGACGCGAGCGGCGGCGACCGGTCGCGCACCCAGACCTGGACCTACGACGACTACGACCACGTCCTGACCGAGTCCGACGCCAACGCCGCCGACCACCTTCCCTACGGCAACACCACCACGTACTCCTACGACACCTCCGGCAACAAGAACAAGGAGGTCACCAGCGCCGGGAACGAGACGCGGTACACCTACGACGACAACGGCGACCTGCTCACGCAGGGCGTGATGTACACCGGCGACCCGACCGACCCCAAGGCGCCGGCCCTGCTCACCGAGTCCTCCCGCGCCTACGACCCGGCCGGACGGCTCGCGTCGATCACCGACGCGATGGGCGACACCACGTCGTACACCTACACCGACGACGGTCTGACCTCGACGGTGAAGCGGACCAGCCCCGACGGCAAGAGCACCTACGCGCTGGAGTCGGACGCCTACGACGCGGCCGGCAACCTGCTCCAGTCCACGACGGACAACGGCGAGACGGTCAGCAAGTACACCGTGGACGCCGCCTCCCGGACCACGTCCACCGAACTGGACCCGACCGGCGTCGACCGGGTCACCACCCTCTCGTACACCCCGGACGACGAGGTCGCCACCGAGAACGACCACGACGCCTCGGGCTACGACCGCACCACCACCAGCAGCTACGACGACATGGGCAACCTGCTCGGCGAGACGCTGTACGGGGACGCCTCCGGACATCCCGCGGGCTGGTGGAAGCTCGACCAGCCCTCCGGCACCCATGTCACCGACGCCTCCGGCACCGGCAACTCCGCCAACGCCTCCGGCGTCACCTGGAGCGACGGCGCCGCCGACTTCGCCGGCACCGCCTCGACGCAGGGCGTCACCACCAACGGCCCGGTCCTGGACACCTCCACGTCCTACACGGTGTCGGCGTGGGTGAAGATGAGCTCGCTGCCGGCCCACAACGCGGCCGTCGTCGCGCAGACCGGCACCACCAACAGCGCGTTCATGCTCCAGTACAACTACGCGCACACCGGTGCGCCGATGTGGAGCATGCTGGACACCAGCAAGGACGCCACGAGTCCCGCCTTCCCGGCCGCCTACGCCACGGCCGTGCCGGCCACCGGGGCCTGGACGCACCTGGTGGGCGTGTACGACTCCGCCTCCGGCGGGATCAAGCTGTACGTCAACGGCACGCTGTCCGGCTCGGGCACCAACACCACGCCGTGGAACGCCACCGGCCCGCTCACCATCGGGCAGGACAAGTACGCCGGCGCGAGCAGCGACCCGCTGCCCGGCGCGGTCTCCGGGGTTCAGGTGTACCAGCGGGCGCTGTCGGCCACCGAGGTGTCCTCGCTGTACGGCAAGGGGCGTGGCGGCGGCACCGTCGGCTCCTCCGACGCGCAGACCACCAGGTACGCCTACGACAAGCGGGGCCTGCCGACGTCCATGACGGACGCCGAGCAGCACACCACCGACTACTCCTACGACGAGGCGGGCAACCTCGCGGTCACCACCGCGCCCGCCGTCCAGGCGGAGCCCGACGGCACCGCCGCCACCGTCCGCCCGGTCACCACCAGCGGTTTCAACACCTTCGGCGAGGCCGTCGAGGAGCAGGACCCGAACGGCCTGGTCACCAGCACCGCCTACGACGCGGAGGGCAACAAGGTCTCCGAGACCCTGCCGCCCTACACCCCGGCGGGCGCCTCGACACCCGACGCGGGCACGACCGTCTACACCTACGACAGCGAGGGCAACCAGACCTCCGTCACCTCGCCCGGCGGGAAGACCACGTCGTACCTGTACGACCAGCTGGGCAACCTCGCCCAGACCACCGCGCCGGACGGCGCCAAGACGCACGCCTCCTACGACCCGAACGGCGAACAGCTCTCGGCGACGGACCCGACCGGCGCGCAGACCCAGGCCACGTACGACTTCCTGGGCCGGCAGCTGACGCAGACGACGCTGGAGCGCTACCCGTCCACCCGGACGCTGACGTCCACCACCTCCTACGCGGTCACCCCGGGCAACCCCTACGGCGCCCACGCCGCCACCTCCACCACCCCGGGCGGTGTCACGACGACGTACGCCTACGACCGGGCCGGTGAGACCACCGCCGTCACCGACGGCGCGGGCAACACCACCCGCTACGCCTACGACTTCGAGGGCAACCGCGCGAAGACGACGCTGGCGGACGGCAGTTACACCACGTCCGAGTACAACGCCGACGGCGACCCGACGGCCACCCGGTCCTACGACCCGATCGGCACCAAGCTCTGGGAGACCTCCCAGGCCTACGACGGCGTCGGCAACATGACCGCCGCCACCGACGCGAACGGCCACACCAGCCGCTTCACCTACGACGCGGCCGGCACCATCACGCAGGAGGTCCAGCCGGTCGACGCCGCCACGTCGATCACCACGACCTTCGGCTACGACGCGGCCGGCAACCGGACCCGCTTCACCGACGGCCGCGGCAACTCCTGGCGCTACGCGTACACGCCGTGGGGCCAGCAGGAGAAGGTGACCGAGCCGACCACCGCGACGTACACCTCGGCGGCCGACTCGACCACGGCCTACGCCTACGACGCGGACGGCCGGCTGACGAACGTGACGCTGCCGGGCGGTGTCACGACGGCGATGACGTACGACACCGACGGCCGGCTGAAGACGATGTCCGGCACCGGCGCCGACGCGGCCACGGCCACGCGGAGCTTCGACTACGACGCGGACGGCCGCGTGAAGTCGGCGGACACCGACGCCGTGGGCGTCACCGGCGCGGCCGACCACCAGGACGCCACCCACGACGCGTTCACCTACGACGACCGCAGCGACCTGCTGACGGCGTCGGGCTCGGCCGGCTCCGCCGGTTTCGCCTATGACGACGACGGCGCGATGACCTCGCGCACCGACGCGGCGGGCACGACGTCGTACGGCTACGACCGGGCCGGCCGGCTGTCGACCCTGAACGACGCGGCCACCGGCACCCAGCTGACGTACTCGTACGGATCGCTGAACGAGCTGAAGACGGTCAGGTACGGCTCGACCGGCCAGCTCCGCACCTTCGGCTACAACAGCGCGCACGAACTGACCAGCGACGTGCTGGCACAGGGCGGCACCACGCTGGCGAGCTTCGCCTACGACTACGACAAGAACGGCAACCTCACCTCCAAGAAGACGACGGGCGTCTCGGGCGCGTCGGCCAACACCTACGGCTACGACTGGGCCAACCGCCTCACGTCCTGGGACAACGGCACGAAGACCACGTCGTACGCCTACGACGCCTCGGGCAACCGGATCCGCAACGGCTCGGACGTCTACACCTACGACGCCCGCGACCAGCTCACGTCCGACGGTGTGCACTCCTACGACTACTCCGCGCGCGGCACCATGACGCGGGAGTCGTCCACGGCCGGCGGCACGGTGGCGTACCGGACGGACGCCTTCGGCGGCCAGATCGTCGCCGGCGGCCAGTCGTACACGCTCGACGCCACCGGCCGGAACATCACCGACCGGGACACCTCGACGCCGGGCGCCACGCGGACGTTCGCCTACTCCGGCGCGGACAACACGGTCGCCTCGGACGGCGACACCACCTACACCTACGATCCGGCCGGCGGCCTCCTCGGCATCAAGCCGTCGGGCGGCACCGGGGTGCTGGCCCTGACCGACCAGCACAGTGACGTGGTCGGCACCTTCACCGCGGGGGCGACCTCGCTGGCGGGCTCGGCGTCCTACGACCCGCTGGGCAAGGTGGTCTCGCCCACCGACACGGTCCAGGGCCGGCTCGGCTTCCAGTCCGGCTGGACCGAGCCCGGCACCGGTGACGTGGGCACGGCCTCCCGCTGGTACGACCCGGGCACCGGACAGTTCCTGAACAAGGACAGCGTCTCGCTGGACGCGGTCCCCAACTCGGTGGCGGCGAACCCCTTCGCCTACGTCGACGACAACCCGATGGCGGGCACCGACGAGTCGGGCAACTGCTCCTTCTACGACCTGGTGTGCGGCGCCAAGAAGGTCGTCCACCACGCCAAGGCCGCCGTCAAGCGGGCGGCGCACAAGGTCTACCACGCGGTCAAGCACGTGGCCCGCAAGATCGTCCACGCGGTCAAGCACGTGGCCCACAGGATCGTGCACAAGGTGCGGGACGTCTACCACGCCACCGTGCGGGTCGTGCGGCGCGTGTACCACTACACGGTCCGAAGGGTCAGACACGCGTATCACCGGGTGGTCCACGCGGTCCACTCCGCCTACCACAAGGTCTCGCACGCCGTACACCGCGTGGTGCACGCGGTGAAGAAGGCGGCCAAGAAGGTCGCGCACACGGTGAAGAAGGCCGCGCACGCGGTGGCGCACGCGGCGAGGACCGCGTACCACGCCACGGTCACGGCGGCGAAGTCGACCGCGAAGTTCGTCAAGCACCACGCCGCCGCGATCACCTCGTTCGTGGTCTCCACAGCCGTGTTCGCGGGCTGCGAGGCGATCACCGGCGGCGTCGGCTCCATCGGCTGCGCGGCGGCCGCGGGCGCCGCGGGCTCCCTGGTCGAACAGGGATTCGCGTGCGCCGAGAACGGCGGCGACGACTGCAGCGCGGGCGCGTTCGCGGGCTCGGCGGTCGAAGGCGCCGTCGCCGGCGCGGCCGGCGGCCTCCTCGGCAAGATCGGCGGCTCCCTCCTGGCGAAGGCGGCCCCCAAGGCGATGAAGGTCGTCGGCGGCCTGTTCGGCAAGGGAGTCACGGAAGCAGCCGAGTCGGGCACGGCGGACGCCACGGAGGAAGCGACTTCGGTGGCGGAGTCGCAGGGGGCCGGAACACGCGCCCAGTCGCACTCGGAGGAGTCGTCGCCTGGATGCCGCAGTGGCCTGCCCCACAGCTTCGCGGGGGCGACCCGGGTCCTGATGGCCGACGGCACGACCAAGGCCATCGACCAGATCCGCATCGGTGACACGGTCGCCAACGCGGTGCCGGGTGCGGCGGGTACGCAGGCGCACGAGGTCACCGACGTGATCGTGACGCACACCGACCACGACTTCGTGGACGTCACGGTCAAGAACACGGGCAAGGGCTCGGCGAAGGCCGCGGCCACATCAGTAGTCAGGAAGGCGGCCCGCAAGGCGGCGTTCGGCCTGGCGGCCTCGGCCGCGCTCCTGGGCGCCCTCTCGGGCGGCCACGACCACGGTGCCGACCAGCAGCAGGTGGCGGCGGTCACTTCAACCACGCACGACGCCCACCTGACGACGACCTTCCACCACCCCTTCTACGACGAGACCCGGTCGGCCTTCGTCGAGGCGAAGAACCTGCACCCCGGCGACGTCCTCCAGACACCGACGGGAACCACCGAGGTCACCGGCGTCCGCCTGTACCGGGCGAACACCACGACGTACGACCTGACTGTCGGCAGCCTGCATACGTATTACGTCGTAGCGGGGGACACGCCGGTCCTCGTGCACAACTGCGGTACTGCCCGCGATGACATCCTCGACGAGACGAGGGCGACGGCCGAAAGTAATGTCGACATCGTGCCGCACAAGCGCAAGTCGAGCCTCATCAGCGGGCACACGATCACCATGGAGGATGCCATGGCTACCGGAAGCAAATTCCTCGGTGAGGGAATGCGCGACGTGGCCAGGGGGCGAGGAATCTTCCGGAGCGCCGACAACCTCCGTGGCTTCCGTATCGACCCCGATTCCCTTGCAGGGGGCCACTGGCCCGATGTGCCGCACGTCCACTTCGAGATCTTCGACGAGGCAGGGAAACCATTGGCCAACAACCACGTCCCCCTTGCCGAGCCGTGATGACAAGGGTTGAACTGGAGCGATACGGACGCATTCTGTCGGGGTTCTACGAGGGGTACTTCGTGAAACTCCACGACGACTCCGAGGTCACCGGCGGGTACTACATCTACCTGGTCGACGACCTGTCCGCACCGACGGACGGGGGTGACTACTGGGTGGCGGACAGTGCGGAGCTCACGTCTTTCGTGGAGTCTTCCGAGTGGGAGATCGAATGGATCCCTGAGTAGGAACGCAGTCGGGAGGGCCTCGGTACTTCTCTGCTCTTGAAAAATCACTGAAGGTGCAGGAGCAGGAGCAGGAGCAGGAGCAGGAGCAGAATGGAGCGGACGGGGTGCCATTCCGTGCAGTAGGGAGCGTGTGTGCCTTCTCGGCAGCAGAGGCTGCGTGATACTTTCCCCGACGCCTCTCTGCTGGATCTGGGGTCGGCTTCTGTCGATCACGTATCCAGGCTCTATGAAGAGGCTGGATACGACGTAGGGGTGGAACTGCGCAAGTTTCTCGAAGAGTATCGAGAGCTCTCCATTTCGTGGAGGTATCGCGAAATGGAGGTGAGCGTGCGGATCGACGCAGAAGAGGCCCTTTCGTTTTACCCTGGCAATGTTCGTGTATTCTCCCGCAAGGTGGGGCGCCCTCTGGTGCCCATTGGCTCTGCGTTCGCCACCGAAGAAGTGGTCCTGATCGCAAGTGACGGAGATGTATTTATCGCCGGAGATGCTGGAATGCAATACGTCGGGAATGGGTTTGTGCAATCCATGCGGGCTCTGATTTCTGGAACTTGGGACAAGACCTTCTTCTGAGGGGCGTAGCGCCAGCCCCGCACGAGGTCTCCGCCGGTTGACGGCGGACCCGTTTCAAGGGGCAGGACGGTGGCCGTCGCGGCCCTGCCGGGGTCGGCAGAACAGGGGCTGTTCAAGGGCGTAGGCGGACGTCGGCCACATGGGTGGTGGCCGCCTGAGCGGTCGGCACGATGTCGGTGCCGAGAGCGGCGATCTGAAGGATGTCGAGTTGATCTCCCCAGGCGAGTGCGCCGGAAACCGAACCGTGCTCGACGAAGGATCTTCGGAGGTATGAACCCGGATCACGTCTGGGAGCTCCAGTTTGCATCTGCCGGACTATTCGTCCATATCGGTCAACATTCAGGGGCCCTGATGATCACAGACAGTGGTGGCAGCTACTACGCCAGCTTTTCCCCAACCGTCCTAGGAAGCCACCGATGAACCCTCTCGTCGCCATAGCCGGCACCGGCCTGCTCGGCTATGCCGCAGTCTCCATTCCCGTCAACGCCCGCAAGGCACGGGCCAAGCGCGCCGCGGTGGCGAAGAAGCCGATCGTCATCGACGCCGCCGCCTACGGGCTCGTCCCGGGCGACCAGCTCGACGCGCGCTCGGCGGGGCCCGATCCGGAGGCCGACGCCGTCGCCTCCGGGGCCCTGGCCGGTGACTGGCGCCGGGCGGCCGCGTACCTCGCGGGAGCGGGCAGGGACTGGGACCTGAGGTGGTATCGGCTCGGCATCCTCGCCGACGCGGCCGTCGAGGACGACGCCTGGGTCAAGGCGTGGCGCACCGAGTACCCGCACGATCCGGCCGCCACCCTGGTCCACGCCGACGCGCTCGTCATGCTGGCGGCCAAGGCGCGGGGCGCGTTGCGGGCGCGGTACACCACGGCCGAGCAGTTCGAGGGGTACCGCCGGTTGCTGACCGAGACGCTGCCCGTCTCCCAGGAGGCCGCGCGGATGGCCCCTGAGGACCCCAGCCCCTGGGTCGTACAGCTTGCGGTCGCCCAGGGCCTCGGCTGGTCGTACGACGACTTCCGGGCGCTGTGGGCCGAGATCGTGGCGCGCGACCCGTACCATTTCGGCGCCCACGCGCGCGCCCTGCAGTACTGGTGCGCCAAGTGGCAGGGTTCCCACGAGTTGATGTACGCCTTCGCGGAGCAGGCCGCGGCCACGGCCCCGCCCGGAAGCCCGCTGCCCGTGCTGCGGCTGTACGCGATCTTCGAGCAACAGTTCCAGGACAACGACGTGACGGTCTACCGGCAACCGTTCGTGAACCCGGCCATCGACGCCACGCTGGAGGCGGCCGCCCACATGCCGCGCGACCACCACCGAGTGTCCTTCGTACGCCATCTGCTGGCCTACTCCCTGTTCCGCACGGAGCGCTACGCGGAGGGTGTCGAGCAGTTCCACGCGCTCGGCGGCCACATCGGCAGTATCCCGTGGATCTACTTCACGGACCCCGCCAAGCAGTTCGTCCACGCCCGCACCAACACGTTCGTGGAATGGGAGAGGGCCGGCCGTCCGGGCGCGTGAACCATGCGGCGGGCCGCCTGTCCGCCTACGGCGCCCTCGTGGTGCTCAGCTGCCACAAGCACAGACGTCCGGTCGGCGCTGGTGTGGTCGTCTAGCGCCCGTAAGGGGCGCCGTACGGATGGCCCTGGGCCGGTGTCGGGGCGCCGTATGCCAGTGGAGGCGCCTGTGTGGTCGGCCGCCGGTCGAACATGGCGAACAGCAGCATCGCCGTCGCTATCAGCAGGCACAGCAGGAAGACGCCGCCGAGCACCGGATCGCTCTGGTCGGTCTTCCAGACCGCCCACGGGAACGTCACGCACTCGTAGAGGGCGAACGCCGCGAACGCCCCCCAGTCCGACCCCCGCCGGCGGCGTATCGCCACGTACAGGAACGGGACCCAGACCAGCAGACCCAGCGACCCCCACGCCAGGACCGACCAGGCGATCCGCTGGAACCAGCCGGCCTCCAGACGCTTTTCCATCTCTACCCCCCAAGGCAGCACAGGGGGCAAAGACTAGGTCACGGGGGCGGCACCATGGCGTCCCGTAGGGAAGGCCACCCCGGTACCGGCCCTCCGCGCATCAGGCGGAAACGGACAAGCGGGCGATCTTTGCCAGGAGTTGGTGTGATCATGTGCTGATCCAGGGACTCCGTTTCCCGTTCACAGGAACGCCGTCGGTTAGTTTGCGATCCGCTCCAGGCGCCGGGAAGAGTGCCGTCGAGACGGACCGAGACGGACTCGCACGCGCCGTACCAGGGGCCCAGCACTTTCCAGCGGACGTACGCCACGCGCCGATCGCCGTCGTACGCCGCTCTATACGCATCCATGTGCACGCGCACACACGCGCGCGCACGCAGAGAAACTTCAGGGGTGGGGATGGCCGAGCACCGGCAGTCCAAGAAGCGCAGGTACATCACGTGGGGAGCCGTCGGGGCCGCCGTCCTCGCGGGCGCCGGGATCGCGGCGCAGACGTCGATGGCCGCCACCACCTGGCCGGCGCAGAAGACGTTCACCGGCCGCGCCTTCGACACCTGCACCGCGCCGTCGCTCACCGCGATGAAGGCCTGGCACACCGACAAGTACTACGGCGCCGCGGCCGTCTACGTCGGCGGCAAGAACCGCGGCTGCGCCCAGCCGAACCTCACCGCCTCCTGGGTGAAGTCGGTCAGCTCCCTCGGCTGGAAGCTCGTCCCGATCTACGTCGGCGCCCAGCCGTCCTGCCAGACCGGCTCCAACCCGGAGAAGCTCAGCCCCTCCACCGCCGCCTCCCTCGGCACCAGCGACGCCAACGACGCGGTGGCCAAGGCGTCCGCGCTCGGCATGAAGGCCGGCAGCGCGATCTACCTCGACATGGAGCCGTACGACACGACGAACAAGTCGTGCGACGACGCCGTGCTGACGTACGTGCGCTCCTTCGGCAAGCAGCTGCGCGCCAAGACCTACCGGGCCGGTTTCTACGGCTTCACCAGCTCCAGCGCCAAGGCGATCGCCACCGCCGGCGACAAGACCGACCTGCCGGGCAACCTCTGGTACGCCCTGTGGGACGGCAAGGACACCACCACCTCCGACTGGCCCTGGGGCGCGAGCCAGTTCACCGACCACAGCCGGGCCCACCAGTACAAGGTCAACAGCAAGGAGACGCGCGGCGGTGTCACGCTCACCGTCGACCGCGACACCTGGGACGCACCGGTCGCCATCACCGGCTGACCCGCGCACGGCGACCATCACGGCACCCACGGCAGCAGGGGAAGGACGGCGGGATGAGGATCGGTAGCATCGCGAGGGCCGCCGGACCGCGGCCGTACCTCGTGCGGGCCGTGCTCACGGCGCTCCCCGTCGTCAGTCTCGGTCTGCTGTGTCCCGTGCCGTCCCTGGTGATGGCGTTGCGCGGACGCGGCGGCGCCGGCTGGTGGCCCTTCCTGGCGTTCAGCGCGGTCCTCACTGCCTGGTGCACCGATCTGGCGCTGACCCCGGAGGACACCCACGGTGCGTTGTTCGCGGCCGACCTGCTGCTGATCCTGCTGTCCACCGCGGGCGCCTCGGTGCACGCGTGGACGGCGTGGCCACGGCGGTCCGGCCGCCCCTGAGCCGGGGGACGGACGGCGAGAACCGGTGACGGCGCAAGGCAAGGAAGCGGGTAGGACGTGGCCAAGCAGGTCAGACAGGTGACGCAGGGGCGTCCGGCGAAGGCGGCGGCGCCGTCGGCGGGTGGGCGGCTCGCCGTCGTGGGACGGGCCGCCGTCGCGTGGCTGCGCGCCCTGAGCGGGCGCGCCATCGCCCTCACGGCGGGCGCGGTGGCCGTCGTCGGCGCGCTGGTGGTGACCGGGGTCCTGCTCTCCCGGCACGACGACCGTCCGCCGGTCCCCGACACCCGCGCCCGGCACTACACCGAGACCGACGCCTGTCTGCTCACCGGTGAGAACGGCATCACCACGGGCGCCGCCGCCGACGTCTGGCGAGGCATGCAGGACGCCTCCCTCACGACCCACGCCCGCGTCAGCTACGCCCAGGTGACCGGCGAGCAGAGCACCGGCAACGCGCGTCCGTTCCTCAACGGGATGCTCCAGCGCTCCTGCGATGTCGTCCTGGCCGTCGGCAAGCCCGAGGTCACGGCGGCGGCCCAGAGCGCGTCCGGGTACGGCAAGGTCGGATTCGTGCTGGTCGGGGGCGCTCACGCGGGCGCGAACGTCACCACGGTCGGGACCGGTGACGGGTTGCGGCACGACGTGGCCGCGGCCGTCGAGCGGGCGGTGAACGGCCGGGTCTGACGGGTCGGACCCCGGTTCGGGCCGGACGGGGACGGGCCGGGTCCGAACGGCCGGCGCCGACGGAGGCGAAGGGCTGCGCCCAGGGGCCGTCCCGAGGAGCAGTACCCGAATCACCCGGGAATCGTTGGTCGAATGGGTTGGCCGGAGCCCGGCCGCTGCCTACCATCGATCACCGCAAGACTTTGTGCACCGCCGCACAAGCTCCCCTTGGAGGTCTCCTTGCACCGCCGCCGTCGCACCGCGCTCGTCCTCACCGCCGCGATCGCCGCCGCGGCACCCGCACTCACCGCCTGCGGAAACGACGCGCACCCGGGCGCGGCGGCCGTCGTCGGAGGGCAGCGGATCACCGTCTCCCAGCTGGAGAGCCGGGTCGGCGAGGTCCGCGAGGCCCAGCGGGCCGCGGTGTCGGACGAGACCCAGTACCAGCAGGTGGTCGCCTCCACCGGCGGCCTCACCCGCGACACCCTGCACAACATGGTCCTGGACCGGGTGCTGCACCGGGCCGCGCGGGAGGAGGGCATCACGGTGACCCGCAAGGAGATCCAGGGCATGCGCACCGACCTGGAGAAGCAGGCCGGCGGCACCAAGGGCCTGGAGACGGCCTGGCTCCAGAAGTACGGGATCGCGCCCGCCCGCCTCGACGAGAACCTGCGGCTGCAACTGGAGGCGCAGAAGCTCGCGGCCAAGCTCGGCACCGACACCAGCCAGCCGCCCTTCTGGAAGGCCCTGTCGAAGGCGTCCGCCGAACTCCACGTCGACCTCAACCCGCGCTACGGCTCCTGGGACGTGCAGAAGAGCAGCCGGGTGGATGCAAAGACGCCATGGGTGCGGGAGGTCACGACGGCGACGGCGGGGCAGCCGATCACCACCTAGCCACCGGACGGGCGAGTCACCGGACGGGCGGGGCATACGATCACACGATCCAGCGCCCCTGTGGATAACCAAATCCGCTCGTCGTCGCCGTGGGCTACGTTCGGAGCGTGAACGCATCCAGCCCCGAATCCACCGCCCCCGGCCCCGCGGGTCACGAGTCCGCCGCCGGCCGCGTCGTCCTGCTCACCACTAGCCACCGCGTCGCCCCCGGCCTGCTGTCCTGGCCCGCCTGGCAGGCCCTGCGGTCGGCCGACACCGTGCTGTGCGCGGACGGAGCGCATCCGCAGCTGCCGTATCTGCGGGAGGCCGGGATAGCGGTGGAGCACACGGCACCCACGGCGCGGGAGCTGGTGGACGCCTGCGCCGGCGGGCGCACGGTGGTCGTGGTGGCGACGGGCGACGGCGAGCCCGCGCTCACCGACGGCCTGGCCCGGCTGGCCGGCTCCGGCCGGGTCGCCATGCCCGAGCTGGAGCTGCTGCCCGCTTCCTACGACCTGCCGGGCGCCCGCCTCCTTGACCTCGTCCAGGTGATGGACCGCATCCGCGCCGAGTGCCCGTGGTCCTCCCGGCAGACCCACGAGGGCCTGGCCAAGTACGGCATCGAGGAGGCGTACGAACTGGTCGAGGCGATCGAGGCCGGCGACCGCGAGGAACTGCGCGAGGAGCTGGGCGACGTCCTCCTCCAGGTCGTCTTCCACTCCCGGATCGCCGAGGAGCACCCGGACACACCGTTCTCCGTGGACGACGTGGCCGCCGGCATCGTCGCCAAGCTCATCCACCGTCATCCGCACGTGTTCGGCGACGAGACGGCCGAGACCCCGGAAGACGTCAAGGCGCACTGGCTGCGCACCAAGGCGGAGGAGAAGCGGCGCACCTCGGTCACCGAGGGCATCCCCGTCGGCCAGCCCGGTCTCGCCCTCGCCGCCAAGCTCGCCTCCCGCGCCCGCACGGCCGGCCTGGCCGTGCCCCTGCCCCAGGGCGACGGCATCGGCTACGAACTCCTCGCCCTGGCCGTCCGCGCCGAGGCGGCCGGCGTGGACCCGGAAGCGGCCCTGCGGGCGGCGGCCCGGGCCTACCGGGACGCGATAAAGGCCACGGAGGGCACGGGCCCGGCACGAGGGGAGGAGTGACCACCAGGGAAGGCGCGGCCATCAGGACCATCAGGAGAGGAGCGATCACCAGGAGAGGAGTGACAAGGAGGCACACCGCGTCCGACCCGGGCGCCCGCTCCCCCCGAGCCCCCACCCGGATACCGCCGAGCCCCCACCCGGATACCGTCGTGAGGTGACCGACCAGCCCCACACCCCGCAGCCGCAGCACCCGCAGCCCCCCGCCACCACCCCCGCACCCGACCTCTTCACCTGGGAGTTCGCGGCCGACCCGTACCCCGCCTACGCCTGGCTGCGCGAGCACGCGCCCGTGCACCGGACGAGGTTGCCCAGCGGGGTGGAGGCCTGGCTGGTCACGCGGTACGGCGATGCCAGGCAGGCGCTGGCCGACCAGCGGCTGAGCAAGAACCCGGCGCATCACGACGAGCCGGCGCACGCCAAGGGCAAGACCGGTATCCCGGGGGAGCGCAAGGCGGAGCTGATGACGCATCTGCTGAACATCGACCCGCCGGACCACACCCGGCTGCGCCGCCTGGTCAGCAAGGCGTTCACGCCCCGCCGGGTCGCCGAGTTCGCGCCCCGGGTGCAGGAACTGACCGATCACCTCATCGACGGTTTCGCGGAGCGGGGCTCGGCCGACCTCATCCACGAGTTCGCCTTCCCGCTGCCCATCTACGCCATCTGCGACCTGCTCGGCGTCCCGCGCGAGGACCAGGACGACTTCCGGGACTGGGCGGGCATGATGATCCGGCACGGGGGCGGGCCCCGGGGCGGGGTCGCCCGGTCGGTGAAGAAGATGCGCGGCTATCTCGCCGAGCTGATCCACCGCAAGCGCGCGGCGCTGCCCGCCGAGCCCGTGCCCGGCGAGGACCTGATCTCCGCGCTCATCCGCGCCTCGGACCACGGTGAGCACCTCACCGAGAACGAGGCGGCGGCGATGGCCTTCATCCTGCTGTTCGCCGGCTTCGAGACGACGGTCAACCTCATCGGCAACGGCACCTACGCGCTGCTCACCCACCCCGAGCAGCGCGGCCGGCTCCAGGAGTCCCTGGCCCGCGGGGAGCGGGACCTGCTGGCGACCGGCGTGGAGGAACTGCTCCGCTTCGACGGGCCGGTGGAGCTGGCGACCTGGCGGTTCGCCACCGAGCCGCTCACCATCGGCGGGCAGGCCATCGCCGCCGGCGACCCGGTGCTGGTCGTGCTCGCCGCGGCCAACCGGGACCCGGAGCGGTTCGCCGACCCCGATGCGCTGGACCTCGCCCGCCGGGACAACCAGCACCTCGGTTACGGCCACGGCATCCACTACTGCCTGGGCGCCCCGCTCGCCCGGCTGGAGGGCCAGACCGCGCTCGCCACCCTCCTGGGCCGCCTGCCCGACCTGCGGCTCGGCGTGGATCCGGAGGAACTTCGCTGGCGCGGCGGGCTGATCATGCGCGGGCTGCGGACGCTGCCCGTGACGTTCACCGCGGAGCCGGCCGGGGGCGGTGCAGGGGGTACGGCAGAGCGCGGGACAGAAGGCGGGGCAAGGGGTGGGGAACAGCCGTAGAACGGTCAATAGGACCGGCGTTCAACTCTGTGATCTTCACGTGATCTCTGCGGCATGAACTTGTGACAAGTGATCGTATGCCGATACGTTCACCCATCAACGCGCGGCGGGCACCATGCGCCGCGCCGGTCCCCGCTGTCGCACGAAAGGCTCCCGCATGCTCTCCGGGAACGGTCGTCACCGTCGCCCCCGTCAGGCTCCGGCACTCCTCGTCGCGGCCGGAGTGACCGGCTCCGCCATCGCCATCCCGCTGCTCGGCGCGGCGAGCGCCAACGCCGCCGACGGCACGACCTGGGACAAGGTCGCCGAGTGCGAGAGCGGTGGGTCGTGGAGCGCCAACAGCGGCAACGGCTACTACGGCGGCCTCCAGATCTCGCAGGAGGACTGGAACAAGTACGGCGGTGACCAGTACGCCGCCAGCGCCGACCAGGCCAGCCGTTCGCAGCAGATAGCCGTCGCCGAGAAGATGCTCGCCGACCAGGGCACCACCCCCTGGGCCACGTGTGCCGTGCTGTCCGGCCTCAGCTCCAACTCCGGTTCCGTGGACGTGGACACGGGCGTCGGCTCCGGCGACACCGACGGTTCGACCGACTCATCCGGTTCAACCGACTCGGCCGGTTCACCCGACTCATCCGACTCGTCCGGTACGCCGGAATCTTCGACCCCCTCCGACTCCGGGTCCGCTTCCGGCAAGGGGTCCGGCTCGGACTCCGAGACGGACAAGCCCGCCGGCTCCACCGAGACGTCCGGGTCCGGGCACGGCAAGCAGGACGAGAAGCACTCCGGCTCCAAGGGTGCCGAAACCCCCGAGTCCGACAAGTCCACCACCCCGGACACAGGTGACACGGAAGGGAGCGACAGCACGCCCACCACCACGCCAGGGCTCGACGAGTCGGACAATCCCACCCAGAGCGTCGGTTCCTGGAGCCTGGTCGACACCGGCGACCTCAGCAGCGGTGGCCGTCACCGGGGCGGGAGTGCCGACGAAAGCGTGACAAACGGTCAGAAGGAGAACTCTTCCGGGCGTCACGCCTCCCCTGCGTCGGAGGGTTACACCGTCCACGCGGGCGACACGCTCTGCTCCATCGCCGACTCCCTTGACGTCGACGGCGGGTGGCGTGCGCTGTACGCCGACAACAAGAAGGCGATCGGGTCCGACCCGAATCACATCAGTGCCGGTCAGACCCTGAAAGTCAGTGGCGAAACGGGCGCGGAATAGGCCGAGTTGACGCCCCACTTGATCACTGATGTCCGGTTTGGTGAAAGTGTGGGATGAGTCTCAGAAGCCCTGATCGTCTTTGAAATTCCGTCGATCGCGTGTCTACCGTCGTGATCGCTCGTCACCACGAGCCCCGGCAGCCGCAACGCCGAATCCTGCCAGCGGCCGCCCGGGAACAGTCGTCGCGTCAAGCGCCGAAGGCAGGAGCGGGGGACCCAAGGTAAGTGCCGTAGCCGGGCAGTCGAGCCGGCGGCGGCTTGGGGTGGAGCCGCACCTCGCGCAAGCGGGAGTGCGGCCGGGCAACTCAACCGGCCCGAACCCGACAGCTCACCTCGCAGGCGTCGGTGAGGGGATCGATCCATGCTGTTTTCCGGCAAGGGCAAGCACCGTCGTCCGTCCAAGGCCGTCCGCGCCGTCGCGCTGGCCGGTGTCACCGGCGCCGCCGTCGCCGCCCCGCTGATGGCGGCCGGCAACGCCTCCGCCGCCACCACCTCCCAGTGGGACGCCGTCGCCCAGTGCGAGTCCGGCGGCAACTGGTCCATCAACACCGGCAACGGCTACTACGGCGGCGTGCAGTTCTCCGCCTCCACCTGGGCCGCGTACGGCGGCACCGCCTATGCCTCCACCGCCGACAAGGCCTCCAAGGCGCAGCAGATCGCCGTCGCCGAGAAGGTCCTCGCCGCGCAGGGCAAGGGCGCCTGGCCGGTCTGCGGCACGGGCCTGTCGAGCACCCCTAACGACAGCTCCGCGCCGAGCACCTCGTCCGGCAGCACCTCCTCGGACAGCACCGCCTCGAAGAGCACCGCGCCGAGCACGACCACCCGCTCCGGTGACGACCAAGCCGCCTCCCGCTCCGCCGAGCGCCCGGCCGCGTCCACGAGCAAGACCGTCACCACCCCGACCGGCAAGAAGGTCAAGAAGGGCGACGGCGAGTACAAGGTGGCCGCCGGCGACACCCTCAGCACCATCGCCCAGAAGCACCACGTCCAGGGCGGTTGGGCGAAGCTGTTCGACCTGAACAAGGACATCGTCGAGGACGCCGACCTCATCTACCCGGGCCAGCAGCTGCACCTGAAGTAGTCCGCGGCCGCCACCCGGCCCCCGCGCCCTCACCCCCCGGAGTCCACCCCCAAGGCCTCGTGAGGGCCGCCCCCGTCCCCACGGGCTCCCCGCCCCGGCGCGTGTTCCCCCGTACGCGCCGGGGCGGGGTTTTTCACGCCCCGCGACCGTTTTTCAGGAGCCAGTGTCCGGACCCCCTTTGTTCCGGCGGTGAACAATGGGTACCGTCTGCATGTCCCCTCCCGTCCACGGGACGGTCGGTCGGTGGCCGGCGCCCCGGGGACGGTTAGGCTCTAGTCGCAAGGCACAGCCGTAAGGCACACAGCCCCGCACTTCCAGCGTCACATCCAAGAAGGAGATGCTCGTGCCGTCCATCGACGTCGTCGTAGCCCGGGAAATCCTGGACTCCCGAGGCAACCCCACGGTCGAGGTCGAGGTCGGCCTCGACGACGGCAGCACGGGTCGTGCCGCCGTCCCGTCCGGCGCCTCCACCGGTGCCTTCGAGGCCATCGAGCTGCGCGACGGTGACCCCAACCGCTACCAGGGCAAGGGCGTCGAGAAGGCCGTCCTCGCCGTCATCGAGCAGATCGGCCCGGAGCTGGTCGGCTACGACGCCACCGAGCAGCGCCTGATCGACCAGGCCATGTTCGACCTGGACGCCACCGACAACAAGGGCTCGCTCGGCGCCAACGCCATCCTCGGCGTCTCCCTGGCCGTCGCGCACGCCGCCTCCGAGGCCAGCGACCTCCCCCTCTTCCGCTACCTGGGCGGCCCCAACGCGCACCTGCTGCCGGTGCCGATGATGAACATCCTCAACGGCGGCTCGCACGCGGACTCCAACGTGGACATCCAGGAGTTCATGATCGCTCCGATCGGCGCGGAGTCCTTCTCCGAGGCGCTGCGCTGGGGTGCCGAGGTCTACCACACGCTGAAGAAGGTCCTGAAGAGCAAGGGCCTGGCCACCGGCCTCGGCGACGAGGGCGGCTTCGCCCCGAACCTCGGCTCCAACCGCGAGGCCCTGGACCTGATCCTGGAAGCGATCAAGGAAGCCGGCTACGCCCCCGGCCAGCAGATCGCCCTCGCGCTCGACGTCGCCGCCTCCGAGTTCTACAAGGACGGCACGTACCTCTTCGAGGGCAAGGAGCGCTCCGCCGCCGAAATGACGGAGTACTACGAGGAGCTGGTCGCGGCCTACCCGCTGGTCTCCATCGAGGACCCGCTGTTCGAGGACGACTGGGACGGCTGGAAGGTCCTCACCGACCGCCTCGGCGACAGGGTGCAGATCGTCGGCGACGACCTGTTCGTCACCAACCCCGAGCGCCTCGCCCGCGGCATCGAGGAGGGCAGCGCCAACGCCCTGCTGGTCAAGGTGAACCAGATCGGTTCGCTGACCGAGACCCTGGACGCCGTCGAGCTGGCCCAGCGCAACGGCTTCAAGTGCATGATGTCCCACCGCTCCGGCGAGACCGAGGACGTCACCATCGCCGACCTGGCCGTCGCCACCAACTGCGGCCAGATCAAGACCGGCGCCCCGGCCCGCTCCGAGCGCGTCGCCAAGTACAACCAGCTGCTGCGCATCGAGGAGATCCTCGACGACGCGGCGGTCTACGCGGGCCGTTCGGCCTTCCCGCGCTTCAAGGGCTAGCCGACGAGGAGCATGCCCCAGCCATAGTTATCGGGGCATGCCGTAGCCAGTCGTACGTACGTCCCCGTACCCGGTCCCGTACCGTGTGCGGGGACGTACGCACGTGTGATGGGGAGGCGGAGATGGCCGTGAAGGACCGGGACCGGTTCTCCACCGCGACCAGGCTCAGGCTGCTCGGCGAGCAGACGGCGGCCCGGGTCTACCGGTCCCAGACCAAACGGCAGGCCCGCCGCTCCCGGCTCACCGGGCGCGCGGCGCTGCTCGCGCTGGTGCTGTGCTCGATGGTCGTCGCGCTCGCGTATCCGATGCGCCAGTACGTCTCCCAGCGCGCCCAGATCGCCGACCTCCAGCGGGAGCAGCAGCAGGCCCGGCAGCGGGTGGAGCAGCTGCGCGACCTCAAGGCGCGCTGGCAGGACGACTCCTACGCCGAGCAGCAGATCCGGCGCCGGCTGCACTACGTGCTGCCGGGCGAGACCGGGTACGTGGTCGTCGACCCCGGCGCCGCCAAGCAGTCCCGCGCCGACCTCCGGGCCGCCCACCGGCCCTGGTACGCGAACGTCTGGGACGGCGTCGACAAGTCCGACGCCTCCGACCAGTGACCGGCCCCGCGCCGGCGACACGACAGAAAGCCACGCTGAAAGCAGTCATGGAAACCCCTCCGCCGCCCACCGTCCGCACCGAGCCCACCGACGCGGACGTCGAGGCCTTCAAGCAGCAGCTCGGCCGCCCGCCGCGGGGCCTTCGGGCCATCGCGCACCGCTGCCCCTGCGGCCAGCCGGACGTCGTGGAGACGGCGCCCCGGCTGCCCGACGGCACCCCCTTCCCGACGCTGTACTACCTGACGTGCCCGAAGGCGTCCTCCGCCATCGGCACGCTGGAGGCGGGCGGGGTGATGAAGGAGATGACCGAGCGGCTGGGGCGGGACCCGGAGCTGGCCGCCGCGTACCGGGCCGCGCACGAGGACTACCTCCGGCGCCGGGACGAGATCGAGGAGCTGAAGGACTTCCCGAGCGCGGGCGGCATGCCGGACCGGGTGAAGTGCCTGCACGTCCTGGTGGCCCACTCGCTGGCCGCCGGACCGGGCGTGAACCCGCTCGGCGACGAGGCCCTCGCGATGCTGCCGGAGTGGTGGCGCAAGGGCGCCTGCGTGATCCTCCCCGGGGAGGACGAGCAGTGACCCGGGTCGCCGCCGTCGACTGCGGTACCAACTCCATCCGGCTGCTGGTCGCGGACGCCGATCCGGCGACCGGTGAACTGACCGACCTGGACCGGCGGATGACGATCGTGCGGCTCGGCCAGGGCGTCGACCGCACCGGCCGGCTCGCCCCCGAGGCGCTGGAGCGCACCTTCGCCGCGTGCCGCGAGTACGCGGACGCCATCGAGCGGCACGGCGCCGAGAAGCTCCGCTTCGTCGCCACCTCCGCCTCCCGCGACGCCGAGAACCGCGACGACTTCGTGCGGGGCGTCGTGGACATCCTCGGCGTGGAGCCGGAGGTCATCACCGGCGACCAGGAGGCGGAGTTCTCCTTCACCGGCGCCACCAAGGAGCTGACCGGCCGCTCCGGCCTCGCCCGGCCCTACCTGGTCGTGGACATCGGCGGCGGCTCCACCGAGTTCGTCGTGGGCGACGACCACGTCCGCGCGGCGCGCTCGGTGGACGTCGGCTGCGTACGGATGACCGAACGGCACCTGGCGCACGACGGCGAGGTGAGCGACCCGCCCACCGCGGAGCAGATCGCCGCCCTGCGCGCCGACATCGAGGCCGCCCTCGACCTGGCCGAGCGGACGGTCCCGCTGCGCGAGGCGCGCACCCTGGTCGGCCTGGCCGGCTCGGTGACCACGATCTCGGCCATCGCCCAGGACCTGCCGGAGTACGACTCGACGCGCATCCACCACTCCCGCGTCTCCGCGGCCCGCGTCCGCGAGATCACCGAGCGGCTGCTGCGCTCCACCCACCCCGAGCGCGCCGCGATCCCGTCCCTGCACCCGGGCCGGGTCGACGTGATCGGCGCGGGCGCCCTCGTCCTCCTCGCCATCATGGAGCGCACCGGCGCCCGGGAGGTCGTGGTGAGCGAACACGACATCCTCGACGGCATCGCGTGGTCGGTGGCCTGACCGGCTACAGGTTGCGGTACACGTCCCGCCGGTCGCCTGCCTTGACGACGAGGATGACCAGTTCACCCTCGTTGATCTGGTAGGCGATCCGGTAGTTCCCGACCCTGAGCCGGTAGAGCCCGGACGGGCCGGCGAGCTTCTTGTCATCGGCGCCCTCGCGGTACGGGTCGTCACCGAGGCCGGTCAGCGCGGTCAGGACGCGCATGGCGTCGGGTCGGCTGACGGCCCGGAGCTGACGCTGCGCCGCTGTGGTGAACCGGAAGGCGTACTTCACGCCGCATCGCCGTTCCGCTCGGTGAACAGGTCCGCCAGCAGCTCCGCCATCGTCACCGTGGGGCCGCCCTCGGCCAGCACGGCTTCGGCTTCGCGCGCCAGCATGACGTCGGCCGCTTCCTCCAGTGCCTCGAAGTCCGCGATCGGGACTACGGCTGCCACCGGAGAACCGTTACGAGTGATCACGGTCGGCACGCCTTCCTCGGCTCGGTTGATGTGGTCGGCGAGGTGCGCGCGTGCTTCCCGTACGGTCACGGTGTTCTCCGTCATGTGACCGGTGTACGCATGATCGTGTACACGGGCCCGCCCTGGTGTGTGACGCTTTTTGTTACCCGCAGGTAGCCTCCGCTGAGCAGGTCGGATAACGTCTGAGCGGGGGCGAGGGGCCCTTCCGGGGCCCTCGGTGACGGCCCCTCGGGAAAGTTCGTGAAGTTCTTCACAAGGAATTCCGTCCCGTGGGAGCCGTAAACAGGGCCGGTTGGCCCTTCCGGGGGTGCCGGAACCGTTTGAACATGTTCAGATGGGGGGTGTGAAGCGGGCCCGAGAGAGGGCCCCGCGTCGGTGTCCGGGTGTCGCGACGGAGGGTGCGTTCGAGGAGACGAGCAGCTCACACGCCCTTGACAACGGGTCGAACCACCCCATGGTTCCGATGACCGGCCATGATCTGCGTCACGCGGGCCGCGGAGTTTAGCACAGGGCCCCTCGGACCTTGTGAAGGGGCGCACGAGCAGCCCCCCTGAGGCAGGTGGATACTCGATGGCATGAGCACCACGGAGCGTCCCAGGATCCTCGTAGTAGGCGGTGGGTACGTAGGCCTGTACGCAGCTCGGCGCATCCTCAAGAAGATGCGCTACGGCGAGGCGACCGTCACGGTCGTCGACCCCCGGTCGTACATGACCTACCAGCCCTTCCTCCCCGAAGCCGCCGCCGGCAGCATCTCCCCTCGGCACGTCGTCGTCCCGCTGCGACGCGTGCTCCCGAAGGCGGAGGTCCTCACCGGCCGGGTCACCACCATCGACCAGGACCGCAAGGTCGCCACGATCGCCCCGCTGGTGGGCGAGGCGTACGAGCTGCCGTTCGACTACCTGGTCATCGCGATGGGCGCGGTCTCCCGCACCTTCCCGATCCCCGGCCTCGCCGAGCAGGGCATCGGCATGAAGGGCATCGAGGAGTCCATCGGCCTGCGCAACCACGTCCTGGAGCAGCTGGACAAGGCCGACTCCACGACCGACGAGGAGATCCGCCGCAAGGCGCTCACCTTCGTCTTCATCGGCGGTGGCTTCGCGGGCGCGGAGACCATCGGCGAGGTCGAGGACATGGCCCGGGACGCGGCCAAGTACTACAAGAACGTGTCCCGCGAGGACATGCGGTTCGTCCTCGTCGACGCCGCCGACAAGATCCTCCCCGAGGTCGGCCCCAAGCTCGGCCAGTACGGCAAGGAGCACTTGGAGAGCCGCGGCGTGGAGATCTACCTCTCCACCTCGATGGACTCCTGCGTCGGCGGCCACGTCGTGCTGAAGAACGGCCTTGAGGTCGACTCCAACACGATCGTCTGGACGGCCGGCGTCAAGCCGAACCCGGCCCTCGCCCGCTTCGGCCTGCCCCTCGGCCCGCGCGGCCACGTCGACTGCGAGCCGACGCTCCAGGTCAAGGGCACGGACTACATCTGGGCCGCCGGTGACAACGCCCAGGTCCCGGACCTCGTCGGCCGCAAGGCGGGCAACGAGAACGCCTGGTGCCCGCCGAACGCCCAGCACGCGCTGCGCCAGGCCCGGATCCTCGGCGACAACGTCATCTCCGGTATGCGGGGCTTCCCGCAGAAGGACTACGAGCACGCCAACAAGGGCGCGGTCGCCGGCCTCGGCCTGCACAAGGGCGTGGCGATGATCGTCATGGGCAAGATGAAGATCAAGCTCAAGGGCCGCCTCGCCTGGTACATGCACCGCGGCTACCACGGTCTGGCCATGCCGACCTGGAACCGCAAGATCCGCGTCTTCGCCGACTGGACGCTCGCCGTGTTCCTCAAGCGCGAGGTCGTCTCCCTCGGCGCCATGGAGAACCCCCGCGAGGAGTTCTTCGAGGCCGCCAAGCCCGCGCCGGTCGCCGCCGCGAGCAAGACCGAGGAGAAGGCCAAGGCCTCCTGACCCCAGGTCACCCGAGTACCGCCCGAAGGGGCCGTCCGCCATCCGTGGTGCGGGCGGCCCCTTCGGCGTGCCGGCGCACCGCCAAAGTACGTGTGGGATACAGCTTTTTGCCCAGTCGTGACCCCGTTGCGGGACTGTGCCGGGAGCCGCACGGTGTTTACGTGGTCATCGGACATCCGGGATCTCGTCTTGGAGGTGTGCGTCATGGCCGACGCCGCGTCGCGGCTGAGGAGTCTTGCCGAGCAGGTGCTGGGAACGCCGCTGCCCGTGCGGGTGCGGGCGTGGGACGGGTCCGAGGCCGGACCGCCGGACGCCCCGGCACTCGTGTTCCACAACCGCCGCGCCCTGCGCCGCCTGCTGTTCAAGCCGGGCGAACTCGGCCTGGCCCGCGCCTGGGTCTCCGGTGACCTGGACATCGACGGCGACCTGTACACCGCGCTGGAGGCGGTGGCCGGCCTGGTGTGGGAGCGCGGGGACGACGCCCGCACCCTGGCCCAGGCGGTGCGCGATCCCGCCGTCCGGGCCGCCGCCCGCGACCTGCTGAAGCTGGCCGGACCGCCGCTGCCGCCCGCACCGCCGCGCGAGGAGATCCGCAGACCCCGCCGGCGCCTGCACACCCGGCGCACCGACAGACGCGCCGTCAGCCACCACTACGACGTCGGCAACGACTTCTACGAGATCGTCCTCGGCCCCTCCATGGTGTACTCCTGCGCCTACTGGGAGGACGGCGGCACCCTGGAGTCCGCCCAGCGCGACAAGCTCGGACTCGTCTGCGCCAAGCTGGGCCTGAAGGAGGGTCAGCGGCTGCTGGACGTCGGCTGCGGCTGGGGTTCCATGGCCATCCACGCGGCCCGCGAGCACGGCGTGCGCGTCGTCGGGGTCACCCTCTCCCAGGAACAGGCCGCCCACGCCCGTAAGCGCGTCGCCGACGAGGGCCTGACCGACCGGGTGGAGATCCGCGTCCAGGACTACCGGGACGTGGTGGACGGCCCCTTCGACGCCGTCTCCTCGATCGGCATGGCCGAACACGTCGGCGCCGCCCGCTACCTGGAGTACGCGAGCCGGCTGTACGCCCTGCTGAAGCCCGGCGGCCGGCTCCTCAACCACCAGATCGCCCGGCGCCCCGAGCGGGACGAGACGGCGTACGAGGTGGACCGGTTCATCGACTCCTACGTCTTCCCGGACGGCGAACTCGCCCCCCTCGGCACCACCGTCACCCAGCTGGAGCGGGCCGGCTTCGAGGTCCGGGACGTGGAGGCCCTGCGCGAGCACTACGCCCGCACCCTGCGCCGCTGGGTCGTCAACCTGGAGGCGGACTGGGACCGCGCGGTCCGGCTCGCCGGCTTCGGCCGGGCCCGGGTCTGGCGGCTGTACATGGCCGCCTCCGCGCTCGCCTTCGAACGCAATCGCATCGGCGTCAACCAGGTCCTCGCCGTCCGCACCCCCGAGTCCGGCGCCTCCGGCCTTCCGCCGCGCCCCCGTACCTGGCACGGCTGAGCGAGGCGCGGTACGACGACGCCGGGACCCCGTGCCGCCACGGAGCCCCGGCGTCGTCGTACGACCGCGCGCTACTCGGCCTTGATGGCCGCCAGCATGTTCAGCCGGGCCGCGCGCCGGGCCGGCCACAGCGCCGCCAGGACGCCGACCACCCCGGCGAGCAGCAGGAAGACCGCCATCCGGCCCCAGGGCAGGACCAGTTCGTAGGTCGGCATCTTCGTGCCGAGCAGCTCACCGGCCGCCCAGCCGAAGAACACGCCCAGACCGATGCCGAGCACGCCGCCGAACAGGGAGATCACCAGGGACTCCAGGCGCACCATGCGCTTGACCGCCTTGCGGTCCAGGCCGATGGCGCGCAGCATGCCGATCTCCTGGGCGCGTTCGAAGACCGACATCGCCAGGGTGTTGATGACGCCGAGCACCGCGACGAGCACCGCCATGCCGAGCAGGCCGTAGACCATGTTCAGGATCAGGGTGAACATCTTCGCGATGTCGTCGGAGATGTCCTGCCGGTCCTGGATCTTGATCGCCGGGTTGGTGCCGAGCGTCTTCGCCAGCCGGTCCTTGACCGCGTCGGAGGCGCCGCCGGCCGTCTTGACCATGACCTGCCTGTCGGTCGGGTCGGACACGTGCGGGTTCAGCACCTTGTTGTCGAGCATGATCCCGCTGATCAGGTCGTTGCCCTCGTAGATCCCGGCGACCGTCAGCTTCCGGGCCTTGCCGTCCTCGAAGTGCGCGGTGAACTCCGAGCCGGGCTGCCAGCCGTACTCCTTCGCCCGGTCCTCGTCCACGACGACCCGCGAGCCGCCGACCGTGAAGGAGCCCTTGGCCATCTTCAGGTCCGTCAGCTTGCCGATGGCCGCGCCGTCGACGCCGGTCAGATAGTCGCTCTTGCCGTCGATGCGGGACTCGGCGTTGCGCAGCGGGCTGCTCAGGGTGACGTCGTCGTCGGCGGCGATCTTCTTCGCCACCTCGGGGGAGAGCGGACCGCGGTTGGCCATGGAGACGACGTAGTCGGCGCGGATCGCGGCACTGGCCATCTTGTCGATGGACGTCTGGAGGCTGCCCGCCACCACGGTCATGCCGGTGATCAGGGTGAGGCCGATCATCAGCGCGGACGCGGTGGCCGCGGTACGGCGCGGGTTGCGCACCGAGTTCTGCCGGGCCAGCTTGCCCGAGACCCCGAACACGCGCAGGAGCGGAGCGGCGGCGGCGATCAGCGGGCGGGACAGCAGCGGGGTCAGGATGAACACGCCGATGATGAGCAGGGCGGCGCCGAGGCCCATCGCGCCCTGGCCGGAGTCGGCGTTCATGGTCGTACCGGCGAGGACCACCGCGACACCGGCCGCGGAGAACAGCGCGCCCAGCGTGTTGCGCAGCACCAGCGACTTGGTGGTCGCCTTGGCGTGCACGCTGCTCATCGCCGCCACCGGCGGGATCTTCGCGGCCCGGCGGCCGGGCAGCCAGGCGGCGAGCACGGTGATGAGGGTGCCGACCGCCAGGGCGGTCACCACCGTGCCGGGGCTGACCACCAGCGGCCCGTCGGGCATGCTCGCGCCGAAGGAGCCGAGCAGCGAGCGCAGGCCCGCGCCGATGCCGATGCCGGCCGCCAGACCGGTCACACCGGCGACCGCGCCGACCGCGAACGCCTCGATCAGCACCGAGCGGGTGACCTGGCGGCGGGAGGCGCCCACCGCGCGCATCAGGGCCAGTTCCCGGGTGCGCTGGGCGACCAGCATGGTGAAGGTGTTGGCGATGATGAACGTGCCGACGAACAGGGCGATGCCGGCGAAGGTCAGCAGCAGTTGCTTCATGCCGCTCATCGAGGCCGCGATCGACGTGGCCTGGTCGTCGGCGAGCCGCTGACCGGTGGTGGTCTCCACCAGAGAGGACGGCAGCGCCTTGTCGACCGCGGCCTTGAGCGCCGACTGGCTGGTTCCGGCCGCCGCCTGGACGTCGATCTCGTCGTAGGTGCCCTTCTTGTCGAACAGGGCCTGCGCGGTCGGGGTGTCGAACAGGGCGAGGCTGCCGCCCGCGGCGACGTTGCCGTCGTCGGTGGTGAAGATGCCGACGACCTTCGGGGTCAGGACGGGACCGTCGACGGACAGCCGTACGGTGTCGCCGACCCGGTAGCCGGCGCGCTCGGCCGTCTTCGCGTCGAGCAGCACCTCGCCCTTGCCGTGCGGGGCGTGCCCGGAGACCAGCGGGTAGCGGGCGTCCCTGGTGCCCCAGTAGTTGCCGCCGCTGGACTGCCAGTCGCCGCCGGCCAGCTTGCCGTCCTTGTCGGCGACGGCGGTGAAGCCGCTGACGACACCGGTGGCGGAGGCGGCGCCGGGCACCTTGGCGGCCTTGGCGAGCAGCGCCGGGGTCAGCTCGGCGTACTTGCCGACCTTGTTGCCCTCGGCGTCCTGGTACGCGGCCGTGACGGCGACGTCGACGTGGTCGAAGCCCTTGGCCGAACTCTTCTGGTAGGCGTCGGAGATGGTGTTGGTGAAGACCAGCGTCCCGGAGACGAAGGCGACGCCGAGCATGACGGCGAGCACGGTCATCAGGAGCCGGGCCTTGTGCGCGAGGACGTTGCGCAGGGCGGTGCGGAACATCAGCTGGTCCGGCCCTTCGCGTCGAACTGCTTCATCAGGTCGAGGACGGAGTCGGCCGTGGGGGCGAGTATCTCGTCCACGATCCGCCCGTCGGCGAGGAAGACGACGCGGTCGGCGTAGGCGGCGGCGACCGGGTCGTGGGTCACCATGACGACGGTCTGGCCCAGTTCGCGCACCGAGTTGCGCAGGAAGCCGAGGACCTCGGCGCCGGAGCGCGAGTCGAGGTTTCCGGTCGGCTCGTCACCGAAGATGATCTCGGGCTGGGAGGCGAGGGCGCGGGCGACGGCCACGCGCTGCTGCTGACCGCCGGAGAGCTGGGCGGGCCGGTGGCTGAGCCGCCCGGACAGGCCCAGCATCTCGATCACGCGATCCAGCCACGCCTTGTCCGGCTTCCGCCCGGCGATGTCCATCGGCAGGGTGATGTTCTCCAGCGCGGTCAGGGTGGGGAGCAGGTTGAAGGCCTGGAAGATGAAGCCGATCTTGTCCCGGCGCAACTTGGTGAGCTGCTTGTCCTTCAGGGCGCCCAGCTCGGTGTCGCCGATGCGCGCGGAGCCCGAGGAGAAGGTGTCCAGTCCGGCCACGCAGTGCATCAGCGTGGACTTGCCGGAGCCGGAGGGGCCCATGATCGCGGTGAACTCGGCCTGCCGGAAGTCGACGGAGACCCGGTCCAGGGCGACCACCCGGGTCTCACCCTGCCCGTAGATCTTCGACAGCTCCGTGGCGCGAGCGGCCACGGCGGTGGTCCGGCCGGCGGTGGGTGTGGTGGTCACGGGGGCGTGCTCCTGTCGGGACGACATCGGTTCGTGGGGACCGCTCCATCGTCTCTGCCGGGAGAGCGCGGCGAGTCAGTCGCAGCTCTCGTTCCCGGGGGCGACTCCGGTCGGACGGAGTGGGTCCGTGTCATACCTGGGGAGGACAGGCGCCCCTGACGCCGGACGTGGTCAGAACAGGTGGGATGACCTCGTTCAGTAGGTGAAATTCCGTCATTCCCCGTACGGCCACGGTTGCGCCGGGTCACGCTACTGGCAAGTGCGGATGGCCTGTTCCATGGGCTGATGCACCCTCAGACGCCAATAAAATAAGACAACATCGGTCCGCCCGACACCTGTTCGGGGGATGCCTCCCGATAGGCTCGGATCACTCGCAGCGGAGCCCATGGCCTGCCCGGATGGTGGAATGCAGACACGGCGAGCTTAAACCTCGCTGCCCCTTCGCGGGCGTGCCGGTTCAAGTCCGGCTCCGGGCACTTCCCACGCCTGCCGTCTTCCGGGCAGGGTCCCGGGAAGCGCCCCCCGGTCAGCCGAAAGGTTTCCCCGCCTTCCTCGGCCGCTCCGACGGCCACATCACCCCTCGTGCCCGCTTCCGCCGGACCTGACACCGTTGTGCTGCGGATTCGTCACGGAGTCGGCTCCGGCATGGTCGGGAATCAGCCGTCGGGCTAGCGTGTTGATCAGCACGGTGCGGGGAAGATCCTCCCCAGGCATGAGAGACGTTCTTTTGCCAATCCATTACTCTTGAGCCAAGGCCGCGCAGGGTGGCCATGGAGGAGTGAAATGAGGAGCAGCAACCCGGTCTTCTCGCGACGGGGGTTCAGCCGCGACAACGGCTACGCCGGCTTCGGCACCGCGCCGCAGGCCGGGTCCGCCCAGGGCAACCCCTACGCGCAGAACCCCTACGCCCAGAACCCGTACGCCCAGCAGGGCGTGCAGGCGGGCGCCCCGCCGCAGACACCGGTCACCACCGACCGGATGACCATGGACGACGTCGTCACGCGTTCGGCCCTCACGCTCGGCACGGTCGCCGTCGGCGCCGTCCTCGCGTGGGCGCTGCTGCCGGTGTCGACGACGAGCTACGGACTGGCGATCGGCTCCGCGCTGATCGCGTTCGTGCTGGCCATGGTGCAGAGCTTCAAGCGCACCCCGTCGCCCGCCCTGATCCTCGGGTACGCCGCCTTCGAGGGCGTCTTCCTCGGTGTTCTCAGCGAGATGTACAACAGCCGCTGGAGCGGCGCCCCCTTCCAGGCGGTGCTCGGCACCATGGCGGTCTCCGGCGCCACCCTGCTGGTCTACAAGGCCGGCTGGATCCGCGTCACCGCCCGCTACGCCCGCATCGGCCTCACCATCGCGATGGCGTTCGTCGCCGTCATGGTGGTCAACCTGTTGCTGGTCGCCTTCGGTGTCGCCGAGGACGGCGGCCTGCGCAGCTTCGGCCCGCTCGGCGCGCTGGTCGGCATCATCGCCATCCTGCTCGGCGCGTTCTTCCTGACCCTCGACTTCAAGCAGATCGAGGATGGCATCGCCTACGGCGCGCCGCGCAACGAGTCCTGGCTCGCCGCGTTCGGCCTCACCATGACCCTGGTGTGGATCTACGTGGAGATGCTGCGGCTGGTCGCGATCTTCAGCAGTAACGACTAGCGTCCGCAGCAGTAGCGACCAGTGTCCGCACCGGTCGTCAGACAGGGCCCCGGGTGAGCGACCCGGGGCCCTGCCGCGTACTGCGCACCGCGCCGCGTCCGGCGTCCAGGACGCGCGGTCAGAGCAGCTTGCGTGCCGCCCGCCGCAGGTCGTACTCGTGCACGAGCGCCTTCGCGTGGCCGTACGCGAGGTCGTACTCGTGGCGGAGCCAGCTGACCTTCTCCTCGAAGCGGAAGAGAGCCGGGCCTTCGTCGACGGTGCGCAGCCAGTCGGCGACCTCACGACCGGTGCACTGGGGGATGCGGGCGAGCATGTTGCGATGGGTCTCGGCGGAGAAGACTTGGGACATCGGCGCCTCCGAACGCAAAGGGGATGTGAGCCGGTCCTTCACGTCACCGTGCCTGAGCGTTCGCGTATTGGCAACAGTGCGGCACGTTACGCTCGGCGCGTGGTGGATACGACTCCCTTGACCCAAGCAGTGGATCACTTCGCCGACCGGCTGCGGGCGGCCCCGCAGAGCCGGCTCCAGCGCGGCGCGGCGGCCGAGGCACTGGCCCTGGCCCGGGAGTTCGCCCGGTGGACGCAGGGCGTCGAGGAGCCGGGGAGCGAGCCCCGGGAGATGCCCGAGGCGGGGATGTTCGCGGCGGCCGACCAAATCCTGGTCGCGGCGCACGACTTGGCGCTGGTGCTGGACAGCGAGGACCAGGTGGCCGAGGCGGTGCGCCGGGTGGAGGAGGCCCGGCAGCGCGCCGGCGTGTGAGGCGGGGGCGGGCTGCGGCTACAGCGAGGCGATGACGCGGTCGGCCAGGATGTAGACCGTGTCCTCGCCGCAGGCGAAGGTGAGGGTGTAGGCGCCGGAGACGCCCGAGCCGCCGAGCAGGTAGGGCGTCTCGCCCGTCTCCAGGGCCGCCGCGAGCCGCTCGGCCGTCTCCCGGTGACCCGGCGTCATGCACAGCGTGGTGCCGTCGGCGAAGACGTAGACGTCGAGGGTGCCGAGCGGGCCCGGGCGGACGTCGGAGAGCCGGACCTGCCCGGCGGCCAGCTGCTCCAGGGTGGTCACCGTGCGCTCGTGGTCGTTGACGGCGGACGGCTGCGCCGGCACGAAGTCCGGGTGCGAGGGGTGCCGGCGGCGGGCCGCGGCCAGCTCCGGGGAGTCCCCGGCGAACTCGTCGGCGTCGGCACTCGGCTCGGACACCGGCTCCAGGCCCACGAAGTCGCTCTGCCGCGGCAGGAACAGCTCGGCGTCCGACAGCCCCAGCAGCGTCGGCGCGTCGGCGGTGTCACGGCTCTCCTGGGCGGCCCAGAAGGCGCGCGCCTCGGCCAGCTCCCGCTCCCGCTCCTCCGCCAGCGCCTCGGCGACGGCCGCGCGTATCCGCTCGGTGTCGGCTGTGCCGCGGGCGTGCGGCAGCAGGGCGCGCGCGGTGGCGGCGTCGTTCTCGGCGAGTTGGGTGTGCAGCTCCGCGATCTGCCGGCGCAGCTTGAGGACGGTGCGCAGGACGGCGACGCCCACGGCGCCCGTGGCGGCCGTGGTGAGCAGCAGGGCGATCGGCATGGCGCTCACTGACGTACTCCCGGTTCAAAGTCGACCCCCGACTTCCTACATCAGCTTGAAGGGCGGACTAACCATCTGTCAGTGCGTAACATCACGAAACGGACAGGACTTTGGTCGCGGGGTTCCGGGGGCGTGGGCGCTGACCTGGGCAGATGCCTCCCGCGAGGGAGATAGGTCACATCCTGGGGGAGATTCGATCACGGAAAGACCCGAAACCCCGGGGATGGCGGGGTTCCGGGTCTTTGTCCGACGCAAAGTGTCCGAAACGCTACGGACGGTGTGTCAGGCGGGCGCGGTCAGCTGAGGCGCTCGATGACCATGGCCATGCCCTGGCCGCCGCCGACGCACATGGTCTCCAGACCGAACTGCTTGTCGTGCCACTGGAGGGAGTTGATCAGCGTGCCGGTGATGCGGGCGCCGGTCATGCCGAAGGGGTGGCCGACGGCGATGGCGCCGCCGTTCACGTTCAGCTTGTCCAGGTCGATGCCGAGGTCGCGGTAGGAGGGGATCACCTGGGCGGCGAAGGCCTCGTTGATCTCGACCAGGTCGATGTCGTCGATGGTCAGGCCGGCGCGGCGCAGTGCCTGCTTGCTCGCCTCGACCGGGCCGAGGCCCATGATCTCGGGGGACAGGCCGGAGACGCCGGTGGAGACGATGCGGGCGAGCGGGGTCAGGCCCAGCTCGCGGGCCTTGGTGTCGCTCATGATGACGAGCGCGGCGGCGCCGTCGTTGAGGGGGCAGCAGTTGCCGGCGGTGACCAGGCCGTCGGGGCGGAAGACGGGCTTGAGGCCGGAGACGCCCTCCAGGGTGACGCCGGCGCGGGGGCCGTCGTCCTTGCTGACGACCGTGCCGTCGGGGAGGGTGACCGGGGTGATCTCGCGCTCCCAGAAGCCGTTCTTGATGGCCTGCTCGGCGAGGTTCTGCGAGCGGACGCCGAACTCGTCCATGTCCTGCCGGGTGACGCCCTTGAGGCGGGCCAGGTTCTCGGCGGTCTGGCCCATCGCGATGTAGGGGTCGGGGAGCAGGCCGTCCTCGCGCGGGTCGTGCCAGGTCGAGCCCTCGGAGCCGGCCACGGCGGCGGTGCGGGCCTCGGCCTCGGCGAACAGCGGGTTGTGGGTGTCGGGGAGGCCGTCGGAGCTGCCCTTGCCGAAGCGGGAGACGGTCTCGACACCGGCCGAGATGAAGACGTCGCCCTCGCCGGCCTTGATGGCGTGCAGGGCCATGCGGGAGGTCTGGAGGGAGGAGGAGCAGTACCGGGTGACGGTGCAGCCCGGCAGGTGGTCCATGCCCATCTGCACGGCGACGACACGGCCGAGGTTGTGTCCCTGCTCCCCGCCGGGCAGGCCGCAGCCGAGCATCAGGTCGTCGATGTCCCGCGGGTCCAGCTCGGGGACCTTGGCGAGGGCGGCCTGGATGATCGTGGCCGTCAGGTCGTCGGGGCGGAGGTCCTTCAGGGAGCCCTTGACGGCTCGGCCGATGGGGGAGCGGGCGGTCGAGACGATGACGGCTTCGGGCATCACGGGCTCCAGTGGACGGTTCTGCGGGCAGGGCCGGTTCGGAAGTTACCCGCACGTATGGTCCGGGTCACCGGTGTCGCGGTGTGACACTCACCGCAGTTGTCTAAGCGCTTGCTTGCCTCCAGGGGGGCGCCCGGCCACCCGGAGCGGCTGGCCGGGGGCGGTCACAGCGACCGTGGGGCCGGGGGGAGGGTCACAGGGACCGGGTGGCCGGCTCCGCCTCCGGCACCCGGCGCCGCCGCCGGCGCTTGAGGAGGGCCCAGGGGCCCCGGGGGCCGGCGGGCATGGCCGCCGCGACCTCGGTGCCGGCCTCCGAGGCCGCCTCGGCGGCCGCCCGGGCCACCGGCAGGAAGCCCTCGCGACGGGTCAGATCCGGGCGCTCCTCCTCCGCCGGCCACAGGCCGAGGGCCGCGCAGAGGGTGGGCAGGACGGCCATCGCCGCCGTGGCGTAGCCCTCCGCCGAGGGGTGGTAGTTGTCAGGACCGAACAGCTCGCGCGGGTTCGCCTCGAACTCCGGGCCCAGCAGGTCGCCCAGCGACACCGTGCGACCCCCCTGCTCCACCACCCCGATCGTCTGCGCCGCCGCCAGCTGCCGGGACGCCCGCCGGGCCAGCCAGCGCAGCGGCTGCCACACCGGCTCGATGGTGCCGAGATCCGGGCACGTGCCGACCACCACCTCCGCGCCGGCCGTCCGCAGCCGCCGTACCGCCGCCGACAGGTGCCGTACCGAGCGGGTCGGGGGCATCCGGTGGGTCACGTCGTTCGCGCCGATCATGATCACGCAGATGTCGGGGGCCGGGTCCGCCCCCGCCAGCACCCGCGCCACCTGGCGGTCCAGGTCGTCCGAGCGGGCACCGGGCAGCGCCACGTTCCGCAGCTCCACCGGCCGCTCCGCCACCGCCGCGAGCCCCGACGCCAGCAGCGCGCCCGGGGTCTGGCCCGCCCGGTGCACACCCTGCCCGGCGGCCGTGGAGTCGCCCAGGACGGTCAGCCGGAGCGGGTGCTCACCGGGGACGTCGTACGCGTGGCCGTACACCCCGTCGGCCCCCGGCACCCGGCCGCCCCCGCCGCCATTGCCCACCCGGCGGCGGGCCAGCCGCAGCTCCGCCAGCAGCAGCCCGACCGCGGCGGCCCCGACCAGTCCGGCCCCGCCACCGCCGTACGCCGCTCCGGCCGCGATGCGCCGGGCCACTCGCGCCCTCGACATGCTCGTCATGCGTCGCCGCCACCTCCTCGTAGCCGTACACCCACTCCTTGCCCCGTACGGACCGTGCGTCAATCTCGACGGGGAGTGAACGACCTTCCCCCGTCACCCGGGGGCCGTAGGCTGGCGGGACCACTACGACCACTGTTTTTTGCAAGCAACCGGAGACAACGGTGCGATTCCACGACTCGATGATCAGCCTCGTCGGCAACACCCCGCTGGTGAGGCTCAACAACGTGACCACGGGCATCCAGGCCACCGTCCTGGCCAAGGTGGAGTACTTCAACCCGGGCGGTTCCGTGAAGGACCGCATCGCCCTGCGCATGATCGAGGCCGCCGAGCAGAGCGGGGAGCTGAAGCCCGGCGGCACGATCGTCGAGCCGACCAGTGGGAACACCGGCGTCGGGCTGGCCATCGTGGCCCAGCAGAAGGGGTACAAGTGCATCTTCGTGTGCCCCGACAAGGTGAGCACCGACAAGATCAACGTGCTGCGCGCGTACGGCGCCGAGGTCGTCGTCTGCCCGACCGCCGTGGACCCCGAACACCCGGACTCGTACTACAACGTCTCCGACCGCCTCGTCCGTGAGACCCCGGGCGCGTGGAAGCCCGACCAGTACTCCAACCCCAACAACCCGCTCTCCCACTACCACTCCACCGGTCCCGAGCTGTGGGAGCAGACCGAGGGGAAGATCACCCACTTCGTGGCGGGCGTCGGCACCGGCGGCACCATCTCCGGCACCGGCCGCTATCTGAAGGACGCCTCCGACGGCGCCGTGAAGGTCATCGGCGCCGACCCCGAGGGCTCGGTCTACTCCGGCGGCTCCGGCCGGCCGTACCTGATCGAGGGCGTCGGCGAGGACTTCTGGCCGAGCGCCTACGACCGGACCGTGGCCGACGAGATCGTGCCCGTCTCCGACAAGGACGCCTTCCAGATGACCCGCCGCCTGGCCAAGGAGGAGGGCCTGCTGGTGGGCGGCTCCTGCGGCATGGCCGTCGTCGCCGCGCTGCGGGTCGCCGAGCGCCTCGGCCCCGACGACGTCGTGGTCGTGCTGCTGCCCGACAGCGGCCGCGGCTACCTCAGCAAGATCTTCAACGACGAGTGGATGGCCGACTACGGCTTCCTGGAGGACGAGGGCCCCAGCGCCCGCGTCGGCGACGTCCTCAGCCACAAGGCGGGCGGCTCCATCCCGTCCCTGGTGCACATGCACCCCGAGGAGACCGTCGGCCAGGCCATCGAGGTGCTGCGCGAGTACGGCGTCTCGCAGATGCCCGTCGTCAAGCCCGGCGCCGGCCACCCGGACGTGATGGCCGCCGAGGTCGTCGGCTCGGTCGTGGAACGCGAGCTGCTGGACGCGCTGTTCAGCCAGCGCGCCTCCCTGGAGGACCCGCTGGAGAAGCACATGTGCGCCCCGCTGCCCCAGGTCGGCTCCGGTGAGCCGGTGGCCGACCTGATGCAGGTGCTCGGCGCCGCGGACGCCGCGATCGTGCTGGTCGACGGCAAGCCGACCGGCGTCGTCAGCCGGCAGGACCTGCTGGCCTTCCTGGCCAAGGGCGGCAACCGCTAGCGAACGCCCGGTGAACCGCCCGTGACCTCGGCGAACACCCGGTGACCCCGGCCGATCGGGTCGCCGCGCAACTGGTACGAGGGTGTCACGTGCGCGCAGCACAGGCTTAACACGCGTCCGGCAGATTGGTGGGTGTCGGCAGGGCGGGAGCGGCTCCCCGCCAGGCCGGCGCCGAACGGCGTCAAGGACCTCCGGAGCGGCTCCCGGACCTCCCTGGACGCCACGGACGCGCAAGCCCGGCCCTGACCCGGCCCGCGTCCCTCGCGGGGACCGCCGTCGTCCCGCCCCCCGGCAACGGGGGTGCGGCGGTCCCCGCGCAACCCCCTCCTGCCGTGTCGCGTCAGTGGACGGAGAAACCGCCGTCCACGAACACCGACTGCCCGGTGACGTACGCCGACGCGGGGCCCGCCAGGAACACCGCCGCGCCCGCGAAGTCCTCCGCCAGCCCGTTGCGGCCCACCATGGTCCGCGCGGCCAGCGCCGCCACCCGCCCCGGGTCGGACGACAGGCGCGCGTTCAGCGGCGTCATCACGAACCCCGGCACCAGCGTGTTGCAGGTGACCCCGTGCCGCGACCACGCCTCGGCCTGCGAGCGGGCCAGCGACTCCAGCGCCCCCTTCGAGACGCCGTGCGCGCCGCTGCTCACGAACGCCCGGTGCGCCTGCTGGGAGGTGACGTGGATGATCCGGCCGTAGCCGCGCTCGGCCATCCCCGGCCCGAACCGCTGCCCCAGCAGGAACGGCGCCTCCAGGTTCACGGCCATGGTCGCGTCCCACACGTCCTCGCCCAGCTCGCCCAGCGGCGGACGGAGGTTGATCCCGGCGCAGTTGACGAGGATGTCCGGCTCCCCGAACACCCCGGCCGCCGCCTCGGCCACCGCGCGCACCCCGCCCCGGCTGCCCAGATCCCCGCTCACCCAGGCCGCTTCACACCCCGCGCCCCGCAACTCCTCCACCGTTTCGACAAGTCGCTCCTCTCCCCGGGCCACGACCACCACCCGCGCCCCCACCCGGGCGAGCGCCCCGGCGACGGCCCGGCCGATGCCGGAACTGCCGCCGGTGACGACGGCGACCCGGCCGTCCAGCGCGAACAACCCGGAGAGATAGGCACCTGAAGTCATGCCGGGAGCCTAGATCGCCCCGAACCGTAGGCTGCGGCCCATGAGCATCATCGGAGTCGGGATCGACGTGGCCGAGATCGATCGGTTCCGGGCGTCGCTGGAGCGGACGCCGGGGCTGGCGGACCGGTTGTTCGTGACGCGGGAGCTGCTGCTGCCCAGCGGCGAGCGGCGCGGGATCGCCTCGCTCGCGGCCCGCTTCGCGGCCAAGGAGGCGCTGGCCAAGGCGCTGGGCGCGCCGCCCGGGCTGCTGTGGACCGACGCGGAGGTGTACGTCGAGGACAGCGGACGGCCCCGGCTGCGGGTGCGCGGGTCGGTGGCCGCGCGGGCGGCGGAGCTGGGGGTGCGGTCCTGGCACGTGTCGCTGAGCCATGACGCGGGGGTGGCCTCGGCGGTGGTGGTGGCCGAGGGGTGAGTCAGGGTCGGGTGGGGGGCGCGCTCGACGGGAGCTCGGGGTGACGTCGGGGTGAGTCCCCGGATGTGACGGGCGGGGGGTCCGGGGCAGACTCGAAGCCATGCGAACTGCGTACAGCGTGGAGACGGTCCGGGCGGCGGAACGGACACTGATGGCACGGCTTCCGGAGGGCGCGCTGATGCAGCGCGCGTCCGCCGGACTCGCCGCCGCCTGCGCCGAGCTGCTCGGCCGGGTGTACGGCGCCCGGGTGGTGCTGCTGGTGGGCAGCGGGGACAACGGCGGGGACGCCCTGTACGCCGGCGCGCGGCTGGCCCGCAGAGGCGCCGGGGTGACGGCCGTCCTGCTCGCCCCCGACCGGGCCCACGCCGGGGGCCTGGCGGCTCTGCGCCGGGCCGGCGGTACGGTGGCCGCCGACGGCACGGCCGGCACCGCCGAGGAGCTGATCGAGCGGGCCGACCTCGTGGTGGACGGCGTCGTCGGGATCGGCGGCACGGGCGGGCTGCGGCCGGACGCCGAGCGGCTCGCGGCCGTCGCCGGGCGGTCCCGGGCCGCCGTGGTCGCGGTCGACCTGCCCAGCGGGGTCGAGGCGGACACCGGTGAGGTGCGCGGGGCGGCGGTGCGGGCGGACCTGACGGTCACCTTCGGCACGTACAAGCCCGGCCTGCTGGTCGATCCCGCGCGGGAGTACGCCGGGGTGGTCCGGCTCGTGGACATCGGGCTCGAACTGGCCGCCGAGGGCGAGCTGGAGGCCCTGCAGCACGCGGAGGTGGCGCGGCTGCTGCCGGTGCCGGCGGCCGAGAGCGACAAGTACCGGCGGGGTGTGGTCGGGATCGCCGCCGGGTCGGCGCGCTATCCGGGCGCCGCCGTGCTGGCCGTCTCCGGCGCGCTGCGCGGCGGCGCGGGTGCCGTGCGGTACGTCGGTCCGGCCGGGGACACGGTCCTCGCCCGCTTCCCGGAGACGCTCGTGTCCGACGCCGGGCCGGCCAAGGCGGGGCGGGTGCAGGCCTGGGTGACGGGTCCGGGCGCGGGGGAGGACGCGGCGACCGTCGCGGAGGTGCTCGCCTCGGACGTGCCGGTGCTGCTGGACGCGGACGGCCTGCGGCTGGCCGAGCGGGACACGGTACGGGGGCGGACGGCGCCGACCCTGATGACACCTCACGCGGGCGAGGCCGCCGCGCTGTTGGGGGTGGCCCGCGAGGAGGTCCAGGGGGCCCGGCTGGCGGCGGTGCGGGAACTGGCGGCGGCGTACCGGGCGACGGTGCTGCTCAAGGGCTCGACGACGCTGGTCGCGGACAGCGCGGGCGGCCCGGTCCGGGTCAACCCGACCGGCACCTCCTGGCTGGCCACGGCCGGCAGCGGCGACGTGCTGTCGGGCCTCGCCGGCTCCCTGCTGGCAGCCGGCCTGTCCGCACTGGACGCGGGCAGCGCGGGCGCCTACCTCCACGGCCTCGCGGGCCGCTTCGCAGCACACGGCGCCCCAACCGGCGCCCACGACATCGCGGCCCACATCCCGCAGGCTTGGCAAGACGTGTGCGAGTGAGCGGCGCACCCCGGCGGGGCACTCGCGCAACCCCAGCCGTGGAAGCCGACGGCACGGCAGTTCCCCAGGGGCGCGGGGAACTGCGCGCCCGGCCACGGCGTGCTCGCGGCCGCATGACGACGGACCCACCCGCCACCCTCGGTGGGCCGGGGTTCCGTGTCATCGTGGACGCGGGGGGCTGCCCGGCCGCCCCGGGGGACCTTGCCGTGGAAGCCGACGGCACGGCAGTTCCCTGGGGGCGCGGGGAACTGCGCGACCAGCCACGGCGTGCCCGCAGCCGTATAACAACGGAACCTCTCCCGCCCGGCAGCCGGAGGCCCCCGTACCGGCCTCTGAGAGACTGAGGGCGCCATGAGTGAGACTTCAACTGTGCCGACCGCCCCCCTGCGCGCCCGCGCCGAGATCGACCTGGCCGCACTGCGCGCCAACGTGCATGCCCTCCGCGCCCGTGCACGAGGCGCGGCCCTGATGGCCGTAGTCAAGTCCGACGCCTACGGCCACGGGGCGGTACCGTGCGCCCGCGCGGCCCGCGCCGCCGGGGCGACCTGGCTCGGCACGGCCACGCCCGAGGAGGCCCTCGCGCTGCGCGCGGCCGGCCTGCCGGGACGGCTGCTGTGCTGGCTGTGGGTACCGGGCGGCCCCTGGCGGCAGGCGATCGAGGCCGACATCGACGTCTCCCTGAGCGGCGTGTGGGCGCTGCGCGAGGCCGTCGGTGCGGCCCGCGCCGCCGGCCGCACCGCACGCGTTCACCTCAAGGCCGACACCGGCCTCGGCCGCAACGGCTGCCAGCCCGCCGACTGGCCCGAACTGGTCGCCGAGTCCCTGCGCGCGCAGGCCGAGGGGCTGGTCCGGATCACCGGCCTCTGGTCCCACTTCGCCTGCGCCGACGAGCCCGGCCACCCCTCCATCGCCGCCCAGCTCGACCTGTTCCGGGACCTGGTCGCCTACGCCGAGGAGCGGGGAGTGCGCCCCGAGGTACGGCACATCGCCAACTCCCCGGCCACGCTCACCCTGCCCGAGACCCACTTCGACCTGGTCCGCACCGGCATCGCGATGTACGGCATCTCGCCCAGCCCCGAACTGGGCACCCCGGCCGACTTCGGGCTGCGCCCGGTGATGACGCTGAGCGCCTCGCTGGCGCAGGTCAAGCAGGTGCCGGGCGGACACGGCGTCAGCTACGGCCACCACTACGTCACCCCCGGCGAGACCACCCTCGGCCTGGTGCCGGTCGGCTACGCGGACGGCATCCCGCGACACGCCTCCGGCACCGGCCCGGTGCTGATCGGCGGCAAGTGGCGTACGGTCGCCGGACGCGTCGCCATGGACCAGTTCGTGGTCGACCTCGGCGGCGACGAACTCCCGGTCGGCACCGAGGCCGTCCTGTTCGGGCCCGGCGACCGCGGTGAGCCCACCGCCGAGGACTGGGCGGGGGCCTGCGGCACCATCGCGTACGAGATCGTCACGCGCATCGGAACCCGGGTGCCCCGCGTCCACGTCAACGAGGAAGAAGCCGGGTGAACGGACGCGATCACGGGTAACCGGCCGCCGACGCGCGCCATACCCGTGTCCGTCCGGCACCCGCCCCGGCCGCAACGGCACGACCCGGCACCACCCGGTAGCACCTGAGTTCCTCCGGACTCACCCGGATTCAGCCCACCCAGCGAACTGCAGTAAGGCGAAGAGGAGCGGTACGTGAGCGAGAGCAGCGCGGAGGCCGTGGCGGGCGTCGTCGCCTCCGCCACCTCCGCCGCGGAGGCGGCCGGGGCCTGGCGCCGGGCCACCGGTATCGCCGGTGCCGCGATAGGCGTGCTGGCCGCCGGCGCGGCGGCCGGCGTCGCCGTCGAGCGCATGACGGTGGGGCGCGGGGTGCGCCGCAAGGCCCGGCTGGCGCTGGACGCGGCCGGCCCCTACGGCACCCTGCGCGGCACCCCGGGCAAGGCGTACGCCGACGACGGCACCGAGCTGTACTACGAGGTGGACGAGACCGAACCGGACACCGGCGCCCAGGTCTCCCCGCGCCGGCGACGGCTCTTCGGCCGCAAGGCGCCCGCCCCCGTCACCGTCGTCTTCTGCCACGGCTACTGCCTCGGCCAGGACTCCTGGCACTTCCAGCGGGCCGCCCTGCGCGGGGTCGTGCGGACCGTGCACTGGGACCAGCGCAGCCACGGCCGCTCCGGGCGGGGCGTGGCCCAGAGCCGGGACCGGGTGCCGCTCACCATCGACCAGCTCGGCCGCGATCTGAAGGCCGTACTGGACGCCGCCGTACCGGAGGGGCCCGTCGTCCTGGTCGGGCACTCCATGGGCGGGATGACGATGATGGCGCTGGCCGCCCAGTACCCGGAGCTGATCCGGGACCGGGTCGTCGCCGCCGCGTTCGTCGGCACCTCGTCCGGGCGGCTCGGCGAGGTCAACTTCGGGTTGCCGGTGGCCGGGGTCAACGCGGTGCGCCGGATCCTGCCGGGGGTGCTCAGGGCGCTCGGACAGCAGGCCGAGCTGGTGGAGAAGGGGCGCCGGGCCACCGCCGACCTGTTCGCCGGGATCATCAAGCGGTACTCGTTCGCGGGGCGGGACGTGGACCCGGCCATAGAGCGGTTCGCGGAGCGGATGATCGAGTCCACGCCGATCGACGTGGTCGCCGAGTTCTATCCGGCCTTCACCGACCACGACAAGACCGAGGCGCTGCCCTGCTTCCGGGACATGCCGGTGCTGGTGCTGGCCGGGGTGCGGGACCTGGTGACGCCGAGCGAGCACAGCGAGGCCATCGCCGACCTGCTGCCGGAGGCCGAGCTGGTGCTGGTGCCGGACGCCGGGCACCTGGTGATGCTGGAGCACCCGGAAGTGGTCACCGACCGCCTCGCCGACCTGCTCACCCGCGCGGGCGCGGTGCCGGCAGGGGCTACCGTAAGTGGCTATGGAACATCCGGCAGCACCAGTGACAGCGCAGGACCCCGTTGAGACGCGTCTGACGATCACCTCGCCCGAGCGGATGCGCGAGCTGGGCCGGCGGCTGGCCGGGCTGCTGCGCGCGGGCGACCTGGTGATGCTCTCCGGGGAGCTGGGCGCGGGCAAGACGACACTGACCCGGGGCCTCGGCGAGGGCCTGAACGTGCGCGGCGCGGTCACGTCCCCCACCTTCGTCATCGCCCGGGTGCACCCCTCCCTCGGCGACGGCCCGCCCCTGGTCCACGTGGACGCCTACCGGCTCGGCGGCGGCCTGGACGAGATGGAGGACCTGGACCTGGACGTCTCGCTGCCCGACTCCGTGATCGTCGTGGAGTGGGGCGAGGGCAAGGTCGAGGAGCTCACCGACGACCGCCTCCAGATCACCATCCACCGCGCGGTGGGCGACACCACGGACGAACTCCGCCACGTCACCCTGACAGGCCTGGGTTCCCGCTGGTCCACAGCGGACCTCCCCTCCTTGACCGACCTGACGGGCTGAACCCCCCCCCGGGACTGCCGGCCTGGCCTCCGCCCCGGCCCAGCCCGCGTTTTTCCGACAAGCCGTCGGCACGATATTGCGCCGGACGGGCCCGGCATGGTGACATGGAGGTCAGAGCCTGGTTAGGTGAACCTAACTTCGCCGCCCCCGCACTTCAGGAGGCGTTCATGAGTGCTGCCGATTCCCGGGAAGAGCTCCGCCGCCCGGCCGCGCCGTCGATGCGAGACCTGCTGGCGGCGTGCGCCGCTGCCGCCGCCGTCTCCCTGCCGCCGCGGGCCCCCGAACCCCGGCCACGCACGGCAACCGAACCGGCCCCCCAGCAGCGCGCGGCCGCATAGGCGGAGGCGGCCGGCGACAGTGCCTAGCGGATCACCACCACCGGCACCCCGATCGTCGCGAACAACCACATCGCGTCGCCGTCCGATCGGCTCTCGCGGATGCCGCCCGTCTTCACGCCCGGGTCGGCGGCCACCGGTGAGCCGTCGCCGACCGCCGCGCTGAAGCCGATCGCGATGCCGTCCGCGGTGGTGGTGAACCGCACGACGTGCTCGATCGGCACCCCGTCGGAGCCGGTGACCGCGTTCGAGCGGGACGACACCCAGTAGGTGCCCGGCAGCGGGTCCAGGTTGCCGGGCCGTACCCGGAAGGTGCGCTGCACCCGGTCGCGCGCGGACACCAGCCAGACCCGGTCGTCGTCCAGCGAGTACACGACCCGTTCTCCCGTGCCGGAACCGTGCGGCAGAGCGGTGGGATTGCGCCGGTCCCGGGGCGCCTTGGAGGCGGCCGACGCACTGGCCGACGGCTTGCCGCCCAGCCCCGCCGGGACGGTCGCCCGGGCCTGGAAGGCGAGGAAGCCGACCGCTCCGACGGCGGCGGCGGTGAGGCCGGCCACGATTCCCGAGCTGGTCCCTGCCACCTGCGCCCTCCTCTGTCCCGGATGTCCCGCGCGATCGCCCCGCGCGATATGTCGTACTGATATGTCGTACTTCGTACAGACCGTAGCAGCCGGTGACCGCCCGGCCGGTACGGCGATGCGGGCGGCGCGGGCGCCGTAGGCTGTTCGCGTGCTCTTGCTCGCTCTGGATACCGCAACGCCCGCCGTCACCGTCGCCCTGCACGACGGTACGGACGTCATCGCCTCGTCGAGCCAGGTGGACGCGCGCCGGCACGGAGAGCTGCTGCTGCCGGCCGTCGACCGGGTCCTCGCCGAGGCCGGACTGAAGCTGGAGGCGGTCACCGGCGTCGTCGTCGGCATCGGCCCCGGCCCCTACACCGGTCTGCGGGTCGGCCTGATGACCGCCGACACCTTCGGCCTCGCCCTCGGCGTCCCGGTGCACGGCCTGTGCACCCTGGACGGCCTCGCCTACGCCGCCGACATCGCCGAGGGCCCCTTCGTCGTCGCGACCGACGCCCGGCGCAAGGAGGTCTACTGGGCCACCTACGCCGACTCCCGCACCCGCCTCACCGACCCCGCCGTGGACCGCCCCGCGGACATCGCCGAGCGGGTCGCCGGGCTCCCGGCCGTCGGAGCCGGCGCCCTGCTCTACCCGGACACCTTCCCGAGCGCCCACGAGCCGGAGCACGTGTCGGCCGCCGCCCTCGCCGCCCTGGCCGCCGAGCGGCTGGCCGCGGGCGAGGAACTGCCCGCGCCCCGGCCGCTGTACCTGCGCCGCCCGGATGCCCAGGTGCCCAAGAACTACAAGGTGGTCACGCCGAAGTGACCGCACGACTGCGTGAGATGCGCTGGTGGGACATCGACCCGGTCCTGGAGCTGGAGCGGGACCTGTTCCCCGAGGACGCCTGGTCGCGGGGCATGTTCTGGTCCGAGCTGGCCCACGCCCGCGGCGCCGAGGCCAGCCGGCGCTACCTGGTCGCCGAGTCCGGCGGCCGGGTCGTGGGCTACGCGGGCCTCGTCGCCTCCGGTGACCAGGCCGACGTGCAGACCATCGCCGTCGCCCGGGACCAGCAGGGCACCGGCCTCGGCGGCCGGCTGCTGACCGAGCTGCTGGGCGCGGCGACCGCCTTCGAGGCCCGCGAGGTGCTGCTGGAGTGCCGGGTCGACAACATCCGCGCCCAGAAGCTCTACGAGCGCTTCGGCTTCGAGCCCATCGGCTTCCGGCGCGGCTACTACCAGCCGGGCAACGTCGACGCCCTGGTCATGCGCCTCACCGACCCCTCATCATCCGTACAAGGAACCGAGATCAATGGCTGACGAACCGCTCGTCCTCGGCATCGAGACCTCCTGCGACGAGACCGGCGTCGGCATCGTGCGCGGCACCACCCTGCTGGCCGACGCCATCGCCTCCAGCGTGGACGAGCACGCCCGCTTCGGCGGCGTCGTCCCGGAGGTGGCGTCCCGCGCGCACCTGGAGGCCATGGTCCCGACCATCGACCGCGCGCTGAAGGAGGCGGGCGTCTCGGCGCGCGACCTCGACGGCATCGCGGTCACCGCGGGCCCCGGCCTCGCGGGCGCCCTGCTGGTCGGCGTCTCGGCCGCGAAGTCGTACGCCTACGCCCTCGGCAAGCCCCTGTACGGCGTCAACCACCTCGCCTCCCACATCTGCGTGGACCAACTGGAGCACGGCCCGCTGCCCGAGCCGACGATGGCGCTGCTGGTGTCCGGCGGCCACTCCTCGCTGCTGCTGTCGGCGGACATCACCTCCGACGTCCGTCCGATGGGCGCGACCATCGACGACGCGGCCGGCGAGGCCTTCGACAAGATCGCCCGGGTGCTGAACCTGGGCTTCCCCGGCGGCCCGGTCATCGACCGGTACGCGCGCGAGGGCGACCCGGCGGCAATCAGCTTCCCGCGCGGTCTGACCGGCCCGCGCGACCCGGCGTACGACTTCTCCTTCTCCGGTCTGAAGACCGCCGTGGCCCGCTGGATCGAGGCCAGGCGGGCGGCCGGCGAGGAGGTGCCGGTGCGGGACGTGGCCGCGTCCTTCCAGGAGGCCGTGGTCGACGTGCTGACCCGCAAGGCCGTCCGGGCCTGCAAGGACCAGGGCGTCGACCACCTGATGATCGGCGGCGGCGTGGCCGCCAACTCCCGGCTGCGCGCCCTCGCCCAGGAGCGCTGCGAGGCGGCCGGCATCCGGCTGCGCGTGCCGCGCCCCAAGCTGTGCACGGACAACGGCGCCATGGTGGCCGCGCTCGGTGCCGAGATGGTCGCCCGCAACCGCGCCGCCTCCGACTGGGACCTGTCGGCTGACTCGTCCCTGCCGGTGACCGACCCGCACGTCCCCGGACGCGGTCACGGCCACAGCCATGACCACGATCATGTGCACGAGGTCAGCAAGGAGAACCTGTACTCGTGACGGTCGCGCTGATGTGGGAGGCCCGCGCCGTCGAGGGCCGCGGCGCGGACCTGCTCGCCTGGGTACGGCAACAGCCGCTCGCCGACGAGCCGTTGCGGCGGGACGTCCTGCGGGCGCCGCAGGACCGGGTGCTGGTGATCACCTGGTGGGACGCGCCGTACGACGCCGACCTCCCCGAACTCCCCGAGCCGGATGCCGAGTTGGTGACCCGGGCGGTGCACCGGTGGCGCTTCGAGGCGCTGCCGGAGCACTGAACTTGCGCGTACCCGCCCCGCATGGGCTATGATCATCACACAGCGAACGGCCGGAACACCGGCCCGGACGCAGTGCGTTGGTGGTCCAAGGAAAGACGTCCCGCTTCCTGCGGGGAGATGCAGGTGCAAGGCCTGCCCGGCGCTCCACTCGAATCCCGCCCCCGGTCTCCGGGGGCGGGATTCGTCGTTTCGGGGCCCTCCCCGGCGCGCACGGCAAACGACGGTTCCGGATGAGAATTCCCCAAGAAAACCGACTCGCACCGCTTCCGCTGACAAGTCCCTGATGATTCGGACTTATGTTCCTGCCGTGACGCGACACGAGGAGCAAGTCGACGCCGGCGGACGGCCGGTGCGGCGATCGAGGACGCTGAAGATCGCCGGTATCGCCCTGGCCGGTGCCCTGGTGCTGTGCGCGGCCGGCGCGAGCTGGGCGTACTGGCATCTCAACGACAACATCCACAGCGTCGACATCGACAGCGCGCTCGGCGACAACCGGCCCGCCCGCGCGGTGCCGAGCCCGACCGCGTCCGCCGCCCCGCTGCCGACCGGCGCCCTGAACATCCTGGTCCTGGGCTCCGACTCGCGCAGCGGCAAGGCCAACAAGGCGCTCGGCGGCGGGGACAGTTCGGGCGCCCGCTCCGACACGGCGATGGTGGTGCACGTCGACGCGGGCCGCACCACGGCCACCGTCGTCAGCATCCCGCGCGACACCCTCGTCACCCGCCCGTCCTGCCCGCTCGCCTCGGGCGGCTCGACGGCGGTGGCGTACAGCGCGATGTTCAACAGCGCCTACTCGCTGGGCGGGCCGGTGTGCGCGGTGAAGACCGTCGAGTCGCTCACCGGCGTCCGCATGGACCACTACATCGAGATCGACTTCTCCGGCTTCGCCAAGCTGGTGGACGCGCTCGGCGGCGTCGACGTCACCACCGACCAGGACATCGACGACGACCGGAGCCACCTCCACCTGAAGGCCGGCGCCCACCACCTCGACGGCAAGAAGGCCCTCGCGCTCGCCCGCACCCGGCACGGTATAGGCGACGGCAGCGACCTCGGCCGCATAGGACTGCAGCAGAAGCTGGTCAAGGCGCTGCTGGAGCGCATCGGCGACACCGACCTGCTCACCGACCCGACCCGGCTGTACCGGGTCGCCGACGCGGTCACCGCCAGCCTGACCACCGACACGGGCCTCGACTCCCTGACCGGGCTGACGGACCTCGGCCGCAGTCTCCGGGACCTCTCGGCCGACCGGGTGAAGACGGTGATGATGCCGGTCGTCACCGCACCCTCCGACCCCAACCGCGTGATCGCGAAGGAACCGGCGGCCGGCGACCTGTGGGCGTCGCTGCGGTAGGCCTCGTCCCCGGTGGCCGAACTGAACCGCGCGTCCGCCAGGTCGCGGGCCGGCGGCCCCGCCGAGAGCCCGCGCCGCCGGACGGCACCCTGGCCGCCGACCCGCCCGCCGCGACCACCCCCGCTCCCGCCCGTCCGCGTTCCCGTCCCGGCCGCACGGCAGAGAGGCGGGCCGAGCCGGAGCGGGCGACGGAACCGACCCGCGCCGAAGGGGAGCGGCACCTGCCAGGGCACGCCGGGCGGCGCGGAGCCGCCGGTCCTCGGTCGCCGGAGCCCGCCCGGTGCCGCCCGCTGCGGGGCATCCGCCGGCCGCCTGCGCCCCCGCCGGCCGTCTCTCGACGGACAGCCGTGACCTGCCCCAGCCACCGCCCGGCGCCGACCGGTTACCGGCTACCGGCTTCCGCCGGCGCGGGGGCGTCAGCCCGCCGTCGCCGGAGCCCCGATCAGCATCGTCGGTGCGCCGGCGACCCGGGTGAGGAACACCGTCGCCGCGTTCGGGCCCTGCGGTCTGACCTTGCGGCGCAGTTCCTCCGGTTCGACGGCGGAGCCCCGCTTCTTGACGGTCAGGACGCCGACCTCGCGCTCGCGCAGCAGCGCCTTCAGCTTCTTGACGTTGAAGGGCAGCCGGTCGGTGATCTCGTAGGCGGAGGCGTAGGGCGTGCGGCGGAGTTCATCGGCGGTGACGTAGGCGATCGTCGGGTCGATCAGGCCGCCCTCGACCTCCTCGGCCACCTCCGCGACCAGATGCGCCCGGATCACGGCACCGTCCGGCTCGTACAGGTACCGCCCCACCGGCCGTGCGGCGGGATCGGGCAGCCCCCGGCCGAGCAGGCGGCGCGGGCCGGGCAGCAGCGTGGCCCGGACGGCGCCCGGCGCGCCGGTGCCGAACCACAGCACCGCCTCCTTCACGTCACCGCCGTCGGAGATCCACTCGGCCTCGGCCTCGGCGGGCACCGCCTCGTGCGGGATGCCCGGGGCGATCTTCAGGGCCGCGCGGGGTGCCGCGAGGGCCGCGCCGACCGCCCAGGACAGCGGCGGCGAGTAGGCCTCCGGGTCGAAGATCCGGCCCCGTCCGCCGCGCCGGGCCGGGTCCACGAACACCGCGTCGTACCCGGCGGTGTCCACCTCCGTGACGTCGGCCTCGCGCACCTCGATCAGCTCCGCCAGGCCCAGCGCCTCGGCGTTGGCCCGCGCCACCGCCGCCGTCAGCGGGTCCCGGTCCACGGCGAGCACCCGGATCCCGGCGCGGGCCAGCGCGATCGCGTCCCCGCCGATCCCGCAGCACAGGTCGGCGACCGAGGTCACGCCCAGCTCCGCCATCCGCCCCGCCCGGTACGCCGCCACGCTGCTCCGCGTCGACTGCTCGACCCCGTTGGGCGTGAAGAACATCCGCCCGGCGTCCTCGGCACCGAACTTCGCCGCCGCCCGCTGCCGCAGCCGGGCCTGACCGAGCGCCGCCGACACCAGCTCGGCCGGATGGTCGCGACGCAGCCGGGTGGCCACGGCCAGCTCGCGCGCGGGCGCGGTGTCGCGCACCTCGTCGAGGAGGGCGCGGCCTTCGGGGGTGAGGAGGAGGTCGAGGTCGTTCACCGGGACATTGTGGGCCAGTCGGTGGATGGTGCGCGTCACGGCGGTGCTGTCGGGCCGGGATCGGGGCCCCGGCCTGCGAGGATCCGGCTCCATGCGAGCAGTAGTACAAAATGACAAAAACAGGACACGTTCCGGTGCCCGCGCCCGACGCCTGGTCCGCTGCTGCGGCGCCGCCACGCTGGCCACCGCCGCCCTGCTCTCCGGCTGCGCCGGTCCCGACGGCACCCGCGCCACGAGCGCCCCGGGTGCCCCCGCCCCCGCCCGCCCGCTGACCCCCGAGGCCCGCCAGGCCGCCGAGCACGAGCGCCTGGTCGCCGCCGCCCGGCGCTGGAACCTGGCGGAACCCCCGCTGACGGCCCCGCCGCCGCCCGCCGTGAAGCCCAGGATCACGGCGCGTGACGGCTTCGAGGTGGACCACCAGGAGGACTGGGGCCTGCCGCCGGTCTTCACGACCGTGCCCACCGAGCAGAAGGTCGTCTTCCTCACCATCGACGACGGCGCCGAGAAGGACCCGAAGTTCCTGGAGATGATGCGGGACCTGAAGATCCCGTACACCGCCTTCCTCAGCAACTACCTGGTGAAGGACGACTACGCCTACTTCCGCAGGATGAAGTCCTACGGCAACACCCTCAACAACCACACCCTGCACCACCCGTACCTGCCGGGCCTGTCCTACGAGGAGCAGAAGGCCGAGATCTGCGGCATGCAGGACATCATGAAGAAGCAGTTCGGCAAGGCGCCCACCGTCATGCGGCCGCCGTACGGCAACTACAACCAGGACACCCTGGTCGCCGCCAAGTCCTGCGGCATCAAATACGCGCCGATCTGGAACGAGGAGGTCTTCGTCGACCACTGGGAGTTCCGCGAGGACGACCAGCAACTGCGCCGAGGCGACATCGTGCTCACCCACTTCCGCGGGCGCGACGACTGGAACGGCACCATGGTCGACGACATGCGCCGCTTCCTGAACAAGGTCACGCGCGAGGGCTACGCCGTGGCCCGCCTGGAAGACTACCTGTGAGGCGGGCGCGGGCGCGGGGCCTGGCCGGGGCGGTCCTCGCCTCGGCCCTCCTCCTCACGGGCTGCGCGCAGTCCGTGGACCCCATCGAACGCCTCGGCAAGAAGGCGGCCGAAGGAGTACGACCCCACCGCCCCGCCCTCCCCACCGCCTACCGCCACTGGGGCCTGACCGCGCCCCTGCCCGCCCCGCCCCACCCGGCCGCCCGCACCCTCGCCCTCGGCACCCCGCCCCGGGTCGTGGACCGCGTCCCCACCCGCGATCGGGTCGTCTTCCTCACCTACGACGACGGCGCCGGGCGCGACCCCCGCTTCGCCGACATGGTCCGCGAACTCCGGCTGCCCGTCACCCTGTTCCTCGCCGCCCCCGGCCACGGCGACCCCGCCCGCCTGCACCGCCTGGGCGCCGGCCTCCAGAACGGCGCCCCCGCCGGCCGGCGCGCCGAGATCTGCGGCAGACAGCGCCACCTCACCGCCCGCCTCGGCACCCGCCCCCGCCTCCTGCGCCCGCTCGGCGGCGGGTACGACCCGAGCGCCCTGCGCGCGGCGGCCGACTGCGGCATCACGGCACTCGTCCTGTCCCGCGCCACCCTCACCCCCGCCGGCGCCCTGACCTACACCCACGGCCCCCACCGGCTCCGCCCCGGCGACATCGTCCAGATCGACTCCGCCCCGCCTCTGCCGGACCGCACGGCCGCCGTCCTCCGCGGAGCGCAGGGGGAGGGCCTGACACCGGCCCACCTGGAGGACTACCTGTAGGGACCTCCGGTCACGGAGGGGTGAACACCGGGTACCGGCACAGCTCCCCGCACCCGAAAGATCGCCGACGCGCCGCACGGCATTGGCACTCCGCTTGACCGAGTGCTAATCGCGGTCATAGTCTCGGCTCTGGCACTCCCCCCAGGAGAGTGCCAACAACGCGACGGGCAGGTCCGGCACCCGCGACGACGGATCGACCTGGTCGCCACCTCAGACAGTTAACCCCGTGAGATCTCCGAAGGGGGAGGTCGGATCGTGACGACCGCCAGCTCCAAGGTTGCCATCAAGCCGCTCGAGGACCGCATCGTGGTCCAGCCGCTGGACGCCGAGCAGACCACGGCCTCTGGCCTGGTCATCCCGGACACCGCGAAGGAGAAGCCCCAGGAGGGCGCCGTCCTCGCCGTGGGCCCGGGCCGATTCGAGAACGGCGAGCGCCTGCCGCTCGACGTCAAGGTCGGCGACGTCGTTCTGTACAGCAAGTACGGCGGCACCGAGGTGAAGTACAACGGCGACGAGTACCTCGTCCTCTCGGCTCGCGACGTGCTCGCGATCATCGAGAAGTAGTTCACCCCGAGCAAACCTTTGCTTTGAGCTGCGCCCCTGGCCCCCGCGACCGATAACGAAGCCGGGCGTCCGGGGCGCAGTTCGTCTTTTACACCCACAGATTTCGAGAGGGCTCCCGCTGTCATGGCGAAGATCCTGAAGTTCGACGAGGACGCCCGTCGCGCCCTCGAGCGCGGCGTCAACAAGCTTGCCGACACGGTGAAGGTGACGATCGGTCCCCGTGGCCGCAACGTCGTCATCGACAAGAAGTTCGGCGCCCCCACCATCACCAACGACGGTGTCACGATCGCCCGCGAGGTCGAGATCGAGGACCCGTACGAGAACCTCGGCGCGCAGCTCGTGAAGGAGGTGGCGACCAAGACCAACGACATCGCGGGTGACGGCACCACCACCGCCACCGTGCTCGCCCAGGCCCTGGTGCGCGAGGGTCTGAGGAACGTCGCCGCGGGTGCCTCCCCGGCCGCCCTGAAGAAGGGCATCGACGCCGCCGTCAAGGCCGTCTCCGAGGACCTGCTCGCCACGGCCCGCCCGATCGACGAGAAGTCCGACATCGCCGCCGTGGCCGCGCTGTCCGCCCAGGACCAGCAGGTCGGCGAGCTGATCGCCGAGGCCATGGACAAGGTCGGCAAGGACGGTGTCATCACCGTCGAGGAGTCCAACACCTTCGGTCTGGAGCTGGACTTCACCGAGGGCATGGCCTTCGACAAGGGCTACCTGTCGCCGTACTTCGTGACCGACCAGGAGCGTATGGAGGCCGTCCTCGACGACCCGTACATCCTGATCAACCAGGGCAAGATCTCCGCCATCACGGACCTGCTGCCGCTGCTGGAGAAGGTCATCCAGGCCGGCGCCTCCAAGCCGCTGCTGATCATCGCCGAGGACGTCGACGGCGAGGCCCTGTCCACCCTGGTCGTCAACAAGATCCGCGGCACCTTCAACGCCGTCGCGGTGAAGGCCCCCGGCTTCGGCGACCGCCGCAAGGCGATGCTCCAGGACATGGCCGTCCTCACCGGCGCCACCGTCATCTCCGAGGAGGTCGGCCTCAAGCTCGACCAGGTCGGTCTCGACGTGCTCGGCTCCGCCCGCCGCGTCACCGTCACCAAGGACGACACCACGATCGTCGACGGCGCCGGCAACTCCGAGGACGTGCACGGCCGCGTCGCGCAGATCAAGGCCGAGATCGACACCACCGACTCCGACTGGGACCGCGAGAAGCTCCAGGAGCGCCTCGCGAAGCTGGCCGGCGGCGTGTGCGTCATCAAGGTCGGCGCCGCCACCGAGGTGGAGCTGAAGGAGAAGAAGCACCGTCTGGAGGACGCCATCTCCGCGACCCGCGCCGCGGTCGAGGAGGGCATCGTCTCCGGTGGTGGCTCCGCCCTGGTCCACGCCTCCAAGGTGCTGGACGGCAACCTCGACAAGTCGGGCGACGAGGCCACCGGTGTCGCCGTGGTCCGCAACGCCGTGGTCGAGCCGCTGCGCTGGATCGGCGAGAACGCCGGCCAGGAGGGCTACGTCATCGTGTCCAAGGTCAAGGACCTGGACAAGGGGCAGGGCTACAACGCCGCCACCGGCGAGTACGGCGACCTGATCAAGGCCGGCGTCATCGACCCGGTCAAGGTCACCCGCTCCGCCCTGGAGAACGCCGCCTCCATCGCCTCCCTGCTGCTCACGACCGAGACCCTGGTCGTCGAGAAGAAGGAAGAGGAGCCGGCCGAGGCGGGCCACGGCCACAGCCACGGCCACGCCCACTGACCCACCATTCGGCCAAGGGCCCGGCACCCCTCGGGGGCGCCGGGCCCTTGCCGTGTCCGGGGTCGGCGGCGGTCCGGCCGTGTTTTGTGCCCCAGTGGCCCCCGTCCGGCAGACCTGCCTGCCCGAGCCGCCCCGCACCCGCAACCGCAGGTCGCTACCCCGGTCGGCGTCCTCGGAAGTCACCCGCGCCCATGCCCCGGTGCGGGAATCGGTGGCCGCGACGGCGTGCGCGGCAGCTCTGGTGCCGAGGTCATGACCGGCGGTGAACGCCGTCAGGCGGGGTCGGCCACCGCCGGGCACCACGAACGCGGCCAGGCCGCACCGGAAGCGCCGGCCGCGCGCCCCCGTCAACGGTCCCGTCCGTCTGCGCTCCCGCCCGGCGATGCCCCGTCCGGCAACGGCCCACCGGGCCCCGCCCATATCTCGCCCTCGCCCCCCTACTGCGGCCCGTACTTGCGCCCGGTCCGGGACGTGACGCCGCCCAGCAAGCCGCGCGGGGTGATCTTCACCAGGCCCATCAGGGCCTTGTAGCGGGGGTCCGGGATAGAGAGGGACTTGCCGCGGGCCAGGTCCGCGAGGGCCGCCGCGACGAGTTTGTCGGCGTCCAGCCACATCCAGCCGGGGATGCTCTCCGTGCCCATCCCGGCCCGCTCGTGGAACTCGGTGCGCACGAAACCCGGGCACAGGGCCATCAGCCGCACCCCGGTGCCGGCCAGGTCCTTGGCCACGCCCTGGGTGAACTGCACGACCCACGCCTTGGACGCCCCGTAGGTACCGCGCGGGACGAACGCGGCCACCGAGGCGACGTTGACGACCCCGCCCCGGCCGCGCTCGCGCATCGCCGCCGTCGCCGCCGAGGTCAGTCGGAGCACCGCCTCGCAGTGCACCTTGAGCATCCGCAGCTCGTCGGCCATGGGCACGTCCAGATAGCGGCCCTTGTTGCCGAAACCGGCGTTGTTGATCAGCAGGTCGACCGGGTTGCGCCGGTCGCCGAGCCGGTCGGCGACCGCCTCGATCCCCTTGTCCTCGGCCAGGTCGGCGGTCAGCACCTCGACCTCGACACCGTGCCGGTCGTGCAGTTCGGTCGCCTGCTCGCGCAGGCGCCTGGTGTCCCGCGCCACCAGGACGAGGTCGTGCCCGTCAGCCGCGAGCCGCCGCGCGAACGCGGCGCCGATCCCCGCGGTCGATCCCGTAATCAGAGCCGTTGTCATGGACCAAGCGTAGTGACCCCGGCCGACAGCGCCCGTCGGCCGCGCGGGCCCGCCGACGCCCCCTCAGCCGCCGTACCGCGCCACGTGCTTACGGGCCGCAGCCAGCGCCTCCGGATGCAGCGCGTCGCCCGCGGCGAGCAGCCCCGGCAGCAGTTCCCGCTCGGTGGTGACCGCGCGGAACTGCGTCGCCGCCGTCACCCCGTGCCCCGGCCGGTGCACGATCTCGATCGGATCGCCCGCCTGGACGGCCCCCGGTGCGATCACCCGCAGGTAGGCACCCGTCACGCCCTTCCGGGTGAATCTCTTCACCCACCCCGGCTCGCCCAGATGGCCCTGGAACGTCCGGCACGGAATCCGCCCGGACGTCACCTCCAGCACCACCTCGGAACCGACCCGCCAGCGCTCGCCGATCAGCGCGCCCGAGACGTCGAGGCCGTCCGTGGTCAGGTTCTCCCCGAAGCAGCCGTTGGCCAACGGCCGGCCGAGTTCGCGCTCCCACGCGTCGAGATCCTCGCGCGCGAACGCGTACACCGCCTGGTCCGCTCCACCGTGATGCCGCAGGTCGCACACCGTGTCCCCGGCCAGCCCGCTGCCGCCCGTCCCCTTCGGGCCCGGCGCCGCCACCCGCACCGGCCCGTCGGCCGGCCGCTTGTCGATGCCCGTCACGCCGTCCGGGTGGTCCGTGAACGGCACGGGCCGCGCGGTGCCCAGATTGACCGAGAGAAGCTTCATGACCGCACGGTACGGGAGCCGCCCTCAAAGCGTCGAGCGAATTTTTAGAGATCACTCCAAGGATGGCTTATGCTCGAAGGGTGATCGAGGCCCGTCATCTCCGCGTCCTGCGCGCCGTCGCCACCACCGGGTCCTTCTCGGCGGCGGGGCGCGAACTGGGCTGCACCCAGCCCGCCGTCAGCCAGCAGATGAAGGCCCTCGAAACCTCGGTCGGCACCCCGCTGCTGGTCCGCGCCGGCCGCGAGATGCGCCTCACGCAGGCCGGGGAGGCCCTGGTCAGACACGCGTCCGGCATCCTCGCCGGACTCACCGCCGCCGAGGAGGAGGTCGCCGCCATCGCGGGCCTGCGGGCCGGCCGGGTCCGGCTGGTCTCCTTCCCGAGCGGCAGCTCCACCCTGGTCCCCGCCGCCCTCGCCGCCCTGCGCGCCGCCCACCCCGGCACCCGCGTCTCCCTGGAGGAGGCCGAGCCGCCGAGGTCCGTCGAACTGCTCCGCGAGGGCGACTGCGATCTGGCCCTGGCCTTCCGCTACGAGGGCGCGGCGACCGCGGAGGACTGGGACGACCTGGTCGTACGGCCCTTGCTCACCGACCGTCTGGTGGCCCTGGTGCCCGAGCGGCACCCGCTCGCGCGCGCGGAGAGCGTCGCCATCGGGGAGCTGGCCGGCGAACCGTGGATCGCCGGCTGCCCGCGCTGCCGCGGCCAGTTGGTGCAGGTCTGCGAGGGTGCCGGCTTCACCCCGCGCATCGACTTCGCGACCGACGACTACCCGGCGGTGGTCGGCCTGGTCGGCGCCGGACTCGGAGTCGCCGTACTGCCGCAGCTCGCCGTGGAGTCGGTACGGCCGAGGGGGGTGCGCGCGGTGCGCCTGGAACCGGCGGTACGGCGGAAGATCGTCGCCCTCACCCTGCCCGACCTGGCACCCGTGCCGACGGTGGCGGCGACGCTGGAACAACTGGCCCGGGCCGCCCGGCGGCCGTAGCGGGCCCGGCGGAGACCGGCGAAGTCGCGGGCACGCGCGTGCGTGCCCGATATGAAGAAACGTTCCTTCAGTGATGCGGGGCGGAGTCCCCGCCACCGGCCGATGCCGAGACCAGCCGGTTGCGGGCCCGTCCCATCAGCTCCTCGCGCTCGTCCTCGGTGAGGCCGCCCCAGACGCCGTACGGTTCGCGCACCGCCAGGGCGTGTGCCGCGCACTCCGCGCGGACCGGGCACCTCATGCAGACCTCCTTGGCCGAGTTCTCACGAGCGCTCCGAGCCGCCCCGCGCTCGCCTTCCGGGTGGAAGAAGAGCGAGCTGTCCACCCCGCGGCAGGCTGCCAGCAGCTGCCAGTCCCACAGGTCCGCGTTCGGTCCGGGAAGGCGGGAGAAATCTGCCATTACGTGACCCCTTGTAGCCGTTCTGGGCGGATACGGTGCCAACGACCGTACATCTCCGGTCTAAGGAGATGAAAATATGACTCATTGCGAATCTAGCCCCGGACACTGCGAAACGGGAAGAAAAAGGGCTGAATGGGGCATAGGTTGTGATGAAAAGTTGTGGGTCCGACGGGCATGTCTGTGCCGTGTCGAGGCCCTCACATAGAGTGCCGAAGACGGCACACGGCCCCGTAACTCTTTCGAGTGACCGTCGTTGAGAGTGCGGAGGCGGTTGAAAACACAAGAGCTCGGGCAGGCGTCCGAGACGGTCGACCGCACAGGTGACGATTCCGTACCAGCCTGGAGGCTCAAGGTGACGCGCATCAGCTGCGGAGGGCGGTCATGACTTCCGTCCTCGTCTGCGACGACTCCCCGCTTGCCCGAGAGGCGCTCCGCCGCGCGGTAGCGACCGTGCCCGGCGTCGAGCGTGTGACGACGGCGGCCAACGGCGAGGAAGTCCTCCGCCGCTGGGGCGCCGACCGCTCCGACCTCATCCTGATGGACGTGCGCATGCCCGGCCTGGGCGGCGTGGAGACCGTCCGCCGGCTGCTGTCCGCCGACCCGGGTGCCCGCATCATCATGCTCACCGTCGCCGAGGACCTCGACGGCGTGGCCCTGGCGGTCGCCGCCGGTGCCCGGGGCTATCTGCACAAGGACGCCTCGCGCGCCGAACTGCGGGCCACGGTGACGCAGGCGCTCGCCGACCCCACCTGGCGGCTGGCCCCGCGCCGGCTCCGCTCGGCGGAGATGGGCGCCGCGCCCACGCTCACCGCGCGGGAGATCCAGGTGCTGGAGGGCATGAGCCACGGCCGCTCCAACGCCGAGATCGGCCGCGAGCTGTTCCTCTCCGAGGACACCGTCAAGACGCACGCCCGACGCCTGTTCAAGAAGCTCGGCGCCTCGGACCGCGCCCACGCGGTGGCGCTGGGCTTCCGCTGGGGCCTGGTCCGCTGACCGCGGGCCCCGCGAGGCGCGGGTCTCGTCCCGCACGGGCCGCCGTTCCCGGCACCGGGGACGGCCCCGCCTCGCCGTAGGTCTGCCACGGACGGGCCGTGCGTCTCTCACTGATGGGCCGTACGTCCTCCTCAGGTGGGCGCGCCCCGCATGAACGTGTGCGTCTTCCCGGGCGTTTTCCGGGAGGTGTGCGTCACATGGTGTCGAGTGGGGCGCTCCGGGAGTTGGCGGACAGTTCGCACCCGGTGCCGTCCGCCGCCCTGCGGCACCGCGCCGTCGCCTGCCGTCGCCGGTGCGGTGCTGGTCAACTGCCGTGTCCGGCACCGCCGGAGACGCCCGGGTGGCGAGCGCTTCCCGGGCGCCGGGGAGCGTGCGCGACAGTCGGCCGCGCGCCGGGCGCACGATCCCGCCGGACGGGCTGGTGGGCGGGGTGCAAGGCGACCCGCCGGACGCGCGCTGCTCGTTTCGGCGCGGATGCCGCATCCTTGAGGTGTGGAGTCTCTCGGGGACGAGTCGGTCGAGCGGAAGGGGAGGGCGCAGGGGATGAGTGCCGGCGCACCTGCTCATAACGCTTCGGTGCACAACCACGGACACGATGCGACGGACCGGACGGCCGCAGGGCACCATGGTCCGATGCGCGACGACGAGGCGGGCAAGGCCCAGGGGGCGATCGGCGGCCTCGTCCACCGCGCGGTCGACGGCGACGCGCAGGCCACGCACGATCTGCTCGCCCACGTCCACCCCTTGGCGCTGCGCTACTGCCGGACCCGGCTGTCCCGGCTCCCGGGCGACGCGCGGCACTTCGTCGAGGACCTCGCCCAGGAGGTCTGCGTGGCCGTCCTGCTCGCGCTGCCCCGCTACCGCGACACCGGCCGGCCCTTCGAGGCGTTCGTGTTCGCCATCGCCTCCCACAAGGTCGCCGACCTCCAGCGCGCCGCGATGCGCCACCCCGGGTCGACGGCCGTGCCCTCGGACGAGATGCCCGAGCGCCCCGACGACTCCCTCGGCCCCGAGGAGCGCGCCCTGCTCAGCAGTGACGCCGCGTGGGCCAAGAAGCTGCTGGCCAACCTGCCGGAGAACCAGCGCGAGCTGCTGCTGCTGCGGATCGCCGTGGGCTTGACCGCAGAGGAGACGGGGCAGATGTTGGGAATGTCACCAGGTGCGGTCCGGGTCGCCCAGCACCGCGCCCTGAGCCGTCTCAGGGCCCTCGCGGAGCAGTGACGAACCCCTTCCCCGCCTCCCGTATCCGTACAAGTCCGCCCACGGTTCTGTACGAACGTACGAAGCCGGGAGCGCCCCGTACCGTGGAATTTGCTAGCGACGCTTCCCGTTAGCATGGACATCCGCACCGATCAAGGCCGTTTGGGGAAGGTGTCATGACTGCGAACGTCGACGGAGTGCCCGGAAAATTCGCGACACTCGGGCTGACCTACGACGACGTGCTGCTGCTGCCGGGCGCATCCGAGGTGCTCCCCAACGCGGCCGACACCTCGTCCCGTATCTCCCGCAACGTCCGGGTGAACATCCCGATGCTGTCGGCGGCGATGGACAAGGTGACCGAATCCCGGATGGCCATCGCCATGGCCCGTCTCGGCGGTGTCGGCGTGCTGCACCGCAACCTCTCCATCGAGGACCAGGTCAACCAGGTCGACCTGGTCAAGCGGTCCGAGTCCGGCATGGTCACCGACCCGATCACGGTGCACCCGGAGGCGACGCTCGCCGAGGCGGACGCGCTGTGCGCGAAGTTCCGCATCAGCGGCGTCCCGGTCACCGACCCGGCCGGCAAGCTGCTCGGCATCGTGACCAACCGTGACATGGCCTTCGAGAGCGACCGCACCCGGCGCGTGCACGAGGTCATGACCCCGATGCCGCTGGTCACCGGCAAGGTGGGCATCTCCGGGCCCGAGGCCATGGAGCTGCTGCGCAAGCACAAGATCGAGAAGCTGCCGCTGGTGGACGCCGACGGCGTCCTCAAGGGCCTGATCACGGTCAAGGACTTCGTCAAGGCCGAGAAGTACCCCAACGCCGCGAAGGACGCCGAGGGCCGGCTGCTCGTCGGTGCCGCGGTCGGCGCCAGCCCCGAGGCGCTGGAGCGCGCCCAGGCGCTCGCCGAGGCCGGTGCGGACTTCCTGGTCGTCGACACCTCGCACGGCCACAACAGCAACGCCCTGAGCTGGATGTCGAAGATCAAGTCGAGCGTGAACGTCGACGTGGTCGGCGGCAACGTCGCCACCCGCGACGGCGCCCAGGCGTTGATCGACGCCGGCGTGGACGGCATCAAGGTGGGTGTCGGGCCCGGCTCCATCTGCACCACCCGCGTCGTCGCCGGTATCGGTGTCCCGCAGGTCACCGCCATCTACGAGGCGTCCCTCGCGGCCCGTCCGGCCGGCATCCCGCTGATCGGCGACGGCGGCCTGCAGTACTCCGGTGACATCGGCAAGGCGCTCGCCGCCGGCGCCGACACCGTGATGCTGGGCAGCCTGCTGGCCGGCTGCGAGGAGTCCCCGGGCGAGCTGCTGTTCATCAACGGCAAGCAGTTCAAGTCGTACCGGGGCATGGGCTCGCTCGGCGCCATGCAGTCGCGCGGACAGGCCAAGTCGTACTCGAAGGACCGCTACTTCCAGGCCGAGGTGACCACCGACGAGAAGCTGGTGCCCGAGGGCGTCGAGGGCCAGGTGCCCTACCGCGGCCCGCTCGCCAACGTCCTGCACCAGCTGGTCGGCGGCCTGCGCCAGACCATGGGCTACGTCGGCGCCGCCACCGTCGCGGAGATGGAGTCCAAGGGCCGGTTCGTGCGGATCACCTCCGCCGGCCTCAAGGAGAGCCACCCGCACGACATCCAGATGACGGTCGAGGCGCCGAACTACAGCAGCAAGAAGTGACGTCCCCGCGCGCGTGAGCGTGCCCGACGGCGGCCCCGGAGCATCCGGGGCCGCCGTTGTCGTACCCGTCGGGGATACTGGAAGGCGCTGAAACGCATCAGGGAAAGGCCAAGACGTGACTGAGATCGAGATCGGGCGCGGCAAGCGCGGGCGCAGGGCGTACGCCTTCGACGACATCGCCGTCGTCCCCAGCCGCCGTACGCGGGACCCGAAGGAGGTCTCGATCGCCTGGCAGATCGACGCCTACCGCTTCGAGCTGCCGTTCCTGGCCGCTCCCATGGACTCGGTGGTCTCCCCGGCCACCGCGATCCGCATCGGCGAGCTGGGCGGCCTCGGCGTGCTCAACCTCGAAGGTCTGTGGACGCGGCACGAGGACCCGCAGCCGCTGCTGGACGAGATCGCTGCCCTGCCCGCCGAGCGGGCCACCCGCCGGCTCCAGGAGATCTACGCGGCGCCCATCAAGGAGGAGCTGATCGGCGCCCGCATCAAGGAGGTGCGCGACTCCGGCGTGGTCACCGCCGCGGCGCTCTCCCCGCAGCGCACCGCCCAGTTCTCCAAGGCGGTCGTCGACGCGGGCGTGGACATCTTCGTCATCCGCGGTACGACGGTCTCGGCGGAGCACGTCTCGTCCTCGCACGAGCCGCTGAACCTGAAGCAGTTCATCTACGAGCTGGACGTCCCGGTGATCGTCGGCGGCTGCGCCACCTACACCGCCGCCCTGCACCTGATGCGCACCGGCGCGGCCGGTGTCCTCGTCGGCTTCGGCGGCGGCGCCGCGCACACCACGCGCAACGTGCTGGGCATCCAGGTCCCGATGGCCACCGCGGTGGCCGACGTGGCGGCGGCCCGCCGGGACTACATGGACGAGTCCGGCGGCCGGTACGTGCACGTGATCGCGGACGGCGGCGTCGGCTGGTCCGGCGACCTGCCGAAGGCGATCGCCTGCGGTGCCGACTCGGTGATGATGGGCTCCCCGCTCGCCCGGGCCACGGACGCGCCGGGCAAGGGCCACCACTGGGGCATGGAGGCGGTGAACGAGGAGCTGCCGCGCGGCAAGAAGGTCGACCTCGGCACGGTCGGCACCATCGAGGAGATCCTCACCGGCCCGTCCCACTTCCCCGACGGCTCGATGAACTTCTTCGGTGCCCTGCGCCGCGCGATGGCCACCACCGGCTACAGCGAGCTGAAGGAGTTCCAGCGCGTCGAGGTGACGGTCGCGGACAGCCAGCACCGCCGCTGACGCCGTACGACGCGAAGGGCCCGGCCACCGCATCGGTGGCCGGGCCCTTCGCGTCCCGTGGGGCGCCTTACAGGGCGGCCTTCTTGCTGCCGGAGAACGCGGCGAACGCGGCGATGGCGAAGAAGAGGAAGGTGAGCGGGTCGGCGTCCTCCTTCCAGATCTTCTGGACCGTGTCCAGGTGGTGGAAGAAGACCTCGCCGAAGCCCACGTGGAAGTGGTCGGCGACGATCATCGCCTCGCCGACCAGCTGGCCGAGGTAGACGGAGCCGAGCGCCAGGGCGGCGGCGAGGACCGGCAGGGCGGGGTTGCGGCCGCCGGTCTTGCCGGCCGCGAGGCCGACGACGAAGCCGACGCCGACGGCCGCCCAGCCGATCTCGTGCTTGGTGGCGCCGATGACGAGGCCGTAGAGGGCGCCCGCCACGACGGCGGCGGCCAGGGCGGCCAGCAGACCGAGCACCACGTTGTTCCGGACCGGCGCGGGCGGCGCCGGCGGGGCGGCGAAGGCGCCGGGCCCCGGCGGGAGGGGCACGCCGGGGGCGGCCGGGGCGGGCGCCTGCTGGGCGTACGGATTGCCGTCGACCGGGGCCGGCTGCGGCGGCTGCGCTGGTGGAACTGACTGGCTCATGACAGAAAACCCCCCGTGCTGTGGCACCACCGGATGGGGCACAACCGGATATGGCACAGCTGGATCGCGAAAAGAGAAACGGAAGAGGCTCGCGCACACCGGTGCGACGAGTCCGGGGGAGACTAACAGCCGGGGGCGACAACGCCCCCGGCTGTTTTTCGTTCGTGACCCGGTCCGTGTCCCGGTCCGTGTCCCGGTCCGTGTCCCGGTCAGAGCCGGTGGGCCGCCCCGGTCGGGGCCGCGCCGCGGGTGTCCAGCAGGAGCTGGGCCTTCACCGACAGGCCCTGGAGGTCGTAGGTGCGGTGCTGCTGGAGCAGGATCGTCAGGTCGGCGTCGGCGGCGGCCTCGTACAGGGAGTCGGCGCGCGGGACCGGGCGGTCCAGGACGTTCCAGGCGGGCACGTAGGGGTCGTGGTAGCTGACGGAGGCGCCCAGTTCCATCAGCCGGACCGCGATCTCCTGCGCCGGGGTGCCCTGCTGGTCGGCGAGGTCGGGCTTGTAGGTGACGCCGAGGAGCAGGACGCGGGCGCCGCGGGCGGACTTGCCGTGCTCGTTGAGCAGGGCGGCGGCGCGCTGGACGACGTAGCGGGGCATGCGGTGGTTGACCTGCTGGGCCAGCTCCACCATCCGCAGGGTGCGGGTGGCGTGGCCGGTCAGGTCGTGCGGGACGCCGTGGCCGCCGACGCCGGGGCCCGGCCGGAACGCCTGGAAGCCGAACGGCTTGGTCTCCGCGCACCGGATGACGTCCCACAGGTCCACACCCAGCTCGTGGCAGAGCACCGCCATCTCGTTGACCAGCGCGATGTTGACGTGCCGGAAGTTGGCCTCCAGCAACTGCACGGTCTCCGCCTCGCGCAGCCCGCGCGCGCGGACGACCTTGTCGGTGAGCCGGCCGTAGAACGCGGCGGCCGACTCGGTGCACGCGGGGGTGAGGCCCCCGATGACCTTCGGGGTGTTGGCCGGGGTGTGCTCGCGGTTGCCGGGGTCGACCCGGCTGGGGGAGTAGGCGAGGTGGAAGTCGCGGCCGGCCCGGAGCCCCGAGCCCTTCTCCAGCAGCGGGCGCAGGAACTCCTCGGTGGTGCCGGGCAGTACCGGCGACTCCAGGATGACCGTGGTGTGCGGGCGCAGGTGCTCGGCGAGGGCGCGGGCGGCGGCCTCGACCTGGCCCAGGTCGGGCGCCCCGTCGGCGCCGCGCGGGGTCGGCACGCAGATCACCGCCGTGCGCACCCGGCCCAGCTGTGCCGGGTCGGTGCCCGGCCGGAAGCCGGTGGCGTGCATCCGGCGCAGCTCGGCGGGGCTGAGCGAGGACGCCTCCGGGCCGGTGGCGAAGCCGATGGTGTGGACGCCGGCGGCTACGGCGGCCTGGGCGAGCGGCGAGCCGTAGGGACCGAGTCCGATGACGGCGAGGTCTGCGGGCATGGCGTGAGCCGTCCTTCCCAGTAACCGAAGCGGGACAGGTGCGCAACCGCTGTGGACAGGATGAGCGAGCGCAATGTCAGACTAGGTACCTATATGACCGTTATGTGTGATTGTGTTCGTGTGTCTTGCAAGGGTTGTGCGCGAGTTGTCCACAGGCTCGGGAGGCCGTGGTGGCCGAAGCCGGGCAGCCCGGTCAGAATTTGGGCATGAGGAGTGGATGAACCGGGCGTCACCCACGGGGTGCGGCCGACGTGAGCGGGTCAGCGACAGCGGGAGGCAGCGGTGAGGACAGCGACTCTGGGGCCGGTCCAGCGGGCCGAGGCACTGGCGGCGATGGCGGAACGCGAGCTGGACGTGCTGGTGGTCGGCGGCGGAGTGGTCGGCGCCGGCACCGCGCTCGACGCGGTCACCCGGGGCCTGTCCACCGGCCTGGTCGAGGCCCGCGACTGGGCGTCCGGCACCTCCAGCCGGTCCAGCAAGCTGATCCACGGCGGCCTGCGCTATCTGGAGATGCTCGACTTCGCCCTGGTGCGCGAGGCCCTCAAGGAGCGCGGCCTGCTGCTGGAGCGGCTCGCCCCGCACCTGGTCAAACCGGTGGCGTTCCTCTACCCGCTCCAGCACAAGGCCTGGGAGCGGTTCTACGCCGGCTCGGGCGTCGCGCTCTACGACGCGATGTCCATGGCCCGCGGACACGGCCGGGGCCTGCCCGCGCACCGGCACCTGAGCCGCCGTCACGCCCTGCGCGTCGCCCCCTGCCTGCGCAAGGACGCCCTGGTCGGCGCCCTGCAGTACTACGACGCCCAGATGGACGACGCCCGCTTCGTCGCCACCCTGGTACGCACGGCGGCGTCCTACGGCGCGCGGGTGGCCAACCAGGCGCGGGTGACCGGCTTCCTGCGCGAGGGCGAGCGGGTGGTCGGCGCCCGGGTGCGGGATGTCGAGGGCGGCGGGGAGTACGAGATCCGCGCGAAGCAGATCGTCAACGCCACCGGTGTGTGGACCGACGACACCCAGGCCATGGTGGGCGAGCGCGGCCAGTTCCACGTCCGCGCCTCCAAGGGCATCCACCTCGTCGTGCCCAAGGACCGGATCCACTCCACCACCGGTCTGATCCTGCGCACCGAGAAGTCCGTCCTCTTCGTCATCCCCTGGGGCCGGCACTGGATCATCGGCACCACCGACACCGAGTGGGACCTCGACAAGGCCCACCCGGCCGCGTCCAGCGCCGACATCGACTACCTGCTGGAACACGTCAACTCGGTGCTCGCGGTCCCACTCGGCCGCGACGACGTGCAGGGGGTCTACGCGGGCCTGCGGCCCCTGCTGGCCGGCGAGTCGGACGCCACCAGCAAGCTGTCCCGCGAGCACACGGTCGCCCACCCGGCGCCGGGTCTGGTGGTCGTGGCGGGCGGCAAGTACACGACCTACCGGGTGATGGCCAAGGACGCCGTGGACGAGGCGGTGCACGGCCTCGACACCCGCGTCGCCGACTGCGTGACGGAGGAGACCCCGCTGCTCGGCGCCGAGGGCTACCAGGCGCTGTGGAACGCGCGGGCGCGGATAGCCGCCCGCACCGGACTGCACGTGGTCCGCGTGGAGCACCTGCTCAACCGCTACGGCTCGATGGCCGAGGAACTCCTTGACCTCATCACCGCCGACCCCTCCCTCGGCGAGCCGCTGGCCGCGGCCGACGACTACCTGCGCGCCGAGGTCGTCTACGCCGCTTCCCACGAGGGCGCCCGGCACCTGGACGACGTGCTCACCCGCCGCACCCGCATCTCCATCGAGACCTTCGACCGGGGCACCCGCAGCGCCCGTGAGGCGGCCGAGCTGATGGCCCCGGTCCTCGGCTGGGACAAGGACCGCGTCGAGCGCGAGGTCGAGCACTACGAGAAGCGGGTGGAGGCCGAGCGGGAGTCCCAGCTCCAGCCCGACGACCTGACGGCGGACGCGGCCCGGCTGGGGGCGCCGGACATCGTGCAGCGGTAGGGCCGGGCGCCTGAAAAAGGGTCAAGGCGACTGTGGAACAGGCGGATCCGGTGCGGCATCGACCGGTTCCTCCCCTCTTACGGCCCCTCATCCCGGTAAGCGGAACAGACACTTCCGACAGGTCGGGGGCGCCCGGAGGGCAGGGGCCCCCTGGGCGCCGGGCACTTGCGGGGTGAGGGACAATGGAGCCTCGGTCAGGGCGGGTTGTTTGAGGGGACGCATGTCGGAGGCGGAGCGGGCGGGCACTTCCCGTCAGGAGACTCGGCAGGGCAAGGGCGAGCGGCGTCTCCTCGCCGGTCGGTACCGGCTGGGAGACGTGCTGGGCCGGGGCGGCATGGGCACGGTCTGGCGCGCCGAGGACGAGACCCTGGGCCGCACGGTGGCGGTCAAGGAGCTGCGGTTCCCGACCAACATCGACGAGGAGGAGAAGCGGCGTCTGATCACGCGCACCCTGCGTGAGGCCAAGGCGATCGCCCGGATCCGCAACAACAGCGCGGTGACGGTCTTCGATGTGGTCGACGAGGACGACCGGCCCTGGATCGTCATGGAGTTGGTCGAGGGCAAGTCCCTCGCCGAGGTCATCCGCGAGGACGGCCTGCTGGAGCCGAAGCGCGCCGCCGAGGTCGGGCTCGCCGTCCTCGACGTGCTGCGCTCCGCGCACCGCGAGGGCATCCTGCACCGCGACGTGAAGCCGTCCAACGTGCTCATCGCCGAGGACGGCCGGGTCGTCCTCACCGACTTCGGCATCGCACAGGTCGAGGGCGACCCGTCCATCACCTCCACCGGCATGCTCGTCGGCGCGCCCTCCTACATCTCGCCCGAGCGGGCCCGCGGCCACAAGCCCGGCCCGGCGGCCGACCTGTGGTCGCTCGGCGGCCTGCTGTACGCGGCGGTCGAGGGCGCGCCGCCGTACGACAGGGGCTCGGCGATCGCCACCCTCACCGCCGTGATGACCGAGCAACTGGAGGAGCCCAAGAACGCGGGCCCGCTGCGGGACGTCATCTACGGCCTGCTCACCAAGGACCCGGCCCAGCGGCTCGACGACGCCGGGGCCCGGCGCATGCTCAACGCGGTCATCCACGCGCCCGAGCGGGAGGCGCTGGACGCCACGCGTGTGGTGCCGCTGCCCGCCCAGCCCGGCCCGCCCGAGAGCCGGCGGGGCGAGGAGGCCGGGGAGAAGCTGCGCGGCGCGCTGCGCTCGGTGCGCAAGGCGGCCGGGGCGGCCTCGGCCGCGGCGACGGCGCGCACGAAGAACGGCACCGGCACCGCGAGCGACAGCGGCACGCGCGCCGGAACCGGCAGCGGCACACGTACCGGCACCGACTCCGGCAGCGGCGCGTCGGCAGCGGCGGCCGGTGGAGCGCGGCCCGCGTCCTCCGCCGCGTCCGGAGCGGGCCGGCCCGCCGGTTCCGCCCCGGCTGCCCCCGGCACGCCGGACCCGGCCGCGCGGAAGCAGAGTTCCGGGTGGCCCGTGGTACCGCCGCCGGACCTCGACATCCGGCCCCGGCCGGTGCCGAAGGCGCCGCTGACCGATGTGGTGTCCAAGCGGACGCTGCTGGTCATCGCCGTGGTGGTCGTCCTCGCGGTGCTCGGCACCGTGCTGGCCCTCACGCTCGGCGGCGGTGACGACAACGCCGGCGGCACGAGCGACGGCGGCAAGGCGGTGGCCGGCGGCAAGGCGACGACGAAGCACGACGAGAAGACCAAGGGCGCGGGCGGCGGCACGCGCACCGACGGAGCGAGCACCGCCACGGCGAGCACCGGCTCGGGCACGGACGACGCGACGGACGCGAGCACCGGCACCCCCGAGAAGTCCGCCACGTCGTCCGGCGACGAGGACAAGTCCGCCGCGCCGGCCGTCTCGACCCGCAAGGGCGGCCAGGGCTACTCGATCGGGCTGCCGAAGGGGTGGTCGTTCAAGTCGTCCGGCGGCGCCGGCGACCGCTACACCGGTCCGGACGGACAGCGGCTGCTCATCGGGTGGACGAGCACGCCCAAGTCCGACCCGGTGGCGGACTGGCGGAACCAGGAGCGCGACATGCGACGCCCCCACTACCGGAAGATCCGCATAGAGAAGGTGGACTACCGCGACTGGAACACCGCCGACTGGGAGTTCACCTACACCGACGGGGGTACCGGATACCGCAGCATCGACCGGGGGTTCGTGGTCAACGGGCACCAGGGTTACGGCCTGATGTACAGCGCGAAGGCCGCGAACTGGGACAGCGCCCTGCGCAAGGACACCTGGAAGACGCTGACGGAGTCCTTCAAGCCCAAGTCCTAGGCGTACGCCGCCGGTTTGGCGCCTGAGAATCCGTCATCCTCTCAATGCGGGTTGCCTCCGGCACGTATCGTGAATGGTTGCGGACCGTACGCGGCCGGAAGCGGGTGCGAAACGGGTCGCGGGGCGAGCGGAAGTGAGCGACCGGGCGGCCGGGGGAGGCAACGTGGAGGAGTACGCGGGTCGGGTGCTCGCCGACCGCTACCGGCTGCCGCTGCCGCCCTCCGACGAGTACGAACTCACCGAGACCCCGGCCTTCGACACCTACAGCGGTCAGGAAGTGCTGGTACGGCAGGTGCCGTTGCCGGAGGTCGTCGAGGCGGAGGTGCTCGACGCGGAGGGCCTGCCCGACGGGTTCACGGCCCGCGGGCGCGGTACCCGGGCGGTCCCGGCGGCCCCCGGCGCGTCCCGGCGCCCCGCCGACCCCGCGGTGCGACGCGCCGTGGAGGCCGTGCAGGCGGCGGCCCGCATACCCGACCACCCGCGTCTCGACCAGGTCTTCGACGTGTTCGCCGAGGGCGGCTCGCTGTGGATCGTCAGCGAACTGGTCGCCGCCCGCCCGCTCAGCGCGCTGCTCACCGAGCACCCCCTGACGCCGTACCGGGCGGCCGAGGTCGCCGCCGACGTCCTCATGGCCCTGCGGGTGCTGCACGCCCACGGCTGGGTCCACCGCAACATCACCGCTCGCACGGTGCTGGTCTGCGAGGACGGCCGCGTCCTGCTGACGGGCCTGGCGGTCGGCGCGGCCCAGGAGGCACTGTGCGGGTACGACCCGGTGCCGGCCCCGGAAGACGCGGAGGAAGCGGGGGACAGTGCCGGGGAAGGGTCTCCCCGGTACCGGGACACGGAGGTTCCGCAGGCGTCGGGAGCGGAGGGCGGCGCCCCGGACGCCGCCGTCGACCCCGAGACCGCGCGGCGGGCCGCGATCCAGGCGCGGGCGGCCGGTGGCCTGCCGGCACCGGGAGCGGCCGGCGCGCCGGCTCCGGCGGGGCCCCGCGCCCTGGAGAGCGGCGCGGACGTCCGGGCCGCCCGGGCCGGTGCCATCGCCGCCTACCGCGCGGGCGCCCGCGCCGCCGCCCGGGTGCAGGAGGCCGGGCGGGACGGCCGGGCCGCCCTGCCCGGGGCGCGCACCCCCGCCGAGGGCGACACCGGAGCGGGGCAGCCGCCGTACGGCACGCCGCCCTCCGGCCGGATCGCCGAGCCGTACGGCGTCCAGGGCGCTCCCTGGCACGGCGCCGCACCACGCCCCGACTCCGCCGAACCGTCCGGCACCGAGCGCCCGGGCCTGCCGCCGGCGGCCACCGGGCACCGCCTGCCCCTCCCCGGGGGGCCCGCCGCCGGGGACCCGACGCGCGGCACCCCGCCCCCCGCCCTGCCCGCGCAGGGCACCGGCCGTTGGGACGACGGCGGGCACGGCGGTGGTGGGCGGCGTGGGCCCGGGACCGCGCTCGCGGCCGAGCGGGCGCGGCAGGTGCGGATGACCGTGGTCGGGCCGGTGACCGAGCGGTGGGCGCCGGAGCAGGCCGGACCGATGCACGAGAACTGGCAGTTGGCGGCGCCGGTCGGGCCCGCCACCGACCTGTGGGCCCTCGGCGCGCTGCTGTTCCGGTCGGTGCAGGGACACGCGCCGTACCCCGAGGAGTCCACGGCGGAGCTGGTGCAGCTGGTGTGCGCCGAGCCGCCCGCGTTCGCCGAGGAGTGCGGCCCGCTGCGCCCGGTCGTCGAGTCGTTGCTGCGTCAGGACCCCACCGACCGGCTCGACTTCGAGGAACTGAGCGGCTGGCTGCGCTCGCTGGTGCGGTCCGCGCCCGAACCCGACGCCGGCGCGCATGTCGTCCCCGTACCGCCCGCCGATCCGCGCCGGCTGCCGATCGTGCGGCGACGCGGCGAGCTGGTGCGACGGCGCCGTGCCCGAGTGCCCGCGAATCACCCGCACGGCCGGCACAAACGCGGCCGGGACGGCGGCCGTTCGCCGCACAGCCTCGGCCGGGTCCTGCTCGTGCTGGTGCTGCTCCTGCTGGCCGGGGCGATCGCCTACGCGATGCTGTTCATGCCGAAGCAGACCGACGGCGACAGCGACAACGCCGGCCAGGCGAACCCGGTGCCCTCCCGGTCCGCCGAACCGTCCGACGGGCCCTCGACGGGGCAGGGCACACCCGGCGGCGACCCCTCCGCCTCCGCGCCCGCCACCGAGACGCAGACCGGCGGCGGCCCGTCCGTCCCCGACGGTTTCACGCTGCGCAAGGACCCGGACGGCTTCCGGGTCGCCGTGGCCAAGGGCTGGACCCGCACCCCGAAGAACGGCAGCGGCCAGGTCGTCTACGCCCACGGCGACTTCGAGCTGATCGTCGTACCCGGCCGGGACTCCGCCTCCGCGGGCGGCGACGACCCCATGGCCTACCAGCAGGACAAGGAGCGCGAACTCCAGCCCTACCGCGACTCCAGCTGGTCCACCGCCACCGGCCTCAAGACCATCCAGGTCGGCGGACGCACCATGGCCGAGGGGCAGTACACCTGGACCGACGGACAGGGACGCGACCTGTTCGTGCGCAACATGGCGATCCTGCTGAACGGCCGTTACCACATCGTCCAGGTGCGCGGCCCCGAGTCCGACCGGGACGAGGTCACCCGGCTGTACGAGGAGGCCACCACGACGTACCGCTACCCGGGTTGAGCGTCCCGGGCGCCAGGCCGCGGCGGCAACCGTCACAGGACTGTCACCTTGGGACCCCGCGTGTTCCCAGGGTGCGGGGCGGTCCTTAGTCTGACCCTGTCAAGAGCATTGCGGGGCAACGTGAATCAGATGCAGGGCCTGCTCATAGCGGGCCGCTACCGGCTCGCCGACTCCATCGGCAGCGGCGGCATGGGCCGGGTGTGGCGCGCCCACGACGAGGTGCTGCACCGGAAGGTCGCCGTCAAGGAGTTGACCGCCGCGCTCTACGTCTCCGACAGCGACCAGGCGGTCCTGCTCGCCCGCACCCGCGCCGAGGCGCGGGCCGCCGCGCGCATCAACCACTCCGCCGTCGTCACCGTGCACGACGTGCTGGAGCACGACGGCCGGCCGTGGATCGTGATGGAGCTGGTCGAGGGCAACTCGCTGGCGGACGCGGTCAAGGAGCGCGGCCGGGTCGAGCCCCGGGAGGCCGCCCGGATCGGGATGTGGGTGCTGCGGGCCCTGCGCGCCGCGCACTCCGCGGGCGTCCTGCACCGCGACGTCAAGCCCGGCAACGTCCTTCTCGGCCGCGACGGCCGGGTCCTGCTCACCGACTTCGGCATCGCCCAGATCGAGGGCGACACCACCATCACCCGCACCGGCGAGGTCGTCGGCTCGGTCGACTACCTCGCGCCCGAGCGGGTGCGCGGCCACGACCCCGGCCCGTCCTCGGACCTGTGGGCGCTCGGCGCCACCCTCTACACGGCGGTCGAGGGCCGGTCCCCGTTCCGCCGCACCTCGCCGCTGGGCACCATGCAGGCGGTCGTCGAGGAGGAGGCGGCCGAACCGCGGCACGCCGGCGCGCTCGGACCGGTCATCGCCGCGCTGCTGCGCAAGGAGCCCGAGCGGCGGCCGAGCGCGGAGGAGGCGGAGCAACTGCTCGCCGAAGCCGCGGAGGGCCGCCGGCCCAGCGCCGCCCAGGCGTTCGTGCCGACGCAGGGCTCGGGCCTGCACTCGCACGGCGGACCGGGGGCCGGTGACGCCGGGTACGGCACGGGGACGCCGGGCACCGGTCCGGTGACGGGTGCCTCCGGCTACGGCTCGGGCACGCCGGTTCAGGGCTACGCTTCCGGGACGCCGGTTCACGGCTACGGTTCCGGCACACCGGTCCAGGGCTACGGCCCCGGGACCTCGGCCCAGGGCTACGGTCCGGGCCGTACCGGAACCGGTCCGACCGCCGTCGCGCCCGGTGCCGCCCGGCCCCGGCGCCGGCTGCGCACCCTCGCGCTGGTCGTCGCCGTCGCCGTGGTGCTCGGCGCCGGCGCGGCCGTGGGATACCAGCAGTGGGACCACCGGACGCGGGACAGCAGCGGCTCCGGCGGCGCGGGCCCGGCACCCGACCCCTCCGGCAGCGCTGCGCAGGGCACCACCCCCGAGGGCTGGCAGAAGTACGACGATCCGCTCGGCTTCGGCATCGCCCTGCCCAAGGGCTGGAAGCGCACGGTCTACGGCATCAAGGGCGACCTGAAGCAGATCGACTACTCGCCCGACAACGGCCTGCACTTCGTGCGCGTCGCCATGGACGCCTCGCCGGACTTCCCCGACCCGATCTCCCACCAGAAGGATCTGGAGCAGCAGCTCCAGCAGCGCCTCGTCGACTACCGACGCGTGCAGTTGAAGCAGAACATCTACCGCGACCGCGAGGGCGCGGTGTGGGAGTACACCTGGCACGCGCTGAAGAAGGACGCGCCGTACGTCGACGGGCCCCGGCACGCCATCGAGGAGACGTACTTCTCGCGCGGGGGCACCGAATACGTCATCTACATGTCCTCGCCGGCCGCCGACTGGGCCACGACCGCCCGGCAGTTCAAGCAGGTGCTGCAGAGCTGGCGGCAGCCCGACGCGGGCTGAGCCGGCCGGTTCCGCGCGGTGCGGTCGGCCGGTCCCACGCGGCGCGGCGGGCCGGGACCGTGACGCACAGTCGGCTGAAAATGGCAGGCTGAGCCGCCCGCTTGGCCGATCGGTGTCCCGGAGTGCGCGGGTCCGGTGCGGCATGATGGCCCTCATGGGGACCGAGGGCGCCGACTTCCGGGTGATCGCCGGCCGGTACCGGCTGGAGGCCCGCATCGGGCGCGGCGGCATGGGCGTCGTGTGGCGGGCCACCGACCTGGTGCTGGGCCGCATGGTCGCGGTCAAGGAACTCCTGCCGGACGACGCGCTCCCGGACGACGACGCGCGCCGGCGCCGGGACCGCACCTTCCGTGAGGCCCGCGCGGTCGCCCAGTTGCGGCACCCGCACATCATCGTCGTCCACGACGTGGTGGAGCGGGACGGTCGGCCCTACCTCGTCATGGAGCTGGTGGACGGCGGCTCCCTCGCCGACCGGGTGGCCCGGCGGGGCCCGGTCGACGCCGCCGAGGCCGCGCGGATCGGCGTCGCCCTGCTGAGCGCGGTACGCACCGCGCACGCGGCGGGGGTGCTGCACCGGGACATCAAGCCCGCGAACGTCCTGATCGAGTCCGGTACCGACCGGGTGGTGCTCACCGACTTCGGCATCGCGCAGGTCGAGGGCGCCACCACGCTCACCGAGACCGGGTCCTTCGTGGGCTCGCCCGAGTACACCGCGCCGGAGCGGATGTCCGGGCTGCGCACCGGCCCGGAGTCCGACCTGTGGTCGGTGGGCGCGCTGCTGTGCACGGTGCTCAGCGGCGAGTCCCCGTTCCGGCGCGACTCGCTGGGCGGCATCCTGCACGCCGTCGTCTCCGACGACATCCGGCCGCCTGTGGAGGCCGAGCCGCTGCTGCCCGTCGTACGGGGCCTGCTGGACCGCGACCCCGACCGGCGGCTCGACGCGACCGACGCCGAGCGGATGCTGCGGACCTATCTGGAGACCGGCCGTACCCCGCCCGGCCCCGGCGGGGCTCCGGGCACCCCGGGCCCCTACGGGTATCCGGAGCCCCGCCCCCCACTGCTCGGCGGCCTGGCACACCGGGTGGCCGGGTCGGCAGGGGTGCCGTACCCGACGGCCGAACGGAGCACCCCGTACGGGCCGTTCCCGCCCGCCGGCTCCGTGACGGCGGCGCAGGTGCCGGGGCGTGGCTCCCCGCGCGGGCTGATCGTCGCGGCCCTGCTGGTCGCCGCACTGGCCGGGGCCGGGGTGTCGACCGCCGCGCTGCTGCTGCACGGCGACGGGGACGGGGGCGGCGGCACCCCGGGCGGTACGTCGACCCCGGCCCCCGGCACCGGGCCGGCCCCCGGCACCGACACGGCACCCGGAACCGGCACGAGTACCGACCCGGTCCCCACGCTCACCCTCACCCCGAAGACCCTGCCCGCGCCGTCGGGCTACCGCACCACCCGGGACCCGTCCGGGTACTCGCTCGCCGTCCCGGTGGGGTTCACCCGCAGCCTCCGGGGTGAGCGCGTCTACTACCTCTCGCCGGGGGACACCTTCCGGCTCGGGGTCAAGGTCACCCTGCCCCAACCGGGCGGCCCGCAGGGGGTGCTGGACCGCTCGGCCGCCAGGGGGCCCGCCACGAACCCCGGTTACCGCGGCGGCCGGGTCGTGCCGACCACGCACCGGGGCCGGCCCGCCGCGCTCTGGGAGTTCACCTGGGACGGCTTCAGCGCGGCCGAGGGACCCCGGCACACCTACGACCTGTGCTGGGAGGAGGCCGGGCGGCTGTACGACGTGTGGGTGTCCGCGCCGGTCGGGGAACTGCGGGCGGCACGCGAGTACTTCGACGTGGCGGTCGGCACCTTCTCGGTCACGGGTCCCTGACCGCTTCGGCCGGGCCGTCTGACCGCCCGCTTCGACAACGGCGCGGTGCGCACGGTACTCATGTGACATGACCGAAGACGGCGAACACCCGCCCGACGCACGTCTGATCGGCGGCCGGTACCTGCTGCGCGAGCGGATCGGGTCCGGCCCGGGCGGCACGGTCTGGCGGGCGCTGGACCGGCAGGAGCGGCGGGAGGTCGCCGTCAAGGAGCCCTCGCTGCCCGGCGATCCGGCCGACGACGAGGAGAGCGGCCGGCTCGCCCACCGTCGCTACCGGGAGGCGCGCGCCGCCACCCGGGTGCGGCACCCTTCCGCCGTCACGGTGTACGACGTCGTCACCGAGGCCGGGGTCCCGTGGATCGTCATGGAGCTGGTGGCGGGCGAATCCCTGCGCGAGGCGCTGCGGCGCGGTCCGCTGCCGCCCGCCGAGGCCGCCCGGATCGGGCTCGCCGTCCTCGGTGCCCTGCGCGCCGCCCACGCCGTCGGCATCGTGCACCGGGACCTCAAGCCGGCCAACGTCCTGCTGGAGTCCGGCACCGGGCGGGTCGTCCTCACCGACTTCGGCATCGGCGACGGGCACGCGGAGGGGACGCCGGCCGGCTTCACGGCCCCGGAGCGGGCGGCCGGACCCGGTGCCGGACCGGCCTCCGACCTGTGGTCCCTCGGCGCCCTGCTCCGCACCGCCCTCGGCGACACGGACCCCGGCCGGCTCGGCCCCCTGCTGCACCGGCTCCTCGCGGACGAACCGGAGGCCCGCCCGGGCGCGGAGGAGGCGGAGGCGGAGCTGCGCGCGTGCGCGGGGCCGGAGGCCGTACCGGACGCGCTGGGGCATGAGGTGCCGGGTGAGCCGGAGCCGGAGCGTTTGGGGCGTGAGGTGCCGGACGCACCGGTTCGTGAGAGGGCTGGTGACCTGGCCGGTGAGTCGGAGGCGATGCCGGAACCGGAGGCCGATCCCCGTCGCCGTACCCCTCTCGCCGCCCTCGCCCTGCTGCTGGCGAAAAAACCCGGCGCCGAGTGATCAACCGCGCCGTCCGCCCGTCAAGCCCCTGATCAGCGCATTCGCTGCCAGTGATCACTGGCAGCGTGTGGACGGGCCGTGAAACCCCGTTACCGACGGGTACACAAAGGCTGCCCACCGGAATACCCTGCGCGTCATGACGGACACGCAGGCCCCGGACATCGCCGGTACCAACCCCCTCGCGCCCGCTCCCGAGGGCGCTCGTACCGCCGCCCACGTGGTCACCCCGGAACTGGTGGCCCAGCTGACCAAGGGCGTCGTCGGCTCCGGCCGCACCGCCAACCACACCCCGTTCACCGGCGAGAAGCTGGCCGACCTGCCCGAGTCCACCCCCGAGGACGTCCGGCGCGCCTTCGAGGCGGCCCGTGCCGCGCAGGGCGCCTGGGAGCGGACCCCGGTCCGGCGGCGCGCCGCCGTCCTGCTGCGCTTCCACGACCTGCTCCTGGAGCGGCAGGCCGAGGTGCTCGACCTGGTGCAGCTGGAGACCGGCAAGGCCCGGCTGCACGCGCACGAGGAGGTGCAGGCCGTCGCCGTCGCGGCCCGCCACTACGGCCGCCGGGCCGCCGCCTACCTGCGCCCCAAGCGGCACGCGGGCGCCGTGCCGGCCCTGACCCGGGTCACCGAACTGCGCCACGCGCGCGGGGTGGTGGGCCAGATCGCCCCCTGGAACTACCCGCTGGAGCTGTCCGTCGGCGACGCGCTGCCCGCCTTCGCCGCCGGCAACGCGGTGGTGATGAAGCCGGACACCGAGACCTGCCTCACCGCCCTGTGGGCCCGTGACCTGCTGATCGAGGCCGGGCTGCCCGAAGGTGTCTTCCAGGTCGTGCTCGGCGAGGGCCCGGTCGTCGGCCCCGAACTGGTCCGGCACGCCGACTACGTCTCCTTCACCGGCTCCACCCGCACCGGCCGCGAGGTCGCCCAGGGCGCCGCCGCCCGGCTGGTCGGGGTGTCCCTCGAACTCGGCGGCAAGAACGCCATGCTGGTGCTGGCGGACGCCGACGTCGAGAAGGCCGCCGCCGGCGCCGTCCGCGCCTGCTTCTCCTCGGCCGGACAGCTCTGCATCTCCATCGAGCGGCTCTACGTCCACGAGTCGGTCGCCGACACCTTCCTGGAGCGCTTCGCCGCCCGCACCCGCGCCCTGCGGCTCGGCACCTCCCTCGCGTACGGCGCCGACATGGGCTCCCTGGTCGGCGCACGCCAGCTGGAGACCGTCGAACGCCATGTGCGCGAGGCCGTCGCCAAGGGCGCGACGCTGGTCGCGGGCGGGGTGGCCCGCCCGGACATCGGCCCCTACTTCTTCGAGCCCACCATCCTCGACGGCGTCGGGGACTCCATGGCGGTGTGCGCGGAGGAGACCTTCGGCCCGGTCGTCTCGGTCTACCGCTTCCGCGACGAGGACGAGGTGATCGAGCGCGCCAACGCCACGCCGTACGGGCTCAACTCCTCCGTGTGGACGCGTGACGCCCGGCGCGGCCTGGCCGTCGCCGCCCGGCTGCGCACCGGCACGGTCAACGTCAACGAGGGCTACGCGCCCGCCTACGGCAGCGTCCAGTCCCCGATGGGCGGCATGAAGGACTCCGGCCTGGGCCGCCGCCACGGCTCCGAGGGCATCCTCAAGTACACCGAGGTCCAGACGGTGGCCCGGCAGCGGTTGCTGCCGATGGCGCCCTCGCTGGGCATGGACGACGAGGCGTACGCCCGGTTCATGAGCACGAGCCTGCGCCTGATGAAGACGTTCCGCTTCCGCTAGACACCCCCCGTTGGGGGCCTTACCGCATCGCACGGGGAACACCCGTTCTCGACGAGGAGAGCACGTGTCGCAGGAGAAGTCTGTCCAGACCCGGGACGAGGACGGGTACGGCCACGGGGACGGGTACGCCCACGGGGACGGGTACGACTACGACGTCATCGTGGTCGGATCGGGATTCGGCGGCTCGGTGTCCGCCCTCCGCCTGACCGAGAAGGGCTACCGGGTCGGCGTGCTCGAAGCCGGCCGCCGCTTCACCCGCGCCACCCTGCCGAAGAACTCCTGGGACCTGAAGAACTACCTCTGGGCCCCGAAGCTCGGCATGTTCGGCATCCAGCGCATCCACCTGCTGGGCAACGTCATGGTGCTGGCCGGCGCGGGCGTCGGCGGCGGCTCGCTCAACTACGCCAACACCCTCTATGTGCCGCCTGCGCCCTTCTTCGAGGACCCGCAGTGGAAGGACATCACCGACTGGCAGGAGGAGCTGAAGCCGTACTACGACCAGGCCCGGCGCATGCTCGGGGTGCGGCTCAACCCCACCATGACCCCCTCCGACGTGCACCTGAAGGCGGCGGCCGAGCGGATGGGCGTCGGCGACACCTTCCATCTCGCCCCGGTCGGCGTCTTCTTCGGCGACGGCAAGGACGCGGACGCCGACGGCAAGGCGACGGCCCGGCCCGGCGGCGAGGTCAACGACCCGTACTTCGGCGGCGCCGGACCCGCCCGCACCGCGTGCACCGAGTGCGGCGAGTGCATGACCGGCTGCCGGCACGGCGCGAAGAACACCCTGAACGAGAACTACCTCTACCTCGCCGAGCGGGCCGGCGCGGTGGTCCACCCCCTGACGACGGTCGTGTCCGTCACGGACGACTCGCGCGGCGGGTACGCGGTCGCGACCCTGCCGACGGACCGCCGGAAAAAGGGCGCGGGCCGCCTGTTCACCGCCCGCCGGGTCGTGCTCGCCGCCGGCACCTACGGCACCCAGACCCTGCTGCACCGGATGAAGGCGGCCGGTCATCTGCCCTACCTGTCGGCCCGGCTGGGCGACCTGACCCGCACCAACTCCGAGGCGCTGGTCGGCGCGCAGACCGACAACCGCCGTTACCGCAAGGCCACCGGCGAGCCCCGGGCCGACTTCACGCGCGGTGTCGCCATCACGTCCTCGATCCACCCGGACGAGAACACCCACATCGAGCCCGTCCGCTACGGCAAGGGCTCCAACTCCATGGGCGGCCTCTCCATCCTCCAGGTGCCGTACACCGAGGGTTCTTCCCGGGTGCTGGGCTGGCTGGCGAACGCGGCCCGGCACCCGATGCTGGTCGCCCGCTCACTGTCCAACCGGCGCTGGTCGGAGCGGACCATCATCGGCCTGGTGATGCAGTCGCTGGACAACTCCCTGACCACCTACCTGAAGCCCGGCGGCGTCGGCAAGGGCCTGCTGACCGCCCGGCAGGGCCACGGCGCCCCGAATCCGAAGCAGATCCGTGCCGCCACCGAGGCCGCCTCCGTACTCGCCGCCGAGATCAACGGCTTCGCCGGCAGCAACGTCGGCGAGCTGATGGGCACCCCGCTCACCGCGCACTTCCTCGGCGGCTGCCCCATCGGCGACTCCCCGGACACCGGCGTGATCGACCCGTACCACCGGCTGTACGGCCATCCCGGCATCTCGGTCGTGGACGGCGCCGCGGTCACCGCGAACCTGGGCGTCAACCCTTCGCTGACCATCACCGCGCAGGCCGAGCGGGCCATGTCCTTCTGGCCGAACAAGGGCGAGGAGGACCCGCGTCCGGCCGCGGGCGCGGTCTACGAGCGGCTGAAGCCGGTGGAACCGGTGTCCCCGGCGGTGCCGGCGGACGCCTTCGGCGCGCTGCGGCTGCCGTTCCTGGGGATGCCGACGGTGCCGGCGAAGAAGTAGACCGGGGGCCGGGACCCTGACGGCGAAGAGGGAGCTGCCTCCCCCTCCGAAGGCAGCTCCCTCTCGCCGTTTCCTTGATCTGCAGGTTTGATCAGCGAAAAGCCCGAAGGGTTGCCCTCGACACCCCGGTCCGCGATGTGGAATGGGTCACACCGGTGGCGTTCGTTCCGGGCGTGCGCCGCCGGTCACCGGACACGGCGAAGGACCCCGCGGGACGGAGAGACCGCGGGGCCCTTCTTCCGACCGGCACCGGCGTCAGGGCGGCGCCGGTGCCCGGGGAACGGCGCCGAGGGGTCGCGCCGCTTGCTCGTGTGCCGCCCGATGCGTGCTGCCGTGCGGTGTGCGCCACTGGCCCGTCGGCCTACTGGCTATCGGCTACTGGCCTGCTGATCTGCGCCGGGACCCGGGACGGCTGCGCAGTGTGCCGGATGCGGTGCGGGCGTCCGCACCTGTCCGGCCGGCAGTGGTGCACCTGTGCGGTTGTCCCGCCGGCCGGCCCCGGGCGTCCCCGGAGCCGGCCGTTCTCTTGGGTGACCGGGCTGCTGTCCCCTGCCGTCCGGTCACTTTCCTGGAACGAGGTCCCACGGCGTGCGGCACGACCCGTACGCCTCATCGCTCCAGCGAGCCACGCGTGGTTCTGTCGGGCCCGCCCCTGGCTGGCACGGACATTCCCCTCAACGAAGCGGTGCGCGAGCCGGTCACGCGCCCGTACGGGTGAGAGCGGCACCGAACTCAGATACGGCCCCGGCACAGCTCCAGCAGCGTCATGGCGAGCGGGGTGCCCGGCCGGCCGAGCGCGTCGCGGTAGCGGCCGAGGATCTCCATCTCGCGCGAGAGGTGCACGCGCCGGCCGCCGGAGGCGATCCGGGTCTGCTGGACGACGGCGGACACGGCCATCCGCTCCTGGATGAGACCGATGATCCGGTCGTCGAGCACGTCGATGCGCTCCCTGGCTTCGGCGATGGCCCCGTCCGGGGCGGTGGTCGCGTCTGGTGCGGTGGTCGCGTGCGGGGCGGCGGTCGCTTCCGGGGTGGTGGTGGTCACGTCGGGCTCCTTGCTCGGGAAGGTGGAGGCCCTGGGACGGCGGAACCCGGGAGTACGACAGGCGCCCCGGGCCTTGTCGGCCCGGGGCGCCTGGGAAGTCGCTTGGCTCAGCTCAAGCGGCACGACCATGGCAGCCGGCGGGCCGGGTGCCATAGGTAAAGAGGAAGGTCGAGTGCGCGAGCATGCCGCCAGTATGCCACGGCCCGCTGCCGCCGACGGAGGAAGCGCGGCCACCCGCACCGTTAGACTCGGTAGCACAGACCCCCGCCCGACCACCAGAAGGCACCCCGTGTCATCAGCGACTTCCACTGCCGCCACCCCCGACACCGTTCTGGTCGTGGACTTCGGCGCGCAGTACGCCCAGCTCATCGCCCGTCGCGTCCGCGAGGCGCGGGTCTACAGCGAGATCGTGCCGAGCACCATGCCGGTCCCGGAGATGCTCGCCAAGAACCCCGCGGCGATCATCCTCTCCGGCGGCCCCTCGTCCGTGTACGAGGAGGGCGCCCCCCGCCTCGACCGCGCGCTCTTCGAGGCCGGCGTCCCCGTCTTCGGCATGTGCTACGGCTTCCAGCTGATGGCGCAGATCCTCGGCGGCACCGTCGACAACTCCGGCGCCCGTGAGTACGGCCGCACCGACCTGCACGTCTCCCGGAACTCCTCCACCCTCTTCGAGGGCACCCCGGCCGAGCAGCACGTGTGGATGTCGCACGGCGACGCCTGTTCCGCCGCCCCCGAGGGCTTCACCGTCACCGCGTCCACGGACGTCGTCCCGGTCGCCGCCTTCGAGAACGACGAGCGGAAGCTCTACGGCGTCCAGTACCACCCCGAGGTCATGCACTCCACGCACGGCCAGCAGGTGCTGGAGCACTTCCTCTACCGTGGTGCCGGCCTGGAGCCCACCTGGACCACCGGCAACGTGATCGAGGAGCAGGTCACCGCGATCCGTGAGCTGGTCGGCGACAAGCGCGCGATCTGCGGTCTGTCCGGCGGCGTGGACTCCGCCGTCGCCGCCGCCCTCGTCCAGAAGGCCATCGGCTCCCAGCTCACCTGCGTCTACGTCGACCACGGCCTGATGCGCAAGGGCGAGACCGAGCAGGTCGAGAAGGACTTCGTCGCCGCCACCGGCGTGCAGCTGAAGGTCGTCGACGCCGAGCAGCGCTTCCTGGACGCCCTCAAGGGCGTCTCGGACCCCGAGGAGAAGCGCAAGATCATCGGCCGTGAGTTCATCCGCGTCTTCGAGCAGGCGCAGGTCGAGATCATCGCCGACGCGGGCCCCGCCGTGGAGTTCCTGGTCCAGGGCACCCTCTACCCGGACGTGGTCGAGTCCGGCGGCGGCACCGGCACCGCCAACATCAAGTCGCACCACAACGTCGGCGGTCTGCCCGAGGACCTTGAGTTCCGGCTGATCGAGCCGCTGCGCCAGCTGTTCAAGGACGAGGTCCGCATGGTCGGCCAGGAACTGGGCCTGCCGGAGGAGATCGTCCAGCGCCAGCCCTTCCCCGGCCCCGGCCTCGGCATCCGCATCGTCGGCGAGGTCACCAAGGAGCGCCTCGACCTGCTGCGCGACGCCGACGCCATCGCCCGCGAGGAACTGACCGCGGCCGGCCTGGACCGCGACATCTGGCAGTGCCCGGTGGTCCTGCTCGCCGACGTCCGCAGCGTGGGCGTCCAGGGCGACGGCCGCACCTACGGCCACCCCATCGTGCTGCGCCCGGTCTCCTCCGAGGACGCCATGACCGCCGACTGGTCCCGGCTGCCCTACGACGTCCTCGCCCGGATCTCCACCCGCATCACCAACGAGGTCCGCGACGTCAACCGCGTCGTGCTCGACGTCACCTCGAAGCCGCCGGGCACCATCGAGTGGGAGTAGTCCCGCCCGCTCAGGTCCGCCGGAGAGTGCGCACCGGCTCTCCGGGCCTCCAGAACTGGACGACGAGGTAGGTCTCGTCCTCGACGAAGGTCCGCACGACCTCCGTCAGCTCGGTGCGGAAGAGGTGGAACGGCCCCGGCGGTTCCACCTCTTCGGCGTACGCGGCCTTCACCGCGCCGTCCTCGACCTCGTACGCGCGCCCGGCGATCCGTACGTCCCCACCGCTCATGTCCGTCCCCGCCCCCGGGTTGGCCTGGAGCGTGAAGCGCGGGTCGCGCAGCAGGTCCCGGGCCTTGTGGGAGTCCGGCATCATGCCGAGCCACAGCTCCCCGTCCCGGAACTGCACCTCCAGGCCGCTGGTGCGCGGCGAACCGTCCGCGCGCAGGGTCGCGAGGACGTGGTGCCGGTGGGCGCCGAAGCGCTCCTCGGTGAACGCCGCCAGCTCGGGTGCGGCGATGGTGAAAGCTGCCCAGTTCATGCCCACCAGCCTCGCGGCCAATACCGACATCCTCTGTCGGGTATGCGGAACGGAGGTCATCTTCACGGAAATCAGGACCGCTGTACGGATCAGGACTGCCCTTTCCCGCTGGACCGGCGGTAACTTCCGCCAGGTACGACCATCTGCACGCTGGAGGACCTATGCACGGGCCGACCCCGCCCCTGCCGTTGCCCACCGATCAGCTGCGGTTCGCCATGCCGCCGATGCACGACTCGGTCGAGGACGAACGCCGGCACCGCAAGGAACGTCTCGCCGGTGCCCTGCGGATCTTCGGGCGCAACGGCTTCGAGGAGGGGGTCTCCGGGCACATCACCGCCCGCGACCCGGAGTTCTCCGACTGCTTCTGGGTCAACCCCTTCGGCATGCCGTTCCGGCACGTCACCGTCAGCGACCTCGTCCTCGCCAACCAGGACGGGCAGGTCGTCGAGGGCCGCTACCACGTCAACCAGGCCGCCTTCGCCGTGCACGCCCAGGTGCACGCCGCCCGCCCCGACGTCGTCGCCGTCGCCCACTGCCACTCCGTGCACGGCCGCGCCCTCGCCGCGCTCGGCGACCTCATCGACCCCATCACCCAGGAGAGCTGCGCCTTCTACGAGGACCTGGCCCTCTACGACGCCTACAGCGGAGTCACCATCAACGCCGAGGAGGGCCGCCGGATCGCGGCGCAGCTCGGCTCCCGCAAGGCGCTCGTCCTGCGCAACCACGGCCTGCTCACCGTCGGGGACTCGGTGGACGCGGCGGCCTGGTGGTTCCTGTCCCTGGAGCGGTCCTGCCAGGTCCAGCTGATGGCCAAGGCGGCCGGCCGACCGGTCCTCATCGACCACCGCCAGGCCGTCACCACCCGGGAACAACTCGGCGGCGACCTGGTGGCCTGGATCAACTACCAGCCCCTGTGGCAGGACATCAGCCGCAGCGAACCGGACCTGCTGAGCTGAGCCTTTCGGCCGGACCGGGGTCGTCGGGGTGCGACGGGCCGGTGTTGGGTGCGGAGCCGGGGCGTGCCGGTCCATGGGTAGTGGGTATCGGGCGGGGCGTGCCGGGCCGGTGGGTGCCGGGTGGGGTGTGCCGACCGATGGGTCCCGGGCGGGGGTATGCCGGGGCAGCGTGTACCGGGTGCCGGGTGCCGGGTGCCGGGTGCCGGGTGCCGGGTGCCGGGTGCCGGGTGCCGGGTGCGGGGTGCGGGGTGTGCCGGGCCGGTGGGTGTCGGGTGGTGGGCCGGCTTCCGTGGCGGGCAGGTCCCGCCCGCACACGGTCTCGCGTGCGCCGGTGCCGGAGGGCCCGGTCAACCGCGCGGCCCCCGCTTCACCCCCGATGACCCGGACCGGCGTCCGCCAGGCCCCCATGTAGGGCACAATGCGCTCTCGTCGCAGGGGAGTTGCACGGCTCCGGCCCGCCCGTCCCGGGTGCGGTGCCGGCCGCCGTGCCGAAAGGTCGCGGGAAGGCGGGCGTCGGGCGTGGCGGTGCAGGAAGCGAGAGGGGGCGTGGGCCCGGACGGGGTCCACGAGGGCGGCTGCACCTGCGGGGACTGTCCGCACGGCGCCCGTGAGGGACATCGGCGGGCCGTCGCCGCGTTCCTGCGCCGACGGGACGAGTTCGCCGCCGGGGAGGGACTGCCGACGGCCGTGGCGCACTCGGCCTCGGCGTCCCGCCAGTGGGTGTCCGAGGAACTGACCCAGCACGCGGAGGCCGTCGCCGAGCGCGGCCGGACGGAGGGCGTCGCCTGGTTCGCCCGGCTGTGGCCCCGGACGGTGTGCGTGGTGTGGGGCGCGGTCACCGCGCTGCTGCTGGCCGAGGCGCTCACCGCGATCGGCACCGGATGGACCGACGCCCGCACGGCGGCCCTGCTCGCCGCGCTGGCCGTCGCCGGCGCGCTGACCGCCGCCGGCCGGCTGCACCGGACGCGCGGTGGAGTGCTCGCGCCGGTCATCGGCGAGGACAACCGCATGTCCACCTCGCGCACCGTCGCCGCCTGCTGGGTGCTGTTCGTCGCCTACGCGGTCCTGCTGTTGGCCGCCCGTCTCGCCGCCGCCTCCGGCCATACCGAACGTGACGCGCTGATCGCCGGGCTCGACCTCGCGCGCGGCGCCGGCGTGGTGACCGTGCTGTTCGTGGTGAGCGGCATCGCCGTCCTCGTCCGCAGGGTGGTGGGCCTGCGTGTCCTCGCCCAGCGGCTGCAGAAGGTGCCCGCGCACCGGCCGCACGCCGCCGACCTGCTCACCGACGACTCCGGCCGGGGCGCCTTCACCGACATCCAGTACGTCGTCGTCAGCGCCGTCGCCCTCGTCTTCGCCGCTGTCCGGCTCGCCCGCCGGCCCTACCAACTGCCCGACCTGCCCTGGGGTCTGGCCGTCATCGTCCTGATCTCGTCCGCGACCTACCTGGCCGGCAAGTACGCCGAGGGCGGCCGTCCGGTTGTCCTCTCCGTGGTCCGCGCCCGGGAACCCGGCGACCTGGACGGGCCGATCCGCACCGGTGACGACATCGAGATCCGGGGTTCCGGCTTCGTGCCGCCCGGCGCCCATGGTGCCGACCGGCTCTCCCGCCTGGTCGTCCGCATCGGCACGGTCGACGTGCACGTCCCGCTCGTCCCCGTCCCGGGCGGCTTCCGCAACCCCACCGACACGGTCCTGACGGTGCCGGTACCGGCCGAGGTCGAACCCGGCTCGGCGGAGGTCCAGGTGGTGACGGCGGCGGGGGTGGCCACCAATCGGTGCATCGTCACGGTGACCGAGTGAAGGGGGCGAGACTCCGGGGCAGGGGCGAGGCTCCGGGGCAGGGGTGGGGTGGAGGCGGAGGGGCGGCGCGGAGCCTCGGCGAACTCGGCGGGCGGGCCGGGCAGGTGACGCACCGGCCGGGATGGCGGGACAGGTGACCCACGCAGGGACATGAGACCCAGGGCCAGGTGACCCGTGCAGGTGACTCGCGGCCGTCGCGCCGCTGGCAGGAAGACCCGAAATCCGGAAAATCATTCGGGAGAGGATTGAACGGGGCCGTCACGCCATACGTATGGACTGACGAGGCGGCATGGCGCGGGCGAGAGGCGGCTGGCAGCGATGACTCACGGCATTCGGACGGACACCCGCACCACCCGGCTGGACGGCCACCGAGGCCTGCGCGACACCGCCGCCCACTACGCCCTGCTGCCGCTGCGCCTCTTCCTCGGCGTCACCTTCGGCTACGCCGGCCTGGACAAGCTGACCGACAGCGCCTTCATGAAGGCCTCCGGCGCCGGCTCCATCGGCGAGACCATGCGCGCGGCCAAGGAGTCCGCCGCCATCCCCGCCCTGATCGACCTGGCCCTCAAGAGCCCGGTCGGCTTCGGCTACGCCATCGCCCTGGGCGAACTGGCCGTCGGTGTCGGCATCCTGGTCGGGCTGCTGGGCCGGCTGGCCGCGCTCGGCGGCGCGCTGATCTCCCTCAGCCTGTGGCTGACGGTCAGCTGGGCGACGAGCCCCTACTACTACGGCAACGACCTCGCCTACCTGATGGCGTGGCTCCCCCTGATCCTCGCCGGCACCCCCTACCTGTCCCTGGACGCCGCCTGGCGCTCACGCCGCCGGCACTCGGTCGGCTACCACTATTGAGGTGTCAAAGAGCTGTGACGCCACATGCGCCGGGCGCCCGGAGGCGGTGACGCCTCAGGTGCCGCCCCGGTCCCGGACCGCGCGGGCCACCGCCGCCACGACCCCGGAGAGACAGAGACCGCCCACCACCAAAGGGGCTCCCACGAACCACGGGGTGTCCCACAGGCCGCCCGAGTCGCCCGCGTACACGGCACCGGCGGCGGTCAGGAAGAGCCCGGCGACCAGCTTCCCGGGCTGGAACTCATGACGCAGCACGGCTGACCTCCACCTGCCCCGCGCCGACCCCTAGGGTGAGGTCCAGTGTGCCCGAGGCCTCGGCACCCTTGGCCGGTGTCAGGGTCACCTCCTTGTGCTTGCCCGGCTGCACGTCCACGTCCTTTCTGTTGTCACCGGGCAACCGGATGTCGCCCACTCCCACGTCGATGCTCATCCGCACGGTCAGGTCCGGCGGCACGACGACCTTCAGACTGCCCGCGCCCACATGGGCGCTCGTGGCTATCTCCCGGCCCTCGGCCGGCCGCACCCGGGACAGGTCCAGGGTGCCCCGGCCGGTGCCCAGTTCGTACGTGGGCCGCAGTTGCGCCGTCGCCGCCGGCCGCCACGACGTGTCCCGCCAGTGCGTGGTGATGTCCTTCGGCATGGCCGACGCCCCGGCCAACAGGGCCGCCGTGACGAGGGCGAGGAACACCGTCCCGGCGCCGGTGCGGCCCAGGAACGCGCTGACGGCGACGCCCAGTCCGAACACCGCGAGCGCACACGCCAGTCCGGCCTGGAGGCTGGTGCCCAGCGGGTGTGTGCTCCAGGTCAGTCCGGTGCCCAGTCCGCCCGCCACCAGCGCCAGCAGGAACACCCAGCCGCCGATCCAGCGCGGGCCGGGCGGTCTCGCCGGCGGGGCCTTCGGCGGCGGCACGGCGCCCGGGTGCGTCCAAGGAGTGGCGATGCCGACATCGAGGGCCGAGACCAGGTCCGGCTGCCGGGCGTCGCCGGGACCCCACAGATAACCGGTGTCGCCGACATGGGTGCCGTCCTTGACTATGGGGTCCCGCCACCACGACGGGAAGTACGTGGAGACCGGCGGCGCCTGGGCCTCCGGCGGGGCGTCGGCGGCGGCCTGCGCGGCGAGCGGGTCGGGATCCGGGGCACCGCGCCGGCGCGACCAGTACCCGGCGCCCGCCAGCAGCAGGGAGAGCACCACGGCGAAGGTCAGCATCCCGCCGTTTCTCAGCATGGTCAGGAAGATCCCGCAGCCGACCAGGGCGAACAGCACCGCGGCCAAGGCTTGGCCGTCGACCCGGCCGGTCAGCAGCCTGCGGACCTCGTTCTCCTCCTCGTCCGCGTACGGCACGAGGAGCCAGACGAAGCCGTAGAAGATGAGGCCGATGCCGCCGGTCGCCGACAGCACGGCCAGGGTGATCCGGAAGATCACCGGGTCCATGTCGGTCTGCCGGCCGAGTCCCGCGCACACACCCGCGATCAGCTTGTGCCGGCGGTCGCGCCGGAACCGATGCGGTGCCGGTGCCCCGGCGGTGCCGAGTGTCGGCTCGTGCTCGGACTCCCCGCTCTGTTCTCGCTCGTGCCGGTGGGCGTGGGTGTCCGTGCCGGCCGCCCCCGTCCCCGGTGTCGCGGCGGGCCCGGCATCCGTCGGCCCGGTGCCCGGTGCCGGGCGGGGGCCGGTGCCGGATCCCGGACCCGTCGCGGCGTGCTCGTGATCCGTCATGCGTTCCATGGTGACGGCCCGGCCCTCGCCGCGGCAGTCGGGACGACCCTGGGCGAACCCTGAAATCGGCCCTGACAGGGAGCGGGGAAGTGTTCGAGCCTCCGCGGACCGCCGGGTTCCGGGGCTCCCCGAGCCGACCCTGGCGAAGATCAGGGGCGTCTCCGGGACCGACCCTGATGCCCGGCCCCTCCGGCCGTGTGACCATCGTTGGCATGCCGGAAGCCGCAAGCCTGCCACTCGAAGACCCGCGGCCGCCGCGCAAGCTCTACCGCAGCAGCGACGGACGCTGGCTCGGCGGGGTGGCGCGGGGCCTCGCCGGGCACCTCGGGCTGCCCGTCGTCTGGGTGCGGCTCGTCTTCGTCGGCCTGTTCATGGCGGACGGCCTCGGAGCGCTGCTGTACGCCGCGTTCTGGTTCTTCGTGCCCCTCGGCATCGGCGGTGTGGGCGACCAGAAGCCGCCGACGCTGGTCGGCACGGAGACCTTCCCGGACGGCCGCCGCAGACTGGTGGCCCGCAAACCGGACCGGGGACAGATCGTCGCGCTGCTCCTCATGGTCGTCGTGTCGGTCGTCTTCGTGAGCAGCGTCAACCTGGGCAGCGCGGCCAAGGCCTACCTGCTGCCCACCGTCCTGGTCGCGGCCGGTGTCGCCCTGGTCTGGCGGCAGGCGGACAACGCCCGCCGGGCACGCTGGGTCGAGGTCGGCCGGCGCCGCCGCACGCTCACCCTGGTCCGCGCGGCCGGCGGTGTCCTGCTGGTAACGGCCGGTGCCACCGCGATCTTCGTCCTGCAAGGGTCGGCCGCTCATCTCGGCGCGGTGCTGCAGGCCGCCCTCGCGGTCCTCGTCGGTATCACGCTGCTCGCCGGCCCCTATCTGGTCCGTATGACGCAGGACCTGTCCGAGGAGCGCCTGATGCGTATCCGCGCCCAGGAGCGGGCGGAGGTCGCCGCGCACGTCCACGACTCGGTGCTGCACACCCTCACCCTGATCCAGCGCAACGCGGAGAACGCGGGCGAGGTTCGCCGCCTCGCCCGCGCCCAGGAGCGGGACCTGCGCACCTGGCTGTACAAACCGGAGGGCACCGGCAAGGCCGAGGCCGACGAGCCGGACACCGTCGCGGAGGCGGTGCGGCGCAACGCCGCGGAGGTGGAGGACAAGCACGGTGTGCCCATCGAGGTCGTCATAGTCGGCGACTGCCCCTTGGACGAGGGGACCGCGGCGCAGATGCAGGCGGCGCGCGAGGCGATGGTGAACGCCGCCAAGTACGGTGGCGAGGGCGGCGCCGTGCAGGTCTACGCCGAGGTCGAGGGGAGGGCGGTGTTCGTGTCCGTGCGCGACCGCGGGCCGGGCTTTGACCTCGATTCCATACCCGCCGACCGCATGGGCGTCAGAGAATCGATCATCGGCCGCATGGAGCGCAACGGCGGCACGGCCCGGCTGCGGGCGGTGCCGGGCGGCGGCACGGAGGTCGAGCTGGAGATGGAGAGGGCGGAGAAGACGTCATGAGCGACGCGACCGAGGGGAACGGCACGCCGGCAGCGGCGGAGACGGCCGGGCGGCACGTCAGGGTGGTGCTTGTGGACGACCACCGGATGTTCCGGACCGGCGTCCAGGCCGAGATCGGCCAGACCGCGCAGACCGGTGTCGAGGTGGTCGGAGAGGCGGCGGACGTCGACCAGGCCGTCACGGTCATCACCGCGACCCGGCCCGAGGTGGTCCTCCTGGACGTGCATCTGCCGGGCGGCGGCGGGGTCGAGGTGCTGCGCCGGTGCGCCGCGCTGACCGCCGACGCCGAGCGGCCGGTGCGCTTCCTCGCGTTGTCCGTGTCGGACGCGGCCGAGGACGTGATCGGGGTGATCCGGGGCGGTGCGCGCGGTTACGTCACCAAGACGATCACGGGCGCCGACCTGGTGGACTCGATCTTCCGGGTGCAGGAGGGCGACGCCGTCTTCTCCCCCCGGCTGGCGGGGTTCGTCCTGGACGCCTTCGCCTCCACCGACGCCCCGCCCGTGGACGAGGACCTGGACCGTCTCACCCAGCGCGAGCGCGAGGTGCTGCGGCTGATCGCCCGGGGCTATGCCTACAAGGAGATCGCCAAGCAGCTGTTCATCTCGGTGAAGACGGTCGAGTCCCATGTCTCGGCGGTGCTGCGCAAGCTCCAGCTGTCGAACCGTCACGAGCTGACGCGCTGGGCGACCGCGCGCCGTCTGGTCTGACGCCTCGTCCGCGACTCGGTGGGCACGTGCCGGCCAGGGCCCTCGCGGCCTGGAGGGGGAGCGACCGGGACCAGCGCGTCCGGCGGTGCCGATCCTGTGCGGACCGGGTCCCGGATCGTGGCGAGAGCGGCCTCGTCGACCTGCTTCGCGGCGGAGTGCCCCCGGGTTGTCCGTCAGCGGCCGGGCTGGAGGGTGGAGGCGTCGGCCACCACGGGCGGCTCGTCGCCGTCGAGCGTGTGGCCGTCCGACGGCGTGGGCTCAGCGGGCGATCTCCTGCTGCGACCCGACGACGACACCGAAGAGGTCGGCGATGGTGGCGAGGGCGCTGTAGTGCACCTGGCGGGCGTCCAGGTCGGTGCCCGCCATCGGCAGCGACCGGGTCGCGGTGGCGTCGGCGACGACGGTGGGCCGGTTGCCGCGCAGGAACGCGCCCTGCGCCGTGAACGCCACGCACATGTGGGTCATCCAGCCGGCGATGATGACGTCCTGCCCCTCCGGGACATGGGTGTCCAGGTCGGTGCCGTGGAAGGCGTCCGGGGTCTGTTTGACGACGACGGGCTCGCCGTCGGCGGGGGCGACGCGGGAATGGATCCGGCCGATCTCGGCCCGGATGTCGTACGGGGTGCCCGCGCCGCCGTCGTTGATCACGTGCACGACCTTCGTGCCGGCCGCGCGGGCCCGAGCCAGCAGTTCGGCCGCGGCGTCGAGGGAGGCCTCCCAGCCGTCCAGCTCCATCACGCCCCGGGTGTAGGTGTTCTGGAAGTCGATCAGGAGCAGTGTCGAGCCGGTGAGCGTGGCCGGGGTCTCGTCGAAGCCGTTGAGCCGGCGCAGGGTCGTACGGGACATGGGTGTGCCGCCTTCGGAGGTGGGGTGGGTTCCGCTGCCCGGCCGGTGCGGTGGGCCGGGCTGCGGATCACCACGCTATGCACCCCGCCTCGTGTCGGCAATGACGGCTAACATGCAGATACAGACATGCCGTTGGCGTGAGGGGGAAGCGTGCCGGGCAGCATCAGACGGCTCATCGTCATCGTCCTCTTCGACGGCGTGGACCTCCTCGACGTCACCGGGCCGCCGGAGGTGTTCGCCCTGGCCCGGCGGGAGACGAACGACGCCGCGGGGTACGAGGTCCTGCTGGCGGCCGAGTCCACGGACCCGGTCACCACCGGCGCGGGCGTCCGCGTCCTGCCGGACGTCACCTTCGAGCAGGCCGCCAGACGCCGTATCGACACGCTCGTCGTCCCCGGGGCGGTCGAGGTCGACAGTGAGCGCCGCGTGCACCCGCTGGTCGATCCCGTGGTCGTCACCTGGGTGAAGACCCTGGCCGGCACCACGGACCGGATCGCCTCGGTGTGTGTCGGCGCCCATGTCCTCGCCGCCGCCGGCCTGCTGGACGGCAAGCGCGCCACCACCCACTGGTCGACCGCGCCCCGACTGGCCGCCGACCACCCGGCCGTCGAGGTCGACGCGGACCCGATCTTCATCCGCGAGGGCAACATCTGGACCGGCGCGGGGATCAGCGCCTGTCTCGACCTGTCCCTCGCCCTCGTCGCCGAGGACCTCGGTGAGGCCGTGGCCCTGCGGGTGGCCCGGCAACTGGTGATGTACCTCAAACGACCCAGCGGGCAGAGCCAGTTCAGTGTGCCGCTGGAGCAGGTCTCCGCCACCCGGCGCATCGAGGACCTGCGGCAGTACATCCTGTGCCACATCGCCGAACCGCTCACCATCGCCGCCATCGCCGCACACGCCCACGTCAGCGACCGGCATCTGACCCGGCTGTTCAAGTCCGAGCTGGGCATGACCCCGTACGCCTACATCGAGTCCGTCCGCGTCGAGAAGGCGCGCGGCGAACTGGAGACCACCGACGCCACTCTCGAACGGGTCGCCGCCGTGTGCGGGTTCGGCACGACGGACACCCTGGTACGAGCGTTCCGCCGGCGCCTGGACACCACGCCGACGGAGTACCGCCGCAGGTTCCGGACCCCGCGGATGGGCTGACGGCACCTCACGCGACCCGGGCCGCGCCGGCGAACGGCATCTCGTCGACCGGCGCCAGCCGCACCGGGGCCGACGGGTTGGGGGCGTGGATCATCTGGCCGTGCCCGACGTAGAGGCCGACATGGCTGATCCCGGAGTAGAAGAACACCAGGTCACCGGGCTGGAGCGCGGAGCGGGCGACCCGGCGGCCCACGTTGATCTGGGCGTAGGTGGTGCGCGGCAGGGAGACGCCGGCCGAGCGGTAGGCGGCCTGGACGAGGCCCGAGCAGTCGAAGGCGTCGGGGCCGGTGGCGCCCCACACGTAGGGGCTGCCCAGCTTGGCGTAGGCGTAGGAGACGGCCGCCGCCGCGCGGGAGTTCGGGGCCACCGTGGACGCGTCCAGCGTCTGCCGGGCGCCGGCGGCCGAGCGGGAGGCGTGCGCGGCCGGGCTGCCGTCGCCGGTGACCGCGGCCCGCTGCCGGGGAGTGAGCCGGGCCAGCAGCCGCCGGGCCTCGGCGAGCTTGCCGGTGACGGTCTTCTTCTGCCGCCGCAGTTCGGCCTGCCGGGCGCGCAGGGACGTCAGCTCGACGCGCGCCGCACCGCGTAGCCGCTCGATCTCCCGGAGCTGCCCGCGCACCCGGGACACGGCGGCGGCCTGCCGGTCACCGGCCCGCTCGGCGAACGCGGCGCCGTCCAGATACCGGTCCGGGTCGCTGGACAGGGCCAGTTGCCAGGCCGGGTCGATGCCACCCGCGCGGTACTGCGCCGTCGCCACGGAACCGAGCGCGTCCCGGGCCGAGTTCAGCCGCTGCTGCTTGCGGGCGGCCTGGTCCTGCAGCGCGCTCACCCGCCGCTCGCCCGCGTCCGCCTGCTCCTTGGCCCCGTCGTACTTCTCGGTGGCCGCCTCCGCCTGCCGGTACAGCGTCTCGACCTTGGCCTTCACCTGCGCCGCCGTGAGCCGCGGCGCCGCCTGCCCCGTCCCGTCGAAGACCGTCGCGGTGGCCGCGCCGGCCAGGGCGAGCGTGGCGGCCGTACGGGCCGTATGGCCGCCGAGCGAGCGTTGCCGGGGCTTGCGGTGCGCTGCCACCTGGATCGTCCGTCCTTCCGGGACTCCTACGGCCGAGCGGTGCGGAGCCCGGCGGCGGCCCGCACGGGGGAGCGGGGCCGCCGCCGGGCCGTTCTCGGCGGAGGTGGCCGACCGCAGCCCCTGGTCCGGGCGGCGTTGGGGAGCCGGTCACCTGGGGGAGGACGCTAGAACGGACTGTGACGGTTCGGTAACGCGGTGTCCACAACTGGCTGTGGCGTGTCGAGTCGTGTCCGGGTGCGATCGGCTTGATCACGCTGGACCGCCGTCTTCACGTAGCGTGCTGACCGAAGCACGGAAATCGGGACCACTGGGAGTCGTGGGCTGCTATGGACCGCATGTGCGCGAGAGCCTCACGCTCCGTGACTCCGGCCTGCCGAAACGAGGAGCGTTCGGACCCTCGCACAGGGGCTCGGGCGCCCCTCGTTAGGCTCCAGCCCCATGGACGTACTCATCCACCTCTTCGTCGGCCTGCACATCGTCGGCATCGCCGCGTTGCTCGGTGGTTTCCTCACCCAGATGAAGGCCATAGGACAGGGCACCGCCCGCTTCGTCCCGGCCATGCTGCACGGTGCCGCGACGATGCTGGTCACCGGCGTGGTCCTGGTCGGCCTCAACCAGGCCCAGGACTACCCGGTCAACACCGTCAAGATCGGCGTCAAGCTGGCGCTGCTGATCGTGATCCTGGGACTGGTCTACGTCAAGCGGGACGACGAGCACGTCGACAAGAGCCTCTTCGGGCTGGTCGGCCTGCTGACGACGGTCAACATCTTCATCGCCGTCCTGTGGACCTGACGGTCACCCGGCGTTTTCGCCCGCGCGGACCGCGCGCACCGCACCGGCGGCCACCACGAGCCACGCCGCCACCGCCACCCACACCAGCACCTCTCCCGGCACTCTGAGCCAGGGCACGGGCAGCACGGCCGCGGCGGACAGGGTCGCCGCCGCCGTCATCCCCATCGGGAACACCGTCGACCACCGCCGGAAGTCGTAACCGGGGCGCGGCCGGAACGCCTCGGCCGCCAGCAGCAGGACATAGCCGGCCAGGGACAGCACGAGCAGCGCGCTCGTCACGAGGCGCAGGACGCCGCGGTCGTCGGCGTCCCACAGGTACATGCTCCCGTCGGCGGCGGCGAGCAGCTTCGACCCGGCCAGCGCCGAGATCGCCAGCGCCCCGCCCGCCACCCAGTGGTCCCCGGGGCCCTCCAGCACCTGCCGCCGGTCGAAACGGGTCAGAGCGAAGCCGTAGAGCAGCAGGCCCAGCCAGAACAGCACCAGCGCGGTGTGCGCGAGCCACGCCGTCTGCACCGCCGCGGCCAGGGTCGCCCCCAGCACCGCGAGCCCCTGCGTGGCCACGCAGCACAGGAACACCGAGCCCGGCATGAGGGCCCCGGCATGCCGTACGGCGAGGACGAGCAGCCCCGGCCAGAGCAGCGCGGCCAGCGCCAGCAGGACCCCGGCCGCGGTCTGCCCGCCCGCCAGGGAGAGGGCCGTGCCCAGTACGGTCGTCGCGGCGACGGCGGTCAGCGCGCCCGGACCGCGCGCCTCGGCCAGCCAGCGCGACCGCTCACCGACCAACCGCAGGACGAAGCCGGCGGCCAGTACCACCCAGGCACCGCAGGCCACCGCCAGCACCACCAGAGAGAGCGTCTCGGCGCCGGCCGACCGCAGGCCCACCGACACGATGCCGGTCGCCATGACGGCGGACCCGGCCACGGGAGAGCGCCCCGCCCACCACGCGCGCAGAGCTGAGATGCCGGGCATGCGCCGATGCTAGGCAGCCGGCCGCACCGGAACGGTCAGGGCACGCGCGCGTGGAGCACAAAAACGCCCTACGCGCGCGTGCCGGGCGGAACGGGGAGCCGTCGCCCGTCCGTCAGACCGGCCTGACCACCCGGTGGACGGCCGACTCGCCGCCGCGGTCCACGAGCGCCTCCCGGACGTACGCGCCCGGCCCCGGAGCGTGGATCATCGTCCCGTCACCCGTGCACAGTCCGACATGGCCGTCGTCCTCCCCGAAGAAGACCAGGTCACCGGGGCGGGCGTCGGCCACTGGCACCGGGGTGCCGGCGAAGGCCTGGTCCCGGGCGGCGCGCGGGAGCGTGACCCCGGCGGCCTTCCAGGCGGCCTGGGTGAGACCGGAGGCGTCGTAGGAGCCGGGCCCGCTGGCACCGCTCACGTACGGTCTGCCGAGCTGGGCGCGGGCGAAGGCGATCGCCTTCGCGGCCTTGGTGACCGGCCGGGCGGGCGATGCGGCGGCGTACGGCGCCGAAGCGGGCGCCGCGTGCCGGGGCCCGCCCCGCCCGGCCGACGGGGCCTCCTCGGCGGCCGGGAGCCGGGAAAGCAGCTCCCGCGCGGTGCCGAGCTTGCGCTGCACGGTGGCCTTCGCCGCCCGCACGTCGTAGGAGGACGAGCCGATCGTCGCGGCAGGGGAGAAGCCGTCCACCGCGTGGGACGAGCCGACTGTGCCGCCTTGAGATGGGCCGACCGTGCCGCCGTAGGGCGAGCCGACTGTGCGGCCGTGGGGCGAGCCGACCGTGGCGTCGTGGGACGAGCCGACCGTACGGCCGTGGGACGAGTCGACCGTGCCGCCGTAGGGCGAGCCGACCGTGCCGCCGTAGGGCGAGCCGACCGTACGGCCGTGGGGCGAGCCGACGGCTTCGGGGGACGTACCGGCAACCGGGCCGCCCTCGCGTGAGACGGAGCCCACGCCCGCACGCCGTACCCCGGCACGGGCGTCGTACGACGCGCCGACGGCGCCCGCCGGCAGGGCGCCCGCGTCCGTCGCGCCGTCACGCGGCGCGGGAATCCCCACCCGGGCACCGCGCGCTGCCTCGGGCGCCCCCGCGCCGCCGTCGTACCGCGAGGACGCGACCGGGTAGCCGCCGTACCGGCTAACCGCCCCGGTGTCCCCGGCGTCCCCGTCGTACCGGGTAACCGCCCCGGTGTCCCCGGCGTACCGCGGAACCGACCCCGCGCCCCCGCCGTACGCCGCGCCGGCCGGCGGCGTGTCCTGCGTCCTCCCCGCCGTCCTGCCCCGCTCGCCGCGTTCCGCCGCGTCCTTCACGCGGGAGGCCAGGCGGTTCAGCACGCTGCTGGGGGCGAAGTGGTCGCGCGGGAACTCGGCGAGCAGGGAGGCGGCCGAGTCCGGGTCGGCCGTGAGCGGCGCGCGCCCCTCCTGGCCTTCGCGCGCCTTGGCCAGCTGTCGCGCGCGCCGGGCCTCCTCTTGGGCCTGGTGCTGGACGCGCGCCCGCTGCCGGGCGGCGGGTTCCTCGTCCGGTGCCGCGTCGGCCTGGCGGTACAGCTCGTCGATCTTCCGCTCGATCTCCTCCAGGCTCGGCCGGCCGTCGTCGGCGGGCGCGGCCTCGGCCGCCTGGGCGGCGGAGGACTGGGACAGGACCGCCACGGAGGTGAAGGCGGCGGTGGCGAGGGCGGGGCCGCGCAGACCCGGTCCTCGGGTGCCGGCGGGGTGCTTGCGGTGCGACGCCAAGGGAGGCGACTCCTTCCAACGTGCCGCCTACCGGGTTAGCTGTCGGGTTCGGGCGGGTGGTTCGGAAGGGTTGCCCTACGGCGTCGTCCCGGGCGGGAGTCGGCCGATTCACCCCAGGATCGGTGGGTCCCCGGCTCCGGGCACCGCGCGGGCGCGCCGGACTCGGCGGAGGCCGTGCGGCCCGGCGACGTTCGCCGGTAGGGGGTCGTGCGGCCTGGAGGGAAACCTAGCCAACTCGTGTGTCTTCTGTGAAGGTTGGTGCGCGCTTTGTCCGATACATTTCCGTGACCTGCGGGAGGTTTCCCCTCCTCGTGAGCGGATGCTTTCGCAGCGTGAGGGCCTGATCGGGTCGCGCGGGGCGGACATCGAACGCCGTGCGAACCGGCCGGGTTGGGTGGACGGCGACCGGTTGTCGGTGGGGCCCCCTAGACTCGGAGAGCGATGAGCAGCCTCTTTGACGACAGCTTCCTGGCGGACCTCCAGCCCCCGCGCGGGCAGGAGGACGAGCACCCGCCGCCGCCCGAGGACGATCACACCCCGGAGCCGCTTCCGGACGATCTGTTCGGCGGGAAGTTCGACACGCCGCCGGACCGGGACACCCACTACCGCGACGGCGCGCCCCGCCCCGTGATCGACGCGGCGGCGCTGCTGGAGGGGCTCAACGAGAACCAGCGCGCGGCGGTCGTGCACGCCGGCTCCCCGCTGCTCATCGTGGCCGGCGCCGGCTCCGGCAAGACCCGGGTGCTCACCCACCGCATCGCCCACCTGCTGGCCGAGCGCCATGTGCACCCGGGCCAGATCCTCGCGATCACCTTCACCAACAAGGCCGCGGGCGAGATGAGGGAGCGCGTCGAGCAGCTGGTCGGCCCGCGCGCGGGCGCGATGTGGGTGATGACCTTCCACAGCGCGTGCGTGCGCATCCTGCGCCGGGAGAGCAAGAAGCTCGGCTTCACCTCGTCCTTCTCGATCTACGACGCCGCCGACAGCAAGCGCCTGATGGCCCTGGTCTGCCGCGATCTGGACCTCGACCCCAAGCGCTACCCGCCGAAGTCCTTCAGCGCCAAGGTCAGCAACCTGAAGAACGAGCTGATCGACGAGGAGGACTTCGCCGCCCAGGCCACCGACGGCTTCGAGAAGACCCTCGCCCAGGCCTACGCGCTCTACCAGTCACGACTGCGCGAGGCCAACGCCCTCGACTTCGACGACCTGATCATGACGACGGTCAACCTGCTGCGCGCCTTCCCGGACGTCGCCGAGCACTACCGCCGCCGCTTCCGGCACGTCATGGTCGACGAGTACCAGGACACCAACCACGCCCAGTACGCGCTGGTGCGCGAGCTGGTCGGCACCGGCGAGCGCGCCCCCGAGGACGCCGACGTGCCCCCGGGCGAGGCCGACCTGCCGCCCGCCGAGCTGTGCGTGGTCGGTGACGCGGACCAGTCGATCTACGCCTTCCGCGGCGCGACGATCCGCAACATCCTCCAGTTCGAGGAGGACTACCCGAACGCGACGACGATCCTGCTGGAGCAGAACTACCGCTCCACGCAGACCATCCTCAGCGCCGCCAACGCGGTCATCGAGCGCAACGAGTCCCGCCGTCCGAAGAACCTGTGGACCAACGCCGGCCACGGCGCCCGGATCACCGGCTACGTCGCCGACACCGAGCACGACGAGGCCCAGTTCGTCGCGGACGAGATAGACCGCCTCACCGATGCGGGCGACGCGAAGGCCGGCGACGTCGCCGTCTTCTACCGCACCAACGCCCAGTCCCGTGTCTTCGAAGAGATCTTCATCCGCGTCGGCCTGCCCTACAAGGTCGTCGGCGGCGTCCGCTTCTACGAGCGCAAGGAGGTCCGGGACGTCCTCGCCTACCTGCGGGTCCTCGCCAACCCGGAGGACTCGGTGCCGCTGCGCCGCATCCTCAACGTGCCCAAGCGGGGCATCGGCGACCGCGCGGAGGCGATGATCGACGCCCTCGCCCAGCGCGAGAAGATCAGTTTCCCGCAGGCGCTCAGGCGGGTCGACGAGGCGTACGGCATGGCCGCGCGCTCCACCAACGCCGTCAAGCGCTTCAACACGCTGATGGAGGACCTGCGCACGGTCGTGGAGTCCGGTGCCGGACCGGCGACCGTGCTGGAGGCCATACTCGAACGCACCGGGTACCTGGCCGAGTTGCAGAACTCCACCGACCCGCAGGACGAGACCCGCATCGAGAACCTCCAGGAACTCGCGGCCGTCGCCCTGGAGTTCGAACAGGAGCGCGCGGAGGGGGAGTCGGGCACGCTGGCCGACTTCCTGGAGCAGGTCGCCCTGGTCGCCGACTCCGACCAGATCCCGGACGAGGAGGACGGCGACGGCGTCATCACGCTGATGACCCTGCACACCGCCAAGGGCCTGGAGTTCCCGGTGGTGTTCCTCACCGGCATGGAGGACGGCGTCTTCCCGCACATGCGCGCCCTCGGCCAGACCAAGGAACTGGAGGAGGAGCGGCGCCTGGCCTACGTCGGCATCACCCGCGCGCGGGAGCGGCTGTACCTCACCCGGTCCGCGATGCGCAGTGCCTGGGGGCAGCCGTCGTACAACCCGCCCTCCCGTTTCCTGGAGGAGATCCCGGCCACCCATGTGGACTGGAAGCGCACGGGTGCGGCGGCGCCGGTGTCCTCCGGGCCGGCCTCGGGGATCGCGGCCTCGCTGTCCTCGTCCCGCTCGCGTTCCTCGGCTTCGGGCGCCTCCGGGTTCGCCACCCGGCGCACCTCGGAGAAGCCGGTGGTCTCGCTGGCCGTCGGGGACCGGGTCACGCACGACCAGTTCGGGCTCGGCACGGTCGTCGGCGTGAAGGGCACGGGCGCGAACACGGAGGCGACGGTCGACTTCGGCGACACCAAGCCGAAGCGCCTGCTGCTGCGGTACGCGCCGGTCGAGAAGCTGTAGCCGGCCGAGAAGCTGTGGCCGACCGCGAGGCTGTGGCCAGCCGAGACGCCGGAGAGTGAACGCGACGAGCCCCGCCGGAAGCGGAACCGGCGGGGCTCACTCGTCACGCACGAGGGGAGAGCGGGCTCAGGTCGGGTCGAGCCCGTGGCTGCGCAACCACGGCAGCGGGTCTATGGCCGCACCGCCCGCCGGCCGCACCTCGAAGTGCAGGTGCGGACCGGTGGAGTTGCCGGAGTTGCCGGAGTAGGCGACCGGCTGGCCCGCCTTGACGGTCGTACCGGAGGCCACCCGGTAGCTGGAGAGGTGGCAGTACCAGGTCTCCGTGCCGTCCTTGGCCGTCACGATCAGCATGTTGCCGTAGGCGCTGTTCCACTTGGTGGTGACGGTGCCGTCGGTGGCGGCCATCACCGTGGTGCCGTAGGAGACCGGGAAGTCGATGCCGGTGTGCACCGACATCCAGTTCACGCCCGCCTGGCCGAAGTAGGCGCTGAGCCCGCGCTGGGTGACCGGCAGCGCGAACTTGGGGCGCAGCCGCTCCTTCCGCGCGGCCTCCGCCGCCGCCTTCTTCGCCTCCTGCGCCTTCTGCGTCTTGAGGTCGATTCGTTCCTGGGTGCGGCTGGCCCGGTCGGCGAAGTCGTCGGCCCCGGCGGACAGCGTCTTGAGCTGGGAGTCCAGCCTGCTGTTGGCGGCCGACGGCTGCACCGCGTGGGCCTCCGAGGCGCTGGCGGTGGTCTCCGGGGAGTCGTTGGTCAGCGCGCTGACCGAGGCCGCCGCGATCCCGGCGACCCCCATCACACAGACCGAGGGCACCGCGACGGTCAGCAGCGCGGAGCGTTTGGCGGGCGTACGGCGCCGGGAGCGCGCCCCACCGCGTGCGCCCGCGCGAGGCACCGGGGCCGGGACCACTTCCTCCTGGCCGTCCAACAGCTCGGTCACGACGGGAAGTTCACCGGTGTCACCGGGCCCGCCCTCGATATCACCCTGGCCCGCCTCGAAGTCGAAGCCCTCGAAGCCGGTCTCCTCAAGGCCGGTTCCCGCGAAGCCGGTCTCCTCGTACGGCGCCTGCCCGAAGCCGGCTTCCTCGTACGACACCTGCTCGAAGGTGGCGGTGGCCTGCTGGTCGAACGGAACGGCCTCGGTCTCCGCGGTCACCGGGTGCCCGGCGGAGTTCCACTGCGTGGCGTCGTACGCGCCCGTGTCGAAGGCCTGGGTGCCCCACTCCCACTGCTGGGTGGCATCCGGCGCGGCGGCCTGGCCGGCCTGGCTCCAGGTGCCCGTGTCCCACTGGCCGCTGGTGTCGTTCGCGGTCGCCTGGGCCGGAACCGTCCAGGCGCCGGTGTCGTACGCGCCGGTGCCGTAGGCGGCCTGGTGCTGGGCCGCGTACGGGTCGTGCGGCGGGAATTGACCGGTTCCGGTCTGCCACTGCGTGGTCTCGTACGTGCCGGTGGCCGGGCCGTTGTCCGGGAGGCTGCCGAAGAGCGGGTCGGCGTGGAAGGCCGTGGCGTCGGCGGCGCCGCCAGGGAAACCGGTGGCGTCGTGGCCGCCCTGGGTGGTGAGGTCGTCGTACGAGACTTCCGGGGCCACGCCGTACTGCGCGTAGGGAGCGGAGGCGTCGGAAGCCGGAGCCGGGGTGGTCAGGGTCCCCGACGGGTGACGGTCGTTCACCAACTTCTCTTTCGCCTCGACAACAGGGGCTGCGAGAGCAGTGCGGCGACTGTACCCGGCGGTATGCGGGCGCGACAATCTTCGACCGGTTCCGCGCGGCCCGTAAACGGGCATTCGGCCGTGTTTCGGGGAACGGCGGGCGCGAGTTTGGCCTTGTGTTCGAAGACTGTTTGATTGTGAGAGGCGTCAGAGACGCCGTTCGGGTGCCCCGTCAGGCGACCGTCAAGCCTCCGGAACGCCGCTCGGCGGGCCCGGCTGGCTCCTCGGCGTCGAGAACCTCGCGTATCCCGGCCGCCACGGCGGGGTGCACGGGCAGGGCGAGGTGGCCGATACCGGTCACGCGGACGTTGCGCGCGTCGAGGTCGGGGTGCTCAAGGCAGGCCGTCTCCAGCGGGACCATCACCGAGTCCAGGTCGCTCCAGAAGCTGACGAACCGGGTACGGCAGCCGGGCGCCGGGCGAGCCAGCTCCGCGATCACCTCGGAGCCGGGCCGCATCTGGCGCACGATCGGGTGCGCGTCCGCCAGGCGTGCCACCCGGGTCCCGGAATGCGGGGTGCCCAGCGTGACCAGGGTGCGCACCCGCAGGTCACCGCCGAGACACTGCACGTAGTACCGGGCGATCAGGCCGCCGAGGCTGTGCCCGACGATGTCGATCCGGGTGCTGCCGGTGCGCTCGCAGATCTCCTCGACGTGCCGGGCGAGCAGTTCGGCGGCGGAGCGGATGTCACAGGTGAGCGGGGAGTAGTTGAGCGACTCCACCCGGCACCTGCCGTGCTGGGCCAGACTGCGGCGCAGCAGCACGAACACCGAACGGTTGTCGATGAACCCGTGCAGCAGCACCACCGGGGGACCGGGCCTGACCGGCAGCGGGACGGGCCCGTCGCCTGATCGCTCGGCCGGTGCGGGCGGGTCGCCGGGACCGCGCCGCTCCTGCACCAGGCCCGTCGGGTACAGCAGCAGGTGACCGGTGAGGATCGCGGCTTCCAGGGCGGTCGCCTTCAGCAGCGTCAGGGAGAGTCCGGCCAGTCTGCCGGGCCACAGACGGCGGCAGAGCGGGAGGAAGAGCGGCGGCAGCACTCCGGTGACCTTCATGGCCGACCTCCTGTCGGCACGCGGAAGGACGGCTCTGTCCCCCGTGTGCCTTGATGTCCCACCATGTGATTTCCCCCTCGCCGCGCACCGTAAAACCGCCGGTTGCGGGATGCTGGAGATAACGTTCGTTCACTTCGCGACGGGTGGCGGGTCGCACCGGAAGTGCGGTACTTGTCGTTACGGACGGAAGCGGACGCTTCCGTGGTCGCTTGTTGGAGGCAGTGATGGGTGTGGCAGCCGGTCCGATCCGCGTGGTGGTCGCCAAGCCGGGGCTCGACGGCCACGATCGCGGGGCCAAGGTCATCGCGCGCGCCCTGCGCGACGCCGGTATGGAGGTCATCTACACCGGTCTCCACCAGACGCCGGAGCAGATCGTCGGCACCGCCATCCAGGAGGACGCCGACGCGATCGGCCTTTCCATCCTCTCCGGCGCGCACAACACGCTGTTCGCCGCGGTCATCGAGCTGCTCAAGGAGCGCGACGCCGCCGACATCCTGGTCTTCGGCGGCGGGATCATCCCCGAGGAGGACATCGCGCCGCTGAAGGAGAAGGGCGTCGCGGAGATCTTCACGCCCGGGGCGACCACCACGTCCATCGTGGAATGGGTCCGCGGCAACGTCCGTCAGCCGGCCGCCTCGGGCGGCTGATCCCCGGGCCGCGACTGATCACCGGGCCGCGGTGGCGCGACGGGCCGCGGTGAAGCATCGGGTCGCGGTGGCGCATCGGGTCGCGGTGGCGCGGGTGTGAGTTCGGCGGTCATCTCCGCGCGCAGGCGCAGTGTGGTGACCAGACGCTGGAAGGCCTCCGCCCAGTAGCCGCCGGCGCCGGGGGCCGCGTCCTCGCGCTCGTCGGGTATCGCCAGCAGCGCTTCCAGCCGGGCCGTCTCCGCCGGGTCCAGACAGCGCTCCGCGAGTCCCATCACGCCACTGAAGCTCCATGGATAACTCCCCGCGTCCCGCGCGATGTTGAGAGCGTCCACGACCGCGCGGCCGAGCGGCGCGGCCCAGGGCACCGCGCAGCTGCCGAGCAGCTGGAACGCCTCCGACAGGCCGTGCGCCGCGATGAACCCGGCGACCCAGGCGGCGCGTTCGGCCGGCTCCAGCGCGGCCAGCAGCTTGGCCCGCTCCGCCAGCGAGACCGCTCCCGGGCCGCCCGCCTCCGGTGCCGAGGGCGAGCCGAGCAGTGCTCTCGACCAGACGGGGTCCTTCTGCCGTACGGCCGCCCGGCACCAGGCCGCGTGCAGCTCGCCCTGCCAGCCGTCGGCCACCGGCAGCGCCACGATCTCCGGTACGGTCCGCCCGCCGAGCCGCCGCGACCAGGTGCCGAGTGGTGCGGCCTCCACCAACTGACCCAGCCACCATGACCGTTCTCCTCTGCCCGTGGGCGGCGTGACCACCACACCGTCGCGCTCCATACCGGAGTCGCACTCGGGCGGCGGCTCGACCACGATGGCCGGCGAGTTCCCCGTCCGGTCCAGGGCCACACACGCCGCCGCCCGTACGGCCATGCGCGCGGCGAGTGCCGAGTCCGGCAGCGCCGCCAGCAGCTCGGCCGCCGTCGCCCGCACGTTGCGGCTGCGGTCGCCGAGGGCCTGTTCAAGGAACGGCTCGTCGGCACCGGACAGGCCCGCGCGCAGCGAGTCCAGGAACATCAGCCGGTCCTCCGCCCGCTCCGTCGACCAGGTCGAGAGCAGCAGGTCACGCGTGAGGGCGGGGGTACGGCCGCGCAGCGCGCCCAGCAGCGCGACCCGCTCGGCGAACAGGCCCTCCTGCCACAGCCGGCGCACCGCCTCGCCGTCCTCGGGGCCGGGCAGGGCCGTGCCGCCGCCGGGGGCCGCGCGCAGGGCGAACCGCCAGTCCGGGTTCAGCCGGGCCAGCCACAGCGCGCGCGGACCGGCGAACGCCAGCGCCGCCGGGCGCAGGTCCGTACGGCCCCGGGCCGCGTCCAGTAGCGCCGGGAGCGTGTGCGAGGGCGCCGCGTAGCCGTGCGCGTTGGCCGCCGCGAGCCACTGCGGGAGCAACTCCGTGAGGTCCGGGGCGCTGCCCCGCCGGCCGCCGCCGGTGCCGCCGGAACGGTCGGCCAGCAGCAGGGCGAGTCTGCGGGCCGCCGCGGCGGGCAGTGCCGGGCGCGGATCCCCGGGCGCGGGTTCCGGGCGCCGGGCCGCGGGCGCGGGCCGCAGTCCGGCCCGCCGCCGTACGGTCGCCACGGCGGCGGCGTCCAGCAGCGCGAGGGGTGCCGGCCGGTCTGCCGTCCCGTATCCCGAGGGCCGTCGGTCGGTGCCCAGCAGGGCGTGGGTGACCAGGTCCTCCCAGGAGGGTGCGGCGGTGCCGGACGGAGGGATGGTGGCGGGTGCGGGTGGCGGGGCCGGACTGACGTTCATGACCGTTCCTTCCGGGTGCGGTGGCCGAGGGGGTGCGGGGCAGCGGTTCGGGGCCGGGCGATACGGGTGCCGGGGGACTGGACGGGTTGGCCGGGCCGCACGGGCTGACTTGGTTGACCGGGTTGCCCGTGCTGACGCGGTTGAGCGGGCTGACCGGGCTGATCGGGCCGCACCGGTTCGGCTGGCGTGGCCCGGTGGCTGCCGAGCGTGGTCACCGCCGCTGCCGGGCCGCCCCTCGTACTCGCTCGGGTCAGCACAGCGGCACCGCCTCGCCCGGGGCCACCGGCCAGGCCGTGAGCGGGGTGAAACCGCGGTGGCCGTGTTCGCCGAAGACCGTGACCGGGGCGCCGCCGGACACGGCCACCAGACGCCACAGGCCGGGACGGGAACGGGCCGCGCGGCTCAGCGGGAGGGCCGAGTCCGCGTCGGCGTCGGCCAGTTGCCAGCCGTCGCCGTCCGGCACCGGTGTCACCCGTCCCAGGGTCACCGGGACCGACTCCAGCCATGGGTCGTCGCGCAGGGCGTCGCCGTAGCGGGCCGCCGCCTCGGCCGTCGTCACGCCCGGCGGCCGGAAGTCCGCCGGGGCCGGTGGTGCGAACCGCTCGCCGAGCGCCGACCGGAACTGGGCGGCCCCCGGGTGGGCGGACAGCTCCGCGTCCAGGGCCAGGCCGACCGGCAGCGCCAGCTCGGGTGCCCGACCGGCCGCGCCGTAGGACAGCAGCAGCCGGGTGCCGCCCGACTCGGCGCCGTGGACCCATATCCGCCGTGTCGTCAGTTTCGGGTCGGCCGTGTCGTACTGGGCGAGGACCAGCCAGCGGTCGCGCACCGGCGGGCTCTCCGGCGTGGCGGACAGGCCGAGCCGGGAGCGGACGGTGACCACGAGGGCCTCCGGCAGGTCGGCGCGGCGCAGCCAGCCCTGGTCGAGCAGGTGCAGCAGCGCGCACTCCTCCAGCAACCGCGCCGGCCAGCCCGGCCCCGACGCCGGTATCGCCCCCAACTCCCGCACCCGAGCGGCCAGTCCGGAAGCCTGGGCGTCGACCATGCGGGCGGCGGTCTCGTCCCACAGCCCGTACCCCGCCTGCTCGGCACCGGCCAGGCCGCCGCGCAGCAGGTCGGCGAGGCGCTGCTCAAGCTCCGTCGCGCCCGCCGTGACCCGCTCGGCGCGGCGCTCGGCCCGGCGCCGCGCCGCCTCCGGATCCGCGCCGCCGCTCGCCGTGTCCGCCGATGCCGGTGCCTGTTCGCTCTCGGCGCGTCTGCGCCGGCCCCCGAGCCACTGCTCCGCCCAGTCCGGCGGCTGCTCGGGCTCCGGCACCGAGCCGTCGCCGCCAGCCCACAACAGCAGCAGGCCGAGGGCGTGTTTGCACGGGAACTTACGGCTCGGGCAACTGCACTTGCACGCCGGACCGGCACCGCCGGCCAGGTCCACCACCGTCTGGTACGGCTTGCTTCCGCTGCCCTTGCACAGGCCCCACACCGCCCCCTCTCCACTGCCCGCCCCAGACCACGGCCCGGCCGTGCCGAGTTTGCCTCCCGCTTTGCGTGACGCGGCGTCAGGCGCCAGTGACAGCACCTGGTCCGCGGTCCAGCGCACCCCCTGCTCAGTCATGCCAACGACGGTAGGTCCCGCCACTGACAATCGGCCCGGCGAGCGCGTTCGTGCAGGTCAGAGCGATTGTCAGTGGCGTGGTGCACCGTAGTGCACAGATCCGAACCGGCCGAGCTGGAGGGGGCCTCAGCCATGTCTGTGTCCGTGCAACCGACGATCGCCGAACCGAGCCTCGACGCCGAGAGCGAGGCGTTGCGGCCGCACGCCGAGCAGGCCTTCGCGGCCGAACTCGCCGCGCTGGCCGCGCAGGACGACCGCCCGCGCCCGGCCCGCTGGAAGCTCTCGCCGTGGGCGGTGGCGACGTACCTGCTCGGCGGCACCCTGCCGGACGGCACGGTGATCACACCGAAGTACGTGGGCCCGCGCCGCATCGTCGAGGTCGCCGTCACCACCCTCGCCACCGACCGCGCCCTGCTGCTGCTCGGCGTGCCCGGCACCGCCAAGACCTGGGTGTCCGAGCACCTCGCCGCCGCCGTCAGCGGCGACTCGACCCTGCTCGTGCAGGGCACCGCCGGCACCCCGGAGGAGGCGATCCGGTACGGCTGGAACTACGCGCGGCTGCTCGCCCACGGCCCGAGCCGGGACGCCCTCGTGCCCAGCCCCGTCATGCGCGCCATGGCCGAGGGCATGACGGCCCGCGTCGAGGAACTGACCCGTATCCCGGCCGACGTGCAGGACACGCTGATCACGATCCTGTCCGAGAAGACCCTGCCCGTCCCCGAACTGGGCGAGGAGGTCCAGGCGGTGCGCGGCTTCAACCTCATCGCCACCGCCAACGACCGCGACCGGGGCGTCAACGACCTCTCCAGCGCGCTGCGCCGCCGCTTCAACACCGTCGTGCTGCCGCTGCCGGAAAGCGCCGAGGCCGAGGTCGACATCGTCAGCCGCCGCGTCGACCAGCTCGGCCGCTCCCTCGACCTGCCGGCCGCGCCCGACGGCATCGCGGAGATCCGCCGGGTCGTGACCGTGTTCCGCGAGCTGCGCGACGGCATCACGGCCGACGGGCGCACCAAGGTGAAGTCGCCGAGCGGCACCCTGTCCACGGCCGAGGCGATCTCCGTCGTCACCAACGGCCTGGCTCTCGCCGCCCACTTCGGGGACGGCGTGCTGCGGCCGGGCGACATCGCCGCCGGCATCCTCGGCGCCGTCGTCCGTGACCCGGCGGCCGACCGGGTCGTCTGGCAGGAGTACCTGGAGACGGTCGTGCGCGAGCGCGAGGGCTGGACGGACTTCTACCGCGCCTGCCGGGAGGTGACCGCATGACAGCGGCCGCCCGGAGCGGGGCCCACGACTCCGGGCCGCTGCTCCTGGGCGTACGGCACCACGGGCCCGGCTCGGCACGCGCGGTGCGGGCCGCCCTGGACGCCGCCCGGCCCGCCGCCGTGCTGATCGAAGGGCCGCCCGAGGCCGACCCGTTGATCCCGCTGGCCGCCGACCCGGAGCTGCGGCCCCCGGTCGCGCTGCTCGCCCACGCCGTGGACGAGCCCGGCCGCTCGGCGTTCTGGCCGTTCGCCGAGTTCAGCCCCGAATGGGTCGCGATCCGCTGGGCCCTGGAGCACGGCGTCCCGGCCCGCTTCATCGACCTGCCGGCCACGCACTCGCTGGCCTGGGACAAGCGGACGGACACGGCGGAGCCCGCCGAGCCCACCGGCGACGCCGAGCCCACCGGCGCCGCCGAAAGCAAGCACGCCGGTGAGGACACGGACGCCGGCGAGGGGGCGGACGGCGGCGAGGGCGAGCGGGTCCGGGTCGATCCCCTCGCCGTGCTCGCGGAGACCGCCGGATACGACGACCCCGAGCGGTGGTGGGAGGACGTCGTGGAGCACCGGGGACCCGGCGAGCGCGACCCCTTCGCGCCCTTCGCGGCCCTGGCGGAGGCCATGGGGGCGCTGCGTGAGCGGTTCGGCGACGGCGGGCACACCCGGTACGCCGTGCGGGAGGCGCACATGCGGCTGCGGCTGCGCGACGCCCGCAAGGAGTTCGGGGACGCGGTGGCGGTGGTGTGCGGGGCCTGGCACGTGCCGGCGCTGCGCGAGCGGACCACCGTCAGCGCCGACCGGGCGCTGCTCAAGGGGCTGCCCAAGGTCAAGGCCGACCTGACCTGGGTGCCCTGGACGCACCGCAGGCTGGCCCGGTCCAGCGGTTACGGCGCCGGCGTCGACTCGCCGGGCTGGTACGGGCATCTGTTCTGTGCCCCCGACCGGCCGGTCGAGCGCTGGCTGACCAAGGTGGCCGGACTGCTGCGCGAGGAGGACCGGATCGTGTCCTCCGCGCACGTCATCGAGGCGGTACGGCTCGCGGACACGCTGGCCGCGATGCGCGGGCGCCCGCTGCCGGGCCTCGGTGAGACCACCGACGCGGTGCGGGCGGTGATGTGCGACGGCTCCGACGTGCCGCTGGCGCTGGTGCACGACCGGCTCGTGGTCGGGGACGTCCTGGGCGAGGTCCCGGAGTCGGCCCCCGCGGTGCCCCTGCAGCGCGATCTCGCCCGGCAGCAGCGCTCGCTGCGGCTCAAGCCGGAGGCCTTGGAACGCGAGCTGGAGCTGGACCTGCGCGGCCCCACCGACGCGGGCCGCGGGAGACTGCTGCACCGGCTGCGGCTGCTCGGCGTCCACTGGGGGGAGCCGGCCGAGTCCCGGGGGAGCACCGGTACGTTCCGGGAGACCTGGCGGCTGCGCTGGGAGCCCGAGCTGTCGGTGCGGGTCGCCGAGGCGGGCGTGTGGGGGACGACCGTGCTCGCCGCCGCGCAGGCCAAGGCCGAGGCGGACGCGACCGCCGCGACCGCCCTGGCCGAGGTGACCGCGCTCGCCGAACAGTGCCTGCTGGCGGGGTTGCCGGACTCGCTGCCCGTGGTCATGCGGGTGCTCGCCGACCGCGCGGCCCTGGACACGGACGTCGGCCGGCTCACCCAGGCGCTGCCCGCGCTGGTCCGCTCCCTGCGCTACGGCGACGTGCGCGGCACCGACACCGGAGCGCTGTCCGAGGTCGCGGCGGGCCTCGCCGAGCGCGTCTTCGTCGGTCTGCCCCCGGCCTGCACCGGGCTCGACACGGACGCGGCCGACGAGATGCGCGGCCATGTGGACGCCGTGCACCAGGCGGTGAACCTGCTGGCGGAGACACCGGCGGGCGGGGCGGTCCCAGGCGCCGGGGAGGCGGCCGGTTCCGGTGGGGGCGGAGCGGCCGGGGGTTCCGATGGCGCGATCGGCCGCGGTGACCTGCGGGGCCGCCGGCGCGGTGACCTGCGGGATCGCTGGCGGGGCGTGCTGCGGGCCCTGTCGCTGCGGGACACCGCGCCCGGCGTGATCCGGGGGCGGTCCGCGCGGCTGCTGCTCGACGAGGGCGCCCTGGACGCGGCGGAGGCGGCGCGACTGATGGGGCTCGCGCTGTCGCCGGGGACCCCGCCGGCCGCCGCGGCGGCCTGGATCGAGGGCTTCGTCGGCGGCGGGGGCGGCCTGCTGCTGGTCCACGACGAACGGCTGCTCGGCCTGGTCGACGCGTGGCTGACGTCGGTGCCGGCGGAGGCGTTCACGGACGTACTGCCGCTGCTGCGGCGCACGTTCTCGGCGTACGAGCCGGGGGTGCGCAGAACCCTCGGCGAGCTGGTCCGGCGCGGACCGGGCCAGGGCACCGGACCTGGTGGCCATGCCCCCGCGACGCCCGGTTTCGGCACCGAACCGGACACCGCGCGCGCCGACGCCGTACTGCCGGTGCTGCGACTGCTGCTGGGCCTGCCCGACGGTGACGGGCGGGAGACGACCGGACACGACAACCTCGCGGGGGTGGGCGCATGACGAACGGCTCGGCACCGACAAAACCCCGGGACCCGGCGGCGGAGCGGCTGCGGCGCTGGCGGCTGGTCCTCGGCGGCGACCAGGCCGACGGCACCGGATGCGCGCTGTCCGGCCGGGACGCGGCGATGGACGGCACGCTCGCCGCGCTCTACGGCAAGGGCGACAAGCAGCGGACGGGACGGGAGCGTTCGGCGGGGCTCGGGGCGTCGGCGCCCTCGGTGGCACGCTGGCTCGGGGACATCCGCACCTACTTCCCGACCTCCGTCGTCCAGGTCATGCAGCGCGACGCCATCGAGCGGCTCGGGCTCTCCGCGCTGCTGCTGGAGCCGGAGATGCTGGCGGCGGTGGAGGCCGACGTGCACCTGGTCGGCACGCTGCTCTCCCTCAACCAGGCGATGCCGGAGACGACGAAGGAGACGGCGCGCGCGGTGGTGCGCAAGGTGGTCGAGGACCTGGAGAAGCGGCTCGCGACCCGCACCCGGGCCACCCTCACCGGCGCCCTCGACCGCAGCGCCCGGGTCAGCCGGCCCCGCCACCACGACATCGACTGGAACCGCACCATCGCGGCCAACCTCAAGCACTACCTGCCCGAGTACCGCACGGTGGTGCCGGAGCGGCTGATCGGATACGGGCGGGCCGCGCGGTCGGTGAAGAAGGAGGTCGTGCTCTGCGTCGACCAGTCCGGCTCGATGGCCGCGTCCGTGGTCTACGCGTCCGTGTTCGGCGCGGTGCTCGCCTCCATGCGGTCGATCAGCACCCGGCTGGTCGTGTTCGACACGGCGGTCGTCGACCTCACCGACCAGCTGGACGATCCCGTCGACGTGCTCTTCGGCACCCAGCTCGGCGGCGGCACCGACATCAACCGGGCGCTCGCCTACTGCCAGTCCCAGATCACCCGGCCGGCGGAGACCGTGGTCGTGCTGATCAGCGACCTCTACGAGGGCGGCATCCGGGACGAGATGCTCAAGCGGGTGGCCGCGATGAAGGCGTCCGGGGTGCAGTTCGTGACGCTGCTCGCCCTGTCCGACGAGGGAGCACCGGCCTACGACCGGGAGCACGCGGCGGCGCTGGCCGCGCTCGGCGCACCCGCCTTCGCCTGCACGCCCGACCTGTTCCCGGAGGTGATGGCGGCGGCACTGGAGAAGCGGCCCCTGCCGATACCGGACACCGCGTGACGCGCCAGGAGAGGGAAATGGCTACCCTTCGGTAACAGGGTCTTGCGCCACCTCGGGCCCACCGTGCGAGGATCAACGCCTCCCGCACCGACCCGAGGGAGCCCCCACGTGCCCCTGCCCCACGTGCCCCTGCCTGCCACCCCGCTGCGACTCGCCTTGCCGGCGCGCGCGGGGAGCCGTTCCGCCGAGGGTCACGCGGGCGGGCGTACGGCCGTACCCGCACGCCTCGGGGCAGCGGCGGCCCCCGCGCCGCACCCGGGCCGGCCCGCGGCGTTCCCACCTTCCGCGCACTCCACTCCCGTCGGAGTCCTTGCCGCGCACTCCACCCCCGCGCACTCCGCGCCTGTCGGAGCCCCGGCGTACGTCGGCACCTTCGTCCCGCTCTTCCCCCACTAGCCCGTCCCGGCGCTCTAGCCCACCAAAACATCCCAGGTGCCCGGCGTACGCCCCCGGCGGCGAGGTAAGTGACAGGGGCGCGACAAGATTCCGCGGGCTGTCGGGTCGGTCGGTCGAACGCCGTCGGTGCGTCCGGTCCGGTACCCGCGGGACAGGGGCGGGACGGCCGCCGTCGGGGTGGTGGCCGCCCGCCCGGGCTCCGGATCGCACCGGAGCCGCTCAGGGGCTCCACCGGGCGCACCCCAGCCCGGTGGAGCTTCACACGGCGCCCGGCGACCGCCGCTTCGCGGCACGGCGTGCCAGGGAAACCGGCATCATGTGACAGGTATCACCGCTCGCGTGCGACCCTCGATTTAGGGAGGCCCCGCAAGCGGCGATAACCTGCGAGACGGACATGCCGCGCGCTCGGACACCGTGTGCGCCCCCCTAGTGACAAGCGGACGTCACGTTGCCCTTCGCGGCACGCCCACGCATCCAACGAACCGCGAGATCACTGATAGGGACGGAAGCGCGTGGACCTGTTCGAGTACCAGGCGAGGGACCTCTTCGCCAAGCACGATGTACCGGTGCTGGCCGGTGAAGTCATCGACACGCCTGAGGCGGCGCGCGAGATCACCGAGCGCCTGGGCGGCAAGTCCGTCGTCAAGGCGCAGGTGAAGGTCGGTGGTCGCGGCAAGGCCGGTGGCGTCAAGCTGGCCGCCTCCGCGGACGAGGCCGTCGCCCGGGCGACGGACATCCTCGGCATGGACATCAAGGGCCACACGGTCCACAAGGTCATGATCGCCGAGACCGCTCCGGAGATCGTCGAGGAGTACTACGTCTCCTTCCTCCTCGACCGTGCCAACCGCACCTTCCTCTCCATCGCGTCCGTCGAGGGCGGCATGGAGATCGAGGAGGTGGCGGCCACCCGTCCGGAGGCCGTCGCCAAGACGCCGATCGACGCCATCGACGGTGTGACCCCGGAGAAGGCCCGCGAGATCGTCGAGGCCGCCAAGTTCCCGGCCGAGGTCGCCGACCAGGTCGCCGACGTCCTGGTCAAGCTGTGGGACACCTTCATCAAGGAGGACGCCCTCCTGGTCGAGGTCAACCCGCTGGCCAAGGTCGCCTCCGGCCAGGTCATCGCCCTGGACGGCAAGGTGTCGCTCGACGACAACGCCGAGTTCCGCCACCCCGACTTCGAGGAACTCCACGACAAGGCCGCGGCCAACCCGCTGGAGGCCGCCGCCAAGGAGAAGAACCTCAACTACGTCAAGCTCGACGGTGAGGTCGGCATCATCGGCAACGGCGCCGGTCTCGTCATGAGCACCCTGGACGTCGTCGCGTACGCCGGTGAGAAGCACGGCAACGTCAAGCCCGCCAACTTCCTGGACATCGGCGGTGGCGCCTCCGCCCAGGTCATGGCGAACGGCCTGGAGATCATCCTGGGCGACCCGGACGTCAAGTCCGTCTTCGTGAACGTCTTCGGCGGCATCACCGCCTGCGACGAGGTCGCCAACGGCATCGTGCAGGCCCTGAAGCTGCTGGAGGACCGCGGCGAGAACGTCTCCAAGCCGCTGGTCGTCCGGCTCGACGGCAACAACGCCGAGCTGGGCCGGCAGATCCTCACCGACGCCAACCACCCGCTGGTGCAGCGCGTCGACACCATGGACGGCGCGGCCGACAAGGCCGCCGAGCTGGCCGCCGCCAAGTAAGCACGAGGACGAGGACTCACACCACCATGGCTATCTGGCTCAACAAGGACAGCAAGGTCATCGTCCAGGGCATGACCGGCGCCACCGGCATGAAGCACACCAAGCTCATGCTCGGTGACGGCACGAACGTCGTGGGCGGCGTGAACCCGCGCAAGGCGGGTCAGACCGTGGACTTCGACGGCACCGAGGTACCGGTCTTCGGTACCGTCAAGGAGGCCATCGAGAAGACCGGCGCCGACGTCTCCGTCATCTTCGTGCCGGAGAAGTTCACCAAGGCCGCGGTCGACGAGGCGATCGACGCCGAGATCCCGCTGGCCGTCGTGATCACCGAGGGCATCGCCGTGCACGACTCGGCGGCCTTCTGGGCGTACGCCGGCAAGAAGGGCAACAAGACCCGGATCATCGGCCCGAACTGCCCCGGCATCATCACCCCGGGCCAGTCGAACGTCGGCATCATCCCGGGCGACATCACCAAGCCGGGCCGTATCGGCCTGGTGTCGAAGTCCGGCACGCTGACGTACCAGATGATGTACGAGCTGCGTGACATCGGCTTCTCGACCGCCGTCGGCATCGGTGGCGACCCGATCATCGGCACCACGCACATCGACGCGCTCGCCGCGTTCCAGGCGGACCCCGAGACCGACCTGATCGTGATGATCGGTGAGATCGGTGGCGACGCCGAGGAGCGGGCCGCCGCGTTCATCAAGGAGAACGTGACCAAGCCGGTCGTCGGCTACGTCGCGGGCTTCACCGCGCCCGAGGGCAAGACCATGGGCCACGCCGGCGCCATCGTCTCCGGTTCGTCCGGCACCGCCCAGGCGAAGAAGGAGGCCCTGGAGGCCGCGGGCGTCAAGGTCGGCAAGACGCCGACCGAGACGGCCAAGCTCGCCCGCGAGATCCTGGCCGGCTGACCTCTCAGCCACCTGTCGGCAGGCCCGCCCCGCGTACTTCCGGGGCGGGCCTGCCGTCGTTCTACGCCGGCTGCGCGGGCCTGCCGTCGTTCTACGCCGGCTGCGCGGGCCTGCCGTCGTTCTACGTCGGCTGCGGGCCCGTTGTGGCTGGTCGCGCAGTTCCCCGCGCCCCTAAAGGCCGCGCCGCCTCGCCCTAGGGGCGTGGTCCGTTGGCGGCTGCGGGCCCGTCGTGGCTGGTCGCGCAGTTCCCCGCGCCCCTTCGGGGGCGCTCACCGGTCGTCCGGGGCCAGGCGCTCCGGTCCGCTCGCCGCCTCCTGCCGGAGCTTGGCCTGGAGGGCCTGTTCCTCGTGGGAGAGGGGGCCGAGGGCCGCTCGGGGCGGGACGCCTTGGACCGCCTGGGCGGGGGCGACCGGGGGCTCGTAGTGGGTGGGTGCCGTCCGCAGGGTCAGGGTCGTCGCGCCGATGATCGTCACCGTGAAGGCGATGGCGGCCCGCGTCCAAAAAACGTTTCGCCGCTCGCCGCACACGCGCACCACCGTCGGCCGCTCCGCCCGCAGCCGCTCCGCCGAGGCCAGCCCGAGCAGCCGGCGGTGCAGCTCGGCGGGGTCGGCCAGTTCCGGCAGGCACGCGGCCAGGGCCTCGCGCGCGTGGGTGAGCCGGCTGGCCGCCGCCGGTGTGCTGGCCTCCGTCTCCGCCGCCGTCTCCGGCAGGTCGAGGCCCACCCCGTCGTAGAGCACGACCGTGCGCCGGTACGCCGGCGGCAGCTCCAGCAGCGCGTGCAGCAGCGCGCGGTCCGCCGGGTCGGCCGGCGGCGGTTCCGGATGCCGGTAGCGGGGGCGGAACCGGTGCCAGGGCGAAAGCGCGCAGTCGTACGCCATCGCCCGCACCCAGCTCGCCGGGTCACGGTCCTGCGCGATCTCGGGCCAGCGCTGCCAGGCCAGCTGGAAGGCCCGTTCCACGACCTCGCGGGCCAGGTCCCGGCGTCCGGTGAGCAGATAGGTCTGCCGTACGAGGGCGGGCGCGCAGAACGCGTACAGCGCGTCGAAGGCCTGAGCGGGCGTCAGCGGCTGCGCCCCCAGGAGGCCGGGACCGGGACCGGGACCCGGGCCAGGACCGGTGGTGGTGTCGGCCGGCCGGGTGAGCGCCGCCAGCAGTCCGGCGTACGCGGCGCCCTCCTCGCCCTCGGGGACCCGGTGCCCGGACTCCCAGGCGCGCACCGTGGACCGGCTCACGCCGAGCCGCTCGGCGACCTGATCCCGCGTCAGCGCGTGGGCCTCGCGCAGGCGTCGGCGTTCCCTCGGTGGTGGCAGCGGGGTGGCAGTACTCTGCGTCATCACCATGCACCCTTTCGTACGAAAAAGAACATAAACGTATATTGAGCGACACAGCGGGGGTTCGCCTGTTACGGCGGGAAGGCGCGTGTCGTTGGGACCATGGCCGCGTGACCCAGATGACCGCTCGCCGACCGCCGTCCCCGCCGCTGCTCACGCGGGTGCGCGACCGTTCGCCAGGGCTGGCCGCCTGCCTGTTCGGCGGTGCGGTCGCGGCCGGGCTCGGCCTCGGTTCGCTCGCCGTGCTCGTCCTCGCGATGTGGATCAGCTCGCCCTATCCGGACAGCGGTCCGGGTGGCGCGCTGCATGTCGCCGCCGCGCTCTGGCTGCTGGCGCACGGGGTCCAACTGGTGCGCACGGACACGCTGTCGGGCGCGCCGCTGCCCGTCGGGGTGACCCCGCTACTGCTGCTCGCGCTGCCGGTGTGGCTGCTCTACCGGGCCGCGCGCGACGCCGCCGACGTCTCCGCCGAGCCCGACGCGCCGCCGCCGGTGCCGGCCGCCACCGTCTGGACGGGTGTCGTCCTCGGCTATCTGGGTGTCGCCGCCGCCGCGGTCGTGTACTGCGCGGGCGGTGAACTGCGCCCGTCATGGCCCTGGGTGACGGTGTGTCTGCCGCTGGTGGCGGCGGTCACCGCGGGAGCCGGGGTGTGGTCGGCGCAGGGCCGCCCGCCCGGGGGACAGACCACGGCCCGAACGGAGCAGGCGCCCGGGACCATGAACCTGCTGAGTCCGCCGGGTCCGCTGGGTCTGCTGAGTGCGGTGGGTCTGCTGAGTCCGGTGGGGCGGCTGGTGCCGGCGGACGCCGAGGCCCGCGCCCGGCTCGCCGCTGCCGTGCGCGCCGCCGGTGCCGCTACGGCCGTCCTCTTCGGCGGCGGAGCCCTGCTGCTCGGCACCTCGCTGGTGTGGCACGGCGACCTGGCGCGGGCGTCCTTCCTCCAGCTGACGGAGGGCTGGACCGGGCGGTTCGCCGTCCTGCTGCTCGGCATCGCGCTGATCCCCAACGCGGCGGTGTGGGCGGCCTCCTACGCCCTCGGCCCCGGCTTCGTCCTCGGCACCGGGCACCTGGTGCATCCGCTCGCCTCCGACCCGGCCCCGATGCTGCCGCCCTTCCCGCTGCTGGCGGCGGTGCCGGACGCCGGGACCGGGACGCTGACCAACAAGCTGGCGGTACTGGTGCCGGTGGCCGCCGGGATGACGGCGGGCTGGTTCGTGGCCCGGGCGGCGGTCCGGCGGGAGACGGGACACCCGCCCCGGGCCCGCTGGACGGCGGCCCGCACCGCCGGCGTCGTCCTGCTGACGGGGGCGGTCTGTGCGGCGGCCCTCGCCCTCCTCGCCGGCCTGGCGGGCGGCCCGCTGGGCGTGGCGGCGCTGGCCCGCTTCGGCCCGGTGTGGTGGCAGACCGGGCCGGCGGCCGGGGTGTGGACGGCGGTGTGCGCGCTGCCGGTGGCGCTGGTGGTACGGGTCTGGCGGCTGCGCGGCCGGCACCAAGGAGACCACGGGGAGCGCGGGGCGCACGGGACGGGTGCCGGCCGCACCGACGCACCCGCACCGAGGTCGCCGAAGCCCCTCACGGCCGCCCGCCCCGACGTCGTACGGGACGCGGTCGAGCCCGCCGAGGAGGACCGGTACGACATCCTGCCCGCCGAGAATCCGTTCCCCGCCCCCGACTG
>NZ_JANUGP010000019.1 GCF_024753135.1 Streptomyces pyxinicus | reverse complement strand
TCCAGGACCCGCGTGACCTCGGGGGACAGCGCGGCGGCGAGGCGCCAGGCGGGCGGCCGGCTCTCGTCGCGCAGGGCCGCCACCGCCTCCAGCACGGGCCCCCGGGACCCCTCCGGGACACCGGCGGCGGCGCGTTCGTACAGCTCCGCGCCCTCCTGGAGGACCAGGCCGGTGTCGATGCCGGCCGGGATCTTGATCTCCGCGTGGTGCCGCCAGGTGCCGACCGGGTCCGACCAGGCCTCCACCGTGTAGGTCCAGTGGCCGACTTCGCCCGCCGTGACGGTGGCACCCCAGCGGTCGGTGCCCGGGGCGAGTTCCCGCATCGGCGTCCAGGGGCCCTCCCGGCCCGCCGGGTCGCGCAGCACCACGTTCGCGGCGACGGCGTCGTGCCCCTCCCGGAACACGGTGGCCGACACCGGGAACGACTCGCCGGTCACCGCCTTGGCGGGCCGGCGCCCCTGGCGCACCGCGGGGCGCACGTCGAGGACGGGGATGCGCCCGAGCGTGACGGGCGGCGGCGCCGGCGGGGACGAGCGCTCCCCGGCGGCGGGCCGTTGGGCCTTGGCGTTCGCCGTGCGGCGGGCCGGGGCCTTGGCCTTGCTGCTGCTCGAAGGTGCTGACGAGTGGTGCGTGGCGGGCATGACCGCTCCTGTCCGCGTCAACGTGGGTGTGGCGGATGACTGTGGGGAGGTGGGGTCCTGCGGCGGTACGGGGTGACGCTCGTGGGGTGCGTACCGGTGGAGCCTTCCCCTCCTGTTCGGGTCGGCAACCCGGCACTCTGTTAACTACTCACGCGTACGTCCGCACACAAGACCGGTCCTCGTCCCCCGGGTGCCCGCAGACCGGGGCTTGACGCCCCGACACCCGGCCAAAGCGTCCCCACCGACGCCCGGGTAACCACTACCGTCGAAGGTGACGACGAGACGCACAGCGCCGTGCGTCTCACCCCGTACCGCGTCCGAGGTGGCATGTGAAGGCGATCCGCCGGTTCACCGTCCGTCCCGTTCTGCCCGCTCCCCTCCGGCCGCTCAGCGACCTGGCACGCAATCTGCGCTGGTCCTGGCATGCGGAAACGCGCGACCTGTTCCAGTCCGTCGACCCCGAGGCCTGGGCCGCCGCCGGGCGCGACCCGGTGCGGCTGCTGGGCACCGTGCGCCCGGCCCGGCTCACCGAGCTGGCCGGCGACCGCCGGTTCCTGCGCCGGCTGACCGCGGTCGCCGACGACCTCGACGACTACCTGTCCGGCGACCGCTGGTACCAGGCCCAGACCGACGGCCTGCCCGCCGCCGTCGCCTACTTCTCCCCGGAGTTCGGCGTCACGGCCGCGCTGCCCCAGTACTCCGGCGGGCTCGGCATCCTCGCCGGCGACCATCTCAAGTCGGCCAGCGACCTCGGCGTCCCGCTGATCGGGGTCGGACTGCTCTACCGGCACGGGTACTTCCGGCAGAGCCTGTCCCGCGACGGCTGGCAGCAGGAGCACTACCCCGTCCTCGACCCCAACGAGCTGCCCCTGACCGAGCTGCAGGAGGCCGACGGCACCCCCGCCCGGGTCTCCCTCGCGCTGCCCGGCGGCAAGGCGCTGCGCGCCCGGATCTGGCTGGCTCAGGTCGGCCGGGTGCCGCTGCTGATGCTCGACTCCGACGTGGAGGAGAACGACCTCGGCGAACGCGGGGTCACTGACCGGCTCTACGGCGGCGGCAGCGAGCACCGGCTGCTCCAGGAGATGCTGCTCGGCATAGGGGGTGTCCGGGCGGTGCGCGCGTACTGCCGGCTCACCGGGCACCCGGCGCCCGAGGTGTTCCACACCAACGAGGGGCACGCCGGCTTCCTCGGCCTGGAGCGCATCTCGGAACTGTGCGCGGCCGGGCTCGACTTCGACGCCGCGCTCGAAGCGGTGCGCGGCGGCACCGTCTTCACCACGCACACCCCGGTGCCGGCCGGTATCGACCGCTTCGACCGGGAGCTGGTCGCCCGGCACTTCGGCCCGGACACCGAGCTGCCCGGCATCGACGCCCAGCGCATCCTGGCGCTCGGCCGGGAGACCTACCCGGGCGGCGAGTCCAACCTGTTCAACATGGCCGTGATGGGGCTCCGGCTGGCCCAGCACGCCAACGGGGTCTCGCTGCTGCACGGTCAGGTCAGCCGGGAGATGTTCGCCGGGCTGTGGCCGGGATTCGACGCCGAGGAGGTGCCGATCACCTCCGTGACCAACGGGGTGCACGCGCCGACCTGGGTGGCGCCCGAGGTGCTGCGGCTCGGGGCCCGGCAGGTCGGCGCCCAGCGGACCGAGGACGCGCTGAGCGTCGGCGGCTCCGAGCGCTGGGACGCGGTCGCGGACATCCCGGACGACGAGGTCTGGGAGCTGCGCCGCACCCTGCGCGAACAGCTGGTGCAGGAGGTGCGCGAGCGGCTGCGGGCCTCCTGGCGGCAGCGTGGCGCGGGCGACGCCGAGCTGGGCTGGATCGACGGCGCCCTGGACCCGGACGTGCTCACGATCGGGTTCGCGCGCCGGGTGCCGTCGTACAAGCGGCTCACCCTGATGCTGCGGGACCCGGACCGGCTGACGGAGCTGCTGCTGCACCCCGAGCGGCCGGTGCAGATCGTGGTCGCCGGCAAGGCGCACCCGGCCGACGACGGCGGCAAGCGGCTGGTGCAGGAGCTGGTGCGGTTCGCCGACGACCCCCGGGTCAGGCACCGCATCGTGTTCCTGCCGGACTACGGCATGGCGATGGCGCAGAAGCTCTACCCGGGCTGCGACGTCTGGCTGAACAACCCGCTGCGCCCGCTGGAGGCCTGCGGCACCTCCGGGATGAAGGCGGCGCTCAACGGCTGCCTCAACCTCTCGGTCCTGGACGGCTGGTGGGACGAATGGTTCCGGCCCGACTTCGGCTGGGCCGTGCCCACCGCCGACGGCGCCGGCACCGACGCCGACCGCCGCGACGACATCGAGGCGGCGGCCCTCTACGACCTGCTGGAGCAGCGGGTGACCCCGCGCTTCTACGAGCGCGGGCGGGGCGGCCTGCCGGACCGCTGGATCCAGATGGTCCGCCAGACCCTCACCCTGCTCGGCCCGAAGGTGCTGGCCGGGCGCATGGTCCGGGAGTACGTCGAGCGGCTCTACACCCCGGCCGCGCAGTCCCACCGCGCGCTGACCCCGGACACCGCCCGGGACCTGGCCGGGTGGAAGGCCCGGGTGCGAGGCGCCTGGCACGCGGTGACCGTGGACCACGTGGAGACCACCGCGACGACGGCCACCGCGGAACTCGGCTCCACCGTGGGGCTGCGGGTGCGGGTGGGGCTCGGCGAGCTGAGCCCGGACGACGTGGAGGTGCAGGCGGTCTCCGGCCGGGTGGACGCGGAGGACCGGATCACGGACGCCACGGTCGTGCCGCTGAAGGCGACCGGCGCCCCGGACCTGGAGGGCCGCCGGGTCTACGAGGGCCCGCTCGCCCTGGACCGCACCGGCCCCTACGGCTACACGGTCCGCATCCTGCCCGCCCACCGTCTGCTGGCCTCCGGCGCGGAACTCGGCCTGGTGGCCGTGCCCTCGCAGGACGTGGTGGACGGGGCGGGCGTCCTGATGCGCTGACCGGCGGTGCGCGGGGCCCGGCCGGGGGGTGTCTCTCCTCGGACAACCCCGCGCACAGCCGTTTCAGGACCGTGCCGCAGCGGCGGGCATACGCCCCGGATCTGGAGGGTCGCCGGCTCTACGAGGGCCCGCTCGCCCGGGCCGCACCGGTCGCAGGATGTGGTGGACGGGGCGGGGGTGCTGATGCGCTGACCGGCGGTGCGCGGGGTCTGGCCGGGGGTGTCAGTCCTCGGAGAGTCCCGCGCACAGCCGTTTCAGGACTGTGCCGCAGCGGCGGGCGTAGGCCTGCTGGAGGCCGCGCGTCGCGGGGCCGCCGGCGCGGGCGTACCACTTGGCCGGGCGGCTGAAGGCGGCGACCGTGAGCCAGACCGTGCCGTCGCCGGTGCGGTCGACGACGAAGGCCTCCTCGCCGCACTCGGGGTGGCCCTCCAGGGTGCCGTAGGCCCAGCCGGCGCGGCGGGGCTCCTCGGCCGTCCAGATGACCCGGCAGGGCGCCTTGACGACACCGGCCAGGGTGACCGTGACGTCGACGCCGGGGGCCGCGCGGCCGGCCTCGGTGTCGATGCCCACGCCCAGGGCGCGGTGCATCTCCCAGGTGAGGACCGCCTCGGCGGCCCGCCGGAAGACCTCCTCGCCCTCGCCGAGCCGGGTACGGACGTGCAGCGGGCGGAAGCCGGGCGGGCACGACGTGAGGTCGTCGCGGGTCGTGCCGACCGGCTCGTAGGTGAAGGGCGCCGAGGACATGGGTCACAAGCGTAGGGCGGCACCTGGGGGAATCGCCTCCCGGGTGCCGCCCAAGTCCAAGTCCTACTGGAATTAGACTAGTTGACGTTCACCGCCGACCAGGCCGCGGCCACCGTCTTGTACTCGGTGCTGGACGAGCCGTACAGCGCGGACGCCGCGGACAGCGTGCCGGCGCGGGCCGACTTGTAGTTCGTCGTCGACGTGAAGTACGTCGTCAGCGCCTTGTACCAGATCTGGAGCGCCTTGGCGCGGCCGATGCCGGTGACGGTGGAGCCGTTGGAGGTCGGCGAGTTGTAGCTCACGCCGTTGATGGTCTTCGCGCCGCTGCCCTCGGACAGCAGGTAGAAGAAGTGGTTGGCGACGCCGGACGAGTAGTGCACGTCCTTGTTGCCGACCCCGGAGGACCAGGAGTCGGCGGAGCCGCCGTCCTTGCTGGGCTTGTCCATGTAGCGCAGCGGGGTGCCGTCGCCGTTGATGTCGATCTTCTCGCCGATGAGGTAGTCACCGACGTCCGAGGAGTTGTTCGCGGCGAACTCCACACCGGTGCCGAAGATGTCCGAGGTGGCCTCGTTGAGGCCGCCGGACTCGCCCGAGTAGTTCAGGCCGGCGGTGTTCGAGGTGACGCCGTGGCTCATCTCGTGACCGGCGACGTCCAGCGAGGTCAGCGGGTGGGTGTTGCCCGAGCCGTCGCCGTAGGTCATGCAGAAGCAGCTGTCGTCCCAGAACGCGTTCACGTACGAGTTGCCGTAGTGCACGCGGGAGTAGGCGGCCTTGCCGTCGTTCTTGATGCCGCTGCGGCCGAAGGTGTTCTTGTAGAAGTCCCAGGTGGCCTGCGCGCCGTAGGCGGCGTCGGCGGCGGCGGTCTGGTCCGTGCTGGAGCTGGACGCCGAGCCGGTGCCCCAGACGTCGTCGGCGTCGGTGAACAGCGTGCCGGTGCCGGAGGTCTTGTGGGCCAGGTTGTAGGTCTTGTGACCGCCCCGGGTGCCGTCGGTGAGCTGGTACGTCGAGCCCGACTTGGTGGTGTTCAGGGTCACCGTGCCCGAGTACAGGGTCTTGCCGGTGCCGGTCTCGATGCCCTGGTACGCGAAGAGCTTCTTGCCGGTGGCCGCGTCGGTGATGACGTGCAGCTGGTTCGGGGTGCCGTCGTCCTGGAGACCGCCGACGACCGTCTCGTAGGCGAGGACGGGCTTGCCGGAGCCGGCCCAGATCACCTTGCGGGCGCTGTCCGCGGCGGACTTGGCGGAGCCGAGGGTCTTGGCGGCGGAGACGGCCTGCTTCTCGGCCTTGGCCGCGGTGATCTGCGGCTTCAGCGAGGCCACCTTGATGGCGGACGTGGTCGCCTTGGTGACGCCCTCGGTCTTGCCCGACTTGGCGGTGTGGACCACCAGGTCGCCGCCGAGCACCGGCAGGCCGGCGTAGGTGCGCTCGTAGCGGGTGTGGACGGTGCCGTCGGTGTCTCTGACGACGTCCTTGACGACCAGCTTCTCCTTGGCGCCGAGGCCTATGGACCGGGCGGTGCCGGCCGCGTCGGCCTGGGCCTGGTGGATCAGGGTGGTACGGGCAGCGGCGGACAGCGAGGCGGGAGCGGCCGCGAGCGGCTTGGCGCCGGCCGTGTTCTGGGCGCTGGCACTGGTGGTCAGACCAGTGGTGAGGAGGGCTCCGGCGGCGACGGCGGTGGCGATCGCCAGAGTGGTGCGCTTGTGACGCGCGTAGAGGGGGCTCACCTAAAGCTCCTTCACGTGGGGGAGTCCGGTCAGCGTGGGGTCACTGTCCGGAGGCTGTGCTGTGGTGAAGCTGCTGTGCTGCTGCGGCGGGTGGAGAGAGAGTGACATCAGCGGCGCGTACATGTCAGGACCCTGGCATGATGTTGGCTGAAATCCGACTGTCCGATACATGTTGCGGGCGTGTGAACACGGACCGTCCGAGGGCGTCACACCCTCGAACGACCCTGTGTTCACAGGCGTTTGGCATGCGGTTTACGGGAAGGTCAGCTTCCAGCCGTTGATCTTCCCGGTGTCCTGACTGGCCTGATCCTGCACCTTCAGCTTCCAGGTGCCGTTGGCCGATTCGGAGGCGGCGTTGACCGTGTAGGTCTCGTTCACGTTGTCCGCCGAGTCCGAGCTGCTGAAGTTCTTCAGCCGGTACGAGGTGCCCGACGGGCCGACCAGGTCGACCACCAGGTCACCGCGCCAGGTGTGGGTGATGTCCACGCTCACCTGGAGGCTGCTCGGCGCGTTGCCGGTGCGCCCGGAGACGGTGATGTCCGAGGTGACCGCCGGCCCGTTGTCCGGGATCGACACCGGCGTGTTGCTCTCGTACGACGTGCCGCCCGTCCCGCCGCCGGAGCGCGCGCCGACCGCCACGCCCGCCCAGGCGTCCTGCACCGCCTTGTACTCGGCGCTCGTGGTGCCGTACAGCTCGCCGGCCGCCGCGAGGGTGCCGGTGCGGGCGCCCGCGTAGTTCGTGGTGGAGGTGAACTTGGTGGTCAGCGCCCGGTACCAGATCTGGAGCGCCTTGTCCCGGCCGATACCGGTGACCGGAAGGTTGTCCGCGGTGGGCGAGTTGTAGGTGACACCGTTGATGACCTTGGTGCCGCTGCCCTCGCTGAGCAGGTAGAAGAAGTGGTTCGCGGGACCCGAGGAGTAGTGCACGTCGACCCCGCCGATACCGGAGTACCAGCTGTCCTTGGACGCGCCGTCCTTGCTGGGTTTGTCCATGTAGCGCAGCGGGGTGCCGTCGCCGTTGATGTCGATCTTCTCGCCGATGAGGTAGTCACCGACGTCGCTGGAGTTGTTGGCGTAGAACTCCACGCCGGTGCCGAAGATGTCGGAGGTCGCCTCGTTGAGGCCGCCGGACTCACCGCTGTAGTTGAGGCCGGCGGTGTTGGAGGTGACGCCGTGGCTCATCTCGTGGCCGGCCACGTCCAGCGAGGTCAGCGGGTCGTTGTTGCCGGAGCCGTCGCCGTAGGTCATGCAGAAGCAGCTGTCGTCCCAGAACGCGTTCACGTACGAGTTGCCGTAGTGGGTCCGGGAGTAGGCGCCCACACCGTTGTTCTTGATGCCGCTGCGGCCGAAGGTGTTCTTGTAGAAGTCCCAGGTGACCGCGGCCCCGTAGTGCGCGTCGGCGCCCGCGGTGGCGGCGTTGGACGTGGTCCCGTTGCCCCAGGTGTCGTTGTTCTGCGAGAACAGGGTGCCGGTGCCCGAGGTGCCGTGGTTCAGGTTGTACGTCTTGTGGTTGCCGCGCGCCCCGTCGTTCAGCGTGTACGTCGAGCCCGACTGGGTCGTGGTCAGGGTGACCTGCCCGCTGTACTGGGTGTTGCCGATGCCGTTCTTGATGCCCTGGGTCTCGAAGAGCTTCTTGCCGGTGGCGGCGTCGGTGATGACGTGCAGCTGGTTCGGGGTGCCGTCGTCCTGGAGGCCGCCGACCACCGTCTCGTACGCCAGCACGGGCTTGCCGGTCGCCGCCCAGATCACCTTGCGCACGGAGTCCGCGGCCGACTTGGTGCCGCCGAGGGCCTTCGCCCGCTGCACGGCCTGCTTCTCGGCGGCGGCCTTCGCGATGGCCGGGGTGAGTCCGGGGACCTTCAGCGTGGCGTTGGTCGCCCGCACGACGTCCATGGTCTTGCCGGTCTTCGAGGTGGCCACGACCAGGTCGCCGCCGAGCACCGGCAGGCCGCCGTAGGTGCGCTCGTAGCGGGTGTGGACGGTGCCGTCGGCGTCCTTCACGACGTCCTTGACGACCAGCTTCTCCTGGCTGCCGAGTCCGATCTCCCGGGCGGTCGCGGCCTTCGCGCCGTCGGCGTCCCGGATCAGCTCGGCACGCTGGGAGGGGCTGAGCTTGACCGCCGCGTGGGCCGGGTCGACCTTCCCCGGCAGCGGCTTCGCGGGGGCGGCGCCGGCCGCGCCCGCCTGGACGGCGACGGCCAGCAGGGCGGCGACACCGGCGAGGGCGACGGTCGCGGTGCGGGGGTGTGACAGGTGACGCGGTGCGGTGTGGGAGGTGCGTCCGCGAGAGGAATTGCTTCTCAACACTGACTCCTTCTGCGTGACCGCGGGTCGCGCGGCCAGGGGAGACCGGACGGTGGGATGGGACGTCCGGGCAGAACAGGGCGTTACGCGGAACCACGTGCAGGTGCTGAGTGCCGGCCCACGCGTCTGCGAAGAGTTGTGGGGTTGCTGTGAGGCGGCCAGGGAAGAGTGACAGGGGATCGGTACACCTGTCAGGACCGCGTCAGAAAGTTGGCCGGAAAGTCGCCGTTGACCGGATGTTCGGCTCCGGTATCCGGACGGTTCGCCTTCCCCTCCCGCGCCGAGGTCGTCATCACCCGGGCGCACGCCCACCGCACCCCGCCGCGCACCGCCCCCGAGCCGGTGCCGGACGGACCCCCGCCGCCCGACGGCACCCTGCTCGCGGCGGCCATCCGCGCGAACCGGGCCGGTGACCTGGCCGCCACCGCCTCTCGCGAGGACACCGGCGCCCGGGTGCCGGAGCGCCGTACCGACCGGGCCGGCGCTGCCTCGCGGGCGGTCTCACCGGGCGCGCTCAGCGGCAGAGGGTGCGCAGGGCGGCACGGCAGCCGGCGGCCCGGCGCCGCGGGTCGGTGTCGGTGCCGGCCCAGGCGATCCGGGCGTCCGGCCGGATCAGCACAGCGGTGACTTCACGCCAGACCGGCTCCGACGCTTCGGTGTCGACGGTGGCCGTGTGCTGCTCCAGACCGGGCACGGGGCACGGCGTGCGCGTGCCGTCGAGGTCCAGCAGCAGGGGCCGGCCGCGGTGCATGAACGGGTGGGCGGTGGCTGCCGCTGCCGCTGCCGCTGCCTCTGCCTCTGCCTCTGTTCCTGTCTCTGTTTCTGCCTCTGGCGAGTCCAGGACGAGGCCGGCCAGTCGGGTGCCGGCCAGTGGGTGGGCGTCGGGTGCGGTGCCGGCGGGGAGCGGGTCGTCGAAGCCGGCGATCCTGCGGGCCCACTGGCGGTTGGTCCGCGGTTCGGCCAGCGAGGCGGACCAGACGTCGCGCAGTGCGATCTGCTCCGGGCTCGCCGCGGCGAACAGGGCGAGCTGCGCACGGGTGTTGTCGATGACGGCGCGGGCGGCCGGCCGGCGCTCCGTGTCGTAGCTGTCGAGCAGTCCGTCGGGCGCCCAGCCCTGGAGGGTGGCGGCCAGTTTCCAGCCCAGGTTGGTGGCGTCCTGGATGCCGACGTTCATGCCCTGCCCGCCGGCCGGGAAGAACATGTGCGCCGCGTCCCCGGCCACCAGCACCCGCCCGGCACGGTACCGCGCGGCCTGGCGGGTGGCGTTGCCGTAGCGCGACAGCCACCGGGGGTTGCGCATGCCGAGGTCCCGTCCGAGGAGCGCGCGGGTCTGCTCGCGCACCTCCTCCAGGGTCAGCGGCTCACCGGCGCCGCGGTGCATGGTGGCTGTGGAGAGGCCCGCCAGCCGGTGGACGCCGTCGCCGATCGGGGCCGCGAGGAACGAACCGGCCGGCCCGGTGGCGGCGAGCGGCGCGGTGGGCGGGTCGTCCAGCTCGACGTCGGCGAGCCACCCGGTCAGCGTGGTGTCCTGACCGGGGAACTCGATGCCGGCCGCCCGGCGCACCGCGCTCTGGGTGCCGTCGCACCCCACCACCCAGCGGGCCCGCACCGTCCGGTGGACGCCGTCGGCCCGGATCACCGCCTCGACGGCGTCCGGCCCTTGGCTGAGCGAGACAACCTCTTCCTCGCGCAGCACCCGGGCGCCGACGCCGACCGCGTGCTCCTCCAGAAGCTGTTCGGTGACGGACTGGCCGAGCGCCAGCATGAACGGGTGCACGGCTCCGACCGTGGCGAAGTCCAGCCGGGTGGTCGCCGCCCCGAAGTGGCCGGTCGGCACCGGGGTGCCCCGTTCGACGAACCGCTCCGCGAGTCCGCGGGTGGCGAAGGTGTCGAGCGTGCCGGCCTGCATACCGACCGCACGCGACCGTCCGTCCGGTGCCGCCCGGCGCTCCACGACGGTCACCTCCACTCCGTGCAGGCGCAGTTCGGCGGCCAGCCAGAGCCCCACCGGGCCGGCCCCGGCGATGAGCACGTCGAGCATGACGTCACGTCCTCTCTCTTGTCCGTTGGACAAGGGTGAGCATGCCCTAGAATTGTCCACTGGACAACATGACGTGAGTGACAGGGTGGCGAGAGCCGGCCGGAGAGGCGCATAGGGATGGGTACGACACGGGGTGAGATCGTCGCCGCCACGCTGGCGGTCCTCGACGAGCAGGGGCTGGACGGCGTGACCATGCGCGCCGTCGCGGACCGGCTCGGCGTGCGGCACAACACCGTCCGCTGGCACGCCTCCAGCAAGGGCCGGCTGCTCGAACTCGCCTCCGACGAACTCCTCGCGCACTGTCTCGACGAGCCGCTGCCCGAGGCGTTCCCCGACCGGCTCGGGGAACTGAGCCGCCGCTGCCGCACGGCACTGCTCTCCCACCGCGACGGCGCCCGGATGGTCGCGGGCGTCTTCGCGGCCGAGCCCCGCACGCTGCGCTACGCCGACACCGTGATCGCCACCCTGCTGGCGGCCGGCCACCCGCCGCGCACGGCCGCGTGGACCCACTGGACGATCTTCTACCTGACCCTGGGCCTCACCCAGGAACAACAGGCCGCCCAGCACACCACGCCGACCCTCCCCCCGGACCAGGTCCCGGCCGACACCTACCCGGCCCTGTCCGAAGTCCTGCCGTACGTCGGCCCCGACAGCTTCGACCAGCGGTTCGAGTTCGCGCTCGGGCTGATCATCGCGGGGCTTGGTTCGGCCGGTTGACAGGGGGATGGCGTTCGGCGAGGGGGCGTGGGCGGGGGCACCCGCTCGCTGTTCGCTCATCCGGCGATGCCGCGGTGGTGGTCGGCCGTCACGACCACCGGACGGTTGCTTGCATTCAACTTGGCGTATAAATCCAAGCGCGCGGGCCCGGGCCGGTCGTCAGCTCGTCCAGCACCACCAACGGGGCCGTCCGATCAGCGCCGACGCGATGGACAGCCGACCCGACCTGGTGCCTCCGGCTTCCCGGTCAGCCCCAGCCGTTCGGCCAGAGGCGTCCAGTCGGCGGGGTCCGGGCAGAACCCGGCGTACAGCCCGACTCGCCCGCCGCCACCCGCGCACCGAGGATGAACGCCGGGCTGACGGCCTCGCTGACCGGGCGTGGGCCGCGTCGTGTTTCCGCCGGTGCTACTGGTCCTGAGCGGGAGGCTCCGGAGCCACGACCTCGCTGCTGCTGTCCGAGCCGGGAGTCTGGCTGTCGCCCGGCACGAGGGCGTACAGCAGTTTCTCTCCGAGTTTGTCGGCGACCACCAGGGCGCGCTTGGCAGCGATACCGAGGGGGATGGCCACGTCCTCACCGCCCAGGGTGGTGTCGTTCGATGCATCCAAGGCGTGCCACTGCTGGAGCTGGTCCTGTGCGTAGATCCTGCCGTCGGCGGCGGAGTGCGGGGTGGTCCCGGCGGCCAGCTTGGTCTTGCCGGTCTTCGTGTCGAGCACGAGGGGACCTACGGCGATCAGTCCGCCGGTGCTTCGTACCGTCAGATCGCTGAGATCCCCGCCGGTCTGCGCGGTGGCGAGCCGCTTGCCGCTGCCAGAGGCATAGACGGTCAGGTAGGTCTTGTCACCGCTCTTCCACACCCCCGCAAGGCGCGTGCCGTCGATTCCGAGGACACTGGCGAGCTTGCCGTTCCTGACCGGAGCCGTCATCTTCCTGCCCTTGCCGGTGACGTGGCCCGCACGCAGCCACCACCAGCGGCCGGACGGGTCGGCGGCGAGAACCGACTGTCCGTCGGCAGCGAGTGCGGTCCCCCGAACCGGAAGATCGAGGGTACGGACCCTTCCCTTCGCCACGACGGCCGCAGTGGCGTCCGGCAGAGAGATGAGCGGGGAGGAGCCCAGGAACGACACGACTCCGGAGTCGGGAAGGGCGACGGCCGTGTGCTGGTGGGTGCTGCCGGTCAGTTGCCAGTAGTGCAAGGTCTGGCCGGTGGTCAGGGCGACGACGCGTTTGCCGTCGATGAGCGTGATGACCAGTGAGCCGGAGGCGTCGTCCGGGACGTCCGCCGTCCACTCGGTCACTCCCGTCGACGGGTTGAGGACCGCCAGGTCGCCCTGGTCGGTGATGACGGCGGTGGTTCCGTCGTCGGCAACGGCCGGTGTGACCTGGGTGCTCACCGCCACGGCCCAGGCAGCGTGGGTCGTCCAGCCGTCAGGCGCCGGGACAGGAAGGTTCGCGGCCGGAGGCGTGGAGGCGGCCGTCGTGACGGGACCGGCCGAGGAGTTGGGAGCCTGGGTCGGATCTCCGTGGCCTCCCGCGCTGACGACGAGGACCGCGGCGAGTGCGATCACACCAAGGAAGACGCCCGCCGCGATCAGCCCCTTGGCCTGCGACTTGCCCTGCACCGTGCCTTCGCTCCCGGTGCCGCGCGGCTTGCCTGCGGCGTCGGCGATCGGCCGGGTACGGGGCCGCGGGCGGAACCGGCTCTTCTCGGCGGCCTCGGCGGGCGCGGGTTCCACGGTGCCGTCCTTGTGCACGATCAAGGGAATGGTGGTGCCGTCCGCCTCGATCGCGGTGACCCGGATGGCACGGCCGAGCCGGGCGTACTTCTGGGCGACGGTCCGCACTGCCCACCGCCGGGCATCGGCGTCGTCCAGCTCATGTGGCAGGACCATCGTGAACCCGTCTACCTCGACGGTGTTGCCACCGGTCAGCCGGACCACCGGATTGGGCCAGTCGGGTATGGCGTGGGGGTCGAAGCTCGTTGTCACCGGGCCACTCGCATGTTGTCCGCTTTCCAGGGCTCACCGGTGCGGGACCGCACCAGGTGGATCCATTCAACCCAGGTCTCGGCCGGACCCTTCCACCCGTCCCTTCCGCGCGGAGTCACTGTCACCTCGAACTGGCGGTAGGCCTCCGTGGGTGTGTCGTCCGGCGCGGTGTCGTGGGCCCGCCGGGCCGTGACCCTCGTGTAGCCATGGTGATCGGCCATGGTGGTCCAACTCGCGTCCGGCGCGGCGACAGGCTGGGCGGCGCTCACGGTTTTGGCGTAGCCGACGGTCAGCCAGCCCGCGGTACGGCGCTGGGCGTCCGCGGCAGTGGTGTCGATCTTCGTGTCGAAGGTCCAGGTGGTCACGGCGATCGCCCTGGCCACGGAGGTGGCGTCGTGCTCGTCGACATGCGTGGGCACCCCGGCCTCCGGTGTTCCCGGTACCCCGCTCGGCAACGGCGGCGGCTCGGAGTAGGCGGCGTTCGGCCGTGCGGTAGGGGCCGGCGGTGACTGCTCGCCTTTGGCCTTCCCGTGCTGGTCGCTCCCACAGCCGGTCAACACGAGGGCCGCGCAGAGGACTCCGGCACCGGACCACCCCCACCGGTCGCGGGTCTCGCTCATGTGAATCTCCTGACGTCCCAGTCGAACTGGGTCCAGTAGGGGCTGAGGGAGGTGACCTCCACGGTCTTGCCCGGTCGCGGAGCGTCGATCATCTGGCCGTTGCCCGCGTAGATCCCGACGTGTCCCCAGCCTCCGTCGTTGTTGAAGACGATGACATCGCCCGGCTGCATCGCGTTGCGAGGGACGCTCTTGCCCGCCGTACGCTGGGTTTGCGAGGTGCGGGGGATCACCTTCCCCGTGGCCACGTAGACGGAGTACTGGGTGAGGCCCGAGCAGTCGAACCCGCCGCCCGTCGGGCCGGCCGTGCCTCCGCCGCCCCAGACATACGGTGTGCCGATCTGCCGCCGGGCGACCTCCACGATCTTCGCCCCCGCGCTGCTGTCGCCGCCCGGTATCTCCTCGGCACCCTGATACTTCTTCGCCAGGCTGAGGATCCTCGCGACGTACCCCTGGGTCTCGGGATAGGGCGGAATGCCGTGACTGTTCAGGACGGCCTGCTCACCGGCGTTGTACGCGGCCAGGGTCACGGAGACGATATCGCCTTTGACGTTGCCGCCGGCGACCTCGGGTAGCAGCCGCTTCGCGATGGCGCAGTCGTAGACACCCTGGGTCAGGATTGCGTCGGCCGGGTCCCACACGTCGGCTTTGCCGTCGCCGTTGCCGTCGGCGCCGTAGACGGCCCAGGTGCCGGGGATGAACTGCGAGATGCCGTCGGCAATCGGGTTGCCCTGTGCGTCGTGCGACTGGGCCTTGGGGTTCCAACTGGACTCGGCCTCGATCTGCGCGGCGATGATGGCCGGGGGGATCTGCGGGCAGATGCTTCCCGCCCTCGACACGAAGGCGCGGTACGCGTCGGGGACGGCCCCGCTCAGACCGCCGCCGATGCCGCCGTGGTCGACCATGCCGCACCCGGCGACGAGCATGCCCGCAACCGCTGTCAGCGCGGTGGCAACCACTTGGTGCCGACGTGTGTTCACGCGTCACCAGCCCGAGCGGTGGTTAGGCGAAGGGGCTGATGCCTGCTCTTGAACCCGTGTTGCGGTTTGCTTCCAGGTATTCGCGGATCTCGTCCCGCCAGAGGCGCCACGCCCGCTTCGGGCCTATCTGGAACCCGGGAAGATGTCCGTCGCTGAGCCACTTGACCACCGTCGCGGCCTCCACCCGGAACACCTCGGCCACCTCTCCAGCTGTCATGACCTCCGGGTATGCCGCCAACCTGACTGTTTCGGAGCCCAGTTGTGCCACCCACCCTCTCTCCCCCTAAATGATCTACGCTTTGAGGCAGGCACCGTACCAGCCCGTGTTCCCATCCGTTCGAATTTCTGGGCGCTGTAATGACGGCTCCGGTACGGTGTACCCCGCGATCATGGTCATTTCAGATCGCTGGGAGGGAAAACGGGGATGGCGGACGAACGAGTCGATCTGTGGGTGACGCCACAACCTGCCGCCGTGCCGCAGCACTCCCCAGGGCAGACCGCCCCCCAGCCGGTCGCCCCGGTGGCTGCGGCCGCGTCGCGGGACGCGGTTCTGCGGCAGTCCGGCTCGGTCCAGGCTCCCCAGCACCTGCTCGGCACTCTTCCGTTGGCCCCGACGCCGGGGGTGCTGTGGTGGGCGCTTGGCGTCCATGGCGGGGCAGGTGTCTCGACACTGCTGCGTACGATCGGCGGTGGCGGAGACCCTCAGCGACACTGGCCGGACATCCACGGCGCGGCTTCCGATGTGCACGTCGTCCTCGTGGCCCGCACGGACCACCGCGGTCTGACGGCTGCCCAGGCGGCCTTGCAGGAGTGGCACAGCGGGCTCGCACCCACCAGCACCAACATCGTCGGGCTCGTGCTCATGGCAGACGCTCCGACGAAGCCACCGCGGCCCATCCGTGACCGGATACGGGTGCTGACCGGTGCGGTCAGTCAGAGTTGGGAAGTGCCCTGGATCGAGGAATGGCGCGAGGGCGGCAAGTCGCAGAAGAGGGTGAAGTCGTTGGACGAGTTGGAGGGGACCCTTCGCGGGCTCACCCAGCCGCGCATCACCTATGCACTGCCCCCCGGTCCTTCCGGCGCGACCCAGAGCCCTCCGCTCGTGCCGGTGACGGACTACCGGCAACTGCCGCAGCCTGCACCGGCGTACCCCTACCCGCAGCAGAACCACGCATCGTCCCAGCAGGGCTTCGGACCGCCCCAGCCCGGGTACGGCCAGCCGCAGCAGGGCCACGACACCCGACAGCAACCCGGGTACGGCCATCCGTCCCAGGGCGACGCGTTGCCCCCGCCGGATCCGTCAACTCGGCTGATCTGAAGGCGACTCGGCCTCGCCTTCAATGCGGCGCCGTGCTCACTCGGCAACATCGCGGGACCCGCCCGGTCATAGTCGGCTCCTGCTTCAACTCGCCGACCCGAACCTCATTACGCGCTAGTCCTCCTCCGCTCGTTCGAAAGGGATTTCCTTGAGCGACACGCTCGTTCTCGCGATCGGCGCCTGTCCGCCCGGCGCCTGCAACAAGATCAACACCGTTGGTTCCTGGATCACCTGGGTCGCCGCCTGGGCCGCCGGCGTCGCCTTCGTCATATCCGGCGCCATCCTGTGCTGGGCCTACTTCTCGGGGCACGGCTCCTCGCGCGCCATGAAGGCCCTGGGCGGCGCCTGCGCGGGCAGCATCCTGATCTCGGCCGCTTCGGCGCTGACCAACGCACTCATCAACTGATCGAGCGGAGGGGGACTTGCGCATGGCACGGCGGAACGACGGCGACGAAGAGCAGCGGGGCACCGGCCTCATGATCATCAGTGCTGTCATCGTCCTTGTGGTGGTCCTGCTCGGCGTCTTCGTCGTGGTCACCAACGACGACGGTGACGGCAAGTCGGACGGTGGGGCGTCCCCCACCTCCGGCGCCGGTGCCGCGACCTCCGGCCAAGGCGCCGACGACAACGGCGGCGGCTCTCAGACGGGCGCTCCCGCGTCCGGCGGATGCAAGCCGACGGACACGGACCAGAAAGTGCCGACGACGGCGCCGGACGACGTGACGTGGAGCCTGACCAAGACCGCGGCACTGCCTCGCTCCAAGAGCGCCGGGCCGATGGTGGTCAACGGTCTGTCGGCCACCTGTTACGCCCACACGCCACGCGGCGCGCTGCTGGCCGCTGTCAACACCCCTTACCGGGTCGCCCTGGCCGCGCCCGGCAAGGCTCCGGTGGAGAAGTCGGTCCTGCCGGGCGCCGGGCGCGACAAACTGGAGGGGCAGTTGTCCCAGGTGGACGTCCAGGCAGGGGAACTGTCCCAGGTCGCGGGCTTCCGGGTGGTGTCGTACACGCAGCAGACCGCCGTGGTGACTCTGGTCAACGGCTCGACCGACGCCCACAACCTCAAGGCCTCTGACATCACCGTGCAGTGGTCCGACGCCGACTGGAAGGTGGTTGCCCGGGAGGACGGCAGCCTGACCACACCCGCCACGCCTGTGTCCGACCTCGTCGGGTACATACAGTTCGGCGGCCTGTAATGGCCTGTGGAATCCTGAGCTCCATATGTGACACGGTCGGTGACTCGGTCGGCGACGCGGTCGGCGGCTGGATGGATGACCTCGTCACGTCCCTTGCCACCGGCCTCGGCAAGATCGTCGCCGGTATCACCTCCCTGTGGCTGAAGGTCCCCACCCCGGGTGTCCAGCCCATCGACGGCTCCAGCGACAAAGGCACCAAGACTCTCAACGGTGCCACCGACGTGGCCTTGTGGCTGGAAGACCATGTCCTGTGGCTGTCGTCCGCCCTCACCGCGATGTGCCTGGTGATCGCCGGCGCGAAGATGGCGTACGAACTGCGTGGCACCGGTGAGCAGATGCGCAACGTCCTGCACGGCATGGTCAAACTGGTGCTGGTCAACACCATGTTCATCCCGACGGTCGCGATAGCCACCCAGATCGGCGACGCCTACACCAACTGGATCATCAACGAGTCCCTCGGCGGTGACGCGGCTGCGAAGCTCGGCCTGGCGGCGACAGCGATCGGCGGATCCGCCGCTGTGTTCGGCGGTCCTGCCATCCCCTTGATCATGCTGCTCTTCGCGGCGGTCTTCTCGCTGCTCCAGATGATCCTCATGTACTTCCGAGCCGCGGTACTCGTGCTGCTCGCCGGCACGGTCTCACTCCCGGCGGCGACCGCGTTCACCGGCATGGGCAACCGCTGGCTCGGCCGCTACCTGTCGTGGACCCTCGCATTTCTCCTGCTCAAGCCCGCCGCGGCGACCGTGTACGCGGCGGCGTACCGGCTCATGGGCGATGGTGTGGACAAGGATCTCGGCAGTACCATCACCGGCTTCGTCCTGCTGTCGGGCACGATCCTCGTCCTGCCCGCGCTCATGAAACTGCTCCAGCCGGCCGGTGTGGCCCTTGCCGGAGGTGCCGCCGGCGGCGGCGGTGGGGGCGGCGGCGGTTACGACAGCGGCAGCGGCGGTTCCTCTTCCAGCGGTCCGTCCGGGTCCACGACGGCGTCGCCCGGCTCGGGCGCCTCCGCCACGGTCGGCTCCTCGCCCACCGGCGCGTCCAACGTCGGCCTCAGCGGCTCGGGCTCCTCCGGCCTCTCCGGCGGCGGCACGCTCGGCAGCAGCGCCGCCTCGTCCGGTGGGGCCGGGGCGTCCTCAGGAACAGCGGCGGGCGGCAGCGCGGGAGCAGGTGCGGGCGCCGGGGCCGGCGCAGGTGCGGGCGCGGGAGCCGGCGCAGCCGTCGGCGGTGGTGCGGCCGCCGGTTCTGCCGCGGGTCCGGTCGGCACGGCGGCCGGTGCCGCGGTGGGCGTCGCAGCGGCCGGCGCCAAGATCGCCAAGGATCAGCTCCAGGGCGGCTTGCAGGATGCGGCCCAGGGGTTCGACCAGGAGACGGAGGGAGGCCCGAGTGGCGCCTGAAGCGCAGCAGTTGCGCACGTACGGTAACTGGCGGCGCCCGAAGTCGGCGGGCCTGGGCGGATTGGGCCTGGTCCCCACCGCCGTCCTGTTCCTCTTCCTGGCTGTCGCGGGCACTGCCGCTCCGCTCAACCTGTGGATCGCGGCGATCACACTCGCCGTGGGCGCGGTGGTGCTGGTGCCGCTGGCGGTCCGGGACCGCTACGGACGGCACATGGGGACTCTGCTCTACTCACGTCTCGCCTGGTGGCGGGGCGTCATGAAAGGTCAGAACGTGTATCGCTCCGGTATCCTCTCCAAGGTCCCCGGTGGGAAGAGCCTGCTGCCCGGCCTTGCCATGGCCTCGGACATGTACGAGGCCACGGACGGCCTGGGACGTTCGTTCGGGATGATCCGCTATCACGAGGTCGAGCACTTCGCCGTCGCGATGTCGTGCAGCGCGCAGGGCGGGTCGCTGGTCGACCAGGGCGACATCGACACCTGGGTGGCCAACTGGGGCGCCTTCATGCAGACCATGTCGGGGGAGCCGAACCTGGTCGGCTTCCAGGTGGTGGTGGAGGTGGCCCCGGACTCCGGCGAGAAGCTGCACAACGAGATTCGTCATCAGCGGGCGGCTACCGCGTCTCCGCTGGCACAGCGTGTCATGGCGGATATCGATCGGGACTACCCCTCCGGATCGCCGACGATCAACACCTACGTGTCGTTCGTGTACGACGCGGCGAGCACGATCGGACGGAGCAAGCGGACCGCCGCCGAGATGGCCGTGGAGATCGGCCGCCGCCTTCCGTCGCTGACCTCGCGGCTGGCGACCACCGGCGCCGGGGCGGCCGCTCCGCTCTCCGCGACGGAACTGGCGGAAATTGTGCGCACCGCGTACGAGCCGGGCGTCTCCCAGCTCATCGACCAGGCCCGTGCGGCCGGCCGTGGATCCGGTCTGACCTGGTCGCAGGCGGGGCCGACCACGCATCACGCCAAAGCCAAGAGCTACTGGCACGACGGCGCGACCAGCGTCACCTGGATGATGGGAGAGGCGCCGCGCGGCGAGATCTTCTCGGATGTGCTCAAGCACCTGCTGTCGTCCCACAACGACATCGACCGCAAGCGCGTCGCGCTCATCTACCGACCGCACTCGCCGGCCGAGGCCGCGGCCATCGCCGACCGGGACTTCCGTGCGGCACGCAGTCGCACCGAGACCACCCGGACCGGCCAGGCGCACGCCGAGGCGGAGTACCTCGCGGCGGCCAAGACCCGGCAGGAGGAGGCACGCGGTGCCGGACTGACGCTCTTCGGACTCGTCGTCACCGCCACGGTCATGGACGCGGACGAGGAGGAGGGCAACGCCCGGGTGCTCGCGGCCGAGACCGCGGTGGACAACCTGAGCGCGCCGGCGCGAATCGCGCTGCGCTATGCCTGGGGCAGCCAGGACGCGGCATTCCTGGCCGCCCTGCCGATCGGCGTGATCCTGCCCGAACACGTCGTTTTGAAGCTGCCCAAGACGCTGAAGTAGGGAAGGAGGGTCGCACCGATGGCGCGGCGCAGGAAGACGGACGACGTCGAGGTGGAGGGGCCGGTCCGATGGGGCCGGAATTGGGGTCGGCTGCCCCGGATCGGCGGCCGTGGAATGTACGGCCCGAACGGTGGCCGGACGGCGTACCTGGACATGCCCACCGAATACCGCGGCACCAGCAAGCAGGTGTGCGGACTGTGGCCGTTCGTCGTCGGCGCCGGCACGCCGATGATGGGCGTTCCGCTGGGACGCAACATCATCACCGGCGCGACGCTGTGCTGTGACCCCATCGCCTGGTTCGAGCGGGCATCCCTGATCGCGAACCCGTCGATGTTCACGCTGGCCAAGCCGGGCCTCGGAAAGAGCACGGTCAACCGCCGGATGATGGTCGGCCTGGACTTCCGCGGCATCGTCTCGCTCGTGCCCGGCGACACCAAGGGCGAGTACACGGACCTGACCCGGGCCTTGGACGGCCAGGTCATCCAGCTCGGCCGGGGCATGGGCAGCCTCAACCCACTCGACCTCGGTGAGATGGGCGCGGCGGCTCAGCGGCTCGTCGGCAGTGCCCGGCGCAGTCTGCTTGAGGAGGCCACCGGACGCCGTTCGACCATGGTGGCGGCACTCATCTCCATTGTCCGCAAGGCGGCGATCACCGGTGACGAGGAGTCGCTGCTGGGCAAGGCCATCGAGTTGCTCGACGACGTGGACCTGGGGCGGCCGGCGCTCCTCGGCGATCTCGTCCAGCTGATCAAAGACGGTCCCGACCCGCTGCGCAACATGACGTTGGCCGAGGACGAGGACCAGTACCGTACGACTGTCAAGCCGCTACTGAAGAGCCTGATGTCGCTGGTGGAGGGCACACTGGCGGCCACCTTCAACAGGCAGACCAGCGAGCGCCTCTCGCTGGACCGGCCGGTCTCCATCGACCTGTCCTCCATTCCGGCCTCCGAGAAAACCCTCGAAGGCGCGGTGCTGCTCACCTGCTGGGCCGAGGCTTTCGCGGCGATCGAGGCGCACGACCGGCTGACCAACGCCGGACTCGCGCCTCGCCGCAACTTCTTCCTGGTCCTGGACGAACTCTGGCGCATCCTGCGGGCCGGCGTCGGTCTGGTCGACAGGGTGGACGAGCTGACCCGTCTGAACCGGCAGATCGGCATCGGCCAGTCCATGACCACACACTCCACAGCCGACCTGCTCTCGCTTCCCAACCAAGAGGACCGCGAGAAGGCAAAGGGCTTCGTGGAGCGGTCCGGAATGGTGTTCCTCGGTGGTCTGCCGCGGGCCGAGATGGACGCGCTCAACTCGATCGTTCCGCTTTCCAGCAGGGAGCGTGAGCTGATTGTGGAATGGTCCATTCCTCCTTCCATCGACAACAAGACCGGCAAGGAGATGCCTCCGCCGGGCCGGGGCAAGTTCCTCGTCAAAGCGGGCGCCAATCCGGGAATCCCGATCCAGACGGCCCTCACCCAGGCGGAGATCCAGCTCAACGACACCAACCAGAAGTGGGCCAACCGGGTCTCCGTCGCAGATGCGGACCGCTCCGACGGCACCGTCCGGCCCGCGAGGACGGGCGTGTGATGGCGCGCCATCCGGATCGGGCGACCCCCGCCCAGGCCGCCGCTGCCGTCGCCGCGGGGACGGTCGTGCTCGTGGCGGTGCTCACCTATGTGGCCCTGCTCGCCGCCCAGTGGTGGGCGACCGGCTCATGGGAAGCGCTGAGCCTGTTCACCCCGCTGATCGGCCTCGCCAACGGCAGTTGGCGCTGGACCACGGCGGCCACCGTGTTCCTTCTGGTGGAACTGGCCGTAGTCGCGGCCGTCGCGTTCGCCGTGTGGCGCCTGGTCAGGCACACCTGGCGCTCTGGAGTCTCCACAAAGGCCAACGACGACGCGGCCCGCCGAATGACCAGCCGACGTGATCAGATGGCCCTGCAGGCCCTGGCCGAGAACACCGCCCAGCGGCTGCGGATCGACTCCCGCGCGCCGGGCATCCGCATAGGCCGATCGGTGACCACCGGCAAGCGTGTGTACGCGCCGTGGGAATTCCTGCATCTGACCATCGCGGGCCCCGGCCGGCACAAGTCCGTGGCCCAGGTGATCCCGGCCGTGCTCACGGCGCCAGGCGCCTGCATGACGTCGTCCAACAAGGACGACATCGTGGCACTCACGCGTCTTGGCCGCTCGTACAAGGGCCAGACCTGGGTGTTCGACCCACAGGAGATCGCGCAGGAGCCGCCTGCCTGGTGGTGGAACCCGCTGCGGCAGGTGAAGAAGCTGTCCGACGCCGAGGAGCTCATGAGTGTCCTCGTGGACGCCGGCACCGCTGCCGAGGACAGGGCCCGCTCCGACGGGTTCTTCGATCCCAAGGGCAGACAGGTCCTCAGCTGGTGCCTGCTGGCAGCCGCACTGGACGGACAACAGCTCAAGCGCGTCTACATGTGGCTGACCGACAGCCAGAACACGGAGCCCGAGGACATCCTGCGCGCGCACGGGGCCGCCGTCGCCGCCACCGGACTCTCCGGGATGCGTCGGTTGCCGGACAAGACCCGGGACTCGGTCTTCGCGACTGCCGAGATCTACGTCAGTTGGCTGACGAACGACGACATCACCCGTTGGGTGAGCTGCTCCCCGGAACAGCGTGTCGAACGCACGGAGTTCAACCCCGAGGAGTTCGTACTCTCCTCCGACACGCTCTACCTGCTGTCCCGCAAGGGCGTCAGCTCTGCGGCCCCGCTCACCACCGCGCTGTCCGCCGCCGTACTGACCGCCGCGGACCGGGCCGCGGACCGGATGCCGGGCGGCCGCCTGCCGGTCCCGCTGGTCGCGCCGCTCGACGAGGTCGCGAACACCTGCCGCTGGAAGCAGCTCCCGGACCTGTACACGTACTACCGAAGCAAGGGCATCGTGGTCATGGCCTGGCTCCAGACGTGGGGGCAGGGCGTCGAGGCCTTCGGCGAGCATGGGATGGAGACACTGTGGGATGCCGCCGCGTGCAAGACGTACGGCGGCGGTGTATCGGACACCGAGGGTTTGCTGCGGCGTGTGTCCAACCTCATCGGAGAGTGGGAGGCCCCGACGGCCACCCGCAACCTGGACGGCCGGGGACTGACGGGCAACCAGTCGATGTCCGAGAGCATCCGTGACAAGCAGATCATGTCGGTGGCCGACCTGGCAGCACTGCCGTCACGGCGCATGGTCGTCATGATGCAGGGCGCCCGTCCCATGATCGTGGAAGCCGAGCCTTACTGGGAGACCGACCTCGCCCCGATCACCGAGGAGTCGAGGCGTCTGTACGGGACGCCGGTGGCACCGCAGGGGACCACGGCCTACGCGCCCGTACCCCTTGACAAAGCGCCGCGTGAGTCACCGGGAAGGACGTCATGAGTGAGGTGACGGTCAGAGGCATGGAGGCACAGCTCGAAGAACTGGCCGAGATGGTCATGACGCTGACGGGCAAACAGGAACAGCGCATGGAGGGCTTGGAGCAGGCTCTCGCGGCGCTGCGGGACGGCATCGGCGGGTTGACCCCTCGGGGAGCACCGAGCCTTGGAGAGGAACCGTGTCCCCGGCCCTGGACGGCACGCGCCACCTCGTTGCAGTGGTCCGAACTGGCGGACTGGGTCGACTGGCTGCATACGCACTACGAGCCCCAGGGCGAGTACCGGATCCCGTCGTGCTGGCCGTACCACCCCGGAGCCGCGGAGGAGTTGGCCGGTCTCCGGGCGTCCTGGAAAGCTGCGATGCTCGCCGCGGAACAGTCGGACGACAGCGGCGACCAGGCTCTCTACTGGCACGACCGCTGCCTGTGGGACACGCTCGTCCGCGCCAACCGGGTGATCCCGAACACCTGTCGCAACACAGGCCATGCCAGCCTGAGGAAACTGCCGCCGACCGACCGGTCCGGATTGCCACGGACGAATGGGCAATCGGGAGCAGTGTCGGCGACTTGATCACCAACAGCACACTTGAGGCGCCGGGCAGCGCACTGCCGCTCAGCACCAGGAGGAACCACCGATGACCGAGCAGGCGAACGAGTACGAGTACTTCACCGAGATGCACAGCGGTTACCAGCCGCCTCGTCTCGACGGGCTGTGGCGCCGCCGTGGCAGCGGAGCCTGGGAGTACCTCTCGCTCCTCGACTGGGGATGGCACCCGGCCGACGAGAACGAGACGGTGAAGGGGCCGCCCATGGCGACCAGCCTTGAACCGATCACGGCCGACCGCGCGGCGGAACTGGAGGCGGACCGGCAGAGCTGGGTCGAATACTGGGCGATGTACCTCGACGAGGCGGAATTCCGCGACGGCGTCGCGCCGGTCACGGTCGTGCGCCGCCGGAGCAGCCCCGAACGTGTGATGGACGAGGCGTTCGTGGCCGGGAACGCGTGGGCGCCGGACCCGGTCGTCTACGAGTTCACCCACTTCCGCACCGATCATCATCTGGAGGAGATCACCGCGGATCAGGCGGAGCACCTGATCCGCGAGCTGCGCGGGGTCTCAGGAGCGACAGAGCTGTGAACGACGACGAACTCGGGTGGAGAGGACAGGGCCCGGAGGCGCATCTCTCCCTCACTGCCGAGCAGGACCGACTCGTACGGGACCTTTGGGACCGCGCCGCACAGGCGCGCCCCGCCCTGGACGGCACCATGCGTCTCTTGCGGGACCAGAGCGCAGAGCGAGGCAGCGCCCTGGTCGGTGACGAGAAGGCGAACGGCATCGAGGAGGTCGGTCACTCCCTCAAGGGACTCGACTCCCTGCGCCGCAAAGTAGCCGTGGACGTGAGCCGTGGGGCGGACGTCGGCAGGGTCCTCGGAAGGGTCAACGACCTCAACCGCTACACGCTCACCTTCGAGCCGGAGAACTACGCTCAAGCCACCCAGGAGACCTACGGGCGTCTCAAGGCGTTGGGATACGAGCCCGTGCCGGGGTCGGAGAAGAACACTTGGCAGGACCCGGCCTACAAGGGGATCAACACCACCTGGCAGCAGCAGGAGAGCGGCCAGAGGTTCGAGCTCCAGTTCCACACGCCGGACAGCTTCCAGGCGAAGACCGACAACCACGAGCTGTATGAGATCGCGCGGTCGGGTCACTTCGAGCAGATGTCCGCCGGACAGCCGGAGCGGGCCAGGCAGTACCACCAGGCTGCCGACCTGCTGCAGAACGAGCGCTATCGGAATGTCGTCGTCCCGACCGGTAACGAGGCGATCGGCGAACAGAAGATCCGCACTGTTCTGAAACCCGAGGTCCCCGTCGAACGCGTTCAAGAAGTCCGCGCGGCAGAAGCCAAATTGAAGGAACGAAACGCAGGGAAGGCTGCGGAGCGGACCGCACTTCCCCAGAGGGCGGAGAGGGAGAGCGGCCGTGGCCAGGACGGGCGCAGTGCCGGTGTCCAGAGCAGGCTGGACGCCCTGCGTGCCAAATCCGAACGGCCCTCTCAGGCGCAAGGGCGCTCCACCGCGCAGACCCGGCAGAACAAGGCCCCGGCGCAGAACCAGCACCGCGACACACAGCGAGACCCCCGCCGTGCCGGTCGTCAGCAGGGCCCCGAGCGCTGACGGTCGCCCGGGGCCGTGCCCGGTGTCAGCCGCTGGTGGGGTAGACGATCAGGTTCGAACCGCCCTTGTCCAGGGCGAGGCCGGCCGACTCGTTGACGAGGAACGGCGCGGCGCCCGGGTTCGGCAGGTCCTTGCCGGTGCGTGCGTCCAGGGCGACCGGACCGTGGTCGGTCGTGCCGTAGACCCGCCCGTGCCAGGCCGTCGTGATCACGGGAGCGATCCGGTCGGCCCGCCTGTCGGGGAGCTGCCACAGCACCTTGCCGGTGGAGGTGTCCAGGCCGCAGGCGGTCTGTGACCGCGTTCCCTTGCCGGAGCAGACCAGAGTGCTGCGCTCGTCATAGGTGCACCCGGCGCCTGCCAGGTCCGCCGGCATCGTTCGCACCGTACGGCCGGAGCCGGGATCCACGAGGCGGTCGTAGGCGTCGCCGCTGTCGTAGTCCCGGCCGGCCACGCGTACCAGGCGGGGGCCGGCCGGGGCGGTGCCCACGTCGGTGCTGTGTTCGCCTCGCCAGCGGAGTCTGCCCGAGGTGAGGTCAAACCCCGCGGGACGCTGATCGATGCCGACATTGTCATCGAGGGCCGTTCCCACCACGGAACCTCCGGCTACGGCGCCCGCCTGGAACTGACCGACGGCCCATGTCCGGCGGGAGGTGCCGAGATCGATGCCGTACGCCATGGCGTGATCACCGCTCTGCGTGGAGACGCGGACCACGGCGACGCCCCCCTCTGCGCCCACGACGGACGTCCGCAGATCGGAATAGACATCGTCCCAGTGTGGCGGGCGGAGCGTCAGCCTCCATATGAGCCTTCCCGTGGTCGCGTTGACCGCCGTGATCTCCACGACCGTGTGGTCCGCCCGGGTCCCCGTACCGGTCTGTCGCACCACGAACGGCGTGATCACCATCTCGGTGCCCTGCGCGGTGGCCAGTACCGGTGCCGAAGCGAGAACGGTGTCCCATTCGCTGCCCGAGCCCACCGGCTTGCCCTGGGGCCGGACCGTGGCCGTGATCTGACCGGTCGCGGTGTCCACGGCCTGCAAACGGTCGGTGGACGCGACGAACGCGGTCCCGCGGTACAGGGCCACCGGCAGGTCGCTCTTCAACGTGCCGGCCACGGACAGTCGTCCCGCGACGGCCGTCTCCGGCATCATGCTGCCGTGGCCGACCGCGAAGGTCGTCGGCGGATCGTGCACGGGTCGGGGCGCCGGAGAGGGGCTGCCGGTCGTCGCCGACGATGTCGCCTCCCCGGGTGCCCCGCTGCCGCCATTGTCCGCGCAACCCGACAGCGTGCACGCGACGACGGCGGCCGCGCAGACCCATCGCATGGGCACTCTGGAAACTCGCTCGTGGAACACCCTTCCCCCAACTCAGCTCCGTGAATGTGCCAGAACGTCAGCGGCCGATCATCGCAGGGGAACGACGCGGATGCGAACTTGGCACATATGAGGGTCACTTGGTGGTGAGGAGATGAGCTCGCCGCCGCGTGGAGGAAAGGTCGGGAGGCCTTTCCGATGGATCGGCGACCGTCGTCCGGCCCCGTCCCGCACCAATTCGGACGGGACCACAGCAACGTGCGTAGCCATGCCTCTGCCCGCTGGGGGTTCGGCAGCGGGACGCAGTCGATCACATGGCGGGTACCGCCGTCGACGACGAACGCGAGCTGATCGTCCCAAGGTCTCTGCGGAGCCGCCCGGTCCACCACCAGCAGCCCGAGCAGTGCGACGCGTACACCGAGTTCCTCCATCAGTTCACGGCACACCGCACCCCCCGGTGGCCCGTTCGCCTCCGCCATCCCGGTTTGTAGGTGAGGTTCACCAGGAGTACGCGGCCGGACGGATCCCGCAGCAGCACATCGGCCGCCACCCGTTTGCGTGCCTGCTTGGCGTTGCTCTCGGCGAGGTACGCGTTCCATGCGTCGGTGTCGGATGGATCGGCCACTGTGGGGCTCATGCCGTGGAACCACGGGTGCGCGGTAGCGGGCGGAGCCTCCAGGTGACGGTGTGCGACCTCCAGCGCTCGGGTGGCCGCAGTGCGCTGAGACGCGACCGCCGACGCCCGCGCCCGCATGGTGCCCGTCCGCGCCGTGAGCGCGGGAATCCGAGGCCGCCTGCGTGGCCGGGCCGACTCCAGGGCCTGGCACACCGAGCGCGCCCCCACCGCCGTACTGCGTGGCCGTAGGGCCATCGCCATCGCCTGCCCGTTTGCGCCCGCTGCCACGCTGGGCACTCCGCGGCCCACTCTTCGGCGTCCTGTGGGGTGCGTCCGGCCGCGATGAGCCGCAGGACCAGAAGCGCGGCAGAGGTCGCTCCTGCGGCCGAGCCGCGACTCGTCGCCTTTCTGCGGGGCCGGCAACCCCGAAGGCATCGAACCGGGTTCACCCGACCGTGGAGAAGCAGGGCAACGCCCACGCGAAAGGGCCGAGCCCCGCTGTTTCCCCGCCGCGTCCATCGCGATCACGGCGTCCCGCACCAGCCCGGTCATGCCGCTCGTCCTGAAGTGGATGGGCGCCGGCCTGATCTCCGCCGCCCTCGCGGCCGACTGACACGGCGCCTGCCCGATATTCGTTGGAGCGCTCCGGTCGGCCCCGGATAGGTTCGGCGTTCCCGCAGGGCGAGCCGACCGGGGGACGGATGATCGACGCGTACGAGGACCCCGGGGCGCCGGACACCCGTGGTGGCTGGCGCTATCTGTGGTGGCTGGTGATGTGCCAGCGGGGGCGCTCGGCGGCCGGGGCGCTGCTGGGCAGTGCGTGGATGGTGCTGATGGCGGCGCAGCCGTACCTGATGGCGCGGGCCGTGGACGACGGGCTGGTGCCGGGGCGGTCCGCGGTGCTGGCCGGCTGGACGGGGGTGATGTTCGCGCTCGGCGCGCTGAACGCGTGGGTGAGCATCCTGCGGCACCGGACGATGACCCGGGTGCGGATGGACGCCAACTTCCGCACGGTGAAACTGGTGGTGGGGCACACCGTGCGGCTCGGTGCCGCGCTGTCGCGCCGGGCCGGGGCCGGCGAGGTCGTGACGATCGGCGTCGGTGACGTGCAGATCCTGGCGCAGGCGCTGACCGTGGTCGGCCCCGGTGTCGGCTCGGTCGTGGTCTACGCGGTGGTCGCGGCGCTGCTGCTGGGCATCTCGGCGCCGCTGGCCGCGGTGGTGCTGCTCGGGCTGCCGGTGCTGGCGCTGCTCACCGGGCCGTTGACGCTGCGGCTCCAGGGCGCCGAGAGCGAGTACCGGGAGCGGCAGGGTGTGCTGACCGCGCGGATCGGCGACCTCGCGGGCGGGCTGCGCGTCCTCAACGGTCTCGGTGGCAAAGGGCTGTTCGCGGACGCGTACCGGCGCGACTCGGGGCGGCTGCGGGCGCAGGGCTACCGGGTGGGCGCGGTGGCGAGCTGGGTGCAGGCGCTCGGCGTGGGCCTGCCGACCCTGTTCCTGGCGGTGGTGACCTGGCTCGCCGCGCGCCTCGCCGCCGAGGGGCGGATCAGCGTCGGCGAACTGGTGTCGGTGTACGGCTATGTGGCGGTGCTGATCGGTCCGGTGGCGTTCTTCGTGGAGCTGGCCTACGAGCTGAACCGGGGCGTGGTGGCGGCACGCCGGGTGGTCGGGCTGCTGCGGCTGGCGCCGGAACCGGACACCGGCACGCAGACGCCGCCTCCCGGGCCCGCCGAGCTGGTGGATCCCGTGTCCGGCGCCCGGGTCGTACCGGGCCGGCTGACCGCGCTGGTCACCGCCCGCCCGGCCGACGCCGTTGCCGTGGTGGACCGGCTGGGGCGGTACGGGCCGACCGACGTCACCTGGGGCGGGACCCGGCTGGACGCGGTCCCGCTGGACGCCGTACGGGAGCGGATCCTGGTCGCGGACAACGAGGCGGACCTGTTCGCGGGGCCGCTGCGGGAGGTCGTGGCGGCCGGTCGGCCGGCCGACGACGCGGCACTCGGACGGGCGGTGCGGGCGGCCGCCGCCGAGGACGTGGTGCGTGCCTTGCCGGACGGCCCCGACTCGTGGGTGACCGGGCAGGGCCGCAGCCTGTCCGGCGGTCAGCGGCAACGGCTGCGGCTGGCAAGGGCGTTGCTGGCCGACGCGGAAGTGCTGCTGGCGGTGGAGCCGACCTCGGCACTGGACGCGCACACCGAGACGACGGTCGCCGAGCGGCTGCGGCAGGCACGCGAGGGCCGTACGACGGTGGTGGCGTCGACCTCGCCGCTGGTGCTGGACCGGGCGGACACCGTGCTGTTCCTGGTGGACGGCAAGGTGGCCGCGAGCGGCCCGCACCGGCGGCTGCTGCGCGCGGAGCCGGGCTACCGGCGGCTGGTCGCGCGGGACGTGGCGGCCGAGGACACCGAGGAGATGGCCCGATGACGGCGGGCGAGGACGCCGAGGAGGTGGCCCGATGACGGCGGGCGAGGGGCTGCTGCCGGTCGCCGACCGGGCGGCGGTACGGCGGACCATGGTGCGGCTCGCGCGGGCCGACGGGCGGGCGTTCGCCGCCGTGCTGCTGCTGAACGCGCTGGCGGCCGGCGTGGGGCTGGTCGGGCCGTGGCTGGTCGGCCGGATCGTGGACGAGGTGCGCGCGGGCGGCGGGGCCGGCGCGGTGGACCGGCTGGCCCTGTGGATCCTGCTGTGCGCGCCGGCCCAGCTGCTGCTGGCCCGCTGGGCGCGGTACGTCGGCCACCGCTTCGGCGAGCGGACGCTGGCCCGGGTGCGCGAGGAGTACGTCGACCGGGTGCTGGCGCTGCCGGCGTCCGTGGTGGAGCGGGCCGGCACCGGCGACCTGACGGCGCGCGGCACGGCGGACGTGGCGACGGTCGGCACCACCCTGCGCGACGTCGGCCCCGAACTGCTGGTCAACACCGTGCAGGCGCTGTTCGTCCTGGGCGCGGTGTGCGCGCTCGACCCGCTGCTCGGACTGTTCGGACTGCTCGGGCTGACCCCCATCTGGCTGGCGCTGCGCTGGTATCTGCGGCGGGCCAGGGACGGCTATCTCGCGGAGGGCGCGGCGACCTCCGAGGTGGCCGAGATCGTGGCGGCCACGGCGGCCGGGGCCCGGACCGTGGAGGCCTTCGGGCTGCGGAAGCGGCGGATCGCGGCGAGCCGGGACGCGCTGGAGGCGTCCCGTCGCGCCCGCTTCCACACCCTGTACCTGCGCACGGTGTTCTTCCCGGCCGTCGAGGTGACGTACACCGTGCCCGTCGCCGGGGTGCTGCTGCTCGGCGGGTGGCTGCACGCGCGGGGCGCGGTCGGGATCGGCGCGGTGGTCGCGGCGGCGCTGTACCTGCGGCAGTTCACCGAACCGCTGGACCAGATCCTGATGCGGGTGGAGCAACTCCAGAGCAGCGGCGCCTCGTTCGCCCGCGTGGAGGGCCTGGCGAAGGCGCCGCGCGGGACCGCCGGGGCCGGGTCGCCGGTCCCGGCCGACGACCTGATCGAGGTGCGCGGGGTCCGGTACGCCTATCCGCGCGGCGGCGAGGTACTGGCCGGGGTCGACCTGACGGTACGGCCCGGGGAACGGCTCGCGGTGGTGGGTCCCTCGGGCGCCGGCAAGACGACGCTCAGCCGGCTGCTCGCCGGCATCGACCGGCCGGGCGGCGGCACGGTGACGGTGGGCGGGGTACCGGTCGCCGACCTGGCCCCTGAGCTGCTGCGCCGCCAGGTGGTGCTGGTCACCCAGGAGCACCACGTGTTCCTGGGCACGGTCCGCGACAACCTGCTGATCGCCGAGCCGTCCGCCACGGACGGCGACCTGTGGGCGGCGCTCGCCGCGGTGGGCGCCGAGGACTGGGTCCGCGCGCTGCCGGACGGCCTCGACTCGGCACTGGGCCCGGGAGGCTGCCCGACCGACGGCTCCGGGGCACAGCAACTGGCGCTGGCCCGGGTGGTGCTGGCCGACCCGCACACGCTGATCCTGGACGAGGCGACCGCCCTCCTCGACCCCGCCACGGCCCGGCACACCGAGCGCGCCCTCGCCGCCGTACTGCGCGGCCGTACGGTCATCGCCATCGCCCACCGCCTGCACACCGCCCACGACGCCGACCGGGTGGCGGTGATGGAGGGCGGCCGCCTCACCGAACTGGGCCGGCACGAGGACCTGGTACGGGCCGGCGGGGCGTACGCGGCACTGTGGCGGACGTGGCACGGGGACGATCCGGAGGAGTAGGGACTCGGGGGAGAGGGGGAGCGACCCGCGGCGCGGGACGGTGTGTCGCGCGACCGTTCGCGCCGGCGTCCTCCGATCGGCCAGCCCCGCCCCACGGCCCCACCCACGGGCGTCGTCCGATCCACCGGCCCCGGCCCCCGGCCCCACCCGCGATGTCCGGAAAACCCAGGTCGTACGACCAACGTGGGAACCGGACCGGGCCGAAACTCGGTGGGCGGCGGCGGCCTCGGTCCGTAACCTCGCCGGTGATGCCCACGACACGTGCAACCCCCGAGACCGGCCGCTCAGCGGTCCGCGCCCTGCTGCGGCTGTGGCCGTACGTCCGCCCCGTCCGCGCCCGGCTGTTCAGCGCCGCGTTCATCGCGATCGTGGCGTCCTGTACCGGCCTGGTCATCCCGCTCGTCCTGAAGTGGATGGTCGACGGCCCGGTCGCCGGCCAGGACTTCGGCGGCATCTGGCTCGGCGCGCTGTACCTGCTGCTGCTCGGCATCGCGGAGGCGGTCCTGTTCGGCTTCCGGCGCTGGCTGGTCGCCCGGCCGCTGTCGCACGTCGAGGCGTCGATGCGGGCCGACCTCTACCGGCACCTCCAGCGGCTGCCGATCGCCTTCCACGACCGCTGGGCCTCGGGCCAGCTGCTCTCCCGGGGCACCACCGACCTGATGCTCGTGCGGATGTTCCTCGCCTTCCCGCTGACGTTCCTGCTCGTCAACGGCGTGACCATCCTGGTCGGCGTCATCATCATGCTGCTCCAGGACTGGACCCTCGGCCTGGTCGTCCTCGGGCCCGTGATCCCCGTGATGTGGACCTGCGCGGTCTTCGAGCGGCGGTACGCGGAGGTGGCCCGGCGCGCCCAGGACCAGGTCGGCGACCTGACCACGCTCGTCGAGGAGAGCGTGCTCGGCATCCGCGTCATCAAGGGCTTCGGCCGGCACCGCAGCCAGGCCCGGGCGTTCCACACGCTCACGGCCGGCCTGCGCGGCACGGAACTGCGCAAGGCGCGGCTGCTGGCCGCCATCTGGGCCGTCATCGTGACCCTCCCCGAGCTGGCGATCGGCGCCGCCCTGGTGCTGGGCGCGGTCCGGGTCGCGGACGGGACGCTGTCCGCGGGCACCCTGGTCGCCTTCCTCAGCACGGCCCTCGCGCTGCGCTGGCCGGTGGACTCGATCGGCTTCCTGCTCGCGATGAGCCAGGAGGCGGCGACGGCGACGGAACGGTACTTCGAGGTGCTGGACGAGGAACCGGAGCGGGAGTCGGCCACGACCGCGCAGGCGGCCCGCCCCTCCGACGCCACCACCGCCACCGGACTGCGCTTCGAGGACGTCCGCTTCCGCTACCCGGACGCGCCTCCCGGCTCCCCGCCCCTGCTCACCGGCGTCGACCTGCACATCCGCCCCGGTGAGTCGCTGGCCCTGGTCGGCGCGACCGGCAGCGGCAAGACCACGCTGACCGCGCTCGTACCGCGTCTGCACGAGGTCACGTCCGGCCGTATCACCCTGGACGGCGTCGACATCACGGCCATGCCCCGCGCGGAACTGCGCGCCCGGGTCGCCGTCGCCTTCGAGGAACCCACGCTGTTCTCCGCGAGCGTCGGGGACAACGTCCTCATGGGCGCACCCGAGGGCGCGGACCGGGCCGACCTCGACCGGGCCCTCGCCGTCGCCCAGGCCGGCTTCGCGCACGCGCTGCCCGACGGAACCGACACCCGGGTCGGCGAGCAGGGTCTGAGCCTGTCCGGCGGCCAGCGCCAGCGCCTCGCCCTGGCCCGCGCGGTCGTGGGCCGGCCCGACTTCCTCGTCCTGGACGACCCGCTGTCCGCCCTGGACGTGCATACCGAGGCCGCCGTCGAGGCCGCGCTGCGCGAGGTGCTCGCCGACACCACCGCCCTGATCGTCGCCCACCGCCCCTCGACCGTGCTGCTGGCCGACCGCGTCGCCCTGCTCTCCGGCGGCCGCGTCGCCGCCGTCGGCACCCACCAGGAACTGCTGCGCGACCACCCCGAGTACGCCCGTCTGATGTCCGGAGCCCAGCAGAGCGCAGAGTCCGGCGCACCTTCCGGGACAGAGCCCGGCGCACCTTCCGGGCCCCCGCCCGGCGCACAGGAGGACGACCCCCGTTGACCACCACCGCCTCCACCCCTACCGGCACCGAACCAGAGGAACCCGTCCGCCCCCACGGCACCACCGGCGACGACGACCCCTTCGACCGGGACGTCCTGCCCACCCCGCCCGGCGCCACCGCCGCCCTGCTGCGCTCGCTGCTCGCGCCGATGAAGCCCCGCGTCGCCCTGACCGTCCTGCTGCTCCTGCTGCAACAGGCGGCCGTGCAGACCGGCCCGCTGCTGGTGGCGTACGCCATCGACCGCGCCGTACCGGCGTTCCGGGAGGACCGGCACGGCCCGCTGGTCGCGGTGGGCGTCGGCTATCTTCTGTGCGCCCTCGCCTCCGGCGTCCTCCAGTTCGCGTTCATCCAGGTTTCCGCGCGGGTCAGCCAGGACGTCCTGCTGGACCTGCGGGGCCGGATCTTCCGGCACGCGCAGGCGCTCAGCGTCGACTTCCACGAGCGCTACACCTCCGGCCGGCTGATCTCCCGCTCCACCACCGACGTGGAGTCGCTGCGCGAACTCCTCGACGAGGGCCTCCAGGAACTCGTCACCGTCCTGCTGTCCTTCGTGTACATCTCGGCGATGCTGCTCTGGCTCGACCTCGGACTCGGCGCCGTCGCGGTGGCCTCCTTCGTACCGCTGTACCTGCTGGTCCGGCTCTACCAGCGGCGCGCCGGGCGGGCGTTCCGCTCGCGGTCGACGGCGATCGCCTCGGTGATCGTGAAGTTCGTGGAGACGGTGAACGGCATCCGCCCGGTGCGCGCCTTCCGCCGGGAGACCGCCAACGAGGGCGAGTTCGCGCTGCTGAACCGGACCCACGAGCGGACCAACGGGGACACCCTGCTGGAGATGGCCCGCTATGTGGTCGGCTCCCGGCTGGTGGCCAACACGGCGGTCGCGGGCATCGTGCTGTGGGGCGCCTACCGGGTGGCGTCCGGCTCGCTGGAACTGGGCGTGCTGGCGGCGGCCGTGCTCTATCTGCGCCGCCTGTACGACCCCATCGACCGGCTCGGCATGTTCCTGAACTCCTACCAGTCGGCCGCGGCCTCCCTGGAGAAGATCGCCGGCCTGCTGGCCCAGGAGCCGTCCGTGCCCGAACCGGTCACCGCGCGCGAACTCCCGCCGCTGGAGGACGAACTGCCGGGCCGAGAGGTGGTGTTCGACGGCGTCCGCTTCGCCTACCGCACCGGCGGCGAGGTGCTGCCCCGCTTCGACCTGACCCTGCCGGCCGGGCAGACCGTCGCCGTCGTCGGCACCACCGGCGCCGGCAAGTCCACCCTGGCCAAGCTCCTCGCCCGGTTCTACGACCCCACCGAGGGCCGCGTCCTGCTCGACGGGGTCGACCTGCGCGAGCTGTCCGTGCCCGAACTGCGGCGCGGGGTCGTGATGGTGACCCAGGAGGCGTTCCTGTTCTCCGGCACGGTCGCGGACAACATCGCCATCGGCCGGCCCGACGCCGGCCGGCAGGAGATCGAGCGGGCCGCGAAGGCCATCGGCGCCCACGAGTTCATCAGCGCCCTGCCCGACGGCTACGACACCGACGTCCGCCGGCGCGGCGGCCGGATCTCCGCCGGCCAGCGCCAACTGGTCGCCTTCGCCCGCGCCCTGCTCGCCGACCCGGCGGTCCTCATCTTGGACGAGGCCACCAGCTCCCTGGACATCCCCGGCGAGCAGGCCGTCCAGCAGGCCATGGCGACGGTCCTGCGCGGCCGTACCGCGGTGGTCATCGCGCACCGCCTCTCCACCGTCGAGATCGCCGACCGCGTGCTGGTGATGGAGCACGGCCGGGTGATCGAGGACGGCCACCCCCGCACCCTCGTCACCACCAGCGGCCGCTACGCCGACCTGCACCGGGCCTGGCGGGACAGCCTGGTCTAGCGCACCGGCTGCGTAGCCTGGGCCTCATGACGACGAGTCAAGATGACGAGGTCTGGAGCGCGACGCGCGCCTGGGTGGAGAAGGGCCTGTCCGCGGGGGAGCGCGTCGAGGGCGCCGTACTGCTGCGCGGCGGCTGGACGTCGCGGATGCGGCGCCTCGACATCGCCGGGCCGGACGGCCGGCGCTCGCTCGTCCTGCGCTCGTTCACCAAGCCCTTCTACGTCCGGCACGCGGAAGGCCTGCTGAACCGCGAGGCGGCCGTGCTGCGCCTGCTCGACGGCACGGAGGTGCCCGCGGCCGGGCTGGTCGCCGTCGACGCCACGGCCCGGTACTGCGACCATCCGTCCTTGCTGATGACCCTGCTGCCCGGGACCGTGCGCCTGGAGGAGGCGGAGGCGGAGCGGCGGGCCGGGCTGCTGGCCCGCGAACTGCTCGGCATCCACCGGCTGCCTGTGGCCGCCGGGGACCGGCCCCGCGTCTACCAGGCCTGGACCGCCCCCGAGCGGGTGCGCCCGCCCGAGCACACCGAGCGGCCCGAGCTGTGGCGGCGGGCCGTTGACGTGATCCGGCGCGAGCCGCCCGCGTACCGGGGCCGCTTCCTGCACCGGGACTTCCACCCCGGCAACGTCCTGTTCACCGGCGACGGCGACGACCTGCGGATCAGCGGGGTCGTCGACTGGGTGGAGACCTCCTGGGGACCGGCCGACCTGGACGTCGCCCACTGCTCGACGGCGCTGGCCCTGCTGCACGGCGCCCCGGCGGGCCTGCGCTTCGCCGACCGGTACACGGCGGCGGGCGGCACCCTCGCCGAGGACGCGGCCGACCGTCTGTACTGGCGGCTGCTGGACGCCCTCGCCTTCGCGCCGGACGCCGAGAAGGTCGCCGTCCCGTGGCGCGAGAGCGGCCGGGCGGAACTGACCCCGGCCCTGCTGACCGGACGACTGGAGGACTACCTCCAGGCCCTCCTCGACGGCATGGCCTGAACCCCGGTCACGGCACCCCCAGCTCGAACAGCGCGTACCCCGCGTACGAGCCGGAGGCCAGGGCCGCGATGCCCAGGAGGGTGCACAGCATGGGGAGGCTGAGGCGGCGCAGGGCGGAGGCGAGGGGGAGGAACAGGGGGAAGCAGGGGAGGAGGTAGCGGGAGATGTTGGCGACGATCTGCTGGCTGCCGAGGACCAGCAGCAGGGTCAGGACGGTGTAGACGACCAGGACCGCCGGCGGGCGCAGCCGGATCAGCAGTGGGAGCAGGGCGCAGGCCAGCAGGATGACGCAGACCGAGATGACGTCCGCGAAGGGGTAGGCGAAGAGGTAGTCGAACTTGCCGACCGGTACGGACGTGAGGACGTCCAGGGTCTGTTCGCCGTAGTCGAAGCTGTGCGCCCAGGCGCCGGACTGGAGCTTGAAGTAGCCGCCCAGGTCGCCCATGCGGTTGCCGACCCACAGGAGGTAGCCGAACAGGCCGAGCGGGGCGATGGCGGCGGCCAGCAGGGGACGGAGTACGCCGTCCTGGCCGCGGCGCAGGGCGAGCAGCGCGGCGAGGCCGAGCGCGGCGATCAGGGCGGCGGCCGTCGGCCGGTTGAGGCCCGCCGCGAAGACGAGGACACCGGCCGTGAGCCAGCGGCGGGTCAGCACGGCGTGGCAGGCCCAGGCGGCGAGGGCGACGTAGAGGGAGTCGGAGTAGACCGCCCACTCCACGCCCGAGCCCGGCCACACCGCCCACAGTCCGGCCGCCGCGAGCCCGGTGCGCCGGCCGCCCAGGTGCTCGGCGACGGCGTAGACGCCGAGCGCGGCGGCGAAGGAGGCGAGGACCGACACCAGCATCCCGGCGCCGTAGGAACCGAGCCCTGTGAGGGACGAGGTCAGCCGGATCAGCGCCGGGTACAGCGGGAAGAACGCCGCCGAGTTGCCCTCCAGCGTGATCAGACCGGTGGCGCCCGGGACCGGGATCAGCTTCGGGTCGTAGCCGTGCAGCGCGATCTGCTGGTACCACCAGCCGTCCCAGGTGGCCAGCACGTCCCAGGCGTGCGCTCCGCCGCCGAACCGGGGCTGCTTGGTGCGGAAGTCGCCGGCCGAGGACAGCAGGTACATGAAGGAGCAGAAACCGGCCAGCTTGAGCGCGCCGAACAGCGCCAGTACCGGCCCGTGCCGGCGGGCGGCCGCCCGCAGCGCGGGCTCCGGGCCGGGCCGGGGCGCGGAGGTGGGTATGCCGGGCAGGGCGGTCGCGGTCACGAGGCCACCGCCTTCCCGCCCGTACGGCGCCCGGCCAGCTCGCGCCGCATCCGGGCGATCCCGCGCAGGTCGGCCAGCGCGGTGGCGACGATGTCCACACTGCTGTCCGGGTCGTCCACCCAGTCCACCGGCACCTCGTGGATCCTCAGGCCCGCCCGCTCGGCGCGCACCAGCAGCTCGGTGTCGAAGAACCACTCCCCGTCCCGCACCAGTGGCAGCAGCCGCTCGGCGGCCTCCCGGCGCACCGCCTTGAACCCGCACTGCGCGTCCGAGAAGCCGACGGACAGGGCGCACCGCAGCAGGATGTTGTAGCAGCGGGAGATGACCTCGCGCTTGGTCCCGCGCACCACCCGCGCGCCCGGCGCCAGCCGGGTGCCGATGGCCAGGTCGGAGTGGCCGGATATCAGCGGCGCCACCAGGGGCAGCAGCGCGGCCAGCCCGGTGGACAGATCCACGTCGAGATACGCCAGCACCGGCGCCCGCGAGCCCGACCAGGCCGCCCGCAGCGCCCGGCCCCGCCCCTTCTCCGGCAGCCGCAGCGAGGCCACCTCGGGCAGCTCGGCGGCGAGCCGCGTCGCGATGGCCGGGGTGCGGTCGGTGCTCGCGTTGTCGGCGACCGTGATCCGGTACGGGTAGGGGAAGGTGTCCCGCAGATGCGCGTGCAGCCGCCGGACGTTGGGCTCCAGATCCTTCTCCTCGTTGAACACCGGTACGACCACGTCCAGGACGGGCTCGTCGTGCCGGGCCGGCAGCGGGGCGCGCCGGGGCACGGGGGCCGCGGCCGGAGGCCGGCCCGGTCGGATGTCTGTCACGTGGGTCCCTGTCGGTCGTCGATCGTCTCGGGCATGCCGGGGGCACGCGGGGGAGGGGGGCGAATCGGCGCGGGCCGGGTCAGCCGGTCGCGCTGATCACGGAGGAAGGGGTGTCGGAGGGGTCGGCCGTGTCGGTCGGCGGCGGGGCGGTCCAGGTTTCCGAGGCGGTGGCCGTCGGTGACGGTCCGTCGTCACCGGCCGTCGAACTCGCCGTACCGGTGGGCGGGTCGGAGGTCGTCACGGTCGGCGCGTCCGGCAGGACGGTGCTCGTGGTCTCCGGCGCCGTGGGCGGCCCGGTCGGTGTCGAGGACGGCGGGCCGCTCGGATCCGGCGCCGGGCTGACCGCCGGGCGGGGTCCCGGTGCGCTGGGCCGGTCGTCGGTCTGTCCGTGCGGCCACAGGAACAGGCCGAGGCCCAGCCCGGCCACCGCCAGCACCGACCCGGCGGCCCGCCGCGCGGCCCGCGCCCGCCGCCGCGCCCGCACCCCGGCCCGCAGCGCCTCCCGGTGCCGGGGGCCGAACCGGGCCGGTTCCCGGGAGGCGTGCATCAGCTCGGCCAGCCGGCTCTCGAACACGTCGGGACGGTCCGAGGCGCCGGATCGCGTCGGGGGCCCGTCGGCGAACACCCGGTCCCCGCCGTCCCCTCGCACTCCGTGTTCCATACCCTCCCCCTGCACTCCGCGCTCCATGGGCCTCTCCTCACCCCACCGGCTCGATGACGTCGGCCAGCAGCTCGCGCAGCCGGGCCACCCCGCGCGCGGCGTGGGACCGGGCCGTGCCCACCGGGCAGCCCAGGGTCTCCGCGACCTGCCGGTCGGGCAGGTCCTGGTAGTAGCGCAGCACCACGGCGGCCCGCTGCCGCGGGGGCAGCCGCGCGAGCGCCGCCTCCAGCCGGGAGCGTTCCGCCACGGCCGCCGACATGTCGCCGGCCGCCGCCACCTCCGGCAGCTCCTCCACCGGCCGCTCGCCCCACCAGCGCCGCCGCGCCGAGCGGGCCGCGGCCCGGGCCAGCACCTTGCGCACATACGCCTCCGGCGCCTCGTCGGCGACCTTCGGCCAGACGAACCAGAGCTTGACCAGCGACTCCTGCAACAGGTCCTCGGCGCGGTGCCGGTCCCCGCCGGTGAGCAGACGGGCGAGATGGAACAGCACCGACCAGCGGGCCGCCACGAACGCGTCGTACTCACCGGCCCTCGTCTGCTCCATCCCCACGGTCCCGTCCTCGCCGGCTCTCCACACCAGGGGAAAGGCCCTGGACCCCCCTCCGCGCTGCACTCGGCAGACGTGATCCGCGTCACGCACAGCGAAGGCACAGGCCAGGGGAGTCTCTCGCACGGACGTGCGCCGGGTTCAGGCCACCCGCAGCAGCAGCACCGCCCGACCCGGCACCGTGATCTCCGCGCCCGCCAAGTGCGGGGTGCCCGGCGGCGCTGACTGGTCCTCGCGGGAGGTGTCCACGACCACCTCGTACCGCTCGGCCCACGGCGTCCCCGGCAGGACGAAGCGGGTCGGCCGCTCGCCCGCGTGCAGGACCGCGAGGAAGCTGTCGTCCAGGATCGGCGCGCCCCGTTCGTCCCGGCCCGGGATGTCCCGCCCGGAGAGGTACATGCCGAGCGTGGCCGCCGGCGCGTACCAGTCGCCCTCGGTCATCTCGGTGCCCCGGGCGGTGAACCAGGCCAGGTCCCGCAGCCCGTCCGCCGAGTGGGCGCGGCCGGAGAAGAAGGCGCGCCGGCGCAGCACCGGGTGCCGGTGGCGCAGCGCGATCAGCCGCGAGACCAGCTCGCACAGCGCCCGCCAGCCGGGATCGTCCAGCAGCGACCAGTCCAGCCAGCCGATCTCGTTGTCCTGGCAGTAGGCGTTGTTGTTGCCGCGCTGGGTGCGGCCCAGCTCGTCCCCGGCCACCAGCATCGGCACGCCCGTGGACAGCAGCAGCGTGGTGAGCAGGTTGCGCAGCTGCCGGCGGCGCAGCACCCGTACCGCCGGGTCCGCGCTCTCGCCCTCCGCGCCGCAGTTCCAGGCCCGGTTGTCGTCGGTGCCGTCCCGGTTGCCCTCCCCGTTGGCCTCGTTGTGCTTCTGCTCGTAGGAGACCAGGTCCCGCAGGGTGAAACCGTCGTGCGCGGTGACGAAGTTGACGGAGGCGTACGGGCGCCGGCCGCCCCAGGCGTACAGGTCGCTGGAGCCGGACAGCCGGTAGCCCATCTCGCGCACGTCCGGCAGCGCGTGCCGCCAGAAGTCCCGCACGGTGTCGCGGTAGCGGTCGTTCCACTCCGTCCACAGCGGCGGGAAGGCGCCCACCTGGTAGCCGCCCGAGCCGATGTCCCAGGGCTCGGCGATCAGCTTCACCCGGCGCAGCACCGGGTCCTGGGCGATGACGGCGAGAAAGGGGGAGAGCATGTCGACGTCGTGCATCGAGCGGGCCAGCGCCGCCGCCAGGTCGAAGCGGAAGCCGTCGACGCCCATCTCCGTCACCCAGTAGCGCAGCGAGTCGGTGATCAGCCGCAGCACCTGGGGCTGCACCACGTGCAGGGTGTTGCCGCAGCCGGTGTAGTCGGCGTAGCGGCGGGCGTCGCCCTGGAGCCGGTAGTAGCCGCGGTTGTCGATGCCCTTCAGGGAGAGGGTCGGGCCCAGCTCGCCGGCCTCGGCGGTGTGGTTGTAGACCACGTCGAGGATGACCTCGACGCCGGCCGCGTGCAGCGCGCGCACCATCCGCTTGAACTCGCCGACCTGCTCGCCCCTCGTGCCGGAGGCCGCGTAGGCCGCGTGCGGGGCGAAGTAGCCGATCGAGTTGTAGCCCCAGTAGTTCTTCAGGCCCCGGCGCAGCAGGTGGTCCTCGTGCGCGAACTGGTGCACCGGCAGCAGCTCCACGGCCGTCACGCCCAGCCGCACCAGGTGCTCGATCGCGGCCGGGTGCGCGAGACCCGCGTAGGTGCCGCGCAGTTCCTTGGGGATGCCGGGGTGCAGCCGGGTGAAACCGCGTACGTGCAGCTCGTAGAGGACCGTGTCCGCCCAGGGAATCTTGGGCCGCCGGTCGTCGGACCAGTCGTCGTCATCGTGCACGACGACGCCCTTCGGCACGTGCGGCGCCGAGTCCCGCTCGTCCCGTACGGTGTCCGCGACCTGCTGCTCGGGCCAGTCCCGGACATGCCCGTACACCTCGGGCGGCAGCCGGAACTCGCCGTCCACCGCGCGGGCGTAGGGGTCGAGCAGCAGCTTCGCCGGGTTCCAGCGGGCGCCGGTCCACGGGTCCCAGCGGCCGTCCACCCGGTAGCCGTAGCGCTGACCGGGCAGCACGCCGGGCACGAAGCCGTGCCAGATCTCGTGCGTGAGTTCGGCGAGCGGCACCTGTGTCTCGCGGCCCCGCTCGTCGAACAGGCACACCCGCACGGCCTCCGCACCGGCCGCCCACAACGCGAAGTTGGTGCCCGCCACCCCGTCCGGGCCGACCCGGAACCGGGCGCCCAGCGGGGTCGGCGCACCCGGCCAGGCGCCCGGGACGGGCGGTACGGCCCGCCGGGCGCCGGGCGCCGCCGCCGGTTGACCGCTCCCGGCGGCCGGGTCCTCGGCCGGTGCCCGCTGATCGGCTGCGCTCGTCACCTGTCGGCCCCTCTTCTCGTGGCTCGCCCCCGGGGCGGCGCGGCCGCGCCGGACGGCCGGGCATGCCGCTCGGCACCCCGGTCCTCCGGCACGGCCGCGGCCCGGCGGCTCCGGCGCGGGCTGGGGACTTCCCCTCCAAAAGCCCCCCGACGTGTCGTCCTTCCCAGAGTTCTGCCCAGCGCGTGGGTCGCACTCACGTTTCCCTTGACCGGGCCCGGTCGTTGAGCCCGGTGTGAGGCACGTACATGGAGGCGCGCGGCGCGCGTGGGCCGCGCTGGCCGCGGCAGTGATGGGAACGGCCCTGCTGGCCGGCTGTTCCGCGGACGGCTCAGGACCCCTGGGCATGGGCGGGGCGGTGGGCAGGTCCCCCGCCCCCGAGGACGTCATCCGGGTGAACCCCGACGACGGCGCCAAGGGCGTGCGCCCCGGCGACCGGCTGCGGGTGCGGCTGCCCGGCGGACGCCTGGAGAAGGTGAGCGTCGTGCGGTCGCAGGACGCCCAGGACTCCCCGGTACCGGGGCGGATCAGCGCCGACGGGCTGACCTGGACACCGGAGGAGGGACAACTGGCGCTCGCCGCCAAGTACACCGTCGACGTCGTCGCGCTGGACGCCCGGGGCCGCCGCTCCGCCCGGCACACCACCTTCACCACCTACGTCCCGGACGAGCGGTTCATCGGCTACGTCACCCCCGAGAACCGCGCCACCGTCGGCACCGGCATGATCGTCTCCCTCGCCTTCAGCCGGGAGATCACCGACCGCGCCGCCGTGCAGCGCGCCGTCCACGTCACCGCCCGGCCGCCGGTCGAGATCCGGCCGCACTGGTTCGGCAAGGACCGCCTGGACTTCCGTCCCGAGCGCTACTGGAAACCCGGCACCGAGGTCACCGTCGACCTCGACCTGCGGGACGTCGAGGGCGCGCACGGTGTCTACGGCCTCCAGGACAAGACGTTCTCCTTCACCGTCGGCCGCAGCCAGGTCTCCCTGGTCGACGCGGCCCGGCACACCATGGACGTGCGGCGCGACGGCGAGCTGCTCGCCACCGTCCCGATCACGGCGGGCGCCCCCAAACACCCGACGTACAACGGGAAGATGGTGGTGATGGACATGCTGGAGGTCACCCGCATGAACAGCCAGACGGTCGGCTTCGGCGGCGAGTACGACATCCCCGACGTCCCGCACGCCATGAAGCTCACCGACTCCGGGACCTTCCTGCACGGCAACTACTGGGCGCCGGAGGCCCCCGGCACGGCCAACATCAGCCACGGCTGCGTGGGACTCAGGGACGTCAAGGGCGGCGGCTCGGACACCCCGGCGGGCTGGTTCTTCGACCGCAGCCTCGTCGGGGACGTCGTCGAGGTGGTCAACAGCAAGGACAAGATGGTCTCACCGGACAACGGCCTCGGCGGGTGGAACATGGGCTGGAAGGAGTGGAAAGCGGGCAGCGCGGTGAAGTGACCAGGTGAGGGGCCGGGTTGGGGGCGGGCGCGGGCGGCGTCACTCGTGACGGAAGGAGCGACGGAAGTTGCGACGGAACGGTGACATTCGCCTGACACCCCGCTCAGAACCCGGCGGTTAATATGCGCGCACCAAGGTGGTGGGGAACGGGCCGGACCTGGTCCGTCGAGGGGAGACAAGGTGAACGTGCGGCCGGTAGCGGGGGCGTCGACGGGGGGCCGGGGACGGGGCCGCGAGGGACTGGTGCTGATATCCGGCGCCCTGCTGATGGCCGTCACCGCGTGCGGCGGGGGCGGCGGCTCCACGTCCGGTGCGGGTGACGGCAAGAACGGGGCGACACAGCAGGGCGAGCAGTCGGCCGCCGCCGTCAGCATCACGCCGGAGCGGGGCGCCAAGGGCGTCGACACGAGCGGCGCCCTGAAGGTGGCCGTCACCAAGGGCAGGCTGACCGAGGTCACCGTCAAGGACGCCAAGGGCGCGAAGGTCGACGGCGCGATATCCGGCGCCGGCACCTCCTGGACGCCGGCCCGCCACCTGGCCGCCGCCACCACCTACAGGGTGCACGCGGTCGCGAAGGACTCCGCCGGGCGCGAGGCCGCCGAGGACTCCACCTTCACCACGCTGACCCCGAAGAACACCTTCACCGGCACCTTCACCCCCGAGGACGGCTCCACCGTCGGCGTCGGAATGCCGTTCTCCCTCCGCTTCACCCGGGGCATCACCCACCCCGAGGACGTCGAGAAGTCCATCCACGTCAAGACCGAGCCGGCCGTCGACGTCGAGGGCCACTGGTTCGGCAACGACCGCCTCGACTTCCGCCCCGAGAAGTACTGGAAGTCCGGCACGAAGGTCACCGTCACCCTCGACCTCGACGGCGTCGAAGGCCGCGACGGCGTCTACGGCAAGCAGCGCAGGACGGTGACGTTCACCATCGGCCGCGACCAGGTCTCCGTGGTGGACGCCAAGAAGCACACGATGAAGGTCACCCGGGACGGCAAGGTGATCAAGACCCTGCCGGTGACGACGGGCAAGCCCGGCTACGACACCTGGAACGGCCAGATGGTCATGAGCGAGAAGCTGACCGTCACCCGGATGAACGGCGAGACCGTCGGCTACGGCGGCGAGTACGACATCAAGGACGTCCCGCACGCCATCCGCCTCACCGACTCCGGCACCTTCATCCACGGCAACTACTGGGGCGGCGACGCCTTCGGCAACTACAACGCCAGCCACGGCTGCGTCGGGCTGCGCGACGTGCGCGGCGGCTACGACAAGTCGGTCCCGGCCGCCTGGTTCTTCGACCACTCGATGCTCGGCGACGTGGTGGTCGTGAAGCACTCCCACGACCGCACGGTGGACCCGGCCAACGGCCTCAACGGCTGGAACATGTCCTGGGCCGACTGGAAGAAGTGACCCGTCCCGTGCGCGGGGCCCGGTGCTGTGAGGAACGGCACCGGGCCCCGCGCCGTTAGTCCCCGTTAACCTGCCTCCCATGACCGTCACTCTCGAAGTCGCCGAAGGCGTCGGCACGCTGCGTCTGGACCGGCCGCCGATGAACGCGCTGGACACCGCCACCCAGGACCGGCTGAAGGAACTCGCCGAGGAGGCCACCCGCCGCGACGACGTGCGCGCCGTGGTGATCTACGGCGGGGAGCGGGTGTTCGCGGCCGGCGCGGACATCAAGGAGATGCAGGACATGGACCACACCGGGATGGTCCTGCGCGCCCGCGCCCTCCAGGAGGCCTTCACCGCGGTGGCCCGCGTCCCCAAGCCGGTCGTCGCCGCGATCACCGGCTACGCGCTCGGCGGCGGCTGCGAACTGGCCCTGTGCGCCGACTTCCGCATCGCCGCGGACAACGCCAAGCTGGGCCAGCCCGAGATCCTGCTCGGCCTGATCCCGGGCGCCGGCGGCACCCAGCGGCTGCCCCGGCTGATCGGCCCCTCCAAGGCCAAGGACCTCATCTTCACGGGCCGTCAGGTCAAGGCCGACGAGGCCCTCGCCCTCGGCCTGGTCGACCGGGTCGTACCGGCCGCCGAGGTGTACGAGCAGGCGCACGCCTGGGCCGCCCGGCTCGCGCAGGGACCCGCCATCGCGCTGCGCGCCGCGAAGGAGTCGGTCGACACGGGTCTGGAGACGGACATCGACACCGGGCTCGCGGTCGAACGGGGCTGGTTCGCCGGTCTGTTCGCCACCGAGGACCGCGAGCGGGGCATGCGCAGCTTCGTCGAGGAGGGGCCGGGCAAGGCGAAGTTCCGCTGAGCCGCACTAGGTGAATTTTTGAGCAACTCCCGTGCCAGGTCTTGCAATTGACGGGTTGTCTCATCCCGGTCCCTCGATGGGGCGGTTTATGGGAGCCTTAAACGGACCTTAAGCCTGCCGCGTCGAGGGAGCCTGACGATTGCCCGGGACCGAGCCGTCGCCGCAGGTCAGCGGGTCCGCACCGGCCGCCGCAATGCCCTCGGCATATGACGGCGGTCGGGTTCGCAGCGGGGGCGTGCGGGGGGCGTATTCCCTGGGAACGGCCCCCGGGGTCCTGGCGGGCGGCCATCATGGGGGCATGGCGGGGCTGGAGGGTATCGAACAGCCGCGGGGACACAGCCGTGCTGCCGCGGCGCGCTGGTCGCCGGCGGTCGAGGACGAGCAGGCGCTCAAGGCGTTCGACCTGTTCGGCAACCCGGAGCAGGCGGAAGTGCTGCTGCCGTCCCGCCCGGAGTCCGCGGCCACCGCCCGCCGGCTCGCCCAGGTCGTCGTCCTGCGCACCTGGCGGCTGTCGCCCAAGCTGACCGAGGACACCGTCTTACTCGTGTCGGAACTCGTCGGCAACGCCGTACGGCACACCGGGGCCCGCACCTTCGGCCTGCGGATGCGCCGCCGCCCCGGCTGGACGCGGGTCGAGATCCGGGATCCCTCGCGCGGGCTGCCCTGTCTGATGCCGGTCCAGGAGCTGGACGTCAGCGGCCGGGGCCTCTACCTCGTCGACAAGCTCTCCGACCGCTGGGGCGTCGACCTCCTCCCGCGCGGCAAGACCACGTGGTTCGAGATGCGGGTCGCCGACCGCTAGAGCACGCGGATTCCGTCGCGGCGCACGGGTTGCGTGCGCGACCCGACATCGCCCCTCAGTCGGACGAATCGTCGGTTTTCTTACCATTCGCCCCTTAAATGGTGCGCGTGACCACCACCAACCGACGCGGGGTGCTGCGCGCGGGTGCCGGGCTCGCCGCCGCCGGCGCGTTCGCCGCCGGTTGCGGCTCCGATCGGGCCGCCCCGCCCACCGCCCCGACCGTCGCCCCCGTCTCCGCGTCCCGGCCCGCCCCCCGCGCCACCACCCGGGCGGCCCCCGCCCCCCGCGCCTACCCGGGCCTGCCCGTGCGGATCACGCACGGCCCGCGCACCAAGCCCCAGGTCGCCCTCACCTTCCACGGCCAGGGCGACCCCGCGCTCGCGCGCTCCCTGCTCACCACGGCCGAACAGCACGGCGCCCGCCTCACCGTGCTCGCCGTCGGCAGCTGGCTGGACGCGCACCCGGACCTCGCCCGGCGCGTCCTGGACGGCGGCCACGACCTCGGCAACCACACCCAGCGGCACATCGCCGTCAACGACCTCCCCGAGGCCGGGGCCCGCCGGGAGATCACCGACTGCGCCGACCGGCTGACCCGGCTCACCGGCTCCATCGGCACCTGGTTCCGGCCCTCCCGGGCGCCCACCGCCTCCCCGCTCGTCACCCGGTTGGCGGGCGCGGCCGGCTACCCGCACGTGCTGTCGTACGACGTCGACTCCCTCGACTACACCGGTCCCGGCGCCGCCGCCGTCACCGAGAAGGTCCTGGCCGAGGTGACCAACGGATCGGTGGTGAGCCTGCACTTCGGCTATCCGGACACGGTCGCCGCCCTGCCCGACCTCCTGCACCGACTCGACCGCCGCGGCCTGCGCGCGGTCACCACCACGGAGCTGCTGAGCTGATGCCCACCACGAAAGCCGCCCGCCTGCTGGCCGCCGGCACCGCCCTCACCGCCCTGTCCCTGCTGGCCGCGTGCGGCTCCGACCAGCCCCGTGCCGACCGGACCGCCGCGAGCCGGGCTCCGGCCTCATCGCAGGCGAGGAAGGCCACGGTGAACGTGCTGCCCGGGATGCCGCCCGTGGAGGACCCGGCCGACCTCTACGCCGCCGACCGCCCGGGCCGGCTCTCCCCGGTCGTCAAGGGCTTCCCCTCCCGGGTGTACGTGCCGAACACCAACTCCGACACCGTCAGTGTCATCGACCCCGCCACCTACAAGGTCGTCGACACCATCCCGGTCGGCCGCCAGCCCCAGCACGTCGTGCCGTCCTGGGACCTGAAGACCCTCTGGGTCAACAACGACCTCGGCAACAGCCTGACCGCCATCGACCCGAGGACCGGCAAGGCCGGCCGGACGGTCGACGTGCACGACCCCTACAACCTGTACTTCACGCCGGACGGCAGGTACGCCGTCGTCATGGCCTCGATGGACCGCCGGCTGGTCTTCCGCGACGCCCACACCATGAAGGTCGTCAAGGCCCTCCCGGTCAGCTGCTACGGCGTCAACCACGCCGACTTCTCCGTCGACGGCCGCTACTTCATCGTCTCCTGCGAGTTCAGCGGCGAGGTCCTCAAGGTCGACACCGCCGCCATGAAGGTCGTCGCCCAGGAGAAGCTGCCGCTCAAGGGCGCCATGCCGCAGGACGTCAAGATCTCCCCGGACGGCAAGCTCTTCTACATCGCCGACATGGTCGCCGACGGCGTGTGGATCCTCGACGGCGACAAGTTCACCCGCCCCCGCCTCCTCGCCACCGGCAAGGGGGCCCACGGCCTCTACGTCAGCCGGGACTCCCGCGAGATGTACATCTCCAACCGGGGCGAGGGCACGGTCTCCGTCTTCGACTTCACCAAGGACCGCCTCACCAAGAAGTGGCGGCTGCCCGGCGGCGGCAGCCCCGACATGGGCGGGGTCTCGGCCGACGGCAAGGTGCTGTGGCTGTCCGGCCGCTACAACTCCGAGGTCTACGCCATCGACACCCGCACCGGCGCCCAGCTCGCCCGCGTCAAGGTCGGCAACGGCCCGCACGGTCTCGCCGTCTACCCGCAGCCCGGCCGCTACTCACTGGGCCACACCGGCGTCTTCCGCTGACCGGTCTCCCTTCTCCGGGGCCAGCAGCAGCGCCTCCGCGCCCACCGCGCGGTATCCGGCCGCCTGGAACGCCCGCACACTGCGGGCGTTGCCCGGCGCCACCTGCGCCCACAGCGGCTCCGCCGCGAGCTGCCGGGCCGCCGTCACCAGCGCCCGGCCCAGTCCGCGGTGCCTGACCCCCTCGTCCACCTCCACCGACACCTCAAGGCGCCCGCCGATCCCGTGGCCCAGCACCAGCACCCCGCCCTCGGCCGTCCAGACCCTGACCCGGTCGCGGCGCCGGCGGGCGTAGGCGACGCGCGGATGACCGGCGTCCCGGAGCTCGGTCAGCGCGAGCGCCGGCCGGCCCGGCAGGGGCGAGCCGACGAGCATCGCGTCGACGGTCTCGGCCGTGCGCCCGGTGCGGGACAGGAAAGCGGCGAGGAAGGCGGGGTGCAGGGGCGCGGCCAGCGGGTCGCAGTCCACGGCGCCGAGCGTGTCGTACACCCAGCGCGGGTCCTCGTCCGTGAAGACGACCGCGTGCGCGGTGAACGACAGCACCCCCGCGTCCCGCCGGCAGTGCTGCGGCACCACCGTCGTCCGCCCGTCCGCCGGCGGGAGGACGCCCCGCGCCGCCGCGTCCAGAATGTCCCGCAAACTCCGCACGGCCCACTCCCTCACGTCCCCGTCCGCTGGAGGGCCCAGCCTCGCAGACGCGCCCCCGGCCCCGGTGAAGAGGTGGCCCGCCGCCCGTACCCGCCCGTCCGGGCCGTTAATCTGACCTGCGTCAGTACGCCAGCACGGCATGAGTAACACGAGCAAAAAGGGGCGGATCGGTGGCGGACATCGAGGAAGCACGCAAGCAGTTCCAGCGGATCGACGCGGACGGGGACGGTTTCATCACCGCCGCGGAGTTCAAGTCCGCCCTGGCTCAGGGGGGCGACTGGAACGTCACCGACACGGTGGCCGAGAGCATCATCAAGACCCGCGACCTCAACGGCGACAAGGTGCTGTCGTTCGACGAGTTCTGGACCTACCTGAACAAGTGACGTGCCCGTGAGGGGGCGCCGCCCGGCACCCCCTCACCCGGTCGCCGCATCGCGGAATACCCCGCGCGGCACACCGGTTGACGCCCTCTGTACCGACGTATGCGCATGCATGCATCAACACCCCGGAGGGCGTGTCATGAAGATCGGCATCATCGGCGCGGGCAACATCGGCGGCAACCTCACCCGGCGGCTCACCGCCCTCGGCCACGACGTCTCGGTGGCCAACTCGCGTGGACCGGAGACGCTCAGGGAACTGGCCGAGGAGACCGGCGCGACCGCGGTACGCGCCGAGCAGGCGGCCCAGGGCGCGCGGGTCGTGGTCGTCACGGTCCCGCTGAAGGCCGTGCCCGGCCTGCCCGCGGGCCTGCTGGACGGCGCGGCCGAGGACGTCGCCGTGATCGACACCGGCAACTACTACCCGCAGCGGGACGGCCGGATCGCGGGCGTCGAGGACGACGGCCTCACCGAGAGCCGCTGGACCGAGCAGCACCTCGGCCACCCCGTGATCAAGGCCTTCAACGGCACCTACGCGCAGGACATCCTGGACCGCCACCGCCCCGCGGGCGACCCCGAGCGCGTCGCCCTGCCGGTCGCCGGCGACGACGAGCGGGCCAAGCGTGCCGTCCGCGACCTCATCGAGGAACTGGGCTTCGACACGGTGGACGCGGGCGGCATCGACGACTCCTGGCGCCAGCAGCCCGCCACCCCGGTCTACGGCCTGCGCGGGGGAGTGGCGGAGGTCCGCAAGGCCCTCGCCGAGGCCTCCCCGGAGCGCCCGGCGGAGTTCCGGGGCTGACCGTCTCCCGGGACGGGCCGGCGGGGCTCAGGCGTCGCCGGCCCAGTCCTTCAGGGCCGCCTTGCTGGAGAAGTTCGCCACGTCCTTGTCGTGCGGGCTGGACGTGTACTGGTGGAACCGCCATGTCGCCTTGACGCGGGGCTTGCCCGCGCTGACGTAGTCGGCTATCCAGAGGCCGTCGCCCGCGTACGAGGTGGTGTCGATGTTCAGCCAGAAATCGCGGTTGCAGTAGAGCACCACCCGGTTGTCCGGGCGCAGTTGTTTCAGTTTGCGGAGGAAGCTGTCCTTCTCCGCGTTCGAGGCGTGCGTGCCGTCGCCCGTGGTCTCCCAGTCGACGGCCAGGAGGTCGCCGGAGCGCTCCGGGGCGTGCTTGAGGAAGTAGTCGGCCTGAGCCGTCAGGTTGCCGGGCCACAGGAAGTGGTAGAAGCCGACGACCAGTCCGGCGTCCCGGGCGGTCTTGGTCTGGGCGGTGAGCCGGGGGTTGGTGTAGGAACGGCCCTCCGTCGCCTTGATGAAGGCGAAGGAGAGGCCGTCCGTGTCGTATGCGGAGGACTGGAAGGCGCTTACGTCGATGCCGTGCAGCATGCAGGGTTTGTGCCCTCTGCGGCCGCATCCGGAACCTCCGCTGACGTCTGGTCAACTGTGTGCGGCGAACGGTCACTTCTGAGCCGGTAGTGGTCAGGAGCGGGCGTCGGTCGCGGCCCTCGTCAGCGTCGTCGCGGTGCGTACGGCGCTGCGCACGGCGTCCTCCGGGGCGAGGCCGCACAGGTCGGTCAGCGTGAACAGCGCCTCCGCGCTCAGCACCACGGCGAGGTCCCGCTTGAGCTGGGCGAGGCCTTCCGGGTCACGCGACCCGAGGCTGTCCGCCAGGGGCAGCAGGGCGTGCTCGATCAGGCCGAACCGGATGCCGGGGCGCGCTCCCGCCGTGCCGGGCCGGTTGACGGTGGCCGCGATCATGGCCCGTACCGCACCCTGGCGGGCCAGGATGCCGCGCAGCAGGAAGTCGCAGGCGAAGGCGACCCGCTCGACCGGGTCGGCCGAGTCCGCTACCGGGGCCAGCGCCTCCGCGGGCGGCGGCCAGGAGCCCGCCAGCGCCTCTGCGATGAGCGAGGGCAGGTCGGGGAAGTACCGGTAGGCCGTGACCTCGGAGACCAGGGCCGCGCGGGCCACCACGGGCATGCTCACCTCGGCGCCCGTGTCGATGAGCTGCCGGGCGGCCGTCAGGATCGCCGTGCGGGTGCGCTGCTTCTGGTTGCTGCGGCCGGTGCCCAGCTGCGCCGTCATCGGTCACCCCTCCTCCTATGGGAACCGGCTCATCCTAACACTCAACCCTCTTTATGAAAGTGCACTTGCATGACGGGGGTGGACCTCTCTACTCTCCTGAGGGTCACCCCCTCACCAAGGAGGCAGCCGTGAACAGCGTTTCCATGGTCGGCCCGGACGACGGCGAGACGATCGGACTCGGCCCCGCCCACCTGCGCGTCCTGGAGGACGGCAGCACCACCGGACACCGCCTCGGCATCATCGAGATCACCCTCGACCCGCACTCCGAGGGTCCGCCCCAGCACCGCCACGCCCAGCATGACGAGGGCTTCTACGTCGTCTCCGGCACCGTGCACTTCACCGTCGGGGAGACCACCCACGAGGCCCCGGCCGGCACCCTCGCGATGGTCCCGCCCGGTGTCCCGCACACCTTCGCCAACCATGGCGACACCCCCGCCGTCATGATCAACACCTTCACGCCCGACCTGTACGTGCGGTACTTCCGCGACCTGCGGGACATGATCGCCGGCGGCCGGCCCCTGACGCCCGAGTCCACCGCCGAGGTGATGGGCCGCTATGCCACGGTCCCCGCGACCGACCACGCCTGACCTTCCGCACCGCCACCCGAGGAGCACGCATGCCGAGCACCACCCACACCCTCACGCTGGACCAGGACACCGTCGACGTCACCGTCGAGACGTACGGCGAGCAGGGCCGCCCCTTCCTGCTGCTGCACGGCGGGGGCGGACCGGCCACCGTCACCCCGTTCGCCGCCCGCCTCGCCGCCGAGCGCCCCGCGCGGGTGCTCACCCCGCTCCACCCCGGCTTCGGCGGCACCGCGCGCCCCGCGTGGCTGACCGACGTCCGCACCCTGGCGCGGGTCTACGCCCGGCTGCTCGACACCCTCGACCTGCGGGACGTGACCGTCGTCGGCAACTCCATAGGCGGCTGGATCGCCGCCGAACTCGCGGCCCTGGGCGGCGACCGGATCGGCGCGGTCGTCCTCGCCAACGCGGTCGGCATCGAGGTCCCCGGCCACCCCATCGCCGACACCTACCCGCTGACCCCGCCGGAACTGGCCCGGCTCTCCTTCCACGACCCGTCGAAGTTCCGCTTCGACCCGGCCGCGCTCACCGACGCCCAGCGCGCGGTCGCCGCGGCCAACCGCGAGGCCCTCCAGGTCTACGCGGGCCCGCACGACATGGCCGACCCCACCCTGCCCGAACGCGTCGCCCGGATCACCTCCCCGACGCTGGTGGCCTGGGGCGAGAGCGACCAGGTCGTGGACGCCGAGTACGGGCGTGCCTACGCGCGCGCGATACCCGGCGCCGAGTTCCGCCTCCTGCCGGGCACGGGCCACCTGCCCCAGGCCGAGACACCCGAGGAGTTCCTGCCGGTCGTCTGGGAGTTCGCCGAGGCGCACACCGGCGCCGCCCAGGAAGCCTGAGCGGGCCGGCGGGGGTGCCGGGTCAGCGCCCGGTGAGGCGTTCCACGGAGAGCGTGTGCCACTCGTGGTCGTTGACCGGCCGCCAAGCAGAGGGCCCGGCAGGAGCTTCGGACGGCGGGGGAGCGGCGCTCAGCGCGAACTCGCCGACGGGTGACTCCTGAAGGCGGTCCAGGCCCAGAATCCGTTCGGCCTGGGCGCTGTCTCCATTGCCCAGGGCGCAGGGGGCGAGGTTCATCGCGGTGGCAACCACGTACATCGTCTGCTGGACGACGCCGACATGCTTGAGCGTGGTCGCGTACGCCATACCGAGGTATTTCCACGAGAGGCGCTGGAAGCGTGAGGTGAGCGTGATCAGGACATCGGGGGGCGGGCCGGCGCCGACGGCGCGCACGGCGCCCTGCAGGAGGCGGGCGCGGTCGGCCGGATCGTCGTTCACCAGTACGAGTCGGTGGCTGAGCGGGTCGTAGTGGTAGACACCTGGCTCGGCTCCGGGGCATCGGCGGACGGTCAGGTAGAACTCGAGTTCGTAACCGGCTCCCCCGCTGGGATAGGGGCGGGAGGTGACAGCGTAGCGAGTACCTTGGCGCGCGTCCTGGTCGGTGAGAGAACGTATGCGCGCGCTCCGGTAGAGGAACTCACCGAGTTGTCGGAGTGTGATCGGCTCCCGCCCGGCCGCGCGTATCGAACGTCGGCCTTCGAGAACGGTCGTCAGGGGAGGATCCGCGGCCAGGACACTCGTGAGATCGGGACGCGGCAAGGCGATCGAAGGCCCTGGACGGGCCGGTCCTACGGCGGGGGCGGGGGGAATCTCCTCGGCGAAGGGAAAAGCGGCGCCGATCGGATAGTCGTGGTGGCCCATCCTGCTCCGTGAGTGGAACAGCATGTCGGGGAAGCTCCACTGCCGGGCGGCGGCCGTGTCCTCGGGGAAGACTCCGTCAGCGGCCTGTTCGACGAGCCCGGCACCGGTCAGGTGGCCCGTCAGCCGGCTCACCTCCGCTTCGGCCAGGCCGAGTCCGCCGGCCAGCCCGGTCACGGTGGTGGCGGTGCCAAGAGCCCAGACGAGCCCGGCAGCCCGGGGGGTGAGCACCCGTACGCGCCGGGTGCAGAGCGGTGACTCCAGTACGAGACCGTCCGTGTCCCGCCTGAGATACGCGAAGCGTGACAGGCGCAGCGGAACGTCCGGGGACGGTGGCAGCGGCCGATGGCGCGACTCGCGCACCATCGTCTCGACCGCCAGGGCGTCCTCGCCCGACGCGTCCCGGACACGGTATTCGACGAGACGCTCCAGCCGGCCGATCACCACGGCCAGCGACGGGGACAGCGCCGCGCGTCCCGCTCCATCGGCCGAGACGGGCACGTCGGGGGGTACCGAACCGGTGGCCATGCGCAGCAGGAACCGACGGACGTCCCCGGGCACCCGGCGCAGGACGAAGGTGCCTGCGAGGTGTTCGACCCGGAGCGTGCCGTCCGTCTCTTCCGTCACCACCGTTCCGGACCGGAACGTCAGACACAGCGGGGCGCCGGACGGCTCCGTGCCGGGGTCGCTCTCCACGAGACACATCCTTCGCGGCGGTTCACAGGAACAAGGGAATCGGGTTGAGGTCTTCCTCGGCCGTGGGGGCCGCGAGCCAGCCCAGGCGCACGGGGACCTCGTACAGGCGTCCGGGGGCGTACCGCGGCCAGAAGTGCCGCAGGCCCGGCACCAGGACTTTGACGACCGGCAGGCCGATGTCCGGACGTGTCAGATCCGCGACCAGAACCTCCATGCCACCGCGCTCCACGGCCTGCCGCAGCGTGTCGGCATCGGACACCGGGTCGCCCCGGTCCCGGCCGGGACGGCCCGGGCCGGGTGTGCCGGCCCTGTCCGGCCAGGGACGCAGGTACGGCTGGTTCTCCACCGTGGCGGCGCGCCACCAGTGAAGCGGGAGTTCGGTCTGCGGTGTCGACGGCGCGTCACGGGACTCGGAACCCGCCACGACCGGCAGGAGCTGATCGGCCTCGTTCATCGCCTTGGAGACGGCGGCGCCCATGTCGAGGCCCGCTCCGAAGCCCATCAGAATTCCTTCGCGCGGCGAGTCGGCACGCCGTGAGACGGCCGCCGCGACCGGGATGCCGAGGTCGGAGGTGAGGTCGAGTACCCACGCCTCGCGGCCGAGCGCGGCATGGGCCTCCCGCCAGGCCCCGAGGGGCGCCCGTGCGCAGGCGTCCGTGGTGACGGCGGGACGGCGCAGCCGGTTGTACCACCAGAGCGCGACACTGTCGCGTTCGATCAGTTCGAGCAGTCCCTGTGACACGGCTTCCTCCAGGGTGCCACCGGCGGCAGCGCCGTTGGAGTCCGCGGTGACGAACGCCGTCGCCGAGGGGTGCGGATGCCCGTAGTAGAGCGCGGCAGTGGGCACGTGGACGTGCCGCCGCCCGGTGAGGGACCACACCGCGGTCCAGTCGTGCGTGGCCTTCTCGTCGAACGGCCGGGGAACCCGGTGGAACGGGACACCACGGGCGTTCCACTCCGCCCGGTTCGCGTACTGCCGCGCGCTGTAGAGCTGGAGGGCGTCAGGGTGGACCGCTTCTCCCGCCAGGTCGCCGTAGGCCGCGCGTACCCGTTGCTCGTCGCCCTGCCAGACCGCGGAGAACCGTTCGATGGCCTCGCCCAGGGCCCCCGCCCTCGCCTGGACCGCACTGGTGCCCTTGCCCGCGCTCTGGCCCCGCAGCGGTCCGCGCCGCCCGCGGGCACCCGGTCCGCGCAGGGTGAAGTTGTGGACCGCCGTGCAGACATGTACGAGGTCGGTGCCCGTCACCTGCGGTGTCAGCTCGGTGACGATGCCGGTCACCGGACTGACGAGGTGTCCGTATCGCGACAGCAGCGCTTCGGGGGAGAGCACGCGTCGGCCGTCACCGGAGCCCCCGCGCCCGGGCGGGCGCGCCAGGACCACCGGGCGCAGCGCCCGCTCCCTGAGCAGGTCGGGGTCCCCGCACGCCGGGCACTGCGGTCGGCGCACCAGCCGGTGCGGCTCGGACCTCAGGGTCAGCGTGTCGAAGGTCAGTACATCCGAGTCCGCCGCGCCGACTCCGGCCATCCACCGGGCCACCCGCAGGGCGGCGAGGCGCGCGGCGACACCGGTCACCAGGCCGTCACCCACGGGGACCTCGGCCGGTACGACGCCGCCGCCCGTCGCGCCTTCGACGTAGGCCGCCTCGATGTGGCGTCCCGAGAGACCGAACGCGGCGCAGTGCCAGCAGGCGGTCCGGCCCGGCTCCAGCACCGGACTCAGGAAGGCGGTGCCGCCCGTCAGTTTCACCACGCACCACGGCCGACGCGAGCGCCGGGCCTGCTCATCGGCGGTCAGCAGGTGAGGGTGCAGGAGGTGATCGGTGACGGCCATCTCCAGATCGGCACCGTGCTCGGTGACCCGCAGCCCCGCCGCGCGCAGGGCTTCCGTCAACGGGGCCGTGTCCGCGCCGCCGACGCCCGTTACCTTGACGGCACTCCGGGTGATCCGGCGCTCCGCCGCGTCGGCATCCCCTCCGGCCAGCTCCCAGTAACCGGCGGCCCGCGGATCCTCGGCCGGATCACCTTCCACCAGGAAGCCCGCCTCGGCCAGTCTGTCGAGCTGCCGGCCCACCCTGTCGGCGGGGAAGGCGCCGGACGCCCGTCGGACGACCTCGTCCCGCGTGTGGCTGCCGTCGAGAAGCGGGGCCAGCGACTGGATCATCTCGCCGTGCAGGGCCACGGTCCGGCCACCGATCAGCAGGAAGACGCCGTCGCCCGGGACCGGGTGGACACCGATATGTCTCTTGAAGCTGATGTGGTGCATGGTCATCGCCTTCCGGCCGCGACTGAACGGGCCGCACAGGACGCCGACGAGGCGCTTCCCGTGCGGCCCGCGAGAGCGGTCTCAGTCCTCGGAAAGCCAGCCCTGGTTGCAGAAGAAGGCGGCTTCCTGGGTCTGGTCCAGCTCCTCGATCACGATGCCGTCCTCGGCGATCTCCGGCGTGATGTTCATCGGACAACTCCTTTCTCTCGTATGACGGCGACGACTCCGTCGCCCGTCGACCTCAGTGAGGCTATGGCGCCGCGCGGCCCGCGGATCGACTCCTCGTGCACGACCAGAGGCTGACAGCGCACGAGCATGGCCTCCCCCGCAGTCCGGTGATGTTCCCCCCACCGGTGCCCCGCTGGTCAGGGAGGCGCACTCCGTGGCAGCCGCTCCACCGGGCAGCGCTCCCGGCCTGGGATCTCCGGGCGGTGTGATCGCTTGCCGGCACCGAGTGCGGCAGGTCGTGGCGCATCCGGATCCGCGGGGCCACCCGCCGGCCGACGGACACCAGCCGGTGGCGGCCGCCGGCACCCGCGGCCCGCTCCCGCTCCCGCCCGGCGCGGCATGGCGCCGACCCCCGACGCCGGCCTGCCACGGCATCGCCGACCCCCGACCCGGCAAGCGGGATGACGCCCCGAGGCCACCGTGAACAGCCGACGCGCCGACACCGCCCGATCGACCACGATCATCACAACCGGAACACGGTGCTCACCAGGCACGACAGCACACCCACTCGCCCACCCAGGGGCCAGGCACGGCTGACGCCGAGTCCGCGCGCCGTACGGGGACCGCAGGTCAGCCACGCGCCGGCACGGCGGGTGAAGCGGCCCGCCGAAGGCCACCGCGGCGAGGCGGAGACGGACGGCACGGTAAATTCAGCTCTCGGTGCACGGGGCCGCGTTCCCAGCGCACCAGGCCCGGAACTCCCTGTCGCCGGCTTCCGGGCCGCGTGAGTGGGGGTTCGCCGAATGATGCGCTTCGACGTGCTGGGACCGATACGAGTCGTGCGGGAGGGGACGGAACTCGACCTCGGTTCTCCCCAGCAGCGCGCGCTTCTCGGGCTGCTTCTGGTGCGGGCCGGTCAGCCGGTTCAGCTGAGTGAGATCGTCGACGTGCTGTGGGGAGAGCGGCCACCGGCCAGCGCGGTGAACGTCGTACACCGCTACGTAGGCTCCCTGCGGCGTCTGCTCGAACCACGGCTTCCGCTCCGGGCCCCGGGCCGCTGGCTCATCCGACGGGCCGGTGGCTACCTGCTGGACACGCGGGAGGAAGAACTCGACCTGCTGCGGTTCCGCGACCTCGCCCGGCAAGGCCGACGGGCCGTGACGACGGGCAGGACCGAAGCGGCGGTCGCGCTTTTCGCGCAGGCCCTGAACCTGTGGCGGGGGCCGGTCGCGAGCGGCCTCCCCGCGTCCGTACTGGCCACTCCGCAGTTCGTCGCCGTGGGCAAAGAGGTGGTGACAACGGTGCGGGTGGCCGCCGACGCGGCTCTCCTGTGCGGTCGGACGGAGCAGGTACTCGGCTCGCTCCGGCAGGCCGCTCTCCTCGACCCGCTGAACGAGTCGTTGCATTCGAGGCTGGTCACGGCGCTGGCGGCATCCGGACTCCAGGCCGAAGCCCTGAACGCCTACCGGGACATCCGGCGGCGGCTGATGGACGACCTGGGCCTGGCTCCGAGCCCCGAACTGAGCACGGCGCATGACCGGGTCCTCCGCCAGGAGCTGCCCACGCCCGTCGTCCCCCGTGGCGACGACGATGCCGACGACGAGCCCGCGGGGCACGAGAGCCCTGCCGAGCCGCACGCGCGGACGGAACCCGGAAGCCCCGTCGTCCGGCCGGCGCAACTGCCCCCCGGCCTCGCCGTCTTCTCGGGCAGGCGGTCGGAACTCTCCCGTCTGCTGGCCCTCACCACCGAGACCGGTGCCTCGGCCGCTACGCCGGTGATCGGTCTGATCAGTGGAATGGCGGGAGTCGGGAAGACCACGTTGGCGGTGCGCTGGGCCCATGAGGTGGCGGACCGGTTCCCGGACGGTCAGCTCTCTCTGAACCTGCGCGGGTTCGATCCGGTCGGCAAGCCGGTGGAACCCGCGGAGGCGCTGCGCGGATTCCTGCACGCGCTGGGTGTGGCACCGCGGCGCCTCCCGGCAGGGCTGGACGCGCTGACGGGTCTCTACCGCAGTCTGCTGGCCGACCGGCGGGTACTGGTCCTGCTCGACAACGCCCATGACGCCGATCAGGTCCGGCCGTTGCTGCCCGCCTCGTCCGGCTGCCTGGCCATCGTCACCAGCCGCGACCAGCTTGCTGGTCTCGTCGCCTCCGGAGCCCGCCCGCTGTCCCTGGGGCTCCCGTCGGACACGGACGCCCGTGCCTCGCTCGCCTCCCGTGTCGGCTCCGCCCGCCTGGCGGCCGAGCCCGAAGCGGGGGAGGAGATCATCGCCCGCTGCGGTCGTCTGCCGCTGGCCCTGGCCGTCGTGGCCGCGCGTGCCGCCGGCCATCCCGGCTTTCCCCTGGCCGCGATCGCCGCCGAACTCCGGCGGTCCCACGGCAGCCTCGACGCCTTCTCCGGCAGTGGCTCGGCCGACACCCGTGCCGCCTTCTCCTGGTCCTATCGGCTGCTGCCGCCCGCATGCGCCCAGCTGTTCCGCTTGCTCGCCCTCCACCCCGGACCCGACATCACCGTGCACGCGGCGAGCGCTCTCGCGGCCCTTCCCGCGCGGCAGGCCCGTCTCATGCTGGGGGAGCTGGCCACCGTTCACCTCCTCACGGAACAGGCACCCGGCCGCTACGTCTTCCACGACCTGCTGCGCGCCTACGCCGCCGAACTCGCCGCCGAACGGGACACCGAGACCGAACGCCGTGCCGCCCAGAACCGCCTGTTCGACCACTACCTGCACACCGCCCATGCCGCGGATCAGGTGCTGAGTGCCAACGGGAACCGCCTGGTGCTGACCCCGGCCCAGCCCGGCGCGGCCCCCGAGTCCTTCACCGAGCACCGCGACGCCCAGGCTTGGTGCGCCGACGAGTACGACGTGCTGATGGCGGCCATCCGGCACGCACTGGACACGGGGTTCTTCACCCATGCCTGGCAACTGTCCTGTTCCCTGCACGCCTTCCTGTACGGACAGGGGCGCTGGCAGGCCCAGGCGTCCGCCCTGCGGACCGGAGTCGAGGCGGCGAAGCGGGACGGGGACCTGCTCGGACAGCTCACCGCGCGGCGCAAGCTCGTTCGCTCGCTGGCCGACCTGGGAGAGTACGACACGGCCCACGCGCAGCTGCGGCTGGCCTTCGAAGCCGCCGACCAGCTGGGCGACACCGTGGAACGGGCCTACACCCACGCGGCTGCGAGCTGGGTCCTGCAGAGACAGGGACGCCACCATGAGGCGCTCGACGAATCCGCGGCGGCCGTGCGCCTGCACCGGGCCGGCGGACGTCGGGACGGGGAGGCCACCAACCTCAACGTCATGGGTTGGCTCCGGATACAGCTCGGAGACCTCAGGCAGGCGATCGTCCACTCGGAGGAGGCCGTCCGCCTTCTCCGCGCGACCGGTCCCACGTATACCGAGGCCGCCGTCTGGGACACCATGGCGACCGCCCACTACCACCTGGGCGAGTTCGAGCGAGCGATCAGATGCTTCCACCGGTCGGTCGAACTGCTGCCACGGTTCGGTGACTCGTACAGCGAGGCGGGCGTCTGGGAACGGCTCGGCGACGCGTACCGCGACGCGGGAGACCCGGACGCCGCTCGTGACGCCTGGCGTCGCTCCGTCGCCCTGTTCGAAGGGATCGAGCGGCCGGAAGCGGAACAGGTGCGAACAAAACTGAATCAACCAGCAGTGCGTCGATGAGAGGTTCTGACCGGGCTCGGAGCACGCGCCACCTCCGCACCGCCCTTCGCCTTCCCCACGCACGTCGGCTGGACGACGTGGACGCGGCACGACGGGAGCTGACCCGGCCGGCGGCCATGGAGGGCGTCGCGGACGTCGCCGCGACCTTGCTGGGCGGGTCCTGGAGGAACTCCCCGACCGGCGCATCCGCTTCGTCCGCGGCGGGGGCCGCGCACCTTCGCCGCTGGGGCGCTGAGATGGTCAGGGCCGGCGTCATCAGTGCTCTCAGCACTCGATGATGTTGACCGCCAGCCCGCCCCGCGCCGTCTCCTTGTACTTCACCGACATGTCCGCGCCGGTGTCCTTCATGGTCTTGATGACCTTGTCCAGGGACACCTTGTGGGAGCCGTCGCCGCGCATCGCCATCTTCGCGGCCGTGACCGCTTTCACCGCGGCCATGCCGTTGCGCTCGATGCACGGGATCTGCACCAGGCCGCCGACCGGGTCGCAGGTCAGGCCCAGGTTGTGCTCCATGCCGATCTCGGCCGCGTTCTCCACCTGCTCAGGGGAGCCGCCCAGCACCTCGGCCAGCGCGCCGGCCGCCATCGAGCAGGCCGAGCCCACCTCGCCCTGGCAGCCGACCTCGGCGCCCGAGATGGAGGCGTTCTCCTTGAACAGCATGCCGATCGCGCCCGCGGCCAGCAGGAAGCGGACCACGCCCTCCTCGTCGGCGCCGGGCACGAAGTTGATGTAGTAGTGCAGGACGGCCGGGATGATGCCGGCGGCGCCGTTGGTGGGGGCGGTGACGACCCGGCCGCCGGCCGCGTTCTCCTCGTTCACGGCCATCGCGTAGAGGGTGATCCACTCCATCGCGTGCGCCAGCGGGTCGCCCTCGGCGCGCAGCTGGCGGGCCGAGACGGCGGCGCGGCGGCGGACCTTCAGCCCACCGGGCAGGATGCCCTCGCGGGACATGCCCCGCGACACGCACTCCCGCATCACCCGCCAGATCTCCAGCAGCCCGGCGCGGATCTCGTCCTCGGTGCGCCAGGCCCGCTCGTTCTCCAGCATCAGCGAGGAGATCGACAGGCCCGTCTCCCTGGTGAGCCGCAGCAGCTCGTCCCCGGTGCGGAACGGGTACTTCAGGACCGTGTCGTCCAGCACGATCCGGTCCGCGCCGACCGCGTCCTCGTCCACGACGAAGCCACCGCCGACCGAGTAGTACGTCTTGGACAGCACCTCCGCGCCGGCCGCGTCGTACGCCCATATCGTCATGCCGTTGGCGTGGTACGGCAGGGCCTTGCGGCGGTGCAGGACCAGGTCGTCGTCGAAGGAGAACGGGATCTCGTGCTCGCCGAGCAGCGCGAGCCGGCCGGCCCGCTTGATCTCCTCCACGCGCTCGTCGGCGTGCTCCACGTCCACGGTGCGCGGGGCGGCGCCCTCCAGGCCGAGCAGCACCGCCTTCGGGGTGCCGTGGCCGTGGCCGGTCGCGCCGAGCGAGCCGTACAGCTCGCAGCGCACGGCGGCGACGGAGTCCAGCAGCTCCTCGTTGCGCAGCCGGAGGGCGAACATCCGGGCCGCGCGCATCGGGCCGACCGTGTGGGAGCTGGACGGGCCGATGCCGATCGAGAACAGGTCGAAGACCGAGATGGCCACGGACGACTCCTCAAGACGGGGGTGGTGCGAAAAAATGGGGGGTTGCGGCGGTGCGGGCACCGCGCACGCCGGTACTCCCAGTGTGCGCGGTGCCCCGCGAAAGGTGACCTACTTGTTCAGCCCCGGGTACAGCGGGTGCTTGCCGGCCAGGGCCTCGACCCGGGCCTTGAGGGCCGCCGCGTCGTACGACGGCTTCAGCGTCTCGGCGATCACGTCGGCGACCTCGGCGAAGTCCTCGGCCGTGAAGCCGCGGGTGGCCAGGGCGGGCGTGCCGATGCGCAGCCCCGAGGTGACCATCGGCGGGCGCGGGTCGTTCGGGACGGCGTTGCGGTTGACCGTGATGCCGACCTCGTGGAGGCGGTCCTCGGCCTGCTGCCCGTCCAGCTCGGACTCCCGCAGGTCCACCAGGATCAGGTGCACGTCGGTGCCGCCGGACAGCACGTTCACCCCGGCCTCGCGGGCGTCCGCCGCGGTCAGGCGCTCGGCGAGGATCCGGGCGCCCTCGACCGTGCGGTGCTGGCGCTCCTTGAACTCCTCGCCGGCCGCGACCTTGAAGGACACCGCCTTCGCCGCGATCACGTGCTCCAGGGGGCCGCCCTGGAAGCCCGGGAAGACGGAGGAGTTCAGCTTCTTCGCGAACTCCTTCTTCGCCAGGATGATGCCGCCGCGCGGGCCGCCGAGGGTCTTGTGGGTCGTGGAGGTGACCACGTGCGCGTGCTCGACCGGGTTCGGGTGCAGCCCGGCCGCGACCAGGCCCGCGAAGTGCGCCATGTCGACCCACAGGTACGCCTCGACCTCGTCGGCGATCCGGCGGAACTCGGCGAAGTCGAGTTGGCGCGGGTACGCCGACCAGCCCGCGATGATCACCTTGGGGCGGTGCTCCTTGGCGAGCTTCTCGACCTCGGCCATGTCGACCAGGCCGGTCTCCTCGTCCACGTGGTAGGCGACCACGTCGAACTGCTTGCCGGAGAAGTTGAGCCGCATGCCGTGGGTCAGGTGGCCGCCGTGCGCCAGGTCCAGGCCGAGGATGGTGTCCCCGGGCTGGGCCAGCGCGAACAGGGCCGCCTGGTTCGCGGAGGCCCCGGAGTGGGGCTGCACGTTGGCGTACTCGGCGCCGAACAGCTCCTTGATCCGGTCGATGGCGATCTGCTCGGCGACGTCCACGTGCTCGCAGCCGCCGTAGTAGCGGCGGCCCGGGTAGCCCTCGGCGTACTTGTTGGTGAGGACCGAGCCCTGCGCCTCCATCACCGCGAGCGGCGCGAAGTTCTCGGAGGCGATCATCTCCAGGGTGGACTGCTGGCGGCGCAGCTCGGCGTCGACCGCGGCGGCGATCTCCGGGTCCAGCTCGTGCAGGGGCGTGTTCAGGACAGTCATGGGGCTACGACTCCTCAGCCGGCGGTGTGGGCGGCGTACTCGTCGGCGGAGAGCAGGTCGGCCGGCTCCTCCGTGAGACGCACCTTGAACAGCCAGCCACCCTCGAAGGGGGCGGAGTTCACCAGGGACGGGTCGTTGACGACGTCCTCGTTGATCTCCGTGACCTCGCCGGAGACCGGGGAGTACAGGTCGGAGACGGACTTGGTCGACTCCAGCTCACCGCAGGTCTCGCCCGCCTCCACGGTGGCACCGACCTCGGGGAGCTGGGCGTAGACGACGTCGCCGAGCGCGTTGGCCGCGAACTCGGTGATGCCGACCGTCGAGACGCCGTCCTCGGCGGTCGACAGCCACTCGTGCTCCTTGCTGTAGCGCAGCTGCTGGGGGTTGCTCATGTCCTGAATTCTCCTGTACGCGCGGGAGTGCTGGTGAAGGGGGGAGGGGGGAGTACGTGGACGACTGCTCGGGAGCCGTGCACGGGGGATACCGACGGGAGTCCCCGGCGCCGCCCGGTGTCTACTTCTGGCGCTTGTAGAACGGCAGTGCCACGACGGCGTAGGGCTCGTGGTTGCCCCGGATGTCGACGCCGACGCCCTCGCTGCCGGGCGCCGCGTGCGCCGCGTCCACGTAGGCCATGGCGATCGGCTTGCCCAGGGTGGGGGAGGGGGCGCCGGAGGTGACCTCGCCGATCACCGCGCCGCCGGCGACGACGGCGTACCCGGCGCGCGGCACCCGGCGGCCCTCGGCGACCAGCCCGACCAGCACCCGCGGCGGGTTCTGCTCGGCACGGGCGGCGGCCTCGGCGAGCGCCTCGCGCCCCACGAAGTCGCCTTCCTTCTCGAACTTCACCACGCGGCCGAGTCCGGCGTCGAACGGGGTCAGCTCCGTGGTCAGCTCGTGCCCGTACAGCGGCATCCCCGCCTCCAGGCGCAGCGTGTCCCGGCAGGACAGGCCGCAGGGCACCAGGCCGACGCCCGCGCCCGCCTCGGTCAGCGCCTGCCACAGCCCGACCGCGTGCTCGGGCTTCACGAACAGCTCGAAGCCGTCCTCGCCGGTGTAGCCGGTACGGGCGATCAGCGCGGGGACGCCGGCGACCGTGCCGGGCAGCCCGGCGTAGTACTTCAGACCGTCCAGGTCGGCGTCGGTCAGCGACTTCAGGATGCCGGGGGACTCGGGGCCCTGTACCGCGATCAGCGCGTAGGCGTCGCGGTCGTCACGGACCTCGGCGTCGAAGCCGGCGGCGCGCTCGGTGAGCGCGTCCAGGACCACCTGGGCGTTGGAGGCGTTGGCCACGACCAGGTACTCGGTCTCGGCGAGCCGGTAGACGATCAGGTCGTCCAGGATGCCGCCGTCGGCCTGGCAGATCATGGTGTAGCGGGCCCGGCCGACGCCGACGGAGGCGATGTTGCCGACCAGCGCGAAGTTCAGCAGGGCTGCCGCGCCGGCGCCGGTGACGGTGATCTCGCCCATGTGGGAGAGGTCGAACAGCCCGGCCCGGGTGCGCACGGCGACGTGCTCGTCCCGCTCGGAGCCGTAGCGCAGGGGCATGTCCCAGCCGGCGAAGTCGGTCATCGTCGCACCGAGCGAGCGGTGCAGCGCGTCCAGCGCGGTGTGGCGCGGCTCGGTGGATTCGGTACTGCTCATCGGTCGGTCGTCTCCCAGGGCAACAGGGACAGGGCGAGGAACGTTCCTCCCCATCTGTCATCGGAACCTGAGAGGTTCGCCGGGACCGCCACGGGGGCGACCACGGCTTGCACCTTGGGTGGGGCCACTGCCGGCAGCGGCCCGCTTTTCAGATGTGCCTCGCCCGCGCGGTAACGGGGCCTGAGAGATTCAAGGGAGGGACTTGCTCCTTCGGCGCCCCAGCGGAGACTGCTGGGAACTCTCCCGCGCGGATTCAAACGGCCGGTATGCAGTTGGCGCGCACATCATTGCACGGCCCGCCCCCGCTCGTCAGGGGCCGCTTTCTGTAACCGAGCTGTGGCAGTACGCGCACCCGTCGGCGACCACCGCGCATTACCTTCTCTTTACACGCAGCGGGCACAGGGATTACCAAGGCCCCGGGGAGGACGATCACGGTGAACAGGACCACGGCGTACGTCACCGCCGCCGCCACCACGACCGGCGTAGCGGTGCCGCAGCAGCTCTCCGCCCCCGCCTCCGCTCGCGCGTGTGGCGCCGGCTGCCCAGCGCCGGTCGTTCGCGATCTGCGCGAGCGCGCGGGCCACGGTCCCCGGACCCTGGTCTTCGACCCCCGGGACGTCGTGGTGATCACCGGCCTGCCCGGCAGCGGCAAGTCCACCCTCATGCGCCGGGCCGCCGCCGGCCGCCGTATCGACTCCCAGGACGTCCGCGACCGCTTCGCGGCCCGGCTGCCCCGCGCCCTGCCGTACGCGCTCTACCGCCCCCTGGTCCGCCTCGCCCACTACGCCGGCCTGCGCCGCGCGCTGCGCACCGGCGAGGGCGTGGTCGTGCACGACTGCGGCACCCAGCCCTGGGTGCGCGCCTGGCTCGCCCGCGCGGCCCGCCGCCGCGGCGGCACCCTGCGCCTGCTGCTGCTCGACGTCACCCCCGAGACCGCCCGCGACGGCCAGCGCGCCCGCGGCCGGGGCGTCTCCCGCTACGCCTTCACCCGCCACCGCCACACCACCGCCCGCCTCCTCGACGCGGTCGAACGGGGCGAACTCCCGGCCGGCTGCGGCTCCGCGATCCTTCTTGACCGGCGGGCGGCGGATGCTGTGCGGCGCATTGACTTCGGGGGGTGAGGCGGGTGCCGGACGGCTGGTTTCGGGGCGCGGGGGGCCGATGGGCCGAGCGCGTGCGTCCGCGGTGGGCCGAGCGTATGCGTCCGGCGGCCGTCCGGTGTCTCTGCGGTGCCGTCTGCCGATGCCGGGCGCCGACGCCTTCCGCGGCCGCCGTCGGCCGGCACCCGTGCCGCTCACCCGAGTCACCTGTCCCGCCCCCCTGCCGTCCCGCCCGCCGTCCCGACTGCCGTCGGTCGCCCCGACGGCCTCGGCGGCCGGTGCCGGGCTCCGCCGAACTCACCTGTCGGACACAGGCCCCCGCCCCACCTGTCGGATACGGGCCCCCGCCCCACCTGTCGGATACGGGCCCCCGCCCCACCCGTCGGACACGGACCTCGCCCCACCTATCAGATACGCGCCCCCGCCTTCACCTGTAGGCGACGAACCCCGTCGCTGTCGGCGGCACCCGTTAGCCTTCTTGGACACAGCAGCGGTTCCCAGCAGGCGGTAGGCACATGGACTTTCCGGCGGAACTTCCCGCGGACTTCCCGGCACAGGCGCACCCCCACCCGCACGGCGGTTGGCCCGGCAACGAGCTGGAGGAGGTGCTCTCGGCCTCCCTCGGCATCCCCATGGCGGCCGGCCGGATCGTCGAGGTCCTCGGCCGCAGCCTCCTGTGGATCCCGCTGCCCAACGGCGGCGGCCCGGACAGCGGCCCGCTGGACCTGCCCACCCTGGAGATCGACGGCCAGGTGCACGTCCCGGTGTTCAGCTCCGAGGAGCAACTGCGCCAGGTGGCCGGCTCGCACATGCCGTTCACCGTCGCCCCCGCCGTGGAGTTCGCCCGCGGCCTGCCCGCGCAGGTCGGCCTGGCCGTCAACCCCGAGGGGGTCGTCGGCGTCCCGGTGCCGCCCGAGGCGGTGGCCGAGCTGTGCCGCGCCGGCCGTACCCCGCTCGACGGCCCGGCGGGCGGCGGCCGGGTCCGCCTCTTCGAGCCGGACTGGCAGGAGGACCCGGTGGACTTCCTCGCCGCCGCCTCCGCCGAGTTCGCCGGCACCGGCGTCGTGCTGACCGCCCGCCGCTGCCTCGCCGCCATCGAGACGGCCGAGCCGGTGATGTTCGTCGGCGTCGAACTCTCCCAGTGGGAGGGCGATCTGCGCGCCCTGCCGCTCGACGCCCTCGGCAGGGCCCTCGGCAAAGTCCCGGTCAAATGGCCGGTCAACCTGGTCCTCCTGGACGTGACCGACGACCCGGTGGCCGACTGGCTGAAATCCAAGGTCCGCCCCTTCTACCAGCACGGGATCTGAGGCGCCCCCGAAGGGCCACCCCGCCGGCCGCAGGCGGCCCGCACCCGCGCATGGACCCGGGGACCCGAGTCACCCGCCGCATAAGCTGTCTCCACACGAGGGGCAAACGAAGAAGGGCCGGTACAACAGGTGAGCGCGAGCCACAGCGGCAGCGTCGAGCACATGCTGCGCCAGGTCACCCCCGGACGCTACGACGCCTACGAGGCCCTGCTGCGCGCCCTCGCCACCCCGTCCTCCGGCCAGATCTGGATGCTGCTGTGGCACGGCCAGGCCGGCTCCCCGGACGCCCAGTACGGGGACATGGAGGTCGACGGCTTCCACTACGCCCCCTGCGTCACCTCCGCCCAGGAGCTCTCGGCCAGTGGCTGGAACCGTTCCTACGAGGTCGTCGACGGCCTGGACGTCGCCCGCACCCTCTATCCGGACCACTACGGCCTCTGGCTCAACCCGCACGCCCCCGGCGGCGGCGTCGGCGTCCCCTGGCTGGACCTGCGCCGCATCGCCGCCGGCCTGGACCGGCAGCCCGCGGGGCCGCTGCGGCTGTCCGAACCCGGCATCGAGATCCCGCAGTTCTACGCCCTGCTCGCGCAGAACGCCCACCGCACCCCGGCCCTGCGCGCCCTGCGCCGCGCCTGGGTGCAGCCGGCGCTCGGGGCGCCGTACCTCGCCATCGGCCTGGACGTGTACGAGACCTCGCCCGCCGCGGTCGACTCGGTGCGCGCGATGATGCAGCAGTCCATCGGCGCGGTCCCGGACGGGCTCCCGGTGTCGACGGTCGCGATGACCGACGGCTACGACCCGGTGGTCATGTGGATGCGCGCCAACGCCCGCCCGTTCTACGACCGCGAGGCCCACGCGGCCCCGCCCCAGCCCCCACTCCAGTCCCCGGTCCCGCCGGCCGCGCCGTCCGCCGGATACGGCTACCCACCGGTGCGCGGCGGTTACTGACCGGCCGCCACCCGGCCCCCTTTGCCTGACTCCGCCGCAAATCGCCGCGCGTCCAGCGCCCATGCCTCCGTCGGCGTCCGCTTCCCGCGACACCCCGTTCGCATAACGTGAAACCGCAGCCCGCATCACGGTTGCGCATCCATTCGCCGTCAAGTCTGGCAACGGGTCACACAAGCATTGAAGACTCCCTCTCCAAGGGCCCACGGCCCTTTGTCCGACGGACTGATTTGACGCCGCGACCAGCGGCAAGTGCAGCCCGGCTACCGCCGGTTGAGAGGGGTCCCTGCCTAATGACGGCACCATTGCACGAGCCGACCGCGGAAGCAGCCCCGAGCGCGGCCGACGAGGCGGCGGTGGCCGCCGCCGGCACGAAGGCCGTCCAGGGACGCTCCTTGGGGCGGATCGCCTGGGAGCGCCTCAAGCGGGACAAGCTCGCCCTCACAGGCGGCATCGTCGTGCTCCTGCTCATCGTGGTCGCCCTGCTCGCGCCGCTCATCACCAAGCTGGTCGGGCAGGACCCCAACGCCTACAACGAGAGCATGATCGACCCGCTCTTCGGCACTCCCAAGGGCTCGTTGGGCGGCATCAGCGGTGACCACCTGCTCGGCGTCGAGCCGGTGAGCGGCCGCGACATCTTCGCCCGTATCGTCTACGGCGCCCAGATCTCGCTGCTCGTCGGCTTCCTCTCGGCGGTCGTGGCCGTCGTCCTCGGAACCGTCCTCGGCATCCTGGCCGGGTTCTTCGGCGGCTGGGTCGACTCCGTCATCAGCCGCGTCATGGACGGCCTGCTGGCCTTCCCGCAGCTGCTCTTCATCATCGCGCTGGTCTCCGTCATGCCGAACCAGATGCTGGGCCTGAGCGGCACCGGTGTGCGCGTGTTCGTGATGATCCTGGTCATCGGGTTCTTCGGCTGGCCGTACATCGGACGCGTGGTGCGCGGTCAGACGCTGTCACTGCGGGAGCGTGAATACGTCGAGGCCGCCCGTTCGTTGGGCGCGGGACAGCTCTACATCCTGTTCAAGGAGCTGCTCCCCAACCTCGTCGCGCCGATCATCGTGTACTCGACGATGATGATCCCCACCAACATCCTCACCGAAGCGGCGCTCAGCTTCCTCGGCGTGGGCGTGAAGCCCCCGACGGCCTCCTGGGGCCAGATGCTGTCGAACGCGATCGACTACTACGACTCGGACCCCATGTACATGGTGGTCCCGGGTGTGGCGATCTTCATCACCGTTCTTGCCTTCAACCTCTTCGGTGACGGTGTCCGTGACGCGCTGGACCCCAAGGGCTCCCGCTGACCCGCCCGACCCCAAGCGTCCCGTGGCTTCGCACACGGGGTCTCTCATCAATTCCGGAGGATCCGAGATCGTGACTACCCAACGCACCTCAGGGCGGCGCAAGCAGGCTTTGGCCGCTGCGGCCGTGGTCGCCGGGCTGCTGACCACGGCGGCGTGCGGCGGCGGCGACAGCGACGGTTCGAAGAACGGCGCCGCCGGTTTCGACGCGGCGAACAACAAGGTCGCCCAGGCCTCGCTCGCGAAGAAGGGCGGCACCCTGAAGTTCGGCGGCGCCCAGGACGCGGACTCGTGGGACACCACGCGCGGCTACTACGGCTTCGCCTGGAACTTCATGCGCTACTACAGCCGCCAGCTCGTCACGAACAAGACGTCGGCCGGCGCGGACGGCGCCAAGGTCACCCCGGACCTCGCCACCGGTCTCGCCAAGATCACCGATGGCGGCAAGACGTACACCTACACGCTGCGCGACGGCGTCACGTGGGAGGACGGCAAGCCGATCACCTCCAAGGACGTCAAGTACGGCATCGAGCGCGTCTGGGCGCAGGACGTGCTGTCCGGCGGCCCGACCTACCTGAAGGACTTCCTGGACCCGGACGGCAAGTACCAGGGCCCGTACAAGGACAAGTCGGCCGACCACCTCGGTCTCAAGGCCATCGACACGCCCGACGACAAGACGATCGTCTTCCACCTGCCCAAGGCCAACGCCGACTTCGAGGAAGTGCTCGCGCTGACCTCGGCGTCCCCGGTCCGCCAGGACAAGGACACCAAGGCCAAGTACACGCTGCACCCGTTCTCCTCGGGCCCGTACAAGTTCGCCTCGTACAGCCCCGGCAAGGACCTGACCCTGGTCCGCAACGACGCCTGGAAGCAGTCCTCGGACCCGGTCCGCAAGGCGTACCCGGACAAGATCACGGTCAAGTTCTTCTCGAACGCCAACGACCTCGACCAGCGCCTGATCAACGGTGACATCGACCTGGACCTCAACCAGACCGGTATGTCGCCGCAGGGCCGCACCGTCGCCCTGAAGCAGCACAAGGGCAACCTGGACAACCCGGTCTCCGGCTACATCCGGTACGCGGTCTTCCCGCAGAGCGTGAAGCCGTTCGACAACGTGCACTGCCGCAACGCCGTCATCTACGGCGCCGACCACGTGTCGCTGCAGACCGCGCGCGGCGGCCCGGTCGCGGGTGGCGACATCGGCACCAACATGCTGCCGCCGTCCGTCCCGGGCGCCGAGGGCCAGAAGTACGACCCGTTCCAGATCGCCGGCGCGAACAAGAACGGCAACGCGGCCAAGGCCAAGGAAGAGCTGAAGGCCTGCGGCAAGGCGGACGGTTTCTCGACCACCATCGCGGTGCGCAACAACAAGCCGGTCGAGGTCGCCACGGCCCAGTCGCTGCAGGCCTCGCTGGCCAAGGTCGGCATCAAGGCCGAGATCGACCAGTACGACGGCTCGCAGACCCCCGGCATCATCGGCAGCCCTTCGAACGTGAAGAAGAAGGGCTACGGCATCATCATCATGGGCTGGGGCCCGGACTTCCCGACCGTCCAGGGCTTCGGTCTCCCGCTGTGGGACAGCAAGTACATCTCGCAGAGCGGTAACAACAACTACGCCCTGATCAAGGACAAGAAGATCGACGGGCTGTTCGACCAGTACGTCAACACCCTCGACGCGGGCAAGAAGACCGAGATCGCGACCGAGATCAACCACAAGGTGATGGAGGGCGGCTACTACCTGCCCTTCACCTTCGAGAAGTTCATCAACTGGCGCTCGGACCGCCTGGCGAACGTGTACACGACCGACGCTTACAGCGGCATGTACGACTTCGTCAACCTCGGTCTGAAGTCCTCGAAGTAGTCCCGGCACACCCGCCGCACGGCACGAAAGGCAGGTGAAGGCCGGCGCGGCGGGGCTGCGGTCCCGGACGACCTCCGGGACCGCGGCCCCGCAGCGGGCCGTTAGCTGTGCTCGCTTACCTCATCAGGCGGCTGTTCGCCGCCGCAGTGATGCTGGTGGTCATCATCATGGTGGTCTTCGGCATCTTCTTCCTCGTCCCCAAGTGGGCGGGCGTCGACATCGCCACGAGCTTCGTGGGCAAGCAGGCCGACCCCGCCGCGGTGCAGGCGGTACGGGAGAAGCTGGGCCTGAGCGACCCGATCTTCATCCAGGTCTGGGAGTTCTTCAAGGGCATCTTCGTCGGCCGCACCTACTCCGGGGGCGGAGACGTCACCCACTGCGCGGCCCCGTGCTTCGGCTACTCCTTCCGCAGTGAGCAGGCCGTCTGGCCGGTGCTCACCGACCGGTTCCCGGTGACCCTGGGTCTCGCGCTCGGTGCCGCGGTGCTGTGGCTGGTCCTCGGTGTGGCGGCCGGTGTGCTCTCCGCTCTCAAGCGGGGCAGCCTCTGGGACCGCGGCGCGATGGTCGTCGCCCTCAGCGGTGTGTCCCTGCCCATCTACTTCACCGGCCTGCTGGCGCTGGCGATCTTCAGCTACGGACTGAAATGGATCGACGGCCAGTACGTGCCGCTCAGCGAGAGTGTCGGCGGCTGGTTCGGCGGCATGATCCTCCCCTGGATCACTCTCGCCTTCCTGTACGCGGCGATGTACGCCCGGATCACCCGGGCCACCATGCTGGAGATCCTCGGCGAGGACTACATCCGCACGGCCCGCGCCAAGGGCCTCACCGAGCAGGTCGTCATCGGCAAGCACGCCATGCGCTCCACCATGACGCCCATCCTCACCATGCTCGGCATGGACCTCGGCGCCCTCATCGGCGGTGCGATCCTCACCGAGACCACGTTCAGCCTTCCGGGACTCGGACAGGCGGTACTCAACGCCATCAAGAACCAGGACCTGCCCATCATCCTGGGCGTCACCCTGATCACCTCCGTCGCGGTGCTCATCGCCAACCTCGTGGTGGACGTCCTGTACGCCGTGATCGACCCCCGCGTGAGGCTGTCATGACCGAACTCAGCAAGACGGGAGCGGCCGTGAGCGAGCCTGTGGGCACGTCGCCCGCCCCGACCTCCTTCCTCGAAGTGCGCGACCTGAAGGTGCACTTCCCGACCGACGACGGCCTGGTCAAGTCCGTCGACGGGCTCAGCTTCAAGCTGGAGAAGGGCAAGACCCTCGGCATCGTGGGCGAGTCGGGCTCCGGCAAGTCGGTGACCTCGCTCGGCATCATGGGGCTGCACACCGCCGGCCAGTACGGCAGGCGCAAGGCGCAGATCTCCGGTGAGATCTGGCTCGACGGCACCGAGCTGCTGTCCGCCGACCCGGACCACGTGCGCAAGCTGCGCGGCCGTCAGATGGCGATGATCTTCCAGGACCCGCTGTCGGCGCTGCACCCGTACTACACGATCGGCGCGCAGATCGTGGAGGCCTACCGGATCCACCACAAGGTCGACAAGAAGACCGCCCGCAAGCGCGCGATCGAGATGCTCGACCGGGTCGGCATCCCGCAGCCGGACAAGCGGGTGGACAGCTATCCGCACGAGTTCTCCGGCGGTATGCGCCAGCGCGCGATGATCGCCATGTCGCTGGTCAACAACCCCGAACTGCTGATCGCGGACGAGCCGACCACGGCGCTCGACGTGACGGTCCAGGCGCAGATCCTCGACCTGATGCGGGATCTGCAGAAGGAGTTCGGCTCGGCGGTCATCATCATCACCCACGACCTGGGCGTCGTCGCCGAACTGGCCGACGACATCCTGGTGATGTACGGCGGCCGGTGCGTCGAGCGCGGCCCGGCGGAGAAGGTCTTCTACGAGCCCCGGCACCCCTACACCTGGGGTCTGCTCGGTTCGATGCCGCGTCTGGACCGGGAGCAGCAGGAGCGCCTCATCCCCGTCAAGGGGTCCCCGCCCTCGCTGATCAACGTGCCGTCCGGCTGCGCCTTCAACCCGCGCTGCCCGTACGCCGACCTCCCCAAGGACAACATCACCCGCACGATCCGCCCCGAGCTGGCCGAGGTCAGCACCCGGCACTGGGCCGCCTGCCATCTGACCCAGGAGCAGCGGGAGCGTATCTGGACCGAAGAGATTGCGCCGAAGCTGTGAGCGAGAACGCAGAGGACAAGGCAGTGAGCATCCCTGCCCAGAGCGACGGCGCCGAGGCGGAGGCCGCCGGCACGGCCACCCTCACCAAGGACGCGGCGCCCGGCGAGGTCCTGCTGAAGGTGACCGGGCTGCAGAAGCACTTCCCGATCAAGAAGGGCCTGCTGCAGCGGCAGTCCGGGGCGGTGCGCGCGGTCGACGGCATCGACTTCGAGGTCCGTTCCGGGGAGACCCTGGGCGTCGTGGGCGAGTCCGGCTGTGGCAAGTCCACGATGGGGCGGCTCATCACGCGGCTGCTCGAACCGACCGCCGGCAGCATCGAGTTCCAGGGCAAGGACATCACACACCTGGGCGTCGGCGGCATGCGCCCGATGCGCCGTGACGTCCAGATGATCTTCCAGGACCCTTACTCGTCGCTGAACCCGCGGCACACGATCGGCACGATCGTCGGCGCTCCCTTCCGGCTCCAGGGAGTGGAACCGGAAGGCGGCATCAAGAAGGAAGTGCAGCGGCTGCTGTCGGTGGTCGGTCTCAACCCCGAGCACTACAACCGCTACCCGCACGAGTTCTCCGGCGGCCAGCGCCAGCGCATCGGCATCGCCCGCGCGCTCGCGCTCAACCCGAAGCTGGTCGTCGCGGACGAGCCGGTCTCCGCCCTGGACGTGTCGATCCAGGCCCAGGTGGTCAACCTGCTGGACGACCTCCAGCAGGAGCTGGGCCTGACATACGTGATCATCGCGCACGACCTCTCGGTGGTCCGGCACGTCTCGGACCGCATCGCGGTGATGTACCTCGGCAAGATCGTCGAACTGGCGGACCGCGACGCGCTGTACAAGTCGCCGATGCACCCGTACACCAAGGCGCTCATGTCGGCGGTGCCGATCCCGGACCCGAAGCGCCGTGGCGCCAAGAGCGAGCGCATCCTGCTCCGCGGCGACGTGCCCTCGCCGATCGCGCCGCCGTCCGGCTGCCGCTTCCACACCCGGTGCTGGAAGGCGACGCAGATCTGCAAGACGACCGAGCCGCAGCTCGTGGAGCTGCAGCCCGGTCAGCGGGTCGCCTGCCACCACCCGGAGAACTTCGCCGACCAGGCCCCGCAGGACACGGTCCTGCTGACGGCGGCGAAGGAGGCCTCGGAACTGGTCCCGGACGCGGCCGCCACCGACGCCCCGGCGGCGAAGCCGACGGCTACCGCCGAGAAGGAGGCCGAGGCCGGCAAGGCGGCTGCCGCCGGTGCCAAGACCGGTCCCGGTGCCAAGATCTCGACCGAGAAGCCCACTCCGGCCGCCGACGCCCCCGCCGGTTCCACCGCGCCGACCACCACCGCGCCGACCACCGACGCGCCGACCGCCGACGCGCCGACCGCCGAGACCAGTGAGCCCAAGGACGGCACCGCCCCCCAGGAGTCACCCGACAAGTAGCACATGACAACTCAGTAAAGTCATGTACATGCCCGAACGGGAGAGCGCAGAGTCTCCGTGTCCGTCCACCGACCGGCACCGCTCGAAAGGGACGACTCATGGCACTCTCCCGTTCGGCACGTCTGGGGGCCCTCGCCACCGCGGCGGCCTCCGCGCTCGTCCTCGGCGCCTCCGCTGCCCCGGCCCCGGGCGCGCCCGGCATCGGCGACCCCTACTTCCCGCGGCTGGGCAACGGCGGCTTCGACGCCCGGCACTACGACCTCGACCTCGCCTACGCCCCCGACACGGGCCGGCTGGACGGGCGGGCGACCCTCACCGCGCGCGCCACGCAGAACCTGTCCTCCTTCGACCTGGACCTCCAGCAACTGGACGTCACCCGGGTCGAGGTCGACGGCAGACGCGCGCGGTTCACGAGGGACGGCGACGAGATCACCGTCACCCCGCGCGACAGCCTGCGCGAGAACCGCGACTTCGAGGTGCGCGTCACCTACGGCGGCGTACCCGAACCCCTCGGCGGGCCGATCGTGTTCGGCTCCCAGTACGGCTGGATGAAGACCAAGGACGGCGTCTTCGTCGCCTGTGAGCCCAACGCCGCCTCCACCTGGTTCCCGTCCAGCGACCACCCCTCCGACAAGGCCACCTACGACATCCGGGTCAAGGCGCCCAAGGGCCTGACCGCCGTCTCCAACGGCCGGCTGGTGTCGACGTACGACCGGGGCGCCGCGACGTACACGCACTGGCGCGAGTCCCGGCCCATGGCCACCTACCTCGCCACCGCGACCATCGGGAAGTTCGACGTGCGCACCGGCCGCACACCCGGCGGCATCCCGGTCTACGTCGCCGTCGACCCGGTGCTGAAGGACGCCAACAGCGTGGACGTGTACGGCGTCACGGCCGCCGCCACGGACTACTGGTCGCAGGTGTTCGGGCCCTATCCCTTCGAGGAGACCGGCGCGATCGTGGACGACATGCCCGAGGCCGGGTTCTCGCTGGAGGTGCAGAGCAAGCCCGTCTACTCGGCCGTGCGCAACGAGACGACCATCGTGCACGAACTGGCCCACCAGTGGTTCGGCGACTCGGTGAGCGTGGCGCGCTGGCAGGACATCTGGCTCAACGAGGGCTTCGCCACCTACGCCCAGTGGCTGTGGGCCGAGCACCAGGGCACCCGCTCCGCCCACGACTCCTTCCGCGCGGGCTACGACTCCCGCCCGGCCGACTCCTCGTTCTGGGACATCAAGGTGGCCGACCCGCAGCGGGACACCATGTTCGCCTCCGCCGTCTACCAGCGGGGCGCGATGACCCTCCAGGCGCTCCGCGAGAAGATCGGCGACCGCGCCTTCTTCCGGCTGCTGCCGACATGGACGCGGCTGCACCGGTACGGCAACGCCGACACCGCCGACTTCATCCGCCTCGCCGAGCGGGTCAGCGGGCAGCAGTTGGACGGCTTCTTCGACACCTGGTTGTTCACGACAGGGAAACCGGCCCTGTGAGCCTTTCTTTGTAAGGTTGGGCCCTGCTGACAGGAGAGAATGGCAGGGTGCAGCTCCAGCAGTTCTTCAGCCCCTCCGTCCAGCACACGCTCGATGTCGTCGGCATCTTCGTGTTCGCGATCTCCGGCGCGCTGCTCGCCGTCCGGAAGAACTTCGACGTCTTCGGCATGGCCGTCCTCGCCGAGGTCACCGCGCTGGGCGGGGGACTGTTCCGCGACCTGGTCATCGGAGCCGTGCCCCCGGCCGCCTTCACCGACCTCGGGTACTTCGTGACCCCGCTGCTCGCCACCCTCGTGGTCTTCTTCCTGCACCCGCACGTGGAGCGCATCCAGGCGGCGGTGCTGGTCTTCGACGCGGCCGGCCTCGGCCTGTTCTGCGTCACCGGGACGACGAAGGCGTACGGCTACGGCCTCGGCCTGACCGCCTCGGCCACGCTGGGCCTCGCCACCGCCGTCGGCGGCGGTGTGCTGCGCGATGTCCTCGCCAACGAGGTGCCCTCGCTGCTGCGCTGGGACCGCGACCTGTACGCGGTCCCGGCGATCGTCGGCGCCTCGATGGTCGTGCTGTGCATCCGGTACGACGCCCTCACCCCGTTCACCAGCGGGCTCGCCGTCGTCACGGCTTTCGTGCTGCGCCTCCTCGCGATGCGGTTCCACTGGCGAGCGCCTCGTGCGTGGAACCGCCGGTCGACCGTGACGGAGGAGTAGCCCCCGCGGCGTTCCCCGCCGGTTCCCCCGCCTCGCCGCCCGGCGCGTGCGGGGTCCGGGTGAGGGAGCCGTCCTGGCCCTTGGCGCGGTTCTGGCCCATCTGGAGGGTCAGCCAGCGGAAGGCCGCCGGCACCTGGGGCTCCCACAGCGCCATGGTGTGGCCGCCCGCGCTGCGCGGCAGGAACACCGTGTGCACGGTCGTCGGCGCCTTGGCGATGGACTCCAGGGCCAGACCCGCCTCGTAGCCGTCGCCGGACTCGCCGGAGACGTACAGCGCGACCGCGGGCGGCACCGGGGCCTTCTTCAGCAGCAGGTAGGGGTTGTTCGCGGCGCGCAGCGCGGGCGTCTGGGCGGCCAGCGAGTTGCGCTCACCGATCGGGTCGTTGTAGCCGGACATGCTCACGGCCGCCCGGTACCGGTCGGGGTGCGCCACGGCCAGCTTGGCCGCGCAGTGCGCGCCCGCCGAGTAGCCGGCCACCGCCCAGCCGCGCGGCGCGGACTGCGCCCGGAAGTTGTCCATGACCATCTTCGGCACGTCGATGCTCAGCCAGGTGTCGGCGTTGACCTGCCCCGGGATGTTGGCGCAGCCGGTGTCGACGCCGGCCAGCAGGTTGGTGCGCGGGGCCACCAGGATGAACGGCGCCACCTGTCCGCTGCGCATCAGCGGGAGCAGCTGCTCGTGGGCCGCCATCGCCCCGAACCACGCCTTCGCCGAGCCGGGGTAGCCGGGCAGCAGCTCCACCACCGGGAACTTCCGGCCGCGGTAGGCCGGGTCGTCGTACTGCGGGGGCAGCCAGACGTAGACCTCCGCGTTCACCCCGGAGACGCGGCCCTTGAGCTGGGTGACCCGGACACCGCCGGCCTTGCGCATGCCGGGACCCGCGGCCTGAGTGAACGTCTGCCGCACCTTGGGCAGCCGCTTGACCGCTATGCCGCCGGTGCCGTCCCGGCCGAGGTCGGCGGCCTGCTGGACGTGGTCGCCGGTGCCGAACAGGTCGGCCCAGCTGTCGTACAGGTTGTTCTGGTTGTTGACCAGGACGAAGACCAGCGTGACCGCCGTGCCCTGCGCGAACAGCAGCATCAGCGCCCGCCCGGCCGCCCGCAGCGCCTTCGGCCCGCGCAGCCGCGACCACAGGACGAAGGGCAGTATGAGGGCGACCACGGACAGCACGATGGTCGTGTAGAGGAACGGGGTCCCGGTGAGGCTCATGCCCTCATAGAGGGGAATCCGGGGGCCCGGGTTCGTGATGTGTCCGGACACTTACCGAGAAATTGCCGGAACCTCACCCGGAGGCGGGAACCGTCATCCCGCCGCAACACAAAAAGCTACCGCTTAGTAATTGCCTGCTGTACCGTTCCCCCATGCCAGAAGCAGCCCCCGCCCCGACGCGAGCCGCGATCGGCGCCGGCGAGTTCGACCGCGACACCGCGGTCACCCGGCGCGAACCCGGCGTCTACGACATCGACCTCTCGGCCGGCTGGACCATCATCAACGCCGTCAACGGCGGCTATCTGCTGGCCGTGCTCGGCCGGGCACTCGCGGACGCGCTGCCGCACCCGGACCCCTTCACCATCTCGGCGCACTACCTCACCGCCTCCCAGCCCGGCCCCGCCGTGATCCGCACCGAGACGGTCCGCACCGGCCGCACCCTCTCCACCGGCCAGGCCTCGCTCTTCCAGTACGACGACCAGGACCGGGAGGTCGAGCGCATCCGCGTCCTCGCCTCCTACGGCGACCTCGCCACGCTCCCCGAGGACGTCCGGACGACGGCCACCCCGCCCGCGATCCCGCCGGCCGAGCAGTGCTTCGGCCCCGACGACTCCCCGGCCCCGATACCCGGCAGCTCGGCCATCACCGACCGGCTCAAGCTCAAACTGGACCCCGCCACCCTCGGCTGGGCGCTCGGCGCGCCCTCCGGCAAGGGGGAGATGCGGGCCTGGTTCGGGCTGGCCGACGGCCGCGACGCCGACCCGCTCTCGCTGCTCCTCGCCGTGGACGCGCTGCCGCCCACCGCCTTCGAGATCGGCCTCAAGGGCTGGGTGCCCACGGTCGAACTCACCGTGCACGTCCGGCACCGCCCGGCCCCCGGCCCGCTGCGGGTGTCCATCACCACCCGCAACCTGGCCGGCGGCTTCCTGGAGGAGGACGCCGAGGTCTGGGACAGCGCGGACCGGCTGGTCGCCCAGTCCCGGCAGCTCGCCCGGGTCAGGCTCGGCTGATCGGGTCCCGGCCCGTCCAGGCCGCCAGCCGCGTGTAGACGTCCGCGTCCTCGGGCACCTCGTGGCGGGCGGCGAAGGGCGTCGCCGCGTCGCGCGGCCGGGAGTCGGGCAGCGTCAGACGGGCGGCTTCGAGCGCGAACGCGCCCAGCTCCGGGTCGAGTCCGGTCCGGTCGCCGAGGGCCTCGGCGAGGTCCCAGGTGTGCGTGACGACCTCCATCACATAGCCGGAGAGCGCCGCGCGGCCGGGCACCTCGCCCCACGGCGCGCGGACCGCCGCGGTCATCCGGTCGTCGGCCTCCCACGCCTTCACCGCGCGGGCGCGCGCCTCGTCGAAGGCCGCGCCCCAGCCGTCGTCCGTGACGTCCTCGGCGAACCGGCTCAGCGCGAGACCGTCGCCGCCCTCGCCGACGACGGCGACCCGCCGGGTACCGGCGACGACATGGCTCAGCAGGGTCCGCACGTCGAACTCGGGGCACGGCGTCGGCAGCCCGAGCTGCTCGGTCCGCACGGTCCGGACGAGGGCCGCGGCCTGCTCGGCGGCGCGGGCGTAGACGGGGCGGGGGTCGGTGAGGCCCGTGGTGCCGGTGGTGGTGCTCATGGTGGTGCCTTTCCTCTGTGGGGGACCGCGGCGAACCGCTGACGAGGAAGAGGTTCCCGGCAAAACCTGACACCGGCCGTCAGCATTTGCGCGGGACGGCGAGACGGCGGGAGGCTGGGGGAGTGAAGTCCGACCGGCTGCTGTCGATCCTGCTGCTCCTCCAGACCCGCGGACGGGTGCCCGCGCACGAGCTCGCCGGCCGGCTGGAGGTGTCGGTGCGCACGATCTACCGGGACGTCGAGGCGCTGTCGGCCGCCGGTGTGCCGGTCTACGCCGAGCGCGGCCGGCACGGCGGCATCCGGCTGCTGGCCGGCTTCCGCACCGACGTCACGGGACTGACCGCCGACGAGTCCCGGGCCCTGTTCATCCTGGCCGCCCAGGGCGCCCACGCCGCGCTCGGTCTCGACGCGGCCCTCGACTCCGCCCTGCGCAAGGTGATGGCCGCGCTGCCCGCACCGCACCGGCCCGCCGCCGAGGCCACCAGCAGACGGGTCCTGGTCGACGCCACCCGCTGGAAGAGCGGCCCGAGCCGGGCCGTGGACCTCCAGGTACTCCAGGACGCGGTCTTCACCGACCGGCGGCTGCGGCTGCACTACCGGCACAGCGGACAGCGCGAGCCCCGGACGTACACCGTGGACCCCTACGGCCTGGTCGCCAAGGCCGGCGTCTGGTACCTGGTCGCCGACACGCGCCGCGCCCCACGGCTGTTCCGCGCCGACCGGGTGCGCTCGGCCCGGCTGCTGGGGGACCCGGTACGGCGCCGGGACGGGGTCGAACTCGCCGACGTGTGGGAGGAGTTGCGCCGTCAGGTGGAGGAACGGCCCGGCGTGGTCGAGGTCACCGTGCGGGTACGGCGCGACGTGCTGGACCTGTTCTGCCGGATGACGGCCACCGCACTGGCCGCCCCGCCCGAGGGCGACGGGGAGGCCGAGTGGGTCACCGCCCGGCTGTCCTATCCGACGCTGCGCGCGGTGCGCCAACTCCTCGCGTTCTCCGGGCAGGTGGAGGTACTGGACCCGCCGGCGGCCCGGGCGGAACTGGTGGACGGGGCCCGGTCGGTCCTGTCGCGGTACGCCTGACGGACGGCCGCGCGGACGCCCTCACTCCGCGTCGAGCCAGTGGTCGCGGCCGATGCTGATGAGCCGCAACTGGCGGGCGGCGCGCTGCCGCACCCGCTCCCGCTCCGCGCGCGGAGCCTCCAGCGCCTCCAGGAACAGCGAGGCGGTGATGAGCATCTGGTCCACGTAGAGGTGCGCCAGCATGAGCAGGTCGTCATCGCTCCAGCCCGCCGCCTCGGGGTCGTTGGCCAGCTCGGTCTTCACCTCCGCGGCGAACCGGGCGAGTTGGTCCCGGATGGCCTCGCGCACCGGCTGCACCCCGCCGTGCCGCTCGCGCGCGATGAAGCGGACGTGCGCCGGGAACGCGGTGACGTGCTGGTCGATCAACTCGACGGCCCGCGCGATGCGTTCCTCGCTGTCCCCGGTCGTGGAGACCGTCGTCCGCACCATCGGGTGCAGGCTGCCCAGCGCCTCGTCCACCAGGGCGACACCCAGGTCGGCGGTCGAGCGGAAGTGCCGGTAGAAGGCGGTGGGGGCGACCCCGACGGCCCGGGTGACCTCGCGCAGGCCCAGGCTGCTCAGGCTCTGCTCCTCCAGCAGCGCCAGGGCGGCGTCGAGGAACGCCTGCCGGGTCTTCTGCTTCTGGGCCTGCCGGATGCCGAGGGTGTGACTCATGTCATCCAGTTAACAACTGTTCTCCGGAATTGGAAAGCCGTCGGACGCGCTAGACTCGAAGTCAGTGAACAACTGTTACTACAACTGTTCACCCAAATGTCACACCGGCCTGACACGAGGCATCTCGGAGGGGGATCCGATCCCATGCTGTTCCTCGTCGCCGCACTCATGCTGCTCGGCACGGTGCTGGGCACCGTCGCCCACGCGCCGCTGCCCGTCACCGGCGCGCTCGCCGCCGTCATCGCCGTCTGGCTCGCCGTCTTCGCGCTCCGTGAGCGCTACGGCCGCCGGCACCGCACGCCGGCGAGCTGAACCGTCGTCACCGACCTCAGGAGCTGAGCACCATGCGCCTCACCGCACCCGCCACCGGCCACGTCGACGCCGGAGTCCGTCCGCGCGGGCGGGACGCCGACGGAATGGCCGTCGCGTCCTTCATCATCGGCCTGCTCGGGCTGCTCGTCCTCAATGTCTTCCTCGGTCCGATCGCGATCGCCCTGGCCGCCGTCTCCCTCTGGCGCGGCACCACCCGCCGCCCGCGCGCCTACCTGGGCCTCGCCCTGGGCGTGGCCGACCTGGTGGTCCTGATCGTGGCGATGCAGCTGACGAACACGGTGTCCTGGAGCCTGTAGCCGACGGACGGACGGACGGGCGCCCGCCCGCCCGCCGTGGGCAATCGTTGCGCAGGGCGGAACGGGTGGGCACGGCCCACAGCACAGGGCGCCGCGCCACCAAGCCCGGCGACAGCCCACACAAGGCGCCCGGAGTCGACCCCGCACCCCCTCGCCGCCGAAGCCCACCGCAGGGGCCCCGTAGAATCGGCTCACCATGGCTTACCTCGACCACGCCGCCACGACCCCGATGCTCCCGGAGGCGGCAGAGGCACTGACCGCCCAGCTGAGCATCACCGGCAACGCGTCCTCGCTGCACGCCTCCGGCCGCCGGGCCCGCCGTACGGTCGAGGAGTCCCGCGAAGCCCTCGCCGAGGCGCTCGGCGCCCGCCCCAGCGAGGTCGTCTTCACCGCGGGCGGCACCGAGGCCGACAACCTCGCCGTCAAGGGCCTGTACTGGTCCCGCCGCGCCGCCGACCCGGCCCGCACCCGCGTCCTGTCCAGCCCGGTCGAGCACCACGCCGTCCTCGACGCCGTGCACTGGCTCGGCGAGCACGAGGGCGCCACCGTCGAGTACCTCCCCGTCGACTCCCACGGCCGCGTCCACCCCGACGCGCTGCGCGAGGCCATCGCCCGCAATCCCGACGACGTCGCCCTGGCCACCGTGATGTGGGCCAACAACGAGATCGGCACGCTGCTGCCGGTCCGCGAACTCGCCGACGTGGCAGGCGAGTTCGGCATCCCCCTGCACGCCGACGCGGTGCAGGCCTTCGGTCAGGTCCCGCTCGACTTCGCCGCCTCGGGCCTCGCCGCCATGACCGTCTCCGGCCACAAGGTCGGCGGGCCGTACGGCATCGGCGCCCTGCTCCTCGGCCGCGAGTACACCCCGGTGCCCGTCCTGCACGGCGGCGGCCAGGAACGGCACGTCCGCTCCGGCACCCTGGACGTGCCGGTCATCGCGTCCTTCGCCGTCGCGGGACGGCTCGCCGCCGAGCGGCAGGAGTGGTTCGCCCGCGAGATCGGCGCCCTGCGCGACCAGTTGGCCGACGCGGTCCGTACGGCCGTACCCGACGCGATCCTCGGCGGCGACCCGGCGCCCGGGGGCCGGCTCCCGGCCAACGCCCACTTCACCTTCCCGGGCTGCGAGGGCGACTCCCTGCTGCTCCTGCTCGACGCCCAGGGCATCGAGTGCTCCACCGGCTCCGCGTGCACCGCGGGCGTGGCCCAGCCCAGCCATGTGCTGCTCGCCACCGGTGTGGACCCGGACCTGGCCCGCGGCACCCTGCGCTTCTCGCTGGGGCACACCTCCACGCGGGCGGACGTCGAGGCGGTCGCCGAGGCGATCGGCCCGGCGGTGGAACGCGCCCGCGCGGCCGGACTGAGCTGAGACGTCAGGCGACCTACGAGGCGGGTTCCCTTCGCCGGTATGGTCCGGATCAGGTGCTGGGGGTCGCCGTCCGGTCCTGTACGAGCAACCTTCCGGCCTCTCAGCCCGAGCGTCGACGTCGGCACCAGCGGAAACTCTCTGCCTCTCGCTGAAGTCGGCTACTCCGCTTGGACTCCCTCACTCGTCTCGTAGGTCTGGCTTTCAGCATAAGCCTCCACATCCCGGACAAAAAGGGCCTGTTCCTTGATTTTTCGTCCGGATCACGCGGCCCCGCCCCTCCGGGGTCTTCGAGCCTCCCGCCGCACCAGCTCCAGATACCGGTCCCAGTCCCAGTGCGGCCCCGGATCCGTGTGGTCCGTGCCCGGCACCTCCACATGGCCGATGATGTGCTCGCGGTCCACCGGCATCCCGTACCGCCCGCAGACCGCCGCCGTCAGCCGGGCCGAGGCCGTGTACATGGCGTCCGTGAAGGAGGAGGCGTCCGTCACGAAGCCCTCGTGCTCGATGCCGACACTGCGTTCGTTGTACTCCCGGTCGCCCGCGTGGAACGCCACGTCCAGCTCCCGGATCAGCTGGGTGACCTGGCCGTCCTCGCGCACGATGTAGTGCGCCGCCGCCCCGTGCGCCGGGTCCTGGAACACCTTCACCGCCGACGCGTAACCGCCCTGCGTGACATGCACGACCACCCGGTCCACCCGGTAGTCGTCCGGCCGGTCCGCGCGCCGGTAGTTGGCCGGGGAGGCGCCCACCCAGCGCGCGCCCCGGAAGTCCACCGCGCCCGCCACCCGCGGCCGGTCCACGCCCGGCAGCCGCCACCACAGCCGGGACAGCTCCTGCCGTGCCAGCACCGCCGAGCCGACCGCCGCCGCGGCCCCGCCGACCAGCAGCGCACGCCGGCCGAGCCGGCCGTCGCCGTCCTTCCCCGCCGCTCCCGCGCGGCCCTCGCTCGCCCCCATGTGATCCCCAACGGATATCCGGCGGCCCCGGTTCCCGCGCCCCGTACCCTGGAAGGGTTATGACTGACACCCCGCAGCGCACCCGTCCCCTCCGCGTCCTCGCCGCCATGTCCGGCGGTGTCGACTCCGCCGTAGCCGCCGCGCGCGCCGCGGAAGCCGGGCACGACGTCACCGGCGTCCACCTCGCGCTCTCCGCGAACCCCCAGTCCTTCCGCACCGGCGCGCGGGGCTGTTGCACCATCGAGGACTCGCGCGACGCGCGCCGCGCGGCCGACGTCATCGGCATCCCGTTCTACGTGTGGGACCTCGCCGACCGCTTCCGGGAGGACGTGGTCGAGGACTTCGTCGCCGAGTACGAGGCCGGCCGCACCCCGAACCCGTGCCTGCGCTGCAACGAGAAGATCAAGTTCGCCGCGCTGCTCGACAAGGCGCTCGCCCTCGGCTTCGACGCGGTCTGCACCGGCCACTACGCCCAGGTGATCGTGCGCGAGGACGGCTCCCGCGAGCTGCACCGGGCCTCCGACATGGCCAAGGACCAGTCCTACGTGCTGGGCGTCCTGGACGACCGGCAGCTCGCCCACGCGATGTTCCCGCTCGGCGACACGGTCACCACCAAGGAGGAGATCCGCGCCGAGGCCGAGCGCCGTGGCCTCGCGGTGGCCAAGAAGCCCGACTCGCACGACATCTGCTTCATCGCCGACGGCGACACCCAGGGCTTCCTGGCCCGCCGGCTCGGCCGGGCCGAGGGCGACATCGTCGACGAGTCCGGCACGCGAGTGGGTACCCACGAGGGCGCGTACGGCTTCACCATCGGCCAGCGCAAGGGCCTGCGCATCGGCACCCCGGCCCCGGACGGCAAGCCCCGCTACGTCCTCGACATCTCCCCGGTGACCAACACGGTCACCGTCGGCCCCGCCGCCGCCCTCGACGTCACCGCCCTCACCGCGATCAAGCCCCGCTGGTGCGGCACCGCCCCCACCGCACCGGGCACCTACACCGCCCAGCTGCGCGCGCACGGCGGCGAGAGCGAGGTGCGGGCCGAGCCGGTCGACGGCGAGCTGCGCGTCACCTTCACCGAACCGGTCCGCGGCGTCGCCCCCGGCCAGGCCATCGTGCTGTACGACGGCACGCGCGTGGTGGGCTCGGCGACGATCGCGACGACCACGCGCGCGACGGCGGCGGCGGTGTAGTACCGCCGCGCCTCACCCGGTCACGAAGTCGGCCAGCACCGGCCCCAGCACGTCCGGCTCCACCATGTGGGTCTGGCCGTCCAGGACCCGGTGCATGCCCTCGGGGACCGTCTCCGCGACCGCGCGGGAGGCCTCGCGCAGCCACCCCGGGCTCGCCCCGCCCGCGACCGACAGCACCGGCACGCCGATCGCGGCGAGCCGGTCCCCGGGGAGCAGGCCGTCGCCCATCACCGTGTCGTCGTACGCGAGGCTCGGGGCGACGGCCTCCAGGCCGGCCCACATCGGCGACTGGCGGGCGCCCCGGATCATCTCCTCGCCGAGCCCGGTCAGCCGCAGGAACAGCTCCACCGCGTCCCCGCGCCGGTCCTCGGCGAGCGCCTTGCCGAGCTGCTCCTTGTAGGCGGCCTCGCGCTCGGCGCCGCCGGGCAGGAAGTCGGCGTACGGCACCTCGTAGACGGCCGCGCGGGGCACCGGCAGCCCGCTCGCCGCCGCGCGCAGGACCAGCGCGCCGCCCGAGGACACCCCGAACAGCACCGCCTCGCCGCCCACCGCGTCGATCAGCGCGGCCAGGTCCTCGATCTCCCGGTCCACCTCGTACGGGGGCGTGTCATCGCTCGCGCCCCGCCCCCGGCGGTCGTACACGACGGCCGTGCACCGGTCCGCGAGCCGCTCGGCCAGGGGTGCCACGGTGCCCCCGGTGGACATCGCGCCGCTCACCAGGATCACCGCGGGCCCCTGGCCCCTCACGTCGTAGGCGAGGGCCGTGCCGTCGCGGGAAGTCGTCCTCTTGTCCATGTCCGTGCAGACTGCCCTACCGCACGGGACTCATCGGTCACGACACGTCGGTCACGACACGTCGGGCTCGTAGAAGCAGAGGTGGTCCTTGATCGCGGCCACGTCCGCCTTCGGCTCGGGGTACGCCCAGGCCAGGTCGGGCGCGTCCGGCAGCGACCAGTAGGACGCGGTGCCCTTGAACGGGCAGACGGTGTGGGTGTCGGACGGGGTCAGCAGGTCGAGGCGGACGTCCTCGGCGGGGATGTAGTACCGCTCGGGACAGCCGGTCTCGCGCAGCACGAGGGCTCGGTCGCTCTCGGCGAGCACCTGGTCGCCGTGCACCACGCGCACGTGCCGCTCGCCGGATTCGATGGTGATCGTGTGTCCTTGGGCCATACCGGGACAGCACCGGGAGGGGCCCGGTTCTTCCCGCGTACGGTGGACGCCATGAACATCTGCGTCTTCCTGTCCGCCGCCGACCTCGACGAGCGGTACACGCGCCCCGCGCGCGAGTTCGCGAAACTGCTCGGCGAGGCCGGTCACACCCTGGTCTGGGGCGGCTCCGACGCCGGCCTGATGAAGGTGGTCGCGGACGGCGTGCACGAGGCGGGCGGGCGGCTGCTGGGCGTCTCCGTGGAGTTCCTCGCCAACAAGGCGCGCCCCGGCGCCGACGAGATGATCATCGCCGCCGACCTCGCCGAGCGGAAGCGGCTGCTGCTGGAGAAGGCCGACGCCGTGGTGATCATGGTGGGCGGCACCGGCACCCTGGACGAGGCCACCGAGATCCTGGAGTTGAAGAAACACGGCCGCACCGCCAAGCCGGTCGTGCTGCTCAACACCGCCGGCTTCTACGACGGCCTCGAAGAGCAGTTCCGCCGCATGGAGGCCGAGGGCTTCCTGCCGCGCCCCCTGTCCGAGCTGGTCTTCTTCGCCGCCGAGCCGGCCCGGGCGCTGGCCCACCTGGAGGAGCGGGCCGGTCTCTACTGATGCGAGCATGGCGGGCATGGCAACTCATGTGATCACCGGGGCCGGCTCCGGCATCGGCGCGGCCGTGGCCCGCCGCCTGCACGCGCGCGGGGACGACCTCGTGCTGCACGCGCGCGACGCGGGCCGCGCGAAGGAACTGGCCGCCGCCCACCCGGGCGCGCGCACCCTGGTCGGCGACCTCGCGGACCCGGACAAGCTCTCCTGGGCGTTCTCCCACCAGAGTCTCCCGGACCGGGTGGACTCCCTGCTGCACATCGCCGGGGTCGTGGACCTCGGCCCGGTCGGCGACCTGACCCCGAAGTCCTGGCGCCACCAGCTCAACGTCAACCTGATCGCCCCCGCCGAACTGACCCGGCACTTCCTGCCCCAGCTCCGCGCGGCCCGCGGCCACGTGCTCTTCGTCAACTCCGGTGCCGGACTCGCCGCGCACGCCGACTGGGCCGCGTACGCCGCCTCCAAGCACGGCCTGAAGGCCCTCGCGGACGCCCTGCGCCAGGAGGAGCACCCGGCCGGCGTCCGGGTCACCTCGGTCTACCCCGGCCGCACCGCGAGCCCCATGCAGGCCAAGGTCCACCAGCAGGAGGGCAAGGACTACGACGCCGATCGCTGGATCGACCCCGAGTCGGTCGCCACGACCCTTCTGATGGCCCTCGACCTGCCCCGGGACGCGGAGGTCAACGACCTGACGGTACGACCGGGGCGCTGACCGGCGCGGACGCGTTCCGTAGGCTGCCCCGGTGAGCGAAAACAGCGTGTTCGGCTTCCCCGGGGCCACCGGCGTCGGGTCCATGCCCGGCGGGGATGCCCGGGAAGCCGTCAAGACCGTGACCGGGTCCTTCGAGGACTTCCCGTTCCTGCCGGAACTGCCCGCCCGGGGCCCCGGGGCCGACATGATCGGCCGGACCGCCGGGATGCTCGTCGAGCTGTACGCGCGCGTGGAGCCCAGCGGCTGGCGGCTCGGGGACCGGCCCGGACGGGACACCCGGCGGGCCCGGTCCTGGCTGCGCGAGGACCTCGACGCCCTGGAGGAGTTCACCCAGGACTACACGGGCGACCTCAAGGTGCAGGCGGTGGGCCCCTGGACGCTCGCGGCGGCCCTGGAGCTGCGAGGCGGCGAGGCCGCGCTGTCCGACCCCGGCGCCTGCCGCGACCTCGCCGCCTCGCTCGCCGAGGGCCTGCGGCTGCACCTCGCCGAGGTGCGGGACCGCGTCCCCGGCGCCCGGATCGTGCTCCAGCTCGACGAGCCCTCCCTCACCGCCGTGCTACGCGGCCAGGTGCGCACCGCCAGCGGCTACCGCACCCACCGCGCCGTCGACCGGCAGCTCGTGGAGTCCACCCTGCGCGACGTGGTCGGCGCTCACGCCGGCGGCCCCGTCGTCGTGCACTCCTGCGCCCCCGACGTCCCCTTCGCCCTGCTGCGCCGCAGCGGCGCGGCCGCCGTCTCCTTCGACCTCGCGCTTCTCACCGAGCGTGACGACGACGTGATCGGCGAGGCCGTCGAGGGCGGCACCCGGCTGTTCGCCGGTGTCGTGCCCGGCACGGACGGCCCATTGTCGGACCCTGCCGGTAGCGTCAGGGGTGTCAGGACGTTGTGGCGCAGGCTGGGCCTGCGTCCGGGGCTGCTCGCGGAGGCGGTCACGGTCACCCCGGCGTGCGGTCTGGCGGGTGCCTCGCCCGCCTACGCGCGCCAGGTGCTCGCCCACTGCGTCCGGGCGGCGAGATCCCTCGCGGACAACCCAGAGTAACGGGAGGACCACACGGTGGCCGGCGACAAGCAGGCGGAGACGACGGCGGTGCCCGCCGAGGCCCGCGACAAGCACGGGCAGCTCGCGGAGCAGGTCGAGGAGCACCGCTTCCGGTACTACGTGAAGGACGCTCCCGTCGTCAGCGACGCGGAGTTCGACCAACTCCTGAAGTCCCTGGAAGCCCTGGAGGAGCGCTACCCGGAGCTGCGCACCCCGGACTCGCCGACCCAGAAGGTCGCGGGGTCCTACGAGACCGAGTTCACCGCGGTCGAGCACCGCGAGCGCATGCTCTCGCTCGACAACACCTTCAACGACGACGACCTGGCCGCCTGGGCCGACCGCGTCGCGCGCGAACTGGGCGAGCAGGAGTACCACTTCCTGTGCGAGCTGAAGGTCGACGGCCTCGCGGTCAACCTCACCTACGAGCACGGCCGCCTGACCCGCGCGGCGACCCGCGGCGACGGCCGCACCGGCGAGGACATCACGCCCAACGTGCGCACCATCGCGGAGATCCCGGACCGGCTGCACGGCGAGGAGGTCCCCGACCTGGTGGAGATCCGCGGCGAGGTCTACTTCCCGATGGAGCGGTTCCTCGAACTCAACGAACGCCTGGTCGCGGCCGGCGACAAGCCCTTCGCCAACCCCCGCAACGCCGCCGCCGGTTCGCTGCGCCAGAAGGACCCGCGTGTCACCGCCACCCGCCCGCTGCACATGGTCGTCCACGGCATCGGCGCCCTGGCCGGCTTCTCGGGCATGACCCGCCTCTCCCAGGCGTACGACCTGCTGAAGACCTGGGGCCTGCCCACCTCCCCGCACAACCGCGTGGTCGACGGCCTCGACGGCGTACGGGAGTTCATCGCCCACTACGGCGAGAACCGCCACTCCGTCGAGCACGAGATCGACGGCGTGGTCGTCAAGCTGGACGAGATCCGCCTCCAGGGCCGGCTCGGCTCCACCGCGCGGGCGCCGCGCTGGGCCATCGCCTACAAGTACGCGCCGGAGGAGGTCAACACCAAGCTCGTCGACATCAAGGTCGGCGTCGGCCGCACCGGCCGGGTCACGCCCTACGCCCAGGTCGAGCCGGTCACCGTCGCGGGCAGCGAGGTCGAGTTCGCCACCCTGCACAACCAGGAGGTCGTCAAGGCCAAGGGCGTGCTCATCGGCGACACCGTGGTGCTGCGCAAGGCCGGTGACGTCATCCCGGAGATCCTCGGCCCGGTGGCCGACCTGCGGGACGGCGGCGAGCGGGAGTTCGTGATGCCGGCCGAGTGCCCCGAGTGCGGGACGCCGCTGCGGCCCATGAAGGAGGGCGACATCGACCTCCGCTGCCCCAACGCCCGCAGCTGCCCGGCCCAGTTGCGCGGGCGGCTGTCCTACCTCGCGGGCCGCGAGTGCCTGGACATCGAGCACTTCGGCGACGTCGCCGCCGCCGCGCTCACCCAGCCGCTGGAGCCGGCCGACCCGCCGCTCGTGGACGAGGGCGACCTCTTCGACCTCACGGTGGAGAAGCTGCTGCCCATCAAGGCCTACGTCCTCGACCCGGACAGCGGGCTGCCCAAGCGCGACCCCAAGACCGGCGAGGAGAAGGTCGCCACGGTCTTCGCCAACAAGGAGGGCGAGCCGAAGAAGAACACCCTCGCGCTGCTGCGGAACATCGAGGCGGCCAAGGAGCGCCCGCTGGCCCGCTTCCTCAACGGCCTGTCCATCCGGCACGTCGGACCGGTCGCCGCGCAGGCGCTGGCCCGGGAGTTCCGCTCCCTCGACCGCATCGAACAGGCCACCGAGGAGGAGCTGGCCGGCACCGACGGCGTCGGCCCCATCATCGCCGCCGCGCTCAAGGAGTGGTTCGCCGAGGACTGGCACCGCGAGATCGTCCGCAAGTGGAAGGCGGCCGGAGTTCCGCTGGTCGAGGAGTCGACGGGCGAGGACGAGGGCCCTCGCCCGCTGGCGGGACTCGTCGTCGTCGTGACCGGCACCCTGGAGAAGTTCACCCGGGACGGCGCCAAGGACGCCCTCCAGAGCGGGGGCGCCAAGGTGACCGGCTCGGTGTCGAAGAAGACCTCGTTCGTCGTCGTGGGCGACAGTCCCGGGTCGAAGTACGACAAGGCCGTGCAATTGAAGGTTCCGGTGCTCGACGAGGACGGATTCACCGTCCTGTTGGAGCAGGGCCCCGAAGCGGCGGCCGAAGTCGCGCTTCCGACCGAGGAGTAGCGGTTGAAGGCCACCCGATCGGCGCATATCAGTTGCATACGGGTGGCCCGGGCGCATTCGGGCAACCGTCGGCGACCGCTGCCCGTGGAAGCCTTCAGCGGCCTAGTGTTGAGGGGCGCGCCTGCCGTGGCCGGCTGCGGCCGGGGCATCCCCCTGCCCGGCGAGGGCGCGAGGAAGGTTTCTTCGACGCGAAGCCGCTGAGGGTCGTCGGACAGCGGACCGCGTGGCGTGGGCACCGCCGGCTGTGAGAGGGACGGGAATGGAACCGACCGAGAGCGTCGCCCCGGACTCCCGGCTGCGCCTGCGCCGCCGCGCGGTCGCATGGCGGGGACACCGGTGGACGGGGCGGGCGGGCGCGCGGACGGCCGGGCGGTCCCGCCCGCCCGGACCGGGCACCCCCGGCGCACCGTGCACGTCCGGTGAACCGCACACCCCGATACCCCTGGCCCTGGAGCCCGCCCCCGGGCTGCCCGGAGCCGGACCCCGGAGCCCCTCCCTGCCCTCCCCGACCACCGCCGTCGTCACCGCCGCCGCGCTCGCCCTCGGCGCCGGCTTCTACCGCGCCTTCGCCGGCCACCACGCCCTCTTCCCGGGCGGCACCGTCGGCTGGGCGCTGGCCCTGCTCACCGGCGTCATCGTCGGCCACCTCGTCATGCTGGGCCGCGCCCGCTGGTGGGGCGGCACCGGCTCCGGCGCCGCCCTCACCCTCGCCGTCCTGCTGCTGTACGGCTGGGTGCCCGCCGGCCTGGTCAGCCTCACCGTCGTCGTCCTCGTCGGCGTCGCCCGCCGGCACAGCTGGCGGCAGGGGCTGCTGCACGGCGCGGTGGACATCCTCGGCATCGGCACCGGCGCGCTGCTGCTCGGGGCGTTCGGCCGGGTGCCCAGCGTCGAGGAGCCCTGGCGGCCCGACAGCTGGACCCCGGCCACCGTGCCCGAGGTCGTCCTCGCCGCGGTCGCCTATCTCGCCGTCAGCCGTGGCCTGCTGTGGTACCTGCACGCGCCGCGCGGCGGCAAGCTGCCCGCCATCGCCCGCACCGCCCTGGTCAGGCAGGGCCTCGTCGCCGTCGCCCTGCTCGGCATCGCGCCCCTGCTGTGCGTGGTCGCCGACGCCAAGCCGGTCCTGCTCCCGCTGTTCGCCATCCCGCTGATCGCGCTCGACTCCACCCTCTGGATGGCCCGCGCCCGCGCCGAGGAGCAACTGCGCGACCCGCTGACCGGGCTGCCCAACCGGCAGTGGCTGCTGGAGCGGATCTGGACCGCGCTGGACGACGCCGAACGCATCGGCGCCCGCGCCGCCCTCATGCTGATCGACCTCGACCGCTTCCGGTCGGTCAACGACACCCTCGGCCATCTCGCCGGGGACCGGCTGCTGCTCCAGATCGCCGACCGGCTGCGGCTCGCCCTGCCGCGCGGCGCGGAGGCCGCGCGGCTCGGGGGCGACGAGTTCGCGGTCTTACTTCCCGTCGCCGACTCCACCACCTCCGCCACCCGGATCGCCCGCGGCCTGGTCACCGCGCTCAGCTCACCGCTCGACCTCGACGGCCTCACCCTCGTCCTGGAGGCCAGCGCCGGGGTCGCCGTCTACCCCGACCACGCGCTGGACGCCGAGGGGCTGCTGCGGCGGGCGGACGTGGCGATGTACCAGGCGAAGCGGGACCGTACGGGCGTCGAGGTCTACGAGTCCAAGCGCGACTCCAACACCCCCGACCGGCTCGGCCTGCTCGGCGACCTGCGGCGCGCGCTGGACGCGCACGAGGTGGAACTGCACTACCAGCCCAAGGTCCGCTTCGACGGCCAGGTGGCCGGCCTGGAGGCGCTGGTGCGGTGGGTGCACCCGGAGCGCGGGAAGGTGCCACCGGACGAGTTCATCGCGATCGCGGAGTCCTCGGGGCTGATGCCCCACCTCACCGAGTACGTCCTGGAGACCGCGCTCGGCCAGGTCGCCCGGTGGCGGGCGCAGGGGCTCCGGGTCCCGGTCGCCGTCAACGTCTCCCCGCGTGACGTCCACACGCCGGGTTTCGCCGGCTCGGTCGCCGCGCGGCTGGCCCGGCACGGGGTGCCCGCCGGGGCGCTCCAGCTGGAGATCACCGAGCATGTGCTGCTGGAGGACCCGCAGCGGGCCGCCGACACGCTCGCCGCGCTGACCGGGCACGGCGTGAAGATGTCCCTGGACGACTTCGGCACCGGGTACTCCTCGCTGGTCCATCTACGGCGGCTGCCGGTCAGCGAGCTGAAGATCGACCGTTCCTTCGTGGCCCGGCTGGCGGTCGACACCGAGGACGCGGAGATCGTGCGCTGCACCGTCGACCTCGCGCACTCCCTGGGGTTGCTCGTCGTCGCCGAGGGCGTGGAGGACGACGAGACCTGGGAACGGCTCCGTGACCTCGGCTGCGACGCGGTGCAGGGCTGGCTGGTGGCCGCCGCGATGCCGCCCGACGAGACCACGGCGTGGCTGCTGGCCCGCGGCTCCCACGGCTGGCAACGTCCCCGCGCCGCGCTGCCGGCCGCCGAATAACACCCTTTTCCCACCCGCCCGCCCGTCACCGCCCGCCGCAGAGGTGGCCGTTTCCCGTGGGGGTGGCTCGCCGTCGGCGGCTGCGGGCTCCCGTGTCCGCGCGCTGCGCTGCCGGGCCGCCGGGAGGAAAACCGTGCCCTCGGGATCCACTTCGCCCCCTCGGTCGTTGTACCCGTGAGAGCCGGGCCGTTTCGTGTGGGCCGGCGGTGTTCGAGGCAGGGGGGAGACGGGCAGATGTCGCTGTTCGTGCCGCGGTTCGATGAGACCGTGGTGGTGCGGGACGCCGAGGCCGAGGTGGTGGGGCGGGTCCCGGTGGGGGTGAAGTTGCTGGCCGACAGCGGTGACGCGGGCGGTGCGCTGTCGACCGTGCGGGCCACCCTCGCGGAGGGGGCCGATGGTGCCCGGCCGCATGTCCACCACCGCTCGGCCGAGATGTTCTTCCTGCTCGACGGCGAGGCCGAGCTGCTCTCCGGCGACGACGTCGTCACCGCGCGCCAGGGCGACCTGGTGATCGTCCCGCCCGACCGCCCGCACGCGTTCGCCGCCGCGCCCGGCAGCACCGCCGACCTCCTGATCGTCATCGCCCCCGGCGTCGAACGCTTCGACTACTTCCGCCACCTCCAGCGCATCCGCCTCGGCGAGGCCACCCCGGAGAGCCTGCTGGAGGTGCAGGAGTTGTACGACAACCACTTCCTGAGAAGCGAGACCTGGGACGGCCGGCGCGGCTGACCCGGACCCGGCGGGTGCGGCCCTCGGCAAACCGTTTCACGGGCACGGGGCCCCGCCCCATAGGATTGGCCCCAAAGCACACACACTCACCCCAGAGGATCGCTGCATGCCTGGCATCACGCGCGAGGAGGTCGCCCACCTCGCCCGGCTGGCGCGTCTGGAGCTGAAGCCCGAAGAACTCGACCACTTCGCGGGCCAGCTCGACGACATCATCGGCGCGGTCGCCCGCGTCAGCGAGGTCGCCGACCAAGACGTACCGCCGACCTCGCACCCGCTCCCGCTGACGAACGTCATGCGGGCGGACGAGGTCCGTCCCTCGCTCACCCCCGAGCAGGCGCTCTCCGGCGCCCCCGCCCAGGAGCAGCAGCGTTTCAAGGTGCCGCAGATCCTGGGGGAGGACTGATCACGATGACGGACATCATCAAGCTCACCGCGGCCGAGACCGCCGAGAAGATCGCCTCCGGCGAACTGACGGCCGTCGAGGTCACCGAAGCCCACCTCGCCCGCATCGAGGCCGTGGACGAGAAGGTCCACGCCTTCCTGCACGTCGACTGCGAGGGCGCCCTCGCGCAGGCGCGCGCCGTGGACGAGAAGCGGGCCCGAGGCGAGAAGCTCGGCCCGCTGGCCGGCGTCCCGCTCGCGCTCAAGGACATCTTCACCACCGAGGGCGTGCCCACGACCGTCGGCTCGAAGATCCTGGAGGGCTGGATCCCGCCGTACGACGCGACGCTCACCAAGCGGCTGAAGGCCGCCGACGTCGTCATCCTCGGCAAGACCAACATGGACGAGTTCGCCATGGGCTCGTCGACCGAGAACAGCGCCTACGGGCCGACCGGCAACCCCTGGGACCTCACCAAGATCCCCGGCGGCTCCGGCGGCGGCTCCTCGGCCGCGCTCGCCTCCTTCCAGGCCCCGCTCGCCATCGGTACCGACACCGGCGGCTCCATCCGCCAGCCGGCCGCCGTCACCGGCACGGTCGGCGTCAAGCCGACGTACGGCGCGGTCTCCCGGTACGGCATGGTCGCCTTCTCCTCCTCCCTCGACCAGGGCGGCCCCTGCGCCCGTACGGTCCTGGACGCGGCCCTGCTGCACGAGGTCATCGCCGGCCACGACCCGCTCGACTCCACCTCCGTCGACGCCCCGGTGCCGCCGGTCGTCGAGGCCGCCCGCAACGGCAGCGTGACGGGCATGCGCGTCGGCGTCGTCAAGCAGTTCCGCGGCGAGGGCTACCAGGCCGGCGTCATCCAGCGCTTCGACGAGTCCGTCGAGCTGCTGAAGGAACTGGGCGCCGAGATCGTCGAGCTGGACTGCTCGTCCTTCGACCTGGCGCTGTCGGCGTACTACCTGATCGCGCCGTCCGAGTGCTCCTCCAACCTGGCCCGCTTCGACGGCCTGCGCTACGGCGCGCGCACCGGCGACGACGGCACCCACTCGGCGGAGGAGGTCACCTCCCTCACCCGTGAGGCGGGCTTCGGCCCCGAGGTCAAGCGCCGCGTCATGCTGGGCACCTACGCCCTGTCCAGCGGCTACTACGACGCCTACTACGGCTCCGCGCAGAAGGTCCGCACGCTCATCACGCGGGACTTCGAGAAGGCCTTCGAGCAGGTCGACGTGATCGTCTCCCCGACGACCCCGACCACCGCCTTCGCGATCGGCGAGCGCGCCGACGACCCGATGGCGATGTACCTCGCGGACCTGTGCACCATCCCGACCAACCTGGCGGGCAACGCGGCCATGTCCCTGCCCTGCGGCCTCGCCCCGGAGGACGGCCTTCCCGTCGGCCTCCAGATCATCGCCCCGGCGATGAAGGACGACCGGCTCTACAAGGTGGGTGCCGCCGTCGAGGCCGCCTTCGTGGAAAAGTGGGGACACCCGCTGATCGAGGAGGCTCCGTCGCTGTGAGCGCACTGAACAAGGCCAAGGGCTTCAAGAAGTCGAAGTCCGGCACCTACCTGTCGATGGCCGGGACCGCGTTCGGCGCGCTCGGTGTGGCCAAGCAGATCAAGAAGGCGCGCGCCGAGCAGGACACGCTGCGGCTGATCGACGCCACCGTGTCCGCCGTCGCGATCGTCACCGGCCTCGCCATCCTCTACCGCGAGCTGAAGCGGCTGGGCGACGACGACGTCCTGCTGGGCTGAGAGGGAAGTTTTCACCGTGACCATCACGACCGACCTGGTGTCGTACGAGGACGCGCTGGCGTCGTACGACCCCGTCATGGGCCTTGAGGTCCATGTCGAACTCGGCACCAGGACCAAGATGTTCTGCGGCTGCTCGACCACGCTCGGCGCGGACCCGAACAGCCAGACCTGCCCGGTCTGCCTCGGCCTGCCCGGCGCGCTCCCGGTCGTCAACGCGACCGGCGTCGAGTCCGCGATCAAGATCGGTCTCGCGCTGAACTGCGAGATCGCCGAGTGGTGCCGCTTCGCCCGGAAGAACTACTTCTATCCGGACATGCCGAAGAACTTCCAGACCTCCCAGTACGACGAGCCGATCGCCTTCAACGGCTACCTCGACGTGCAGCTGGAGGACGGCGAGTCCTTCCGCGTGGAGATCGAGCGCGCCCACATGGAGGAGGACACCGGCAAGTCGACGCACGTCGGCGGCGCCACCGGCCGCATCCACGGCGCGTCCCACTCCCTGCTGGACTACAACCGCGCCGGCATCCCGCTCATCGAGATCGTCACCAAGCCGATCGTGGGCGCCGGCGAGCGCGCCCCCGAGGTGGCGAAGGCGTACGTCCGCGAGCTGCGCGAGGTCATCCGTGCCCTCGGCGTCTCCGAGGCCCGCATGGAGATGGGCCAGATGCGCTGCGACGTGAACCTGTCGCTGATGCCCAAGGACGCGGACAAGTTCGGCACCCGTTCGGAGACGAAAAACGTCAACTCGCTGCGCTCGGTGGAGCGCGCGGCGCGCTTCGAGATCCAGCGGCACGCGGCCGTGCTGTCCTCGGGCGGCACCATCGTGCAGGAGACCCGCCACTTCCACGAGGACACCGGGTCCACGACCTCGGGCCGCGTGAAGGAGGAGGCCGAGGACTACCGGTACTTCCCGGAGCCCGACCTCGTCCCGGTGGCTCCCTCGCGGGAGTGGGTCGAGGAGATCCGCGCGGCCCTGCCCGAGCTGCCGTTGGCCCGCCGCAGCCGGCTGCTCGCCGAGTGGGGCATCTCGGCCACCGACATGCAGGCCATCCTGAACGCCGGTGCGCTGGAGCCGATCGTCGCCACCATCGACGCCGGTGCCGACGCGGCCTCCGCCCGCAAGTGGTGGATGGGCGAGCTGGCGCGCAGCGCCAACGAGTCCGGCACCTCGCTGGACGAGCTGGCGATCACCCCGCAGCAGGTGGCCCGGGTCACCGAGCTGGTCGCGAAGGGCGATCTGAACGACAAGCTGGCCCGTCAGGTCATCGAGGGCGTCCTCGCGGGCGAGGGCACCCCGGACGAGGTCGTCGACAAGCGCGGTCTGAAGGTCGTCTCGGACGACGGCGCGCTGACGGCCGCCGTCCAGGAGGCCATCGCCGGCAACCCGGGCATCGCGGACAAGATCCGCGGCGGCAAGGTGGCCGCGGCCGGCGCCCTGGTCGGCGCGGTCATGAAGGCCACCCGCGGCCAGGCCGACGCGGCCCGCGTCAAGGAACTGATCCTGGATCAGCTGGGCGTCACCGAGGGCTGACCCCGCACCCCGTCACGCGCACGGCCCCGGAGGCATCCCCTCCGGGGCCGTGGCCGTAGGACAGCCGGACGGACGACAGTCCGTGACGTCCCGCGCATTCCTGTGAACAAGCCCACGAACCCGGCAAACGATCGCTTTCACCTGCAAGAGTGTCGCGCAGTTGCTCATGCGTTCTTTGCGGGCTGTTCCGTTTACGGACGAGCGTTCCCGGCCAAAGATCCACACATCGTCCTCTGGGAGCACGTCCGTGGCCGTCCTCGCGCGTTGGTGTGTCCGGCACCGGCTGACCACCGTGCTGCTGTGGCTCCTCGCCTTCGGCGGGGTCACCGCCGCGGCCGGTGTGGCCGGTGCGTCGTACTCGAACGACTACGAGGTGCCCGGCACCGAGTCCGGCCGGGCGGCCCGGCTGCTCACCGAGGGCTTCCCCGGCCTCGGCGGGGACGGCGACACCGTCGTCTGGTACACCGCCGCCGGCACCGTGCGCGCCCCCGCCGTCGAACGGACCATGACCCGCACCCTGGACGAGATCGCCGCGCTGCCCGGCGTCGCCTCGGTCTCCGGTCCCTACGGCGGACAGGGCGCCCACCAGGTCAGCTTCGACGGCCGTACGGCCTACGCCACCGTCACCTTCACCCGGCAGGCCGAGGACATCCCCGACGCCGAGGCGCGGGCCGTGGTGCGCGCCGCCGAGTCCGCCGAGCGTCCCGGGCTCCAGGTGGAGCTGGGCGGCAGCGCCGTCGGGATCACCGAGGCGCCGCGCGGCCACACCGCCGAGATCGTCGGCGTCGCCGTGGCGGCCGTCGTACTGTTCGTCGCCTTCGGCTCGCTCGCCGCCTCCCTGCTGCCCATCGCCACCGCGCTGATCGGCGTCGGCACCGCCTACGCGGGCATCGCGCTGCTCGGCCACGCCATGACCGTCGCCGACTTCGCGCCCATGCTGGGCCTGCTGATCGGCCTCGGCGTCGGCATCGACTACGCGCTGTTCATCGTGACCAGACACCGACGCGGGCTCAAACGCGGCCTGGACGTCACCGAGGCCGCGACGCACGCCGTGGCCACCACCGGACGTGCGGTCGTCTTCGCGGGTGCGACCGTGTGCATCGCGCTGCTCGGGATGCTGATACTGCGGCTGAGCTTCCTCAACGGCGTCGCCGTGGCCGCCTGTCTGACGGTGGTGCTGACCGTCGTCGCCGCCGTCACGCTGCTGCCCGCGCTGCTGAGCTGGATCGGCCCGCGCGCCCTCAGCCGCCGGGAGCGGCGCAGGCTGGCCGAGCACGGTCCGCGCCCGGAGCTGCCCACCGGGCTCGCCGCCCGCTGGTCGGCGCTGGTGGAGCGGCGGCCCAAGCTGCTCGCCGCCCTCGCCCTGGCCGTCGTCACCCTGCTCGCCCTGCCGACGCTCTCCCTCCATCTCGGCACCTCCGACCAGGGCAACGACCCGCGCTCCTCGACCACCCGCAAGGCCTACGACCTGCTCGCCGACGGCTTCGGGCCCGGCGTCAACGGGCCGCTGACCCTGGTCACCCGGGTCGACGGCGGCGACGACAAACTCGCCCTGGACAACCTCGACACCGCCCTGCGCGCCACCCACGGCGTCGCCTCCGTCACCCCGGTCGTCTACTCAGCCGGCGGCGAGACCGCCTACCTCACGGTCGTCCCCACCACCGCGCCCCAGTCCCAGCACACCAGCGCCCTGGTGGACCGGCTGCGCGGCGAGGTGCTGCCGCGCGCGGAGCGCGGCACCTCCCTCGACGTCCAGGTGGGCGGGGTGACGGCCGGCTACGACGACTTCGCGGCCGTCATCGTCGGCAAGCTGCCGCTGTTCGTCGGCGTGGTGATCGGGCTGGGCTGCCTGCTGCTGCTCGTCGCCTTCCGCTCGCTCGGCATCCCGCTGAAGGCCGCCGCGATGAACCTGGCGGCCGTCGCGGCGGCGTTCGGCATCGTGGTCTGTGTCTTCCAGTGGGGCTGGGGCAGCGAACTCCTCGGCCTCGGCCGCGCGGGCCCGATCGAACCCTTCCTGCCGGTCATCATGGTCTCGGTGCTCTTCGGGCTCTCCATGGACTACCAGGTGTTCCTGGTCAGCCGGATGTACGAGGAGTGGCTGGAGACCGGCGACAACCGGCGGGCCGTCCGGGTCGGACTGGCCGAGACCAGCCGGGTCATCAACTCCGCCGCGGTCATCATGATCTGCGTCTTCCTCGCCTTCGTGCTCAGCGGCGACCGCGTGATCGCCATGTTCGGCATCGCGCTCGCCTCCGCCGTCGCCCTCGACGCCTTCGTCCCGCGCACCCTGCTCGTGCCCGCCCTGATGCACCTGCTCGGCGCCGCCAACTGGTGGCTGCCCGGCTGGCTGGCACGCCGCCTGCCGCGCCTGAGCATCGAGCCTCCCGAGTGCCGCGCCGCCCATGAGAGGCTCGGCCGGGTCCCGGTGGACGAATTGCGCGAGGAGGAGCGGCACGATGTACGCGACATCACTGGGTGACGACGGCGCCGAACTGGGGCCCCTGGAGGTCTGGCACGCCGGGGAACTCCTCGCCCACATCGACCGCGGGCGCGAGTTCATAGGCCGGCACGTCGGACTCCCGGACGTGGTGTCCGACCTGGACGGCGCCCGCGCCTGGCTCCGGCTGTACGGCGAGAAGCGCGCCGCCGACACCGGCAGCCTGCACGGCATCCGGCTGGACGGGAAGCTGGTCGGCGGCCTGCTGTTCCGGGTCTGGGACACGCCGAGCGGGGTGTGCGAGGCCGGCTGCTGGCTGGAGCCGGCGGCGGCCGGGCGCGGACTGGTCACCCGGGGCCTGCGGACGCTGCTGGACTGGGCCTTCACCGAGCGCGGCATGCACCGGGTCGAATGGCACGTGTCCACCGCGAACGAGCCCAGCATCAATGTGGCGCGGCGGCTCGGCATGACCCGCGAGGGCGTGCTCCGCGAGAACTTCCCGCACCGCGGTGTGCGCACCAGCACCGAGATCTGGGCGGTGCTCGCGCCCGAGTGGCGGCGGCCGGCGGCCGGTCATTAAGAGACCTCTCATAGAGCGTCCGTACGGTGCCGGACATGGCAACGAAGACTGAGGAAGGCGCCGAGGCCGGCACGGCGGCGCGCAACGACGAGACGACGGACGGGACGACGGAGGAGAACGCGACCCCGGCGCACGCTGAAGCACGGCCCGAGGGCGTGGCCGCGGAGGCGGACACGGACACGGTGGCCGACGGCGAGGAGGGCCTCGACGTCCCCGAGCCCGAGCGCAAGGAGTCGTCCGGGGTCGGACTGGGCGCCGGCGCGGTCGTCTCCGCCGGGCTCGGCCTGGTCTCGCTCAGCGGCGGCTGGATCGGCACCATCGCCGGCGCCCGGGAGCAGCTCATCGGCCAGTTGCACACTTCCTCCACGGCGGGCGTCGCCACCCAGATCAAGGAGGTGTACGGCGACTCCTGGCACACCACCGCCCTGTGGGCCGGCCTGTTCGCGCTGGCCGCGCTGCTCAGCGGCGTGGTGGTGCTCGTACGGCCCGCGTTCGGCGCGCCCGGCCGCCCGCAGGCACCCTGGATCAAGTCGGTCGCCTGGGCGGGCGTCTCGCTCGGCGTCATCGGCCTGCTGCTGGCCGTCCTGAAGTACTCCGACGCCCTGCTCGGCCTCCCCTCGGCGAGCTGAGCACCGGCGGCCCCGGGGCCTCGGGGAGCTGTGACCAGCGCACGGTTCCCCGAGGCCCCGCACCCTGTGCCGCCCGGCTCAGCCGACCTGGACCTCCAGCAGCCGGTCGTCGCCCTTCTTCGGGTCGCCGCGGCCGTCGGTGTTGCTCGTGAGCAGCCAGAGCCGGTGGGCGCCCGCCGGGGCCACCGTGCGCAGCCGGCCGTAGCGCCGGGTGAGGAAGGCCTGCGGGGCGGCCGAGGCCGCCGTGCCCTTCAGCGGGACGCGCCACAGGCGCTCGCCCCGCAGGCCCGCCATCCACACCACGCCGTCGACGTAGGCGATGCCGCTGGGGGAGGCGTCGTCGGTGTGCCACTGGGCCAGCGGGTCACGGAAGCCGGCCTTGGCGGACCTGCCCTCGGCGTCCGGCCAGCCGTAGTCGCCGCCCGGCTTGATCGCGTTCAACTCGTCCCAGGTGTCCTGGCCGAACTCCGAGGCGAACAGCCGCTGCCGGTCGTCCCAGGCCAGCCCCTGCACGTTGCGGTGCCCGTAGGAGTACACGGGGGAGTGCGGGAAGGGGTTGCCCGGAGCCGGTTCGCCCTCCGGGGTCAGCCGGAGGATCTTGCCGCCCAGCGACTCCTTGTCCTGCGCCAGCCCCCCTCGCCCGCTCTCGCCGGTGCCGGCGTAGAGCATGCCGTCCGGGCCGAACGCGATCCGGCCGCCGTTGTGGATGAAGCCCTTGGGGATGCCCTTGAACACCGTGTCGGGCGCGCCCAGTTGCTCGCCGGCCGGCTTGTGCTCGTCGTAGATCACGCGGACGACGCGGTTGTCCGAGGCCGAGGTGAAGTAGGCGTAGACCAGGTGGTCCGAGGCGTAGTCCGGGGACAGGGCGATGCCCAGCAGGCCGCCCTCGCCGGCCGGGGAGACCCCGGAGACCTTGCCCAGGTCGGTCTTCTTCCCCGTCTTCGTGTCGATCCGGGTGATCGTGCCGTCGTCCCGGGAGGAGACCAGCAGACCAGCGCCGCCGGGCAGCGACGCCAGGCCCCACGGTGACTTCAGACCGTCGGCGACCGTGCGCAGCACCTTCACCGAGCCCTTGGCGGGCGGCGCCGGCTCACTCGCCCCGCCCGAAGAGGCGGCGCCGCTCGCCGTGCCCTTCGGCGGTGTGACGTCCGGGGCGGTCGCGTCGCCGGAGGAGCAGCCGGCCGACAGCAGGAGGGCGGTCGCGGCCAACACGGCCGACACAGCTCGACGTTGCACGATCATGGTCCCTTCGAGGCGGCGATCCGTTCCCGGCACACCCTTTCCCACATCCCGCGTGCCCGTCCGGGTTCCCCGTTCCCCGCCGTCCGATCCCCGGAAGACCCCGAAGGCCCCCTGGAGACCCGGAAAACCTCCGGACGACCCTCAGTCCCACGACCCCAGGGCCGGTGGCAGCGCGGCCACCTCGGCGAGGTCCTCCCCGGTCAGCCGCAGCCCGGCCGCCGCCGCGTTCTGCACCGCCCAGCGCTCCTGCTTGGCGCCCGGCACGGCGACCACGTTCCGGCCCTGCGCCAGCACCCAGGCCAGTGCCACCTGCGCGGGCGTGACGTCCTCGCCGTGCCGTCGCGCGATCCGGCGCAGACCCGCCACGATCGGCTGGTTGGCCGCCATCATCTCGGCGGTGAAGCGGGGGTGGCGGGCCCGCAGGTCGTCCGGTTCGAAGCCTTCGCCCGGCCGGAGCGTCCCGGTCAGGAAGCCGTTGCCGAGCGGCATCGCCGCGAGCAGCCCCACACCCCGCGTCTCGCACCAGGGCAGCAGCGTCTCCAGCGCCTCCCGCGACCACACCGACAGCTCGGCCTCCACGGCGCTCACCGGGAACACCTGCTGCACCCGCCGCAGTTGCCGCAGGGTCGTGTCGTGCAGGGCCCCGCGCGAGCGGCGCCCGCCGCGCGCCCCCACCGCGCACAGCCCCAGCGCCCGCACCTTCCCGGCTCGCACCAGGTCGGCCATCGCACCCCAGGTCTCCTCCACCGGCACCTCCGGATCCGCCCGGTGCAGCTGGTAGAGGTCGATCACGTCCGTCTGGAGGCGGCGCAGCGAGGCGTCACAGGCCCGCCGTACATACCCCGGGCGGCCGTTGGCGACGACGTGCTGCTCGCCCACCAGCAGCCCCACCTTGGTGGACACGAACGCGTCCGCGCGCCGCTCGCGCAACACCCGGCCCAGCAGCAGCTCGTTGGTGAACGGGCCGTACATGTCCGCGGTGTCCAGCAGGTCCGCGCCCAGGTCCAGCGCCCGGTGCACGCATCTCAGCGACTCGTCGCCCCGCTGCCGCGACCCGCTGTACGCCCAGCTCATCGGCATGCACCCGAGTCCGACGGCCCCCACCGCGAGCGCCCCCGCGCCGATCGTCCTGCGCTCCACCTGCTCGTGAACCTCCCTCAGTCCGGCCACCAACCTAACGTCTGCCTCCCAGGCCGCTGACATAGCCTCCTGTCATGAGTACAGACGTATGGCTCCCGATTGCGCCGGAGGAGACCGAAGGCCTGCCCGAAGGCCCCCGGTACCTGTTCTGGGACGGCGGCGAGGACGGCGACCAGCCCTTCCCTGGCGACCCGGCGGACTGCGCCGTGTACGTGGTGCCGTACATGAAGCCGTGGCCGGTACGGGTCCGTCCGCTGGAGGCGCTGACCCGGGTACGGCTCGTGCAGACGCTCACCGCCGGCGTCGACGACATCACCGCGCGGCTGTCCTCGATCGCGCCCGGCGCCCGGTTGTGCAACGCGCGCGGGGTGCACGAGACCAGCACCGCCGAGCTGGCGCTCACCCTCACCCTCGCCGCGCTCCGCGGCATCCCCGGCTTCGTCCGCGCCCAGCAGCGGGAGCGCTGGGAGAGCGGCTACCACCCCTCCCTCGCCGACCGGAACGTCCTCATCGTCGGCTACGGCTCGATCGGCGCCGCCGTCGAGGACCGGCTCGTGCCCTTCGAGGTCGCGCGGGTGGCACGCGTCGCGCGCTCCCGGCGCACCACGGAGCGCGGCCCCGTGCATCCGATCGCCGAAGTGCGCTCTCTGCTTCCGGACGCGGACGTCGTGATCCTGTGCACCCCGCTCACCGAGGACACCCGGGGTCTGGTCGACGCCGGTTTCCTGGCCCGGATGAAGGACGGGGCGCTGCTCGTCAACGTCGCGCGTGGCCCGGTCGTGGACACCGAGGCGTTGCTCACCGAGCTGGCGAAGGGGCGGATCGCCGCCGCCCTGGACGTCACCGACCCCGAGCCGCTGCCTCCGGGCCACCCCCTGTGGCAGGCGCCCGGCGTGCTCGTCAGCCCGCACGTGGGAGGCCCCTCCTCGGCCTTCCTGCCGCGCGCCAAGCGGCTCCTGGTGGACCAGTTGACCCGTTTCGTGAACCGGGAGCCGCTGCGGAACGTGGTCCTGACGACGGGAGCGCACGGGCCCTGAACCCACCGTTCCGGCACCCTCCGCAACCCTCCGGACGCGGCCCGTACCCGCATCGCCGCTGGTCGTCACGGAGCGTAGAGAAGCTATGTCCCTGAGTGACGATCCTGGTGTATCGTCCCCGACAGGGGCTGCGCCGCGGACCGTTCGGCGCCGGGGATGGACATTTCAGATTTGTGAGGGGGGCGACGGGCGATGCACGGCCTATGGACGAACCTTCCGACGCGGCGGAGCCGCCGACGGCGACCCTGGCGCGCGGCCACGCGCAGGCGCGGTCACCACACCAGTCACCACAACCACAACCACCACCTGCGCCGGCCCGGCTGCCGCAGAAGGCAGGACCGTCCGGCGCACCGGAACCGCAGCGACGCGGGTGCGGCCCGGCCCGGGAGGCCCCGGTGAGCGCGCCGTCCCCGGTGACGACCGCGCCCGAGGGCGCGGTGCGCGCGCACCCGCAGGACATGCCGCCGCCCCGCCGGCCGGCCGCCCGCGAGAGTGTCCGGCTCACGGAGCAACTCGTCCTCGCCCTGGTCTGCGCGGCCTACGCCGTCGGAGCCGCGTTCGACTGGGGAACCAAGCAGGTCGCCTATGTGATGGGCGACTTCGGGCTGAGCGCCGCCGCCGGCGCCGCCGCCGTCTCCTGCTTCCTGTACGCCCGCAGCACGTGCGTGCGGTTCCGGCCCGCCTGGCTGCTGTTCGCCCTCTCCTCCGCGATGGCCGCCCTGGGCAACGGCGTCTGGGGCTGGTACGAGGTCGTCCTCGGCAGCACGGTCCCGAGCCCCAGCTACGCCGACCTGTTCTTCCTGTGCTTCGCCCCGCCCGCCATCGTGGGCCTGCTGGTCCTCGCCAAACGGCCGGTGACCCGGGCGGGCTGGATCTGCCTGGCGCTGGACGCCTGGCTGATCGGCGGTTCGCTGCTGACCCTGTCGTGGAGCCTCGCGCTCGCCCAGGCGGCCCGCTTCGACGGCCCGAGCGTGGCCCACACCGCGCTGTCGCTGGCCTACCCGCTGCTCGACATCGCCCTCGTCAGCATGGTCCTCGCGCTGCACTTCCGGCGCGCCCCGGGCAACCGCACGCCGGTGAACACGGCGATCGGCGCCCTCGCGCTGACCGTGATGTGCGACGCGTTGTTCACCTCGCCGCTGCTGCACAGCAGTTACCGCTCCGGACAACTGCTCGACGCGGGCTGGTTCGCCGGCTCCCTGCTGCTCGCCTACGCCCCCTGGGCCGCCGGCCGGCGCAGCGCGGCGCGCCGCTCCGAGGGGCACACGCGCGTGGTCCACGAGCACCTGCCCGGACAGCGTTCCCCGCAGCACCACCCCCCGGTCCTCCCGGTGCCCGCGACCGCGCCCACGCCCACGCCCACGGGCGCGGGCGGGGTGCCCGGCGACCACGGCCGGTACCCGGCCGGTCGGCCGATCACCGGCTCCCTGGCCGCGCTCACGCCGTACCTCGCGGCGGCTGTGTGCACCCTGGGCATCCTGTACAACGTCCTCAACGGCCGCCGGCCCGACCACGTCGTCCTGATCACCGCGGGCGCCGTCGTGCTCGCGCTCGTCATCCGGCAGGGGATCATGCTGCTGGACAACATCACCCTCACCCAGGAACTGGCGCAGAAGGAGAACCACTTCCGCTCCCTGGTGCAGGGCTCCAGCGACGTCATCATGATCGCCGCCCCCAACGGCATCCTCCGGTACGTCTCCCCGGCCGCCGCCGGGGTCTACGGCCGGCCCGCCGAGGACCTGGTGGGCAGCGAGCTGGCCGCGCTCATCCACCCGGAGGACCTGGGCTGTGTGGTGCACGAGGTGCGCCGCTTCCTCGCCGCCAGCCCGCTGGAGGAGCCGACCACCCGTATCGAGTGCCGGTTCCGCTCCGGCGGCGGGGGAGGCTGGCTCAACGTCGAGTCCACCGTCAACCGGCACCACGGCGGCCTGATCTTCAACAGCCGGGACGTGACCGAGCGAGTCCGGCTCCAGGCCCAGTTGCAGCACAACGCCGAGCACGACCCGCTGACCGACCTGCCCAACCGCGCGCTGTTCACCCGGCGCGTCCAGCAGGCCCTGTCCGGGCGGCGCGCCACCGACCGGGGCGCCGCGCTGCGGGGCACGGCGGTGCTCTTCATCGACCTGGACGGCTTCAAGGCCGTCAACGACACCATCGGGCACCAGGCCGGGGACGAACTGCTCGTGCAGGCCGCCCGCAGACTCCAGGACGCCGTCCGGCACGGCGACACCGCCTCCCGGCTCGGCGGCGACGAGTTCGCGGCCCTGATCGTCGGGGACGGCAGCCGGGACCGGGCCGCCCGGGAGCGCAACATCCTGGAGCTGGCGGACCGCCTGAGAAGCACCCTCTCCCAGCCGTACGCCATCGACGGCAACGATGTCCGGGTCAACGCCTCGATCGGCGTCGCCTTCGCCGAACCGGGCCTCGGCGCCGGTGAGCTGCTGCGCAACGCCGACCTGGCGATGTACCGCGCGAAGTCGGCCGGAAAGGGCCGGGTCGAGCTGTACCGCCCGCAGATGCAGCAGGACGTCGTCCGCAAGGCGGAGCTGGCCACCCGGCTGCGCGCCGCGCTGCACGACGGCGAGTTCGCGCTGCTGCACCAGCCGGTGGTCTGCCTGGAGAACGGCCGGATCACGGCGGTCTCCGCACAGGCGCGCTGGCGTTCCTCCCAGGGGGTGCTGTTCACGCCGGCCGAGTTCCTGCGGGTGGCCGAGGACGGCGACAAGACGGCCGAACTGGACCGCTGGATCTTCCAGGAGGCGGTGGAGCAGGCCGCCGAGCGGGCCGCCACCGGCCTGGTGGCGCCCGTGGCGGTCCGGATGAGCGCCCGGCGGCTGCTGGACCGCTCGACGCCGCTCGGCTCCGTGGAGGCGCTGCTGACCCGGCACGGCCTGCCGCCGGGCGCCCTGGTGATCGAGCTGTCCGACACCGACCCGGGGCTCTGCCTGGACGAGCTGGAGCGGCGGCTGACCGCGCTCAGCCGGCTCGGGGTGCGGATCGCGCTGGACGGCTTCGGCGGCGGCCGTGCGGCCATCTCGGCCCTGCGGCGGCTGCCCGTGGACATCCTCAAGCTCGACCGGGGTCTGGTCGAGGGCGTCGTCGAGTCCGCGCGGCTGCACAAGATCACCGGTGGGCTGCTGCGGATCGCCGGTGATCTCGGGCTCCAGTCCGTCGCCGAGGGCGTGGACCTGCCCGAGCAGGTGGTGGCGCTGCGCGCGCTGGGCTGCACGCACGGGCAGGGCATGGCGTTCGCCGGGCCGCTGGACGAGTACCGGCTGCGCCGGGCGCTCGGCTCCGGTCACTACGCGGTGCCGCACGTGCCCGCCGAACCGGTCTTCGCGGGCAAGGGCGCGGGGGTGTACACAGGAGGCGTGTCCGCCGTCATCGGTGGTGGCGGTGGCCTTCGTTCACATGTTGAGACGTCCGTCCCACCCACTTGACACGTGGTGCGCGTCGGGGGGAGGGTCGGTCCCATGCGCACCCGAATTCTCGTACTTGGACAGCGCGTCGGCTGAACTGGGACCCACCGGAGGACGATCCGGCATCCCCAGTGACCTCACCGACGCGCTCCCCTCGCTTGCCTTGCGGCACGAGGGGTTTTTTGTTGCACGAGTGCCTCTCGCGCACCACCTGAACCCCGTACAAACCTCGCAAAAACCCTCAGCATCGAGAAGAGAATGCCGATGACCGAGCAGGCCACCGGGGCCCATCCGCAGCCGCGGCCCCGATCCGGAGGACAGCAGTCCGCCCCCGTCGAGCACGTCACGGGCGCGCAGTCCCTGATCCGCTCCCTTGAGGAGGTCGGCGCGGACACGGTGTTCGGCATTCCCGGCGGCGCGATCCTCCCGGCCTACGACCCGCTGATGGACTCGACCCGGGTGCGGCACGTCCTGGTCCGGCACGAGCAGGGCGCCGGCCACGCGGCCACCGGGTACGCGCAGGCCACCGGCAGGGTCGGCGTCTGCATGGCGACGAGCGGCCCCGGCGCGACCAACCTGGTCACGCCGATCGCCGACGCCCACATGGACTCGGTCCCGCTGGTCGCGATCACCGGCCAGGTCGCCTCCAAGGCGATCGGCACGGACGCCTTCCAGGAGGCGGACATCGTCGGCATCACCATGCCGGTCACCAAGCACAACTTCCTGGTCACCAAGGCCGAGGACATCCCGCGGGTGATCGCGCAGGCCTTCCACATCGCCGCCACCGGCCGCCCCGGCCCGGTCCTGGTCGACATCGCCAAGGACGCCCTCCAGGCGCGCACCACCTTCTCCTGGCCGCCCACCATGGACCTGCCCGGCTACCGCCCGGTGACCAAGCCGCACGCCAAGCAGATCCGCGAGGCCGCCAAGCTGATCACCGCCGCCAGGCGGCCCGTCCTCTACGTCGGCGGCGGCGTCCTGAAGGCCCGCGCCACCGCCGAGCTGAAGGTCCTCGCCGAACTCACCGGAGCGCCCGTCACCACCACCCTGATGGCGCTCGGCGCGTTCCCCGACAGCCACCCGCTGCACGTGGGAATGCCGGGCATGCACGGTGCGGTCACCGCCGTCACCGCGCTGCAGAAGGCCGACCTGATCGTCGCCCTCGGCGCCCGCTTCGACGACCGCGTCACCGGCAAGCTGGACAGCTTCGCGCCGTACGCCAAGATCGTCCACGCCGACATCGACCCGGCCGAGATCGGCAAGAACCGCGCGGCGGACGTGCCGATCGTCGGGGACGCCCGCGAGGTCATCGCCGACCTGGTCCAGGCCGTGCAGAAGGAGCACAGCGAGGGCCACCGGGGCGACTACACCGCCTGGTGGAGCGACCTCAGCCGCTGGCGCGACACCTACCCGCTCGGCTACGAGCAGCCCGGGGACGGCTCGCTGTCCCCGCAGGCCGTCATCGAGCGCATCGGCCAACTCGCCCCCGAGGGCACGATCTTCGCGGCGGGCGTCGGCCAGCACCAGATGTGGGCCGCCCACTTCATCCAGTACGACAACCCCGCCTCCTGGCTCAACTCCGGCGGCGCCGGAACCATGGGCTACGCGGTCCCGGCGGCGATGGGCGCCAAGGCCGGGCAGCCGGACCACACGGTCTGGGCGATCGACGGCGACGGCTGCTTCCAGATGACCAACCAGGAACTGACCACCTGCGCCCTGAACAACATCCCGATCAAGGTCGCCATCATCAACAACGGCGCCCTCGGCATGGTCCGCCAGTGGCAGACCCTGTTCTACAACCAGCGCTACTCCAACACCGTGCTGCACAGCGGCCCCGAGGACGTCAACCCCGACGCCCGCGGCACCCGGGTGCCGGACTTCGTGAAGCTGTCCGAGGCGATGGGCTGCGTGGGCCTGCGCTGCGAGCGCCCCGAGGACCTGGACAAGGTCATCGCGGAGGCGAACTCCATCAACGACCGCCCCGTGGTCGTGGACTTCATCGTCCACGAGGACGCGATGGTGTGGCCGATGGTCGCCGCCGGCACCTCCAACGACGAGATCATGGCCGCCCGGGACGTCCGCCCCGACTTCGGCGACAACGCAGACGACTGAGCGAGGGAAGACCCGACACCATGTCCAAGCACACGCTCTCCGTCCTGGTGGAGAACACGCCCGGCATCCTCGCCCGGATCGCCGCCCTGTTCTCCCGGCGCGGCTTCAACATCGACTCGCTCGCGGTCGGGGTCACCGAGCACCCCGACATCTCCCGGATCACCATCGTGGTGGGCGTCGAGGAACTGCCCCTCGAACAGGTCACCAAGCAGCTCAACAAGCTCGTCAACGTGCTGAAGATCGTCGAGCTGGAACCCGGCCAGGCGGTGCAGCGCGAACTCGTCCTGGTGAAGGTCCGCGCCGACAACGAGACGCGTTCCCAGATCGTGGAGATCGTCCAGCTGTTCCGCGCCAAGACCGTCGACGTCTCCCCGGACGCCGTCACCATCGAGGCCACCGGCTCGGGCGAGAAGCTGTCCGCCATGCTCAAGATGCTGGAGCCGTTCGGCATCAAGGAGCTGGTGCAGTCCGGCACGATCGCGATCGGCCGCGGGGCCCGTTCCATCACCGACCGCTCGCTGCGCGCGCTCGACCGGTCCGCGTAAGGCGGGACACGGGCGGCCGCCGCGACACCGGCCGCCCGGATGCCGAGATCCCGAAGCCTCCCTTCCCCTCACCGGCATACGGTGGGAAGCACAACCTGCACACCAAGGAGAGAACCCAAAGTGGCCGAGCTGTTCTACGACGCCGACGCCGACCTGTCCATCATCCAGGGCCGCAAGGTCGCGGTCATCGGATACGGCAGCCAGGGCCACGCCCACGCGCTGTCCCTGCGCGACTCCGGCGTCGACGTCCGCGTCGGTCTGCACGAGGGCTCCACGTCCAAGGCCAAGGCCGAGGAGCAGGGCCTGCGCGTGGTGACCCCCTCCGAGGCCGCCGCCGAGGCCGACGTCATCATGATCCTGGTCCCGGACCCGATCCAGGCCCAGGTCTACGAGGAGTCCATCGCCCCGAACCTGAAGGACGGCGACGCGCTGTTCTTCGGCCATGGCTTCAACATCCGCTTCGGCTTCATCAAGCCCCCGGCCGGCGTGGATGTCTGCATGGTCGCCCCCAAGGGCCCGGGCCACCTGGTGCGCCGCCAGTACGAGGAGGGCCGCGGCGTCCCCTGCATCGTGGCCGTCGAGCAGGACGCCTCCGGCAACGGCTTCGCGCTGGCCCTGTCGTACGCCAAGGGCATCGGCGGCACTCGCGCCGGCGTCATCAAGACGACCTTCACCGAGGAGACCGAGACCGACCTCTTCGGCGAGCAGGCCGTGCTCTGCGGCGGCACCGCCGCGCTGGTGAAGGCGGGCTTCGAGACGCTGACCGAGGCCGGCTACCAGCCGGAGATCGCGTACTTCGAGTGCCTGCACGAGCTGAAGCTGATCGTGGACCTCATGTACGAGGGCGGCCTGGAGAAGATGCGCTGGTCCATCTCCGAGACCGCCGAGTGGGGCGACTACGTCACCGGCCCGCGGATCATCACCGACGCCACCAAGGCCGAGATGAAGAAGGTCCTCGCCGAGATCCAGGACGGCTCCTTCGCCCGCAACTGGATGGACGAGTACCACGGCGGCCTGAAGAAGTACAACGAGTACAAGCAGCAGGACTCCGAGCACCTGCTGGAGACCACCGGCAAGCAGCTCCGCAAGCTGATGAGCTGGGTGAACGAGGAGGCGTAAGCCTCACGCGGGGGGCCGGGGCCGACAGCCCCGGCCCCCGTTGTCCATCCCGTCCAGCCACGGACGGGTGATCCTTCCGCAGCGGCGCAGAACGAAACCCGCCACGCCACTAGACTGCTGCGTAAACACGCGTCAGGCCCACAGCGTCGTGCGTCTTCCGCGGCTAGCCCCTCCACCGCCTGCGGCCGTCGGGACGGCCGTCCGCATTGGACTTGTGAGGACTCACGTGAGCTCGAAACCCGTCGTACTCATCGCCGAAGAGCTTTCGCCCGCGACCGTCGACGCGCTCGGCCCGGACTTCGAGATCCGGCATGCCAACGGAGCAGACCGAGCCGAACTGCTCCCCGCCATCGCCGACGTCGACGCGATCCTGATCCGCTCCGCCACCAAGGTGGACGCGGAGGCCATCGCCGCCGCCAAGCGCCTGAAGGTCGTCGCCCGCGCCGGCGTCGGCCTCGACAACGTCGACGTCTCCGCCGCCACCAAGGCCGGCGTGATGGTCGTCAACGCCCCGACCTCCAACATCGTGACCGCCGCCGAGCTGGCCTGCGGCCTGATCCTCGCCACCGCGCGCAACATCCCGCAGGCCAACGCCGCGCTCAAGAACGGCGAGTGGAAGCGCAGCAAGTACACCGGTGTCGAGCTGGCCGAGAAGACCCTCGGCGTCGTCGGCCTCGGCCGGATCGGCGCCCTGGTCGCGCAGCGCATGTCCGCCTTCGGCATGAAGGTCGTCGCCTACGACCCCTACGTGCAGCCCGCCCGGGCCGCGCAGATGGGCGTCAAGGTGCTCTCCCTGGACGAGCTGCTGGAGGTCTCCGACTTCATCACCGTCCACCTGCCCAAGACCCCCGAGACGCTGGGCCTGATCGGCGACGAGGCGCTGCGCCGGGTCAAGCCGTCGGTGCGCGTCGTCAACGCCGCGCGCGGCGGCATCGTGGACGAGGCGGCGCTGTACGCGGCGCTGAAGGAGGGCCGGGTCGCCGGCGCCGGCCTGGACGTGTACGCGAAGGAGCCGTGCACCGACTCGCCGCTGTTCGAGCTGGACCAGGTCGTGTGCACCCCGCACCTGGGCGCCTCCACCGACGAGGCCCAGGAGAAGGCCGGCATCGCGGTCGCCCGCTCGGTCCGCCTCGCCCTCGCCGGCGAGCTGGTGCCGGACGCGGTCAACGTGCAGGGCGGGGTCATCGCCGAGGACGTCAAGCCGGGCCTGCCGCTCGCCGAGCGCCTCGGCCGCATCTTCACCGCGCTGGCCGGCGAGGTGGCCGTCCGGCTGGACGTCGAGGTGTACGGCGAGATCACCCAGCACGACGTGAAGGTGCTCGAACTCTCCGCGCTCAAGGGCGTCTTCGAGGACGTCGTCGACGAGACGGTGTCGTACGTCAACGCCCCGCTGTTCGCGCAGGAGCGCGGCGTCGAGGTGCGGCTGACCACCAGCTCCGAGTCGGCCGACCACCGCAACGTCGTGACCGTGCGCGGCACGCTCGGCACCGGCGAGGAGGTGTCGGTCTCCGGCACGCTGGCCGGCCCGAAGCACGTGCAGAAGATCGTGGCCGTCGGCGAGTACGACGTCGACCTGGCCCTCGCCGACCACATGGTCGTCCTGCGCTACGAGGACCGTCCCGGTGTCGTCGGCACCGTCGGCCGCATCCTCGGCGAGGCGGGCATCAACATCGCCGGCATGCAGGTCGCCCGGGCGACCGTCGGCGGCGAGGCGCTCGCCGTGCTGACCGTGGACGACACGGTGGCGGCCGGCGTGCTGGGCGAGGTGGCCGCGGAGATCGGCGCCACCTCGGCCCGGTCGGTCAACCTGGTCTGACGCTCCGGCTTCGGCACTTCCGCGAGGACGCCGGGGTGGCCTGAGGGATTCTCAGCCCACCCCGGCGTCCTTCTCTTTCTCTTCATCCGGCGCTAGTCGGTCTTCCGCAGGGACAGGGCCGCCCCCACCGCGGCCAGCGCCAGCAGCGCGGCCCCCGCGATCGCCGCGCCCCGCATCCCGCTGGTGAAGGCCTCGCGGGCGGTGGCGAGGAGTGTGTCGCCGGCCCGGCCGGGCAGCCGGGCGGCCGTGGCGAGGGCGCCGCCGAGGGTCTCGCGGGCCTGGGCGGGCGCGCTGTCCGGCATCTCGTGGCGGTAGATCGCCGTACCGATGGAGCCGAGGAGGGCCATGCCGAGCGCCCCGCCGAACTCGGTGCCGGTCTCCAGCAGCGAGGAGGCCGTGCCGGCCCGGTCCTCCGGGGCGCTGCCGAGGGCCAGGTCGGTGAGCTGGGAGGTGATCGTGACCATCCCGCAGGCCAGGACCCCGGCGCCGGCCAGCACCAGCCACAGCGAGTCGGTGCCGATCAGGGCGAGCATCGAGAAGCCGCCCGCCATGGCGGCGAACCCGCCGGAGACGACGTGGCCCCGCTTGGCGCCACGCTGTACGAGCAGCGTGGCGAGGGGCCCGGCGAAGCCGATGAACACCGAGGGGACCAGGCTCCACAGGGCGGCCGCCAGCGGGCTCTTGCCGAGCACCGACTGGAGGTACTGCGTGGTGAAGACGGCCGAGCCCAGCATGGCGAGCGCGGCGACCGTGTTCAGGGCCAGCGCGGGGGCGAAGCCGTGGCCCCGGAGCAGGGCCGGCGGGATCAGCGGGGAGGCGCCGGTGCGCTGGCGGTGCGCGAAGAGCACGGCGAAGAGCAGGCCGACCGTCACCGAGACGACGTACAGCGGGTGCCAGCCCTCGGAGGGGATCTCCTTCAGGCCGTAGATCACGGGCAGGACGGCGGCCATCGACAGCGGCACGCTCAGCCAGTCGAAGCGGCCCGGCTCCGGGTTCCTCGACTCGGGCAGCAGGAACGGGCCGAGGGCCAGCAGCAGGACCATCGCGGGCAGGTTGACCAGGAAGACCGAGCCCCACCAGAAGTGCTCGACCAGCAGGCCGCTCATCACCGAGCCGAGCGCGATGCCGGCGGTCATCACCCCGGACCACAGCCCGATCGCCTTCGCCCGCTGGCCGGGGTCGGTGAACATCGTGCGCACCAGGGCCATGGTCGAGGGCATCAGGGTCGCGCCGTCGATGCCGAGGACGGCGCGGGCCGCGATCAGGGTGGCGGCGCTGTCGGCGTACGCCGCGAGCACGGAGGCGCCGCCGAAGGCCGCGGCGCCGAACAGCAGGAGTCTGCGCCGGCCGACGCGGTCCCCGAGGGCGCCCATCGTCATCAGCAGGCCGGCCAGGACGAAGCCGTAGATGTCGTAGATCCACAGCTGCTGGGTGCCGCTCGGGTGCAGGTCGGCGCTGATCGCGGGGGTGGCGAAGTACAGCACGGACACGTCCATCGACACCAGCAGCAGCGGCAGCATCAGCACGGCGAGCGCCGTCCACGCGCGACGCCCGGCGCGGGTGGCGGAGGGGGGTGGTGCGGTCGGGGTGGTGCTCGTCCGGTTCGTCATGCCGAGGAATGTAGGCACGTATTAAACGCTTGTCTAGAACGACCGTATAAATCAGCCGTCTAGGACGTCCGTATGAATCCGGCGGTAGGCTGCGGCCATGGGACACCGTGAGGATCTGCTGGAGGGCGCCAAGCGCTGCCTGCTGGAGAAGGGCTTCGCGCGCACGACCGCGCGGGACCTGGTGAAGGCGTCCGGGACCAACCTGGCCTCGATCGGCTACCACTACGGCTCGAAGGACGCGCTGCTGGCGCAGGCCTACATCGCGCTGGTGGAGGGGATGTCCTTCGAGGACGGCCCGGGAATCACCGGAGCTCCCGGTTCGCTGGAGCGCTTCCGGGAGGTGTGGTCGAACGTCGTCGACAGCATGCGCGAGCCGGGTTCCCTCTGGCGGCTCAGCGTGGAGATCATCGCGATGGGCGACCAACTGCCCGAAGTACGCGACCGGTTGTCCCGCGCGCAGCGCGAGGCCGGCCGGGGAATGGTCTCCCTGCTGATGGGCGTCCCGGAGGAGGGGGTGTCGGACGAGACCGCCGACACCCTGGGCCGGTTCTACGTGACCCTGATGACCGGCCTCATCTCGCAGTGGACCTTCGACCCGAAGACCGCACCGGACGGCGAGGCCCTGACGGAGGGAATGCGGCAGGTGATCGAAGGGGTCGCACAGGGCTGACCCCGCCGAGGCCGGAGTGTGCGTCACCTGGCTTCGACGGGGCCGTCGAGGGTCTCGGTCCGTTCAGTTCGCCCGGCGCCTCACCACCGTTTCTCTCGCCTTGTGCAGGGCGAAACCGATGATCGGTATGAACACCAGGAAGCACACGTCCCGCGCGGCACCGTCCTGCATGACGGCATGCGTCAAGACATCCGAGGCGAGGACGGCGAGGGCGAAGATCAGGGCGTCAGCCGCGTATTTCTTCCAGCTGGCATTCACGTCTTCGCCTTCCACTTCTTGAAGATGTTCCAGATTCTCGCGTAGAACTTCTCCTGCTTCGCCTTGGTTAGTCCGAATCCGGTGAGACAGCCTACGACCGCGCTCCGGATCTTCGTCTTGAGATTGCCCGACTTGAAGAGGAAGGCGACGCACGCCCCGGCGACGCAGTCCGAGATCTCGGTACGGTAGGGCAGCAGGTACGGGGCCCACTCGCCGATCGCCCAGTACACGAAGACCTTCAGGGCACCGCTCAGGCCCGCCTTGAGTACATCCTTGAGCCAGCTCCACATCTGGCCGTCGATGTCCACCAGGTTGACCGGGTCCGAGGGGTAGCCGTAGTGATTCGGCGAGCCCTCCGCGATCGGGTCGGTCTGGAGGAACCGGCCAGTGGCGGGGTCGTAGAGCCGCGCTCCCATGACCGTGTAACCGGACAGCGCGGACTCGGCCCGCCGGCTTCCGCCGAGCCAGCTGTACGTCGCGGCGGTGGTGCCGTCCAGAACGTTGCCGTACTCGTCGTAGTGCACCACGCTGCTCGCGGCACCGGCGTCGAGCGGCTGCCGCACGGTGATGTCGCCGTGCAGGTTCGTGAGCTGGAGGACGATGTCACCGGTGGCGGAGGTGATGACGCCCAGGGAGCCGGTGAGATCCTTGACGTCGCGGCTGACACTGGCGCCCGTCGCGCTCCATGTGGGGCTGTCGGACGGGTCGCCGTAGTGCGCGACGGTCGTGCTCTTCGTGCTCCAGCTGCTGTCCGCGGCCTGGGTCTGGGACTTCTCGACGGCGAGCCGGCCCGCCGCGTCGAGTTCCCGGACCGTACGGTCGGAGCCGGCCGTCTCGGTGTGGACCAGGTCGTTGGTGTAGTAGGACAGGTTCATGCCGCCGCCGGCGGTGGTGCGTCCGAACGCGTCGTACGTGTAACCCGGGCTCACCAGCCGGTCCGCGCTGTCGTAGGTGTACGACGTGACGGTCGTGGTGGTGTCGTCGGTGCCGCTGTCGCAGTCGTCCCTGCCGGCCTTCAGAGAGGTGCGGTTGCTGTTCACGTCGAAGGCGTAGGCGCGGGTGGTGCAGCCGGCGGCAGTGGTGTCGGCGGCCTGGCTGAGGCGGCCGGCGTTGTCGTAGGTGTAGTCGGACCGCGTCGTCGAGCCGTCGGTCTGGGTGTGCCCGGCTACCCGCCCGGTCACGGCGTACCCGGCGGTGTCGGAAACAACGACGGCGCCGTTCGACGCGGTGTACTCGCGGCCGGTCTCCTGGCCGGCCGGGTCGGTGGTGACGTTCAGGCCGTAGCCTCCGGGCAGGGCCTCGGTGGTGAGGGTCCCGTCGGCGTCGTAGGTGCCGGTGAACGTACCCGCGACCGAGTCGGTCAGGGTCTTGACGTCGCCCGCCGTGTCATAGGCGTAGGTGACGGTGGACGGGGCCGAGTCAGTGGTCTTCACCGGCCGGTCCAGGATGTCGTAGGACGTGGTGGTGGTGTTGCCTGCTCCGTCCCCGTAGGCGGACACCCGGCCCAGGGTGTCGTAGCGGTAAGCGATGGTCTGGCCCCCCGAGCCGCGGGTCGCCACCTGCCCGTTGCCCTTGTCGTAAGTGAGGGTGGTCGCGGGGATGGCGGTACCCGTCCCCCCGGTGACCTCGGTCTTCGTCACGCGACCCGCGGAGTCGACTGTGGTGGTGGTCGTCCGGGTCACGTTGTTCGCGGTCTCCGCCTTGGTGGCGACCCGGCCCCAGCGGTCGTAGGTGTAGACGGTGGTGACCGCCTGGGCGGGGTTGTCCCCGCCCCCGGTGATTGAGGCCGCAGGAGCGGTCCGGCACAGCAGCCCCGCCCAGATCACCGAGGCGCAGGCACCGGTGGCGTCCGGGCTGTAGTAGGTATGCTCCAACGTGCCGGCGTCGGAACCGGAGGAGCCGGGGGTGCGGGTCGAGGCCACCCGGCCTGCGCTGTCATAAGCCGTTACCACATGGGTGCTGTCGTCACCGGTGGTCGCCTTCTCCTCGCCCGTGGACCAGTCGTAGGTCGTGGTGACGGTCCGGCTATCCGCGTCGGCGGCGTAGCCCTCGATGGACGCACCGGTCGTCGTGGAGGTGGCCAGACCGGAGACCACGGCGTCACCGGGGCGGTTCTCATCGTAGGTGTACGCCGTGTGGGCGCGGGCGGGGACGACCGTGCCCGCGGCGAGGCGGGTGTCGCCGGAGGAACCGGCCGGCTGCATGAGGGTGACCTCGTGGAGCGGGCCGTACTCGTCGGTGAGGTGCTGTCCGTCCGCCGAGTACTTCGAGACGGTGGCCAACTGCCGGGCACGCTCCGCGGTGGACAGGTCGTCCAGACCGAGTCCGGCACGCTCGCCGGACGCGTCGCCGGAGGTGTCGAGCGCGAGTTCGCGGTTGGCCGCACTCAGTTCGAAGACCGTGTTGCCGTACGTGTCGTGACCGGTCGTGGTGATCGCGCCGCCGGGCTTGGCGGTGTTGGTCTCCTGCCCGTCCGCGTCGATGTAGGTGAGGGTGGCGCGGGTGTAGGCATCCGACGCCAGGTCGCCGCCGGTGCTGGACGACGGCACGGCGTCCGCCGGGAACACGGCGGTGGCGTCGGTCGGCACCTCGTCCTGGGCCCAGCGGGCGACCGTGTCCGCGTCCATTCGGTACGGGGCGCTACCGCCGGAGAGCGGCACGTCGTAGACCACCGTGGTGGCCGCCGTCCCGGACGTGGTGTCGGTCGTGCCGTCCGCCGCCCGCGGCCGGGAGGCGCTGAGCAGCATGCCCGAGCCCGCGGTCAGCGCGGAGCCCGCCTTGCCGTAGGTGAAGGTCCACGGCAGCTCACCCGGCTTGGTGAGGGTGGCCACCCGGCCGTCCGCGCCGTAGGTGTAGGTGGTCTTCAGCGCGGGGCTGATCCGTGGGTCCCACACCTGGCGCAGGTGCCCGGAGGCGTCGTAGGCGTAGGAGGCGACCGTTTCGGCGGTGGCGGCATCGGCACCGGGGTCGGTGGCCCACAGCTTGATCGCCCGGACCTGGCCGGCGTGGTCCCCGGGCGTGGAGTCGGTGGCGGTGGTGCTGTCCGCGTAGACGAACTCCAGTGCCCGGCAGCCCTTGGTTGCAGGGTGTGTTTGGCAGGTGGCCGCCGTGACCGCGTCGCTCGGCGAGATCACGTACTTGGGACGGGCCAGCGTCGTACCGCCCTGGGACACGGTCTCCGAGACCGTGGTCACCTTGGTGTCGTCCGCTGCGGTGGAGGACGACAGCAGCGTCCAAGTCGATGCCGTGTCCGCCGCCTTGGCGAACACCGTGGTGTTGGCGTCCGTGTCGGTGAGCGTGAACGTCGAACCGGACATCGAACCCTTCAGGACCAGGTTCCCGGAGCCGATCTGAGGCGCCCAGCCGCCACCGCTCGTCGCGGTGAAGGCGACCGAGCCGCCGGCCGCCCTGAGCAGTTCCACGGAGGTGCCGGACGTCTTGCGCAGCTGCGTGTAGTCGCCCGCCTGTCCGGTGACCGACGAGACCCAGCCGGGTCCGAAGATCTGCGCCTGGCCCTCGGTGGCGGTGTCGTTCGCGCGCGAGGAGTAGGAACGTGTCACGCTCGCCTCGAAGGCGGAGGCGTCGGGAGCCGACAAGGTGTAGTTGCCGGTGAGTTCGTTCAGCTCGCCGGGTCCGACCGCGGTGGTCGGGGCGGTGCCGGCGTCGCGGTCGAGGGTGACCTCGACGGTCTGGGAGTGGCCGACGGTCGAGCCGTCCGCGAACGCTGCCCGGAGCTGGATCACACCGTCTTCGTCCAGCGAGGCGACGGTGTTCCACACCAGGCCGGTGGCGGTGCCGTCGGTGACGGGGACCGGCCAGGCGGAGACGGCCTTGCCGGAGGCGGTGACGTCACCGGCCGGGACGGTGTGCCAGTCGTCGGTCTCGCCGCGCCGGTACTGCCAGGTGACTCCGGTATAGCTGGTCAGGCCCTTGGCGGCAAGGGTCAGACGGCGGGCAGTGGTGTCGCCGTCCTTGGGGGAGAGGATCGCCGCGCCGTCGGTGCCCACGCCGAAGCTGTAGGCCGTGGTGGACGCGGAGAGATTGCCGCCGGAGTCGACCGTGCGCGCGTAGAGGGTGTGCCAGCCGTTCGCCGGGGAGACGCTGATCGTCGCCGGGTCACCGCCGGTGCCGTCAGTGGTGTCGAGCTTCTTGTTCGGCAGGGCGGAGTTGTCCAGGCCCCAGTAGTAGCCCGCGCCGTCGGTGGCGGAGGTGTCGAGGGTGCAGGAGACGGCCGCGTCGGCCTTCGCGGTCCAGCCGTTCTGCTCGTACTTGTCGCAGGTGACGGTCGGGGCACCGGGCAGGCCGGTGTTCAGCGCGAAGGCGGTGTAGCCGGACCAGGCGCCGTAGTCGGTACCGTCGTTCGCCCGCACCCGGTAGCGCAGGTGTGCGCCGGCCGGGAAGGCGCTCGCGGAGGGGATGGTGATCTTCGCCGTCGAGCCGGACGCCACCGCGGAGGAAGTGCCGGTGTAGGTGTACATCGTGTCGGCGTAGGACGGGTCGGGCGTGATCTCGAACTGTGCCTTGGTGCTGGAGCCGTCGGGGTCGGTGACCGCCGCCGACAGCGTCGGGGTCAGCGAGGTGACGTCACGCCTGCCGTTGTAGGCGTTCACCTGCGACGGCGAGATCGACAGCGAACTCGGCACCGAGGGATAGGAGTTGTAGGTCACCGTCAGATGCGGCTCGACGGTGTTGTCGCCGCTGACGTAGTTCGCCGAGCGGAACCGCCGCCAGGTCAACGGGTCCTTCTCGTCCGCGGCGCGTACCTGAAGGCCGTAGTTGGCACTCCCGTCCGCCCATGCCTGCACCAGCGAGTCGATGTCGAAGTTCATCGTGCCGGCCGGGCAGGAGGAGTTGTAGCCGAGGGCGGCTTTGTTGGTCACCGCGCCGGTCGTGGTGGTCGTCGGCTGGGAGGCCCAGGTCACCGACGAGGACGACCACGACGAAGTGATCCTGCGGACCTGCGTACCCGCGCCGGACGTGGAGCACGTCGAAGAGTAGTACGAGTAAAGGGCCAGATTGGTGTCGGTGATGTGCTTGCCCTTGAACTTCGAGGCATCGAACATCAGGTACGAGCGGGCGACGTCGCTGCCGCTGTCGTACGTACCCGACTTCAGCTCCGCGGAGGAGACCTGGGAGTCGGTGTAGTCCGGGTTCTGCACCCAGGTGTCGGTGGTCACCGCCAACGTGGAGGTCGGGTCGACCGTCACCGGGTAGGTGGCCTTCGCCAGGAAGTCCTTGTCCGGCGTGAGAACCAGGGACTGCTTGCCGCTGTCGTCCGTCTCGATCTTGGTGCTGACCCGGTCCTGGTGTGCGGACTCACCCGACGCCGGGTCCTTGGCGGCGTCCCACATCATGGGCGCGGGTGCCTCGGCGACCAGCTTGCCGGTGGTGTCCTTCAGCAGCAGGTGGCCCGAGTCGGCCTGGGACAGCTTCAGGCCGTTCAGGTCCAGGGGTATCCGGTACGCGACCGTGTCATCGGGCGCCTTGTCCAGGGTGATGTCCTCGGCGAAGCCCTGAGTCAGCGCGGACACCTTCAGGGTCTGCCCCCCGCCCAGCGAGTAGGAGGCGGTGTTGTCCTTCACCTCCGGCGTGGGCAGCGTCGAGGGCCAGCTCAGCCCGAACGACGTCTTGCCCCGGGTCACCGACGCGAGGTTCTGGTCCCCGCCGTCGGACACCGCCACGTCCGCGGCCGCCACCTGCGGGGTCAGACTCGGCCCGGTGTCCGTCAGCGAGGTGTCGACGTCCTCCCAGGCTCCGTCGGCCTGCTTCACTCGGATCGGGCCCTGGTACGTCGTGGTTTGCAACGACCCGTCAGGCAGCACCCACGTCGAGGAATCGGCGTCCCGGTCGGACAGCACCTCGATCTTCCGGTCCTGCAGGCGGGCCATCAGCCGTGCCGACGCCTCGTCCTTCGCCTGCGCCGGCCCCGACGCCTTCACCGCGGGCGTGTCGTTCACCGGCGACGAGTCGGCGGAGACCGCCATCGCCTGGCCGGTGGACTCGATCACGGCAGCCATCTCGACCGCCAGCACCAGTGACACCACGCCCGCTATCCGGCGCAGCCGTCTGCGCGCCGCCGGCGCCGCAGACATACGAAACGGACCCGGAGGCCCCCCCAACCGCAAAAACATCATCGCTCCTTCAGAAAACCTCCACACGGAGGCCGAAGGAAAGGTACACACGTGCGTCTTACCGAATGCCGACCAGCAGGCTGGGCGAGGCTCCGGTCGGCCGGTCGACCGAGCCGGCTTCCGGTGAAATGAGGAGGTTTGCCTTCCGGTTCACGGTTGGTAAGAAGCCGTAGAAAGGTAAAGGATTTCTAAGTAAGTGGCTTTGCAAAGAATTTTCGATAACGCAATCGCACTCCCAATTCCCCGCCGTATCCAGCTCGTTGATGCAAAGCCATGCGACCGGCCGGTGAGTTCGCACTGCCCCAGGGGGCGGAATCCGGGGGGCGCGAGTCGCTCACAGCCGCGCCCGCTTCAGCGCCATGTGCAGCAGCAGCCGGTCCTCCCCGTCGTCCAGGTCCAGGCCGGTGAGCTGCTCCACCCGGGACAGGCGGTAGTACAGGGTCTGGCGGTGGACGCCCAGCTCCGCCGCGGTGCGGCCGGCCTGGCCGGCGCAGTCCAGATAGACCTCGGCGGTGCGGGCCAGCTCGCGGTGGGCGGGGGAGAGCAGGGCACCGGCCACCGGGTCCTGCGCGGACTCCGGGGGGAGCGCGGTCAGCAGCCGGTACGGGCCGATGCCGCGCCACTGGGCGACCGGGCCCAGCCGCGGCTCGGCCAGCGCGGCCCGGGCGGCGGCCTGCGCCTCCTGCCAGGCGTCGACCAGCTCGGCGAGCCCGGCCCGCGGCTCCCCGACCCCGGCGGCCGGCCTGCCGCCGCCACCGAAGGCGCCGGCCCCCCGCGCAGCCACCCCCCGCGCCCCGACGCCGGCTCCTCCTTGCGCCCCGCCGGCCCCGCGTGCGGACGGGCCTTGCCCTCCGGTACCGGCCCCGCGTCCCCCTGCCCGCCGGGCTCCGCCATCGGCTCGGTCCGCCGTCGCTCCTTGCGCTTCGTCAACTCCACGCGCCGCTGACGAGCCTTGCCCTCCGGCGTCGGCCCCGCGCCTGCCCGTGCCCTGAGCCCCGGTGCCGGGCCAGCCTGCCCCTTGGGCTCCGGCATCGGCTCGGTCCGCCGTCGCTCCTTGCGCTCCGTCAACTCCACGTGCCGCCGACGGCCCCTGCCCCTCGCTCCCGGTGCGCGTGTTCGCGCCTCGGGGTCCGGTCCCGGTCCTGCCCGCTGTCGTGGCCTGTGCGTCGGCTCCAGTCCCGCGCGCCCCCGTACCCTGAGCCCCGGCTCCGGGCCGGCCCGGACCTCGGAGCCCGGTGTCGGCCTCCCGCGCTCCCGTGCCCGGGGCGAGTGCCCCGGCGCCTCGGCCCCCCTCCGCCTCCCTGAGCAGCCGGGTCGCCGCCGTCAGGGCCGGGGCCGGAGTGTCCGTCGAGCGGAGGCGGACCAGGAGGGCGAGGCTCCGGGACGTGGTGCCCCAGGGGATGGTGCAGAGGGCCGTGGCGTGGGGGACCGTGCGGGCGGACGGAGCGTCGTCGGGGTCCGCCGAGGGCCAGGGGGCGACGCAGACGACGGTGTACGGGCCGTCCGCCCGGGGGCCGAGGGCGGTGCGCAGCTCGGCCACCGCCATGTCCCGCTGCCAGCCGCGCTCGGCGGTCAGCACCGCCCGCAGCTCCCGGCTCAGCCCGGCCCCGGCCTCCGCCTCGTCGGCGAGCAGCGCGCCGATCCGGCCGGCCACCGCCAGCGCGGCGGTCAGCTGCGCGTCCGTCGGTCCCGGATCGGCCTCCAGCAGCCAGACGTAGCCGAGGACGACACCCCGGTGGCGTACCGGGAGGCAGATCCGGCCCCGGTAGACGCCCGCCTCCGGGCTCGCGGGAATCCGCACCGGGCCGGTCGCCCGGGTGATGCCGAAGCCCTCGAACCAGGACCGCACGGCCGTGGTGGAGCGCCGGGTCAGGATCGACCGGGTGCGCACCGGGTCCAGCGCCGACGGGTCTAGCTCGTCGTCACTGTCGTACGCGCCGAAGGCGATCAGCTCGAAGTCGCGGTTCTCCAGCGTCGCCGGGACGCCCAGCAGCTCCGAGATCTCGTCCACCAGCTCCTGGTAATCGGCCTTGAAAGCCTTGAATTCCGCCGCCACCCGGGCATTCTCCCCCATTTTCCGGCCACCTTCATACATCTGTCTGAGATCCGGTACACGGATGCGTGACAGCTGTCGATGGCTCAGGATCGACATGATCCCTAGGTTTCACGGTGGTTCTCCGTGCCGTACCCGAATCGTCGGGTAGCGGACGTATCGGTGCTTGTCCCTGGAGGTGCCCCGTGCTGGGTCCCGTGATTCTCGCCGCGTCGCGCAGCGACCGGATGCGACGCCTGATCTCGGCGGCCCCGGTCACCAAGCAGGTCGTCGACCGCTTCATCCCCGGTGAGGCCGTGGCCGACATCGTGCCGATCGTCGAGGAGATGACGGCGAAGGGCCTGGAGCTGACGATGGACGTCGTCGGCGAGGACATCACCACCCCGGAGCAGGCCACCGCCGCCCGGGACGCCTACCTGGAGCTGATCGGCCGCCTCAAGGGCCTTGAGCTGGGCGAGAAGGTGGAGATGTCGGTCAAGCTCTCCATGTTCGGCCAGGCGCTGGAGGGCGGCCACGAGCTGGCCCTCGCCAACGTCCGCCCGGTCGTGGAGGCCGCCGCCGCGATCGGTACGACCGTGACGCTGGACGCCGAGGACCACACCACCCTCGACTCGATGTTCGCCATCCACGAGGAGCTGCGGAAGGACTTCCCGCAGACAGGCTGCGTCATCCAGGCCTACCTCTTCCGCACCGAGGCCGACGCCCGCCGTCTCGCCGCGGCCGGCAGCCGCGTCCGCCTGGTCAAGGGCGCCTACAAGGAGCCCGCCGAGGTCGCCTACCAGCAGAAGCACGAGATCGACAAGGCATACGTCCGGATCCTGCGCATCCTGATGGAGGGCGAGGGCTACCCGATGATCGGGTCCCACGACCCGCGCCTGATCGCCATCGCGCAGGAGCTGGCCCACCAGGCCGGCCGTAAGCTCGACGAGTACGAGTTCCAGATGCTGTACGGCATCCGCGGCGACGAGCACCTGCGGCTGGCCGCCGAGGGCCACCGCATGCGCGTCTACACCGCCTACGGCACCGACTGGTACGGCTACTTCATGCGCCGTCTGGCGGAGAAGCCGGCGAACCTGCGCTTCTTCCTGCGCAGCATGATCAGCAAGGGCTGAGCCCGCACACCCGCTCACGTACAAGGAGTTACGGATCTCATGGACGCTGTGACCCAGGTCCCCACCCCGGTCAACGAGCCGGTGCACGGCTACGCCCCCGGCTCGCCCGAGCGCGCCCGCCTGGAGGCCAAGCTCAAGGAGCTGGCCGACAACCCGATCGACCTGCCGATGACCATCGGCGGCGAGCAGCGCATGGGCGGCGGCGAGCCGTTCCAGGTCGTGCAGCCGCACCACCACAAGTCCGTCCTCGGCACCCTGCGCAACGCCACCCGCCAGGACGCCCAGGACGCCATCGACGCGGCCCTCGCCGCCGCGCCGGCCTGGCGCGCGATGGCCTTCGACGACCGTGCCGCGATCATCCTGCGCGCCGCCGAGCTGCTGGCAGGCCCCTGGCGCGAGACCATCGCCGCCTCCACCATGCTCGGCCAGTCGAAGACCGCCCAGCAGGCGGAGATCGACAGCCCGTGCGAGCTGGTCGACTTCTGGCGCTTCAACGTGCACTACGCCCGCCAGATCCTCGCCGAGCAGCCCCCGGCGAACTCCCCGGGCGTGTGGAACCGGCTGGACCACCGCCCGCTGGAGGGCTTCGTCTACGCGATCACGCCGTTCAACTTCTCGGCGATCGCCGCCAACCTGCCCACCGCGCCGGCCCTCATGGGCAACGTGGTGATCTGGAAGCCGTCCCCGACCCAGACCCACGCCGCCGTGCTGCTCATGCGGCTGCTGGAGGAGGCCGGGCTGCCCAAGGGCGTCATCAACCTCGTCACCGGCGACGGCATCGAGGTCTCCGAGGTCGCCCTGGCCCACCGCGACCTGGCCGGCATCCACTTCACCGGCTCGACCAAGACCTTCCAGTACCTGTGGAAGACGGTCGGCAACAACATCGAGAACTACCGCGCCTACCCGCGGCTGGTCGGCGAGACCGGCGGCAAGGACTTCCTGGTCGCCCACCCGAGCGCCGACCGCGCGGTGCTGAAGACCGCCCTGACCCGCGGTGCCTTCGAGTACCAGGGCCAGAAGTGCTCGGCCACCTCCCGCGCCTACATCCCGGCCTCCATCTGGAACTCCGGGTTCAAGGAGGAGTTCGCGGCCGAGGTCGACTACCTGACCATGGGTGACGTCACCGACCTGTCGAACTTCATCGGCGCCGTGATCGACGAGCGGTCCTTCGCCAAGAACAAGGCCGCCATCGACCGCGCCAAGGAGGACCCGACCTGCACGATCGTCGCGGGCGGCTCCTACGACGACTCGGTCGGCTACTTCGTCCGCCCGACCGTCATCGTCTCCACCGACCCGGAGAACGAGATCTTCCGCACCGAGTACTTCGGTCCGGTCCTCGGCGTGTACGTCTACGAGGACGACCAGTACGACGCGATGCTGGAGCAGATGGAGTCGGTCTCCGACTACGCCCTCACCGGCTCGGTGATCTCCAGCGACCGTGCCGCCGCCGCGTACACGATGGAGAAGCTGCGCTTCGCGGCCGGCAACTTCTACATCAACGACAAGTCGACCGGCGCCGTCGTCGGCCAGCAGCCCTTCGGCGGCGGCCGGTCCTCCGGCACCAACGACAAGGCCGGCGCCCCGCAGAACCTCCTGCGCTGGACGCTGACCCGCGCCATCAAGGAGACCCTGGTCGCGCCGACCGACTACGGCTACCCGCACATGGGCTGACCTCCGGCCCCCGTGCCCCGTATCCCCGCACCGGCCGCGACCGGTGCGGGGATACTCGCTTCATGACCCCTTCCCTCCGACTGGCCCACACCGCCGACCTCGGCCCCGCCGAACTCCGCGCCGCCCGCGCCCTGCTGGACGACGCCTTCGACGGCGACTTCTCCGACGAGGACTGGAACCACGGACTCGGCGGAACGCACGCCCTCGTCTCCGACGCCCGCGGCCTCGCCGCGCACGGCTCCGTCGTCATGCGCCGGGTGCGCTGCGCGGGCCGCTGGCTGCGCACCGGGTACGTCGAGGCCGTCGCCGTACGCGCCGATGTCCGCCGCACTGGGCTCGGCGGGCGGGTCATGGCCGAGCTGGAGCGGATCATCGACCGCGGCTACGAACTGGGCGCCCTGTCCGCCAGCGACGAGGGCGCCCTCCTCTACACCGCCCGGGGCTGGCGGCGGTGGGACGGCGAGGTGCACGTCCTGTCGCCCGAGCGGGGCGTCGTACGGCTGCCCGACGAGGAGGACGACCTCTTCGTACGGGGCGTACCGCACGACCCGGGACCCGCGCTGGTCCTGGACTGGCGGGATGGCGACGTGACCTGACGGCCGGCCCGAGTGTGTGAACACCCAGCTCAGGGCGGTGTGACCGGCTCGGCCGTCTCAGATAGTAGGAAGTCCGAGTAATGATGCAGACAGAGTCGACTCGCTCGCTTAGTTTGGGAGGAGCCGAACGTCTCGCTCGATCCAGCGAATGGCGGTCGTGAGCCGGGCCCCGTGCAGGCAACCCCTGTGGCCGGTGCTCCCCGCCCCTCCGGCGTCTCGTAACCCCTCATGCCGTGCTCCGCGTCCGCCGCGGTTGCCGAAGGAGTCGATTCCCATGGCCGAGACGACCGTCCGCCGCCGGGTCCGCCACGCGACCCGTGCCACCGAGTCCGACCGCAAGAACGCCGCCGCCGCCCTCCAGCGCGCCCTGGACCGCCGGGACAACGGCGGCGAGACCGGTCACTGAGACCCCCCACCCGGCACGCCTTGTCCGCATCGCGGACAAGGCGTGTCATCACCTGGGACGAGGAGTAGGGTGCCGACATGTCTCGCAGCATCAATCTCGCAGTGATCCCCGGTGACGGCATCGGCCAGGAGGTCGTGGCCGAGGGTCTGAAGGTCCTCTCCGCCGTCCTGCCGCAGGATGTGAAGCTGGAGACCAGGGAGTACGACTTCGGCGCCAAGCGCTACCACGCCACCGGTGAGACCCTCACCGACGCCGACCTGGACGAGCTGCGCCGGCACGACGCCATCCTGCTCGGCGCGATCGGCGACCCGTCGGTGCCCTCCGGCGTGCTGGAGCGCGGCTTCCTGCTCAGGCTCCGCTTCGCCTTCGACCACCACGTCAACCTGCGTCCGTCGAAGCTGCTCCCGGGTGTCGCCACCCCGCTCGCCGGCCAGCCGGAGATCGACTTCGTCGTCGTCCGCGAGGGCACCGAGGGCCCCTACACGGGCAACGGCGGCACCATCCGCCAGGGCACCCCGCACGAGGTCGCCACCGAGGTCTCCGTCAACACGGCCTACGGTGTCGAGCGTGTCGTCCGCGACGCCTTCGCCCGCGCCCAGGGCCGCCCGCGCAAGAAGCTCACCCTGGTGCACAAGAACAACGTGCTGACCTTCGCCGGCCACCTGTGGACGAACGTCTTCCACCGGGTCGCCGAGGAGTACCCCGAGGTCACCACGGAGTACATCCACGTCGACGCGGCGACGATCTACCTGGTCACCGACCCCGGCCGGTTCGACGTCATCGTCACCGACAACCTCTTCGGCGACATCATCACCGACCTCGCCGCGGCCGTCTCCGGCGGCATCGGCGTCGCCGCCTCCGGCAACATCAACCCCGGCCGCGCGTTCCCCTCCATGTTCGAGCCGGTGCACGGCTCGGCCCCGGACATCGCCGGACAGGGCAAGGCCGACCCGACCGCCACCGTGCTGTCCGTCGCCCTGCTGCTGCGCCACCTCGGCTACGACGCCGAGGCCGACCGCATCGACGCGGCCGTCTCGGCCGACCTCACCGAGCGGGCCGGACTCGGCACCCGGAACACCGCGCGGATCGGCGACGCGCTCGCCGCCCGAGTAGCCGGCTGACCCGGCGCTCCACCCCCACGAGCCGCCGGGTCACCACGCCCGGCGGCTTCCCTGTGTCCCCGCCGGGTGCCACCATCGACCCCTGGGCCGCCTTCACCCCGATTCCGTCCGCCGTCCCGCCCGCGCGATAATCGAACGCGGAGCCGCGGTATGAGGGAAAGCTCGGACGTCCTAGCACTGACGACTGGCAGTATGGGCGTGAGCGCGGCCCGTCACTACAACCGGTGAAGGACAACCACTCATGACGACGCCCACGATCGAGCTCAAGCCGTCCGCCTCCCCCCTGGCCGCGGCGGAGCGCGAGGCGATCCTGGCCAACCCCGGATTCGGCCGCCACTTCACCGACCACATGGTGACGATCCGGTGGACCGAGGGCCGCGGCTGGCACGACGCGCAGCTCGTCCCGTACGGCCCGATCTCCCTCGACCCCTCCACCGCGGTGCTCCACTACGGCCAGGAGATCTTCGAGGGCCTGAAGGCGTACCGGCAGCCGGACGGCTCGGTCGCGGTGTTCCGCCCCGAGGCCAACGCCCGCCGCTTCCGCACCTCCGCCCGCCGCATGGCCATGGCCGAGCTGCCCGAGGAGCTGTTCATCGCCGCGCTGGACGCGCTGCTCGGCCAGGACGCCGACTGGGTGCCGCCGCACGGCGGCGAGCAGTCGCTGTACCTGCGGCCGTTCATGTTCGCCACCGAGGCCGCGCTCGGCGTGCACCCGGCCAACGAATACCTGTTCATGCTGATCGCCTCGCCGTCCGGCGCCTACTTCGCCGGCGGGGTCAAGCCGGTCACCATCTGGGTCGCCGAGGACCACGTCCGCGCCGTCCCGGGCGGCACCGGCGACGCCAAGACCGGCGGCAACTACGCCGCCTCCCTGCTGCCGCAGGCCGAGGCCGCCGCGCACGGCTGCGACCAGGTCGTCTACCTCGACGCGGTCACCCGCACCAAGGTCGAGGAGAGCGGCAGCATGAACGTCGCCTTCGTGTACGGCGACCGGATCGTCACCCCGTCGCTGACCGGCTCGATCCTGGAGGGCATCACCCGTGACTCCCTCCTCCAGGTGGCCCGCGACCTCGGCTACACCGCCGAGGAGGGTGTGATCACGCTGGAGCAGTGGCGTAAGGACGCGGCGTCCGGTGCGCTCACCGAGGTGTTCGCCTGCGGCACCGCCGCCGTCGTCACGCCGATCGGCCACGTCAAGACCAAGGCGGACGCCTGGACCCACGGCGACGGCAACCCCGGCCCGGTCACCCTCCGGCTGCGCGAGGCCCTGCTCGGCCTCCAGCGCGGCGTCACCGAGGACACCCACGGCTGGATGCACCGGATCGGTTAGCAGGATCGGCTAACGCTCGACAGTTGTGGTCAGGGCCGCCGCGGACTCTTCGAGAGCCGCGGTGGCCCTGACGCCTTCCCGGCGCGGCGCCGACAGCAGGTACACCGCCCCGCCGACCAGCCCCGACAGCAGGAAGCTGCAGTCCACGCCGCCGGTCAGCCGCAGCAGCGGGCCCTCGTACTCCGGCAGGGAGACCGCGAGCAGGCCGACGGTCGCGCCGGCCGCCCAGGCGAGGGTGGCCTGGACGTTCCAGCCGGCCCGGTACCAGTAGACGCCGCCCCGGGAGCGGCGGTTGAAGACCTGGAGGGCGTCCGCGTCGTACACCCCGCGACAGCGGACGAAACCGATGAGGGTGACGACCGCCCAGGGGGTGCCGATCGCGGTGAGCAGCAGCACGAAGGAGGTCATCGCGGACTGCGCGTCCCACGCGTAGTGGCCGACGAAGACGCAGGCGGTGGCGACGACGGCGACCGTGTAGGTGGCGCGGGCCCGGGAGGCGCGCGGCAGGATCGCGTCCAGGTCCAGGCCCATGGAGTACAGCATCAGACCGGCGTTGCCGACCGAGCCCGCGGAGGCCGACAGCAGCAGCGGCACCAGGTACCAGGCGGGGGCGGCGGCGACCAGCGGGCCCGCGTAGTCGCCGGCGGCGTGCGCCGCGTACGCCGTGAAGGTGCCGAAGAGCTGCGGGACCAGCAGGCCGAGGACCAGACCGAGCCAGGTGGCGTGCAGGACCTTGCGGCTGGAGTGGCGGGCGGGGGAGATGTAGCGGGTGTAGTCGCCGAGCAGGGTGATGAAGGCGATCGGCCCCGACAGGCCCGCCGCCACCACCGCGAGGAACCAGGTCGGCCAGAACGAGCCCAGCAGGTAGCCGCCCGCGTCCGGCAGCGCCGAGGTCGTGAAGTGCGGGGCGTAGGCGAGGATCCCGAGCAGCAGCAGCGCGGTCATGCCGACCGCCAGCACCCGGGACATCGCGAGCAGCACCCGGTAGCCGTAGACCGCGCCCGCCACGGTCGCCGCCGCGAGCAGCCCGTAGACCACGGCGTACGACACCCCGTCCGCGGGCAGCCCGAACAGCCGGCCCAGCACGCCGAGCATCACGTCCCCGCCGATCCACACGGTCAGCGCCGTGTAGCCGAGGGCGAGCAGCAGGCCCACCACCGAGCCGACCAGTCGGCCCCGCACGCCGAACTGGGCGCCGGAGGAGGTGGACAGGTTGGTCGCGGTGCGCAGCGAGACCAGCGCGAGCGGCGCCGTGAACAGCGTGCCGGCCACCGTGCCGGCGGCGATCGCGCTCACCGACGTCCACCAGCCGAGCCCGAAGGACGGCGGCAGCCAGCCGAAGATGATCACGCCGAGGCAGAGGTTGGAGCCGAGCAGGATCGAGACCAGGTCGCGCGGCCCGCTGGTGCGTTCCGGGTCCGGGATGGTGTCGACTCCGTGCTGTTCGATCGGCATGGCTGGTCTCCTTCGACGGCCGCCTACGGGATGATGCGTCGGGTTTGAGCGACGCTCAATGTGACGTGAAGTCCCCGCCCGGGTCAATGCTTCTGTTTCATGAATTCTGTGTTTAGAGTGGTGCTCTAACTTATGGATGGCAAGGAGGTGCCGCGTCGTGAGACTGACCCCCACGGAACGTGACCGGCTGCTGCTCTTCGGAGCCGCCGAGCTGGCCCGGGCCCGCCGGGCGCGCGGCCTCAGGCTGAACGTCCCGGAGGCCACCGCCCTGATCGCGGACACCGTCTGCGAGGCCGCCCGGGACGGCAGGCGGCTCGCGGAGGCCGTCGAGGCGGCCCGCTCGGTGCTCGGTCCCGAGGACGTGCTGCCGGGCGTCGCCGACGTCGTCACCGAGGTGATGGTCGAGGCCGTCTTCGACGACGGCTCCCGGCTCGCGGTCGTCTCCGACCCCCTCGGCGGCGGCCTCGGCTCGGATGCCCCCGGCGCGCTGCTGCCGGGCCCCGCGCACGCCGACCCCGAGCCGGTCGTGCGGCTGCGGATCACCAACACCGCGACCGTGCCGGTCTCCGTCACCTCCCACTTCCACTTCTTCGAGGCCAACCCCCGCCTCGACTTCGACCGCGCCGCCGCCTACGGCATGCGGCTCGCCGTCCCCGCCGGGTCCTCGGTCCGCTTCGGGCCGGGCGAGAGCGAGGAGGTCGGGCTGGTCCCGATCGGCGGCGAACGGATCGCGATCGGCTTCGCCGGCCTGGTCGACGGCCCGCTGGACGCGCCGGGCGCCCGCGAGGAGGCCCTGCGCCGGGCCGCCGCCTGCGGATACCTGGGGGCAGCGAGCACCACCGAAGGGGGCGAGACGCGATGAGCCGTTCCAAGGGACGCGAGGTCAGCCGGGCGATCCACGTCGACCCGGGGGCCTACGCCGCCACCCACGGCCCCCGCGCCGGCGACCGGATCCGGCTCGGCGACTCCGGGCTGACCGTCCGCGTGGAGTCCGACTCCCAGCGCTACGGCGACGAGTTCCTGGCCGGCTTCGGCAAGACCGCCCGGGACGGACTGCACCTGAAGGCCGCCGCTGTCCGCGACACCTGTGACGTCGTGATCAGCAACGTCGTCGTGATCGACGCGGCGCAGGGCATCCGCAAGGTCTCCCTCGGCATCCGGGAGGGCCGGATCTGCGCGATCGGCCGGGCCGGCAACCCCGACACCCTGGACGGCGTGGACGTCGTCGTCGGCACCGGCACCTCCATCGTGTCCGGCGAGGGCCTGATCGCCACGGCGGGCGCCGTCGACACCCACGTCCACCTGCTGTCGCCGCGCATCATGGAGGCCTCGCTCGCCTCCGGCGTGACCACCATCATCGGGCAGGAGTTCGGACCGGTGTGGGGCGTCGGCGTCAACTCGCCCTGGGCGCTGCGGCACGCGTTCAACGCGTTCGACGCCTGGCCGGTCAACATCGGCTTCCTGGGCCGGGGTTCGTCCTCGCACGCCGCCCCGCTGGTGGAGGCGCTGGCCGAGGGCGGCGCGAGCGGTTTCAAGGTGCACGAGGACATGGGCGCCCACACCCGCGCCCTGGACACCGCGCTGCGTGTCGCCGAGGAACACGACGTCCAAGTGGCCCTGCACAGCGACGGGTTGAACGAGTGCCTGTCGGTCGAGGACACCCTCCGCGTGCTGGAGGGCCGCACCATCCACGCCTTCCACATCGAGGGCTGCGGCGGCGGACACGTCCCCAACGTGCTGAAGATGGCCGGCGTCCCGAACGTCATCGGCTCCTCCACCAACCCGACCCTGCCCTTCGGCCGGGACGCGGTCGCCGAGCACTACGGCATGATCGTCTCCGTCCACGACCTCAAGCCCGACCTGCCCGGCGACGCCGCCATGGCCCGCGACCGCATCCGCGCCGGCACCATGGGCGCCGAGGACGTGCTGCACGACCTGGGCGCGATCGGCATCACCTCCTCCGACGCCCAGGGCATGGGCCGGGCCGGCGAGACGGTCCGCCGCACCTTCGCGATGGCCGGCAAGATGAAGGCCGAGCTGGGCCCGATGGCGGGCGACGGCGAGGGCGACGACAACGCCCGCGTGCTGCGCTACATGGCCAAGCTGACCATCAACCCGGCCATCGCGCACGGCCTCTCCCACGAGGTCGGCTCCATCGAGACCGGCAAGCTCGCCGACATCGTGCTGTGGCGCCCGGAGTACTTCGGCGCCAAGCCCCAGCTCGTCCTCAAGTCCGGCTTCCCGGCGTACGGCGTGGTCGGCGACCCCAACGCGGCCACCGACACCTGCGAACCCCTCGTGCTGGGGCCGCAGTTCGGGTCGTACGGCGCGACGGCCGCCGACCTCTCGGTCGCCTTCGTCGCGCAGGCCGCCGTCGACCAGGGCAACGACACCATGCCCACCCGGCGACGACGGGTCGCGGTGCGCGGCACCCGGGGCATCGGCCCCGCCGACCTGCGCCTGAACGCCCGGGTCGGCGCGGTCGACGTGGACCAGCGCACCGGTCTGGTCACCCTGGACGGCGACCCGCTGCGCTCCGAACCGGCCGACTCCGTCTCCCTCAACCGCCTCTACTTCCTCTGAGAACACGGGACTTCACATGACCACCCCTGCCGCCGACGGCTTCCGCATGCCCGCCGAATGGACCCCGCACGAGCGCACCTGGATGGCGTGGCCGGGCCCCAACCCCACCTTCGAGGATCCCGAGGACCTGGCCGCCTCCCGGCGCGCCTGGGCCGCCGTCGCCCGCGCCGTGCGCCGCTTCGAACCGGTGACCGTCGTCTGCGGCCCCGGCCAGTCCGCCGAGGCGCGGGCGCTGCTCGGCCCGGACGTCGACACCGTCGAACGCGAGCTGGACGACGCCTGGATGCGGGACATCGGCCCCACCTTCCTCACCGACGGCACGGGCCGACTGGCCGCCGTGGACTGGACGTTCAACGGCTGGGGCGCCCAGGACTGGGCGCGCTGGGAGCACGACTCCAAGATCGGCGCGTTCGTCTCCGACCTCGCGGGCGCCCGTACGTACGCCTCGACGCTGGTCAACGAGGGCGGCGCGATCCACGTCGACGGCGAGGGCACCGTGCTGCTCACCGAGACCGTGCAGCTCGGCCCCGAGCGCAACCCGCACTGGTCGAAGGCCGAGGTCGAGGCGGAGATCCACGCCCACCTCGGCACCAGCAAGGCGATCTGGCTGCCGTGCGGCCTGACCGGCGACTACCCGCCCCACGGCTTCGGCACCCTCGGCCACGTCGACATCGTCGCCGCCTTCGCCCGCCCCGGTGTCGTGGTCGCCCACCACCAGCCGGACCCGGCCCACCCCGACCACGAGGTCACCCGGGAGGTCATCGGCCTGCTGAAGTCCGCGACCGACGCCCACGGCCGCCCCCTGGAGGTCGTGGAGGTGTCCGCCCCCACCGCCCTGGAGGCCGACGGCCACTGGGCCGACTACTCCTACATCAACCACTACCTCTGCAACGGCGGAGTCGTCCTGTGCGGCTTCGACGACCCCCGCGACGAGATCGCCGCCGGCATCTTCCGCCGCCTCTTCCCCGAGCGGACGGTCACCCTGGTCGACGCCCGTACGATCTTCTCCGGCGGTGGAGGCATCCACTGCGTCACCCAGCAGCAGCCGAAGGCCTGACCCCGCAGGAGCAGCCGAAGGCCTGACCCCAGGAGCAGCAGATGACCGGTGCGGCCCGTGCGCGCAGGAACGCGCCGCCCCGAGAGGACGTCCTCGCCGCCGCCATGGACATGATCGCCGAGCGCGGTCTGGAGAAGCTCACCATGGCGGGGCTCGGGCGCGAGGTCGGGATGAGCAGCGGGCATCTGCTGTACTACTTCCGCTCCAAGGACGAACTGCTGCTCCAGGCCCTGGAGTGGAGCGAGGGGCGGCTCGGGGCCGAGCGGTCCCGGCTGCTCAGCGGGGCCGGACCGGCCGCCGAGCGCCTCGCCGCCTACGTCGACCTGTACGTCCCCGAGGGGCACCGGGACCCGCACTGGACCCTGTGGCTTGAGGTCTGGAACCGGTCCCAGAACGCCGACGACGACGCGCGCACCCGGCAGGCCGCCATCGAGGGCGCCTGGCACCGGGACCTGGTCGCGCTGATCGCCGAGGGCGTCTCGCGCGGGGAGTTCCGGCCGGTCGACGCGGACCGCTTCGCGACGCGGCTGCGGGCCCTGCTCGACGGCTTCTCCATCCACGTCGCCATCGGCCTGCGCGGCACCGACCGCGGCCAAGTGCTCCGGCACGTCCGGGAGTTCCTCGCGGAGGGGCTGGCCGCGACTCCCTAGAGCCCGGGGAGGAATCGTTCGCTCCGCCCCCGGGCAGGTAAGGCCGCATGGGACGTCATCACTGGAAGAAGATCTGGGTCGGGTCGGCCGGGAACATGGTCGAGTGGTTCGACTGGTTCGTGTACGCCAGTTTCGCCACGTACTTCGCGGGCGCGTTCTTCCCGCACGGCAACCCCACCGCCCAGCTCATGAACACCGCCGGCATCTTCGCCGTCGGCTTCTTCATGCGCCCCGTCGGCGGCTGGCTGCTGGGCCGGGTCGGCGACCGCAGGGGACGCAAGGCCGCGCTGACGCTCACCGTCTCCCTGATGTCGGCCTCGGCCGTGCTGATCGCGATCGCGCCGACCTACACGGTCGCGGGGTACGGCGGCGCGCTCGTCCTGCTCGTCGCCCGGCTGCTCCAGGGCCTGTCGGTCGGCGGCGAGTACGCGGCCAGCGCCACCTACCTCACCGAGGCCTCCGAGCCGGGCAGCCGCGGCTTCGCCTCCAGCTTCCAGTACGTCTCCATGACCGCCGGCCAGATCCTCGGCCTCGGCCTCCAGATCGTCCTCCAGCGCACCCTGTCCGACGCGGCCCTGCACAGCTACGGCTGGCGCATCCCCTTCGTCGTCGGCGCGCTCGGCGCCGCCGTCGTCTTCTACCTGCGCCGCACCATGCTGGAGACGGAGGTGTACGCGGAGGACACCTCGCACGCGGAGGAGCGCGGCACCCTGCGCGCCCTGTGGCGGCACCGGCGCGAGGCGTTCCTGGTCGTCGCCCTCACCATGGGCGGCACGGTCGCCTACTACACGTACACCACCTACCTGACGAAGTACCTCTCCAACTCCGCCGGGCTGCCGAAGCAGACCGCGACCCTCGTCTCCTTCACCGCGCTGATCGTCTTCGCCTGCCTCCAGCCGCTGGCCGGACGGCTCTCCGACCGCGTCGGCCGCCGTCCGCTGCTGATCACCTTCGCGGTCGGCTCCACCCTCCTCACCGTGCCGATCATGACCCTGCTGCGGCACGCCGACGGCTACTGGCCCGCGCTCGGCCTCTCCCTGCTCGCGCTGGTCGTCGTCACCGGCTACACCTCCATCAACGCCTGCGTGAAGGCCGAGCTGTTCCCGACCGGCGTCCGCGCCCTCGGCGTGGCCCTGCCGTACGCCCTCGCCAACGCCCTCTTCGGCGGCACCGCGGAGTACGTGGCGCTGTGGTTCAAGAACGCCGGCGTCGAGTCCGGCTTCTCCTGGTACGTGGCCGGCTGCGCCGCCGTGTCGCTCGTGGTCTACCTCTCCATGCGCGAGACGAAGGACCTGGACCTGGCCCGCGCCGACGAGGCCGAGGAGTCCAGCCTGACGACCGCATCCTGAGACGGGACGTGAGCCGGGGGCGGGGCTGTGCCAGACTTCCCCCGTGTTCTCGTTCGCCATGATTACGGGCAACAGGCGCGCCGGTCCGCAGTGACCACCTCGTACGACCAGGTGCGGGTGGCCATCGTCGTCCTCGACCCGCGCGCAGACCTCTCGCACCCGCGAGGGGTTTTTTCGTTTTCCGGCCCACCCTCAGCCGGGAAGCGGGCGCGCGGGAGTATGGGAGGGGACGGTGGAGCCGGTCATTCCGGTACAGACCGAAGATTCACAACAGGAGCCTTGAGACCATGACCGAGACGGCATCCAGCGAGCCCGACGACTCGTTCCACGTCTTCGACACCACGCTGCGCGACGGCGCGCAGCGCGAGGGCATCAACCTCACCGTCGCGGACAAGCTCGCCATCGCGCGGCACCTGGACGACTTCGGCGTGGGCTTCATCGAGGGCGGCTGGCCCGGCGCCAACCCCCGGGACACCGAGTTCTTCGCCCGCGCCCAGCAGGAGATCGACTTCCGGCACGCCCGGCTCGTCGCCTTCGGCGCCACCCGCCGCGCCGGCGCACGGGCCGCCGACGACCCGCAGGTCAACGCGCTGCTGGCGTCCGGCGCCCCGGTGATCACCCTGGTCGCCAAGTCGCACGACCGGCATGTGGAGCTGGCGCTGCGCACGACGCTGGACGAGAACCTGGAGATGGTGCGCGACACCGTCTCCTACCTGAAGGACCAGGGCCGCCGGGTCTTCGTGGACTGCGAGCACTTCTTCGACGGCTACCGCGCCAACCCCGAGTACGCCAAGGCCGTCGTCCGGGCGGCAGCCGAGGCCGGCGCCGACGTCGTCGTGCTCTGCGACACCAACGGCGGCATGCTGCCCGCGCAGATCCAGGCGGTCGTCTCCACGGTCCGCGCCGACACCGGCGCCCGGCTCGGCATCCACGCCCAGGACGACACCGGCTGCGCGGTCGCCAACACCCTGGCCGCCGTCGACGCGGGCGCCACCCACGTCCAGTGCACCGCCAACGGTTACGGCGAACGCGTCGGCAACGCCAACCTCTTCCCGGTCGTCGCGGCCCTGGAGCTGAAGTACGGCAAGAAGGTGCTCCCCGACGGCAAGCTGCGCGAGATGACCCGCATCTCGCACGCCATCGCCGAGGTCGTCAACCTCACGCCCTCCACGCACCAGCCGTACGTCGGTGTCTCCGCCTTCGCCCACAAGGCCGGCCTGCACGCCTCCGCGATCAAGGTCGACCCGGACCTGTACCAGCACATCGACCCCGAGCTGGTCGGCAACACCATGCGCATGCTGGTCTCCGACATGGCCGGCCGCGCCTCCATCGAACTCAAGGGCCGGGAACTCGGCATCGACCTCGGCGGCGACCGCGAACTGATCGGCCGGGTGGTCGAGCGCGTCAAGGAACGCGAGCTGAAGGGCTACACCTACGAGGCGGCCGACGCCTCCTTCGAGCTGCTGCTGCGCGCCGAGGTCGAGGGGCGCCCGCTGAAGTACTTCGCCGTGGAGTCCTGGCGGGCCATCGTGGAGGACCGCCCCGACGGCACCCACGCCAACGAGGCCACGGTCAAGCTGTGGGCCAAGAGCGAGCGGATCGTCGCCACGGCCGAGGGCAACGGCCCGGTCAACGCCCTCGACCGGGCGCTCCGGGTCGCCCTGGAGAAGATCTACCCGCAGCTCGCCAAGCTGGAGCTGGTCGACTACAAGGTCCGCATCCTGGAGGGCAAGCACGGTACCTCCTCCACCACCCGGGTGCTGATCTCCACCTCGGACGGCGCCGGCGAGTGGTCCACGGTCGGCGTGGCGGAGAACGTGATCGCCGCGTCCTGGGGGGCCCTGGAGGACGCGTACGCCTACGGGCTGCTGCGGGCGGGCGTGGAGCCGGCGAAGTAGCCACAGTGGAGGCATGAACGCGAAGACCCCCGCAGATCTGTCCCGGGCCCGCGTGGCGACCCGGCTGCCCGCCCAGGACCTGGACCGCGCCCGGCGCTTCTACGCCGACAAGCTCGGCCTGGAGCCGGTGGACGAACGTCCGGGCGGGCTGCTGTACCGCTGCGGGGGCGTGGAGTTCGTCCTCTTCCGCTCCACGGGTGCCTCGCCCGGCACCTTCACCCAGATGGCCTTCGAGGTCACCGACATCGAGGCGACGGTGGCGGAGCTGCGGCGCCGGGGCGTCGTCTTCGAGGAGGTCGACGCCCCCGGCCTGCGCACCCGTGACGGCATCGCCGAGGTCGAGGGCAACTACCCGAGCAAGGGCGCGACCGGCGAACGCGGCGCCTGGTTCCGCGACAGCGAGGGCAACCTGCTGGGCGTGGGAGAACCGGTCCTTCGGGCACGCTGAGCCCACCGGCTGCCTCCTCCCGCCCACCCTCAGGGCGCCCGCCAGATATTGTCGAACGCCACGTTCTCGATCCGCCGCCGCTCCCGCACCGCCTCCAGCTCCGTCACCGCGTTCCCGACCGCGACCAGCACCGCGACCACCGACTCGTCGTCGGGTTCCGGGGCGGGCGGCCGGTCGTCCGGGATGCCGAGGGTGGAGGCGAGGCCGGCCAGGACGGGTTCGTGGGACCACCAGCGGTCGGCGGCGTGGCGCCGGGCCGGGGTGTCGGCCTGCGGGTCGTCCTTGTCGCGCAGCGCAAGCCAGTGCCGCCGCTTGCCGGTGAGCTGGCCGTCGGCCTCCAGGGCGTCCCGGTAGGCCGTCGCCAGCCCCTGTCCGCGCCGCCACAGCCAGTCCTCGGCCGTCTCGTACGGCTCCGCCCGGACCAGCGCGGCCCCCGCCTCGTCCAGCAGCCGGTCACCCGTGGCCGGCACCGCCCCCGGCACGATCCGCCCGTCCACCACGGTCAGCGCCCGCGCCGCCAGCAGATCGACCAGCTCCGCCCCGGCCAACGCCAGCGACAGATCCCCCTGCTCGACGGGCTGCTCACGCGGAATGTCCAGGCTCACGAGAAACAGATCCTGCGGTGTGGTCATACACGTCTCCCAGATCTCCCGGCTCACGGCCGCGAGCCGCCGCCCTCATCGTCTCCCACCGGCCACACCGCCGCCGCTCGGACACGGCATCCGTCCGAGCGGCGCGCACGATGTACCTACCGCAGAACCCACTTCTGATTCGCCGCCCCCGTGCACGACCAGATCTGCGTAGGCGTCCCGTTCGCCGATGTGTTGTCCGTGACGTCGAGGCACTTGCCGGCCGCCGTGTTCACGATGTCGCCGGTGGCGGAGTCGTAGGACCACTGTTGGGCGCCGGTGCCGTTGCAGTCGTAGAGCTGGACCTTGGCGCCGTTCGCCGTGGAGCCGGAGGTGACGTCGAGGCACTTGCCGAGGGCGCGGACCGTGCCGTCGGTGCCGATGGTCCACTGCTGGGCGGTGCTGCCGTTGCAGTCGTAGAGCTGCACTGCCGTGCCGTTGGCGCTGGAGGCGCCCGCGACGTCCAGGCACTTGCCGGCCAGCCCCGCGAAGGCGCCGGTGCGGGCGCCGCCGCCGGACTGGGTGCCGGACCAGGTGAAGGTGGCCGAGGTCTTGCCCGGCAGGGAGTACGTGGCGTGCTGGGAGCCCCAGTTGATGGTGACCGTCCTCGCCGCCGAGGAGTCGTTGTAGGCGATCAGCGCCTTGCTGCCGTCCGGGTTGCGCCACGCCACGTTCGGCACCGCGCCGGACGCCGTCGAGGCGATCCGCTGCGCGCCCGGCCGGACGAACTTGGTCAGGTGGCCCATCGTGTAGTACTCGATCGTGTAGTCCACCGTGCCGCTCACGCTGTCGCCGTCGTGCACGGTGATCAGCCCGGTGCAGGTGCCGCAACCCCCGTTGTGCGGGCCCATGTTCTGGTTCACGGCCAGCGACCACTTGGTCACGGACTTCGCCCAGTTGCGCGTGTAGTCGATGATGTTCGACATGTCCTCGCGCTGCTGGTTGGTGATCCAGGTGCCGCCGGAGTGCTCGGTGCCGAAGGCGTCCAGCGTGGGGTACCGGTCGTGCACCGAGGTCTGCTGGGTGACGTCACCGCCGTACCCGTGCCAGGCGATCCCGCCGAAGTTGGGGTGGCTCCGCACCGCCGCGTCGTCCACGGTCTGGGCGGCGTAGGAGTCGTAGACGTCCCAGTTCCAGTCGTGCGCCAGCACCTTGGTGGAGAGCCCCGCCGCCTGGAGCTTGGGCAGCAGCTCGCTCTTGGTGAAGTAGGCCAGCCCGCTCGCGTTCCAGCTCATCGACGGATAGCCCGAGCAGCAGGTCGGCTCGTTCTGCGCGGTGACGTACGAGACGTTGACGCCCTGGTCCTTGTACGCCTGGAGGTACTTCACGAAGTAGGAGGCGTACGCCCCGTAGTCCTCCGCCTTCAGCCAGCCGCCGTTGAGCGAGCCGCTGTCCTTCATCCAGGCCGGCGCCGTCCACGGCGAGGCCATCACCGTGACGGACGGGTTGAGTTGGAGCGCCTGCCTGGTGAGCGGCACGACGTCCGCGAGGTCGTGGGAAATGGAGAACTTGGCGAGCGAGGGGTCGGTCTGGCCGGCCGGCACGTCGTCGTACGTGTAGCCGTACCGGGCCAGGTCCGAGGCGCCCATCGGGTTGCGCAGGAACGACAGGCCGATGCCCTCCGTCGGCGAGAACAGCTTGCGCATGGTGGCGTCCCGGGTCGCCTGGGACAGCGCCCCGCTGCTGTTCAGCAGCCAGGCCGCGGTGTCCGTGAAGGACGCCCCGCCGCCGGTGAAGGTCTGGTAGCGGGTGTTCTCGTCCACGGTGATGTTCTCGCCGCCGCCCCCGCTGCCGGCCTGGAAGGTGAACGGCGTCTGCGCCTGGAGGCCGCGTACGACGTGCCGTCCGCCGGAGTCGTCCGTGGTGGTGAGGTAGGCCGTGACCTGCTCGCCGGCCGCGTGCGCGGTGGGGGTGCCGAGGGTGGCGAGTCCGGCGGTGGTGAGCAGTCCGGCGAACAGCAGCCGCGCCGTGCGCGAGTGCCTTCCGATGATGTCCCTCATGGTGCGTCGCCCTTCTGGGGAGAGCCAACGTGCCTTGTGTGGGGGGAAGTTCGCGCTCACTACCGTCGGCGTGACGCACTGACACGCCGTCTTGACGGCCTGGTGAGCCCCCAGTTAACTCATGACATGAGCTAAGTCCTGAGTGAACCACGAGTGCCGAGGGAAGGTCCATGCGAAGAACCGCCCTGCTCGCCTCCGCCGTCCTGCTCGCCGGTCTGCTGCCCTGGGCGACCGCGCGTGCCGCGGACGACCCCCCGACTGTGCCGGTCGACCGTTTCGAGGGCGAGGTGCCGTTCGCCTCCCAGCCCGCCGAGGGCATCTTCACCTGGGGAGGCGACGCCGACGACCCGCCCGCCCTGAGCCTCGCTGCCCGCCCGGACGCCCCCGAGGGCGCCAAGGTCCTCGCCGGCAGCTACGACATCAGCGGCTACGGCGGCTTCACCCACGACTTCGCCGCCGACCAGCCCGCCCACGACTGGTCCGCGCACCAGGGCATCCGCTTCTGGTGGGACGGCCGGAACAACGGCAGGAAGGTCGCCTTCGAGATCAAGGACGGCGGCGCGAACGGCGAGGCCTCCGAGCTGTGGACGACGTCCTTCACCGACGACTTCACCGGCTGGAAGCGGATCGAGATCCCCTTCACGGACTTCGTCTACCGCACCGACTACCAGCCCGTCGGCGGCATCGACCACGTCCTCGGCCTCACCGGCATGTGGGGCTACGCCGTCACCCTCCCGGCCGGCGCGAAGGGCGACTTCGCCATGGACGACGTGGAGCTGTACGGCCGCGCCGACCAGTCCCTGCGCGCCACCGTCAGCACCGACGCGGCCGTCCACCCGGTCACCGAGGGCGGCACCGCGTCGCTGAAGGTCACCCTCGCCACCACCGGCTCCGCCCCCGTCGGCGAGCCGGTCACCGTCCACTACGAGACCGGCGGCGGCACCGCCGACCCCGGCACCGACTACACCCCCGTCTCCGGCACCCTCACCTTCCCGGCCGGCACCGCCTCCGGCACCACCCGGACCATCGAGGTGGCCACCCGCAAGGACCGCACGGCCGAGGCCGCCGAGACCATCCCCGTCAAGCTCACCGTCACCGGCGCCAAGGCCCCCGCCGAGACCCCGCAGGTCGTCATCGACGCCCACGGACTGCCGTACCTGGACACCCGTCTGCCCATCAAGAAGCGGGTCGCGGACCTGCTCGGCCGGATGTCGCTCGCGGAGAAGACCGGCCAGATGACCCAGGCCGAGCGCGGCGCCGTAGGCACCGGCGGCGACATCGCCACCTACGCCCTCGGCTCCCTCCTCTCCGGCGGCGGCTCCACCCCCACGCCCAACACCCCGGAAGCCTGGGCCGAGATGATCGACGGCTTCCAGCTCCGCGCCCAGGCGACCCGCTTCCAGATCCCGCTGATCTACGGCGTCGACGCGGTCCACGGCCACAACAACCTGGCCGGCGCCACGGTCATGCCGCACAACATCGGCATCGGCGCCACCCGCGACCCGGCCCTCGCCGAGCGCACCGGCGCGGTGACCGCCGCCGAGGTCCGCGCCACCGGCATCCCGTGGGACTTCGCGCCCTGCGTGTGCGTGACCCGCGACGAACGCTGGGGCCGCTCCTACGAGTCCTACGGCGAGGACCCCGCCCTGGTGGACTCCATGGAGACCGTCATCCAGGGCCTCCAGGGCCGCGCGAACGGCAAGGACCTGGCCGACGACGACAAGGTGCTCGCCACCGCCAAGCACTTCCTGGGCGACGGCGGCACCGCCTACGGCTCCTCCACCACCGGCACCTACACCATCGACCAGGGCGTCACCACGCTCACCCGCGAGGAACTGGAGAGGACCCACCTGGAGCCGTACCGCACGGCCGTCGAGCGGGGCGTCGGCACGGTCATGCCGTCGTACTCCTCCCTCGACATCACGGGCGACGGCAAGGGCGCGGTCAAGATGCACGCGCGCGGCGACATGATCAACGGCGTGCTCAAGGACGACCTGGGCTTCGACGGCTTCGTCATCAGCGACTGGAACGCCATCGACCAGCTACCCGGCGACTACGCCACCCAGGTCCGCACCTCCGTCGACGCGGGCGTCGACATGATGATGGTCCCCTACACCTACAAGGAGTTCAGCGGCACGCTCGCCGACGAGGTGAAGTCCGGCCGGGTCACCGGGAAGCGGATCGACGACGCGGTCTCCCGCATCCTCACCAAGAAATTCGAGCTGGGCCTCTTTGAGCACCCGTACGCCGACACCAGCGGTGCCTCCTCGATCGGCTCGGCCGCCCACCGCGCCGTGGCCCGGCAGGCGGCGGCCGAGTCCCAGGTACTGCTGAAGAACTCGGGCGGCGTACTCCCCCTGAACAAGACCCAGAAGGTCTACGTGGCCGGCTCCAACGCCGACGACCTCGGCAACCAGACCGGCGGCTGGACCCTGACCTGGCAGGGCTCCTCCGGCCCCGGCCCGCAGGGCACGACGATCCTCCAGGGCATGCGCGAGGCCGGCGGAGACGTCACCTACTCCAAGGACGCCTCGGCCCCCACTACCGGCTACGACGTCGGCGTGGTCGTCGTGGGCGAGACCCCGTACGCGGAGGGCGTCGGCGACGTGGGCAACGGCCACTCCCTCTCCCTCTCCGCCACCGACAAGGCCACGGTGGACAAGGTCTGCGCGGCCATGAAATGCGCGGTCCTGATCGTCTCGGGCCGCCCGCAACTCATCGCCGACCAGCTGTCCGGCATCGACGCCCTGGTGGCCTCCTGGCTCCCCGGCACCGAGGGCGAGGGCGTCGCCGACGTCCTCTACGGCAAGCGCCCCTTCACCGGCCAGCTCCCGGTCACCTGGCCCCGCTCCGAATCCCAGCTCCCGATCAACGTAGGCGACGCCTCCTACGACCCCCAGTACCCCTACGGCTGGGGCCTGACCACCCTCACCCGCCCCCTCCCGGGCGGCACCACCACCCTCCACGCCCTCACCCTCGCCGCCCAGGCAGCCGAACACACCGGCGCCGACCGCACGGGCCGCGCCCTGGTGACCAAGGCCCGCCTCCTCGTCCAGCAGAAAATCGGCGACCACATCACGGCAGCGGTCTCGAAGCCCTTCGCGGACGCCGACCATCTCCTCCTCACCGGCCGCTATGGGAAGGCGGTGGAAAAACTGGCGGAGGCTTATCGGGCGGCTTGAGGTCGCTCCTGCGACGCTGCAGCGATAGCTTGCTCCAGGTGGCGGCCCGTCCCGTGGACAGACCGCCACCTGGAGTATTGCCAGGCGAGGCTGGGTCACCAGAATTCCGGCTCTTGCCATTCGATGCAGATCGGACGCAGGCCACCGGAAGTCAAGAATTCGTTAACCGCTTGCCTTACTGCGTGATGGGAATTTCTGGCCGGTTAGGAAACTCTGTCGCGTTTCCATGATGGAGTAGTGAACCTCGCCTCGGCCCTCCGTGGAAGAGTCAAGCGAAAAGAAGTTGCCATCGTCCATGAAAGCCAGCATGCCGAACGTAGGTCTCCGTTGACCCCCACCAGCAACTCGTGGTCAGGGGCACCCGCAGGCATGAGCGGCCGCTCCAGGCTGTACAAGGAAGCCATGCTCTCCGATGCCCGATTCGTAAGAAGCGTATCGATCAGCGCATCGACGTCGCCTGAACTTTCGAGCACCATCGGACGATCACCGTGCTCGCGTCTGTAGTACGCCTGCACTACGCTGCGCGTCACCTTACAGAACCTCTTCCTTCGGCCAATCGCCGAGCACGGCAGCGAGTTGTTCCTGAGCCGCTGATTCCTGCAAATCAAGCGCGAGGCGGTAAGCCAACGGCCCAACCTGCCAGCCGATGTGATGGTCGAAGGATGCTACCCACAGCGGAATTAGCGGCATCAAGCACCTGAGCCATCAATTCCACTGGCCGAGATTGCCATTCAAATAGGGCGCTGCTAGGGCGCAAAGATTTTTTGGAATAAGTCGCTCGTACCACCTCATGCTGACCGGCTGCTAGGGAAAGGCGGTGGAGACTAGCGGGGGCATACGACCAGAAGGCAATCCCGGCCGGCAGGCCCCCGTAACCCCATCAGGTGAGCCCTTGTAAGCGGGTGCAACGGCCCGCCGGGGGATCCGACGGGCCGTGATGAAGGGTGGGAGTACATCGAGTGTGCTAGGGATTTCTTGGAATAAACCGTTGGTACCTGCGCAGGTAATCTTCTCCAATCTCGCGGACTTGCGTGTCAGTGCTTTGACTGGCCTGCTGGATTACTGCACCCAGAGCCGGCCAGCATGCGATCTCTACCAGCATGTCCGCTGTCATCAGATAGTCCTGAGGATCGCCTTCGGTCAACTCACCTAGGAGGACTGCGCTAAGGCGGTAAGCGTCGATGTCCGTAGATGCAGCCCTTATGACCTCTCGCGCAGGTTCCACCCACGCTGCCGACAGACACAGGGCGGCGACGGATTCTAGTAGTTGCGGAACGTCGTCAGGAAACAGGCGTAGGAAAATGAGGGCTGTTGACCGCTCCCACGCCGAGCGAGAGGCGAGGCCTTGCGCCAGTATTTCCCTGCGGACGGGCGATCGATTAATTTCGGCTCGGAGCTTGGCGGCCTCCCTCTCCAAAGCAACCAGAGATGTCCATTCATCGGCATTCGAGGCTAGATCGCTACTTTCCAATTTTGACCCCTACGTTTTCCCATTGCATCCCTTTGATCAGATCCTGATAGCTGTCGAACGTCATGCGCTCCGTGGGGTAGATCGTATGATGCCCAACCGCTCTCGGGCCGCCCACTTGCCGTCCGTCCGAAATGATACCCAATCCGTCGGGCAGTGGCCCCTTGGGGGCTCTAAGCTGCCCCTTGAGACCGACTCGTCCCGCATTCTGTTCCGTATCGAAAGTCGAGAGGCCCTGAACGTCCAGGGATTTCAATTCTTCGGCTGTCGGAGGATTTACGAAACCTTCGTCGTCGACCGCGATGTCTTTTCCTGGTCGAACCCTGGGGCCGCCTACAGTGTGAGGTCTGACACTGTGGCTCCCACTTGACTCCAAGCGCGCCTCATTCAGTGCCTTCCCCAAGCCGTCGCTGATCCGCCCGATGCCGTCTGCCACACCGGTCGCGCCTGCGCCGATCATGGAGACGCCACCTGCGGCGACTGGGGCTCCGACGAGACATCCGAAACCGGAGAGACACATGCCGACGCCGAGGTAGGTGACGTCTTCACCGAGGCCAGTCAGTAGCATGCTGGCGACGGTTTCGGCGCCGCCTTTCCATATGTCAGGCTGGGAGACGATCGCGCTCCCGTAGTTGACGAACGTGTCCTTGGCGCCCGACAGCCAGCCCGTGAAGGCGCCCCAGGTACCGCCGCCACTTGAAGTCTTGCCGCTGCTGTTGGTGTGCGCTGTGCCTCCGTAGCGCTGCCCCTGCTCGGCGTACCTCTTGTTCGCTGTCTTCCATGGGGAAGTAAACGGGGGATGACGGTACGCGGTCAATGTAAATGTGAGCCTGCTCACGCACGCGCTCTGACCTGCACAATCAAACTGTTCGTGAGATCCGCAGTGGCGAATCCGGGCAATCACGCGGATGCCGGTCGTTCACCTGACCGCATACGGGACGCTTCGGGTAGCTTCGAAGGATGAAGGCCGTCCTGCGGACCCGAAGCGTCCCCGCGCTGCTGTTGGCCGTGCTCGCGTTGCTGGTGGTGACCACGTACGCGCCGGGTGCGAGTGCCGAGACCAGCGTGTCCACGATCGCCCGGGCCCTGCGCGCGAGCCCCGTCTACGTCGATCCGGCCGCCTCCGCCCAGCTCTCCAAGGCGGATGCCGACGCCCTCGCGCGGAAGATCAAGGACGCCGACAAGCCGGTGTTCATTGCCGTGCTGCCCGCCGGGTATCCCACGGCGAACCTCTTCTCCGGCCTGCGCGGCGCCACCGGTGTCACCGGTCTCTACGGCATCCGCCTGGGCGACCGCTTCGACGCCCGTGCCGACAGCTCCGTACTGTCGGCCACGGCCCGGCAGAACCTCGTCTCCGGTGTCCAGGGCGAGGACACGAAGACCCAGCTCAACGACTTCACCGACCGCGCCCTCGCCAACATGGGCGGCCACGCCCCCAAGAGCTGGGGCGGAACCGGCTCGGACGGCGGCGCCTCCAGCACCGCCCTGATCACCGCCGGTGCCGTCGTCGTGGCCGGCGGCGCGGGCGCCTACGCCCTGGTGCGCCGCAACCGCCGTCGCCGCGAGGCCGAGGAACGCGCCGCCCTCGACCGGCTCCGCGTCGTCGTGGACGAGGACATCACCGCCTTCGGCGAGGAACTCGACCGCCTCGACTTCCAGCCCGCCGAACCCGGCGCCGACGACGCCATGCGCGCCGACTACGAACACGCCCTCGACGCCTACGACACCGCGAAACAGCGAATGGCCGCCGCGCAGCGCCCGGACGACGTCCGCTCCGTCACCGAGACCCTCGAAGACGGCCGCTTCTCCCTCGCCCGGCTCGCCGCCCGCCGCGAGGGACGCCCGCTTCCCGAGCGCCGTCCGCCCTGCTTCTTCGACCCCCGGCACGGGCCCTCCACCACCGACGCCACCTGGACCCCGCCCGGCGGCGCCCCGCGCCAGGTCCCGGTCTGCGCGGCCGACGCCACCCGGCTGGCCGACGGCCGCGACCCCGCGATCCGCGAGGTCGACACCGACTACGGCCGCCGCCCCTACTGGGACGCGGGCCCCGCCTACGGCCCCTGGGCGGGCGGCTACTTCGGCGGCGGCATGCTCCCCGGCCTCCTCGTCGGCACCCTGCTCGGCAGCGCGCTGTCCAGCCCCGCTTACGGAGCGGGCTACGGCGGCTTCGACGGCGGCGGCTACGGCGGCGACTTCGGCGGCACCTACCAGGGCGGCGACGTCTCCGGCACCGACTTCGACCCCGGCGACTTCGGCGGCGGCTTCGGCGACGGAGGCGGCGGGGACTTCGGCGGGGGAGGGGGCGGCGACTTCGGCGGCGGCTTCTGACCGACCGCCCGGTGCGGCACCGCGTCGATCCTTCGGGGGTCTGTCGGTCGGTGACTTCAGTGCCTGTTCGCCACGGCCGGCGGCAGGGGTGTGTCGGCGTCGTAGGCAGCCTGGGCCGCCTGGATCGTGCCGGTGTGGTGATCAACCCAGGTGACCAAGCCCATCAGACGCGGCATCAGGTCCGTTCCCAGGGCGGTCAGTTCGTAGGTGACCTGGATCGGCACGGTGGGGGTCACGGTGCGGCTGACGAGTCCGTCACGAGTGAGGGCCCGCAAAGTCTGGGAGAGCATCTTCTCGCTGACGCCTCCGATACGGGCCGCCAGCTCCGAGAAGCGGTGCGGCCGGGTCATCAGCGCGGCAAGCACCAAGGTGGCCCAGCGGCTGGTGATGTCCCCGAAGATCGGCCGGACCGGGCAGTCGGCGGCGAACACGTCCTGCGAGGACCCCAGCTCTCCACCGTTGACCGTCTCCGGCAGTGGCTGACTCATGGAAGGAGCTTACCCAAAGGTATGTCCTTCCTCTTGGTAAGCCCTCTGGATACCTTCGACTCGTTCCGCAGTCAGCACCGCAGCGAGGAGTGAGTCCATGGTCGACCTCAGGGGACGTGTGGCCCTGGTGACCGGGGGCGGCAAGGGCATCGGCCGGGGGATCTCAGCCGCCCTCGCCGCCGCCGGAGCCGCGGTCGCGGTCAGCTACGCCACCGACCGCCCGGCCGCCGAAGGGACCGTCGCCGACATCGTCGGCAACGGCGGCAGGGCCGTGGCGGTAGCCGGAGACGTTGGAAGTCCTGACGACGTCGAGCGGATGTACGAGCAGGTCAACGCCGTCCTCGGGCCGGTCGACACGCTGGTGAACAACGCGGCGGTCTTCTCCTTCCAGCCCTTCGAGGACGTCACGCCGAGCGACTTCGACCGGACCTATCGGACCAACGTGCTCGGCGTGTTCCTCACCTGCCAGGCCTTCGTCAAGCAGGTGCCCGGCACCGGCGGGTCGATAGTGAACATCTCGACCTCCGGCATCTCGGACAACGCTCCCGGCTCAGCCCTCTACACCTCGGCCAAGGGCGCTCTCACCACGCTGACCAGAGTCCTGGCCAACGAACTCGGACCACGCGGTATCCGGGTCAACGCCGTCGCACCAGGCGCCACCGACACCGACGGCGCCCGAGACCTCGGCCTCATCAACGAGGAGAACGTCGCCAGGGTCGCCGCCGCCACACCACTCGGCCGCCTCGGTCACCCCCACGACATCGGCTCCGTGGTCGCCTTCCTCGCGTCCCGGGACGCCGGATGGATCACCGGCGACGTCATCTTCGCCTCCGGCGGGCTCCACTGACCCACCACCGCCGGGCCCTCGCTGCGCTAGACCTCGCCCAGCCCACCGACGAACTCGTGCCAGGTGGCGGGGGAGACGGTGACGATCGGGCTGGTTGGGGTGGCCTTCGAGTCGCGGATGTGGATGGTGGCGGGGCGGGTGGCGACCTCTACGCAGTTGCCGCCCTCGTCGCTGCTATGGCTGGACTTGCGCCAGTTGTAGCGGGCTTCGAGGCAGTCACCGCCCTGGCTGCCGCTGTAGCTGGACTTGAACCATGTGGCCTTCATCGACTCTCCCAGGCTCTCGCCGGTCGTCGTGACGCGGACCTAGTCAGCCGGCGAACCGGTCAAGGAACTCGTTCCAGGTGGCAGGGGAGACGGTGACGATCGGGCCGACCGGAGCCGCTTTGGAGTCACGGACGTGGATGGCGGCGGGGTGCGCGGCCACCTCTACGCAGTTGCCACCCTCGGGGCTGCTGTAGCTCGACTTGCGCCAGTCGTAGGTGACTTCGAGGCAGTCGCCTCCCTCATTGCTGCTGTAGCTTGACTTGAACCACGCGGTCGTCATGTCTCTCCTAGCAGTCCGTGCAAGAGGCGCACACTCTCGGCGGGCGTGAGTGCTTGAGACCGCAGCATTCCATACTTGTGGTGGTAGTCGCTGACGTCGTCGGGGTCGTCCACGAGGAAACTCGCCGTCTGGACTTCCAGGTAGACAAGGCGGTCGTGGTCGGGTGTTTCCAGCAGAGTCATGGGCCCAGCGAGCCCGGCGTGCGGCATCCGGTCCATGGGCATGATCTGGAAGCTCATGTGAACAGGCTCGGTGTAATGCAGAATCTGCCGGATCTGGTCCCGCATCACCCCTGCCCCGCCGACCTGTCGCCGCAGGATGCTCTCCTCCAGGACGAAGTGCCCCACGGGTGGCCGATCGCGCTGCCAGATCAACTGCCGCTCCATGCGGGCGTCCACCCACTGCTCGGCGGTCTCGCTCCCGAGCGCCGGATAGCGGGCGTCGAACGCCGCGAGGCAGTAGTCCCTGGTCTGGAGCAGTCCAGGAACCATCTGCGTCTGATACGCCAGGATGCCCACTGCCTCCTGCTCATGGTCCACCAACCCCTGCGCGAACTGCACGATCCGCTCCCGCACAGGTAAGCGTGTGACGAAGGCAGCCAAAGCCCCGCCCGTATTGAGCAGCTCATCGAACTGCTCGGCCCGATCCGGCTGCAAAGCCAACCGCCCCTGTTCAATGGAGCGCACCGTGTCCACGTGAAGGTGGGCCAGTTCGGCGAACCGCTCCTGGGTCAGTCGGGCCTGCTTGCGGTAGTGGGCGACCAGGGCGCCCACCGCCTGCCACGTACCGACCTTGCGGCTCCTGGGTGTTGGGTTCATGGGCGTTGCCTACCCCCGTGCATGGGCGAAGCGGTCGTACCGAGGTCGTAGTGAAAAGGAGTACGACCTCACTCGTTGGCCCACCGTAGTGACGCACAGTGACACTCGTCTCATGAACGCGGAACTTCCACCCCTCAGGGTGCGCACGACCTTCTTCCAACGGGAGCGCAGGTCGGTGCAGTTGGCGCGCACGTTCGCCGGGGAGACCCTGGACGGCTGGTCGCTGGCCGGGCGGCGCGACGACGTGCTGCTGTGTGTGAGCGAGCTGGCGACCAACGCGCTGCTGCACGGGGTGCCGCCGGGCCGGGGCTATCTCGTCCGGCTCGCCCTGCACCGGGGCGGGGTGCTGCGGGTCGAGGTGCACGACAGCGGCTCCGGCGTGTTGCGGATGCCGGAGCCGTCGGCGGACGAGGAGCACGGCCGGGGCCTGTTGCTGGTCGCCGCGCTGTCGGACAAGTGGGGCGTCGGGGAGCGGAAGCCGGGCAAGGTCGTGTGGTGCGAGTTCGCGCTCCGCGGTGTCACGGCGCCCTGGAGGGCATAGTCGGACGGGCGGCGGCGCGCGAAGCAACGAATGTCTTTCATTTGATCGCAATGCGATCGAACGATCGTTGGTGATCGTTTAGTTGGAGGTATTGAGCGAGTGATTGATACCTGCTAGAAAAGCGGCCGGGTCGGAAGCCACCCCTCTCACTTCCGTCCCCCGCCCCTCACAAGGAGGTCTCCCATGCCGACGCATGGCCGCAGGAAGCTCCGCGCCTCTCTCTACGCCACGACCGCTGCGGCCTCGGCCGTTGCCGGGCTGCTGGTGGCCAGTGCCTGGCCTGCGAACGCCGCGGTGCTGTGGAACGGTGACGCGTCCCAGGGCGCCAAGGTCTTCGGGAATCTGGACTGCGACTCCCCGGGCAGCGTGGTCACCGCCGCGCAGACCGACGGGCACGGCACGGTGTTCAAGTACGACAAGGCCGTCGGCGTCTACCGCTGCGAATCCCGAGGTATCAAGGTCAACGGCTCACGCTACAAGTTCGTCGGCGGCAAGACGTACTGGCTCGGGTGGGAGCAGAAGTTCTCCGTCGTCCCCGCGGGTAGCGACTGGGTCCCCTGGCAGTGGAAGTCGTACCCCAACGCCGACCAGAACTATCCCCTTCTCATGACCGTGGGGAAGGGCAAGGTCAACCTGGTCTACGTCGGCCCCAACGGCGCGAGCTGGAAGTACATCTGGTCCAAGCCGGTCGCGGCCTTCGAGTGGAACCGTGTCGCCGTCGGCATCCACACCTCGACCTCGGCCTCCGCGGGCTGGGCGGAGTTGTACTACAACGGCGTCAAGCAGACCTTCACCAACGGCTCCACCCGCTTCGCCGGCCGTACCTGGGACTCGGCCAACGAACCCAAGTGGGGCGCCTACGACCGCGGAAACACCAGCACACAGATCGTCAACCGCGTCGACAACCTCAAGATCGGCACCGAGTACGCCGACGTCTCCTGACCACGCCGCACTCCCCCCAGGTGCGGTCCCGGCCACCCCACGGCCGGGGCCGCACCGCTCGCGCACGCTCTGGTGCCCGCGCGGCCCGGCTGGTCGTTGACGAGGACGCGGTACGGAGAGGATCGACGGGCACTGCCGGGGTGCCTAGGCGTTCCTGATGGCCGAGATGTCGAAGTTGAGCTTGATCTTGTCGGAGACGAGGACGCCGCCGGTCTCCAGGGCCGCGTTCCAGGTCAGACCCCACTCGGAGCGCAGGATCTCGGCCTTGCCCTCGAAGCCGACGCGCTCGTTGCCGAAGGGGTCCTTCGCGGCGCCGTTGAACTCTAGGTCGATGGTGAGCGGCCGGGTCACGCCGAGCAGGGAGAGATCGCCGGTGATCCGGTAGTCGTCGCCGCCCAGTGCCTCCACCTTGGTGGAGCGGAACGTCATCGCCGGGAACTCGTCGGCCTTGAAGAAGTCGGCCGATTTCAGGTGCCCGTCGCGGTCGGCGTTGCCGGTGTCGATGCTGTCCATCCGCACGTCCAGGGACGCGGTGGAGGCGCCGGGGTTCGCGCCGTCCAGGTGCAGGGTGCCGGTGAAGTCCTGGAAACCGCCCTTGACGTTGGTGACCATGGCGTGCCGGGCCACGAAGCCGAGCGTGCTGTGCGCCGGGTCGATGGTGTAGTCACCGGTCAGCGCGGCGAGGTCGGGGCTGACGGCGGCCGGTGCCGTGATCGCGGCGGTGGTGGCGGCGGCAGCGGCGGTGTCCTTGCGGCCGAAGATGCCCATGGCGGTGCTCCTTGTCTGTTTAACGTTCAACGAACTCAACAGGGTCGACCGTAGACCTATTCCGTTCGATTTTCAACATCATCCGGAGTGTGTTGTCGTCGTCGCCCGGAGTGACCCGTTCGCCCTCTGGCGAACGCGTGGAGACCTCGGGCACCATCTACTTACGCCGACGAGGGCGGCCACGGGACGTCCTCTCCTACGCCTGCGGCGGCTGCCGAGCCGCGCGGAGAGAGCGGTGACCGGCCCCATGGGCTTGACCCGACGCGCACTGCTGCTGGCCGCCGCCCTCGCTCCCGCCCTGGCGGCACCGGCGGCCCGCGCGGCCGACGACCCCTACGACACCCTGCGCCGCCGCTGGCTCACCATCGCCCTCGGCGCCGGGTTCGACCCGGCGAGCGAGCCGTACGCCTCCCGGCTCACCCAACTGGGTTCCATGGCGCGGGACTTCGCGGGCACCATGAGTCCCGCCGCCGATGCACTCTGGCCGGGGCATCCCTTCGACCCGCCGTCGAACATCACCTTCAGCCACAACCGGCTGTGGACCATGGCCCAGGCGTACGTCCAGCCCGGCACCGGCGCCACCGGCGACCCCGCGCTCTTCGACGCCGTACTGCGCGGACTCGACCACCTCTCGGCCACCGTCTACCACCCGGGCACCACGCCCTACGGCAACTGGTGGGAGTGGCAGATCGGCAGCCCGCGCCCGCTCATGGACATCACGGCCGCGCTGTACGAGCGGCTCGGTGCCGAGCGGATCGCCGCCGCCTGTGCCGCCGTCGACCACTTCATCCCGGACACCCTGCTCACCGACTACTCGGGCACCTCCACCGGCGCCAACCGCGTCGACCTGTGCCGGAGTGTCGCGCTGCGCGGGGTGCTCGGCCGCGATCCCGGCCGCTTGCGGCTCGCCCGGGACGCGCTGTCGCCGGTCTTCCCGTACGTCACCGAGGGGGACGGGCTGTATGCCGACGGCTCGTTCGTGCAGCACACCCACGTCGCCTACTCGGGCACCTACGGACAGGTCCTCCTCGACGGTCTGGGGCGGCTGTTCACCCTGCTCGCCGGGTCGGAGTGGGAGGTCACCGACCCGGCCCGGCGCACCGTCCTCGACAGCGTCGAGCACGCCTACGCGCCGCTCATCCACGACGGGTTGGTGATGGACTGCGTCAACGGGCGTGCCATCAGCCGGGGTTACCTGCGAAGCGATGACCTGCACGTGATGCGCAGTGACCACGTCCACGGGCAGCAACTCGTCGCCGCCATCGCCCTGCTCGCGGGCGGAGCGGAGGCAGCGGAGCGCGCGCGGTGGTACGGACTGGTGAAGGGGTGGATCGAGCGGGACACCGTGACGCCGTACCTGACGGCCCCGCAGTTCGGCGTGGCCGATCTCGCCCGTCTCCGCGCCATCGCCGCCTCGTCCGTCGCGGCGACCCCCGAACGTCCCGGCCACCGGCTCTTCCCGGCCATGGACCGCGCCGTCCACCGCGGATCCCGCTACACCGCCGCTCTCGCCATGGCCAGCGACCGCATCGCCCACTACGAGTGCGGCAACGGCGAGAACCCGCGCGGCTGGCACACGGGTTCCGGCATGCTCTCCTGGTGGCCGCACGGGCGCGGCGACCAGTACACGGACTGGTACTGGCCCACCGTCGACTGGTACCGGCTGCCCGGCACCACGGTGTCCACCAAGCGGCTGCCCGACCGGGCCGGCGGGGAGTGGGGCGCCCCCCGGCCGGACGTCCGCTGGGTCGGCGGCGCCACCGACGGGACGTACGCGGCCGTCGGCCAGCACCTCAAGGGCCTCGGCTCCACCCTCCAGGCCCGCACGTCGTGGTTCTTCCTCCCCGACGCCATGATCTGCCTGGGCGCCGGGATCACCTGCGCCGACGGCGTCCCGGTCGAGACGGTCGTGGACAACCGCAACCTCGGCGAGGGCGGCACCCAGGCCTTCGTGCACGGTCGGCACTGGGCCCACCTCGAAGGACACGGCGGCTGGCTGCTGCCGCACGGGGGCGAGCCGCACACCCTGCGCGAGGACCGCACCGGCGCCTGGGCCGACATCAACACCACCAGTACGAGTGAACGGCGCACCCGGCGCTGGCAGACCCTCTGGCTCGACCACGGCACCGACCCCGTCGACGCCCGCTACGTCTACGTCCTGCTGCCCGGTGCCGGCCGTGCCGAGACCGCCGCCCGCGCCGCCGACCGGCACTGGCTGCGCGTCCTCGCCAACGACTCCGGTGCCCAGTCCGTCGCCGTACCGGGCCTCGGCCTGACGGCGGCGAACTTCTGGCGGGCCGGTACGGTGGGGGAGCTGACCGCCTTGGCCGGAGCGAGCGTCCTCGTCGTACGCCGGGGCCGGACGGCCACCCTGTGCGTGAGCGAGCCGCCCCGTACGGGCGAACCCCTGGAGATCGACTGGGACCACCCGGTGCGCGCGGTGAACCGCGCCGACGAGAGCGTGGAGGTGCTGGTCGCCGACCGCCGTCTGAGGGTCCGCGTCACTCCGGGGATGGCATGCGCCACCCACGAATGTGAGGTGGCTCTCAGGTGACGACTTTGTGGGGCCTCTACAACAGACACGCCGTCTGAGCAGTCGGAACGGCTGCACGGCGCCAAGGTTCTGTTCACCTGCACCAGGAAAACGGGCCGGAGACTGTACGGAGTCGACGGCTCGCTTTCCTTGGTGTCCTTCGTAAGGTCGCTACATGACCGTTTTGGAAGAGACGACGGGTGAGCCGACCGGCGAGCCGACGGACGCGCGCGGACGGGTCGCCGAACTGCACGGGATTCGTGCCCAGGCCGTGGCGGGCCCGAGCGAGAAGGCGACCGAGGCGCAGCAT